>NZ_JBYZMO010000003.1:382311-877829 GCF_058216335.1 Rhodoferax sp. SPJ21
CAACGGAGCGGCCTCCGCCGCCAACGATTTCGAGCAGGGCCCCAACGGCCACGCCTACAGCGTGACCGTGGTCGATGCCGCAGGCAACAGCTCTAGCGCCACCATCACCCTCAATGAGACGAATGTGGACGAGGCCTCCGTCCTTTCTGCGGACACCAAATCAACACCTGAAGATACGCAACTGCACATACTAGAAGCCGCTGGCGTCCTGGCAAATGACAGCGATGTGGACTCCAAGTTGACGGTGGTCAGCTTCTCAGTGAATGGAAGCAACTACGTAGCTGGTGACTCCGCCACCCTATCTGGCGTTGGCGTACTCACACTCAATTCCAATGGCAGCTATGACTTCACGCCGGAAGCCAACTACAGCGGCAATGTGCCCATAGTGACGTACACCACCAATACTGGCGCACATTCCACCCTTTCCATCAACGTCACACCTGTAGCCGACGCGCCGACATTGGCTGTGACAGAGCACATCTACGCACTGAGCGAGAACTTCGATAGCCACAACGGCAGCGCAGCAGCCTCTTACTCTGTGGGCTCGCTCAACAACGGTAACGGTGGCACAGGCGCCTGGCTTACTGACAATGCAGACGGCACCGTTGAAATCGGTCGGGCAAGCGATTACGGCGTAAGTCCGGGCAGCAACGCCGTATTGGAGATTGAAGCCTGGAATTCAGGTATTGCCGACAATCTGTACACCAACATCACGACCAAGGCTGGAGAGATGTACACCGTCAGCTTTGACGCTGCGCTCCGAAACATTTCTCAGGCGACTAACAGCGTGATGTACGTGTACTTCAACGGTCAATTGGTGGGTGAAGTCAACACCACATCCCATACGTTGAGCAACTACACGTTTAGCTTCATTGCCGATACATCCGGCACCAATAAGCTAGAGTTTGTTGCCGGTGACTCCAATAGCTACGGAGTTGTAATGGACAACATCAACGTGGCATTGAGCACCAACACAGGTGTTGCTGGGTACTTGGTCAATCTGCCAAGCATCTCTTCCGCACTGACGGACGCATCGGAAACTTTGACCATGTCCATCGGCAACATTCCGGTTGGCGCGGTGCTCACCGATGGCACGCCCTCTCACTCTTTCACCAGCACAGCTGGCGCGACGACCGCAGACGTCAGCAACTGGGATCTCAGCCATATCGCGTTGGTCCCGACCAGCGATGCCAGTGGCGCAGTCACGCTTACTGTGACGGCAACATCGACGGAATCCGATGGCAGCACTGCCTCCACCAGCCAAGACATTCACTTGAGCGTAACGGGCGACGCGAGTGGCTGGGTTGGCACCATATCGGCGGACACGCTCGTCAATAACTCTGCCACCGGCGCCACTCTGTGGGGACTGGATGGTGACGACACTCTGACGGGCAATTCCGGCAATGACACCCTGGTCGGCGGCGCAGGTCATGACACCTTGAATGGCGGAGCCGGAGACGACGTGCTATCGGGCGGAGCGGGCGACGACACGCTCAACGGCGGTAGCGGCGCCGATGTTCTGTCAGGCGGTGCAGGCAACGACACTCTCAGGGGCGGCGATGGTGCCGACGTCTTCGTCTGGCGGCTGGCCGATGCGGGCTCTGCGGGTCACCCGGCCATCGACACTATCAAAGACTTCAATACAGCGGCCAATACGGACGTACTGAATCTGCGTGACTTGCTGACCGGTGAGAACCAAGGCAATTTGAGCAACTACCTGCACTTCGAAGTATCAGACGGCAACACTATCGTGCATATCAGCTCCACCGGCGGCTTCTCGGCAGACGGGCATACAGTGGGCGGCAGCTACAACAGCTCGGCTGAAAACCAAGAAATTGTGCTGAACAATGTCAATTTATCCACTCTGTATGGAGGCACCAACTCGGATGCAAGCATCATCAGCAACCTATTGGCCAACCAAAAGTTGATCACCGACTGAGTGCCTGCTACGCCGCGCCAAGCCTTGGCGCGGCAAAAATATCCAGCCAGCCAGTCAGACTGTGGCCCAAGCCCCAAGCGCTGCATGCAGCTGGCCGACCCGCTGCAGCGCAGCCTTCTAGGCTACGCTGCGTACTGCAGGACCGGTAGCCCCGTCGAACCCCAACGTGCTCAGCACCTGCAACTCGGCGTCACTGGCTACACCTTCAGCCAACACTTGCAGCCCAATATTGTGGGCAATGCCAGTCAAGCCCTTCAGAAACACCGCATTTCCCGAATTGCGGTCTATCTCCCGAATAAAACTGGCGTCCACTTTCAGATAGTCCAGCCCCAAATCATGCAAGGAGCCGATCTGGCTGAAGTGGTAGCCAAAATGCTCCAGTCCGACCCGGCAATGCGCCGCCTTCAGCAGCCGGCACAAAGCCCGGAACGCAGCAAAATGCTTGTACGCGCTAGTCTCCGAAACCTCCACCCATAGGCGCGGCGCAACATCACGGTAGGGCTCCAGCAAAGTCGATATTTTTTGCAGAAATGCAGAGTCGCTCAGCGAATGCCCGGAGAGATTGATGGCAAGGCCCGGCAAACCAGGCTGTTCGCGCAAGGTGCGCAAACCCAAGCTCAGCGCCATCAAATCAATGGCCGGCGTAAGCCGCAGACGCTCGGCTACCGGGAAAAACCGCGCTGCAGGCAGCCAATCCTCGTCCAGACCCAGCTTCAAGCGCATGGGGCATTCCTGGTGCAATAACTGCCCCGACAAAGCCACCACCGGGAAGGCCGCCAACGCGACCCATTGCTTATCAAGCGCACCGAGTATCAGCTTGGACCACTGCTCGGATGTTTGCGGTCGCAGCTCGCCCCCTTGCGGCTCTTGCAAAGCCTCCTGCACCACATTGCCATTGGCCGCCTGCGCGCTGGCCAAGGCTGCATCCACCCGGGTCAGCAGTGCGCTCAGCTCCATACCTGGCACAAAGTGTCCCACCCCGATAGCCGCAACCGGGCCGTCTTGTAAAAAAGGCCCGGCCTTCTCGACAAGCTCCTGCATCAAGGCCTCGGCACCCACTCGCCCGAGTTCTTCTCCCGGCAATAGCAGCGCGAAATCTGCCCCATTGAGCCGCGCGGCCAGCCCCTGGCCGCGGCGCAGCACCTGTTGCTGTATGCATTCGGCCATGCGACACAGATAGTCGTCCGTCACCGCGCGGCCAAGACGCCGGTTCACCTCTGCCAGATCGGCCAGGCGAACCAGAAGCAAGCTGCCCGCAACCGCGTCATCGGCCACCAGCGATTGCTGCAAACGTGCAAGAAAGTGGCTGCGGTTGAATAGCCCGGTCAAGGGATCACAATGGGCCTCACGCCGCATGAGCTCCAGGCGGGCGGCCTCTTCGTCGAACATGTGTTTGAGGCGCCCCACGGTGGTGTTCATGGCCACAGCCAACTGCCGCAATTCAGGCACCTTGGGCTCTTCAATCACCACGAAGCGCCTTTGGCTGATGGCGTTGGCCTGCTGAACAACGGCATTCAAAGGGCTGCGCAAACGCTGCAAGATGAGCGCGCCCAGCAAGCCCCCTACCAAGCCCGCCAATATCAACGCCGCGACCATTTCGTAGGCACTTTTCCACAACGCGCCGTAAGCAAAACGGCTATGGCTTGCCAAGGTCACCACGCCCACCTGCTTCCAGCCATTGCTGATCTGCGCCCGCCCGGCTTGCGCACGGATGGGCAAAAGGCGCACAAACCATGCAGGCGCATCCACATCGCCGGCGGGTGCAACCCTTTCGGTCAACAAACCACCTTGCGGATTGCTCACCCGTATCCACTCGTAGTGCCCACCATCAAAAAGCGAGGCCACAGTTAGCTCCACCATGGTGGCATCCTGGTTGTTCAAGCTCAGCGACAAAGCCAGAGCGGTGGCGTTGTCCGTGTTTTTAATGCTGAGCTGCGACTCCAGATAGCTGCGCGCGCTGACCAGCGAGGCGAGCAAGCCTCCCCCCAAAGCCAGCAGCATGCTGGTCACAATGGCAAGCCAAAGCTGGCGGTACAGGGACATGGCGAAATTTTCCTAACGTAAAAAAATGGCGGCGCTATTCAAAGCCCTCGGCTCGGGCCCGCTTGAGCAAGTCTTCCCAACGTGACAGGCGGCCTATGCCACCAATCTTCTCTTCCGACTTGCCCGCCGCTCCCGAAAAAATACCGTCGCTATTGAAACTGAATACCGGCACCAGATCGGGCCGCCGCGAAGCCGGTCGGATGTCTGTGATCAGGTTATCCAGCACCAAAGGGTCCGCATCGGGCTGGGCGTAGTAGGCCAGAACCATATGGGCAATCGACGGTACGGCATCCGTCGAGCCGGTACGCACCCGGACGTACACCAGTCGCAGCCGGTCCGGCGCGACGCCCAACAGCTTCAGTGTGAAATATTTGGCAATGACAAAGTCTTCGCAATCGCCCCGGCCATTGCCCAATGTTTCCAGCAGAGTTGCCCAGTAGTCTGGTTGACCCCACGCCGTGGGGTCATCGGTAAAAACGATTTGCCGGTTGAAGAATTCGTTCGCGCGTTTAAGGCGGTCCAGCTCAGTGCCACCACCCGCCGATGGCAAAAAGTTGCGCCAGTTCTGGTATCTCTGCACACCGCCGCCGCCCCAACGCTGGGCGACCAGCTCCGCCATGCGGTCAAAATCAGGGGCGGCTGCAATCCAGCTGGCCAATGCCCCCAACAGCAACATGCACACGAACCTCAACCTCAACCTACACCAAGTTTTTGCAGCACCAACCCGGCATCTGGAGAGTTCAGCAAGCAAAAAGTGAGCACTCCATCACGGAAAAATATATTCTGTATGCCTTGAGATGTAAAAAAGTGCACCCAAACCGTGGCGAATATGCGTCAACTTATACTCGGGCACCCGCAAGGTATCGCTACGTACACCGGCCCAAAGCCATGGGTTGGGACTCCAGCACGCAACCCCCTCATCTACCTACCTCAATGATTCTAAAGCCCCTTCTTTTTGCCATTGCAAGTATCGGTTTCGCCTCTTTTCAGGTTTGCGCGCAGGTGCCTAGCAACCTGAAGGACGCGGTTGAAAAAGCCGTTCTGCAAAATCCGGAAACCAAGTTTCGCTACCAAAACCTGTCGGCAGCGCGTAGTGAGCAAGATGCAGCCAAAGGGGCCTTCCTTCCCCGGGTGGATTTGATAGACGCCGCAGTGGGTCGCTACCGCGCTGCCAGCCCCAGCTTGGGGGACCGCGCCTACAACGGAGCCAGCGCGACTCTGCAGCTGCGTCAAACCCTGTTTGATGGCAAGGCCACTGCCAGCGAAGTGCGCCGCTTAGGGCACAACCGACTGGTGTCCTACTATGAGTTGCTAGACAGCAGCGACCAGATTGCGCTGGAAGCCATCCGCACCTATCTGGACGTGCAACGCTACCGCGACACGCTGGCCCTGGCGCGCGATAACTACGCGGCCCATGTCAGCGTGCACCAGAAAATCAGTGAACGTGTACGCACCGGCGTAGGCCGTCGCGTGGACCTGGAGCAAGCTGCCGGCCGGCTGGCGCTCGCCGAATCCAACTGGTTGACGGAAGCCAGCAACCTGCATGACGTAACCGTGCGCTACCAACGCCTCACGGGCGAGGTACCAGCCGCAACGATGGCTGCCTTTCCGGTACTAGACAGCTACATTCCTGCGCGTTCGCAGTTCCTCGAAGCGGCCATTGCCCACAATCCGCAGTTTCTGGGCGCGGTGTCCACCATCCGCGCCTACCAGGCCGACCTGGAAGGACGGCGCGCAGCCAATTGGCCCACGCTGGAGTTCCGCGCACGGCAAAGCACGGAGCGCAACCAGGACGGGGTACCCGGCCACTACCGCAATGGTGCGCTGGAGCTGGTTCTGAACTACAACCTGTACCACGGTGGCAGCGACAGCGCCCGTATCAGCCAATATGCCGCCAAGCTCAACGCTGCCTATGACCTGCGCGACAAAGCCTGCCGCGACCTGAGCCAGACCGCACAAATTGCCTTCAACGACATCCAGCGCCAGGGCCAGCAAATAGCGCTGCTATCGCAGCATGAGCTATCCACTGCCAAGGCACACGAAGCCTACCGCCAACAGTTCGATATTGGCCAACGCTCGCTGCTGGATCTGCTGGATACCGAAAACGAACTATTCCAGGCCCGCCGCTCATTGGCGAATGCCGGCTTTGACCTGCAACTGGCCAAGGCCCGCGTACTGGCGGCATCCGGCAATTTGCTGAGCGCCTTGCAACTGCGCCCGCTGGAAACAGAAATGCCACCTGCACCGGGTGGCAACACTGAAAACGACGCACTACTGCAGTGCAATCTGGCCATGCCCGAAGCCATTGAGCTGGACAAAACCGGACTCCCTTCGCTGTAACAGACAGACTGCAGCCCTCCACGGGCTGCAGCTGCGCAGCGTTTAAAACTCTTTGACGATCGAGTAGGTCAGGCCCGCAGTGCCCAGCATGTCGACCTGGGCATGCCAACCGGAATCAAACTTCCAGCCTACTGCCGGCACGATGGCGGGCGAGAAGCCATTGTGATTCAGGGGCACCTTGTTCTCATAGGGTGGCTTGTAGCCATACAAGATGCCCGCCGACCATTTCAGGTACACCTTGGGATAACTGTCAAACACGCCGTAATAACTCTTGCCCAGGTAGACGTAGCCGCTGTCCTGGCCAAAAGAGTTGGTGAACAGCGCCAGTCCGTAAAAGCTGTTGTCGGCGGTGGACTCACGCTCCAGGCCCAGCAAATGCACCGGGCGGTGCTCCGGGTTGTAGCTGTAGTGGGTGGTGTGCGGGCTGAACTCGATACGCCAACGGTGGGGCTGGTCTGCACTGTCGGTGGCGGTCTGGGCCATCGCACTGCCGGTCAGGCCGAGCAATGCGCAGAAAACAAACTGCCAGGGGCGGATGAAAGCGTCCATAGTATTCAGGGATGTGGGGTAAGAATGCTCGAGCCGGCGCACCGCGCACCGGCCCAAAAACAGCCGCAGATTGTATCGCTACAAAATTAATAGCACATTAAGCAGCTAACACCTGCGCCAAACGCCCCATGCACCACAAGGTGGCGCCACGATAAAATCCTGCGTCCCTGCGCCAGCACTGGCCCGCGAGCTACAGGCCCCACAGACCAGCATCATTTGTATGGAGCGAACACATGGCTCAGCCATCCTTTTTCAATAACGAGGCCTTAACGCCGATACCGCAGGCGCAGCGCGTCTTCGGCTGGTCGGCCCATGCCGCACTCTGGTTCAGCCTGGGGGTTGGCCTGCTGGTGATGCAGATCGGCGCCTATCTGGTACCCGCCGTCGGCACGCGCGATGCCGTGCTGGCAATTGTGCTGGGCTCCCTCGTCGGCTCCGGCCTGCTGGCCTGGACGGCGCGCATTGGCTGCGACAGCGGCCTGTCCAGCGCAGGCCTGATGCACGCCACCTATGGCAGCGGCTTTGCACGCCTGCCGGTAGTTCTGAACATTGTGCAACTGCTGGGCTGGACCGCGTTTGAACTGGTGGTGATGCGCGACGGTACCTTGGCCATTGCCAAGGAGCATTTCGGATGGATGCCGCAAGGCAACCAAGGCACCCTGCTGGTCACCCTGCTGTGGGGCGCACTGCTGACCGCGCTGATGGCAGGTTCCATGTTGACCCTGGTGCGCAAATTCATCAGCCGCTACGGCCTGCCGCTGGTGGTGCTGTCGCTGCTGTGGCTGAGCTGGCAGTTCGGCCGCAAACTGATGGAGTCTGACCTGCACGCCTTCTGGACCCGGCCAGGCGACGGCAGCATGGGCCTGCTGTCGGCCATGGACCTTGTGATAGCCATGCCCGTGTCCTGGCTGCCACTGGTGGCCGACTATGCGCGCCATGGCCGCCAAGGCCGCAGCGCAATGAGCGGCACCTGGCTGGGCTATGCGCTGGCGAATATCTGGTGCTACGCGCTAGGTGTGATGGTGGTCACCGTGGCCGGCCCCGATACCGACCTGGTCACCGCGCTGCTGCTGGCCCAGGGTGGGCTGCTAGCCCTGGGCCTGGTCCTGGTGGACGAAATCGACAACGCCTATGGCGACGTGTACTCAGGCTCGGTCTCGGCCCACAGCCTGGCACCGTGGTGGAGCGTACGGCGTTGGGGCCTGCTGCTGGCCGTGGCCTGCACCGGCCTGGCACTGGTGCTGCCCATGCACAGTCTGGAGCCATTTTTGACCTTGCTGAGCTCGGTTTTTGTGCCACTGTACGGCGTGATTTTGGGCCGCTTGTCGCAAGGCACGACCACCGCGTCGCAACGCCTGGTGGAGCCCAGCGCAGCCCTGTTGTGGATAGCCGGCATTGCGGTCTACCACCTGCTAACCAACTGCGCACCACAGTTCGGCGCCGCCCTACCCACGCTGGCCCTGGTGTTCTTCGTGGCCTGGTTGACGCGGCCTTTACGCATTACCTACGCGCTATAGAAAAGAGAGCTGCTTGCGCAGGTAAAACCTGCGCTACAGCCCTATTTCTTATAAATTCTCACGCAGCCAGCACCTGCATGGGCAGGGGAGCGAAGCCGTGGTTCAAAGGCCCATGGCCCTGCCCTGTGTGCACATGGGCGCCGGCTTGTATCGCGCCACGGATATAAGCCCGGGCCTGGCCCACAGCCTCCGTCAACGCCAAACCCTGGGCTAGATACACCGCGATCGCAGACGACAGCGTGCAACCCGTGCCGTGGCCGTTGTGCGTAGCAATGCGGGCCGAGTGCCAGGGCTGGCGGCTGCCGTCGCGCTGGCCAAGCAAGTCCACCACGGTATCGCCCGGCAGGTGACCACCCTTGAGCAGCACAGCGGGCGCACCCAGCGCCAGCAAATCCGCCACGGCCGGCTCCAGCGTCTGCACCGTATCCACACTGCGGCCCAACAGCAGGGCCGCTTCGTCCAGGTTCGGCGTGACCACGGTGGCGCGGGGAAACAGCTGGTCCACCAGCACCTGCACGGTCTCAACCGCCATCAAGCGGTCACCGCTGGTAGCCACCATCACCGGGTCCAGCACCACGCGTTGCAGCTGGTACTGGTCTATGGCCCAGGCCACCACCTCCACCATCTCGGGTGAATGCAGCATGCCGATCTTCACCGCGTCAGCACCGATATCGTCCAGCACCGCCTGCAACTGGGCCTTCAAGAAGGATGCCGGCACCGGGTGGATGGCGGTCACACCCCGGGTGTTCTGTGCGGTCAACGCGGCCAGCGCCGTCATCCCGTAGCAGCCCAGCGCCGCAAAGGTTTTCAAATCGGCCTGGATGCCCGCGCCACCGCCGCTGTCAGAGCCGGCAATGGACAACAGGCGCAGATAGCGGGGAGAAGAGTCAGAAATAGTCATGCCGAAATTATCGGGCCAGCGATGTGATGTAATCCGGGCTTGCGGATGAAACAGGGGTGTCTGGTACGCGATCCAGACTGAGAAAAACCCTCATACCCGATCCAGATCATGCTGGCGTGGGAAGTTTCTATCAACGACAGCGCCTCGTTTCGTCCCATGTTGAGTTTTTGCAATCGGACGACACCTTGGCCACCCCACTCTCCACCACCATTCTTGGCGCAGGCCTGATGGGCCGCTTGCTGGCCCTGGCGCTGGCACGCGCGGGCCACGCTGTGCAGGTCTTTGAGGCCGGCGGACCCGAGGCAGAGGGCGCTGCCGCCCGTGTGGCCGCTGCCATGCTCGCGCCGCTGGCCGAATCGGCCATCACCGAAACCAGCGTGGTGCAAATGGGCCAGCATGGGCTCACGCGCTGGCCGGAACTGATGGCCGAACTGGACACGCCGGTGTTCTTCCAGCGCAACGGCACGTTGATACTCTGGCACCGACAAGATGCCTCCGAGGCCAGCCGCTTTGGCCAGCAACTCGCCGCCACCTGTCAGCAGCTACCCAGCCTGCCCGCACCGCAACAGCTGGATGCCGCAGCCATCGCCACGCTGGAGCCCACCATCGGCAACCGCTTCAGCCAGGGCCTACTGCTGCCCGGTGAAGGCCAACTGGACAACCGAGGCTTACTCAATGCCTTGCTACTGCAATTGCAACAGGCGGGTGTCACCATGCACTGGCACTGCCCGCGCCAGCCAGAAGATGTCCACAGCGACTGGGTGTTTGACTGCCGTGGCCTGGGTGCAAGCGAACAATGGCCGGCCCTGCGCGCGGTGCGCGGCGAAGTGCTACGCTTGCACGCACCGGGCGTAGAGCTGCAGCGCCCGGTGCGCCTGGTACACCCGCGCTATCCGCTGTACATCGCCCCCAAACCCGGCAACGTATTTGTCGTGGGAGCCACCGAGATCGAATCCGACGATATGTCGCCCATGAGCGTGCGCTCCAGCCTGGAGCTACTGAGCGCAGCCTACAGCGTGCACAGCGGATTTGGCGAGGCGCGCATCGTGGAAAGCGCCACCCAGTGCCGCCCCACCCTGCCCAACAACCTGCCCGCGATCCGGCGCATCAAGCCGCGCACGCTGCAAATCAACGGCCTGTACCGCCACGGCTTCCTGATCGCACCCGCCATGCTGGACGTGGTGCTGGAGCTGGTGCAGCACGGCACGTCCGCGCTGGCAGCGCAATTCGACCTGGCGATAGAAGAAGCATGAACGTCACCATCAATAACATCCCCCAGACTTTGCCCGCAGGCACCACGCTGGCCGACGCGCTGGCGCAGATGCAGGCGCAGCCGCCGTTTGCCGCCGCCGTCAACAAGGCCTTTGTGCCGCGCGCGCAGCACCCGCACACGGTGCTGGCCGAGGCCGACAGCATAGAAAT
The DNA here is from genome assembly GCF_058216335.1 of Rhodoferax sp. SPJ21. Lineage (NCBI taxonomy): Bacteria > Pseudomonadati > Pseudomonadota > Betaproteobacteria > Burkholderiales > Comamonadaceae > Rhodoferax > Rhodoferax sp. SPJ21. The sequence continues at coordinate 393,023 of NZ_JBYZMO010000003.1, forward strand.
CATCCACCCCGTCACCGGAGGCTGACACCATGTCCCACGACCCTCTCATCCTGTACGGCGAAAGCTTCGCCAGCCGCCTGCTGCTGGGCACCTCCCGCTACCCCTCGCCCAGCACCATGGCCGACGCCATCACCCGCGCCCGCCCGGCCATGCTGACCGCCTCGCTGCGCCGCCAGAACCTGGGCGGACAGGACAAAAGCCCCAATGGCTTCTGGGAACTACTACGGCAAACCGGGGTGCCGGTGCTGCCCAACACCGCCGGCTGCCACGGCCTGCAAGAAGCCATCACCACCTCCCACATGGCACGCGAGGTGTTCGACACACCCTGGATCAAGCTGGAACTGATAGGCGACGACTACACCCTGCAACCCGACACCTTGAACCTGGTGGAGGCCGCCAGCCGCCTCATCAAGGACGGCTTCAAGGTACTGCCCTATTGCACCGAGGACCTTGTGCTGTGCCAACGCCTGGTAGACGTGGGCTGCCAGGCCGTCATGCCCTGGGCCGCGCCCATAGGCACGGGCAAGGGCCCGATCAACCCCTACGCCATGCAGGTGCTGCGCGAACGCCTGAGCGTGCCGCTGCTGGTCGATGCCGGCCTGGGTCGCCCTTCGCATGCCTGTCAGGTCATGGAATGGGGCTATGACGGCGTGCTGCTGAACACCGCCGTGGCCCTGGCCCAAGACCCCGTCACCATGGCCGGGGCATTTGCCGATGCGGTGGCCGCTGGGCGCAGCGCATTCCTGGCCGGCGCCATGCTGGAACAGCAAGCCGCCCAACCCAGCACGCCGGTGCTGGGCACGCCGTTCTGGCACCACGCACAGGAATAAGTCCATATGCACTCTGCCCTCACCCAAAGCATCCTGGACCACCATAGCGCCATGGCGCTGCCCACCAGCGACGCGGTATTTGACGCCAGCCTGAGTGCAGCTCTGCAACTAGGCTTCATCCCGACTGACGCCCATTGCATCGCCCAGGCCTGGCAAGCCCAGGCTGCGCGCGCCGGCAACACCAGCGACTGGCCCACCGCACCAGAAGACTTCGGCCTGGCTCCCTGGCCACGCGAACAGACTTTTGCGCCATGCCCGCGCCAGCTGGGCCTGTACGCAGTCCTGCCCGACGCCGCCTGGGTCGGCCGCATGGCCAGTGCCGGCGTACCCACGGTGCAGCTGCGCTTCAAGTCCGAAGACGCCGACGCCATTCGGCGCGAAGTCCAGGCCGCAGTAGTTGCCGTGCAAGGCACACCCGCCCTGCTGTTCATCAACGACCACTGGCAGCAGGCCATCCAGGCCGGCGCCTACGGGGTCCACCTGGGCCAGGAAGACCTGGACCTGCTGAGCGCCGACGATTTGCATGCCATTCGCAGCGCCGGCCTGCGCCTGGGCATCAGCACCCATGGCTATGCCGAAATGCTGCGCGCAGACCGCGTCAGCCCCAGCTACATCGCACTGGGTGCAGTGTTCCCCACCACGCTGAAAAAAATGGCCACTGCGCCCCAAGGCACGGCCCGCCTGGCCGCCTATGCCTCGCTGCTGCGCGACTATCCACTGGTAGCCATTGGCGGCATAGACAGTGAACGCTTGCCCGCCGTGCTGGCCAGCGGAGTCGGCTCGATAGCCGTGGTGCGCGCAATTACCGCCGCCCCCAACCCGGAGAGTGCAGCAGCATCTTTACGCCAGGCCATACACGGCCCGCTGGGCCTGGAGTGAACTTTTTGCGTTAAAAAGCTGCTCGCTTGCAAAATCCAAAAAACTGACGCTATAATTTAAGTCTGTCATATTCCTCAATAGCTCAGTTGGTAGAGCGCCGGACTGTTAATCCGTAGGTCCCTGGTTCGAGCCCAGGTTGAGGAGCCAGAATTTTGCAAAAGGGCTTACGCCAATCCGTAAGCCCTTTTTATTTCAGCCACCAAGGCTGATACACCCGATATTCCTCAATAGCTCAGTTGGTAGAGCGCCGGACTGTTAATCCGTAGGTCCCTGGTTCGAGCCCAGGTTGAGGAGCCAGCTAAAAGCCCCGCACGCAAGTTCGGGGCTTTTTTGCTTTGGCGCCGACGTATGTAAACCATGCGCTGTGCTGACTGCTGCGATACACAGGCATGCCAGAATGCCAGAGCTGACAGCTCCCGATCCCATTACCCCCTGTGCCACCGATGAAAAATCTTACCTCTACCCTCTGGCTATCCCTGGCCCTGGCCTGTGCCTCGCTGGGCACGGCATCCGCGCAAGATGCGCCGCAAACTGATCTGCCCCGCGTCAACTTGACCGCAGGCATCTACCAGATCGATACCCAGCTGGCACTAACCCCGCAGCAGCGCGAGATCGGTCTGATGTTTCGCAAGGAAATGCCACAGCAGGAAGGCATGCTGTTTGTGTTCGAGCAGCCCGCCACGCAGTGCTTCTGGATGAAGAACACCATCCTGCCACTGACTGCCGCCTTCATCGACGACCACGGCACCATCGTAAATCTGGCTGACATGAAGCCGCAAACCACTGACTCCCACTGCTCCGAAAAACCGGTGCGTTATGTGCTGGAAATGAATGTGGGCTGGTTCGCCAAAAAAGGCATCAAGGCCGGCAGCAAACTCAGCGGCAAGCCCTTCGAGTTGGCCAAATAAAAAAAGCCCGTCAACGACGGGCTTTTTCTTGAGCTCTAGAAAGCTCAGGCGAAATTCTTTTCCGCGAATTCCCAGTTCACCAGCTTGTCGAGGAAGGTTTCGACAAACTTGGGACGCATATTGCGGTAGTCGATGTAATAGGCGTGTTCCCACACGTCCACAGTCAGCAGCGCTTTGTCGGCGGTGGTCAAGGGGGTGCCAGCTGCACCGGTGTTGACGATGTCTACCGAGCCGTCAGGCTTCTTCACCAGCCAGGTCCAGCCGGAGCCAAAGTTGCCCACGGCGGACTTGACGAAGGCTTCCTTGAAGGCTGCGTAGGAGCCAAACTTGGCGTTGATGGCCGTGGCCAGCGCGCCGCTGGGTTCGCCGCCGCCTTGGGGCTTCATGCAATTCCAGAAGAAGGTGTGGTTCCAGATTTGAGCGGAGTTGTTGTAGATGCCGCCGCTGGACTTCTTGATGATTTCCTCCAGGGTCAGCGACTCAAACTCGGTGCCCTTTTGCAGGTTGTTCAGGTTGACCACGTAGGCGTTGTGGTGCTTGCCGTGGTGGAACTCCAGGGTTTCCTGGGAGTAAGCAGGCGCCAGAGCGTCAATCGCGTAGGGCAATGGTGGCAGGGTATGTTCCATGTTTTTCCTCGTGGGTTGGTGGTTAACAGAATGATTGTAGAAACTAATTTGCGTGCGCCTGTAGGACTTGGAGAGCAACCTCACCATCGGCCAGGGTTGCCAGCAGGGGCTCGCCGGCTATAGCCTGCACCGTACTGGTGATGGGCATCCCTTGAGGCGTTCGCAACAAGGCGTAACCGCGCTGCAACACCAATAAAGGGTCCAGCAAAGCCAGACTGCGGTCGGCACGATCCAAGCGCTCGCCGCGCTGCCGCAGGACGCTCTGCACACTGGCCGGGAAATCTATCTTTTGCGCCAGCAAATGGGTCTTTTCTTGCTGCAATTTGGATAGTGCGGCATAGCGCAGCCGCTGTGCCTGCTGGCCCAGCTTCCATTGCTGGCGCGCCACCAGGCCCGAAGGCCGGCCCAAGCGCTGGGCCGCGCTGTCCAGCCGCTGGCCCTGGGCATCCAATTGGCGCAGTGCGGCATCCTGCAGACGCTGGCCCGCCAAAGCCAAAGCCCCCAGCCAGACATCGCGCGGCTGGGCCACCAGCTCGGCGGCTGCCGTGGGCGTGGGCGCGCGCAGGTCGGCGACAAAGTCCGCAATGGTGAAGTCGGTTTCATGGCCTACGCCACTGACCACCGGCACCGGGCTCTGGCAAATGGTGCGCGCCAGTTGCTCGTCGTTGAAGGCCCACAGGTCTTCCAGCGAGCCGCCGCCGCGCACCAGCAGGATGGCATCTATATGTACCGAATCGGCCTCTGGCGCAGATTCCGCCTGCGCAAAGCGATACAAAGTTGATAGCGCCTTGACCAGTTCACCTGGTGCCGCCGCACCCTGCACCAAAGCCGGCACCAGCACCACAGGGATATGCGGCACCCGCCGCTGCAAGGCCGCCACCACATCGTGTAAGGCAGCAGCCCCCAAGGAGGTCACCACACCAATGCCGCGTGGCAACGGTGGCAAGGGGCGTTTGCGTGCAGGGTCAAACAGGCCTTCGGACTCCAGCTGGGCCTTGAGCCGTAGAAACTGCTCAAACAAGGCGCCCTGCCCTGCGCGGCCCATGCTCTCCACGATCAGCTGCAAATCACCACGCGGCTCATACACACCCAGGCGGCCGCGTACTTCCACCAGCTCACCATCGCGTGGCGCAAAGTCCAGCAGGCTGGCCGCGCGCCGGAACATGGCACAGCGGATCTGGCCTTGGCCGTCCTTGAGGTTGAAGTAGCAATGCCCACTGGATGCGCGCGAAAAGCCCGAAATCTCGCCGCGCACCGCGACAGGGTTGAAGCGCGCCTCCAGCGCATCAGCAATGGCGCGGCATAACGCACCAACCGGCCAGATACGCGGCGCCAATGCTGGGTTTGGGGCGTCCACCATCAGTCCTGGCGCGCCGCAGCGCGAGGTTGGCCGGGCAAGTGCTCCACAGGCACGGCACGGATGGCACAAATCCGTCGAATTTCGAAAAAACCCGCGGGAAACGCTGAATTTGTGTGGTAAGTGATTGATTTCACTGGATTTTTTTCTGCCTAAATTTTCATCGAAGTGTCACGAGCCCGCATGGATGCTGGATTTCAGCACTTTGGATATAAGTTCTTCACAAAGTTATCCACAGGAAATGTGGGTGGCTTGGGGGTTTCAAGAGATACGGAACAAAACGCGGATGTCGCAAGCGGCTAAGCCATAATCGCAAAGAATCTATCAGCGCGGAGAGCCATATTGTTTTCGATCATACAAGCCGCAGGCTGGCCCATCTGGCCCCTCGTAGCCTGCTCCATCCTGGCGCTGGCCCTGGTTATTGAACGCTTTCTGAGCCTCAAGACCGCCAAAATTGCCCCCCCGAAACTGCTTGACGAGGTACTGGCCGTGTCCCAGGTCACTCTGCCTGCGCCGGGCGTGGTGAACCAGCTGGCGCAAAACTCGCTGCTGGGCGAAGTGCTGGCCAGCGGCATTCGCGTGCTGCACACGCACCCGCGCTGCAGCGACGAAGACATCCGCACCGCCATGGAAAGCACCGGCCGCTCGGTCGCCCACAAGCTGGAGAAATACCTCAGCGCCCTGGCCACCATTGCCTCCGCAGCACCATTGCTGGGTCTGCTGGGAACCGTGATCGGCATGATCGACATCTTTGGCTCGCAAACCGGCGGTGGCAGCTCGGGCGGCAACCCAGCCCAGCTGGCACACGGCATCTCGGTAGCGCTGTACAACACCGCTTTCGGGCTGATGGTGGCGATCCCCTCGCTGATCTTCTGGCGCTACTTCCGTGCCCGTGTGGACGAATACCTGTTGGCGCTGGAGCTGGCCGCAGACCAGTTCGCCCGCCACTTGAGCTCGGTACGCAAGCGGGGCTGACAGGCTATGAACTTTCGCCACCGCCACCGGGAAGAGCCCGAAATCAACCTGATCCCGTTCATCGACGTTCTGTTGGTGGTGCTGATCTTCTTGATGCTGTCCACCACCTACAGCAAGTTCACCGAGCTGCAGGTCAAACTGCCGGTAGCCAATGCCGATGCACAGCGCGACTACCCCAAGGAAATCATCGTCGCCGTCAGCAGCGACGGGCGCTACGCGGTGAACAAAAGCGCGGTAGAAGGCCGCAGCATCGACGTGGTCTCGCAAGCCCTGGCCAACGCTGCCCAAGGCGGCAAAGACATGGTGGTCATCATCAGCGCCGATGCCAGCGCCACCCACCAGTCAGTCATCACCGTGATGGAGGCCGCGCGCCGCGCAGGCCTGAACCAGATCACGTTTGCCACCCAATCCACCCCCAAGTAAGCCCATGGCCGAGGGCATGGAAGGCAGGCTGCTGCGCACCTGGCGCACGCGCGGGGCGCTGGCCTGGCTGCTGTGGCCGCTGTCACTGCTGTACGGTCTGCTGCATTCCTTGCGCAAGCTGCTGTACCGCACGGGCTGGCTCAGCACCGGTGGTGTGCCGGTGCCGGTCATCGTGGTCGGCAACGTGGTCGCTGGCGGCTCGGGCAAAACCCCGGTGGTGATGGCCTTGGCCCAGCACTGGAAGTCGCGTGGCATTGCAGTAGGCGTGGTGTCCCGTGGCTACGGCCGCAGCACCGACGATTGCCGAGAGGTACTGCCCGATAGCCCCGCCGCCGAGGTGGGCGACGAGCCCGCCCTGGTGCGCCGCAGCTGCCAGGTGCCGGTGTTCGTAGCGCGCAAACGCCTAGATGCGGCCCAGGCCCTGCTGGCGGCCTACCCCCAGACCCAGCTGATACTTTGCGACGACGGTCTGCAGCATTACGCGCTGCAGCGCGATCTGGAAATCTGCATTTTTGACGACCGTGGCGTGGGCAACGGCTTTCTGCTGCCCGCCGGGCCGCTGCGCGAAGCCTGGCCGCGCCATGTGGATCTCGTGCTGCACACCGGCCAGTACCCGGCCTTTGCCGGCTTTCGGGCGCAGCGCAGGCTCGCCGACTATGCGCTGCAGGCCGACGGCACGCGGCGCCCGCTGTCCAGCCTGCAGGCCACCCCCCTGCATGCCGTGGCCGCCATTGCCCAGCCAGACCATTTTTTCGCCATGCTGCGGGCGGCTGGCCTGCAGCTGTCACAGACCCAGGCTTTGCCAGATCACTACAATTTTGATAGCTGGCAGCGCACGGATCACCTGCGCGAAACCGTTATTTGTACCGAAAAAGATGCAGTCAAACTATGGCGCTACCAGCCGGACGCACTGGCTGTACCCTTGGTGCTGGAGCTGGACGCCGGCTTTCTGGCTGCGCTCGACCAACGGGTCGATCCCTGGCTATCATCGCCCCCTGCACGCACTTCTGCGCTTACCTAATACCGACCGAGATTCCCCATGGATAGCAAACTTCTGGAGCTGCTGGTCTGCCCCGTCACCAAGGGCCCGCTGCAATACGCCCGCGAAAAGCAAGAGCTGGTCTCGCGCAGTGCCCGCCTGGCCTACCCGGTGCGCGACGGCATTCCCATCCTGCTGGAAAACGAAGCCCGCACTTTGAGCGACGAGGAGCTGGGCCTGTGAGCTTCACTGTATTGATCCCGGCCCGCATGGCCTCTACCCGCCTGCCGAACAAGCCCTTGGCGGCTCTGGGCGATGCGCCCATGGTGGTGCGGGTAGCACAGCGCGCCATGCAGTCCCAGGCCCAACGCACCGTGGTGGCCTGCGACAGCCCAGCCATCTTAGCCGCCTGCCAGGCCCATGGCGTGGAAGCCATCCTGACCCGCGACGACCACCCTTCCGGCAGCGACCGCCTGGCCGAAGCTTGCGAACTGCTCGGCCTGACCGACGACGCCATCGTGGTCAACGTACAGGGCGATGAGCCGCTGATCGACCCGGCGCTGATCAACGAAGTCGGCGCCTTGCTGCAGCAGCGCCCCCAGGCCAGCATGGGCACTGCCGCCCATGCCATCACCAGCCTGGCAGACTTCTGCAACCCGAATGTGGTCAAGGTGGTGCTGGACGCCCAGCAGCACGCGCTGTATTTCAGCCGCGCACCCATCGCCTGGTGGCGTGACGGTGCCACGGCAGAGCGCAGCTTCACCGCCCTGCCCGACCCGGCACCGCTGCGCCACATCGGCATCTACGCCTACCGGGTAGGATTTTTGAGGCTGTTTCCAACCCTGCCGCAGGCCCCGATCGAGGTCACCGAAGCCCTTGAACAGCTGCGCGCCATGTGGCACGGCCACCGTATTGCGGTCCATGTGACAGCCCATGCGCCCGGCGCAGGCGTGGACACGCCAGACGACCTGGAACGCGTAAGCAAACTGTACTGAAGCCTCTGGTATCCTCCAGCGCAATGAAGCGTTGCGGCCACCCCGTGTGGCCAGCAGCGCCACGTGGTTTTAAATACTCCGAGGAACTTCCATGAGACTAATTTTGTTGGGTGCACCCGGTGCCGGCAAAGGCACGCAAGCAACTTTTATCTGCCAAAAATACGGCATCCCACAAATCTCTACCGGCGACATGCTGCGCGCAGCCGTCAAGGCAGGCACCCCCCTGGGCCAGCAAGCCGATGCGGTCATGAAGTCCGGCGGCCTGGTCAGCGACGACCTGATCATCAATTTGGTGAAAGAACGCCTGGCCCAGCCCGATTGCGCCAACGGCTGCCTGTTCGACGGCTTCCCCCGCACCCTGCCCCAGGCGGACGCCATGAAGGCCGCCGGCGTGAAGCTGGACTACGTGCTGGAAATCGATGTGCCGTTTGACGCCATCATCGAACGCATGAGTGGCCGCCGCTCGCACCCTGCATCGGGCCGCACCTACCACGTCAAGTTCAACCCGCCCAAGGTCGAAGGCCAGGACGACGTGACCGGCGAACCGCTGATCCAGCGCGACGACGACAAGGAAGAAACCGTGCGCAAGCGCCTGGAGGTGTACAGCGCCCAAACGCGTCCGCTGGTGGATTACTACTCCAGCTGGGCCCGCAACGAACCCAGCCTGGCGCCTAAATACCGCGCCATCAGCGGCACCGGCAGCGTGGACGAAATCACCGCACGGGCTTTTGCCGCACTGGCCAACTGAGCCCCCACGCAGTTTTGCGAAAGGCCGCCAGGCATGCCTGGCGGCCTTTTTTCATACGATGGCCAGCAACGCCAACATCAGCGCAATGCGCGCCTTCGCGGGAGACAGGCCTTGCGCATCGGCAATAGCATCGGCGGGCGTCGCCAGTACCCTGCCAAACACGCAGCGCGTCGCCCGAACCACCGCTACACCTGCCTCCATGGCCCGCAGCAGGGCGGCCTGCAAGTCCACATGCAAAGTGCCATTGCCGGTACCCGCAACCACGATGCCGCGCACCCCCTGGGCCACGAGGGCATCTACCACCAAGCCGCCGGCACCTGCATAGTTCAGGACGATTTCGACACGTGGCCAATCTTCAGAAGCCGATTCCGACATCACTCTATTTTTGATAGCTACTTGTGCAGATACTGCCTGCGCTACAGGCCTATTTTTTACATGGAATTCAGGTACGGTCGGCCAAGGCCGCAGCTGGCGCACCTGCCCCTCTTCCACCAAGCCAACCAGGCCCGCATCGCCAGAAGAAAACGCATCCACCTTGTAGCTATGTACCTTTTGCACATCCAGCGCGCTGTGGATGTTGCCGGCGCACACGGCCACCACCCCATGGGCTCCTGGCGTTGACGCCACCACGACGGCATCCAGCAGGTTCTGCGGCCCATCCGGCACCAAGGCGGTGGCCGGGCGCATGGCGCAGGTCAGCACCACCGGCTTGGCTGGCAGCAGCACCGCCTGCAGAAAATACGCCGTCTCTTCCAGCGTATCAGTGCCGTGGGTGATGACGATGCCTGCCACGTCAGCCTGCTCCAGCCAGTAGGCGCAGCGCCGTGCCAGTTGCTGCCACAGGGCAAAGCCCATGTCCTTGCTGTCCACCTGTGCCACCTGCTCGGCCACGAACTCCACACCGGCGCCCTGGAAGGCCGCCACCGGCCCCAGCAGCTGCTCCACGCCCACCTCGCCAGCGGTGTAACCAATGTTGTCACCGGCACTGGTGGCGCGGCCGGCAATCGTGCCGCCAGTGCCCAGCACCACGATCTTGGCCGGGCTGGAACCCGCCGCGTTTGTATTTACCGCCATGGCTTGCAAACTTTCAAAAACTGGTTAAAAATACAGGTACTGGATATTAAAACAGCCATCTAAACCGCTATCCACACCGCCACGTACCGGAGTCACCCATGGATCTGCCCACGTTCACCTCGAACTTGTCCGCCAAACTCACCGCCCGCCAGCAGCAGATTCTGGACCTGATCCAGTCCGCCATCGCCCGCACCGGCGCCCCCCCCACCCGGGCCGAAATCGCCAGCACCCTTGGCTTCAAGTCGGCCAATGCCGCCGAAGAACATTTGCAGGCCCTGGCCCGCAAAGGCGCCATCGAACTGGTCAGTGGCACCTCCCGCGGCATCCGGCTCAAGACCGACACTCTGCGCTCCATCAATGAATCACGCTTCCAGCACACACTCAGCCAATTAGCCCTGCCACTGATTGGCCGTGTCGCTGCCGGCTCCCCGATTTTGGCGCAGGAACACATCGACCAAACCTACCATGTGGAAAGCAGCATGTTCCGCTACAAGCCCGACTACCTTCTCAAGGTGCGCGGCATGTCCATGCGCGACATCGGCATCCTGGACGGCGACCTGCTCGCCGTGCAGTCTGCCAACGACGCCAAAAACGGCCAGATCATCGTTGCCCGCCTTGGCGATGAAGTCACCGTCAAGCGCTTCCGCCGCACCCAGGAACTGATCGAGCTGCTACCCGAAAACCCCGACTACTCCACCATCGTGGTCGCACCAGGTGAAAACTTCGCTATCGAAGGCCTGGCCGTGGGGCTGATACGTAATACCTTGCTGAACTGATTCAGCCGCATCGTCTGCCAGGTTAGCCCTGCTCCGCACGCCAACCTGTTCCGTGTCCATCGCCAAACAAGCTGAGGGAGTTTCATATGGGAATCGCATCGTTTTCGTCTATTGACCTGCTGGGTTCGTTCCAGGGCCTGGTCGGCTGGTTCACTGCAAGCAGCAGCTCCCGGCGCATGCCATATACCGGGGCGGCATCACGTACCAATGCCTGCGCGCCCTACACCGCCACAGGTGCCCTGCGCCCTGCCGCCTATCCACAAACCGCACCACAGCGGCCACTGCGCGTACTCCGTGTCATGGACGCACAGCAGTCTGGCATAGGCCGCATGCGCATTTCTGGTCGCATGGCCGATGTCTGCGCCGAGCTGGACCGCCTGGCCGCCCTGGAAGCCGCGCCTCGGGCGGGTGCCCTGCTGCAGTAAAAGCGCCGCTTTTAGGGCCTCACCAGCCCGGCTTTGACAGGCCGCCAATGCTGGATGGTCTTTGCGCCAAGGCACAATGCGGGGATGAACATCGTGATCCTCGACGACTACCAAGACGCGGTGCGCAAACTAGATTGCGCCACCAAGCTGGAACCCTATGCAGCCAAGGTCTACACCAACACCGTCAAAGGCCTGGGCCAGCTCTCCGTCCGACTCAAAGATGCCGACATCATTGTGCTGATCCGCGAGCGCACGCAACTCAACCGCCAACTGATCGAGAAGCTGCCACGCCTGAAGCTGATTGCCCAAACCGGCCGCATCGGCGCCCATGTGGATGTAGCCGCCTGTACCGAACGCGGCATTGCTGTGGCCGAAGGTGTGGGCTCACCCACAGCGCCAGCCGAGCTGACCTGGGCACTGATCATGGCCTCCACCCGCCGTCTACCAAACTACATCAGCAACCTGAAGCACGGCGTCTGGCAGCAGTCAGGGCTGAAAACCGCTTCCATGCCACCCAATTTCGGCATGGGCACCCTGCTCAAGGGCAAGACCATGGGTATTTGGGGCTATGGCCGCATTGGCCAGATCGTCACTGGCTACGCACGCGCATTTGGCATGCGGGTGCTGGTCTGGGGCCGCGACACTTCACGCGCACGCGCGCTGACCGATGGCGTGGAAGTAACGTCGAGTAAAGAAGACCTGTTCATGCAGTCGGACGTGCTGTCCCTGCACCTGCGTTTGAACGACGAAACCCGGGGCATCGTCACGCTAGAAGACCTTTCGCGCATGAAACCTACATCCCTGCTGGTGAACACCTCGCGCGCCGAACTGATCGAGCCCGATGCCCTGCTGGCCGGCCTGAACCGGGGCCACCCCGGTATGGCCGCCGTGGACGTATTTGAGAGCGAGCCAATTCTGCAGGGCCACGCGCTGCTGCGGCTGGAGAACTGCATCTGCACGCCACATATCGGCTATGTGGAGCAAAACAGCTATGAGATGTACTTCAACGCCGCGTTTGACAACGTGCTGAACTTCATCAAGGGTACGCCGACCAATATCGTCAACCCCGGTGCTTTGCAGGTGCGCCGCTAAGCCGCAGCTCACCCATCCATCAAAAAAGGCCTGACGCTATTTGATTTATAGCGTCAGGCCCTTTTTTCTGGGCAAGAGCACTGAAGCTCTTGTCCGCCATCCGATAGGCTTATTTGTTCTTCGGCGCGATCTTGGCTTCGACCTGTGGATCAAAGAGATCGAACTCCAGCAAATGGCTGTTCGGTGCAGCAGGAGTCGGTGCCACCGAAGGCGGTGGCAGCGTAGGCGCGGGCTCATCGTCGATCACAAAATCCAGGCTGGGCAAAGCCGAATCTTGAGGCTCCTGAGGCTCCTGGGTATCTGGAGCCACGGGCCGCTGCTCCATGGCCGCCAGTTCGGAGTTGGAGAAGTCCAGATCCAAGTCCAAGTCAAGATCCAGGTCCACCGGCGCTTTCTCGACCGCAGCCTCTTCCGTGTCATCCGGCACATCGTCCAAGGTCGCCACAGCCGACTCCTGCATCAACAGCATGGGCTGGGTGAAAGTGGTTTCGCGCAGCCCAGCCTCGCCATCAACCATCGAAGATTTCAGGCCTGGCTCCAGCTGTTGGCGCCCGCTGATACGGCCGCCACGCTCCGAAGAAACACCATCCACAGCCAGCGGTGCAACACCCTTGCGAACCACACTCTTGGCCATGGCGTACAACAATAGCAACTCGCGGTAGGCCGCGAGGTCGAAGGGCTTGATCGGAGCTGCGGCCGGGTCGCGGAAGAGGCAGGACTCAATAAAGTCCAAAACCTTGGGGCTTTCCCACAGGGTTTCGATGCTGCGCAGGACGGCGGGATAAGCTTCCAGCGCACGCCCCTCATCCGCATACGACTCGAACGCAGGTACATGGCCGTTGAAGATGCGGTTGAACGCATCGCGCTGGTGGTTGAACTCGCTCTTGCGGCCCAGCGAGTGGAATATCTTCAGCAGCTCCAGGTAGGCAAGTGGGTTGACTTCGATGTTTTCATCGACGTTCTTGCGCAGCACCTCAATCGCCTGGTCATATTGGCCCAGGGACACAAAGAACTCGGCATGCTGTTGCACATCCAGAAAATCTTCGGGGTACTGGCCACGCACAGGCTCAGACGTCACACGCTGACGTAGCGTGGGCGCTTGCACCGGCGGCACGGGCGGCGCCGTCATGGCATTCAGCCGCTGCAGATCGGCTACCAAGGACTCATCTACCTCGGTGTCCTGGTTTGCGCCGGGCAAAGTGTTGGGCGGTGGTTGTACCGTCAGCGGGGCGGCACGGCTAGGAGTTGCCAGGTGTTCAACCTCTTCGGCGCTGAGCTCGCCATGGTGGGCCCAATCGGTTCCGCCGCCTGAGCGTGGCGACTTGCGCGCGCGGTTCCAGAAAAAGCCCGCAGCAGCCACAGCGGCTGCCAGCAGACCAGCCAGGGTATAGACCAGGCCGTCGTCGGAGCGGCTGTTTTCCAGCCGCTCCAAGCGCAGCTTGAAGTCCGCTTCATTCTTGGCCAGCAGGGCTTTGAGCGCCTTGGATTCAGCCTCCAGACTGAGCAGCCTTTGCTTCTCTTCCGGTTTATCCGCAGGCAAATGGTTCAGCTCGCGCCATGCTGCGGCGGCCTCAGCCCGTTTTTGTGCATTTTCCTCAGGAGCCACCACCATATCCGTTGCAGGCTTCAGCTGGACCACGCGTTCGTCGGGGGTCTCGGTGGCCTCTAGCTTCAAATGCGGCTTGTTGTCTGGTGTTTCGGCCTTGACGACCGGCTTGGGTGCGGGCGGCGCTTCTTTGGCAACGACGGGCTTCGGCGCCGCCTCCACTTTCGGGGCCGCCACGGCCTGGGGCACATTGGCCGGGTTTGGCGTAGCACGCACACGCGCCGGACGGGGCGCAGGAGCCGGAGTGCGGGCCTGCACAGGTGCAGGCGCATCGGGGGCCGGTGATGGAGCGGCCGCCGGAGGACTGGTAACCGCTGCCGCGATGATGGTGGGCACGGCCGCAGAACGCGTCTCTACTGGGAAATCTGTCAAAAAATCGTAGCGGCGGGAAGTTTTTTGGCTGCACAGCGATCGCAGCACCACGCCAACCACGGGTTCGTCTACCGCCGCAGATGAACGCACGCGCACCACGGCGTCCTGCGTTTGCGAGCCAGCAACCAGAATCACGCGTACCCGGTTGGGGTCCACCCGGGTCTCCGCGTGGAACACCTCGGCCTCGAAGCAATTGCTCGCGCTGTCATCCGCAGAGTCCAAACGCACGTCTATCGCCAAGTCCAGTGGCTGACCCAATACGACGGCGCCTCTTGCACGTCCCAGCGACAAGGCGGAACTACCAAAAGCGGCGACGAGAAGGGTCGAACCTAGGAGGGTGTTACGTAATTTCACTGCGATTTGATGACGTTTTTTTAATACAGATAGACCATACCATTAGAGGGCGCGACTGGTAACAATTTTAAGCATCGAAATTATGGCCTTAACAACCCCCATTTAAGGCATATCCGGCGCCCTGCGAGACCGCAGAACCATATTAGCCAGCTTTTTTAAACCCCGGGTAACAACCCGCAAACGCGGCAGATAAGCGCGGCGCGACAATCCAGGATTCAGCCGCCAGGAAAATAAGAGACCATGGACGAACCCATACTGACCATTGAAGAACGTGCAGCAATCAACACCGGCCGCTGGTTTTCCACGCTCTCACCCTCGCTACGGCACGATATTCTTCGCTGCGCCTACGTCAAACGCTACCAGGACAACGGGCTGATCGCAGCCCGCGGCGACCCGCCAGAGGAGTGGATTGCCTGCGCCAAGGGCGCAGTGCGGGTCAGCTCCACCTCGATCTCGGGCAAGCAGATCACCCTGACCTATATGGAGCCTGGCACCTGGTTTGGCGACGTGGCCATCTTCGACGGCGACCGCCGCACCCATGACGCCTATGCGCACGGCGACACCACGCTACTGTGCGTGGCCAAGGCCGACTTCCAAAAAATACTGGGCCAGCACACCGAGCTGTATGAAGCGCTGCTGCGACTGCACTCGCGGCGCATCCGCCAGCTATTTGGCCTGGTGGAAGACCTGAACACCCTGCCCTTGCGCGCCCGGCTGGCCAAACAGTTGCTGCACCTGGTGCGCAGCTACGGCATTCCCAACCTGGCCAATGCCAACGAGGTGCGCATCAGCCTGCAGCTGGCTCAGGAAGAGCTGGCGCAGTTGCTAGGTGCGTCACGCCAGCGCGTAAACCAGGAGCTCAAGTCCATGGAGCGCGACGAGGTGATACGCATCGAGCCCTCGGGCCTGATGGTGCGGGACCGTGCAGCGCTGCTGCGCATCATTGAGTCCGACGGCTGAGCTAGCCGCAGAGCCGATTCAGCGGTACTGCGCTCCATCCGCCACCAAGGTCTGCGCCGATATGCAGGCTTGCTGGAACAGCTTGCAGACATGCTCCAGCACAGCCAGGTCAGCGTTGCCGTACTCCATGCGCAGTTCCAGCCGCCCGTGATGCAGGCGCAGGATGAACGGCGTCATCTGCTGCACGGCCGGCGTAGGCCAGTCCATCAACAGGGGGAGCAAGGGGCCCTCCAGCCACTGCTGGGCCTGGGCCCGGGTTTCCGCCACGATGGCGTAGCGGTCCCAGAATTCCAGGGGGGCGCTGCTCCAGCCGACCTGGTCGTAGAGCGCCAGCCAGCGCGCCTCCTCGGGGAGATCGGTGTCCACCATGGTCTGCACGCCGTGCGTTACCTGCTCAAAGGCGCGCTGCTCCAACGCTTCTTTCAGGGGCCGATTGATCAGCATGATGGCGATTCCGGGGTCCAGAGAAACGTCCGCGCGTACGCGCAACTCGGTGCCGACGATAAAGTCTCTGTCAGTCTGCAAGCGCTGCAAGCGCCACTCGTAGCCACCGACTTTGCCAGCCAAGGCAAAATTTCCAGCAATCTCCGAGGGCTCAAAAACAAAGCCCCGCGCAGCAGCCCAGGCCTCGATCTGGTCCAACTCGCCGCCGCCCTGTACGGCCTCAGACGCGAGGGCGATCCATTTTTTTATGCGGCCAAACATGCCATTGCGCTTTCGCCTAAAGTTGATCGCCCCAGCGCTTCGCGCAGCGAAACGATATACGGTTGCGGGCCAGTGGGTGCACAGCGCCAAGAGACGAAGAAAAGCGCGGCATCTTGTTCAACAAGATCCAATATCCCCGTCCAGGCAGCGAGAAAGCTATAATTTATATAGCTACCAACGCAGATAATACCTGCGCCGCAGGCAGTTTTGATAAGAATCTGGAAGATATTGGGAAGCGGTGTGTGATGGTCTACCCGACAGGGATCGAACCTGTGACCCTCAGCTTAGAAGGCTGATGCTCTATCCAACTGAGCTACGGGTAGAAGCTTAAGATTCTAACCTTACGCCTTTGCGGCACTTTACCGGCCAGCTCCGCTTGAAAAGACTTCTATGCCATCCATCCACGGACATATCCTGACCCCTGAAGGTTTCGTCAGCGGCCACATCCACTTCGGCGCAGACGGCCGCATTGCCCAGCTGACCGGTACGGCGGTAGACGCGGCACAAGTACGCAATGGCAGCCTGCCGCTGGTGCTACCCGGCTTCATCGACCTGCATGTGCACGGTGGCGCGGGCCACGACATCATGGAAGGCGGCGACGCGGCTCTGCACGTAGCCACGCTGCACGCACGCCACGGCACGACCAGCCTGCTGGCCACCACGATGACCGCACCGCAGAGCGATCTGGACATGGCCTTTGCCGCCATGGGCCGGCTGTGTGCGCAGCGCGCACCCAACGCCGCGCGCGTGCTGGGCGTGCATCTGGAGGGCCCGTACATCAGCGAGGCGCGCCTGGGCGCGCAGCCACCGTTCGCCCGCCCCGCGAGCTTTGAAGAAATACACCGCCTGCACGCCATCGCGCCCATCCGCCTCATCACGCTGGCGCCCGAGGTGGGCGGCAACGACGCCCTCATCGCGCAGTTGGTGGCCGAAGGCTTCAAAGTGCAACTGGGCCACACCACGGGCAGCTACGAGCAAGGTGTGGCCGCGCTGCGCTGCGGCGCCACGGGCTTCACGCACTTGTTCAACGCCATGTCGGCCCTGCACCACCGCGAGCCCGGCATGGTGGGCGCGGCGCTGGCCCATGCCGAGTTTGCCGAGGTGATCCCGGACCTGCTGCACGTGCACCCCGGCGCCATCCACACCGCGCTGCGCGCCATTCCCAAGCTCTACTGCGTGACCGACTCCACGTCGGCCGCCGGCATGCCCGACGGCGATTACAAGCTGGGCCGCCACACGGTCACCAAATGCATGGGCGGTGTACGCCTGCCTGACGGCACGCTGGCAGGCTCGGTACTCAGCATGGACCAGGCCCTGCGCAACCTGGTGGACAAGCTGGGGCTGGACCTGGCGGATGCGTCGCACCGCGTGTCCACCTATGCAGCCGACCACATGGGCTGGACTGACCGGGGCCGCTTGCAGCCTGGCGCCTGGGCCGATGTGGTGGTGCTGGACCGCGACCTGGCCTTGCAGGCGGTCTACGTCGAAGGTGGGTCGATCAGCCTGTGCTGAAACTGCTACGTCTTTTATAGCTACTCGCGCAGGTAACATCTGCACCAGAGGCTTATTTCTTATAAATTTTCGCTGCAGGCTTGCCGCTACTCCGTCTGCACAGCGGGCAGCAGCACGGTCACCACCAGGCCGCACTCCGCGTGGTTGTGCAGGCGGATTTCGCCGCCGTGC
The DNA here is from genome assembly GCF_058216335.1 of Rhodoferax sp. SPJ21. Classification (NCBI taxonomy): domain Bacteria; kingdom Pseudomonadati; phylum Pseudomonadota; class Betaproteobacteria; order Burkholderiales; family Comamonadaceae; genus Rhodoferax; species Rhodoferax sp. SPJ21. Next base: position 410,790 of record NZ_JBYZMO010000003.1, read on the forward strand.
GCCAGGATGATGTTGCGCGCAATGCCCAGGCCCAGGCCGGTGCCGGTGCGGTTGTTCTGCTGGCCGTGGCCCAGGCGCACATGCGGCTCAAACGCGGCAGACATAGAGGCCTGCGCGATGCCCGGGCCAAAGTCACGCACCTCCACCACCGCCAAGGCGCCCCGGTCGCTCAGGCGCATTTGCACCCGTTCACCGTAGAGCACAGCGTTGTCCAGCAGGTTGCTGAAAGCCCGCTCCAGCGCCAGCGGCTTGCCCTGCACACTCACAGCATCGGCCACGAACTCGATACTGGCATTCGGGTGGATGGGCCGCTTGGCCAGGCGCGCCAGCAAGGTGTCCAGCCGCACGGGCGTCAGGTTTTCGTGGATGTCGGTGTCTTTCACGCTTTGCAGCGCAGCCTTGACCATCACGTCCAGGTCGTCCAGGTCTTCGTGGAAATCGGCTTGCAGGGCCTCGTCGTCCAGCAACTCGGTGCGCAGCTTGAGCCGCATGATGGGCGTCTTCAAGCCGTGCGAGATGCCCAGAAACAGGCGCTCGCGGTCCACCAGGTAGCGCTGGATACGGGCCTGCATCTCGTTGAAGGCGCGCGCGGTGCGGCGCAGCTCGGCAGTGCCGGTTTCGGGCACAGGCTCGGGTGCGCTGTCGCTGCCGAAGGCATTGGCGGCGGATGCAATACGGTTCAGCGGGTGGATCAGGCCACGCACCAGCAAGACGGCCAGCAGCAGCACCGTTAGCAAGGTCACCAGCTGCAGCGCGACCCGGTCGGCGGTGAGCGGGTTGGCGTTATCCAGAAAGTACGGGTCGGGCATGGGCGCGGCCAGGTACAGCCAGCGCCCCGGCTCAAACTCGGCCTGTATCACCAGCACCGGCGCCGGGCGCGGGCGTATCAGCAAAGTGGCTTCGACCCAGGACTCGGGCAGGTCGCGCACCATGCGGCCGTCGTCAGACACTTGCAATCCATCCGGCCAGGCGAAGGCCACGTCGGGCGCCTGGGCGGTGTGCAGGTTGCGCATCAGGTCGTCGCGCACCACGTCCACCACCGCATCCACCAGGCCATTGCCGGCAATCGGCGTCAGCGGCACGCGGGCACGGTTTACGTTGACGAAGAAGCGGGTGCCGCCCATGGTGCGCAGCTGCTCGATCAAAATGGGCCGGTACTTGGGCGGCAGGTCGCGGAAGAAGCGCAAAGCGCCCGCCGCATTCAAGGCCAGGTGCCGGCCCGCCACTAGGGCCTCGGTGCGTGCGCTCTCGCGCAGCTGGCGCGCCCACAGCAGCGTGCCTACCAGCTGCGCGCTGCCTACGCCCAGGGCCATCACCAGCACGATGCGGCCCAGCAGGCTGTCGGGCAGCCTCCAGTGCAGGCGTTTAGCCATCGCTGGCGGGCACCACGTCGGCAGAGAACACGTAGCCGCTGCCACGCACCGTCTTGATCAGCAGGGGCTGCTTGCCATCGTCGTGCAGGCGCTGGCGCAGGCGGCTGATCTGCACGTCCAGCGAGCGGTCCAGCGGGCCCAGGTCGCGGCCCCGGGTTTGCTCCATCAGCCGGCCACGGTCCAGGGTTTCACCGGCATGCTCGGCGAAGAAGCGCAGCAGGTTGAAGTCCATGCTGGTCAGCACCACCAGGGCGCCGGCCGGGTCGGTCAGCTGGCGCTCCAGCAGGTCCATGGTGAAGCCCGCAAAGCGCAGATAACGCAGTGCCGCCCCGCCCCCGCCCAGCTGCATGCGCCGGTGGATGGCCTTGATGCGGGCCAGCAGTTCGCGCGGGTTGTACGGTTTGGCGATGTAGTCGTCGGCGCCCAGCTCCAGGCCGACGATGCGGTCTGTGTCGTCAGCGCTGGCGGTCAGCATGATGATGGGCACGGGCGACTGCTTGCGCACGGTCTGGCACAGCGTGAAGCCGTCGGTGTCGGGCAGCATCACGTCCAGAATCACCAGGCTCAGCTCATCTTTGAAGCGCTCAAATTCGGCCAGAAAGCTGGCACCGTCATGCGCCACGCGCACCTCGTACTGGTGCTTCTCCAGGTAAGTCTTGAGCAGGTTGCGGGTTTTTTGGTCGTCGTCCACGACCAGGATGGTTCTGTTCATAGCTCAGTTTCAACGTTCGGCACTGGGTGCACGGATCACGGCGGCTAGCCGGCGCTGGGCCTCAGCGGGCTCCATGCGCGCGTCGGCCAGGAAACGCCACAGGGTTTGGGCGACCGCGTCTTTGATGGACTCGTCGGCCGCCATGCGGTGCGCCAGGCTGGGCACACGGGCGCTGCGCGGGTCGGCAAAAGTGTCCCAGGAGTCGCGCGCGCAGCTGTCCAGGCTGCTGATGTCGATATCGCGGTGCGTGGGCACCGAGCCCTTGATACGGTTGTAGGCCAGCTGCGCTGGCAGGCTGGAGACCAGCTCGGCCACCTTCTCCTGCGTGGCCTCACGGTGCCGCGCGTTCACCAGCATGGCCAGGGTGTCGATGCTGTAGAGGTGCATGTTCTCGGTGCCGGGCACGACCACGCAGCCAAAATCCTTCACAGGGCTGGCGCCCCAGGCCATCAGCTCGCCCTTGGCCCAGTCGCCCATGACCATCATGCCCACATTGCCCAACAACAACTGACGGGCTGCGTCGGTCCAGGGTTGCTCGCGCGGGGTGTCGCCATTCACGGCACGCAGCCAGCGCAGGCGGTTCAGCGCACGCTCTACGCGCGGGTCTAGCCAGGCGCTGCTTTTGCGCTGCACGATCAGGTCGCGGTACAGCGCCGGGCCGACCTCGCCCAGCAATACGGACTCGAACACCGTGGCGATCTGCCAGGGCTCGTCGCTCCAGGCCAGCGGCTTGATGCCGGAAGCCTGCAGCTTGCGCGCCAGGATCTCAAACTCGGCCCAGCTGCGGGGTGGCACCAGGCCCAGGCGGGTGAAGATGCGGCGGTTGTACAGCAAGGTGTTGATGCGGTGTATGCCCAGTGGCGCCGCAATCACATCGCCCTGGTAGCTCACCAGTTCCATCACCGTGGGAAACAGGGTTTGCGCCCAGCGCTGGCGGGTGGCGACAGCATTCAGGGGCAGTACCAAGCCCACGTCGGCCCAGTCGGTCAAGGTGGTGCCTATCAGCTGGGCCACGTCCGGCGGGTCGCCCAGCAGCACCCGGCTTTTCAGCACCTTGACCGCCGCCATGCCACCTCCGCCAGGAATTGCGGCATCGCGCCACTGCACGCCGTTGGCCGCCAGGTACTGGCTGAGCAGGTTGGCCGCCCGGCGCTCGCTGGCCGAGGTCAACCAGTGCAAGACGTCCACCGGCTGGGGCTGGGCTTGCGCCTGCACTGCCGGCAGCCCAGCCAGCCAGCCGGCCAGACCCAAGACGAACAAGGCGAATACTTTCATTTCCTGTCGAAATGTAATGTTATGTGAGCCCAGCGCCCGCCAGGTCGCCCCAGCCACCCAGGCGAAGCGTACCGCAACGTAATAAAGCGTAATGCAACGGAATGGAAGGCGAAATAAACATAAACAAAATCAACAACTTAAACAGTAAGTTACGCGAATGTGGGCGGTTTGATGTTACGGACATCACAGCATAACCTCCGGGCTACTGTGCACCCAGACATCCCGTCCGTAGTGGCAGTCAGCCTCAACCAACGACCAGGAGAACACCCCCCATGCGCTACCAACTCCGCCTTGCCGCCACCGCCGTGGCTCTTGTTTGCAGCGGCCTTGCCAGTGCCGGCAGCCTCACCATCGAGAGTTGGCGTGTCGACGACAAGGCCTTGTGGGAAGAAGTTTTGTTGCCCGCCTTCAACAAGACCAACCCCAACATCACCGTCAAGTTTTCGCCCACCTCGCCACCCGAATACGACTCTGCCCTGAACACCCGCCTGACCGCAGGCACCGCCGGCGACCTGATCACCTGCCGCCCGTTCGACGTGTCGCTGGACCTGGCCAAGAAAGGTTTTCTGGAAAAGCTCAATGGCACTCCGGGCCTGAAGAACTTTCCCGAGTCGGCCCAAGTGGCCTGGCAGTCGGACGATGGCAAGAGCACCCACTGCATGCCCATGGCATCCGTCATCCACGGTTTCTTCTACAACAAAAAGGTGTTTGCCGACCTGGGCCTGAGCGTGCCCGTGACCGAGGCCGACTTCTTCACCGCACTGGACAAGATCAAGGCCGCCGGCAAGGTCACACCGCTGGCCCTGGGCACCGCCGACCAGTGGGAAACCAACCAGATCGTCTTCACCGGCATTGGCCCGAACCACTGGAAGGGTGAAGAAGGCCGCAAGGGCATCATCAGCGGCAAGAAGAAGTTCACCGACCCCGAATTCGTCAGCACCTGGGAAACCATGGCCAAGTGGGCACCCTATATGTCCAAGGGCTACCAGGCGCAGACCTATGGCGACTCGCAAAACCTGTTCGGCTCTGGCCGCGCTGCCATCTACCCTACCGGCTCGTGGGACATCTCGTACTTTGAGCAAAACAGCAAAGTCGATTTCGGCGCCTTCAAGCCACCGGTGCAAAAAGCCGGCGACCCCTGCTACATCTCGGACCACACCGACATCGGCATGGGCATCAACAGCAAGAGCAAAAACAAGGCCGACGCCCAGGTGTTCCTGAACTGGCTGGCCAGCAAGGAGTTTGCCGACCTGTACACCAACAAGGCCACCGGCTTCTTCTCGCTGTCCAGCCACGCGATCGAGGTGAAGAACCCGGTCGCCAAGGAAATGATCAGCTGGCGCAGCCAGTGCAAGAGCACCATCCGCCTGAACGCACAGATCATGAACCGAGGCACCCCCAGCATGGAAAACGAGCTGTGGAACGTGAGCTCGCAGGTCATGAACCTAAAGATGGCGCCCAAAGACGCCGCGCAGCAAATCCAGACCGGATTTGCCAAGTGGTACACGCCAGGCAAGTAAAGCGCCCAATCCCCGTTCGCGTTGAGCCTGTCGAAACGCCCCTTCGAGAGGGCTTCGACGAGCTCAGCCCGAGCGGGGCTTGATGCCCCTTCCGCTTCTTTCTCCGACCAACAAGGTCTCCCATGAAACAAGGATTTTCCTGGCGGGTGCTGGTGTTTATTACGCCCGCCTTGCTGATCTACGCCATCTTCAGCGCCCTGCCGTTGATCGATACATTACGCCTGGGCCTCTACAGCACCAATGAAACCGGTGTGCGCAGCTTCTCCGGCCTGGCCAACTACAGCACCATCTTGCAAGACCCGCAGTGGTCGGCCAGCTTCTGGAACGCCATGCAGAACAACCTGAAGTTCTTCGGCATCCACATGCTGTTGCAGAACCCGATTGGCCTGCTGCTGGCCGCACTGCTGTCGCTGCGCAATGTGCGCTTTGCGGCCTTCTACCGCACGGTATTCTTTCTGCCGACGCTGCTGTCGGTGGTGATCGTCGGCTTTGTCTGGCAGCTGATTTTGTCGCCGCTGTGGGGCGTGTCCGAGCACCTGCTGTCGCTGGTCGGGCTGCAGGACTGGTTCGCACCCTGGCTGGGGCTGGAGTCGTCAGCCCTGGTCACGCTGTCGCTAATGTCGGTATGGCAGTACGTGGGCATTCCCATGATGCTGATATACGCCGCGATGATCGCCATCCCAGAAGACGTAATCGAAGCTGCCGTGGTCGAAGGTGCCTCGCCCTGGCGCATCTTCTGGCAGATACGCCTGCCGCTGATTTTGCCAACCCTGGGCCTGGTCACCATCCTGACCTTTGTGGCCAACTTCAATGCGTTTGACCTGATCTACACCGTCAAAGGCGGGCTGGCCGGGCCCAACTACAGCAGCGACATTCTGGGCACGCTGTTCTACCGCACCTTCTTCGGCTACCAGTCGCAGGTGGCCAGCGCCACCATGGGTGCGGCCGTGGCCACGCTGATGTTCCTGGTGATTCTGCTGGGCGTGGCGGCTTACTTTCTGCTGGTACAGCGCCGCCTGCAGCGCTTCGCCCTGTGAGGAAATGATGGCTAAACCTATGATGAAAGTCGCCCCCAGCCGTGTCTTTGTGCATGCCGCCCTGCTGGGCTACCTGGTGCTGGCCTTGGCGCCCATACTGCTGGTGTTCATGAACTCCTTCAAGGAACGCGGCGCCATATTTGACGACCCGCTGGCCTGGCCCACGCCGGAGACCTTTTCACTGATCGGCTACCACAAGGTGCTGGCCCGCTCGGACGTATGGCTGTACTTTGGCAACAGCTTCATCGTCACCGTGGCGTCGCTGTTTTTCATCCTGCTGCTGGGCTCCATGGCGGCCTGGGGCCTGACCGAATACCGCTTCAAAGGCAGCCGCTGGCTGCGCCTGTTCTTTGCCTTCGGCATCATGGTGCCGATACGCCTGGGCACGGTGTCCATACTGCAAACCATGGTCAGCCTGGGCCTGGTGAACACCCTCACCGCCCTGGTGCTGGTGTACGTGGCCCAGGGCCTGCCGCTGGCCATCATGATCCTGTCGGAATTCATGGGCCAGGTGCCGGGCGAGCTGAAAGACGCTGCGCGCTGCGACGGCATTGACGAGTTCCGCATCTTCTTCCAGGTGGTGGTGCCGCTGATACGCCCGGCGATTGCCACGGTGGCGGTATTCACCATGGTGCCGATCTGGAACGACCTGTGGTTCCCGCTGATCCTGGCGCCCTCGGAAAAGACCCAGACCATCACCCTGGGCATACAACAGTTCGTGGGCCAGTACGCCACCGACTGGAATGCCGTGCTGGCCGCGCTGGCCCTGGCCATCGTGCCGGTCGTCGTGCTCTACGCCCTGTTTTCCCGTCAACTGATACGCGGCATTACCGCCGGCGCAGTCAAGTAACCCGTTAAAAAACCATGGCAAAAGTTTCCATCCAAAACGTCTCCAAATCCTTCGGCAGCACGCCCGTGCTGCAGGACGTTAGCCTCGACATCGAACACGGTGAACTGGTAGTGCTGGTCGGCCCCAGTGGCTGCGGCAAGTCCACCCTGCTGCGCGTGCTGTGCGGCCTGGAAGACATTGACAGCGGCACGCTGCGCATTGGCGACGACGTGGTCACCCACCTGCCCCCGGCCGAGCGCGGCATCGCCATGGTGTTCCAAAGCTATGCGCTGTATCCGCACATGACGGTGTACCGCAACATGGCTTTCGGTCTGAAGATCCATGGCGCCGACAAGGCCGAAATTGAGCGCCGGGTGGTGGAGGCCGCCAAGGTACTGCACATAGACCACCTGCTGCAGCGCCTGCCACGCGAACTGTCTGGCGGCCAGCGCCAGCGCGTAGCCATTGGCCGCGCCATCGTGCGCGAGCCGCGTCTGTTCCTGTTCGACGAACCGCTCTCCAACCTGGACGCCGCCCTGCGCGCCAAGACCCGCATCGAACTGGCCCGCCTGCACCGCGACCTGGCGGCCACCATGGTCTACGTGACGCACGACCAGATCGAAGCCATGACCCTGGGCGACAAGATCGTGGTGCTGCATGAAGGCCGGGTGCAGCAGGCCGGCACGCCGCTGTCGCTGTACCAGCAGCCGGCCAACCGCTTTGTGGCCACCTTTATAGGTTCGCCCACCATCAACCTGCTGCCGGCGCGCGTCATCGAGCTGGCGGAGAACGGCGTGCGCGTGCAACTGGGCAATGGCTGCAAATTCCTTGCCACGGTGGACAACACCGGGCTGCAGGTGGGCGAATCGGTAGAAATCGGCCTGCGGCCCGAGCACTGCGAAATCCTCTCTGGCGAGCGTGCACCGGGTGTAGACGATGCCGCACTGGACGCCGAGATCAGCCTGGTGGAACACCTGGGCGAATCCAACTTGCTGTACCTGAAGACCGACGACGGCCAGGAACTGGTGGTGCGCGGCGACGGCAATGCCCTGGTGCGCCTGGGCGACTCCGTCATCGTGCGCGCCTCGCCCGAAGCCATGTACCTGTTCCGCGCCGACGGCAGCGCCTGCCCACGCCTGCGCCCCGGCAATATGCGATCGGCCCACACGGTATGACGCAGCCGCCCCCCATAGTCACACGCACAAACCTGCCCGCACACATCCACTACCTGGTGGGCGTGGACGGCGGCGGTAGCAGCACCCGCGCCCGCCTGACCCTGCGCGACGGTACGCTACTGGGCGAAGGCAAGGCTGGCGCGTCCGGCTTGATGCAAGGCATACCCCAGGCCTGGCAGAACATCACGCTGGCGATTGAACGGGCCGCGCAAGCCAGCACGCTGGGCGAGCAGCCCCTACCCGACCTGCACAACTGCGCGCTGGGCATAGGCATTGCGGGCTACAACCACACCGGCTGGCGCTCGGCCTTTCTGGCGGCCAACCCGGGCTACGCCCATCTGGCGGCGGATTCCGATGTATTCACCGCCCTGCTGGGGGCGTACCAGGGCCAACCTGGCGCCTTGGTCATCGCCGGCACCGGCACCGTGGCCCAGGCCCAGCATGCGGACGGCCGGCGCTCTGGGGCCGGTGGCTGGGGCTTTCCGTCGGGTGACGAAGGCGGCGGCGCCGTGCTGGGCCTGCGCGCGGTCAACCGGACACAGCAGGCGCTGGACGGCCGCTGCCCGCCCAGCCCGCTCACCCACGCCGTACTGCAAGCCGCAGGCCCGTCTGCCGAGGCCTTGCTGGTCTGGTGCTGTGCCGCAGGCCAGGCCGAATTCGCCACGCTCGCGCCCCTGGTGTTCGACTGCGCGGCGCAAGATACTTTTGCTGCGCAACTGCTGGACGAAGCCGTCCACACGCTGGAGCGCCTGGCGCTGTCGGTAGACCCGGCGGGCCAATTACCGCTGGCCATCTGGGGCAGCGTAGGCCAGCGCTTGGCGCCGCGCCTGCCAGCCTATCTGCATGCGCGGCTGGTGCAGCCCCAGGCCGATGCGCTGCAAGGCGCGCTGCAGCTGCTGGCCATGCATTTCGTCTCCTGATCTTCCTAGTTCCACTTCTTCGGCCCAACAAGTCACCACACCACAGCGCCATGACGGTATCCACTCACACCCCCACTACCCCCTCTACCCCCTCTACCCATATGTACGCCGAGGCGGTCGCATCCGCCCAACAAGTCCAGCTGCAACTTGCCGCCGATGCCGACCGCTATGCCGCCCTGGGCGCAGCCCTGCGCGCCCGCCCGCCCAGTGGCACCGTGACCATTGCACGCGGCAGCTCGGACCACGCAGCCGCCTACATGGCCTACCTGATCATGGCGCGCAACGGCCAGCTGGTCACATCCCTGCCCATGTCGCTGCTGACCCTTTACAAGGCGCCGCTGGCCATAGAACACATGCTGGCCATCTCCATCTCGCAATCTGGCCGCAGCCCGGACCTTGTAGAGCCCATGCAGCTATTCCAGCGCGCGGGTGCCAGCACCGTGGCCCTGGTGAACGACGTGGCCTCGCCACTGGCCGCCGCCGTGGACTGGGCCATGCCCTTGCACGCCGGCCCCGAGCTCAGCGTGGCCGCCACCAAGAGCTTCATCTGCGCCCTGGTCGCCGGCGCCCGCCTGGCCGCCTGCTGGAGCGAACAAAACGACTTCATCGCCCACATGGCCGGCCTGCCCGACGCGCTGCACCAAGCCTGCCAGCAAGACTGGTCCGCCGCCATCGCGCCGCTGCTGAACGCCGAGCGGCTGATGGTCATAGGCCGCGGCCCCGGCCTGGCCATTGCCAATGAAGCCGCGCTGAAGTTCAAGGAAACCTGCGGCATCCAGGCCGAAGCCTTCAGTGCCGCCGAGGTCAAACACGGCCCCATGGCCCTGGTCAGCGACGCCTACCCCATGCTGGTGTTCGCCCCACGCGGCCCCGCCCAGGCCAGCCTGGTAGCCCTGGCCGCAGAAATGCGCGAGCGCGGCGCCCGCGTGCTGCTGGCAGCGCCCAAGGATGTCACCAGCCGCGACCTGACCCTGGCCACCGCCCCGCACGAAGACCTGGACCCCATCACCGCCATCCAAAGCTTCTACCTGCTGGTCGAAGCCGTAGCCCGCGCCCGCGGCCAGGACCCGGATCGGCCTAGGCATTTGTCCAAGGTCACCAGCACGCGCTGAGCTTGCAGTTGGTTTTATAAAAAATTGATATGAATTTGATAGCTGCTAGCGCAGGCGATACCTGCGCTAGCAGTTATTTTTACCTGATTAGGTACATGCCTCAGAACGCAAGCACGCCCATGCCCCCCCCCGTTCGCCCTGAGCTTGTCGAAGGGCTTGCAACCTGAGCCCTTCGACAAGCTCAGGACAGGCTCCTTCGACAAGCTCAGGGCGAACGGTTGTGGTGGTGTGTCTGAGGCAAGTAACTAATCAGGTATTTTTATTCCTATAAATTAATCACTTTTTTGTAGCAATTCGATAGCCGGAGGAGGCTCTACAAACCTCTGGCTAGGATGGGGCTTGTCTTTTTGTTCTAGCCACCCCGCGCGGCACAATCCCCGCATGGCCCGACCCCGCACCAGCCCCCCGAATCTGCCCCCCAGCGCCGACCGGCGCGACCAGGCTGTGGCCGCCTGGGTCGATGCGCTGCGGCGCCAGGCCGATGCTGCGACGCTGAAAAGCCTGCCAACCCTGGCTGACGAAGATGCGGCGCGGGTCATGGCCGTGCTGCGCGTAGATCGTCCACAGGAGGCGGAAGCAACGCTGCCGCCAGCACCGCCGACCGAAGCTGTCACCGGCCACTTCCGCCCACGCCTCACCCTGCAAACGCTGGGCCGTGGCGATGGCCTGCTGGGCCTGAAGCCGCAGGGCAAGCTAGGCCCGCGCGGCGACAGCGTGACGCTGGCGCAATTCGACTGGACGTACCACACCGACGGCGGCGCGCGCTGGCAGACACCGGCGCCAACCTCGATCCTGAACAACCGCCCTGCCGCCGTTCAAGAACTGTTCGACACCGGCGGCCCAGTCGTCAAAATGCGGCGCGACTTGGCTGCCGAGGCGGATGCGATGGACAGGGTATGGGACATGGGTTTCGTGCCGCTGGACCCGAGCTCTTTCCAGTGGCGCAGCCGCGACCACAGCCCGTTGATAGGCCCTGTGTGGACCCTGCCGCAGGAAGCATTCTTTGGCGACTTCTGGGCCGACCAGGTGCCGCAGTTGCAGGCCCTGGGCTGGTCGGTGGTGGTGAAGCCCGGCTTCGCGCATGAAAGCGTACCGGTGCAACGCTGGAAGCTGGTGGTCAGCCCAGATACGGGCGAGATCATCGGCAAGGAGCTGGACAGCCCGCTGGTCAAGCCCGGGCGCGGCGTGGAGAAGCTGCAGCTGCCGGCGCGCGAAGGTGCCTGGCTGTTGAGTCTAGGCATCGACATCGACGGAGAAACGCTGGACCTGGCGCCGATGCTGGCCGACCTGCTGCGCCGCGATAGACGCTGGCTGAACGCTGCGCAGATTGCAGGCATTGATGACCTGGCCATCGTCTCGCTGCGCGCACCTGGCGGCCGCCGCATCGACGCGCCGGCCGCGCCGCTGAAGGCCATCATCGGCGCCATGGTCGACCTGCTGACCGACCCGCTGCGCGCGCAGAACCTGGGCCTGCTGAAGCTGGGCGCCTGGGAGGCCCGGCGCCTGGATGCACTACGCGCCAGCCTGCTGGACGCGCACCGTGTCGGCGCGCACAACACTTGGCAATTGCAGGGCGATCTGGGCCTGGCGAGCCTGGCGAAACGATTGAAGGCGCTGGGCGCGCCGCAGCCAGTGGCCGCACCCGCCGGCCTGCAGGTGCAGCTGCGCGGCTACCAGTTCGAAGGCCTGGCCTGGCTGCAATATCTGCGCGCGCACAGCCTGGGCGGCATATTGGCCGACGACATGGGCCTGGGCAAAACCGCGCAGGCGCTGGCCCATGTGCTGACCGAGAAAAATGCGGGCCGGCTGGATCTGCCGGCGCTGGTGGTGCTGCCAACCTCGCTGGTCTTCAACTGGCAGGCCGAGGCGCAACGCATGGCACCGGGCTTGCGCGTGCTCACACTGCAGGGGCCGGAGCGCAGCGCGCTGTTTGCGCAGATGGCCGGCTACGACCTGGTGCTGACCACCTACCCGCTGCTGTGGCGCGATATGGATAAGCTGGCAGAGCAGCACTTCCATCTGGTGATCCTCGATGAAGCGCAGGTGGTGAAGAACGCCGGCAGCCGCAGCGCCCGCGCCCTGCGCCGTCTGCAGACACGGCACAGCCTGTGCATGACTGGCACGCCGATGGAGAACCACCTGGGCGAACTCTGGACCCAGTTCGACTGGCTGATGCCGGGGTTTCTGGGCGACGCCCGCCACTTTGCTGCGCGCTGGCGCAAGCCGATTGAAGAAAACGGCGAGACCCTGCGCGCCGCACTGCTGGCCCAGCGCGTACGCCCGTTCATCCTGCGCCGGCGCAAGCAGGATGTGGCCAGCGAACTGCCGCCGCGCACCGAGGTGATCCAGCGCGTGCAGCTGCAAGGCCAGCAGCGCGAGCTGTATGAAGGCGTGCGCGCGGCGGCCGATGTGCAGGTGCGCCGCGTGCTGCAGCGCCAAAGCTTCAATGGCGCGCAGATCAGCATCCTGGACGCGCTACTGAAGCTGCGCCAGGTGTGCTGCGACCCCCATTTGGTCAAAGGCAGCAAGCCCGCCAAGACTATGGAGCGCGCCAAGCTGGAGCTGCTGAGCGACATGCTGCCCGCGCTGGTGGCCGAAGGCCGGCGCGTGCTGGTGTTTTCGCAATTCACCGAGCTGCTGGAGCTGGTGGCCGAGCAGCTGCCTTCGCTGGAACTGCCGTTTCTCAGCCTCACCGGCAAGACGCTGCCAAAGGAGCGTGGCGCGGTGGTGCGGCGCTTCCAGGCGCAGGAAGTTCCGGTGCTGCTGCTAAGCCTGAAGGCCGGCGGCGTCGGCCTGAACCTGACTGCCGCTGACACCGTGATCCACATGGACCCGTGGTGGAACCCTGCTGTGGAGGAACAGGCGACGGCCCGCGCCCACCGCATCGGCCAGGACCAGCCGGTGTTCGTCTACAAGCTGGTGGTGGAAGGCAGCATCGAAGAGCGCATGCTGGAGCTGCAGGCGCGCAAACTGGCGCTGGCCGACAGCGTGCTGGGCCACGACACGGCCGGAGCGCTGAAGTTTGACGCCGCTGATCTGGATGCGCTGCTGGCACCGCTGGCGACCTTGGCACAGAGCCCCCCAAGCCCGCCAACCCCGGAAGAAGCTGCCCGCCGCTGGGGCCGAACGGGCAGCCGGCCCTAGACGCACACTATAAAAAATATAGCTACCAGCGCAAGCAATACAAGCGCTAGATGCTCATTGAGTACGTAGCTTGGGGGGCAGGCTTCCACGCAAGGTTCAACGGCATATCTGCCGCTGGCGTAGGCCGCGCGAACAGATAACCCTGGCCGTAGTCACAGCCGGCGGCAGCCAGAAGATCGCACTGCTCCTGCGTTTCCACGCCCTCGGCCACCACCTTCAGGCCCAGTGTATGGGCCATGACGATGATCACGTTACACAAAGCCATATCGTCCGAACCGGCAGTGAGGTTGCGCACAAAGGCCTGATCGATCTTCAGAATATCGATGTCAAATTTCTTCAGATAAGACAGCGAGGAGTAGCCGGTACCGAAGTCGTCCAGAGAAAGGCCTATGCCGGCCTGACGGAAACTGCGCAGTTGCTCGGTGACGTTGCCGCCGGCGTCCATCAGCAGGCCTTCAGTGATCTCGATCATCACCGCCTCGCCCGGCATATCGGCAGCTTGCAAATGCGCCAGCCAGGTGACCTGGTCTATGCCTTCGTTGCGAAACTGCACCGGCGATACATTCACGCTGACCTGGAACTGCGGGTCGTGCGTCTTGCGCCAGGCCGCCGCCTGTTGCACCGCCTCGCTGAAAACCCAGTTGCCTATGTCCACGATCATGCCGGTCTCTTCGGCGATAGGCACAAAGTCGGCCGGGCTGACCATGCCATCTACCGGGTGGTGCCAGCGTACCAAGGCCTCGGCCTTGTGGATATGGCCGGTACGCAGGTCCACAATGGGTTGGTAGAAAACGCTGAACTGTTGCTCGGCTATCGCCACACGCAGGTCGTTGATGAGCCGCATGCGCTTCTGCGCCGCGTCCTGCATGGACGGCGTAAACACGGTGTAGCGGTTGCGCCCCTGGCTCTTGGCGGCATACATGGCCTGGTCGGCGTTCTTCAGCAAAGCCTCTACCTGGGTTGCATCCTGCGGGTAGAAGGTCAAACCAGCACTGGTGGAGATGTGTACCTGCTGCCCGGCCAGCAAAAAGGGCTCGGCCAGGCGCTGCAGCGCACCCTGTACGATATGGTGCACATAGCCTACATCCGTCAGACCGCTGAGGATCAGGGTGAACTCGTCGCCGCCCAGGCGGGCCACCAGGTCCGTTTGCCGCACGCCCACGCGCAGGCGACGCGCCGCCTCCTGCAGCAGCATGTCGCCTACTTCGTGGCCCAGCGTGTCATTGACTTCCTTGAACAAGTCCAGGTCAAAAAACACCAGCGCCAGAGAACAGCCGTCGCGCTCGGCAGCCGCCATATCCTGCTCCAGCCGGTTTTGGAACATATGCCGGTTCGGCAGGCCGGTCAGGCGGTCAAAGTTGGCCTGGTTCCAAATCATCTCGGCAGCGCGCTTGCGCTCGGTCACATCTTCCAGTACCAACACGAACAGCTGCTCGCTGCCCACATCGATCTTGCGGCCAGAGATTTCGCAAAGGATGGCGTCTTCACGCCCTTCCACCATCGTGCTCTTGGCGCCTGCAGCCAAGTCTTCCTGGGCGCGCGCCGGCAGTATGTCACCCCGGTGCAACCAAGCCTCATAGCCCTTGATTTGACCTACACGCTCAATCACGTTCAGCACATTGGTCTGGTCCTGTGGGTTGCACCACAGCACCGCATGCCGGGCGCCGACCAGGTCGTCGCGTAGCAGACCAAACTGGCGCAGTCCCGCGTCGTTGATGTCGGCAATCAGGTAGTCGGGCTCGTTGCGGCTCACCGTCATGGCCAGCGGCGAAGCATGGAAGATGGCCTTGAACTTGGCCTCGGTAAAACGCAGAGCGTGCTCGGCACGCAGGCGGTCATACAGCTCCTGCTGCAGGTCTGCATTCTTCGCGTCACGCTCGGCAATGGCCCGGCCGAGGGACGCGCGCATCTTGTCCAGGCTGTACGCGAGGCTGCCGATCTCATCGTGTCTGTGCCAGTCTAGCGCCTGGTCCAGCTCGCCACGCGCTAGCCTAGCCGTGGCCATTTGCAGCCTATACAAGGGGCGAACCACACGGCGCTCCACCAGCAAGAACACCAGCAGAAATGAAATGCCCACCTGGGCCAGGATGAACAGGCCCAGCCGGGTGAAGTCGGCCCATAGCTGCCCCACAACGCGGGCGGTGCTGAGCTCCACCGTGACACGGCCCACACGCCGCCCATCCATCAAGATATCGCTTTGCTGGCTCAGCACCGTGCCCTGGCGCCGACCCGCAGATTCACTGGAAACAAAGACCTTGCCAAATTCGTCATCGATCCTCACGCCCACCACGTCGGCGTTGCGCATGACAGAGTCCATCAACTGCTTGGCCACCGCCTTGTCCACGTTCCAGATCGGTATGCCCAGGCCGCTGGACAGCAGCTGGGTGTACTGCAACATGGGCTCGCGTATGCGCAGGGCCAGCTCGCGCTCGTACCGGTTGTTCACAATTAGGCTACCCAGCACCAAGGCAGGCAACACAATGCCAAGCGCTACGCCCAGCGTCATGATTTGTCTTAGGGATAGCTTCGGCACGCGGTCCTTTTCCGACGGATGTCCTCCGGGAGGTAGCTGTATATGCAGGCTACTAACACCTGCTACGTCCCATCGCTGTGGGCTTTATTTCGTGCGCCATAGCTGGATGTTGGAATCGATCATTTTCTTCATCACGTTCTGGCGTGCCAGCTTGTACATGGCCTTGGCCAATGCAGCACGCAATTCACTGCTGTTGCAGGGAGACTTGTGCGAAAGCGTCAGGTAGAGGCTCTCGTTACTGATGGACGCAGCCATAGGCAGCAACCCATCGATGCCCAGCTTGGCAATGTAGGCCAAAGCCGGCGATTCCTCGTAAACCAAATAGTCCACCCGACCTAACTGCAACATCTTGAGCGCCTGCTCCAGGCTCGGTACGGTAGCTATCTTCAACGAAGTTTTGGCAAAGCGGTCGAAATCCTCGCCAAAACTATTATTGATAACGGTCACGCCGGACAGGCCCTGCAAGTCTGCCCAGCGCTGGTATTTGATCGGGGCAGACTGGCGGCCCCACACCAAAGAACGCGTCTCGCGGAACGATGGATAGACGTAGTCCATATAGTCCAGGCGGTCCACGGTAAAGAAAGCACCGGCAACCAGATCAACACGCCCCAGCTTGGCCTCCTCCTGCACTCGGGCCCAGGAGCCGGCATAACGTACCTCAATCGGGATACCGATCTCCTTGGCCACCATTTGCACCAAATCAGCATTGGCGCCCATCAAACGGTTGTTGTCAGCGGGGTCACGCCACAAATACGGGGGGTACTCGGGGTTGCCCGTAGCAACCAGCTGTTTGCATGTTTCAGCCGCCCAAGCAAACGAGGCCAACGACGCCAGAACGAGCAGCAAGAATGCCGGACGCACGCACCGAGGCCATGTCACTTTGGATGGAAAGCGGTTGAACATGAACGCCCTTTGAACCCGTAAGCTGTGAAAGAGTCTACTATCGAGGAAAGCAATTACAGAAATATGCCTAGACAAGATGGCGATACTACACGTTACAAGTATGAGCCTCTCGTGAGCCTCAAAATTTAACCGAAGCTGCGCCAATAAAGTGGGTTGCATGCCGGCCATAGGCATGCCCCCAGCCTGCGATACATGAAGGTGGGCCCCCTGGGAAATGTGCGACCAGGCTCGGTGCGCGGCGCCTACTCCACATTTTTTATAGCTCTGCTGGGCTGCCTATTTGACCCAAGCCTGGGCCATTTACGAAGTCAAACTACTCCGTCTTGCCCGGAGCGACGGGCAACAACAACACGCACAGATCCTACCTGGGCGTGGCCAATAAAAGCAGCCTGCTGCGCACCTATGAGCGCCCGCGCGGATAGCCAGGACTAGGCGTAGCTGGAGGCAACGATGGCCCCCACCATATCGGCCGTCACGGCCGAAAGAGTCAGGCCCAGGTGCCCGTGCCCTGTGTTGTAAAACACGCCAGGTCGCTTGCCCTGTCCCACGCGCGGCAGCATGTTGGGCATCATGGGGCGCAGCCCGGCCCAGGGCACCACGCTTTCGGTACGCACACCCGGAAAGCACTGCTGTACCCACTCCACCAAAGGACGGATACGGTCGGCCCGAATGTCGCGGTTATAGCCGTTGAACTCTGCCGTGCCGGCCACACGGAAGCGGTCAAGCCCCAAGCGGCTGGTGACCAATTTGGTGCCGTCGTCCAGCAGGCTCACCATCGGTGCAGATGCCTGGCTCTGGGCGTCCTGCAAATTCACCGTAATGGAATAGCCTTTAACGGGATAGATATTGACGCGGTCACCCAACTGCGCCGCCAGGTCCCGGCTGGCAGTACCGGCGCAAACCACCAC
Source organism: Rhodoferax sp. SPJ21 (assembly GCF_058216335.1). NCBI lineage: Bacteria > Pseudomonadati > Pseudomonadota > Betaproteobacteria > Burkholderiales > Comamonadaceae > Rhodoferax > Rhodoferax sp. SPJ21. The sequence continues at coordinate 428,231 of NZ_JBYZMO010000003.1, forward strand.
ACCGTCAAACACATGGGCCTGGCGCTGGTCACCATCGTTCGCCGTGACCGTCACTTGCTTGCCGTCACTGTGCACGGCGTCTATGTGCTGGCCATAACGGGTTTGTACGCCCAGGCGCTCGGCCGCCAAAGCCATGCCGGTGCTGAACTTATGGATGTCGCCCGTGGTGTCGCTTTCGGTGAAATAGCCGCCGTAGTAGTTGCCGGCCAGGGTGGGTTCAATGGCGCGCATCTCTTGCGGCGTGACAGCGCGGCGATCCAGCCCACCCTGGGCCAGCAATTTGGACACCTTGCCCGCCTGGTCGAAACCGGCTTTATCGCGATAAATATGCAGGATGCCTTCGCGCTTGTGGTCGAAGTCCAGGCCTTCTGCGTCGGCCCAGGCATTCAGATGCTCGCGCGCGGCAATCGCCAGGCGGGTGGTCTCTACCGTGTTCTTCTCGTAGTGCGGTATGGCCGCAATGAACTCGGCAAACCAGGCCAGCTTGTGCCAGCTGGGCTTGGGGTTGACCAGCAAAGGTGCGTCGCTCTTGAGCATCCACTTCAGCCCCTTCAGCACGGTAGACCAGTGGTTCCACACTTCGGCGTTCGAAACCGAAAACTGCCCGCCATTGGCAAACGATGTTTCCATGGCCGCATAGCGGTGCTTTTCGAACAAGGTGACGGCAAAACCGCGTTTTGCCAAAGCGTAGGCCGTGGTGACGCCCGTGATACCGCCGCCGATAACGGCAAAATGACCAGCAAACTTTTTCATGATGAGAGTTCCAAAACGTCAAAGTGGGGATAGCAACAAGCATGCGCAGCTATCGCCCCTCTGTTTTGGACCTGAGAGATTCACGGCCGGCATATAGCCAGGCCGCTTGCTCCTGCGGTGAACCGGATGACGAAACCCGGTTGCTCTTCAGATGTGTGTGACAGGTACCGGTCCTTTTGCCTGAAAGTTTCCGGGGCGGTTGCTCCTTCGGCGCTAAGAGCCAGCTTGTTGTGCAACAAGGGCCTCAGACTCTCCCGGTACCTGCGCTCATTATCGCACGCGTCCTCACAACACCTTGACCGCCCGGCCTATGAACTGGATGGGCCCAGTCGGCCGGTTGATCGGCGAGCCGGCTGCGGGCTCTAGCGTCAGCTCAAACAGTTGGTTGGGCTGCAGCGGCGGCAGCTTGTCCAGCGGAATCTGCAGGGTTTGGCCCGGTTTGACCAGGCCCAGAGACACCGGTCCACTCCAATTCTCGCCTTTGGTCCAGAACTGTAAGGACCTATCCTGAGGCACCGTGGCCTGCCCTAGTGGGATCAGGCTCAGCCGCTGCGGATTGCTCGCCTGGATCACCCAGCCAGGCGCCTTGTCCTGTGGCGCCACCAGCACCACCACGTACTGCGGGCTGGCCGGCTGCATGTCCTGGCGCGTCACCAGCACCGAAGCCATGATGGCCGCAGCGGCAAAACCAGCGCCGGCCAGGCCGCGCCACAGGTCCAGGCTGTTCCACCAACCGGCCTTGGCCGCAGGCACCGGCCGCCGACGTGGCGCCATGGCGTGGTCCACACTGTTTTCGATGCGTTGCCATAGCTGGGATGACGGCTCGACCGGCTCGGCCAGGGCAGTCAGGGGCAGCAGGCGCGCCTCCCAGCCCTGCACCGCAGCGCGCAAATCGGCATCGTGGGCCAGGCGCTGCTCCACCTCGCGACGGCGCACGGCCGATAAGGTGCCGAGCACGTATTCGGCGGCCAGGTCTTGCGTTTCTTGCGGCGCGCTCATGCCATGCACTCCTTCAGGCTGCCCATGCCGCGCTTGATCCAGGCCTTGACGGTGCCCAGCGGCGTGCGCGTGCGTTCGGCGATTTCGCCATGCGAGCAGCCGTCCACATAGGCATACAGAATGCAATTGCGCCGCGCCGGCTCCAGCCGGGCCAGGCAGTCGTTCAGCTTGCCCAGGCTCATATTCAGCTCGAAGGCATCGGCCACCTCGGCGTGGGCGGCGATGGAATGTTCGGCGTCCAGCGCCTCGGCGGTTTCCTCGTCGACCGACACCTCGCGGCCCTGGCTGCGCACCGCATTCAGCGCCTGGTGCCGCAACACGCTGTAGATCCAGCCGCGGCCAGCCCCCCGCTGGGGGTCGAAGCTGGCGGCCTGGGTCCAGATCTTCATGAAAGCGTCGTGCACCACGTCCTCCGCCTGCTGGCGTTGCCGCACGATGCGCAGCGCCACCCCCAGCAGATGGCGGCTCTCCTGGCGGTAAATGTCCTGCAGCGCCTGGCGGTCGCCGCTGGCGCAGGCCTGCAGGGCACGTTCGTAGTCGAATTCATCGGTAGCAGTCGTCACAGGGCGGCCATCTGCTGGGTCATGCATAGAGCCCCATGTTAGCCGCCGCGCGGGCTACCGCTGCTGCAGGGCTTAGACGGCCTTCCAGAAGATGTAGTCGGCCTGGTACTTGACGATTTCTTTGGCGCCCTTGTTGGCCGGGCTGCAAGCGCTGGCCGGTGCCACGCCGCCCTTGGTCGCCACGCGCTGGATGTGGGTTACGCCGGCCATCGCGCCCATGCCCATGGCGGGGTTGGCCTTGACCAGTTGGTAAGGGATGTTGCCGGCGCCGGCTGGTGCAACGGCCAGCTGGGTGGCCGTCAGCTTGGAGCCGTCCAGGGATTCCCAGGTGGCCGGTGGGCCGTAGTACTTGCCGACCTGTTTGCCGCTGCGGTCGTTCAGCGCGGCGTTCGGGCCTACGAACACCCACTCGGTCATGCCAGGGGCGTTCGCCTTGTCGCGGCATTCGTAGGTGATCTCACCCACGCCTACGGTTTCCATGGCTACTTTGTTGCCCATGGGCACTTTGACGGCTTCGGGCAGGCTGTCCTGGCTGAACATGGGCTGCATGGGTTTCATGGAACCGCAGGCACTCAGCACCACGGCAGCGGAAACAACAGCAAGCAAAGAGAGAGGTTTGATCGACATGGAAGTGCTCCAAAAATGAGTTAAGCGGATAAGGACAACAGGCAGCTTTTTTGGGCTGCTGTAGGTACTACCCACCAGACGCAGTTTTGGATGCACTCCAGCGCAAATATTTTTACGCCGGAACAGAAAATCCACAAAAATAGCTATCGATTCAATAGCTACCAGCGCATATTAAATAAGCGCTAGCGGCCCATTTCATTCAAGGTTTTCACCCTCATTTCGATAGCATTACCCCCACAGTGCCGGCGACGGCGGCTGGATCACGCCCCGGTCGTACTGCAGCGGCAGCGCCCGGTCCTGCTGCTGCAGCAAGGGGCCGTCCAGGTCTACATAGGTGCAGCTCTGCGCCAGCAGAAACGCCGGCGCCATCGCCAGTGAGGTACCGCACATATTGCCGACCATTAGCCCCAGGCCGAGCCGCCGGGCCTCGGCAGCCAGGGCCAGCGCCTCGGTAAGTCCACCGCATTTGTCCAGCTTGATGTTGACGAACTGGTAGCGGCCCACCAGGGCGCCCACCGAAGCCCGGTCGGTACAGGATTCGTCGGCGGCCAGCGGAATCAGCGGCTGCAGGCCGTCCAGCGCGGCGTCCTGGCCGCGGGCCAGCGGCTGCTCGACCAGCTCGACGCGGGCGGCGGCCAGTGCAGGTAGCAGCTCGCGCAACAGCGCGGGCGACCAGCCCTGGTTCGCATCGACCACCAGGCGCGCGCCTGGGTGCTCCTCGCGCACCCAGCGCACCACGTCCAGATGGCGCTGCGCATCCACCTTGAGCTTGAGCAAAGGGAAGTGGCGGGCCGCGCGGGCCTTGCGCCGCGTCGTGGCTTCGTCGCCCAAGCCGATGGTGAAGGCGGTGGTTACCGGCTGCAATGCCGGCAGGCCAGCCGCCTGCCACACCGGCACGCCGCTTTGCTTGGCGCGCAGGTCCCACAGCGCGCAGTCCAGCGCATTGCGCGCGCCGCCGGCCGGCAGCCACTCCAGCAGCTCGGCGCCGCTCAGTCCGTCGTGCAGGCGCGGCAGCAGCGCGGCGATCTGCGCGGCCATGCTGGCCGGGGTCTCGCCGTCGTAATCGACCCCGGCGGCTTCTGCCTGGCCGCTATGGCCGGCGGCATCGGTCAGGGTCAGCAGCAGCACCGCCTGGTCGGTGATGACTTCGCGGGCGATCTCGAAGGGCTCGTGCAAAGCCCAGCTCTCGATGCGGGTCTGGCCGCGGATCATGCTTGCAGCAAGGCTTTGGCAATCGCGTCCACGCCGCCGCGCATCGGGTCGACCACCGGCAACCGCAATGCACTGCGCAATCGGCTGGCGTAGGCATCCCACTCGGCATCCGACAGGCTGGACGAGTTGATGCTGATGCCGACGCAGCGCACCGCCGGGTTGGTCAGGCGGCCGGCTTCGACATAGCGGTCGATAGCGACCTGCAAGTCGGGAATCGGGAAGCCCGGATAGCCCTCTATGGTTTGGCGCGCCGGGTCGTGGCACAGCACCAGCGCATCGGGCTGCGAGCCATGCAGCAGGCCCAGGGTCACGCCCGCGTAGGCGGGGTGGAACAAGGCGCCCTGCCCTTCGATCACGTCCCAGTGGCCGGGCCCGTTATCGGGCGACAGCTGCTCGGCCGCGCCGGCCACGAAGTCGGAGATCACCGCGTCGATGGCCACGCCCTCGCCGGCGATCATCACCCCGGTCTGGCCGGTAGCGCGGAAGGTGGCAGCCGCGCCCTGCTTTTGCAGCGCCTGGGCCAGGGCCAGGGCGGTGTATTTCTTGCCCAGTGCGCAGTCGGTGCCGACGGTCAGCACGCGTTGGCCGCTGCGCTTGCGGCCGGTGCCGGCGGGGAATGTCTGGTCGGAATGCCGCACATCGATGAGCCGCGCGCCGCTGCGCTGCGCCGCCTGCACCAGGCGCGGGAACGCGCTGAGCCGCGAATGCTGGCCGCTGACGATGTCCAGGCCCGCGTCCAGCGCGGCCTCCAGCTCGGCCAGCCAGTGTTCGGGCAGCATACCGCCGACGGCGGCCACACCGACCACCAGCGAACCCGCGCCCTGCTGCGCGGCCTGTTGCGGCGACAAACGGGTCAGGCCCAGGCTGACCGTAGCGGCCGGCAGGCTCCATTCGCCGAGCACGGCATCGGCACACCAGTCGCGCAGGCCATAGGCGGTTTTGGCGTCGGACTTCAGCGTGACATCGCCCAGAAACAACAGATAAGGTTTACGTAGTTGGTGCATTTTTCTCAAGGGTTCAAACGGCCTGTCATCGCACAGCCGGTCGCGCGCCAAAGGCTTTGGCGAGGGCAAGCGTAAGCGCTATCCAGACCCACAACATGACCTTCCGCACCCGGCTACACCCAGCGGGATAGGCCGCCATTCGCCCGTACTGTGCGCCGCCAAACCGCTCTATCCCTCTGGGGGTAGAGCCCGTTTTCAGCGGGCCGAATCACCGTATTCTTGCGCCGCGCTTCCACCGCAACCACCGCTTATCCCGCGCCGATCCGGCGCCCCAACCTGCAGGAACCACCGATGAAACTCCACTACCTACTCGCCATGGCCGGCCTGGTGCTTGGCCTCTCCGTCCAGGCGACCGAGCAGAAAGACCTGCGCATCGGCACCGATGCCACCTACGAGCCGTTTGAGTACAAAGCCCCCGACGGCAAGCTGGTGGGCTTTGAGATCGATCTCGGCCAGGCGATCTGCGCCGAGATGAAGCGCCGCTGTGTGTTTGTCGAGTCGCCCTGGGACGCCATCGTGCCCTCGCTGCTGGCGCGCAAGTTCGACATGGTCATGTCGGGCATGACAGTGACCGACGAGCGCCGCAAGACTGTTACCTTCAGCGACAAGATCACCGACATCCCCTACCGCGTGATCGTCAAGCACGGCAGCGGCCTGGACGGCTCGCCAGCCGCGCTGAAGGGCAAAAAGGTCGGCGTACTGAAAGGCTCGACCGAGGCCGACTACGCCGAAAAATACTACGCCAAGGCGGGCGCCACCATCCAGCGCTACGAGTCCACCCAGGACTCGTACCTGGACATCGCCTCGGGCCGGCTGGACGCCATCATCGGCAACCTGGTGGAGATGAAAATGGGCTTTCTGGCCAAGCCCGAGGGCAAGCCCTTCGAGTTCGCCAGCTACGAGCTGAAAGACACTGCGGTGCTGGGCTACGGCACGGGTGTGGCCATGCGCAAGACCGACGCCAAGCTGAAGGCCGACTTCAATACCGCACTGAAGGCCGTGCACGCCAATGGCAGCTACAAGAAGATCGCCGACAAGTACTTCGACTTCGACGTCTACGGCAAGTAACCGTTCAGCATTGTGCCGGCCCGGCCTCCAGCAGCGTCTTGTGCCTACTGGAGGCCGGTGCGCTTTGGTAGACCGCCAGCGGGTCCAGCGCCGCATCCGGTTCGGCAAACGGGATGCAGTGTATGAACAGCGAGAACAGCTCGGCTTGCGAGCCGATGTCCAGCTTGCGGTGGATGTTCTTGCGGTGGATCTTGATCGTTCCCTCGGTGGTCTTCAGGCGCTCGGCCGTCAGCGCCGACGAGTAGCCGCTGATCATGTAGAACAACACCTGGCGCTCGCGCTGGGTCAGCAGCGAGCTGGCGAAGTTCTCCACGGTGCTCTGCACCTTGCGGTGGGTCAGCTTGTCGCTGTCACGCTCGGCGGCAGCGGCCGTCAGCGCGTAATGCCTGGCGGTAGCCGACAGGATGATGGGCGCCAGCGTTCGAATGGCCAGCAGGTCGGTGGCCTGGAACTTCGCGTGGCGGATGCTGCGCTCAATGAAGATGTTCAGCGCCGTGTCCTCGTTGATGCGCCACAGCAGGTCTACCGAGTCTGACAGGCCGATCTGCGAATAGAACACCCGGTAGTACTCGCTGTCGTAGAAATCGTCGGGCGCAATATCGCGCAGCCAGTACACGCCGCTAGGGCAGCCCTGCAGGAACAGCTGGTAGTTCGGGTCCAGCACATAGGGGCCGGACAGGAAAGCGTCTTCAGGCAGGCTGCGCTCCTGCGGGTTGAAGCGGTGCAGGATGCGGCGCGGCTGCTGGTGCCGGTGGAACACCATGGCACCGCCCGAATCCACGCCGCAGACCGTGCCCAGCAGGTTCAGCACCGTGTCAAACCAGTCCGGGCTGCCGATGGCCTCGACCATCTGGGCCAGCGCGCCGGCCAGCGCTGCGTCCAGCGGTAAACAGAGTCGGGTGGAGGTGTAAGAGTCGTCCATCCCGCGGGAGTTGTATTGCATGTTTGATGGACCCCATAAAGCCAATGGATTTTCGACCAGGATTAGGCGCAAAACACCTCCCGGGAGTGAAGACGCGGTTGTATGTTCCATATGGCGTTCAAAGCCATACTGGCGAGGCGGTGCGCAGGGCGCGCCTACCCAAGGAATCTGCCCGCCATAGCTCCCGAAAGCTATCTTATTTATAGCGGACTGATTTTACGGAATGGGCGCCACAGCCCTATTCCTTATATATCCCAGTGCCCGTCCGCCGCGCGTGCAACCGACCAATAGCTCTCGAAATCCGCCGCAGCGACCGGACGCGAAAACAGGTAGCCCTGGGCATAGTCGCATCCTGCAGAGCTCAACAGATCCCGCTGCTGCACGGTTTCCACCCCCTCGGCCACCACCTGCATGCCGAGCTCGTGGGCCATCACGATCATGGCTTTGCACAGCGCCAGTTCGGTGGACGCGGCGCACAAGTTGCGCACAAACGACTGGTCGATCTTGATGACGTCAATGTCAAACTTCTGCAAATACGACAGCGACGAATAGCCCGTGCCAAAGTCGTCCAGCGACACCTGTATGCCCGCCTCGCCCAGCTCCAGCAGGTGCCCGGTGACGCGGGGGTTGGCATCCAGCAGCAGGCCTTCGGTGATTTCCACCACGACGCTCGAACCGGGCAACCCCAGCGCGCGCAGTTGCTGGGCCCAGGCCTGTTTGCCGCTGCCGTCGTGGTGAAACTGCGCAGGGGACTTGTTCACACTGATCTGGAAGTCGGGGTGCAGGCTGCTGCGCCAGGCCTTCACCTGCAAGGCCGCCTGCTGGAACACCCATTCGCCGATGTCCACGATCAAACCGCTGGACTCGGCAATCGGTATGAATTCCGCTGGGCTCACCAGTCCGCGCAGCGGGTGCTGCCAGCGTATCAACGCCTCGGCCTTGTGCACCGCACCGGTGGCCAGCTCCACAATCGGCTGGTAAACCAGGCGGAACTGCTGCTCCAGCAGGCCGGCGCGCAGGTCGTGGGCCAGGCGCACCCGGGTTTGCGCCGCCTCCTGCAAGGCCGGGGTAAAAAAGCTGAAACGGTTGCGCCCTGCCCCCTTGGCCACATACAGCGCCTGGTCGGCGTTCTTCAGCAGGTCGTCAATATCGCACGCATCGGCCGGATACAGCGTGATGCCGATGCTGGCCGACACAAATACCTGCTCGTTGCCTAGCTGAAATACCTGTTCCACCGCCCGCAGAATCTTTTGCAGCGTGGGCTCCAGCCGGGGTGCGTCGCTGACCTCGGTCAAGATCACGGTGAACTCGTCGCCGCCCATACGGGCCACCGTATCGGCTTCACGCACGCAGTCCTGGATGCGCTGCGCCGCCTGCACCAGCAGCAGGTCGCCATTGCCGTGGCCCAGGGTGTCGTTGACCTCTTTGAAGTGGTCCAGATCAATGAACAGGATGGCCAGTTGCTGGGCGTCGCGCTTGCAACGCTTGATCTCCTGCTCCAGCCGGTCGCGCAGCATGCGCCGGTTGGGCAGACCGGTGAGCGTGTCAAAAAATGCCTGCTGGCGCACCAGGGCCTCGGCAGATTTGCGGTCGGTGATGTCGGTGTGGGTGCCGATCATGCGCAGCGGCTGGCCATCGGTATCGCGGTTGATCAGCATGCCCCGGCTCAGCACCCATTTCCAGCTGCCATCCTTGCACCGTATGCGGTGCTCGTTGTGGTAGATCGCGGTGCGCCCCTCAAAGTGGGCATCCCGGTCCAGCGCCATCTGCGCCACATCGTCCGGATGGGTGCGGCTGTCCAGCTCCGCTGCCATATTGGGGATCTCGCCTTCCTGAAAACCATACATCTCCAACAGCCGTTTGGAGAAATGCTCAACCCCGCTCTGGACGTCCCAGTCCCACACGCCGTCTCCGGTGCTTTCCAAAGCCAGCTTCCAGCGGTTCTCGGTGTCTTGCAGGGCCAGCTGGGCCTGCTTGCGCTCTGTAATGTTCTGTAGCACCGAGGTGCGCGACACCAGCCGGCCGTCCTTCCAGACCGAAGTTCCCACCGCTTGCACCCAGATGCGCTCTCCCCGGAAGGTGGTGGCCTCCAGTTCGTAGTCGTGCGCGGCTGGCTGGTGCTGCACATCGCCATAGGAAGCCCGTATCCTGGCGATGGAGGCCGGCGTAAACACGCGCTCTATCGCCTCCTGCGGCGTGCTGGGCGTGTACTCCTCCGGCGTGGTCTGCAAAATGCGGTAGACACCCTCGGTCCAGAAGACGCGGTTGCTCGGTATGTCCACCTCCCAGCCCCCCACTTGCGCCAACGACTGCATGGCCGTCAACAGCTGGTCCAGGCGCTTGCGCGCAGTCTGGGCCTGCACATAGTCCGACACGTCGGCAAAGGTGCGCACCATGCCGCCTTCGGGCAACTGCTGGCTTTTGACCTCCAGGGTACGCCCGCTTTGCGTCACGCGAAGATAGTGCGCCGGTAAGTCCGACTTGCCGCCGCTCAGCACATAGCTGCGCGCATGGCTTTCTACCCAGCCGCCGTTGGGGCCGAAGTCGCCGCGCACCGTTTGAAGGTGGTTGATCTGTTCCAGCGTCGGGCGGGTGGCCAGAAAGCTCTCCGGCAGCTCCAGAAGCTCGCACACCCGGGGGTTGAACGAGATCAGGCGCATATCCGCGTCAAACACAAACAGCCCCTGGCTGATACTGGCCATGGTGGTCTGCAGCAGCCGGGTCTGCTCCAGCAGCCGGGCATTCAGACCCAGCAGTTGCGCTTCGGACTGCTTATGGGCGCTGATATCGGAATGGGTGCCAATCATGCGCTGTGGCTTGCCCTGCGCATCTCGGCTGACGATCAGGCCATGCGAAAGTATCCAGACCCAGTGCCCATCCTTGTGGCGCATGCGTAGCTGCATGATGTAGTCGGGTACCGTGCCGTCCAGATAGGCCTGGACTGCCTTTTGTACCAGCGGCAAGTCGTCGGGATGCACCATGCGCACAAAGCTGGCGTAGCCGCCTTCCAGCTCACCTCCGCCATAGCCCAGAATCGCCTCCCAGCGCTGCGAATGGGTTTGGGTGTCGCTCGCCAGATCCCAATCCCAGACCCCGACGCCCGAGGCCTCCAAGGCCACCTTCCAGGGGTTGTCTTCGGTATCTTGATCGGGCGCACGGGTCCAATTGGGCAGCATCGCGGAGCGGGCGGTGAGGAATGGAGCAGTCAAGTTAAATGGACCGGATACAAGCTGGGCTCGGGATGAGGAAAGTTCTAAGAACGTGTTCAAAGTCTTTGATGGCGTAGATTACTTTAGCGCGCAGCAGATAGCCACCACTGGCAAGCCTTCTATTTAGCCATCATATTCATAGCAACAAACCCTTTCGGGTTCTACGTCAGCAGCACTTTTATTCGGAATTCTGAGGTTTATTTTTCTCGAATACGCGGGCGCAAACCCTATGCCCGCCGCCCACCCTGACGCGCCACCCGCACCACAGCAGCCCATCGCCCACACAGCCAACACGGAAAACATTCAGTTTTTACAGAATTAATACTTCTTATTAATCTGCTTTTTCAGAAGCATTTGGCACCCTAGTATGCAAAGCACATCAACTTGATACCCCAGGAGCACAACCCATGAAAAAGATACTCTCCCTAATGGCCGTGGTCATGGCCCTAGGCCTGTCCACCATTGCCGTGGACGCGGAAGCCGCCAAGCGCATGGGCGCGGGAAAATCCCTGGGCATGCAGCGCCAGGCCACACCCGCTAAATCACCCACCGCCACGCCGGCACAAACGCCCGCTGCAACCTCGGCAGCAGCGGCTGCCCCCGGCGCGGCTGCGGCTGCAGCACCCAAGCGCTCCTGGATGGGCCCGCTGGCAGGTCTGGCCGCAGGTCTGGGCCTGGCCGCACTGGCATCGCACCTGAGCTTTGGTAGCGAACTCGCATCCATGCTGATGTTCGGCCTGCTGGCCGCCGCCATCATGGTGGCCGTGGGCTTCTTCATGCGCAAACGTGCGGCTGCACGCCAGCAACCGTCGGCAGCCGGCATTGGCGGCATGCAATACGCCACGGCAGGCGCTCCGGCAGACCTGAGCCCCGCAGCTCCGGCCTACAAGATGTCCATGCCCGGCGGCTCCAGCATTGGCTCCGGCATTGGTGCCAACCTGGCCGCCAAGCCCAGCATTCCGGCAGACTTTGACGTGGTCGGCTTTGTGCGCAACGCCAAGGTCAACTTCATCCGCCTGCAGGCCGCCAACGACGTCGGCAATCTGGAAGACATCCGCCAGTTCACCACGCCGGAAATGTTTGCCGAGTTGAAGATGGACCTGTCCGAACGTGGCGCCGCCAAGCAGCAGACCGATGTGCTGAATGTCGATGGTGACGTGCTGGAAGTTGCCGAAGAAAACGGCCAGTACGTAGTCAGCGTGCGCTTCACCGGCCAGATCCGCGAAGACAGCGGCGCGCCCGAAGCCTTTAACGAAATCTGGCACCTGACCAAGCCCCTGCAAGGCTCTGGCGGCTGGATTCTGTCCGGCATCCAGCAAAGCTAAGCGCTCTGCGCTGCATGTAAAAGCCCCGGTGTGCGAGCACCGGGGCTTTTTGCTTTGTGGCGGCCCATGCAAATGCAAAAGAAATCAGCCTCCCGCGCTTGATTTACCTACGCCAACAGCTATCAAAATAGAAGCAAACACCTGGAAGCCACGGCAGCGGGTGCGCAGCCAAATTTTTGCAAAAATGGCGCTATGACCGCCTCCACCCACTCCCCCCGCGCTCCCCACTATTGGCTGATGAAGTCCGAACCCGAAGAATGCTCCATCGACGACGCCCTGGCAGCCCCCAGCGCCACCGTGCCCTGGACCGGCGTGCGCAACTACCAGGCCCGCAACTTCATGCGCGACGGCATGCAGGTCGGTGACGGCGTGCTGTTCTACCACTCCAGTTGTGCCGAGCCCGGCATCGCCGGCATCGCCCGCGTCGCCTCCGGCACGCGCGTGGACCCGACCCAGTTCAACCCGGCCTCGCCCTACTTCGATGCCAAATCGGCAGCCGACAAACCCCGCTGGCTACTGCTAGATGTGCAGGCCCTGCGCAAGACGCGGGTGCTGGGTTTGACCGAATTGCGCGAGCAGCCAGGCTTGGCAGACATGCGGGTGCTACAGCGGGGAAACCGCCTGTCGATCACGCCGGTGGAGCCTGGCGAGTGGGCGCTGATCACACAGCAGCTGCTTGCCTAGCTATTGCCAACTGCTCTGTCGGGCGCCCGGTACACCAGCACCTTCAAAGCCCGGTCCTCAGACACGTCGGCAAACACCACCGGGTTCGCCACACGCTCCACAAAGCCCAGCTCGGGCGCCAGTTCCGCCATCTGGTCCTGCAGAAATGCGACGCCCAGCTCGGGCGCATTCAGGCACAAGAGCGCGTGGCCGCCGGGCATCAGCAGGTCGGGCAGGCGGCGCATCAGGCGGGCGTAGTCCTTGGTGGCAACGAAGCTGCCTTTTTGGTAGCTGGGCGGGTCCACGATGATCAGGTCGTAGGCCCCGCCACGGTTGATCTTGCCCCAGGTGGTGAAGATGTCGTGCGGCAGAAAACTGGCGCCGGTGCTCAGGCCGTTGAGCTGGTGGTTTTGCTGACCGATGGCAATGGCGCCGTGGCCCATGTCCACATTGAGCACGTGTTTGGCGCCTGCCTGCAGCGCCACCACCGAGAAGGCGCAGGTATAGGCAAACAGGTTCAGCACGCGGAAGTTGGCGCGACCGGCAATGTGCTCACGCACCCAGCGCCGGCCTTCGGCCATGTCGAGGAACAGGCCGTGGTTCTGGCCCTTGAGCACATGCACGCGGTAGCGCGCGCCGGCCTCGATCACCACATGCGGGTCAGGCACCTCGCCGGCCATCAGACGGGTTTCTGTGCGCCCGTCAAACCGGCATTGGTAGACCCAGTTCAAGGGCTGGCCCGGTGCCAGCTGCTGCCAACGGGCCTGCAGCGCGGCGCCGATAACGGCCAGCTCGTCGTCACTGGCGGGCTGGAAGCTGGTCAACAGCAAGACCGGCGGAAAGGCGTCCAGCGCCCAGTGTTCGCAGCCAGGGTACAGGCCACCCCGGCCGTGGAAGATGCGCTGGGCGTCGGTGGGCAGGGCCATCGTGGCGATGGTGTCGAGCAAGGCGTGCATGGCGTGGCGTCTGGAAAATCAAACGCCGATGGTAAGAGAAAAAGTGCTCTGGCGCAGATAGAACCTGCGCAAGCAGCTACTTTTTTGGTAGCACACTGATCGGTTGACTCAGGATGCTTGGAGTTGCGCCAGCAAGCTGTCCAGGCTGCCATACAAGGCATTGCCACGCACCAGGTGCCGGCCTTGGGCATTCACCAGCACCAGGTTGGGCACGCCCTGGGCGCCCAGTTGCTGCATATCGCGCTGGGCATCGGCCATGCGGTCCTGGGTGGCGGCGGCCAATGCCGCATCGGCCTGCAACAGCTGCTCGGCGGCCACATCCAGCTGCAAGCCGCGCAATAGCCCGGCCAAGACCGTCTGGTCCGTGGTGTCCAGGCCGTCCACGTAGCGGGCCTCCTGGATCACCCGCAGCGCGTCGAACTCGCGCTCTGGCACGGTGCGCTGCACGGCGGTCAAGGCCAGGGTGGCGGGGCCGGAATCGAAACGCTGGCCGTGCTTGCCCAGCACCTGGCTGCGGTAGCGCGGGGTGAAACGCTGGCCCGTCAGCCTTTCTATGCGTTCGTCATTGCTCCAGGCGTAGGCGGCAAAGTCGGCGTCCATGGCGCGGCTGCCGGCCCCGGCGAACAAGCCCGTGGGGGCGATCTCCAGCTGCACACCCGGCACGTTACGCAGCTTTTGCAGAGCGGGGGCGGCGCCGTAGCACCAGCCGCACAAGGGGTCCATCAGGTAACGGACCACGTAGCTGGCGCTTACCATTTCATTTCGCCCTTGTTCACCTTCGCGCTGATGTCCAGCACCATGGCGCCGCCTGCGGCAGGGAAGGCCTTGTTCATGGCGTCTACCAGCTCAGCGCTGTTCTTGCTGCTGGCCAGGTTCTTCTCGAAGGTTTGCAAATAGGTCTTGGTGAAACCGATGCTGCTGGCATCGATGGTCGTGCCAGCCTGCATATGGCCGGGCACAACGATGGCTGGCTGCAGCGCGGCCATCTCGTCCAGCTGGGCCACCCAGGCGCCGCGCTCGGCCACGGTTTGGGTGTCTGCCGTCCACACATGCATGTTGCCGAACACAGCGATATTGCCCACTACCGCCTTGATGGACGGAATCCACGCATACGGACGGTGCGCCAGCACGCCCGTGGTGCCACGGATTTCCACCTTCTCGCCGTCCACCGTCAAGCTGTTGCCATCGATGGCATGGGGCAGCACAGGGGTGCGTGGGGCGTTGGCGCCCATCTTGGGGCCCCAGAAGGCCACCTTGCCGGCATGCTTGGCGCTGAGCTTGGCCAGCACAGCCGGCGTGGTGGCAACATCAGCCTGGGGGAACACTTCCTTCAGCGCTTCCACGCCAAAGTAGTAGTCGGGGTCGGCCTGGCTGACGTAGATGGTCTTCAGCTGCTTGCCGCTGTCCAGCACATTGGCGGCGATGCGCAGCGCGTCGGCGCGGGTAAAGCCGGCGTCGATCACCATGGCTTCCTTCTCGCCGTAGACCAGGGTGGAGTTGACGTTGAAGCTATTGCCATCGGCGTTGTACACGCGCAGTTGCAATGGCTGGGCAGCGGAAGCGGCGCCGGTAACTACGGCGATGGTGGCGGCGACGGTTGCAGCAATGAGTGAGGTGCGGAGCATGGTGGCTTCCTGGGTAGGTGTTGCGATGGATGGCAGTTTAGTTTCACCATTCAAACCAATAAACCCCATAAACCACGCATTACTGTTGCACAAATCGAACCAATATGGACCGCATTACCGCCATGCGTGTGTTTGCCGAAGTTGCCACCAGCGGCAGCTTCAGCGCCACCGCCGACAAGCTCGACATGTCCCGCGCCATGGTGACGCGCTACGTCACCGAGATGGAGAACTGGCTGCAGGCGCGGCTGCTGCAGCGCACCACACGCCGCGTAACGCTGACCGACGCTGGCGAGCAGGCCCTGCGCCGCAGCCAGCAAATGCTGGAGCTGGCCAGCGCGGTCGAAGAGGAAACCGCCAGCGGCAGCGACACCCTGCGCGGGCAGCTGCGGCTGACCGCCAGCATGTCCTTCGGCCACGCCCACCTGGCGGCTGCCATCGCCGAGTTCCTGGCCGCGCACCCCCTGCTCTCGGTGGACCTGCAGGTGGGCGACAGCACCGTCAACCTGGTGGAGGCGCGCATCGACCTGGCCATACGCATCAGCAGCGAGCCCGACCCCATGCTGATAGCCCGCCCGCTGGTGGCCTGCGAATCGGTGCTGGTGGCGTCGCCACAGTACGTCCAGGCCCATGGCGTGCCGCAGCACCCCGGTGAGCTGGCGCAACATCGCTGCCTGAGCCATGCCACCGTGGGCAAAAGCCTGTGGAAGCTGTCGCGCAACGGCGAGGTGGTGGAGGTGCGCGTACGCAGCCCGTTCAGCGCCAACGAGGCCACCGTGTTGCTACAGGCCGCGCTGGTGGGCGCGGGCATTGCGCTGCAACCCAGCTACCTGGCCAACAGCTACCTGCGTAGCGGTGCGCTGGTGCAGATGCTGCCCGACTGGCAAGTGCCAGCCATGACGGTGTACGCCCTGTACCCCTCGCGCCGCCATCTGTCGCCCGCCGTGCGGGCCCTGGTGGACCACCTGGTGGCGCACTTCCAGGTGGCGCCGTGGGGACTCTCCACCGCAGACAGTTGAACCAGCTTTAGGCGATACGCGCGATCACCGCGCCCAGCGCCTGTACCGTGCCCGCCTGTGCCGCCAGCGTGATGCGGCCGCTGCGGTGGGCCGTGACCTGCATTTCCATCTTCATGGCTTCCATGACGGCGATCACGTCGCCCTCTTGCACCGCATCGCCCTCGCCCACCTTCCAGGCCTGCAGATTGCCGGCAATGGGCGAGCTGACGGCGCCGGCGTCCATCGCCGCCTCGGGCGCGGCAGCCTGCACGGCGCTGCCGGAGGCATTCGCCAAACCCTGCAGCAGCACCGCAGGCAGACCCAGCAGCACGCGGCGGCCATCGATCTCGATAGCGGTGCGCAACAGGCTGCTGTCGGGCTGAGGCTCGGCGCGGGCCTGGGCCTGGATGGCCTCGGCCAGCGGTGCGGCGAAGTCAGACTCAATCCAGCGGGTATGTACCTTGAAGCCATTAGCGCCGACAAAGTCCGGGTGCGTGATCACCGCGCGGTGGAACGGCAGCACCGAGGCCACGCCCTCGATCTTGAACTCGCGCAGCGCACGGCGGGCGCGGGCCAGCGCCTGTTCGCGTGTGGCGCCGGTGACGATGAGTTTGGCCATCAGCGAATCAAAGGTGCCCGGCACCACCGAGCCGGATTGCACCCCGGTGTCCAGCCGCACGCCGGGGCCAGACGGCGGGTCGAATCGCAGCACCGGGCCGGGCGTGGGCAAGAAGCCCCGGCCCACGTCTTCGGCGTTGATTCGGAACTCGATGGAATGGCCCAGCGGCGCAGGCGTCTGCGTGATGGACAACGGCAGGCCATCGGCCACGCGCAGCTGCTCCACCACCAGGTCCACGCCGGTGGTCTGCTCGGTGACCGGGTGCTCCACCTGCAGGCGGGTGTTTACCTCCAGGAAGGAGATGGCGCCGCTTTGGCTCAGCAAAAACTCCACCGTGCCGGCACTGACATAACCCGCTGCAGCACAGATGTCGCGCGCCGAAGTGTGGATGCGCTCGCGCTGCGCATCTGTCAAAAACGGCGCGGGTGCCTCTTCCACCAGCTTCTGGTTGCGCCGCTGCAGCGAGCAGTCGCGCGTGCCTAGCACCACCACATTGCCGTGGGTGTCGGCCAGCACCTGGGCCTCGATGTGGCGCGGCTTGTCCAGAAACTGCTCGACAAAGCATTCGCCCCGGCCAAAGGCGGTCACGGCCTCGCGCACGGCGGAATCGAACAGCTCGGCCACCTCGTCCATGCGCCAGGCGATCTTCATGCCCCGGCCGCCGCCGCCAAAGGCCGCCTTGATGATGATGGGCAGGCCGTGCTGCTCGGCAAAGGCCAGCACTTCGCTGGCGTTCTTCACTGGGTCGGGCGTGCCGACCACCAGGGGCGCGCCTACCTTGAGTGCGATCTTGCGTGCCTGCACCTTGTCGCCCAGCTGGGCAATGGTGCTGGGCGAGGGGCCGATCCAGGCCAGGCCCGCGTCGATCACCGCCTGGGCAAAGGCCTGGTTTTCGGACAGAAAGCCGTAGCCGGGGTGCACCGCGTCGGCGCCGCTTTTGCGCGCCACTTCCAGCAGCTTAGCCATGTTCAGGTAGGTATCGGCCGGGCGGTCGCCGTCCAGGCCGTAGGCCTCGTCGGCCATGCGGGCGTGCAGCGCGTCGATGTCGGCATTGGCGTACACGGCCACCGACTGCACGCCGTAATCGGCACAGGCGCGGGCAATGCGGACGGCGATTTCGCCTCGGTTCGCAATTAGGACTTTTTTCATGTGGAACTCTTTCAAACGCCAGGCGTTAGCTCTGCAAATGTTCGGATAGGGTTGAAGCGCAGCCAGGCCCCCACAGGGACCTGCCCCGCGCGGTCCAGGTGGTACGGCGCCACACAGGCGATCACCGGGTAGCCGCCGGTGAGAGGGTGGTCGGCCAGGAACAGCACAGGCTGGCCGCTGGGTGGCACCTGCAGCGCCCCCAGGGCCGTGCCCTCGCTGGGCAGCTCGCCGGTGGTGGCGCGGTCCAAGGGGACCTCACCGGCCAGGCGTAGGCCGACGCGGTTGGACTGGGCGGTAACCTGCCAGCGCTGGGCCGCCAGGCGCTCTACGGCTGCGGCGCTAAACCAGTCGGTGCGCGGGCCCATGACCACGTCCAGCACCACCTCTTGTTGTAGCGTGGGCAGGTCTTCGGGCGGTAGTTCAAAGGCGCCCACCACCATGCTGGTCAGGGCTGGGCGCACGCCCAGCAGCTCGCCAGCAGCCAGCGGCGCCGGGCCCACGTTCGCCAACGTATCGGTGGCGCAGCTGCCCATGACCAGCGCTTCGTCAAAACCACCACGCACCGCCACATAACAGCGTGCGCCGGCCTGGGGCTGACCCACGGCCAGGGTGTCGCCATCGGCCAGGGCCACGGCCTGGTAGCGCGGCACGGACCAGCGGCGGCCTGCGGCGGTGGTCACGGTCAGCGGCGCGTCAGCACCAGTCACGGCCACCACGTTCTCGCCCTGGCTTTGCAACTGCAGGCCACCGCCCACGGTCTCCAGCGCAGCAATATTGCTGGCATTGCCGACCAGGCGGTTGGCAGCCTTCAGCGCGGTCGGGTTCATCGCGCCGGAGGCGGACACGCCCTGCCCTGCCTGGCCGTGGCGGCCCAGGTCCTGGAACAAGGTTTGCAAGCCGGTTGCTCGTACTAGTAGCGCAGCCTGGCCCGGGGCCAAGCTGTTACGGACACGTTGAGAAATTTTTAAGTCTTTTAGGCCTGCAGCGCAGGTAATACCTTCGCTAGCAGCTCCTATTTGTGTAGCAATATCCACGAAACGCACACGGTAGCCAGGCTGCAGCAGCGCGGGCTGGGCGCGGGCCAGGTCCCACATGGCCACCGGTGTCACGCCGATGATCTGCCAGCCGCCGGGGCTGGCCTGCGGGTAGACGCCGCTGAAAGCTCCCGCCAGGCCCACGGCCCCGGCGGGAATGCGGGTGCGCGGCGTGCTGCGGCGTGGCACGTTCAGGCTGGGGTGGCCGCCGCTGAGGTAGGCAAAGCCGGGCGCAAAGCCGGTGAAGGCCACGGTGTATTCGCTGCCGGTGTGGCGGCGCACCACTTCTGCTGGCGTGATGCCCAGCATCTGCGCGACCTCGGCCAGGTCTTCGCCGTCGTACTGCACCGGTATCTCGACCAGGGTGCTGCTGCGCTCGGCGCGCTGCGAGATGTCGCGGCCGGCGATGTTCTGCACCAGCTTGGCTGCGCTGGTGGCCGAAGGGCGAAAGCGCACAAAAATAGTCCGGGCTGCGGGCACCAGCTCTTCCACACCGGGCAGGGGCTCGCGCTGCAGCGAGGCCAGCAGGGCCAGGGTCTGGTCCAGGTCGTCCAGCTCGACCAGCAACGCATCCAAATTGACGGGCAGGAAGCGCATCACGGGGCCACAAACGGGGTGATGGTGATGCCGTCCTGCTCGAAGCGCGCACGCAGTTGGCGGGCGATGGCCACGGCATCGGGGCTGTCGCCATGCACGCAAATAGAGTCGGCCTCGATGCGCACCAGACTGCCGTCGATGGCCTCGACCACGCCCTCGCGCACCAGGCGCGCCATGCGCTGGGCGATGACTTCGGGGTCGTGCAGCACGGCACCTTTTTCGCGGCGCGACACCAGCGCGCCGGTGGGCGTGTAGGCACGGTCGGCAAAGGCCTCGGCCACCACGCGCAGGCCGGCGTCGCGCGCCCACTGCACCAGGGGTGCGCCGGCCAGCGCCACCAGCACCAGGCTGGGGTCTATGGCCAGAATGGCGTTGATTACGTCCTGGGCCTGGCGCGCGTCCTGGGCAATGGTGTTGTACAGCGCGCCGTGCGGTTTGACGTAGCGCACCGTGGTGCCAGCAGCCCGGGCCAGGCCTTGCAGCGCGCCGATTTGGTAGACCACATCGGCCACCAGGTCGGCGCTGGCCACGTCCATATTGCGGCGGCCAAAGCCTTGCAGGTCCGGGTAGGCCACATGGGCACCCACCACCACACCGCGCGCGGCGGCAGAATGCAGCGTGGCCAAGATGCCGGCCGGGTCACCGGCGTGGAAGCCGCAGGCCACGTTGGCGCTGCTGACGATCTGCAGCATGGCGGCATCGTCGCCCATGCGCCATGCGCCCAGGCTCTCGCCCAGGTCACTGTTCAGGTCTATTTTCATCATCGTGGTCTCGTAAATAGCTTCAATGCAGCTGGCCGCCGGTTTCGCGCACATCCTCATGCACGGCCAGTGCTGTCTGTATGGCCTGCCGCACGCCGCGCACCTGGGTCTCCAGCGCCATGCTGGGCATGCCGGGATGTAAGGCCGCCAGTGCGGGCAAGCTGGGTACATGCATGAAGCCGCCTCTTGCTGTGCCGCCAGCCTGCGCCAGGCGGTGCATCAGCGCATAAAAAATATGGTTGCAGACAAAGGTGCCCGCCGTGTTGGACACCGCCGCCGGAACACCCTGGGCCAGCATGTCGCGCACCATGGCCTTGATGGGCAGGGTGGAGAAATAAGCCGCCGGGCCGCCCGCCACCACCGGCACATCCACCGGCTGGCGGCCCGCGTTGTCGGCGATGCGGGCGTCGTCCACATTGATGGCCACGCGCTCGGGTGTCAGCGCGGCGCGGCCACCGGCCAGGCCCAGGCAGAGCACCAGCGTGGGCTGCCATTGCTGCAGTGCCTGGTCCAGCCGCGTGATGGCATCGCCAAACACACAGGGCAGCTGCACGGCGCGCACCGTGGCACCCACGCACTGCCAGCCGTCCAGCGCGCGCGCCACTTCCCAGGACGGGTTCAGTGGGTCCTGCTCGAACGGCTCAAAGCCGGTGAGCAGCACGTTCAGCGCGGCAGGGGTCGGTTGGATGGACATCAGCGGAACATCAGAAAGTTAAGCAAAAACACATTCACCACCAGCAGGGTCAGGGCCGTGGGCACCTGGGCGCGGATGACGGCATTTTTGTCCGGCAACTCGAGCAGCGCAGCGGGCACGATGTTGAAGTTGGCCGCCATGGGCGTCAGCAAGGTACCGCAGTAGCCCGACAACATGCCGATAGCCGCCATCACTGCCGGGTCACCGTGGTACACGCCCACCAGCACCGGCACGCCCACGCCGCCGGTCATCACCGGGAAGGCGGCAAAGCCGTTGCCCATGATGACGGTGAACAGCGCCATGCCAACCACGTAGACGGCCACCGCCACAAAGCGCAGGTCCATATTGATGTAGGTGGTGGTCACATAGGCCACGGCCTTGCCCACGCCGGCGTCTGAGAACACCAGGCCTAGCATGCCCAGCATTTGCGGCAGCACCAGGGCCCAGCCGAGGGCATCGGTCAGGCGGCGCGACTCGCGCAGGCCCTGGGCGGGTGTCTCGCGGGTCAGCCAGCAGGCCAGGGCCAGCGACAGCACGCAGCCCACGCCCAGGCTCACCAGGGTGGTGTTCTTTGGGTCCAACAGGGGCACGCCACCCACGGACAAATGCTTGGCCGACAGCGTGCCCACCATGGTCACCAGCGGAATTGCCAGGGCCGGCGCAAACAGCTTGTTGCCCAGGCGCTTGGCACTGGCTACATAGTCGGCCGGGCTGCGGGCCGCATGCTTGCCGGCACCCACGCCGCCAAAGCCGGCTATCAGCGCCATCACCACGGCACCCACGCCCACCCACAGCGGTGGCAGCAAGTCGCCCACCAAGAAGACCAGGGCATACAGCCCCCAGAACAAGCCGCTGCTGTAGCGCTTGGGGTTGCTGGCGTCTGCAAGGGTAGACAGCGCGGTGATCGCCAGCACGGCGCCCACCAGGTAGTACAGGTATTGGATGGAAATAATCATCATCAGGCTCCCTTGGATGCAGTGGCGACTTTGGCGTTCAGAGGGCTGATGCCCTCGGCCTTCAGCTCACGGGCCAGCACGCCATCCAGGCGGTACAGCCGCCAGGCATGGATCACAAAGGCGCAGGCTGCGGTGGGTATGCCCCAGAACGCAATGTGCAGCGGTTCCACGTCGATACCAGCTTCATGCAGAAAGGTGCTCATCAAAACGATGGCGCCAAAGGCCACGAAGATGTCCTCGCCAAAGAACAGGCCCACGTTGTCCGTTGCCGCCGAGAAGGCGCGCAGCTTGTGGCGGATACGCTCGGGCAGCGGGCCGTAGCGGGCCTCGGTCGCACCTTCGGCCATGGGGGCCAGCAGCGGGCGCACCATCTGCGGGTGGCCGCCCAGGCTGGTGAGGCCAATGGCGGCGGTCAACTGGCGCGCGGCCAGGTAGACGATCAGCAAGCGGCCGGCCGTGGCCGACTGGATGCTGCTGATCCAGCTCTGCGCATGCTGGCGCAGGCCATGGCGCTCTAGCAGGCCGATCACCGCCAGCGGCAGCAGGATGATCAGCGGCAGGTTGCGCGTCTTGATGAAACCCGTGCCTATGGTGGCCAGGATTTTGTCGATGGGAAATCCGGCGGCGAGCGCCGTGCCCATGGCCGTGACGATCACCACCAGCATGGGGTTAAACCGCAGGACAAAGCCCGCGATGATGATGGCCACCCCGATGAGCGGCCATAGATTCACAACACTTTGCATATGCATCCTTGATTGAGTTCACCTACACACAGCGCGCTGCAGCCACCTCCGCCACACCACGCCCCCGGAACAACGCAACTTGCATGCCATATGAATGAACAAGTAATGCACTATCGTGCAGCACATACATACAAATTGTTGAACAATTAATTTATTATTGCCCAACAGTAGTGCGTAACGTATCCATGTAAACCCTCAAATGGTGGAACCGTAGCGCGGCCACAGAGCGCCATCACCGCTACCATCGGGCCATGAAATCTGAACCCGCCAGCACCCAGACCTTGAATGACCGCATGGCCGAGCTGATCCGCCAGAAGATCGTGCAAGGCGAGTTTTCACCCGGCCAGCGCCTGTCCGAGGCCGCTTTGAGCGAAAGCCTGGAGATATCGCGCAACACCTTGCGCGAGGTGTTCCGCCTGCTGACCAAGGAGGGACTGCTCAAGCACGAGCCCAACCGGGGCGTTTTCGTGGCCATCCCCAGCATTGCGTCCATCATCGACATCTACCGCGTGCGCCGGCTGATTGAATGCCAGGCCCTGGCCCAGGCCTATCCGCGCCACCCCGCCAAGAAGCACTTGCGCGAAGCCGTGGAAACCGCCCAGCGCCACCGTGACGCCAGCAACTGGCAAGGCGTGGGCACGGCGAATATGGAGTTCCACATGGCCGTCGTCGAGCTGGCCGACAGCGAGCGCCTGAACGTGATGTTCTCGCACGTGCTGGCCGAGCTGCGCCTGGCCTTTGGCCTGCTCAACGACCCCGAGTTCCTGCACATGCCCTATGTGGAGATGAACCTGAACATCCTGCAGCTATTCGAAGCCGGCAAGCTGCAGGAGGCGGCATCTGCGCTGAACGACTACCTGGTGCATTCCGAGCGCATCGTGCTGGCCGTGTATGCGCGTCGCATATCGGATGGCAGCACGCTGAAGTAGGTACGTCAGTGGCGGCGGTAGCGCAGCAGCCGCCCACGGTATTCCGGCACCTGCGCCACGGCTTCGTCACGCAGCAATGTTTCTTCCAGCACATAGCCCAGCTGCTGCAGGCGCCGGGTGAAGGCCGCACGGTTGCCACGCTCCGGGTCCACGATCAACACCTCGCTCACCGGCATGGCGTGGCGCTCGATAAACAGCGGCAAGGCGCCGCCATCGTCACGCTCGTACAGCACATCGCTGCCCATGATCAAGCTAAAGCGCCCCTGCACCGTGGGCGCCAGGTCTTGCCCCGGCAGCTGCTGGGGCACGTGGGACCAGTCGCCATGGCAGTAGCGCATGGGCGCCAGCCCGTTCAGGCGCAGGTTCTCCAGCAAAAATACCCCCGCCAACGGATGGCAGTCGCTGGCCGTCACCAGCGCACCGCGCCGGTGGCAGACCATGCTGGCCAGTGCCAGGCCGCAGCCAATCTCCAGAATGCTGTCACCCGCATACAAGGGGCGCAGTGCCACAGCGGCGGCCAGCTGCAGGCCTGAGGGCCAGACCATGCCAAACAGCGGCCAGTTGCCCGAGGAGATACCCACCGCCAAGGCCTGGCCCTGCGGGTCGCTGAACTGCTGGCGGTCCAGCAGGCTGCGGATCTGCAGAGCTGCAACGCCCAGTACAGGGATGGATTCTTGCTTGAGCGCATAGCCCGGCATATCGACTTTCGTGAGCGAGTTGCCAGGGATGCCAAAGTGGCGGCATCAGGAGCGCGTGCGCGGGTGGTTGGAAACAAGGCTGTAGCGCCACAGGGTGGCATGGCCCCACAGCGCCAGCCAGCCCTGAGTATGCAGCAAATCGGGGTAAAGCCCAGATAAAACAAGCGCGGGCAGCTACTAAATCAGTAGCAAGCCGCCTACTGGCAACCGCCGTGAATGCCCATAAAGCAGACCACAGGCCTAGCAGCCGCCCCGTTGCCGCCCGCTGTGCGAGAGCCTCTATGCCCCCATACACCCCGGGGGCCGCCGCACAGCCGCCGTGGGGCCGCCCTACCAGCAGGCATAATCCGCGACTCCCCAGGTTTATGTATGAATTATGAACAGGGCCTTACAGCGGCTCTGTTCAGCCTGGCATGCCGACTGGTTTATCCCCAGCCTGGCGGGCAGAAAACCACCCACCGATTTCCGCCCCCAGTGCACTGCCCTCACACGGAGGTCCGCAGGCACACATCTAGAAGCATGTTCTGAAAGGTTTTCCATGTCTGCATCTACTGCTGTGCAGGGCAACACGCCCGGCAAAGTAGCCATCGCGTCCCTGGTGGGCACCGCGATCGAGTTTTACGATTACTACATCTACGCCGCTGCTGCGGTGCTGGTGTTCAACAGCCAGTTCTTCCCCAAGGGCGACCCGTCGGCCGCCACCCTGCTGTCTTTGTCTACCTTGGCGCTGGCCTTCCTGGCCCGCCCTATTGGCTCGGCCCTGTTTGGCCACTTTGGCGACCGCATAGGCCGCAAGACCACGCTGGTGGCTTCGCTGCTGACCATGGGCCTGTCTACGGTAGCCATCGGCTTGCTGCCCAATTACGAAAGCATCGGCATTTTGGCGCCGATCCTGCTGTGCGTATGCCGCATCGGCCAGGGTATTGGCCTGGGTGGTGAATGGGGTGGCGCGGCATTGGTCGCCACTGAAAACGCGCCTGAGGGCAAGCGCGGCCTGTTTGGCAGCTTTCCCCAGCTGGGCGCACCGATTGGCTTGTTTGTAGCCAACGGCGTGTTCTTCCTGGTGACCCACTACCTGGGCACGGAAGCCATGGTCGCCTGGGCTTGGCGCATCCCCTTCCTGATGTCCTTCGTGCTGGTAGCCGTGGGTTTGTATGTGCGACTGAATCTGCACGAAAGCGCTGCCTTCCAAAAGGTAGAGCGCGAAGGCCGCAAGCTGCAAGCCCCGGTAAGCGCCGTGTTCAAGCACCATGCAGGCGCCTTGGTGCGCGGCATCTTCTGCATGTCCACCACCTATGTGCTGTTCTACCTGATGACGGCTTTTGTGCAGGTTTATTCCAAGAGCCCGGCGGCGCTGTCGCCCGCAGGCCATGCGATGGGCCTGGGCATTCCGCCCAATACCTTCACCGGCCTGCTGCTGGTGGGCGCGGTGGTGTTTGGTATCTTCACGACGCTGGGCGGCGTGTGGGCTGACAAGCTGGGCCGTCGCAGCTGGCTGCTCAAGGTGACCACGGGCATCGTGGTGTTGGGCCTGCTGATGCCGACCTTCCTGAACCAAGGCAGCGTGCAGTCCGTGGCGGCATTCCTGGTCGTCGGCATGGCGCTGATGGGCATGACCTTTGGCCCCATGGCCGCCCTGCTGCCAGAGCTGTTCCCCACCGAAGTGCGCTACTCGGGCGCTTCGCTGGCGTACAACCTGTCGTCCATCGTGGGTGCCTCCATCCCCACCTTGGTGGCCATGGAGCTGAACAAGAACTATGGCCTGATGGGCGTGGGCCTGTACATGGCCGCCAATGGCGCCATCACCATGTTGGCGCTGTACCTGTCGCGTGAAACCCGCGATATGGACATGAACGAAACCGTCGCCACCACGCCATAAGCGGAACGCGCAAACGGAACACATACCCGGGCCTCACACCCCGGGTATTTTTTTATCAAAAGTGGCTGATTAGTTACTTGCCTCAGACACACCACCAAAACCGTTCGCCCTGAGCTTGTCGAAGGGCTCAGTTTGCAAGCCCTTCGACAAGCTCAGGGCGAACGGGGTCTTTCATGTGTGTGTTGCGATCTGAGACATGTACCTAATCAGGCAAAAGTGGCTGTAGCGCACACGGAATATGCGGATCTAGCTACAAAATCAGTAGCACCGCAGGAAAACACCTTGCTTGTCCTTAGTGCAGCGCCCGCACTGCCCAGCGCAGCTTGGCAGACGTAGAACGTGGGTTGCTGCGCTGCTCCTCATATGAGGCCCGAATCGGATCAGCCGCAACGCTGCTGAAAGTGCCGTTGCGCTCACCGGTTTGAAAGCACTTTTTGACGCGCCGGTCTTCCCCGGAGTGGAAGCTCAGAATCGCTACGCGCCCGCCGGGCTTCAAGCAGGCGGGCAGGTTCAGCAGCATGGTGTCCAGCACGCCAAACTCGTCATTCACCTCGATGCGCAGCGCCTGGAAAGTGCGCTGCAGCACCTTCTTGGTCTCAGCCAGGCGCTCTTCAGCGGGCATGCTGCGCTTGTAGGCCAGCTCCATGGTGGTGCGCACCAGGTCGGCCAGCTGCACCGTGGTTTCCAGAAACTGGCCCTGGAGGGCTGCGGCCAACGGCTGGGCAAAGGGCTCGTCGGAGTTGTCGGTCAACAAATCGCGCAGCCGGTGCCGGGTCACGCACAGCAGCAACTCGCTGGCCGACTGGCCGCTGCTCGGGTCCAGGCGCAAATCCAGCGGCCCATCAGCGCGGAAGCTGAAGCCTCGCGCCGGGTTGTCGATTTGCATGGACGACACGCCCAGGTCGGCCAGCGCAAAGTCGAAGCCGCCACCCGCCTGCGGCAGCAAGGTGGCCAGTTCACTGAAGTTGGCGCGGTGCACGATCAGCGCCTCTTCGCCAAAGCCCGCTGCACGCAGCCGCGCGGTCGTACGGGGCAACTCGATCGGGTCCACATCCATGCCAAACATGCGCCCACCGGGCTGCACCAGCGGCAGCATGGCCAGCATGTGGCCGCCAAAGCCCAGGGTCAGATCCACGCCGGTTTCGCCCGGCACGGGCTTCAAGATGGCAAGGATTTCATCGACGCAAATCGAGCGGTGCATGCCCGCAGGCGTCTGCCCGCGCTGCATGACCTTGTCCACCTCGTCCGCATGGCGCGTGGGGTCCAGCTCTTTGTATTTTTCTTCAAACTGGCGGGGGTGGGTGCCGGCGTAACGTACGCGGCGCTTGTGGGGAGGGGTGGCGTCGGTCATCGGCCATTATGCGCCCCAGGGAAGGCAAAAAAAAGCCGCGCCACCCGTAGGATGTGCGCGGCCAGCTACTGAATTTGTAGCGTTTTAAGCAGCCATCAGACGCGTGGCACCGGCGTGCCGGAGTTGACGCACAGTGCCATGTTCAGCGCCTTGATGGCAGTTTTGTAGTCTTCGCGCTCAATCACAAACTGCATGTTCACCTGGCGCAGGGTTTGCGACACGCAGTTCACGTTGACCTGGGCATCTGCCAGCGCCTGCGCAGCCTTAGCCAGCACACCCGGAATGCCGATGTTGGAGCCGATGGTGCACACAATGGCGCTAGGCTTGACCGTCACCACCTGGTACAGGTCTTCCAGCTCAGCCAAGAGTGCAGCCGAAACCTGGTTGTCCCACACCAAGTGGGCAATGGAGTTGGCGTTGGTCGCCTTGAGGATGTAGCTGATGTCGTGCTTGCAGAACACCTGCATCAGGCTGGCATCAAAGCCCACGGTGCCCACCATGCTGGGGTCGTGGATTTCGATCAGAGTGACCTTGTCCGTGCCGGTCACAATTTCCACGCGGGCACGCTCGCCCACAAAGTCCTTGGTGATCAGCGTGCCGGGGTGGTCCGGCTCAAACGTGTTCTTCAGGCGGATGGGGATGCCCGCCAGCTCCATGGGCTTGGCAGCCTTAGGGTGGATGGCTTCCATGCCCACGTCGGCCAGCTGGTCGGCCACATCGTAGTTGGTAGCGCCCACCACAATGGCGTTTTCCAGGCCCACCAGATTGGGGTCGGCGGACGACAGGTGGAATTCCTTGTGGATCACCGCCTCGGCAGGACGCACTTCCACAGCAATCTTGCTGAAAGTGACCTCGGAGTAGCCACGGTCAAACTCGCGCATGATGCCTTCCGTGCCCTTGGTGTAGCCGGTCGCCACAATCACGTTATTGACCAGGTCCAGGTCTTTGAAGCTGTTGGCAATGCGCTCGTCGATGGTCCAGGCTTCGTTGTCGTCAAAGCCGGCCAGGTCCATCAGCACAGCCTTCACGCCATTGGCCTTGAGGATCTCCACCGAGTTGAACGCGCTGTGGGACTCGCCAATGGAGGCCAGCACTTCGCGGGCGGCCAAGAGCACGTCCTTGCGGCTGAGGTAGCCGCTGGCCAGCACATGCTGCATGGCCCCCAGGTATTCACGGGCCTGGGCAATACGCTGGTCGATAAAGGCGTCGGCCACGGCCAGCGGCAGGCCGATATCGGCGTACCCGGCGTTGATCTTCTTCAGGCTGACGGCCAGGCCTGTCAGCGCATCCTGGTAGCCCTTGCCCTCGGCAAACAGGGCGTAGATACCGCGTTCGCCGGTCTTTTTATGTTCCAGCAGCTGGTTGGTCACGCCCGAATAGGCCGACACCACATAAATGCGGCCGTAGATGCGCTTGGGGTCGTGCAACACGATGTGGCGCAGCACATCGCCAAAAGCGGTCATGGAGGTGCCGCCGATCTTCTCGACAGAGATGTTGGAGGAATTTACGTCGTGCATGGAGAAGCTGAATGGAGCAAAAAGGTCGAAAAACTGGGCGGGTGTTCCTGCCGAGGAAGCCAACGGCAGCAAACCCGCTATTTTCCACCACTTTGGCCAGCCGCCGTTGCAGCGGCTGCCAGCCGTGCGCAAACTTCACCGCAAACCAGAGCTTTCAAGCCCTTTGGCCGGCTCTATTCCAGAACAGCGCTTTTGGCAATCGACTTGTCCGGGAGCGGTTTGCCCTCCACGGCTTGCTTCAGGGCGCGGTAGGCCATGCCACCGATCTCGTAGAAGTCCATCACCACATAGCCCGAGATCAGCTTGCTTTTCAGTACGTCAAGCTGCCCCGGGCTCGGGGAGCCAATGCCGACGATGACAATCTTCCTTTTGCTGATCAAGTCGTCCTTGAAGGGTGCGACGGTCTTGATGTAAGCATCGGTGCTTCCGACCGGCCAGTGGCCAACTGCCATAAACACATCGTTGTCTGCTTCCAAACTGATCGCGAGCTGTTGCAAGGAGCGGGGGTTATTGTCTCCGCTGTACCAAGGGCTGCGGTCATTCTCGAACCAGCCGCCTTCACCGGACAAGCGCTTGTCGCGCGGGTAATTGACGTTGCCACTGAGCTCCATACGTATCCCGTGGATGCGGTCATCCAGGTTGACGTCGCGGGCATCGGCACTCATAAGCCAGACTTTGCCACCCCTGGGCTTGAGCTTATTGGCCAACTCGCCAAAACTGCGGCCAAACTCGACGTTGTTGGGCCCCACATAGCCTTTGCGCAACGGGGTGTAACGGCTTCCCAAGTCTGAATCAAAGGTAACCACAGGAATACCCGCAGCCGAAACCTCTTTTAGAGAATGTTCGACCAAATACTCTGAGAACGTGACGGACAAGGCCAGACCTTTGATGCCCTTCTTCACGGCGGCAGAAATGGCAGCATCCTGCCCCCGGAAGTGCGCCGCCCCTGCAGAACCTATGTGAATGGCGGTGTCGCCGTTCTTCTTGGCCTCGTCGGAAAAACCGTTGAAAGCCACCACGAAATTGTTGTCGTCCACGCTCTTGCCGGCCAGACCATACAGCGATCCCGCGACGGACGGCATGCAGGACACGACAGCAAGCGCAGACGCCAAACCGAGCGCCCAAAAATTTCGTCTTGTATGTTTCATTGGCTGTTTCAAGTCCAAGGCGTGATGCGATCCAGTGTAGAAGTCGGGGCGGGCGTGTTGACAAAACTTGATGTGGGATGTGTAGGGGTTTACCCAGTAAGACTGTCATCGGCCAAGCTGTACTTTCCCCAAGATCACGCATAACGGGCCTGTCCAGGCTTTCATCTTTAGCGCGTGTACAGCCATACTTCACCTGCCGACAAACAACCTGGCCTAGAGTGACACCCCCCCCGACTTTTCGGTGCCGCCATGCCTACAACAACCCAGCCCACCTCACGCTACAGCACACCCAGTGTTGTCATGCACTGGCTGATGCTGCTGGCACTCATTGGCGTATATGCGGCCATGAATCTGAAAGGCTGGGTCCCATCGCGGCAAACGTCAACTCCACGCTGTCATGGCGTAGCCGTGGCGCCCATCGTCTTGGCCATCACCTGATAACAGCGCGGATAGCCGCTTCAAGGGCGATACGTTTTGGTGTCAAGTGACCGGGTGCGAATGAAGAGCAAAAATGCAGCGCGAGTCCGGCGTTTGGGCATTTGAAGATTTAAGGCGACGCTACATAAGTCCCCGTGAGGCTGCGCGCCCTGGATCGGGATGGGATGCAAGGCGCAAACCGCAGACATAGCTTCGGCTATGGCGAGGATTTGCAACGCAGCAGACCGCCCGAGGCCAGGGATGCGCAGACCGCGAGGGACTTGTTCAGCGTCGCCCTAAGCCCGCGCCGCCCAGTCAAGGCAGCGTTGACCGCCCGAGAACGCGAAATGGCCGCCCATTTGCTGAACAGCCTAACCAGCCAGGAAACACGCCGCGCGCTGGCAACCAGTCACCGTACCGTGGGGACGCACCGGCCCCACTTCATGCGCGGGTAAAAAGCCGCCACCACCGTGGACCTGGTGTGCGGCCTGATGGCCGGGTAAGCCCCTAGGGGCTATACACTGGCGCATCAGGAATCAGCCCGGTAGCGCAGTCGGAAACTGCGCCGATAACGTTGCACGCCGAGCAAAACAGACTGGGCAGTGTTCATCTCTGGTCTGATTTTCAGAGTTCAACAGGGAGATGTACTTTAATGGCACCGTCTCAGGCAAAACTGGCAGACCTTTTGGACCCCAACTTGTCCGCACCTCGTTCTGGCCCTGGCTCATTCGAGCGGCGTTTGTACAGAACTACCTCCGCACTCATTCTGGTGTCGGGAGGTGTGGTGATTGCCGTGTTGGCGTATCTCCGTGCGGAGGCCATCGAATCTGCCCAGCGGCTGACCAAATCCTTTGCCCAGGTGATTGAGGAGCAAACCACCCGAACGCTTCAGTCCGTTGACCAAACTTTGAAGCTGGCCTCCAACAACTTGGCGCAAATGCAGGCGCGCGGCAATCTGAGTGCAGCCTCTGCCAGCCAAATACTGGGTAATGAACTGGCCGCCCTGCCGTTCGTATGGGGTCTGGGGGTCACAGATGCCCAAGGACGGGTGTTGTACAACTCTGCCAACCAAGGTCTTGGCATTGACCTTTCAGGCACTGAGTCTTTCAAATACTTAAAGAACCAGCCGCAGGTCGATTTCTATGTGGGCACCGCGATAAAGACCCGCAAGGACAGCAGGTGGGTGATTCCCGCAATTCGCTCAATAAAGGCTGCAGACGGCAGCTTTGGCGGCACGATTGGTGCGCCGATAAATCCGTACTACTTCGACAAACTTTGGAAATCAATCGACTTGGGGCAAGGTGGCTCCGTCGCCTTGTTGCGCCGCGACGGTGTGTTGATGACACGCACTCCTTTTGATGAGTCGGTGATGGGCAAAAAATTCGACCATCGCCGGTTGTTCAAAGATTTGTTGGGGAAAAGCGCGAATGGCAGTTACGTCGATACCAGCCCTATTGACGGGAGCACCCGTATTTATTCCTACCGGGTGCTGGCCGACCACCCCGAATTGCTGGTGGTGGTGGGCCAGGCTTTCGATCAAGTACTCGCCCATTGGCGCAACCTGGTGGCCCTAGCGCTGGCGATATGGGCCCTGGGCAGTGCGGGCGTAATGGCGTTAAGTGTGGTGCTGGCCCGCGCCTGGCAATCCCGGCGGGACACCGAGGCGCAGGTACGGCACAGTGAAGAAAACCTGAAGATTACCCTGCAGTCCATCGGTGATGCCGTCATCGCCACCGACGCCACCGGTCGCGTTACCCGCATGAACGCCACGGCGGAGCGCATGACCGGCTGGCCGCTAAAGGAGGCAACGGGTCTTCCATTGACCGAGGTGTTTCACATCATCAACGCGCAGACCCGCGAAGTGTCGGTCAACCCGGTTGAACTGGTGATGGCCCACGGCCAAGTGGTGGGGCTTGCCAATCACACCGCCCTGATTGCCCGCGACGGGCAGGAGTACCAGATTTTTGACAGCGCTGCGCCCATACGCAACCCGGCGGGCCACATCTTAGGAGTGGTTCTGGTTTTCAGTGACGTGACTGAGGACTACCAACTGCGGCAAGCACTGGCCCAGACCACCGAATTGCTGGAGCGCACCAGCAAGCTGGCCAAAGTAGGCGGCTGGGAGATTGACCTGGGCCTGCAAAAGGTCACGTGGTCGGCAGAGAACTACCGGCTGTTCAGGCGCGACCCCGCGCTGGGCGCGCCTACCCGCGAGGAGTTTTTGGAGTTGGTTCACCCGGATGACCGGCACATCATCCTGGAGTCCCGAACCCAGATTGCCAACGCGCGCCAGCCGCTTCTGCAGGAATACCGCTCCAACCCCGCAGTGGGCCCGATCCGCGTGCTAACCAACACGGTGGACGTGCTTCGGGATGCCACCGGCAAGCCGATGAAGCTGGTGGGAACCTCAATGGACATCACCGAGCGGCGAGCCACAGAGCAGCAGGTGATGGACAACGCGGCCCTGGCGCAGGAGGCCGCCCAACACACCAAGGCTATTCTTGACAACATGGTGGATGGTGTTCTGACCGTGAACGCGCAGGGCGTGATGCAGTCGTTCAACCTGGCGGCCTGTAGCATGTTCGGCTACTCCGCAGAACAGGTCATCGGCCAGCCGATCACGATGTTGCTACCCCCGTCACTTCACGGGGAATTGGCTGGCGACTTTCAGCGCCTGCAAGACTCTGTAGATGCGTCCACAGGCAGCATTCGCCACGAATTTGAAGGCCAGCGGCGTGACGGCAGCAGGTTTCCCATGAGCATTGCGATGTCAGCCATGCGCACGGGCGGGCTGGTCACCTTCATTGGCATCCTTCGTGACATTTCCCAGCATCGCCGCGACATTGAAGAGATCCGCCGCCTGGCCTTCTTTGACCCATTGACGGGCTTGCCCAACCGGCGCCTATTGCTAGACCGCCTGCGCCAGGCGATGGTGGCGGCCGCCCGCACCAGCCAGTATGGCGCCCTCATGTTTCTGGATCTGGATCACTTCAAGCAACTCAACGACACGCTGGGGCACGATGTGGGCGATATGCTTTTGCAGCAGGTAGCCAACCGGCTTCAGGCCTGCCTGCGCGAAGGCGACAGCGTGGCGCGACTGGGTGGCGACGAATTTGTGGTGCTGCTTGAAAACCTGAGCAAGCACGCACCCGAAGCGGCCACGCAGGCCGAGACGGTCGCCAACAAAATACGCGATGCGTTCGTGCATGCATTCGACCCCAAGGGACATACCTATGAAAGCACAGCCAGCATTGGCATCGTCATGTTTTTGGGTGACCAGGAAGTCATGGACGACCTGCTCAAAAAGGCGGACGTGGCCATGTACCAGGCCAAAGCAGCCGGCCGCAACACCGTGCGCTTCTATGACCCCGCCATGCAGGCGGCCGTGGCTGCGCATGATGCGATGGAAAAAGACATGCGGCGCGGCTTGGTGCAAGACGAGTTCGAGTTGCATTACCAGATCCAGGTCGATGGCCTCGGTGTGACCACGGGCGTTGAGGCTTTGGTGCGTTGGCAACACCCGCGCGAAGGCATGATTTCACCAGCCCGGTTTATCCCACTGGCAGAAGAAACCGGGCTGATCCTGCCGCTGGGCCAGTGGGTGCTGGAAACCGCCTGTGCGCAGCTCACCGAGTGGGCCGGCCAGCCGGGTCACGAGAACTGGACGATGGCCGTGAATGTCAGTGCATCGCAATTCGCGCAGGCCGCGTTCGTTGCCAGCGTGGCACAGGCGCTGACCGTGACCGGAGCGAACCCCCGCCTCCTCAAGCTGGAGCTAACGGAAAGCACGCTGGTGAAAGATATCGAAGGCGTCATCTCCAAGATGAACGCCCTCAAAGCGCTTGGCGTGGCATTCTCGCTGGACGACTTTGGAACCGGCTACTCGTCGCTGTCTTACCTCAAACGCCTGCCCCTGGACCAGCTGAAGATTGACCAGTCGTTTGTGCGCGATGTGCTGACCGACCCCAGCGATGCCGTGATTGCCCAAACCATTCTGGCACTGGGCCACAGCCTGGGCTTAACGGTCATTGCAGAAGGCGTCGAGACCTTGGAGCAGCGAGACTTTCTGGCCGCACTTGGCTGCGACGCATTTCAGGGCTATTACTTTGGCCGCCCCGTGCCGGCCACCGCGCTAGCTCACCAAATAGCGCGTCCATGATGTACCAGCATGTGACCGCCAAGTTACTCATTTTTCATAGCAATTTTTTTATATTCCAGCCGAATGCGAATCTGCCGCGCACGCAGCGCATCAAAGTCCACGTTCCAACCTGCCACCGATTGACGCGCTGATCGACCTCGAAATCCGGTGCCGGTTCTGCCGCCAAATCCCAGTCTGGCTTGGCTTGGCCCCTGTCATCCTTCTGCGCATCTAGCCACCACAGGTGCTCCCTGGCTAGTGGACGGCCCCTATTGGATGACCGCGACAAGTACGCGTCCATTGGCGCAAGCGACCTTATGACACTGAAGTTTGTTCAACGTTGCCTTAAACCATGACCTATTCTGACCAGGCTCCAGCCACGTCTAACCTGTCCGATAAATAGATATAAAAAAGCCTGATTAGGTACATGCCTCAGAACGCAACCACGCCCATGAAAAACCCCGTTCGCCCTGAGCTTGTCGAAGGGCTTGCAAACTGAGCCCTTCGACAAGCTCAGGGCGAACGGTTGTGGTGGCCTGTCTGAGGCAAGTAGCTAATCAGGTAAAAAGCCGCGCAGCCCAATTGGAATCTGCACGGCCAGCTACTGAATCAGTAGCAATCTCAGGCTAGCAACTTACTTGCGGGCCGGTGGCACGTCCGTGCAGTTGCCGTGCGCAATCTCCGCTGCCATGCCAATGCTTTCGCCCAGCGTCGGGTGCGGGTGGATGGTCTTGCCGATGTCCACTGCGTCTGCGCCCATCTCGATGGCCAGGGCGATCTCGCCAATCATGTCGCCCGCGTGGGTACCGACCATGCCACCGCCGAGGATCTTGCCGTGGCCGTGGGCTTCGGGGGAGTCGTCAAACAGCAGCTTGGTGACGGCATCAAAGCGGCCATTGGCGATGGCGCGGCCGGAGGCATTCCAGGGGAACAGGCCCTTCTTGACCTTGATGCCTTGGGCACAAGGCCAAAGTCTTCGGTGAGGCCGACCCAGGCGACTTCGGGGTTGGTGCGGGCCACGCAGGGGGTGAGGCGGGCATCGCATGCGGCTACGCTAAGGCCCCAGGTGCTGCGCGGCGATGCAGCGCGCTATCCGTCGAAAACGCCTTTGCACGACCTCTATAACGCTGCCGCAGCACTGCAACACAGATGATTTTGCTACAAATTATGTAGCTAATTGTGCAATAACCACCTGCGCTAGATCAGTGTCAGGCCATGTTTCAGCGCCAGCACCTTATGCAAGCGTACACGCACCTGCAGCGCCACCGCCTTGGCCACTAACCGTTCAATCCCACGAACGTACCTCCCGCCTGCTGCGTATGCAACACCCCGCCAGCAAACTGCTTGGGGACCAACATTCAAACAGACGTGCAGCACTCGCAAGTACTTGATTCTGCTAGACATATCGTGTGGCCCAAAGTTTGCACAAGCATGGTTATGAACATGGCTGGCATCGCCCTGCAAAGCGCCCCGCCTGTTCAATATTGCAGCCAACCATTGTTTCAACCAAAGAACCTTCCATGAACGACATCAACCGTAGACACCTTCTTCAAGCCGCTTTAGCCACTTCGCTGCCATTCGGCGTCGGCCTTGCCGCAGCTGCTGATGAAGTTCCATCGCTCAAGGGCAAACGTATCGCCATCAGCGCGACAGGCACCAGCCATTACTTCGACATCAAGGCCTACCAAGCGCAAATCGACGAAGTCAAGCGTCTGGGTGGTACCCCCATTACGTTGGACGCGGGGCGCAACGACAAAAACCTGGTGACACAGTTGCAAAACGTCATCACCCAGAAGCCCGACGCCGTGATCCAAACACTGGGCACACTGTCGGTGATTGACCCTTGGCTCAAGCGCATCAAAGACGCGGGCATTCCGCTGTTCACCATTGACGCACCGTCAAAGAACAGCATCAACAACACCACATCCGACAACGTTGCCACCGGCCGCGCTTTGGCCGAACAGTTGGTAAAGGACACCGAAGGCAAGGGCAATATCCTGGTGTTCAACGGCTTCTACGGCGTGCCTGTTTGCGCCATCCGCTACGACGAGCTTAAGCGCGTGTTGCAAGGGCAGCCTGGGATAAAAATCTTGCAGCCCGAGCTGCGCGACGTCATCCCTAACACCGTGCAAGACGCACGCTCACAAGTGGCAGCATTGCTCAACAAATACCCCAAAGGCGAAATCGCCGCCATCTGGGCTGCGTGGGACATTCCGCAACTGGGTGCGAGCCAGGCACTTATCGACGCCAAGCGCACAGAGATCAAAACCTACGGTGTGGACGGCACACCCGAGGTGCTGAACCTCATCTCACAAGATAGCTCGCCGATTGGCGCCGTGGTCGCACAGCAGCCCGCTCTCATTGGCCGAACGGCCGTACAAAACGTCGCACGCTATCTGGCGGGCCAGCGTGACCTGCCGAAGGAAACACAGGTTGCCACGCTGCTGACCACCCGCTCCAATCTGGGCGAGGTGCAAAAACTGCGAGGCGACGCCTGATGAGCTCCCTCACCCAAGCCAGCGGCTCTGCCGCGCTAGAGCTGCGCGGCATCTCCAAGCACTTCGGTGTGGTGCGTGCACTTGACGCGGCTGACCTGACAGTGCAATACGGCAGCGTCCATGGCTTGGTGGGGGAAAACGGTGCCGGCAAGTCCACGCTGATCAAGGTACTGGCCGGCATTCACCAACCCGACGCTGGAACGATTCGCGTCGACGGAGTAGCGCACGCTTCCTTTACGCCGCGCCAAATTGAACAAGCCGGTGTACATGTGATCCACCAGGAGCGCATGTTGCCAGGCAGCTTTACCGTGGGTGAAGCACTGTTTCTGGGCCACGAACTGCACAAAGGCCCATTCGTAAACCGGCGCGCACAAGATCGCGAAGCAGCACGTTTGTTGCACACCTACTTCGGCTTGCAACTGCCGCCCCAAGCACTGATCCGCGAGCTGAGCAGCGCACAACAGCAGGTGGTGCAAATCACCCGCGCATTGCTTGCCAAGCCTCGGGTACTTATTTTTGACGAACCCAGCGTGGCGCTGGTGCAGCGCGAGGTAACACAGCTTCTGCAGATAGTGCGCCGCCTGCGCGACGAAGGACTGGCCATCGTCTACATCTCGCACTACCTGCAAGAGATAGAGTCCCTGTGCGACACCGTCACCGTGCTGCGCAATGGCCGCCATGTCGCACAGGTCAACCCACGCACCACACCGCCCTACAAAATTGCCCAGCTCATGGTCAATAGGGATGTTGGCGAGATGTACCCCAAAACCGTGGTGCCGCGCGGAGCGCCCTTGTTGCAGGTCCGCAATCTGCACCTGGGCGGCGCCTACCGCAACATCAACCTGGATGTACACCGAGGCGAGATTGTCGGCCTGACAGGGCTGGTTGGCTCCGGGGTCAAAGAGCTTGTGCGCAGCATCTTTGGCCTGCTACCACCTGATGGCGGCGAAGTGCAACTGGAAGAACAGCCATTGCGCCTGCGCTCCCCCGTGCAGGTTGCGCGCCAAGGCGTTGCGCTGCTGCCCGAAGAGCGTCGCCGCCAAGGCGTTGCACTGGACCTATCGGTACTGGAGAACACCACCATCGCCAGCCTGCCCCGCTGGACTCGCTGGGGCTGGCTGTCACGACAAAAAGAAGTGCGCGAAACCGGCCGCCAAATCGCGCAACTGGATATCAAAACACCAGGGCCGGACGCGACGGTACGAGAACTCAGCGGAGGCAACCAGCAAAAGGTGGCTCTCGCAAAATGGCTGTCACGCCGCTCCACGTTGTACTTGCTGGACGAGCCCAGCGTTGGCATCGACATCGGCGCCAAGGTAGAGATCTACCGTCTGATTGGCCAGTTGGTTAAAGACGGCGCAGGCGTCCTGATACTTTCGTCAGACCTGCCTGAGCTATTGGGCCTAAGCGATCGTATCTTGGTCATGCACCGCGGAGAAATCGTGGGCGACTTTCTGCCCAAAGACATCGACAGCGACAGCATCCTGGCCTGTGCCACAGGCGCATCCTCATCTGCGATTGCAACCACACCACACCATGAGGAGTTGGCCGATGCCCTCCATTGAAGCCACCACCCCTATCCCCAGCATCCCCAGTCACCTGCCAGAGAGCACCGCCCCACCGCATTTGCACCGGCGTCTGGCACTGTTGTTGTTACGGCGTGGCGCCCCCGCCGTGTTTCTAACCATATTGGCAGTGTTCGCGGTGACGGCCCCCAACTTCGTATCCGTTGGCAATATAGCCAATGTATTTGGGCAGTCCGCCATCTTGGGCATATTGGCATTCGGGCTGACCGTCGTCATTGTCGGCGGCGGCTCCAACGTCGTCACCGGCGGGCTGGACTTGTCGTTAGCGGCCAACTTGGGCCTTTCGGCAGCGGTATATGCAAACTTGAACAACGCAGGCCACAGTGCATGGTTTAGCGTTGCCGCCACGTTTGCTTGCGGCGCTGCAATCGGAGCGCTAAACGGCGCAGCCGTGGTGTGGCTGCGCCTGCCGCCTTTGCTGGCCACATTGGCGAGCATGAATCTGCTCAACGGCGTGGAATTGGTTCTGACGGAGAACACCGTCGTGCCCACCAGCTCAACGCTGCTAGACCTGCTCAGCACATCGTCCCTGCTAGGCATTCCCGCATTGGCTTGGACGCTGCTGCTCGCCGCGGCCGCGCTTGCGGTGCTCGTCCAGACCACCCGCTATGGCTTGCGGCTCTATGCCGTGGGCGAGTACCCTGAAGCCGCCAGGGCGGCGGGCATCCCCGTATCCGGCTATGTCTTTAGCAGCTATTTATTGAGCGGACTGTGCGGCGCTGCGGCGGCATTTTGCTCAGCAGCCTGGTTCAGTGGCAGCACCACAGGCTCAGGCGAAATGCTGCTATCGGTCGTAGCCATAGCTTTCTTGGGCGTGGTCTTTTCGCCCCGCCTACTGCCCAGCATTCCAGGCACATTGCTGGCTACGCTGCTGGTGGGCTTTCTCATTAACGGCTTCCAGTTGCTGAACATCTCGAGCTTCTGGGTGAACGGCATCCAGGGGGTGCTGATACTGCTGGTGGTTGCGGCCTCCTGCGTCCTGCGGCCTGCGGAGTAACACATGAGCGAATCGATACTTAGCGGCCTGCAACAGCCAAATGCCAAGCCTGATAACACCGAGGCAAACGCCACGCGCTATGACTTGCTGCGCTTGGCCGTGCCCGGGTTGCTACTGGCAATTGCCGCATTCTTTGCCGTTACGGCACCCGGCTTTTTAAGCGGAGGCAACGTACTGAGCCTGTTGCTGAACAACTTTGTACTACTGGGTATCGTTGCCGTTGGCATGACGCTGGCCGTGTCAGCCGGGGGTATCGACCTCTCAGTGGGCACAGCACTTGATTTTTCTTCATTGGCCTTCGTAGCACTGATTAATACCGGGCATGGCCTCCCGCTGGCGATAGCAGGGGCACTGGCCGCAGGTGCCATAGTCGGCGCATTCAATGCCGGCTTGATCGCAGGTTTGGGTATATCGCCCTTTTTGGCGACGCTAGGCACCCTCTTCATTGGTACCAGCGTGCAGCAACTTTTATCAGAGGGTGGGCAACCGATCTACCTCGACCCACAGCTGCGCCCCGCACTGGCATCCACCAACTGGCTGGGCGTTCCGCTGCCACTGTGGGCAGTGGCAGTGCTGGCACTGGTGTATGGCGCGCTGCTGGCGCGCAGCCGGTTTGGCCGGCAGGTGCTAGCACTAGGGCAACAACCGTTGGTGGCGCGCTACAGCGGGTTGCCTGTGGGCCGCCTGCTTGCGCTGGTGTTCGTTGCTACCGCTGCCGCATCTGCGCTGGCGGGCATATTGCTTTCGACCAGCGTCAACGGCTATGTACCCATGTCAGGAAACGCTTTCCTGATCCAAGCCATCGGCGCAGTGTTCATTGGTACCACGCTCAGCAAGCAAGGCCGCGCCAGCGTGGCCGGCACACTTCTGGGGGTGCTGTTCCTCAACGTCATCGCCAATGGCTTGCTGCTGATCGGCTGGAACTTCTACTGGCAGCAAGTAGCCACGGGCGCCTTGATCTTCTTGGTGCTGGCCGTCAGCTTCTTCAGCCGCCAGCGCAGCTGACGTGCCTAGCCCACACGGCAAACACGCGGCAGCGCACTGAAAGAAAAAAGCCCGAACTGTCACCAGTCCGGGCTTTTTAAATGGCTAGCGCCAAAGACTTACTTGCGCGCAGGCGGCACATCCGTGCAGCTGCCGTGCGCAATCTCCGCAGCCATGCCGATGCTTTCGCCCAGCGTCGGGTGCGGGTGGATGGTCTTGCCGATGTCCACTGCGTCTGCGCCCATCTCGATGGCCAGGGCGATTTCGCCAATCATGTCGCCCGCGTGGGTACCGACCATGCCACCGCCGAGGATCTTGCCGTGGCCGTGGGCTTCGGGGGAGTCATCGAACAGCAGCTTGGTGACGCCTTCGTCGCGGCCATTGGCGATGGCGCGACCAGAGGCGTTCCAGGGGAACAGGCCCTTCTTGACCTTGATGCCTTGGGCCTTGGCCTGGTCTTCGGTGAGGCCAACCCAGGCCACTTCGGGGTCGGTGTAGGCCACGCTGGGGATGACGCGGGCGTTGAATGCCGCGGCGGCCAGCTCGGCATTGCCTTGCAGTTCACCCGCAATCACTTCTGCCGCCACGTGCGCTTCGTGCACCGCCTTGTGGGCCAGCATGGGCTGGCCGACGATGTCGCCGATGGCGAAGATGTGCGGTACGTTGGTGCGCATCTGGATGTCGACGTTG
Organism: Rhodoferax sp. SPJ21; assembly: GCF_058216335.1. Classification (NCBI taxonomy): domain Bacteria; kingdom Pseudomonadati; phylum Pseudomonadota; class Betaproteobacteria; order Burkholderiales; family Comamonadaceae; genus Rhodoferax; species Rhodoferax sp. SPJ21. Next base: position 469,537 of record NZ_JBYZMO010000003.1, read on the forward strand.
ATGAAGCCACGGTCGGTGACGGCCACACCGGCCTTGTCAGCGGCGAGCTTTTTGCCGTTGGGCGTACGGCCCACGGCCTGCAGCACCAGGTCGTACACCTGGGGTGCGGGGGCGGTGCCGCCCTCTTCTGCCGAGGCGAACGTGACTTCAATGCCTTCGGGCAAGGCGCGTGCGGACACGGTCTTGGTCTTGAGCATGATGTTGTCGAAGCGCGGCGCGTTCATCTTTTGCCAGATCTTGACCAGGTCGCGGTCAGCGCCTTGCATCAGGCCGTCCATCATTTCCACCACGTCCAGGCGGGCGCCCAGGGTGCTGTAGACGGTGCCCATCTCTAAACCGATGATGCCGCCGCCCAGAATCAGCATGCGCTTGGGCACTTCCTTGAGCGCCAGGGCGCCGGTGCTGTCCACCACGCGTGGGTCGTTCGGCATGAAGGGCAGGCGCACGGCTTGGCTACCGGCGGCGATGATGGCCTTCTTGAAAGCGATGGTCTGGGTCTTGCCGGTTTGTTCCTGGCCTTCGGCACCGGTGGTTTCAGCCACTTGCAGGTGGTTGGCACCCACGAACTGGCCCAGGCCGCGCACGATGGTGACCTTGCGCATCTTGGCCATGGCGGCCAGGCCGCCGGTCAGCTTGCCGATGACCTTTTCCTTGTGGGTGCGCAGCTTGTTGATGTCCACCGTGGGGGCACCAAAGTCCACGCCCAGGGCGGCCATGTGACTGACTTCGTCCATCACGGCTGCGACGTGCAGCAGCGCCTTGGAGGGGATGCAGCCCACGTTCAGGCAGACGCCGCCCAGGGTGGCGTAGCGCTCGACCAGGATGACCTTCAGGCCCAGATCGGCTGCGCGGAAAGCGGCGGAATAACCGCCGGGGCCGCCGCCGATGACCACTACGTCGCATTCCAGATCAGCCGTGCCGCCGAAGCTGGCTGCGGTAGGCGCCGGTGCGGACGCTACAGAAGCTGTAGCTGCTGGCGCAGTTGCTGCCTGCGCTGGAGCCGGTTTTGGTTCAGATGCCGGGGCTGCAGCCGCGCCAGCGACTTCCAGCTCCAGCACGACCGAACCTTGCTTGACCTTGTCGCCCAGCGCCACTTTGAGCGCGGTGACCACGCCGCCGTGGCTGGACGGGATTTCCATGGAGGCCTTGTCGCTCTCCACGGTGATCAGGGACTGGTCGGCCTTGACGGTGTCGCCCACCTTGACCATCAGTTCGATGACGGTGACTTCGTCGAAATCGCCGATGTCAGGGACTTTGATTTCCAGGGATGCCATTGTTGAGATCTCCACTTATTTTTTCAATTTGAGCGTGTACACGTCGACCGGGCCGCCCGAGTTTTTGTCGAATTCACAAGCCGCCTGCACACCCAGCGCCGCCAGGTCGCGCGCGGATTTGGCGCTGCCCCAGCTGGCATGCAAGGCGCCGAGCGCGAAGCTGCGGCCCGAGCCTATGCCCCAGAATTCCTTGAACTCGAAGACTTCGCGGTAGCTGTACAGGCCGTAGATGCCAGAGTTGTTGGCCACCAGCACGCTGAACTGGCTGGACTCGTAGGGGTCGTTGTCTTCTTCCTTGGTTTGCAGGAAGAAGCCCTCTTTGAGCACCGGGTGCAGCTTGGTGAAGGTGGTGAACACCTCGTCCTTGCTGTGCAGCAGCAGCTGGTCTTGCGGCAGTGCGGCCATGGCCATGCGCAGCGCAGGGAAATGCGCCACGGTGCCGGCCATGCCGATAAAACTCACCCCCGCCGGGGTCTCGACTCGGAAGATCTTGCTGTTGTCTTCAAAGCGTTGGCCCAGGCGGGTGTCGCCGAAGGTCACCAGCGTGTCGGCAGCGATGGCTACCTGGCCGGCTTTCTTGACCACGACGACGGTGGTCATATCAGAGCAGAACGCGGCGGAAGTCGGTCAACACCTGGCCGAAGTACGCGTTGAAGCGGGCTGCGGCAGCGCCGTCGATCACGCGGTGGTCCCACGATAAAGACAGCGGCAGCATCAGCTTGGGTACAAAGGCCTTGCCGTCCCACTTGGGTTCGATCTGGCTCTTGCACACGCCCATGATGGCAACTTCAGGCGCGTTGATGATGGGGGTGAAGTACCGCCCACCAATGCCGCCCAGGCTGGAGATGGTGAAGCAGGCGCCGCTCATGTCGGCCGGGCCCAACTTACCGTCGCGCGCCTTCTTGGCCAGGTCACCCATTTCTTGCGAAATCTGGATCACGCCCTTCTTGTCGGCATCCTTGATCACGGGCACTACCAAGCCATTTGGCGTGTCTGCCGCAAAGCCGATGTTGAAGTACTGCTTCATCACCAGTTGGTCACCGTCCAGCGAGCTGTTGAACTCGGGGAACTTCTTCAGGGCCGCCACGCTGGCCTTGATCATGAAAGCGAGCATGGTCAGCTTGATACCGGCCTTCTCGTTTTCCTTGTTCATGCTGACGCGGAAGGCTTCGAGTTCGGTGATGTCGCAGTCGTCGTGGTTGGTAACGTGCGGAATCAGGACCCAATTGCGGTGCAGGTTGGCGCCGCTGATCTTCTTGATGCGCGACATGTCCTTGCGCTCGACCGGGCCGAACTTGCTGAAGTCCACCTTAGGCCAGGGCAGCAGGCCCAGGGCCTCACCACCACCGCCAGCTGCAGCCTTGGGTGCTGCTGCGGCCTGGGCCTTGGTTTGGGCTGTGCCTGCCATGACGGACTTGGTGAAGCTTTGCACGTCGGCATCGGTGATGCGGCCCTTACGGCCCGTACCCTTGACTTCGTCCAGCGGCACGCCGAGTTCGCGGGCGAACTTGCGCACCGAGGGCGATGCGTGCGGCAGGCTGCCGGTGGGCGCCACGGTGGGGTTGTGCGCTGCGGGTGCGGCCGCGGCAGCCACCACAGGAGCCGCAGCTGCAGCAGCCACGGGAGCGGCGGCGGGCGCTGGTGCGGCCACGGCGGCAGCTACCGGTGCGGCTGCAGCGGGCGCAGCAGCGGCCACGCCTTCCAGCACAGCCAGCAGGTCGCCGATGTTGACGGTATCGCCCAGCTTGACCTTCAGCTCTCTGAGCACGCCGGTAGCGCTGGAGGGGATTTCCATCGAGGCCTTGTCGGACTCTACGGTGATCAGCGATTGCTCTTGCTTGATGGTGTCGCCGACCTTGACCATGACTTCGATGACGGTCACGTCCTTGAAGTCGCCAATATCGGGAACGAAGATTTGGACCGGGCCTGCAGCGGCGGGCGCTGCAGCAGGGGCTGCTACAGGAGTTGTAGCTGCTGGCGCAGGTGCTGCCTGCGCTGCAGCCGCTTTTGGCGCTTCAGCTACAGGAGCGGCGGCAGCGCCACCGGCGACTTCCAGCATCACCACCAGCGAGCCTTGCTTGACCTTGTCGCCCAGGGCGACTTTCAATTCTTTCACCACGCCAGCCGCGCTGGACGGGATTTCCATCGAGGCCTTGTCGCTCTCTACCGTGATCAGCGACTGGTCGGCCTTCACGGTGTCGCCGGGCTTGACCATCAGCTCGATCACCGTCACCTCGTCAAAGTCCCCGATATCGGGGACATGAATTTCAATCAATGCCATGTTTGTGTCTCCAAAGATGCGGACAGGACCGGGGTGGCCGGTCCTGCGAGGTGAGTGTTTAAGCGTAGAGCGGGTTGATCTTGTCGGCCTGGATGCCGTACTTGGCGATCGCCTCTGCCACCTTGGCAGCCGGCACCGTGCCGTCTTCGCTCAGGGCCTTCAGCGTAGCCACCACGATGTAGTAGCGGTTCACTTCAAAGTGCTCGCGCAGCTTGCTGCGGAAGTCGCTGCGGCCAAAGCCGTCGGTGCCCAGCACCTTGTAGGTACGGCCCTTGGGGATGAACGGACGGATCTGCTCGGCGTAGGCCTTCATGTAGTCGGTGGAGGCAATGACCGGGCCGGTTTGGCCTGCCAGCTGCTGACCAACGAAGCTGACGCGTGGGGTTTCCAGCGGGTGCAGCAGGTTGAAGCGCTCGGCGTCCTGGCCGTCACGGGTCAGCTCGTTGAAGCTTGGGCAGCTCCAGACGTTGGCGGACACGCCCCACTCTTTTTCCAGCAGTTCTTGCGCTGCAATCGACTCGCGCAGGATGGTGCCCGAACCCAGCAGCTGGACCACGCCCTTGCCGTCGGTGGCCGGCTTGCACATGTACATGCCCTTGATGATCTGCTCTTCGGTGCCGGCGGTAAGGCCAGGCATGGCGTAGTTTTCGTTCAGCAGGGTCAGGTAGTAATAGACGTTGTCCTGTTTCTCGACCATGCGCTTCAGGCCATGGTGCAGGATGACGGCGACTTCATGCGCAAACGTGGGGTCGTAGCTGATGCAGTTCGGAATCGTGCCGGCCATGATGTGGCTGTGGCCGTCTTCGTGCTGCAGGCCTTCGCCGTTCAGCGTGGTACGACCAGACGTGCCGCCCAACAGGAAGCCGCGTGCTTGCATGTCGCCCGCTGCCCAGGCCAGGTCGCCAATGCGCTGGAAGCCGAACATCGAGTAGTACACATAGAACGGCACCATGATGCGGTTGCTGGTGCTGTAGCTGGTGGCCGCAGCGATCCAGCTGGCCATGCCGCCGGCTTCGTTGATGCCTTCTTGCAGAATCTGGCCGGCCTTGTCTTCCTTGTAGTACATGACCTGGTCTTTATCGACCGGGGTGTACTGCTGGCCTGCGGGGTTGTAGATACCGATCTGGCGGAACAGACCTTCCATACCAAAGGTACGGGCTTCGTCCACCAGGATGGGCACCACGCGGGGACCCAGGGCCTGGTCACGCAGCAGCGTAGTCAGGAAGCGCACATAGGCTTGGGTGGTCGAGATTTCACGGCCTTCGGGCGTAGGTTCGATCACCGACTTGAAGGTTTCCAGCGCGGGCACGGTGAAGCTCTCGTCGGCCTTCACGCGGCGGTGTGGCAGGTAGCCGCCCAGGGCCTTGCGGCGCTCGTGCAGGTACTGCATTTCCGGGGTGTCGTCGGCTGGCTTGTAGAACGGAATCTCAGCCAGTTGGCTGTCGGGAATTGGGATGTTGAAACGGTCGCGGAAGATTTTGATGTCTTCGTCGGTCAGCTTCTTGGTCTGGTGAACGTTGTTCTTGCCTTCGCCGCTCTTGCCCATGCCAAAGCCCTTAACGGTCTTAATCAGCAGCACGGTCGGTTGGCCGGTGTGGTTGACGGCCTTGTCGTAGGCTGCATAAACCTTTTTAGGGTCATGGCCGCCGCGCTTCAGGGCGAAGATTTCGTCATCGCTCATGTGGGCGACCATTTCCAGCGTGCGTGGATCGCGTCCGAAGAAATGCTTGCGCACGTAGGCACCGTCGTTGGCCTTGAAGGCCTGGTAGTCGCCGTCCAGCGTGTCCATCATCAGCTTCTTCAGCGCGCCGTCCTTGTCGCGGGCCAGCAAGCTGTCCCACTCGCTGCCCCACAGCAGCTTGATGACGTTCCAGCCAGCACCACGGAACTCGCCTTCAAGCTCCTGGATGATCTTGCCGTTGCCGCGCACAGGACCGTCCAGGCGCTGCAGGTTGCAGTTGACTACGAAGATCAGGTTGTCCAGGTTTTCACGCGCGGCCAGGCCGATGGCGCCCAGGGATTCGACTTCGTCCATTTCGCCGTCGCCGCAGAACACCCAGACCTTGCGGTTGGCGGTGTCGGCAATGCCACGGGCGTGCAGGTATTTCAGGAAACGGGCCTGGTAGATGGCCATCAGCGGGCCCAGGCCCATGGAGACCGTGGGGAACTGCCAGAACTCGGGCATCAGCTTGGGATGCGGGTAGCTGGACAGGCCCTTGCCATCGACTTCCTGGCGGAAGTGCAGCAGTTGGTCTTCGGTCAGGCGGCCTTCGAGGTAGGCGCGAGCGTACACACCGGGCGACACATGGCCCTGGATGTACAGGCAATCGCCACCGTGGTTTTCGCTCTCGGCGTGCCAGAAGTGGTTGAAGCCGGCGCCAAACATGTGGGCCAGCGAGGCGAAGGAGCCGATATGGCCGCCCAGGTCACCACCGTCTACCGGGTGATGGCGGTTGGCCTTGACCACCATGGCCATGGCGTTCCAGCGCATATAGGCGCGCAGGCGTTCTTCGATCTCGATGTTGCCGGGGCAACGGGCTTCGTGCTCAGGGGCAATGGTGTTCACATAGCCGGTGTTGCCCGAGAAGGGCATGTCTATGCTTTTTTGGCGTGCATGTTCCAGCAACTGCTCCAACAAAAAGTGCGCCCGCTCCGGACCTTCACTCTCAATCACAGCGGACAAGGCGTCCATCCATTCGCGGGTCTCCTGGCTGTCCGCATCCGTCGTGGCGGCTCCAAACAGGCTCTCAGGTACAGCTGACATGCTTTGTCTCCTTTGTTGGGAAGAGGTATTTTGAGGGGTTGACGCAATTTTTTTGAGCGACCTGTCTATTTTTGCATAAAAGTTTTGTATTTTCAATATGTGAACACTGATTTCACAATGTGAATTAAAAGCGCTTAAAATTCAGGATAAGCCCCCATGGTCTTTGTCTTGCTAACCGGTGTAGGCCACGCGTCCCCTACACTTCGAACATGCCTTTGCGCCCCCCTTCCTCTTCTTTTTTGCCCTCGCCTATCGCGCCCCATAAATGGTGGCGGCGCTGGTGGAGCCGGCAATCGCCCCACCGCCAAGACCGCTTTGCCATGATGGCGCCGCTGATTGCGGTGCTGCTGTTCTTCGCCGCTATCGGTTCGTCCTTCATGTATTTGCGGCTGGAGGAAATTGACCGCGAACAGGAGGCCGTGAAACGCGATGTGGAATACACCCAACAGCAAATCCGTCTGCGCCTGCTGGAGCGCCAAGAGCAGCTAATGCGCATAGGCCGCGACATCTCCAATGAAGAGGTGGATGTGGACGAGTTCATCAGCCGCGCCGAGTCGCTGGTGGCCCAGCACCCGGACCTGCAGGCAGTCAGCTGGATCGATGAGCGCCGCCGCGTCAAGGCCAGTTACGCCTCGCCCAGCCTGCCCTCCTCGCAAACCCGCGCGGTGGACACCTTTTTGCGCCCGGGCGGCGACACCGAAAGTACCTTCAGTCTGGCGCGCGACCTGCAGCAGCCGGTGTATGCGCAGCCGGCTGGCGCTGTCGATGCCGTCCCGCTGCTGCAGCTGCATATTCCGTTGGCCGACCGGGGCCGCTTTGCCGGCGTGCTGCTGGCCGAATACTCCAACGACAGCCTGCTGCGCTACGGGGTGCCCGCCGAGGTGCTGGCCAAGTACGCCGTCGCCCTGCTGAACGGCAATAACCAGGTACTGGCCGGCAATGCACTGCCGATTCGCTCGGTCAGCCACCGGCTGCTACCCTGGTCCAGCCAGGCGGAGCCTTATGAAATACCGGTTTCACCTGTAGGCAATGGCCTGATCCTGCGCGCCCAGGCCTACCGCACATCGCAAGGGGTGATCGGCAGCGGCCTGTTCTGGCTGGTCGGCGCCCTGAGCGTACTGACCGCCTGGATGTTGATCGGTAACTGGAAGCACACCCGCCGTCGCCTGCAGGCCCAGCAGGCGTTGCTGTCCGAAACCAACTTCCGCCGCGCCATGGAGAACTCCATGCTGACCGGCATGCGCGCGCTGGACATGCAGGGCCGCATCACTTATGTGAACCTGGCGTTTTGCCGCATGACGGGCTGGAGCGAATCCGCCCTGGTAGGCCATACCGCACCCTTTGCGCACTGGCCCGAGGAAGACCGCGAATATCTGGCTGCCAGGCTGGAAGACGAACTCAACGGCCGCACGCCACCTGGTGGCTTCCAGGTGCGGGTGAAACGCAAAGACGGCACGGTTTTCGACGGCCGCATGTACGTGGCACCGCTGATCGACGCGGTGGGCAAGCAAACCGGCTGGATGACCTCCATGACCGACATCACCGAGCCCAACCGCATTCGCGAGCAGCTATCGGCCTCTTACGAACGCTTCACCAAGGTGCTAGAGGCACTGGACGCCTCGGTGTCGGTGGCACCCATCAACAGCAACGAGCTGCTGTTTGCCAACAAGCTGTACCGGCTATGGTTTGGCGTGCAGACCTTGGGGCATGAAAAGCTGGCCGCCCAGGCCGGCGTGCCCGCCGCCCCGACACAAGATGAAAACGAAGACGACGTAGATGCGTTTGTCGGCCTGCCCACCGACAGCCTGACCGACACCCAGTCCGAGAGTGCAGAAATCTTCGTGGCCGACCTGGGTAAATGGCTGGAAGTGCGCTCGCGCTACCTGAGCTGGGTGGACGGTCGCCTGGTGCAGATGGTGATTGCCACCGACATCACGCCGCGCCGCCGTGCTGAAGAGCAGTCTGCCGCCCAGGCCGAACGCGCGCAATCCTCCAGCCGCCTGATCACCATGGGCGAGATGGCCTCCAGCGTGGCGCATGAGCTGAACCAGCCGCTGGCCGCCATCAGCAACTACTGCAACGGCATGGTCTCGCGCATCAAGGGCAACGGCATTGCGCAAGACGACCTACTAGCCGCACTGGACAAGACCGCGCGCCAGGCACAGCGCGCGGGCCAAATCATCCACCGCATCCAGTCCTTTGTGAAACGCAGCGAACCCAACCGCACACAGTCAGATGTAGCGCATATGGTGTCCGAGGCGGTAGAGCTGGCCGGCATTGAGCTGCGCCGGCGCAATGTGCGCCTCAGCCATTACGTGGCGGCGCGCCTGCCCCGGCTGCTGGTGGACCCGATCCTGATTGAACAGGTGCTGGTGAATCTGCTGCGCAACGCGGCCGAGGCCATCGACCTTGCGCAACGCCCGACCGCCCAGCGCAACATCGAGCTACGCGTGGTACCGAAGATGGAAAACGACAAGGCCGGCATAGAGTTCTCGGTCACCGACACCGGCAAAGGCCTGGCTCCCGAGGTCAAGGAACGCCTGTTCGAAGCCTTCTTCTCCACCAAGGCCGAAGGCATGGGCATCGGCCTGAACCTGTGCCGCAGCATCATCGAGTCCCACCTGGGCCGGATGCAAGCCGAGAACCTCTACAATGGAAACGAAGGCACAGGGTGCCGTTTTTCATTCTGGATCCCGCTGGCGCAACTACCTGTTACCCAGAGTGGCCCCACAAATCCCGCCCCAACCCCCGGAGTGACTGCATGAGTTTGATTCCTAAAAAAGGTACTGTGTACGTAGTGGACGACGATGAAGCCGTCCGTGATTCGTTGCAATGGCTGCTGGAAGGTAAGGATTACCGGGTCCGCTGCTTCGATTCCGCAGAGTCCTTTTTGAGCCGATTTGATGCCCGCGAAGTTGCCTGCCTGATCGTCGATATCCGCATGGGCGGCATGACCGGCCTGGAGCTGCAAGACCGCCTGATCGAACGCAAGTCGCCTCTGCCCATCGTCTTCATCACCGGCCACGGCGATGTGCCTATGGCGGTCGATACCATGAAGAAGGGCGCCATGGACTTCATCCAGAAGCCCTTCAAGGAAGACGAATTGGTCGGCCTGGTCGAGCGCATGCTGGAGCACGCCAAAGAAACCTTCACCGACCACCAGCAAGCCGCCAGCCGTGGTGCCTTGCTGTCCAAACTGACCAGCCGCGAATCTCAGGTGTTGGAGCGCATCGTCGCTGGCCGCCTGAATAAGCAGATCGCCGACGACCTGGGTATCAGCATCAAGACGGTCGAGGCGCACCGCGCCAACATCATGGAAAAGCTCAACGCCAACACCGTAGCCGACCTGCTGAAAATCGCTTTGGGACAAATCGCCCCCAAGACCTGACGCTACATATTACATAGCACCTCACGCCCGTCTGACCTGCGCCAGCGGGCGTTTTTACTTGATTTTTTGAATAATGACCGCTGAACTGATTGACGGCAACGCCCTGTCCCAAAAACTGCGCCTGGATGTCGCTACACGCACCCAAGCCCTGAAAACCCGTGGCACCACACCCGGCCTGGCCGTGGTGCTGGTGGGCGACAACCCGGCCAGCCAGGTCTATGTGCGGAACAAGGTCAAGGCCTGCGCCGATGCCGGCCTGCACTCGGTGCTGGAAAAGTACGAAGCCGACATGACCGAAGCCGATCTGCTGGCCCGCGTGGACGCCCTGAACAACGACCCCAGCATCCACGGCATCCTGGTGCAACTACCCTTGCCCGCGCACATTGACGCGCAAAAGGTCATCGAAGCCATCTCGCCCGCCAAGGATGTGGACGGCTTCCACATCGCCAGTGCAGGTGCACTGATGACCGGCGCGCCCGGCTTCTGGCCCTGCACGCCCTATGGCTGCATGAAGATGCTGGAAAGCATTGGCTACGACCTGCGCGGCAAACACGCCGTGGTCATCGGCCGCAGCAATATCGTCGGCAAACCGATGGCACTGATGCTGCTGCAAAAGAACGCCACGGTCACCATCTGCCACAGTGCGACGGCCGACCTGAAAGCCATGACCCTGCAGGCCGACGTGATCGTCGCCGCCGTGGGCAAGCGCAATGTGCTGACGGCCGATATGGTCAAGCCCGGCGCCGTGGTGCTCGACGTGGGCATGAACCGCGACGACAACGGCAAGCTGTGCGGCGACGTGGACTTTGACGGTGTGCGCCAGGTCGCAAGCCATATCACTCCCGTGCCCGGAGGCGTTGGCCCCATGACCATCACCATGTTGCTGGTCAATACATTGGAAGCTGCGGAACGTTCTGCCGCCTCTTGAATCTATCGCGCTCAACGCCACATCTACACCATGACCAATCCACTGCTCGACTTCTCTGACCTGCCCCTGTTTGACCAGATCCAGCCCGAACACGTGGCGCCCGCACTGGACCAGCTGCTGGCCCATGCAAATGCGGCACTGGACACGGTGACCCAGCCTGACTTCCCGGCCGAGTGGACCGAGATCGCCAAGGCGCTGGATGTGAGCACCGAGCAGCTGGGCCGCGCCTGGGGCGCCGTCAGCCACCTCAATAGCGTGGCCGATACCCCGGCCCTGCGCGCCGCCTACAACGAAGCCCTGCCCCGCGTCACCGAGTTCTGGACCCGCCTGGGCGCCGACGAGCGCCTGTATGCCAAATACAAGGCCGTGGACACGGCAAGCCTGAACGCGGAACAGCAGCAAGCCCACCGCAACGCCATGCGCAACTTCGTGCTCAGCGGTGCCGAGCTGGAAGGTGAAGCCAAGGAGCGCTTTGCCCGCATCCAGGAACGCCAGGCCGAAATCAGCCAAAAGTTCAGCGAAAACGCGCTGGACGCGACCGACGCCTACGCCTACTACGCAGCCGCCGACGAGCTGGACGGCGTGCCCGCCGATGTACAGCACACCGCCCGCAGCGCCGCCCAGGCCGAGGGCAAGGACGGCTACAAGCTCACACTGAAGATGCCGTGCTACCTGCCGGTGATGCAGTTCGCCACCAGCAGCGCTTTGCGCGAGCGCTTGTACCGCGCTTACGTGACCCGCGCCTCGGACCAGGCCGAAGGCGAAGCCGTGCAGTTCGACAACACCGCCCTGATCCGCGAAACCCTGGCCCTGCGCCAGGAAGAAGCCCGCCTGCTGGGCTACCAGAACTTCGGCGAAGTCTCGGTAGTGCCCAAGATGGCCGAATCGCCCGCCGAGGTGATCCATTTCCTGCGCGACCTGGCCGTGCGTGCCCGCCCGTTTGCCGAAAAAGACGTGGCCGATCTGCGCAGCTTTGCCGCGGAGCACCTGGGCCTGGCCGATCCCCAGCCGTGGGACTGGTCCTATGTGGGCGAAAAGCTCAAGGAAGCGCGCTACGCCTTCAGCGAACAAGAGGTGAAGCAGTACTTCACCGCACCCAAGGTTCTGGCCGGCCTGTTCAAGATCATCGAGACCCTGTTCGAAGTCTCCATCCGCCGCGACAGCGCCCCCGTGTGGCACCCCTCGGTAGAGTTCTACCGCATAGAGCGCAGCCTGGGCGGTACATCGGCAGATGCACCACGCCAACTGGTAGGCCAGTTCTACCTGGACCCGTCGGCTCGCACCGGCAAACGCGGCGGCGCCTGGATGGACGACGTGCGCGCCCGCTGGCTGCGCCCCGATACGAACACATTGCAAACCCCGGTGGCACACCTGGTGTGCAACTTTGCTGACGGCGTGGACGGTCAGCCGCCGCTGCTGACGCACGACGACGTGACCACCCTGTTCCACGAATTCGGCCACGGACTGCACCACATGCTGACCCAGGTGAACGAGCGTGATGTGTCTGGCATCAGTGGCGTGGAATGGGACGCGGTGGAGTTACCCAGCCAGTTCATGGAAAACTTCTGCTGGGAATGGGATGTGCTCAAGCACATGACAGCCCATGTCGTGACTGGAGAACCTCTGCCCCGCGTGCTGTTCGACAAGATGACCGCCGCCAAGAACTTCCAGAGCGGCCTGCAAACCCTGCGCCAGATCGAGTTCTCGCTGTTCGACATGCTGCTGCATACCGAGCACGACCCGGCCCAGGACTTCATGCCCCTGCTGCGCAAGGTGCGTGACGAGGTCGCCGTGCTGCAGGCACCGGCCTTCAGCCGTACCGCGCACACCTTCAGCCACATCTTTGCAGGCGGATACGCGGCGGGCTACTACAGCTACAAATGGGCCGAGGTGCTCAGCGCCGACGCGTACGCAGCGTTCGAAGAAACGGCCGGCGCTGACGGCGCAGCCAATATCGAAACCGGCCGCCGCTACCGCCAGTCCATACTGGAAGCCGGCGGCAGCCGCCCGGCCATGGAGTCGTTCAAGGCTTTCCGTGGTCGCGCGCCGACATTGGATGCATTGCTGCGCCACCAAGGCATGGCTGAGGTTTGATGGCTCACCCCCAGGCTACGCTACGCTTCGCCAACCCCCCTCGTATCGGTTTAAAAAGCCGATACGACATGCAGGGGGCGATACCACTGGCCCGGCAAAGCCGGATCCACTGTATCTCTGGGAAACGGCGTTATGACCATAGCTTGGGCTTGTGAAATGATGCCACCATTAATAAAGGAAACCGCGATGCGTCCTACCACGTTCACCACCGCATTGGCCTGCGCCGCATTGGCGCTGGCCGCTGGCAGCGTCTGCGCCCAGACGGTTTATCGCATCGTAGGCCCCGATGGCAAGGTCACGTTCTCTGACCAGCCACCAGCGCCCAGCAGCCCGGCCAAGGTCACCACCACCAACAAAAACGGCAGCAGCGCGGTGAATGCCGCGTCACTGCCGTTCGAGTTGCAAGAAGTGGTGAAGCGCTACCCGGTCACGCTGTACACCGGCACCGGCTGCAGCCCCTGCGAAAGTGCGCGCAATCTGCTGGTGCAGCGCGGCGTGCCGTTTACCGAGCGCAGCGTGAACACCGATGCCGACGCCGAAGCACTGCGCCGCATCAGCGGTGAAACCAGCCTGCCGTTTGGCACCATTGGCGGCCAGCAGCTCAAAGGCTTCTCGGATGTGGAATGGACGCAGTACCTGGACGCTGCGGCCTACCCAAAATCATCGGTACTGCCAGCCAGCTACAAACGTGCGCCGGCCCAGCCCCTGGTGGCCAGCAAGGCACCTCCAGCAGCAGCGCCAGTAGCACCTGCTCCGGCCCCTGCGGAGCCTTCTGCCGAGCCGGTAGATACCAGCCGCAACCCGCGCGGCATCCAGTTTTAGGGCTTAAAACTCCAGGGTTTTCACGCCCTGCGCGGTGCCCAGCAGACAGACATGGGCTTTTTGCAAGGCAAACACGCCCACGGTGACCACGCCAGGCCACTGGCTGACCTGGTTCTCAAACGCCACCGGGTCGCTGATCTGCAGGCCTGTCACGTCCAGGATGTACTGGCCGTTATCGGTCACCAGCGGCTGGCCGTCCTTCAGGCGCAGCTTGGCTTGGCCACCCATGGCGGCAAACTGGCGCACCAGGCGGTTCGACGACATGGGGATGACTTCCACCGGCAGCGGGAACTGGCCCAGGGTCTGGACCAGCTTGCTCTCATCGGCAATACAAACGAACTGGCGCGACTGGGCGGCCACGATCTTCTCGCGCGTTAGCGCCGCACCGCCACCCTTGACCATATGGCCCAGGCCGTCGATCTCGTCCGCGCCGTCGATGTACACCGCCAGCTCGCCCACGTCGTTGGCGTCAAACACGGGGATGCCCAGCGCTTTCAATTTGGCGGTGCTGGCCTCGGAACTGGACACCGCGCCTTTGACCTGGTCCTTGATCGTGGCCAGCGCGTCGATGAACTTGTTGACGGTGGAGCCGGTGCCCACACCCACAATTTCGCCTGGCACCACGTAGCGCAACGCAGCCTGGCCGACCAGGGTTTTCAGTTCATCTTGTGTCATCTGGGAAAATCCGAGGTTAAGTAGAAAAACCCCAATTATCCAATGCCCCTTATCCCCTACGCCCTGGCCCGCCCGTTTCTGTTTGGCATGGACCCCGAAGCCGCACACGACGCCACCCTCAATGCCATCGCCCGCACCCAGGGTACGCCGCTGGAGTGCCTGTACCGCCAGCCTCGGGTAAGCGACCCCGTCACCCTGGCCGGGCTGCAGTTCCCCAACCGCGTGGGCTTGGCAGCTGGCCTGGACAAGAACGCCCGCTGCATCGACGGCCTGGGCGCCATGGGCTTCGGCTTTGTGGAGGTGGGCACGGTCACGCCGCTGGCCCAGCCGGGCAACCCGCAGCCGCGCATGTTCCGCCTGCCCCAGGCGAACGCACTGATCAACCGACTGGGCTTCAACAACGGCGGGCTGGAAGCCTTTGTAGCCAATGTGCAGCGCGCGCGCTTCCGCAGCAAGGCTGGCGGCACACCCATGCTGCTGGGCCTGAACATCGGCAAGAACGCCGCGACTCCGATCGAACGCGCTACTGACGACTACCTGCTGGCACTGGACGGTGTCTACCCGCACGCCGACTACGTCACGGTGAACATCTCCAGCCCCAACACCAAAAACCTGCGCGCACTGCAAAGCGACGAGGCGCTGGACGCCCTACTGGGCGCCATAGCCGAGCGGCGCGGCCAGTTGGCCCAGCAACACGGCAAGCGCGTGCCCATCTTCGTGAAAATTGCGCCCGATCTGGATGAAGCCCAGGTCGCCGTCATTGCAGCAACGCTGCAGCGCCACGCCATGGATGGCGTCGTCGCCACCAACACCACCCTCAGCCGCGAGGCAGTGCAAGGCATGCAGCACGGCGAAGAGGCTGGCGGCCTAAGCGGCGCACCGGTGCTGCAGGCCAGCAACCGCGTGATCCGCCAGCTGCGCACTGCGCTGGGCAAAGCGTTTCCCATCGTGGGCGTGGGCGGCGTCATGGGTGCGGCCGACGCCGTGAGCAAGATACAAGCAGGCGCCGACGTGGTGCAGATCTACACCGGCCTGATCTACCAAGGCCCCTCCCTGGTCCACAAGGCAGCGCTGGCTATCAAGAAATACGGCTAACCCTCCGATTTTGTATTTCAAGTAAAAAGAGCTTCCAGCGCAGATAGAACCTGCGCTGGAAGCTCTCATTTAGATAGCAATTAGCGGCTGCCGGCGGCCTTGGCCAGTTTGAAGAACACGTCGGTGTTGTCCATCACGCCGGTGAAGGCCGAGGCACCCCGGCCATAGGCGGACAAAGGCACGTCCGTGGCGGTATGTACCGCCTGGTCGCCGGGGACCTGGCCCGTCACCAGGAAGCCAGTCTTCTGGTTGCGCACATTGGGGTTTTCGGGATAGCCGCTTTGCGGTGCCTGGCCGACGAAGGGCTGCTGCGAATCCTGCGTGGGTGTGGCGTTGGCCAGCCAGGTTTCATAGCGGTCGGCGTTGGCGCCGTAGCCGATCAGCATCTTGTAGTCCACATCCGTGCTGGTGGGGTAGCCATCGGCAGACGTGGTGTATTTGGGGAACTTGGCAGCTTGGTAGGTACCCACCACGGCATCGCGCTGGGCAGCCACGCCCGGGCTGTTGGTCGCATCGCGCAGTGCCGCGATCGGCTTGGTAGAGGCCCCAATAATCGATGCGCCTGAGCACTCGTGGTCTGCCGTGACGATGACGATGGTGTCCGGGTGCTTGGCGGCAAAGTCCTTGGCCACCTGGATCGCGCGGTCGAACTCAATCACCTCCAGCAACCAGCGGTCGGTGTCCATCAGATGGGACTGCTTGTCAATGGAAGCGCCCTCGATCATGGCGACAAAGCCCTTCTTGCTCTTGGACAGCACCTGCAGCGCGGCTGAGGTCATCTCGTCCAGCATGGGTTGGTCAGGAAAACCATAGTCATCCACGATCGTAGACACGCCACGGCGCTTGTTGATTTTGTCAAAAGCGACGTTCATGTTCGAATACGAGAACAGGCCCAGCAGCTTGTCCGGACCACCGTTGCCGCTCATCAGGGCATCCAGTCCAGCGCGGTCGGGCGCATAGGCATAGCCGGCCTTCTGGAAGTCACCAATCAAATCGCGCGTGGCATCCTTGGCGCCAGGCGCAGCCTTCCAGCCGGCCACCACGTCGGCTGGCAGCACGTAGTCGCTGCGGTTGTCACGCTGCGATCCGTTCAGGGCTTGGCCGACGCGCGAGCCATCGGCCTTCAGTGCATCGCCATTCGGCAGGAACCACTTGCGCCCCCCACCCATCAGCACCGACAAACCTGTCAGGCTGCGGTCGTCCAGGAATTGGTCCACGATGCCCGTGCCATTGCCTCGGTTGCTGGTGTGCACCGCCATCGATGCGGGCGTGGCGTCAAACACGTCGGCCGTGGTCACCACGCCCAATGCCTTGCCCTGGGTGCGATGCAAGTATTCCGACAGGTATTCGATACGCGGGTTGTCAAAGGCATCGGCCGTATCGTCAGGCCATACGCCCTCTTGGTTGTTGGCGGACTTGTTGCCGGTCACATAGTTGGACATGCCCGGCGACGAGTCGGTCACGATGGCGTCCAGCGACGAAGTCATCACCATGCCGGTGTAGGGAAAGGTATCCATCGCAAGCCTGCCCTGGGCCTTGCCCTGTGCGTAGCCGCGGCCGATGATGCGAGCGGCGGTACGGTGGGTAGCGCCCATGCCGTCGCCCAGCATGATGATGATGTTCTTGGCCGGGCGGCCCTCGCGCTCCAGAGCGACGATTTCAAAATTGCCCTGGGCCGACACAGTCTGACCGTCACTTTGTGTGGCCTGCACGGTCAAGCGGTGCACACCTGCTTTGAGCAAGGAAAAAGCACGTTGTGACACAACCGCCGCATTCACGTCCTTAGGCAGACTCAAACCGCTGCTCACCACACTGGTGGTACCTGGCGCAGGCTTGGTAGCAATGCCGTCGACCAAGAACTGAAAGTCCTTGAGCGTAGTGCCTGCATCCAGCCGAACCGTGGCTTGCAAGTCAAACCGTTGACCTGGCAGGAAGCGCGCGATATAGGGTGGGTTGGGGTTGTTGGAGGCGAACAACTCGCTGGGTGGCGTCAAGCGCGACACCGTGGGTGCAGCCAGGGCGGAAACTGCCCCCGTACCTAGCAGGGCAGCCGCCAACATGCGGCGGGAAAGACCAGATTTACGCAACATCAGAATGCTCCAGAAAATGAAAGGGGTTCAATGTGTTCAATGGGTGGACGGGCTTGCGGGAGCGGCCGCCACCGGCAGCGCATCCACGCGCACGGGCTCGCCGTCCAGGAGCAAGCGCACAAAGGAGATGCGGCCATCAACTTCAGCCTGCGCGCCCAACTCCAGCCGGCCGCGCACTGCCAGCAGTCCAGCCATATGCTGCACATAGCCCTGGTGTTCGGCAGCATTCAGGTGCACATACAACACACTTGCCGGCAGGTCGTCGGCAAAGCTCTCGTCCTCATCACCCAGGGTCACAGGCACGGGCGCGAGGATGAACAGACCGGGCACGGCAGTCTCCCCGTCTTGCCGGGCCATGTAGCCCAGCATGCGCACGCTACTGCCATCCAGCGCCAGCAACTTGGCGCTAGGCTCCAGGCCGCGCGGGCCTATGGGCAACTTGAAAAACTCGGCAAACCGCAGATCTGCGCCTACCGCGCTGGCGACCACTGGCGCAGCCGTGTCAGCCCAGGCCTGCTGCGCGGGCAGCATACAAGCCCATAGCAGGGCCAAAGCCCCCGTACCTTTGAAATACATACCCACTCCCACGTAGCGAACGTCTAAACGCGTTCGACCAAGGCGATAGGGTATGACGCCAATATGTCAGTCAAGTTACAAAAAGACGTGCCCGCACAACACTGCACCCGCGATTCTTTTGACCTAGATCAGACGGCCTGGGAATACTCCCTCCAAGCCATACACACCTGCGCCAAGCTATTGCCTAATGTCAAGTACGAGCAACAGCCAAGAATGCAGCAGCATGCGACTCAACCTACCCGTCAGCGCCGAGGAGTACGACTTCCCGAGCGGCAATATGCTTGTGTCCACCACCGACACCAAGGGCCAGATCACCCACTGCAACGATGCATTCGCACTGGTCAGCGGCTACAGCTACGATGAGTTGGTGGGGCAGCCCCATAACTTGATCCGCCACCCGGATATGCCCCCCGAAGCGTACAAGGACATGTGGCAGACCATAGGCCATGGCCGGCCCTGGACTGGCATGGTGAAAAACCGCCGCAAGGACGGCAGCTTTTACTGGGTTGAAGCCAACGTCACCCCCATCTTGCACAACGGCAAGCCGCGCGGCTATATGTCGGTGCGCACAAAGCCCAGCCGGCAAAAAATCCAGGATGCCGAACAGCTGTATGCACGCATCCGTGCCGAACGCGAATCCGGCAAGCACAGCTTCGAGTTGCATGCCGGCTCGGTGCGCCAGCTAGGCTGGCGCAGCCTGCCAGGCCGGCTGGAACGCATCTCCTTCACCCAGCGCTATGTGCTGGTACTGGCGGCCATGGTGGGCGTAGGCCTGCTGCCAGTGCTGCTGGGCATGGAAGGCATGGGCGCCAGGCTGCTGCAGGTGGCACTGCAGCTGGCCGGTGCGTCGGTCATGGTGCTGTGGTTCAAGAACCAAGTGTCCGACGTGATCAGCGAAGCCGAGAAGTTTGCCGCCGACATTTCGGGCTGCAACCTCAGCACCCGCATCGGCGCCGACCGTGGCGGCCCGCTGGGCAGCCTGAGCCGCAGCCTGCGGCAGATCCAGATCAACCTGCGTGCAGTGATTGGCGACGTCAAAACCGAGATCAATGGCTTTAGCCAGACAGCGGCCGAGATCGCTGCGGGTAGCCTGGACCTGTCGGCCCGCACAGAATCGCAGGCCAGCAGCCTGGAGGAAACCGCCGCCAGCATGGAGCAGCTGTCCAGCACCGTGCAACAAACTGCGGACACAGCACGGCAGGTTGCCCAACAGGGAGAAAAGAGCAGCAACGTAGCCACCCGTGGCGGCCAGGCCGTGCACCAGGTGGGCGTCGCAATGGAGAACATCAACGCCTCGTCGAAAAAGGTGCAAGAGATCATTGGCGTGATCGAAAGCATTGCATTTCAAACCAATATCCTGGCGCTGAATGCCGCCGTGGAAGCGGCACGCGCCGGCGAGCAAGGCCGAGGCTTCGCCGTCGTAGCCAGCGAGGTACGGGCCCTGGCACAGCGCAGCGCCACGGCAGCCCGCGAAATCCGCGTACTGATAGCGCAATCGGCCGAGCAAATTGCAGCCGGTAGCAACCAGATGAGCGACGCCGGACGCACTATCGACGAAGTAGTAGCCTCGGTGAAGGAAGTCGGCGCACTCATACGCCAGATCACCAATGCCACGCAAGAGCAGTCGCTAGGCATCTCGCAGGTCAATGAGGCCGTGACCCAGCTGGACACCGTGACGCAGCAAAACGCCGCACTGGTCGAGCAATCGGCTGCCTCGGCCGAAGGCCTGAGCGACAGCAGCCTGAACCTGGCGCGCGCAGTGCAAATCTTTCACCTGCCCTCAGACATGCGCTGATGTATGCGGACCTTCATGCTGGCTGGGGCGGCACGCCCCAGACCGGCAGCCTGTCTGCGTCGGTACTCGACTCGCTGTACAGCCAGATCGCCATCATCGACGGGACAGGCCAAATCCATTACGTGAACCGGGCCTGGCGCGACTTCGGCCACCATGGCTTGCCGCCCGACCATCCCTGGCCTGGCAGCAACTACCTGGACATGTGCCACCTCCACGTCGGCCACAACGAGGCGCCTTCCGGCCCGGTGCGCCCCCAAATCCAGGCCGTGCTGGATGGAGAGGCTGAAGCCTTCGACTACGAATATCCCTGCCACACCGCCCAAGAAAAGCGCTGGTTCATGGTCCGTATATCGGCGATGTCCGACCACCCTGGCCACTTCGTGGTGTCGCACCAGAACACCACCCGGCGCAAGCAGCAGTTGCTGGCAGGCCAGGAGGCCTTGCGGGCGTCGGCCCAGCACAGCCAGGCGATTCTGGACAATATGGTGGACGGCGTCATCACCATCAACGCGCAAGGTCTGATGGAATCCTTCAACAAGGCCGCCGGCAAAATGTTTGGCTACAGCGTGGACGAAGTCCTGGGCCGCAATGTATCCATGTTGATGCCCGCGCCGCACCGCCTGCACCACGACAGCTATCTGCAGCATTTCCAGCACACCGGCGAAGCCCGCATCATCGGTACACCACGGGAAGTCGAAGGCCTGCGCAAAAACGGCCAGATATTCCCGATGAGCCTGTCGGTGTCGCAGGTGGACCGTGCGGGCCAGCCCACCTTTATCGGCATAGTCCGCGACACCACCCAACGCCACCGGCAAGATGAAGAAATCCGCCGCCTGGCCTTCTACGACCCGCTAACGGGTCTGCCCAACCGGCGCATGCTGATGGACCGCCTGAAGCAAGCCATCGCCAGTGCCAACCGCAGCCACCACCACGGGGCGGTCATGTTTCTGGACCTGGACCATTTCAAGCAGCTCAATGACACCCGTGGCCACGACGTGGGCGACCTGCTGCTGCAGCAAGTCGCACTGCGGCTGAACGACTGCATGCGCGAAGTGGACTGCGTGGCCCGCCTGGGCGGCGACGAATTCGTGGTGTTGCTGGAAGACTTGAGCAGCCATGCCCATGAGGCCGCCACCCAGACCGAAGCCGTTGCCAACAAAATACTGTACGCACTGAGCCAGCCCTATACCCTGCGCGAACAGATCCACGAAAGCACACCCAGCATAGGCATCGTGGTGTTTGCGCAAGACCCCACCAGCCAGGAGGAGTTACTGAAAAAAGCCGACGTAGCCATGTACCAGGCCAAATCGGCCGGCCGCAACACGGCCTGCTTTTTCGACCCCTCCATGCAGGCCGCTGTGCTGGCCCGTGCCGAGCTGGAAAAAGACCTACGCCAAGGCCTGGCGCAAAACGAATTCATGCTGCACTACCAGGTACAAGTGAATGAGCGAGGTATGCCAGTCGGCGCCGAGGCCCTGGTGCGCTGGTTCAGCCCACAGCGCGGCACAGTGCCCCCCGGGCAATTCATTGCGCTGGCCGAAGAAAGCGGGCTCATTTTGCCCCTGGGCCAATGGGTGCTGGAAACCGCCTGCGCGCAGCTGCGGGCCTGGGCTGCTCAGCCTGCCACTGCGCACTGGACCATGGCAGTCAACGTCAGCGCCAGCCAGTTCGCCCAGGCCGACTTCGTGGCGACTGTCGTGGCTGCATTGCAGCACACCGGCGCCAACCCACACCTGCTGAAACTGGAACTGACCGAAAGCATGCTGGTCAACGATATGCAGGACGTGATCCTCAAGATGAACCAGTTGAAAGCCCGGGGCGTGTGCTTCTCGCTGGACGACTTCGGCACCGGCTACTCGTCGTTAACACACCTAAAGCGCCTGCCGCTGGACCAGCTGAAAATCGACCAGAGCTTTGTGCGCGACATCCTGACCGACACCAGCGACGCGATGATCGCCCGCACCATCGTCGCCCTAGGCCACAACCTGGGCCTGGCGGTAATCGCTGAGGGTGTGGAAACCGCTGCCCAGCGCGACTTCTTGGCCGGCCTGGGCTGCGACGCCTTCCAGGGCTACCACTTTGGCAGGCCCGAGCCAGCGGGCGTGCTGCAGAAATTTATATAAAAAGAGGCTCTGGCGCATATGAATAAATCGTAAGCCGCTATTAAATTAGAAGCAAAACATCGTTGCAAGCAGCGACTCCTCGGCTGCTTCATAAAGCGATACACAAGGCATATATTCCCTCCACATGGTGCGTGCAGAATGCGCCGGCCCCGGGTTGCAAACACCCCGTGGGCGGTTTACCGCCACAGAGCAGGCCCACGCCGCGCTGCTGGCCCCATCCTGCCCCTCAGCCATATGCGATTCCGATGCCCTCCTTCTCCCGCGTTTCCCTTCTAGGGCTGGTCTTGCTGCTGCAGGGCCTGGCGCTCCCTGCTCTGGCAGCAGCGCCCGGATCGAAAGCCATCACGCTGAATTTCTCCAACGCCGAGATCGAGGCCGTGGCCCGCACACTGGCCGTGATCACCGGCCGAAACCTGGTGGTGGACCCGCGCGTCAAAGGCACACTCTCGCTGAGTACCGATACACCCACCACACCGACCAAGGCCTGGGACCAATTTCTGGCAGCCCTGCGCATGCAGGGCTACACCATGGTGGAGACAGCGGGGCTCTACAAAATCGTGCCCGAGACCGAAGGCAAGCTGCAGTCCGAGTCGGTACGGCTGGACGCTGGCGCGCAGCGCGGTGACCAGATCGTCACCGAGATATTCAAGCTGAACTACGAAAACGCCAACAACCTGGTGCCGGTACTGCGCCCGCTGATCAGCGCCAACAACGTGATCAACGTGAACAGCGGCAACAACTCCCTGGTCATCACCGACTACGCCAACAACCTGGTACGGCTGCGCACCATCATTGCCGCAATGGATACACCCAGCGCCACCGATGTGGAAGTCATGCCGCTGCAGCACGCTCTGGCCGCCGACCTGGCCGCAACCGTGCAGCGCCTGACCGACAACTCTGGCGGCAAGACCGGCAACACCGGCGCCAGCAGCGGCGCCACAACAACGCCCAGCCCTGGTGCAGCCGCCGCGCCTGCAGCGGCCAGCACGGCAACGGCTTCTAGCGGTGGCGCATCGGTGCTTGCCGACACGCAGAGCAACAGCCTGCTGGTGCGTGCGCCCAACCTGGCGCAACTGGCCTTCATCCGCTCCCTGGTGGCAAGGCTGGACCGGCCCCGTGCAAATAGCAATGTGCGGGTGATCTACCTGAAGAACGCCGACGCCACCCGCCTGGCCAAGGTGCTGCGTGCCGCCTTCCCGTCGTCCGACTCGGCGAGTGGCGGTAGCAGCGGTTCTAGCAGCAGCACCCCCAGCGTGACACAAGCCGCCAGCAGCAGTTCGAGTGCAAGCAGCAGCAGCGAAAGCTCCCAGGCCAGCACACCCATCACCGCCACGGCCCAGCCTTCGACTGGCGGCGGCATCCAGGCCGACCCGGCCAGCAATTCCCTGATCATTACCGCGCCCGAGCCGCGCTTTCGCGAGATGTACCCCATCATCGAACAGCTGGACTCGCGCCGCGCACAGCTGTATGTGGAGTCGCTGGTGGTGGAGGTAGATGCCACCAAGACCGTGGACCTGGGCGTGCAATGGGCCTCGCTGTTCGACGTCAGCAGCAGCACCACTTTGACCCTGGGCACGGTGGCCAAGGCACTCGAGGAGATGACCGGCACCAACATCCTGTCCACCGCCAACATCGTGACGCTGGACAACGAAGAGGCCAAGATCGTGGTGGGGCAAAACGTACCCTTCATCACCGGCTCGTACACCACCACCTCCAGCTCTAGCTCCAGCCCGTTCCAGACCATAGAGCGCAAGGACGTGGGCATCACCCTGCGCATACGCCCGCAAATCGGCCAGAACGGCAGCATCCGCATGACCATCTACCAGGAGTCGTCATCGGTCGCATCCACCAGTTCCACCACCGGGCCGACCACCAACAAACGCTCCATCGAGTCCACCGTCATGGTCAACAACGGCAAGACCATTGTGCTGGGAGGCCTGATCGAAGACAGCCACACCGACGACGCGGCGCAGGTACCGGGTATTGCGGATGTGCCCCTTCTCGGCGCGCTGTTCCGCAGCATGAGCCGCACCCGCAAAAAGACCAATCTGCTGGTGTTTCTGCGCCCGGTGGTGATGGCCGATGAGAACGCCAGCAACGCGCTATCGATGGACCGCTACGACTACATCCGCGCCAAGCAGAAGGAGATGCCGATGGACATCCACCAACTGCCACCCGACACCAGCCTGCCCACGTTGCCGCCTCTGTCCGCCGCAGCCGTTCCCGCCACCTGAGAAGCTGCTCAGTATCTACAGCAGAAACATGGCTGCTGCGACCACCGTGGGCGCCAGCGCCCCCGCCAGCAAACCTAGCGCACCGATGGACTCTTCGTTAAAACCGCGCCGCAGCAGCGCCGCACCCGCAGGATTCGGCGCGTTCGCAATCACCGTCAAGCCGCCACCAGCCACGGCACCGGCCACCAGCATGTATTGGGACTGTGCGGAGATGCCTTCGATCAACGACCCCAGATAGGTCAGCGCCGCGTTGTCCGTCACGGCAGTCAGGCCTAGCGCGCCGAAGAACAAGGCCGTGGGAGCCAGGCTGGAGACGATGGGCTGCAGCCACCACTGCTGCATGCCGCCCAGCACCACCAGCCCGGCCAGAAAGAAGCCGACCAGCAGCCCCTCTTTCAGGATCAAAGGGCTCTGGTGTTGCGCATAGGCCTGGGTGTAGCCAATGAAAAACAGGAACAGGCCGATAAACACCACCGGGTGGTGGGCAAACACCACCGCAGCGGCCAGAAAGCCCAGGTGGATCAGGCTAACCAGCAGCGGCACCGGGGCATCGGCCTGCGCGTCGGCAGCAGCAGGCGCGTGCAGATGGCGACGCAATAAAAACACCACCACGGTCGCATTCACCAGCACTGCCACGCAGGCACGCCAGCCAAAGGTGCTGGCCATAAAGGCGCTGTCCCACTGCCAGGCGGCCGCCACCATCAGCACCGGCGGCGCGGCATACGAGGTCAGCGTGCCACCGATGGACACGTTGACAAACAGCACGCCCAAGGCGCCGTACTTCAGCCATTCGGGCGGTCCCTGGCGGAACACCAGCGGCGCCAAAATCAGCGCGGCCAGGGTCATGGCAGCTGGCTCGGTAATCAGCGAACCCAGCAGCGGCACCAGGGCCAGGCCCAGCCAGGCCAACACCACCGGCGTGGGCAAAGGCACCAGGCGCGCCACAGCCATCAGACTGCTTTGCACCAGCGTCAACACCGGGCGTGATGCGGCCACCACCATCACCACGAACACAAACAAGGGCTCGGTGTAGTGGCGCGACTCGGCATAGGCCAGCGCCTCGGCGCCCGTGGTCAGCACCGCCATCGCCACCACCAAAACAAAAGCCCACAGGCCAAACACCACCTCCACCTCGCCCAGGATGTGGAACAGGCCGGCATGGCGCGGATGGCGGTGGGCCAGGCCTTCAAACCATTTGGCGGCAAAGGTGTGCAGCAATGCCAGCGCGAACAAGGCGGCGGCGACGATCTGTATCAGTGAGGCTTGCATGGCATGGGTAGTAAGTAGGTTGGATACATCACAGCTCGGCCAGCGGAATGCTGCCGGCCTCTTCATCAGCCTTCAGCAGCCCTATCAGCTCGGCCAAATCCTGGTCCAGCCTTTGCAGGCTGGCTGCAGGCAGTTTACCCAGAGCCTGGGGCAGCACGCCTTCAAACGGACCAGGCACCTGCTGCAGCACAGCCAGGCCGGCGGGAGTCGCCGTCAGCCGCACATTGCGCCGGTCCTCGGGCGCTTTGTCCAGCTGTACCAGTTCTTTGCGCTGCAGGGTTTTGACCAGGTTGCTGGCGGTGGACTGGTGGATGTCCATGCGCTGGGCCAAAGCCCCCATGCCTATGCCCGGGCTGTCGCGCACCACCCCCAGCGCCCACACCTGGGCGCCCCCCAGTCCCACCTGGTTCTCCACCTGCTGGAAGTGGCTGCGCACGGCGTTGAACACCACACGAAAGCGGCGCAGCACCTGGGCGGTGCTGGCGGGGTCCACAACAGTCTGCTTTTTACGGGTCATATCTTATTATATTTGGGGCAATATAAAATCAAACACCGCCTCTTTACACCCTCCCCCATGGACCCACATCCCCGTATTTTTTCCGCGCTGCAGCGCGAGGTCGCCGACTGGCGCTTGTGGGCTGGCCGAGCCGTCGTGCTGGGCTTTGCCATTCTGGCCGGCTTGACCGTCGTGGGCTTCACCTGGCTGACAGAGCATGCGCTGGCGTATTTCTCCCGGCTCAACAGCTATGCCTGGTGGCTGCCCCTGCTGTGGACGCCTGCCTGCACGGCAGCCATTGTCTGGCTGACGCGGCGCTTTGCCCCCGGTGCGGCGGGCTCGGGCATTCCGCAGGTGATGGCGGCCATGACGCCCGGTGTGCCCACGGCTGCACGGGCCTTGTTTGTGTCCCTGCGCCTGTCAGTAGCCAAGATGTTGCTGACGGCCTGTGGCCTGCTGGCCGGCCTGTCGCTGGGGCGCGAAGGCCCGTCGGTTCAAATTGCGGCGGGCGTGATGCACCATGCACGGCGCTGGCTGCCGCGTGGCGCCCGCGTGTCCGACTACGGCCTGCTACTGGCCGGCGGCGCGGCCGGCATTGCCGCCGCCTTCAACACCCCGCTGGGAGGCGTGATGTTTGCCATCGAAGAGCTTTCGCGCAAGCCCGAGCAGCGCAGCAATGGTCTGGTGCTGGCGGCCATCGTGCTGGGCGGGCTGATGGCCGTGTCGGTCTACGGCAACGCCACCTACTTCGGCGTGATACGGGTGGACAACCTGGGTTGGACTCTGCTGCTGCCGGGCCTGCTGGTGGCGGTGCTGAGTGGTGCCGCGGGCGGGCTGTTTGCGCGGCTGCTGGCGGTATCGCTGGCAGGCAGTTCCAAAGACCGGTTCAGCCGCTGGCGCAAGCAGTCGCCGGTAGGCTTCGCCGCAGGCTGCGGCCTGCTGGTGGCGTTATTGGGCTGCGCCAGCCAGGGCACGGCCTACGGCAGCGGCTACGGCCACACGCGGGCCATGCTGGAAGGCGCGGGCGATGCATCGGCCCTGGCGCCGCTGTATGTCCTACTGAAGTTCTGCGCCACCTGGATCACCAGCTGGGCCGGCGTGCCCGGCGGCATCTTTGCCCCCTCGCTGGCGATTGGCGGTGCGCTGGGCAACGACATTGCGCAGCTGACCCACTATGCCAACGCCCCCACGCTGATCGCCCTGGGCATGGTGGGCTTTCTGGCGGCGGTGACCCAGGCGCCCATGACCTCTTTCATCATCGTCATGGAGATGGTGGACGGCCACGGCCTAGTGCTGAGCCTGATGGCCAGCGCGCTGGTGGCCAGCGGGGTGTCTCGCCTGGTCAGCGCTCCGCTGTATGCGTCGCTGGCAAATCTACAACTGGGGCGCCTGCCCCAGCCGCTACCTGTACCGCCCACACCGCATAGCAGCAACCCGCACCACTGAATCTGCAGTTCGTCGCATACCACTGGCCGCAGCCCACGGCCGCCGGCACAGTGCAGGCATTGCCATTCCACTGCTGCCTGCTATGCCGATTGCAACGCTCACACCCCTGATAGCCGTCCACATGACCGCCGCTCTGCTGGCGCTAGCCACCGGCCCTGTCGCCCTGTGGGCACGCAAGGGCCGCAGCCAGCGCCCGCGCCTGCACCGGGCGTTTGGCTATGCCTGGGTAACGCTGATGCTGGTGACCGCCACGTCCGCGCTGTTCATCCGGGACTTTCAGCTGCCCAACCTGGCGGGCTACACGCCCATCCACCTGCTGATTGCGGCCACCGCGTTCTACCTGTTCCGTGCGTTCCAGGCGCTGTCGCGCGGCGACATTGCCACCCACCGCCTGACCATGCAAAGGCTGTACTTCAGCGCCTGCGTGGTGGCCGGGCTATTCACCCTGCTGCCGCAGCGCTACCTCGGCCAGCTGATTTGGGGCCAGTGGCTGGGCTGGCTATGAGCATGCACAATCCAAACCTACCCGGGAGCCCCCATGTCTGCTGCTGACAACTCTGATGATCTCGAAGCCCTGGCCCGGCGGCGCGCAGGCCGCAAGATGGGCTGGTACATCCACGCCCTGGTGTTTCTGGTGGTCAACACCGGGCTGGCCTTTTTGTCGCTCTACAACGGCCGGCACTTTGTGCTGACCTCGGCCTTTGGCTGGGGCCTGGGCCTGCTCATCCACGGTCTGGTCGTGTTTGCGCTGCCGCCAGGCAGCAGTTGGCGCGAACGCCTGGTGCAGCAGGAGCGCGAACGTCTGCTGCGTGAACGCGAGCGGAAAAGCTAGCCGCATGCGCCTGAGCAACTTGCCCCTGCCACGGGTGTTGGCCGTACTGGTCCCCGTGCTGGCACTGAACACCCTGATCGCCCTGGGCCTGACGCTGGCCGGCCCCTACGACCTGGCCAGCAACCTGGTGTTTTCGCACTGCATAGGCCTGGGCATCTGGGCGGCGATAGAACCCGTGTCGCGCCTCTGGGTCTGCGACATGGACCGCCATTGGTGGCGACTGCTGCTGATCGTGCCAGCCGGCGTGCTGCTGGGCTATCTGGGTGGCAGTGTGCTGGCCCGGCTGCTGCTGGATCTGCCGCTGGACTGGTACAGCCTGGCGCGCCTGCCCTACCTCGTGCTCAGTCTGGTTGCCGGCGCTGCGGGCACCTACTATTTCATCAGCCAGATGCTGCTGCGCCAGGCGCGCGAGCGCAACGCCGCCCAGCAGCTGCACATGGCCGAGGCCCGGCTGCAGCTGCTGCAGGCCCAGCTGGAGCCGCACATGCTGTTCAACACCCTGGCCAATCTGCGCGCACTGATCCCGCTGGACCCGCCCCGCGCCACCGCCATGCTGGACCGCCTAGTGGACTTTCTGCGCGCCACGCTGAGCGCATCGCGCCAGACCATGCACCCGCTCAGCGCCGAGTTCGCCCGGCTGCAGGACTATCTGGAGCTGATGGCCGTGCGCATGGGCCCGCGCCTGCAGTACACACTGGACCTGCCCGCCGCGCTGGCCGACCTGCCCGTGCCCAGCCTGCTGCTGCAGCCCCTGGTAGAGAACGCCATACGCCACGGCCTGGAGCCGCAGGTGGCGGGCGGCAGCATCCGGGTCAGCGCCAGCCGCAGCGGTAACCGTGTGCTGCTGGAGGTGGTAGACAGCGGCGTGGGCTTGCCGCCCTCCTTTGCCGCAGCAACAGCAAGTGGCTTCGGCCTGGCCCTGGTGCGCGAACAGCTGGCGACCGCCTACGGCCCGCAGTCCGCTATCGAGTTGATAGCTTCCAGTGCAGGTGGTACCTGCGCCAGAGCCATATTCTTTATAAATCGCTAAAGCATGCACGCCACCGCCCTGATCGCCGAAGACGAACCCCTGCTAGCCCAGGCACTGCAAGCCGCCCTGGCCCAGGCCTGGCCAGAACTGCGCATCGTCGCCAGCGTGGCCGACGGAGCGTCGGCCGTGGCCCAGGCCCTGCAGCTACGGCCCCAATTGCTGTTCTTCGACATCCGCATGCCCGGCCTGGACGGGCTGGAAGCCGCCGCCGAGCTGGCCGACCAATGGCCCACCGGCACGCCCTTCCCCGCCCTGGTGTTTGTGACCGCCTTCGACGACTACGCCGTGCAGGCCTTCGAGGCCCAGGCGGTGGACTATCTGCTGAAACCAGTACAAACCGCCCGCCTGCAAAAGACGGTGGCCAAACTGCAGCTGGCGCTCGCCAAATATGCGCCAGCAGCTACACATTTGGAAGCAACCCTGGACCAGCTCCGCAGCTTGCTAGGCGCAGCTCCAGGTACCCCGCCGGCGCCGCTGAATATGCTACAGGCCAGCAGCGGCAACAGCATCCGCATGGTGCCGCTGGACGAGGTGGTCTACCTGGAAGCCGCCGACAAATACGTGCGCGTGCTCACCGCCCAGCATGAATACCTGCTGCGCACGCCGCTCAAAGAGCTGCTGCCGCAGCTGGATGCACACCGCTTCTGGCAGGTGCACCGCGGTACCGTGGTGCAAGCCCAGGCCATAGACAGCGTGCTGCGCGACGCCACCGGCAAGCTGCAGATCACGCTGCGCGCCCGGCCCGAAAAGCTGGCCGTGAGCCGGCTGTACGCGCACCTGTTCAAAGCCATGTAGGGTGGCTCCGCCCGCACACGCCGCTGCCGCTCAACCGCTGGCCAGTTGGGCCAGGTAGCGGGACTCGAAGACATCGGCCGGCACCGGCTTGCTGATCAAATAGCCCTGCATTTCATCGCAACCCAGCAGGCGCAGCAGACGCTCCTGCTCGCTGGTTTCCACCCCCTCGGCCACCACCTTGAGGCGGAAGGAATGCGCCAAGGTGACGATGGTGGAGACCAAGGCCAGACCTTGCGGCCCAGCCACCATCTCCAGCACAAAGGAGCGGTCGATTTTCAGGGTGTCTACCGGCAGCCGAGACAAATGGCTGAGCGAGGAGTAACCGGTGCCGAAGTCGTCTATGGCAATACGCACGCCCAATGCGCGTATAGCCCGCAAGCTCTCGCTATTGGTCTGCACGTTGTCCATGATCAGGCTCTCGGTAATTTCCAGCTCCAGCCCGGCCGCCGCATTTTTATCCACGCTGATGGACTGCTGGACCGCAGCCACAAAATTGCGGTGCCGCAGCTGCAAAGGCGATACGTTGACGGCAATGCGCACGGGGGTCAGGCCCTCGGCACGCCAGCGCATATTGTCCTGGATGGCCTGGCGCATAGCCCAGAGGCCCACCTCGTAAATCATGCCGGTTTCTTCCAGCAGGGGAATGAAGTTCGCGGGCGGCACCAGGCCGGTTTTCGGGTCGTTCCAGCGTATCAGCGCCTCGGCTCCGGTGAGCAGGCCATTCACCAGGCTGATCTTGGGTTGGTAGTACAGAACGAACTGGCCCAGCTCCAGCGCCGTGCGCAGCCGGCTCTCCAAATCCAGCGCCTTGGCCACGCGGGTATCCATCTCGGGGGCATAAAACAGCACGGACTCGGCCGAGCCCTTGGCCCGCTTGAGCGCCGCTTCGGCATTGCGCAGCAGCATCTCCGCATCATTGCCGTCTACCGGGTAGAGCGCAATGCCTGCCTTGCCGGCGATACGCAGCTCCGTACCGTCCACCAGATACGGCTTGGCAAAGCAGTCGCGCAGCAGCTGCTCCAGTATCAGTGCCACGGCGCCCTCGTCGCGCTGGTCATGCACCACCACGCCAAAGCAGTTCACCCCCACCCGGGCCAAGGTTTCCAGCCCCACGCTGCTGGCGCGTATGCGCTCGGCCACCTGGCGCAGCAAGGCGTCGCCGGCTTGGCGCCCAATGGTGTCGTTGATGACGCGGAAGCGCTCAATGTCCACCAGTCCAATGGCCAGCGCGTTTTTGCCGCTGTCATGCGGGCGGAAATGTTGGCTCACATGTTCCAGGAACAGACTGCGGTTTGGCAGGCCGGTAATGACGTCGTAGTAGGCCAGATAGTTAAGCCGTTCTTCCTTGTCGAGGTGGTCCATGGCAAAGCCGATGTCACCAGCCAGATCCGTCAGCAGCAGCTTTTCCTCGTCGTCAAAAAAGCCGGTCTCGTCAGCGGACAGCACCAGCACCCCCACGGCCTTGTCGGACACCATCAGCGGCAGATAGGCCAGGGAGCGGATGCTCGGGTCCATGCTCTGGCGAAAGTACCAGCTGCCTGCGTACTCCTGCATATCGTTGATCACAACCGGGCGCCTGCCCTGCACTGCGCGCACAGAGATGGGCGTGGCCATCGGCGCGCGCTCTTCCAGGCTGAAGCGATTTTGCATGGATGCCAAAAAATCCGGCGGCGCCCCGGCGCAGGCCACCGGAATCAGCTCCATGGCATCCCAGTCCGCCACGCCCAGCCACGCCATCTGGAAGTGGCCATGCTCGACCGCAATCTGGCACGCGCCGTTGAACAGCTCGTCGCGTGTGCGCACCCGCACGATGAGCGTATTGATGCCGCTGAGCACGGCGTACACACGGTTCAGTCGCTGGATGCGGCGTTCCGCCTCTTTCTGGTAGCTCACGTCCTGGATGGTGTTGAACCAGCGCACCGGCGCGGACTTAGCTTCTGAGTCCGCCAGTTGCTCTATGACCTGGCGAATATGGACTACCGAGCCATCGCTGTGGCGCATGCGGTAGGTGAAGTCCACCCGCGCGCCGGTTAGATCGGCCTCCAGCATCTTCGCCCTGACCAGGGTGCGGTCATCCGGGTGCACCAGCGCCAGCCAGGCACGGGCAGAGTCCACCATGTGCTCGGACTTGAGCCCCAGCAAGGGCGGCAAGGTGTCCGGCCAGCTTTCCACTACACCCTGCGGCCCAGTGATGACGTGGGACAGCTTGGCCAGTATCTGCGCCCGGTACAGCCGCTCTTCGCTGACCTGCAGCGCTTCTGCGGCCTGCTGGCGCTGTGTAATCTCGATCTGCAACTGCTCTGCATGCTGGCGCACGGTGGCGTACAAACTACCGTTCTCGTAAATGCGACCAACCTGGGCCATCATGGTGGACGCCATGGTTTCGTCTTCTTCACTGAAGCGCAGGGCACCCAGTTTGTCCGCCAGGCAGATCCAGCCATAGCATT
Organism: Rhodoferax sp. SPJ21; assembly: GCF_058216335.1. Lineage (NCBI taxonomy): Bacteria > Pseudomonadati > Pseudomonadota > Betaproteobacteria > Burkholderiales > Comamonadaceae > Rhodoferax > Rhodoferax sp. SPJ21. The sequence continues at coordinate 501,991 of NZ_JBYZMO010000003.1, forward strand.
GTGAAATCGATGCCACTGGAGCCAGCAGACAGCTGTGCAGCGACGGGTAGTTGCTTGGCAGTCCTATGGCCACGGGATCACCACCCGGGCAGTCCATGCGCACGGACTGGCGCCGGGAATACACCCCCCCCAAAGCGCCGGTGTCTACATGCGGGCGCTCCAGGGTCTGTAGCAGGCTGGGGTCTATACCGCTGGTGAAAAACACGGGTGAGCCACCATTCTTGCCGTTCACACACAGCACAGCGTACTTGGCGCCCATCAAATCACGGGCGCCGCGACATACCTTGTCCAACAGCGTGTAGGGGTCCTGCTCGGACGCCAGGTGCAGGTTGAGCGCGCTCAGGGCCTCCAGGCGGCGGTTGGTGGCACGCAGGTCATCCAGCTTTTCAGACAGCTTGTCTGTCATCACCTGCAGATGCTCACGGTCAAAGGCTGCCACATCCGGCGGAGGGATAGGCTCGGGCACCCGCTGCAGGGACTGCTCTATGACGCGCAAGATTTCTTCGGGTTCGCTGGGCTTGACCAGCACGCGCGTCACGCCGCAGCTTTTGGCCAGGTTGCGTGCCTCGCGCTCTCGGTAGTGCGCGCTGTAGAAGATGACCTCGGTGGCCGCCACCAGCGGGTCGGCACGCAGTTGGCGCACAAACTCGTAGCCGTCCATGGTGGGCATGAGAATGTCCGAAATCACCAGTTCGGGCCGCTGCTCACGCACGATCGCCAAGGCCTCGGCGCCGTCTGACGCCTGCAGGGCCTGGTGTCCGGTGTAACCAATCAGGGTCACCAGTAGTTCGCGGTTCGGAGCTTGGTCATCGACAACCAGTATTTTTGCCATGCGTCAGTTCCAGCGTTTTTAAGTATCTAAGCGCCGCACAGCACGCAAAGTGGGGGGCAGCAATAACTCGATCTGCTGGATGAAGTGTTCCGGGGTTATGGGTTTGGTGACATGGTCGTCGAAACCGGCCGCCAGCGCGGTGTCCCGGTCGCCCGCCATGGAGAAGGCCGTCAGGGCGATGATGGGAACCTGGCGCCAGCGCGGGTCGCTTTTCAGGCGGCTGATCAGATCGTAGCCATTCATCACCGGCATTTGCAAGTCGCAAAGGATAAGGTCGGGATTCCGCTCCAACGCATATTGCAAGCCCACGCCTCCATCCACAGCATCCAGCGTGCCATAGCCTGCAGCATGCAACAGGTAGTGCACCAGATCCCGGCTGAAATCGTCGTCTTCAATGATCAAAATGCGGGCAGGCAAGGCTTATCTCTCCGGTAGTGCAAGGGTAAAAGTACTGCCCTGACCATAGACACTCTGGCAGCTAAGCTCGCCTCCAAGGCCCTCGGCCAGCTTGCGACTCAGGTGCAGGCCCAGGCCACTGCCTTCCAACTTGCGCCTATTGGCCGCCTGGGCGCGGGAAAAGGCATCAAACAGCAGCCCCTGGTCCTCCAGCGGAATGCCAGGGCCTGTGTCTTCCACGCTGATGACCAGCGTGGGCCCATTCGGACCCACGCGCGACTGCAGACGCATGCGCACGCTGCCACGTTCGGTGAACTTGATGGCATTGCCCAGCAGATTCATAACGATCTGCTTCAGCGACCGGCTGTCGGTACACCACAGCAGCGCAGCCGGCGGAAGCTGCAGGCTGAAGTCCAAGCCTTTTTTGTCGGCCTCGGGGCGCAGGGCTGCGCCCACCTCGTCCAGCAAGGCACTGCAGTCCAGGGTTTCCAGTGTCAGCTCCATCTTGTTGGCACCTAGCTTGGCCAGGTCCAACAGATCGTTGATCAACGACAGCAGGTGGCGTGCGCTGGTTTGCACAATCTGCAGCTGCTTGTCCTGCTCCGCATTCAGCGGACCGGGCAGCTTCATGCGCAAGGTGCCGCTAAAGCCGATGATGGCGTTCAAGGGAGTGCGCAACTCATGCGACATGCTGGCAAAAAAACGGTCCTTCGCCAGGGCGGCTTCTTCCAGCTCACGGTTCTTGTCGCGTAGGGTCTGTTCAATCAGCTTACGGTCTGTCACATCACGGATGGCACTAGAGACAAACAGCCCCTCGTCGGTCTCCAGCGGGCTCAGGCTGATCTCCACCGGGAACTCCTCGCCACCCTTGCGCAATCCATACAGCTCCAAACCCGCCCCCATGGTGCGGGTACGCGGCTGCTTGAAGAAATCGCCACGGTGACCCAGGTGGGCACTGCGGAAACGGCTTGGCAACAGCAGCTCCACAGGCTGGCCGAGCAACTCGGCGCGCGTATATCCAAACACCTTCTCGGCTTGGGAGTTGACCAACACAATGCGCCCCGTCACATTCAAAATTAATATCGCGTCGGGGGTGGACTCCAACAGATCCTGGAAGCGCGCCTGCACCAGCTTGGCATCACGCAGTGCCTTCAGTTGGGTGACGTCCTTTTGGTTGGATAAAAAATAGGCCGGCGCACCATCTTTGCTGTAGACCACACGGGTGGACACGCTAACGTGTACCGGGGTGCCGTCCTTGCGGCAGCGCACCGACTCGTAAACCACCAGCCCCTGGCGCAAGACATCGTCCTGACGGTCTTGCTCTTCCTGTACGCGATCATGGGGTACCACCAACTCCAGCAAGGGCTGGCCCACAGCCTCCTCCTGGCGGTGGCCATACAGCAGCTCGGCGGCCGGGTTCCAATGCAGCACGCGGCCATCCGGCGAGATGACCACCAGTGCATCCGGGCTCAAAACCCATAGCGGATCGCTGGTGTTCAGCCTCATGCAGCACACGCCAGACGAACGCTGGACAGCATATTGGTGCAGAACAAAATCTGTTGGCCCATCGCAATCCCTTTCTGACCCCGTGTGGTCTAGGTCCCCGTCCATACGCCCCGACAAGCAAGTCCGCTGGCGCCGCGAAGGTGTGCAATATGCCTTCCCTTTTCACTCTTTGTAACACTATCGCGCGCGATACGTCCAGAGCATGGCTGTGTATCACTCCCTCAAATGGGGGATACCTGCGGCACGGTGCTGTGCCGCCACTGGCGCTATCTTTTTGGGGTAAAAAAATAGAATTGAAATCGGGCACTAGCGCAGTCTCTATCTGCGCGACGCGCTACTTATTCAATAGCAAAATCCTACAAATATGGTGGTGTACAAGCGGATACTATTTCTGCCGGCAGGTCCCCGAGGTTGCGGAAGCGGTGCGGCAGGCTGCTGTCAAACAAATAGGCGTCGCCTGGCTTGAGTACGCGCACCTGCTCGCCCACGGTCAGCTCGATCTCGCCCGACAGCACGATGCCGCCCTCGTGCGAGGCGTGCTCCAGCATGTCCACCCCGGTGTCAGCCCCCGGCTCATAGCGCTCCTGCAGTATCTGCAGGTTGTGCGCGCGCGCATTGCCGACCTGGCGCAGCGTCAAGGTGCGGTCGCCGCTGGCGCCGGGCGCATGCTGGGTCAGGCGGGATGTCAGGTCCACCAGATCCGTCGGACTGTGGAACACGCTGTCAGCCGGGGTCTGGTCGGGCTCAAAGAATTCCGCCATGGTCAGTGGAATGCCGGCCAATATCTTGCGCAGCGAGGCCACCGAGGGGCTGCTTTTATTCTGCTCTACCGTGGATATCTGGCTGGACGGCACACCGGCCCGCTCGGCCAGCTGGCGCTGCGACCAGCCCGCCTGGCTGCGCACTTGCCGCAAGCGGCTTCCGACATCAAACTGGGCATCCACCATAAATAATTCCTGAATTGTTACCCGCGCGCTCAATATTATGAGCAAAATATACGCCCATATCGATCACCAGAGCGTTGCCATGCCACTAGACCCTACCCAAGCCCCAGCGGGCAAGCCACCAGTCACCATCTTTGGCCCCGATTTTCCCTTTCCTTTCGACGACTGGATTCGCCACCCCGCCGGCTTGGGCAGCCTACCGGCCGAGCACCTGGGTGCCGAGGTCGCCATCGTCGGCGCCGGCATGGCCGGCATGGTGGCAGCCTACGAGCTGATGAAGCTGGGGCTGAAGCCCGTGATCTATGAGGCATCCAAGATGGGCGGCCGTCTACGCTCGCAGCCCTTCGAAGGCGGCCAAGGCGTGATTGCCGAACTAGGCGGCATGCGCTTCCCGGTGTCCAGCACCGCGTTTTACCACTATGTGAACCAGCTGGGCCTGGAGTCGCAGCCCTTCCCGAATCCGTTGACCCCCGCCTCCGGCAGCACCGTGGTGGATCTGGAAGGCCAGACCTACTACGCCGAAAAACTGGCTGACCTGCCACCCATGTTCAAGCAAGTCGCCGACGCCTGGAGCCAGGCGCTGGAAGACGGCGCCAGTTTCCAGGCCGTGCAGGATGCCATCCGCAGCCGCGATGTACCCGCACTGAAGGCGCTGTGGAACACGCTGGTGCCGCTGTGGGACGACCGCACCTTCTACGACTTCGTGGCCACCTCCAAGGCCTTCGCCGGCCTATCGTTCCAGCACCGCGAGGTGTTTGGGCAGGTGGGTTTTGGCACCGGCGGCTGGGACTCGGATTTCCCCAATTCGATGCTCGAAATCTTGCGCGTCGTCATGACCAACTGCGACGACGAGCAGCGCCTGATCAAGGGCGGTGCCGACCAGGTGCCGCTGGGTCTGTGGCAGCACGCGCCAGACAAAATGGCGCACTGGCCGGCCGGCACCAGCCTGGCCAGCCTGCATGGCGGCGCCCCTCGTGCTGGCGTAGCGGCCATCCACCGCCAGCCCGATGGCAAGCTGGCCGTGACCGACCGCTGGGGCGACACCCGCAGCTACGCCGCCGTACTCACCACCTGCCAGAGCTGGCTGCTGACCACCCAGATCTCCTGCGAGGAATCGCTGTTCTCGCACAAGATGTGGATGGCGCTGGACCGCACCCGCTACATGCAGTCCAGCAAGACATTCGTCATGGTGGACCGCCCTTTCTGGAAGGACAAAGACCCCGTCACCGGCCGCGACACCATGAGCATGACGCTAACCGACCGGCTCACGCGCGGCACCTATCTGTTCGACAACGGCCCCGACAAACCGGGCGTGATTTGCCTGTCCTACGCCTGGATGGGCGACGCGCTGAAGATGCTGCCCCAGCCACCGGAAAAGCGCGTCAAGCTGGCCCTGGATGCACTGAAGAAGATCTATCCGAACGTGGACATTGCCAGCCACATCATCGGCGACCCGATCACCATTTCCTGGGAGGCCGATCCGCATTTCCTGGGCGCATTCAAAGGCGCGCTGCCCGGCCATTACCGCTACAACCAGCGCATGTTTGCCCACTTCATGCAGGACGATATGCCTGCCGAGCAGCGCGGCATCTTCATTGCAGGCGACGATGTGTCGTGGACGCCGGCGTGGGTGGAAGGCGCGGTGCAGACATCGCTGAATGCGGTGTGGGGCATCCTGCACCACTTCGGCGGCCACACGCATGCCGAGAACCCCGGCCCCGGCGATGTGTTCAAGGACATCGGCCCCATGGAACTCCCCGAATGACCGATCTGAAACTGGCCCTGCTGCAGTGCGTATCCCAGCCCGGCGACGTGCTGGGCAACCTGCTGCGCCTGGACCACGCGGCCGCCGATGCCGCCGCGGCCGGCGCGCAACTACTGGTGACGCCCGAGATGTTCCTGACCGGCTACAACATCGGTGCCACCCAAGCCAGTGTGCTGGCCGAAGCAGCCGGCGGCCCGCGCGCCCAGGCCGTTGCCGCCATCGCCCGGCAGCACCAGATCGCCATCGTTTTTGGCCACCCTGAGCACGATGCTGCGGGCCGCATCTACAACGCCGCCCAGTGCGTAGATGCACAAGGCCACACGCTGGGCACCTACCGCAAGACCCATTTGTTCGGTGCGCTGGACCGCAGCATGTTCAGCCCCGGTACGGGTGACGAGCCGCTGCTTGAATTCCATGGCTGGAAGCTCGGCCTGCTGATTTGCTATGACGTGGAATTCCCCGAAAACACCCGCCGGCTAGCCCTGCATGGCGCCGACCTGATCGTGGTGCCCACGGCGAATATGCAGGGCTTCGACTTTGTGGCCCAGCATCTGGTCGCCACACGCGCCTATGAAAACCAGCTGTACGTGGCCTACGCCAACTTCTGCGGCCAGGAAGGCGAGCTGACTTACGGCGGACTCAGCTGCGTAGCGGCCCCCGATGGCGCAGGCCTGGTGCAGGCGGGGCGTGGCACAGAACTGCTGTTGGCGGAGCTGACGCAAACCGGCTTGGCACGCGCACGGGACTTGAACTGCCACGTGAAATTACTATCAAATCCATAGCTGCCAGCGCAGATAAAGCTTGCGCTGGAGGCATATTTTGCCAACACATCATTCCATCGCGTGCGCGTCCACCGGAGGCGCCGCGCGGCGCTGCTTACGCATCAACAGCAGCAAGGGCATGGACAGCAAGGTGACGACCATCATGATCTTGAAGTCGTTGATATAGGCCAGAAAAGTCGCCTGGCGTGTGACTTCGCTGTTCAAGGCAGCCAAGCCCTGCAGAGTGGCCAGGTTGTACACCGCTGGTAGGCCAGCCTGGACGGCGGGGCTGGCCAAGTTGATGTGCTCCACCATCTGAGAATGGAACAGTGCGGTATTGCGCGTCAGCACCGTCTGCATCACCGAGATACCGATGCTGCTACCGATGTTGCGCGACAAGCTGTAGATAGAGGTGCCATCCGGCCGGTAGATCGGGTTCAGCGTGGAAAACGAAATGGTTGTCAGCGGCACCGACACAAAGCCCAAACCCAGGCCCTGGATGAAACCCGACCAGACCACGGCGGACTCGCCGGTATCGAAACTAAAACCCGACATCTGCCATAGAGAAAACGCGGTCAGGCCAAAACCCAGCCCAATCAAAGCCCGAGGGTCGGTCCGTGTCGCAATGCGCCCCGCCACCATCATCGACAGCATGGTGCCAATGCCGCTGGGGCCTATCACCAGGCCGGCCGTCACCACCGGGTAGCCCATCAGCGACTGCAGCAGCGGCGGCAGCAAGGCGCGGGTGGCGTACAGCAACAGACCGACCATGAAGTACAGCGCCAGGCCGGTCACGAAATTGCGGTCTTTCAACAACTGCACATTGAAGAACGAGGTGCCCCGGGCCGTGGCCGTCAACGCGATGAAGAAGGCAAAGCTGACCAGCGCGCCAGCCGCCTCCAGCACGATTTCTGTAGAGCTGAACCAGTCCAGCAGCTCGCCGCGGTCCAGGAACATCTGCAGCAAGCCAATCGCCAGGCTCAGCGCGACGCAGCCGTAGACGTCAAAGCGCAGCTTGCTCTGGATGGTGGTTTCGCGGATGTAGGCCTTGATACCCAGGAAGGACAGGATGCCCACCGGAATATTGACAAAGAATACCCAGCGCCAGCTGAAGTTGTCAGTCAGCCAGCCGCCTAAGGTAGGCCCGAGGATGGGGCCGATCATCACGCCCATGCCCCAGATCGCCATGGCCTGGGCATGCTTCTCCTTCGGATTGGTATCCAGCATGATGGACTGCGACAAGGGCACCAAAGCCGCGCCAAACAAGCCCTGCAGCAAGCGCGCCAACACAATCTCGGTTAATGAGTTGGAAAGGCCGCACAGCGCAGAGGCCAATGTGAAGCCCACGACAGAAGTCAGGAAAATACGCTTGCGCCCGAAGCGCCCGCTCAGCCAGCCGGTCAGCGGCGTGGCGATCGCGGCCGCCACGATGTAAGAGGTCAGCACCCAAGAAATCTGATCTTGCGAGGCAGACAGATTGCCCGCCATATGCGGCAGCGCCACATTCGCAATGGTGCTGTCCAGCGTCTGCATGATGGTGGCCAGCATGATGGCTACGGTGACCAGCCCGCGATGCCTTGCGGCGTCAGGGGCTGCTGGAATGGCGGTCACAGACTCGGCGGATGGCATGGATGTGTTGCAGGCGATTGAAGGATGAGCGCCGCGAATTGCGAAATGGCGACCCGGGTGATAGTGACATAGGTTACTAATTGGACAAAAAAAGAGAGAGTCTCAGCCGTCCAGAACGCCCAGCAATTTGCGCAACAGCGCATCCATCTGGACCATCTCTTCTTCTGAAAACTCGGCCCAGAGCGCCCGGTACTGCTGGCGGCGCAAAGGCTGCAGCGTCTCCACCAAGGTTTGCCCTTCAGTGGTGAGTTGCATGAACACCTCACGCCGGTCCACATCACTGGCAACGCGCTCCACCCAGGCCTTTTTCACCAGGTCATCTGCGATCCGCGAACAGTGCGTGCGCGAAGCGTGGATCACAGTGGCCAAAGCAGACGGCAGCATGCGCCTGTCTGGCTGGCTGTACAACACCACCAGCGCCGTCCAGGTGGTGTAGTTCAAACCCTGCTCTTTTAGCTTGGAATCAAATGCATCGCCCAGGCGAGTGCCGATATGCAGCAGCAAGCGGGTCAGAATAGCCTCACGCGTCGGCGAACCCGGTAGCTGGGTCGCAATCACATGTATGGCGGATTCGTAGGGAGAAAAGCTGTGACGCATGGAATGAGAAGCCTGAGTGCCAAGGATGAATAATAACCTACGTTATCATTTTCTGTATTGAATCAAGCTCAATCAACCATGAGCCCGCCAGCACGCAAAATACGATGGGCATAAAAAAAGCACCGAACCTCGGTGCTTTTTCATTGCGCCGCAAGCGGCTTGCAAACAGTGCTTAGGCAGCAGCTGCAGCCTTGCGGCGGCGCGATGTACCCAAAATACCCAGCAGGCCTGCGCCCATCAGAGCCAAGGAACCTGGCTCAGGCACCTTGCTGGTCGTGGTTTTCACATTGGCAGCCACAGACAACAGCTTCACGAAGTCGTTGATGGAGTCCATTGCACCAGCGCCGTAGCCGGAGTTGTATGCACTGACCAACCACCAGCTGGAGTACGTAGTGGTGTCTGTCGTGTTGTAAGTGATATCTGCGCCCGTTCCGCCTGTGTTGGTTGCAGAAGCCGAAACGTCACCGTAGTTCTTGATCGAAGTCCAACCACTGGCTGCGTTCAAGGTCGTGGAATTGCTTGTCTGGCCGACGCTGGTACCGGTCAAGGTCTGACCCGTAATCGTTGGGGTGCCCGCACCGGTGTACGCCAATACGGTGATGTCCGCATCGCTGGCCCAGTAACCCAAGGTCAGGCTGGTAATGTTCACGGCCGTACCGAAATTCAGCAGGATCAGGTCGGTACCGTTCTGGTTGTCAGCCGTATGGGTAGGGCTGCTCGCATCTTCATTGACCGACACCACACCCAGGCCATTGCCAGTACCCCAATTACGAACATTTGCTGCAGCAAAGGCGGTGCCGGTGGTCGGAGCCGCAATGGTACCTGTACCTGTGGAATAAGCCTGGGCTTTCAGGGTAGTGCCGCCAGCAGAGCCGCAGGTCAAGGTATTGCCAATGCTCGTGGAGTTATCGCAACCAGAATCCAGAGACCAGGTACCTGCTGCGAAGCTAGGAGCGGACAACAGTGCGAATGCACCGCACAACAACCATTGCTTGACGGAACCGTGGTTTGCAGAATGGGTTTTCATCATTTTTCCTCTTGTACCGAATTAAGCGAAGCGACGATTTTAAAAATCTGTCGGCCATATGTAAAAAACAAAGCAACACTCATGCCATACAAATAAACCCTTTATTATCAGCAACTTACGCAATTCACCGGGTCTATGCGTGTTACACATGTAAAGGATGCCGACACAATATTGAGGCCTATGTAAACTGATTCAACGCAAGCTTTTGAGCAAGCTATCTGCCTCGACCATGGTCTCGAAACGGCGTCCAGACTTCAGCGCTGCCTCGACCTCATCACGCGCCTCCGTTTTGCGTCCGGATTGGGCCAAAACCGCTGCCAAGTGGTAGCGAATGTCTGGGTTGCCGGGCTCACGTAGGCGCGCATCACGCAGTAGTTGCAAGGCTCGATCCGCCTGGCCGTTCTGGAACAAGGCCCAGCCCAGGGTGTCGATTGCATTGGCACTGCTGGGTGCCTTGGCCATGGCCTTCTCGGCTACGGCAACCGCCGAGGGATCTTTCAACCGTAAAAGCACGTTGGCCAGGTTATTCAAGGCATCGGCATCATCGGGCGATAGCGCCAGCAAGGCCTCATAACTGGTGCGCGCCGCACCGTAGTTCCCAATACGCGCATAGCCGTCGGCCAAAGCGCGGCGCACCGAAGCATCCTGCGGCCGGGTTTTCAACCACTGCTCCGCCAACTGCAAAGCAGGTTTACCGCCATCCTGGCCCGACAAAGCTCGGAACAGGCGCAGCAGCGTGTCCGAGCTAGGTTCGATCTGGTGGGCGCGGCGGTAGTTGTCGATTGCTGCAGTAGTTTGGCCACGGACTTGCGCAACGTCACCCAACAGGCTGTAGCCAATGGCCCGCTTTGGCGCCAGCGCTAAAACTTGGCGAGCACGCTGTTCAGCCTTGGCAGGATTTGCCTGCCGCAACTCCACATCGGTCATCAAGGCCAACGCCGGCAGAAAATCAGGCTTGCTGGACAAGGCCTTTTCTAGGCTGTAGGCAGCACCAGCAGGATTGTTCGCGGCCATTTGCAGGGTTGCGATCTCGGTTTGCTGAGGGGCGTTGAAATCCGCAAAGCGAGTTGCGCCAGAGAACGTAGAACGTGCACCGTCTGCATCGCCATTGGCCAGTTGGGCACGGCCATACAGCAACATGACCGGCAAGTTGTCACCCGCCTTGGCCGACAGGCGCTTGGCAGCCTCCAACGCCAATGCCGGTGCGCGGTTACGCAGATGCAACTCCACCAGCGAGGTGCCGGGACGAAACTCACCAGGACCGGAGATATCGTTGGCCTTGTCCAGCCAACGCTGCGTTTCGGCAGTTTGGCCGCGACGATCGGACAAATTGGCCATTTCGTACATGGCATCCACATTTTTGTCGTCGGACTGCAAGATGGCTGCTAAACGGGTTGCTGCCGAGTCATAAGCCTTGTTCAACATGTCCAGCCGAGCCAGATTCAGCTTGGGCTGCAGCAGGCTGCCATCCAGAGCCAGCGCGCGCTCGAAGCTTGCCTTGGCGGCCACTCGGTTGCCGCCTTGGGCCTGGGCCATGCCCAATATGTTCAGGAAAGCGGCATTGCCCGGCTGCTGCTTCACCAGTTTGTCGGCCGCTGCCAAGGCTTTGTCAGAGAGTCCGTCCCGCAGGTACAGAATGACCAGGCCGGTACCCGCCTGCGTCTGCTTGGGGTCTTTGAATGCGGTCTCCAGCTGTGCAATGGCGTCGCCGGTCTGGCCGCCGCCCAGCAAACTCATGCCCAATGCGGTGTGGAATTCAGGCGCATTCTTGGTGGCCAAAGCCTGCTGCATCAAGGCTGTCGCCTTGGCGTTGTGGCCTTGTGCCATATGGACGCCCGCCAACATGGTGATGGCCTGGCCATCACCAGGCTGCGCCTTGACGTACTCCTCCAGCAGGTCAGACGCGCGACCGAAATTTCCCTCGACCATGTTGATTTGCGCCAACAGCTTGGACACGGGGCTATTGCCCTGCACCTTTTGGAAAGAATCCAGATAAGGCTTGGCCTTTTCGGTCTCACCCAGCCCAAAGTGGGCCAGCCCGTTGAGCATCAGCAGCTGTGGGCGGTATTGGATGAAGGGCACCGGCACCGGATCCAGAAAAGCCGTGACCTCGGCCAGGGCCGAGCGCACGGCGACAGGTTTGCCCTCGCGCTCCGCCAGCAGGGCCTTGAGGTAAGCCGCTCGCGGCTCGCCGGGCGACAGGCGCTGCACCTCAGCCACATCCTTGGCCGCATCGGCATATTTTCCTAAATCGATAGCAATACCTGCACGGGCTACGCGCGCCTCCACATGTTTTGCGTCCAGCTGCAAGGCTGCGTCATAGGCCGCCATGGCGCCACGCAAGTCCCCTTGGACGTGTGCCAACGAACCCTTTTGATAGCGCGCTTCCGCCGAATTGGGAGCCAGGGCCGAGGCCCGGTCTATGGCGGAATTGGCTTCACTGAACTGGCGCGAACGAATGCGCACCGGCACCTCGGCTAGCCAGACCTCCGCGCTGCGGCCGTCCACGTTACGGGCTTCGTCAATGGCTTTCAGCGCATCCCGTGGCTCGCCAACATCCGCGCTGGCAGATGCCCGCAGCAGCAAAAGCTGAACTTGCGTGGCAGGCGGCAAACCGGCGGGGTTGAACAGTGCCTGGCTCAGCATCAACTTGTGCTTGCCCTGAGCGATAAACGCTTGGGCCAGGGGCACTACGACTTCGGCCCGGTTCACGCCCAGGCGCAGAGCTTCGTTCAGCGCAACTTCGGAGGACACCGCCTCACCATTTGCCAGCAAAGCCTTGCCCAGCAGCACCTGGACGGGCAGCATGTTTTTGTCGATTTGCAGCGCATTCTTCAGCTGGATGATGGCGCCGGGCATGTCGTGGCGCTCATAGCGACCCAGCGCATCTTCGTAATAGCGCGCAGCCTTGCTGTCTGACACCGCATAGGAGGAAACGCTGGCGGCACACAGCAAAGCCAACAGCGTGGCGCGGCCGGCACAAGCCGCGCTACTGGAAAGGGGAAATAGCTTCATGGAGAGACTCTTCGCAGCGGGCGCACGGCGCAGCCCAATCCAAGAATGTTAGCCCATGTAACAAAACCTTTGCAGGCGGAATCCCCCCATTCAGCAAGGAAACAGCTTATCGGTGAACTGCTTCACATACCGCTACAAAACGCAAGATCTGCGGGAGCCAGACCGGTATCACACCGAGGCGGAAAAGCGCTCGAATCCGCGCGCCCTCAGCACGCAGGCCGGACATTCGCCACAGCCGTAGCCCCATGCTTGGCGGTGGCCACGATCCCCCAGGTAGCAGGTATGGGTGTGCTCCACGATCAGGTCTACCAGCGCCTGGCCACCCAGCTGCCGCGCCAGTTCCCAGGTTTGCGCCTTGTCTATCCACATCAACGGAGTTTCGATCATATAGCGCTTATCCATGCCCAAGGACAAAGCCAGTTGCATCGCCTTCATGGTGTCGTCGCGGCAATCCGGGTAGCCCGAAAAGTCGGTCTCGCACACGCCGGTCACGATGACTTCCAGGTTGCGCCGATACGCCAGGGCCGCAGCCAGGGTCAAGAACAACAGATTACGCCCTGGCACAAAGGTGTTGGGCAAGCCGCTCTCTTCCATCTTGAACGCCATATCGCGCGTCAGCGAGGTCTCGCTCACCTGGCCCAGAACGGACAAATCCAGCAAATGGTCTTCGCCCATCTTGCCGGCCCACTGCGGGAACTTCAGCTTGATCTGCTCGAGTACGCGCAAACGGGCCTGCAGCTCCACGTGGTGGCGCTGGCCATAGTCGAAGGCGACGGTCTCCACATGGTCGTACTTGGACAACGCCTGGGCCAGGCAGGTGGTGGAGTCCTGCCCACCAGAAAACAAAACAAGAGCGCGGGAATGCATGGTCGGATTTCAATAACAGTAACGAAGCTTTATAGGCTATTTTCGTAGAAGACGACAGCCGGGCCCGACTGCGCGCTGGCACGCCTCATTCCAGGCCGGGGCAGTTAGGATGTGGCAATGAAATTCCTCTTGCGCCTGGTCCGCACACTGTTCAGGTACACCCTGACTCCCCTTGTCGCCCTGCTACTGGTGTTCGAAGAATGGGGCTGGGAGCCACTGGCCCGGTGGATGGACAGGCTGGCGCGTTTGCCGATCTGGTCACATTTGGAGCGTCTGGTGCGGCGCCTGCCGCCGTATGCAGCCCTGCTGGTATTTTTTGTGCCCATGCTGACACTGCTGCCCATCAAGCTTCTGGCGTTTTACTGGATCAGCAAGGGCCATGCCTTGCTGGGCCTGCTCGTGGTGCTGGCAGCCAAGCTGCTGGGCACAGCGGTGGTAGCCCGCCTGTTCCATTTGACGCAGCCGGCACTGATGCGGCTGCCCTGGTTCAGCCGCCTGTACCTGCGCTGGAAAGCCTGGAAGGACGAATTGATCGCCCAAGTCAGAAACAGTCGGCCCTGGCGTATCGCCCGGGCGACCTCACGTTCCGTGCGCCAAGTCAGCCGTAAGCTACTGGAAACCCTGCGCCAAGCCTTCCGCTAGCCCTCAGATGTCTTATAAGCCTTTTAGGGCTCTAGCGCAGGTAGTACCTGCGCTAGAAGCTATAAAGACAATAGCAAAACGAAATCGAGTTTAATGGGAATGGCGTGGCACGGTCGAACCGCGGCAGCCCACCAAAAAGTCGAAATCGCAGCCATCGTCGGCCTGCAGCACGTGGTCCACGTACAGGCGGGCATAGCCACCCGACAGCGGCTTGGGCGCGTTACCAGCCAGGGCGGCCAGGCGCTCGGCCAGCTCGGCATCGCTGATGTCCAGGTGCAAGCGGCCTTGTTCGCAGTCCAGCTCGATAAAGTCACCATCGCGCACCGCAGCCAGCGGGCCACCGGCAGCGGCCTCGGGAGCCACGTGCAGCACGACGGTGCCGTAGGCAGTTCCGCTCATGCGGGCGTCGGAGATGCGCACCATGTCCTTCACGCCCTGGCGCAGCAGTTTGGGCGGCAAGCCCATATTGCCAACCTCGGCCATGCCGGGGTATCCCTTGGGGCCGCAGTTCTTCATCACCATCACGCAGCTGGCGTCGATGTCCAGGTTCTCATCGACGATGCGTTCCTTGTAATGCTCCAGGTTCTCGAACACCACGGCACGGCCACGGTGCTTGAGCAAGGCGGGCGTGGCGGCAGAGGGTTTGAGCACCGCACCGCGTGGCGAGAGGTTGCCGCGCAGGATGCAGATGCCACCGTCGGCGATAAGCGGGTTGTTGATGGGGCGGATCACCTCATCGTTGTACTGGGGTGCTTCGCGCACGTTGTCCCACATGGACTTGCCGTTGACCGTCAACGCGTTAGGGTGCGGCAGCAGGCCGTTCTCGCCCAGGCGGCGCAGCACGGCGGGCAGGCCACCCGCGTAGTAGAACTCCTCCATCAGGAAGCGACCCGAGGGCTGCAAGTCCACGATGGTCGGGGTGTTGCGGCCGATGCGGGTCCAGTCTTCCAGGTCCAGCTGCACACCGATACGGCCGGCAATGGCTTTCAGATGGATGACGGCATTGGTCGAGCCGCCAATGGCAGCATTGGTGCGGATGGCGTTTTCAAACGCTTCGCGGGTCAGAATCTTGGACAGGGTCAGGCCTTCACGCGCCATTTCCACTGCACGCGAGCCGGACATATGGGCTAGCACGTAACGGCGCGAATCCACGGCGGGAATCGCCGCGTTGTGCGGCAGTGAGGTACCCAGGGCTTCGGCCATGCAAGCCATGGTGGACGCCGTGCCCATGGTGTTGCAGGTACCGGCCGAACGGGACATGCCGGCTTCGGCGGCAAAGAACTGGTGTTCGTTGATTTCGCCAGCCTTCAGCGATTCATGCAGCTGCCACACAGCCGTGCCCGAGCCGATGTTCTTGCCGTCCAGCTTGCCGTTCAACATGGGGCCGCCGGTCACGACGATGGCGGGGATGTCGCAGCTGGCTGCGCCCATCAGCAGCGCGGGCGTGGTCTTATCGCAGCCGGTGAGCAGCACCACCGCGTCGATGGGGTTGCCACGGATGGCCTCTTCCACGTCCATGCTGGCCAGGTTACGCGTCAGCATGGCTGTGGGACGCAGATTCGACTCTCCGTTGGAGAACACCGGGAACTCGACCGGGAAGCCGCCGGCCTCAAAGATGCCGCGCTTCACATGCTCGGCGATCTTGCGGAAGTGGGCGTTGCACGGCGTCAGCTCAGACCAGGTATTGCAGATGCCGATGATGGGACGGCCGTCGAACTCATGGTCAGGAATGCCCTGGTTCTTCATCCAGCTGCGGTACATGAAGCCGTTCTTGTCGGCAGTGCCAAACCACTCAGCAGAGCGCATTTTTTTCGGGGTATCAGTCATAGTTAATTTTTCAGAGAAGAGCGGCTACGGAAATCAGCCGTGGGGAGATTTGCGGGCGGTAAAAAGGCGCTGCAACAAGCAGAACAGGAAAAGCAGCGCGCCCACCACGATGCGCGTCCACCACGAACTCAAAGACCCGTCGAAGGAAATCAGCGTCTGGATGATGCCCAGCATCAACACACCAAACAGCGTGCCCACCATGTAACCAGAGCCACCGGTGAGCAGCGTGCCACCAATCACCACGGCGGCAATCGCGTCCAGTTCCATGCCCACTGCATGCAGGCCATAACCAGACAACATGTAGAAGGTGAACACGACGCCTGCCAAGGCCGAGCAAAAGCCGGACAGTGTGTAAACACCAATCAGCGTGGAGCGCACCGGCAGCCCCATCAGCATGGCCGAGTGCTCGCTGCCACCGACTGCGTACACATTGCGACCAAATGGCGTGCAGTGCGCCAAGAAAACGGCCACCACTAAAACGACCAGGGCGATCACGGCACCGATGGAAATAGACGCATCACCCCACACCGGCAGGCGCATTTGCGACACCTCGGAGTAAAACTCGTTAGTCATGCTGATCGAATCAATACTGATCAAATAGCACAAACCGCGCGCCAGAAACATACCAGCCAAGGTCACGATAAAGGGCTGCAGACGGAAGCGCTCAATCAAGAAGCCCATGAACGCACCGAACGCCGTGCCCATCAGTAGCACCAGCGGAATCACCAGGGCGGGGCTCCAGCCGTGGTTCTCCACCAGCGAAGCCGACACCATGGTCGTGAAGGCAATCACCGAGCCCGCCGACAGGTCGATACCGCCCGACAAGACCACAAAGGTCATGCCCACCGCCACGATCACCAGGAAAGCGTTGTCGATCAGCAGGTTCAAAAACACCTGCAGTGAGAAGAAACCGTCGTAGAACACCGAGCCCAGCGTGGCCATGGCCATGAACAGGGAGATGGTCGCCACCAGGGGCACGTACTTGGGATTGATACGCACAGCAACACGCGGAGGCGATATAGGCTGCGCAGTTTGGGGGAGAACAGTGCTCATGCGCGAACCCCAGAGGAGCCGGGGCGCACCATCCACACGCCCATGGTGGCACGGAACTCGGGCGACTGCAGCAGCATGACGGCGAACACCACCACGGCTTTTACGACCAGGTTGATCTCAGGCGGAACGCCCAGCGAATAAATGGCGTAGGTCAGCGTCTGGATGATCAAAGCACCAATCACGCTGCCCACCAGGCTGAAGCGACCACCGGTCAACGCCGTGCCGCCCAGGGTCACAGCCAGGATGGCATCTAGCTCCAGCAGCTGTCCGGCGTTGTTGCCGTCTGCACTTTTTACGTTGGAGCTGATCAACAGCCCCGCCACACCGGCGCAGAAACCACAGAATGCGTACACCCACACCGTCAGGCTGCGTGCCTGTATGCCCACGCCGCGTGCGGCTACCGGGTTGATACCCACGGTCTGGATGAAAAGGCCTAATGCAGTACGCGTCATGGCCAAGTGCAGCACACCAAACACCAGGGCGACGATGAACAGCGAGAACGGCAGCCCCAACCAGTAGCCGCTACCCAAAAAGAAAAACGGCGAGTAGTAAATGGTGATGATCTGCCCACCGGTGATGAGTTGGGCAATACCCCGGCCGGCCACCATCAAGATCAGCGTGGCGATGATGGGCTGCATGCCGATGCGCGCCACCAGCAAGCCATTCCACGCACCGCAGAACAAGGCCACAGCCAATGCCGCCAAGATGGCCAAAAGCATAGGGAAACGGCTGGCATGGACGGCCACACCATCCTGTACCACCAGCGCCCCACCAATCATCCAGGCGGCCAAGGCCGCCGATATGGCTACCACGGCACCGACGGAAATATCGATACCGCGCGTGGCGATCACCAGCGTCATGCCCAGAGACACCAACACCAACGGCGCGGCGCGGTTCAAGATGTCGATCAAGCTGCCATACAGATGGCCCTCACGCCACTCGATATGCAGAAAACCGGGGTTGAAAACCACGTTCACCACCAGCAAGAGCAGCAGCGTCACCAGGGGCCACGCCAAGCGATGGCGCATCGACCGGCAAAAGCGGCCCAATACAGAGTCAAGCATTTCCAGCCGCAATCATTTGGTACACCTCGTCCTCGGTACTGCCGCCGGGCAGCTCCCCCACTTTGCTGCGTTCGCGCAGCACCGCAATACGGTCAGACACGCGCACCACTTCGCTCATTTCCGAAGAAATGAACAACACCGCCATGCCGTCGCGTGCCAGGCGTAGGATCTCCTCCATGATTTCCTGCTTGGCCGCCACATCGATGCCACGTGTGGGCTCGTCCAGAATCAGCAGCTTTGGGTCGGTCGCCAGCCAGCGTGCGATCACGGCTTTTTGCTGGTTGCCACCAGACAGCAAACCAATCGGGGTTTCGATGCTGGCCGTCTTGATGCCTAGCTTCTTCACGAAATGCTCGGCCAATGCCGTTTGCTCGGCCATGGACAGGAATTTGCGCAAGCCCAAGCGTGCCTGCAAGGCCAACGCGATGTTTTCACGCACCGACAGTTCGGCCACGATGCCATCGGTCTTGCGTTCCTCGGGGCACAGGGCTATGCCGTGCTTTACCGCATCTGCTGGGTTAGACAGCTGCACCGCCTCACCGCGTATGTGCAAGCTGCCACGGTCAGCCGATTCCAGGCCAAACAGCAAGCGTGCCAACTCGGTACGCCCAGCCCCCAGCAAACCCGCCAAGCCCAGCACTTCGCCCGCATGTAGGCTCACGTCCACCGGAAGCAAGCGCCCTGCCTGGCCTAGGCCCTTTGCCTGCAAGAGCGCACGCTCGTTCTGCGCGCTGTCGCGCTGGGCGCCCGCCACCGCCGTCTGCACCGAGAACTCGCGGCCCAACATGGCGGAAATCAAAGCCTGCGGCTCCAGATCCTTGGCCATCCACTCACCCACCCAGGCGCCGTTTCTCAGCACCGTGATACGGTCAGATACGGCGTACACCTGGTTCAGGAAATGGGTGACGAACACGATCGCCAGTCCTTCGCCGCGCAGACGGCGCAGCACTTCAAACAGCTTCTGGACCTCATCTTCGTCCAGGCTGGATGTAGGCTCGTCCAGTATCAGCACCTTGGATTCCACACCCAGGGCCCGTGCAATCGCGACCAATTGCTGCACTGCCACGGGGTAGGATGACAGCAACTGCGTTACATCAATATCCAAGCCTATACGGGCAAGCAACTCACGGGCCCGGCGATGCACCGACCCCCAGTCGATGCGGTAACCCTGGGACAAGCCATAGCGCGGGTAGCGCCCGGCAAAGACGTTCTCAGCTACCGACAGATTCGGGCACAAATTGACCTCTTGGTAAACCGTGCTGATGCCCAACTTCTGGGCCGCCAGCGGCGAATCGGGGCGTATCCGTTGGCCAGACAGGCGCATCTCGCCACCACTGGACTCCAGCACGCCGGTCAGCACCTTGATCAAGGTGGATTTACCGGCACCGTTCTGCCCCATCAGCGCGTGTATTTCACCCGGGTACAGGTTCAGCTGCACGCCACGCAACACGGGGTTGCCAGCGAACTGCTTGTCAATGCCCGCAAGTTGCAATACAGGCTGAACGCTGGCGCTGCACATTATTTGTTCTTGTTGTAGACGTCAACAAACACGGCTGCGAGCAACACCAGGCCCTTGATGATCTGCTGGTAGTCGATACCGATACCCATGATGGACATCCCGTTGTTCATCACGCCCATGATGAAGGCGCCAATCACGGCCCCCATGACTTTGCCGACGCCGCCGGATGCCGATGCTCCGCCGATGAAGCAGGCGGCAATCACGTCCAGCTCAAAACCCAGCCCGCCCTTGGGCGTCGCGGTGTTCAGCCGGGCGGCAAACACCAGCCCAGCCAGCGCGGCCAGCACGCCCATGTTGATGAAGGTGTAGAAAGCCAGGCGCTCGGTTTTGATGCCCGACAGCTTGGCGGCCTTTTCGTTACCACCCAGGGCGTAGACGCGGCGGCCAATGGTGGTGCGGCTGGTCACGAAGTCAAACAGCGCAATCAGCAGCGCCATGACGATCAGTACATTGGGCAGGCCCTTGTAGGATGCCAGCAGGTAGCTAAAGGTAATCAGCAAGGCCGAGAAAATCACCATCTTGCCCCAAAAGAAGGCCGTGGGCTCGCCGGCAACACCGTGCTTTTGCTGGTTGGCACGAGCGCGTATACCGGCCACCACCAAGGCCAGGGCCACCAATACGCCCAGCAACAAAGAGGTCAGGCGCAGCCCTTCGGAGCTGAACAGATCGCCAATAAAGCCCGAACTGAGCATCTGAAAAGTATCTGGGAATGGACCTACCGACTGCCCTTGCAGCAATGCCAGCGCCAAACCGCGAAACACCAGCATGCCTGCCAGCGTGACGATGAACGACGGAATCCGAAAGAAGGCCACGAAGTAGCCCTGCATGGCCCCGATCAACCCGCCTACCGCGAGACAGAGGATGGCCGTGGGCAGGTAATGCCATTCGTAATTGACCATCAGCACCGCAGCCACTGCGCCGACAAAGCCGACGATGGAGCCGACCGACAGGTCGATGTGGCCGGCCACGATCACCAGCAGCATACCTAAGGCCATGATGACGATGTAGCTGTTTTGCAGTACCAGGTTGGTCAAATTCAACGGCTGCATCAGAGTGCCATTGGTCATGAACTGAAAGAAGGCCATGATGGCCACCAGCGACAGCAGCATGCCGTATTCACGCAGGTTGCTCTTGAAAAAGCTCAGGCCTGAAGGCGCAGCGGGGACAGCAGATACTGCAGGGGTTGTAGTTGTTTTTTCCATGATCTGAGTGTTCTAGTAATGCTTTAGTTGGCGCTGACGATGGCGCGCATGATTTTTTCCTGGCTGGCCTCGGCGGTAGGCATTTCAGCCACAAACCGCCCTTCGTTCATCACGTAAATGCGGTCTGAAAGACCCAGCAGCTCGGGCATTTCAGACGAGATCACGATCACACACTTGCCCTCGGCGGCGAGTTGCGCAATCAGGGTGTAAATCTCGAACTTGGCCCCCACGTCGATGCCGCGCGTAGGCTCGTCAAGGATAAGTACCTCGGGGTTGGTGAACAGCCATTTGCTCAGCACCACTTTTTGCTGGTTTCCGCCCGACAGGTTGACCACTTTCTGGTCCACGCCTGAGCAGCGAGTACGCATTTTTTCGCGGTAACCCTGGGCCACGGCGTACTCACGGCCATCATCGATGACGCCGTTTTTGGACACACCAGGCAGATTCGCCAGCGAGGTATTCCACTGAATGTCTTCGTTCAACACCAAGCCGTTACCCTTGCGGTCTTCAGTGACGTAGGCCAAGCCATGTGCCACGGCTTTTTGCACCGTGGACACGTCGATTTCCTTGCCGTGCAGCAGCGCCTTGCCGCTGATGCGCTGGCCCCAGGATTTGCCAAACACACTCATTGCCAATTCGGTGCGGCCAGCGCCCATCAGCCCGGCAATTCCGACGATCTCGCCGCGCTTGACGGTGAGGTTTATGCCTTTGACCATCTCGCGATCGGCATGCTGCGGGTGGTAGGCACGCCAATCGCGCAACTCAAACACGGTCTCGCCAATATTGGGCGTACGTTTGGGGTAGCGGTCGGCCATTTCGCGGCCCACCATGCCACGGATCACGCGGTCCTCGCTAATGGATTCGGCGCGGCAGTCCAGCGTCTCCACCGTAGTGCCGTCACGCAGGATGGTGATGGAGTCGGCTACCTTGGAGATTTCGTTGAGCTTGTGCGAAATCAGAATACAGGCAATACCCTGGGCTTTGAGCTCCAACAGCAACATCAGAAGCGCATCGCTGTCGGTTTCGTTCAGGCTGGCCGTCGGTTCATCCAGAATCAGTAGCTTAACTTCTTTGGACAACGCCTTTGCAATTTCGACCAATTGCTGCTTGCCCACGCCAATATTGGTGATCAGCGTGTTGGGAGATTCCTTGAGGCCAACCTTCTTCAGCAAGGCCTGGGTTTGGCTATGCGCCGCCATCCAGTCAATCACGCCGTTGTGCGCGGTCTCATTGCCCAAGAAAATGTTTTCGGCAATCGACAGCAGCGGTACCAGGGCTAGCTCCTGGTGGATGATGATGATGCCTTGTTGCTCGCTGTCGTGGATGCCGCTGAAACGACGCTCCTCGCCCATGTAGCGGATTTCTCCGCTGTAGGTGCCGTGGGGATAGACACCCGACAAGACCTTCATCAAGGTTGACTTTCCTGCGCCGTTTTCACCCACTACGGCATGTATCTCACCCGCATGCACACGCAGATTGACCTTGTTCAACGCAACCACTCCAGGGAATGTCTTGCGGATGTCGTGCATCTCCAGAATTGTTTTCAACGCCTATTCCTCTTTTAGACTTACGCAGCGCCCGTGAGTCAGGCGGTAGTCACCTGCTCTCGGGCGCTGCGTAAACCGTGCTTCAGTTGAAAGCAAATTGCATCTCAGGCAAAGCGATCCCGCGCCGCAAGGTGCAGGATCGCTGGCCTTCACGGCTTACTTGACTTGCGATTCCTTGTAGTAACCGCTGTCAATCAGGATTGGCTTCCAGTTGGAAGCATCCACAGCCACTGGCTTAAGCAAGTAGGCAGGCACGACCTTGATGCCGTTGTTATAGGTCTTGGTGTCGTTGATTTCAGGCTTCTTGCCGGACAACTCGGCATCCACCATATTGGCAGTCACCTTGGCCAACTCGCGGGTGTCCTTGAAGATGGTGGAATATTGTTCACCGCGCAGAATGGACTTGACCGAAGGCACTTCCGCGTCCTGGCCGCTCACGATAGGGCAAGGCTGGGTCTTGGTGCAGTAGCCCACGCCCTTGAGGGACGACAGGATACCGATCGAGATGCCGTCATAGGGGGACAGCACGGCATCGACCTTGTCCTTGGTGTAGAAGGCGGACAGCAGGTTGTCCATGCGGGCCTGGGCCACAGCACCATCCCAACGCAGGGTACCGACCTTGTCCATACCCATTTGCTTGCTACGCACCACCAGCTTGCCGCTGTCGATGTAGGGCTTGAACACGCTCATCGCGCCGTCGTAGAAGAAGAAAGCGTTGTTGTCGTCTGGCGAGCCACCGAACAACTCGATGTTGAACGGGCCTTTGCCCTGCTTCAAGCCCAGCTTGTCCACAATGGTGCCGGCTTGCAACACGCCGACCTGGAAGTTGTCAAACGTAGCGTAGTAGTCGACGTTCTTGGAGCCCTTGATCAGGCGGTCATAGGCAATAACCTTGACACCCTTGTCGGCAGCGTTTTGCAGTGCCTTGGACAGCGTGGTGCCGTCAATGGAAGCAATCACCAGAACCTTGGCACCCTTGGTAACCATGTTCTCGATCTGAGCCAACTGGTTAGGGATGTCGTCGTCCGCGTACTGCAGATCGGTCTTGTAGCCGCGCTCCTTGAGCACCTTAACCATGTTGTCGCCGTCAGCGATCCAGCGGGCCGAAGATTTCGTGGGCATGGAAATGCCGATGGTTCCCTTGTCTTGTGCATTGGCTTGGGGCGCAAAACCCATAGCAGCCAGGGCCATGCTGGCCAGCAAGGTTTTAATAAACGTACGTTTCATTGGATTGTCTCCGGTGGTTAAAAAAACGCCCCAGTATCAAGGGCGTTACTGTTTGCGCAGATCAGTATTTACGCTTGGGGAACTCTTTGGCGGCCACTTCCATAGGGAAGATGCCTTCTTCGGTCACGATACGCTTTTGCAAGGTCTTACCGGCTTTCAAATCTTTCACGGCGGACATCAACTGAGGGCCAAGCAATGGGCTGCACTCGACGGACACATTCAACTTACCAGCGATCATGGCTTCGAAGGCACCCTTGACCGCATCGATAGAGATGATGGTGATGTCTTTAGCAGGCTTGAGTCCGGCCTCCTCAATCGCCTGGATTGCACCAATCGCCATGTCGTCATTGTGTGCATACAGCACGTTGATCTTCTTGCCCTCGGCCTTCAGGAAAGCTTCCATGACTTCCTTGCCTTTGGCACGGGTGAAGTCACCGGTTTGAGAGCGGATGATCTTGAACTTGGGATCTGCCTTGATGATCTCTTCAAAGCCCTTCTTGCGGTCGATGGCCGGAGCAGAACCCACGGTTCCTTGTAGCTCGACGATATTCACTTCGCCGCTGGTGCCTTTCATTGCGTCCACCAGCCAACGGCCGGCTTTGCGACCTTCTTCTGTGAAATCCGAGCCCATGAAGGAGACATACAGGGAGTCGTCCTTGACGTTAACCGAGCGGTCCGTCAACACCACGGGGATCTTGGCGGCCTTGGCTTCGCGCAGCACGGTTTCCCAGCCCGACTCCACTACAGGAGAAAACGCAATTACGTCAACCTTTTGGGCGATGAAGGAGCGGATGGCCTTAATCTGGTTTTCCTGCTTTTGCTGGGCGTCGGAGAACTTCAATTCAATACCGGCTTCTGCGGCGGAGGCCTTGATGGAGTCGGTATTGGCCGTACGCCATTCGCTTTCAGCGCCCACCTGACTGAAACCCAACACAATTTTTTTCTGCGCAAAGCTGGTCGTGGGCAACAGACCGAGAAAGGGCGCGGTAGCCAGCGCAGCCGCAAGAGTACGACGATTGATTTTCATGATGTCTCCTAGTTGGTTTCGTTGTTTGCCCTGTCCACAGCATCAAGCCAGCATGTAGCCGGTCTTCACGGTGGTGTAGAACTCTGCTGCATAGCGCCCCTGCTCGCGCGGACCATAGCTAGACCCTTTGCGGCCACCGAAGGGCACGTGGTAATCGACACCCGCCGTGGGCAGATTGACCATGGTCATGCCCACGTCGGCATGGCGCTTGAAATGCATAGCGTTTTTCAGCGATGCAGTGCAAATGCCTGCACATAGACCAAATGGCGTCTCGTTCGCCAAGGCCAGCGCATGCTCATAGCTATCGGCGCGCAGCACGCAGGCCACCGGGCCAAAAATCTCTTCCCGGGCCACGCGGTGTTCCGGTTTGGCCAGAAACAACGCAGGGCTCATGTAATGGCCTGGTGTGGCGGACTCCAGCATGGCGCCACCCCATACATGCTCCGCACCTTCGGCACGGGCAATCTCCATCCAGGCCAGGTTTTGCTCCAGCTGATTGCGGTCCACCACGGGACCTATGGCGGTATCACGCTCCAGCGCATGCCCGATCTTCAGGTTCACCATACGTTGGCGCAGACGGGACACAAAAGCATCATGCACCCCGGCTTCCACAATCAAGCGGCTGGATGCCGTGCAGCGCTGGCCAGTGGAGAAGTACGCACCCTGCACCGCACAGTCCACCGCCTGGTCGAGGTCGGCATCGGCCAGCACCACCAAGGGATTTTTGCCGCCCATCTCCAGCTGCACCTTGGCACGCCGTGCTGCCGCAGTTTGCAAAATGCGCTCACCCGTGGCGGAGGATCCGGTAAAGCTGATTGCATTGACGCGCGGGCTGTCTACCAGCGCCTGCCCCACCTCCCGGCCACTACCCATGACCAGATTGAAAACCCCGGCCGGCAGACCTGAGCGGCTGATAATTTCAGCCAATGCCCAGCCGCAAGTGGGCACCAGCTCGGCAGGCTTGAACACCACGCTGTTGCCATAGGCCAGCGCGGGCGCAATCTTCCAGGCCGGGATCGCGAACGGAAAATTCCACGGGGCGATGATGCCCACCACCCCTACCGGCTCACGCGTTACATCCACCTGCACACCGGGTCGGGTCGAAGCCAAGGTCTCCCCCGGAATACGCAAAGCCTCGCCGGCGAAAAACTTGAATATTTGGCCGGCCCGCGTCACCTCGGCCACAGCCTCCGGCAAGGTCTTGCCTTCTTCCCGGGCGAGCAGGTAGCCCAGCTCCGACTTGCGCGCCAGGATTTCGCCACCAATATGGTCTAGCACGTCGAAGCGGCGCTGGGGAGTACTCAGACTCCAGTGCGGAAGTGCTTCCGCTGCGGCGCGAATAGCCAACTCGGTCTGGTTGCGGTCTGCACGGGCATATTCGGCAACAACGTCCCGGGTATCCGACGGGTTCTCGCTGGTGCCGGTGGTAACACCCGTCTCCCAGCGGCCGTTGATGTATTGCCGGGCGGTTTGCAGTTTTGCGCCGAATGTCATGTATCTGTATTGCCCAATGTGCCGGGAGTCTAAAAACAAAATTCATATCAATCCAATCACTTTTTAGACAAAATACATATCAATGTCTGCATTCTGGAAAACCCCATGACGAATTACACCCACTGGTTCATCCGCGCCCGGCTGAAAACCCGGCAGCTGTTGCTACTGGTCGCCCTGGCCGAGGAGGGCAATATCCACCGCGCAGCCCAGGTGCTCAACATGACCCAGCCCGCCGCCTCCAAGCTGCTCAAAGACCTGGAAGACGTGTTGGAAGTGTCCCTGTTCGACCGCCTGCCGCGCGGCATGCAACCCACCTGGTACGGCGAAACCATGATCCGCCATGCGCGCGTGGCCCTGGCCAGCTTGAACCAGGCGCACGAAGAACTCACCGCGCTGAAGGCAGGACGCTTTGGCCAGGTCAGCGTAGGCGCGATCACCTCGCCAGGACTGACCTTGCTGCCCTCCGCGGTGGCGCTGGTAAAGCAAGAGCAGCCCACGCTGCGCATCGCCCTGGAAATTGACACCAGCCCGGTGCTGATTGAGCGGCTGCAGCAGGGCAAGCTGGATATTCTGGTGGCCCGTCTGTTCGCCGAGCACGACAAGGCCAATCTGCGCTACGAACCGCTGGTGGAAGAGCCGGTTTGTGCGATCGCCCGGCCCGGCCACCCGCTGATCGGCATGACGGGCCTGACATTGCGTGACGTGGTCGGAGCCGGCTGGATCGTGCCGCCAGCCGGCAGCGTGTTACGCCACCGCTTTGAGCTGATGTTCCAGGAAGTGGGACTGGCCACGCCTCTGAATGTGATTGAAAGCGCCGCCCTGCTCTTCATCACCCGCATGCTGCAGCAAAGCGATATGGTGGCCGTGATTGCCGCCGATGTGGCCCAGTATTACGCGGCCCATGGCATTGTCTCCATCGTGCCGCTGGAGATACCCTGCCACATGGACGCATTTGGCATCATCACCCGCACAGACCGCCTGCCCTCCCCAGCAGCCAAGGTGATGATGAAAGCCTTGAAGACCGCCAGCCTGTCGCTGTATGGGCGCAAGCTGGAGATGGAATAGCCCCAGGGCCTTCTTCAGGCCCAGCCCGCATCCACCTTGAACTCCTGGGCGGTGCACATGGCGCCGTCGCTGGAAGCCAGAAACAACACCATACGGGCGATGTCTGCAGGCAAGATTTTGTCGGGCAGGCACTGGGTGCGTTGCAAATTGGCCTCACCCTCTGCGTCCAGCCACAACTGGACCTGGCGTTCAGTCATCACCCAACCTGGCGACACGGTGTTGATGCGGATGCGGTCCTGGCCCAGGCTTTTGGCCAAACCGCGCGTCAGGCCATTCACCGACGACTTGGCGATCGCATAGCAGGGGTAGCCCGTGCCCTTGGTCTGCCAGCCGGTAGACCCCAGGTTGATGATGGAGCCGCCGCCCAGCCGACGCATGCCCGGCACCACCGACTGGATCGCAAAAAACGCCGGCCGCTCGTTGATGGCCATGCGCTGGTCGTAGTACTCGGGGGTGACCGACTCCAGCGTGTGGCGGTCGTCGCTGGCCACATTGTTCACCAGCGCCGAAAAGTCACCCAGCACCGCAGCCGCATCCTGTATGGCCGCTTGCAGCGCAGCCACATCCCGCACATCGCAGGTACGCCACCAGGGCGCGGCATGGCCGGCGTCGTGCAACTGCTGCGCCAGCGCGCGGCTGGCATCTTCGGCCACATCCACGAAGGCGACCCGCGCGCCCTGCTCGACAAATGCCGACACGATAGCGGCGCCAATGCCGCCGCCGCCACCGGTCACGAAGACAGGCAGGTTGCGCAAACTGGGGTAGGTGGAGTCCAATGCGGCGCCGGCATATGTCGCCTGTGGGTTAGTTGTATTTGTCATTGCAAAATATATATCTTTAAATGCAAAAAATAATGCATTTTGATATAACTATGCCTTGCACAGCCTATCCACGTCAAGCACCAGGACTACCCATGCACTGGACAACGCTCAACTTTTCAGTCGCCCCCTTGCGCCCTCTGCCACAGCAGAATTTATAAGAAATAGGGCTCTAGCGTAGATATTTACTGCGCCAGCAGCTACTAAATAAATAGCATCTACCCATGCGCCATTAAGCGCCTGCGACCCGGTTGCCGTCCAACACTGCGTGCAAGGCCACCAAAGCCTGGGTCAGCTTGTGCTGCGGGTCCAGATAGACCATCGGCAGAGATTGTTCGTGTGACTCACGGATCTTGACCGAGGAAGACAGATACGGCTGCAACACAGGCAAGCCCTCTGCCACCAACTCGTTCACCATGCGCTGCGGCAAATTGGCGCGCGGCTGGAACTGGTTGACCACAATGCCGTCCACCACCAGGCCGGGGTTGTGGTCCACGCGGATTTCCTGCACGTTCTCCAGCAATGTGTACAGAGCCTTGCGCGCAAACTCGTCGCAATCGAACGGAATCAGGCAAGCACGCGCACCAATCAAGGCCGAACGGGTATAGAAATTCAGCGCTGGCGGAGTATCAAGGTAGATACGGTCGTAGTCGCCTCCCAATTGCTGCAAGGCCTCACGCAGCTTGTATAGCTTGTGGCGTGACTCCAGCTTGCCCTCCAGCTCCCCCAGCATGGGGCTGGAAGGCATCACATGCAGGTTCTCGTGCGGCGTAGGCACGATGAAATCCGTAGGTGGCACAGTGCGCAGGCTGTAGCTCAAGCAATGCTCAAAGAATCCGGCCACGGTGGGCTGGTCTTCGCGCGCCAGCGCTCCCAGCAGGTAGCTGGTGGAATTTCCCTGCGGGTCCAGATCGATCACCAGGGTGCGCAAACCCTGGCTTGCACTGATGGCGGCCAGGTTGCAGGTAATGGTGGACTTGCCCACCCCACCCTTCTGGTTGAAAACGACAAGCGGCATGGCACGGTTCCTTGTACAAAGAGGCAGGGAATGAAACTCGGGCTATTGTCCACGCTCCATGCCCGGTGCAGGCCAGCAGCAAATCGCATGCCCGCCGAGGCCGAAATAAGTCGTTGGCCGGCACAGATAGCAGCCGATCCAGCGGCAGTGATTTGGTAGCATGAAGACATGTTCCACCGCGCCCGCATTCGGCCCGCACTCATTGCCGGCAGCCTCAGTCTTTTTGCATTCAGCAGCGCCTTGGCAGGCAGCACCCCTACATATGAAACGCCAGACGCGGAAAAATTCGTACGGCGCATGTTGGCTGAAGCCGATGCAGGCAAGACCCTACGCGTCAGCAGCAAGACCCTGATGCAAGCCTACAAGTCCAGCGAAGCTGGCGCCAACCAAAAATACAAAGGCAAACCGCTGCTGGTAGAAACCACGGTAGACCTAGTCTCGCGCGACATGGTCGGCGCCCTGGTGGTGTACCTGAAATCGGGCTCCTTCATGCCGGTTGCAGCCCGCTTTGACACCAAGGTCACCCTGGTCGAAGGCCTGGAAAGTGGCGCCGGCACAGTCAAAATCAGACAACTTCCAGCGGAAGAAGCCGTTACCTTTCTAAAACGCGGCCAGACTATCCATATGCTCTGCAAAGGCGACGGCTACAGCCTGGGCTCCCCGGGGCTGGAGCTTTGCAATATCGTCAGCTTATAAAGGGCGGCATTTAAGCCACTGGCTCAGCCCCCTGCGCGGCCTTGTGCATCGTAATCACATCAAACGGGCAGCGTAGCGCGCATTTGCTGCAGCCGGTACAGGCGTCTATATCGCTGAGAACAGAGAACTTCTTCCAGCCCTGCCTTTCCAAGGACAGCAAATGCAGATCGCAAGTAGGCACGCACCAGCCGCAGCCAGTGCAGCGAGTGGTGTCTATGAGCGGTTTCGGCACTTGGCGAGAGGTTCCCATTTCAAGACACATCATAGGACTGCATGGCGATGGCTCGCCTTTGAACACGTTCTCAGTCCCAACACATTAACGAAAATCCGAACATGCAAGAACCTTTGTCCCCCTCCATTCGTCGCACCTGGCTGTACCCCCTGGCCTTGGCCACAGCCATCGCGGGTTGCGCTTCCGCGCCGCCCACGGCGCCTATGGAAGCAGCAAAACCCCAAGCCACCACTAGCGCACCCGAGGAGACGCCAACCGACGCGCAAAACCTGCAGCAGGATTTCGCCCGCTGGATAAATAGCGTCCGCGCGCCGGCGCTAGCGGCTGGCATCAGTGATGCCACCCTGCACACCGCTTTCGACAATGTGCGCTACCTGCCGCGTGTGGTCCAGCTGGACCAGGCACAGCCCGAATTCACCCGCACGGTATGGGACTATCTGGACTCCGCCGTGTCCCCGCAACGCGTACGGCGCGGCCAAGACAAGCTCCTGCAAGTCCGGGCTGAAGCCGATGTAGCAGCAGCGCACTACGGCGTACCGGCCAGCACCCTGGCCGCCATCTGGGGCATGGAAAGCAACTACGGCAGCAACTACGGCGACATCCCCACCATCGATGCGCTGGCCACGCTGGGCTTCGAAGGGCGGCGCGAAGACTGGGCCCGTAGCCAATTGCTGGCAGCGCTGAAGATTCTGCAAAACGGCGACATCGACCGCGCCCACATGATCGGCTCCTGGGCTGGCGCCATGGGCCAGACCCAGTTCCTGCCGTCGAACTTTCTGGCCTATGCCGTAGATGCCGATGGCGACGGCCGCCGCGACATCTGGGGCAGCATGGCCGACGTGCTGGCCTCGACAGCCAACTTCCTGGCCCGCTCAGGCTGGCAAGCCGGTCAGCCCTGGGGCACCGAAGTGCAGTTGCCCCAAGGATTCGACCTCAGCCGCGCCGACGCCCAAATACGACAGACCACCGAGCAGTGGGCGCACGAGGGAGTACGCAGCATGGACGGCGCAGCGCTGCCTACGCTGGACGCGGCAGAAATCCTGCTGCCCGCAGGCGTACGC
Organism: Rhodoferax sp. SPJ21; assembly: GCF_058216335.1. NCBI lineage: Bacteria > Pseudomonadati > Pseudomonadota > Betaproteobacteria > Burkholderiales > Comamonadaceae > Rhodoferax > Rhodoferax sp. SPJ21. The sequence goes on from NZ_JBYZMO010000003.1 coordinate 532,822, forward strand.
GGCCCCGCGTTTCTGGTGGGCCCCAACTTTCGCGCCATCCTGCGCTACAACAACTCCACCAGCTATGCGCTCGCGGTCAGTCTGCTAGCCCAGCGCCTGGACAATGGCCCCGGTGTACAGGCCGCGTGGCCGCGTGATCTGCAAGCCCTCACGCGCAGCCAAATACGGGAGCTACAAACAGCACTGAACCAGCGGGGATTTGCCAGCGGCAGCGCCGACGGCCTGATGGGCCCCGCCACACGCGACGGCCTGAGAAAGTACCAACGCAGCCTGGGCCTGCCTGCCGACGGCTATCCAGACCTGGATGTGTTGCAGCGCCTGCAAGCGCCATAGCATTACGGATTCAGGACATCCGCAATGCACCGGTAACCCGAGCGTCAGGCCAGCTGGCGTTGTACATGCTTGAGCAAGCCTTCACAGGCATCTTCGACCAGGTCCAGTACGGCCTCAAACCCTTGCTCCCCACCGTAATAGGGGTCCGGGACCACCGGGCTTTCATGGTGTTCACAGAACTCGGTCAAGCGTCGGATCTTGGGATGGTGGCGGGACGGGCTTTCGCTCTGAGTCAAAGCCAGGTTGTCCCAGTCCATCACCAGAATCAGGTCGTATGCGTCAAAGTCCGCCTCCTGGATCTGCCGCGCCCGTAAACGAGACAGGTCGTAGCCACGCCGGGATGCATGCGCCTGCGATCGGGTGTCAGGCGGACTGTTGGGATGGTAGTTGTGGGTGCCGGCGGAATCCACGTGGACTCGATCGTCCAAGCCCATTGCGGTCACCTTGTGCAGGAATACACCATGGGCAGTCGGACTGCGACAGATATTGCCCATACAGACAAATAAAACAGAGAAGTTTTTCATCATCGTCTTCGTGTGGAATGCGGAATCCTGGTCAAGCTGGAATCAACAGTACCAGAGTCCCCAGTCGGGCCATGCTTTAACACCAAGCTGGCAAATATACTGTATATTAAAACAGTATTTAGCCAAACTATAGATGTGAGAAACCGTATGGAAACCATGATCGAAGCCCTGTACACCGTCACTCTTAGCGACTATCCCGATCTACCCGCAAAGGAACGCATGGCTGCAGAAGCGCGCTACTGCAAAGCGTTGGAGCGGCGTATAGGCCCACCGGAAGACGTAGCGCATGTGCTCAAAGCAATAGAGCGTCTGACAGACGACAGTGAGGTGTCAGAACCCAGCGATGAAACGCGTAAGCTGGTAAGCCATTGGCATCTTGCGTGCAACGTAGCACGCACTGCGGGCTTACAAGGATTGGGGGATCTACCAGAAGCCTGGTTTAATGTTCGTGTCTTGTAGACCTCACCCATCTCAAACCTTGAAAAAGCTTTGGCTGTTGAGATACAGAGTCCCGCTGACTCCGCAATATTTCGCCCCGAAACCCATGCTGAACCTTCTCCTTACAACCGCTGCTGGAACCCTTGCGGCCGCAGTAGCATTCGCTATGGCTCCAAGCTTGTTGGGTAGGAGCCTCAGCGTCTGGGAAGTCGTGCTGTGCGGCGGTTTGGCGTTAGCCTCCGCAGGCTGCGTACTACGGTACCGAAAACGCCTGGAGCGCAAGCGGCTGATTGGCATGCGCGACTCAGCCTTGTGGTGATGCAGCAGTCACAGGGCCAATCCTTGACGCCTCGCGCCGGCCCGGCACAAGAGGCAACAACCCGCCCCAAAGCGAGCATCCGCCACTCTGCAGAGAGCCCCAAATTATTGGGATCCCCGCTGAAAACCAAAGCTCCTTACTCAAGGCAACGCTGAACAAGTCCCTCGCGGTCTGCGCATCCCTGGCCTCGGGGTATCCCGGATCGGACTACCCGCAGGGGCGTTGAGCGCTATGACCGGCTCGGGCGTCATTGGTGGGTGGTCGATTGCACCTAATAGGATCACCGTGTGCTTACAAACGATCACAGATCCGCAATTGAAGTTTGCAGTGGGGCTGGGCGATTCCACCCTAGAAGCTATCCGTAGAATCAGTTAGTTCACTGAGCCGACGACTTGGTTGCGGCCAAGCTTTTTTGCTTGGTACAGATTGTCATCTACCAGCTGCAACAATTGATAGCTTGCAAGCGGGCTGTCAGGGGACATCGTTCCAACACCCAGGCTGAGGGTTAGCCACTCGCTCACGGTCGAGTCAGTATGTGGAATCTGGCAGGCCAATACGGCCATGCGTATGGACTCGGCAAATTCAAGCGCTTTGGGAAAGGGTGTTTCGGGAAGCACACAAACGAACTCTTCTCCACCATAGCGGGCTACAAAATCGGCTGGGCGCTTGATGCTGGTTTGAAACAGGCGGCCCAAGCGCCTCAGGCAATCATCACCGCCTTGGTGCCCGTAACAATCGTTGAATCGCTTAAAGAAATCAACGTCTATCAGGATGAGGCTCAGTGGCAACTTGCTGCGTTGTGCCCGCGCAACCTCAATTCCGAGCTGTTCATCAAAGTAACGCCGATTTCGCACACCAGTCAAGCCATCCATGAATGCAAAATTTCGCAACATGTCCGACTGACATTTGAGGGCAATGTGCGCTCTCACTCTCGCCCGCACAATCTTCAAGTTGATGGGTTTGGAAATGAAATCTACGGCGCCAACTTCCAAACCATGTTCCTCTGAGACCTCATCTCTATGGGCGGTCACAAAAATGACAGGAATATCTGCAGTGACCGGATTAGCTTTTAGCCGCGTGCAGACCTCATAACCGTCCATCTCGGGCATCATGACATCGAGCAACACCAAATCGATCGCGTCCTTCTCGCAGATCGACAACGCCTTGGCGCCGCTGGTTGCCATGAAGACCTGAAACTCAGTAGCGAACGCATGGTAGAGGACCTGGATGTTGATAGTCTGATCGTCCACGATCAACAGCTTTGGTTTTGACTCGGGCTTTAACGATTGCGATTGGAGGGAACTCATACTGGGAAATTAGTGTGTGGCAGTCAGAAAGGCAATCAATTCATTCGCGTGCTTTTGGGCGGCCTCCAGATCCAGGCTTTGAATGGCGTGCTCCAAAGTTTCAACCCTGCCATACATCGAATCAGGGAACTCACTGCGGATTTCTGCAAACATCTCCACCGCCGAAAGATCATCGTTTGACAGTAGCCCATTCAGCGCCTGCAAGCGAGACACAAGGGTGCCGGCAGCCTCATTTGACATCGCGCTATCGTCCGATGGCGCCACATCGACTCCTGCACGTATCTTTTCTGGCGATATAACGCCGGTTTCCAGCTCTGAAATTGCCCTTAATAAAAGCCTTTTTGCTGACTGGCATAGCTCCCCAAGGTCATCCAGGCTAGCGGCGCATTCCTCAAATCCTGATGGACTCTGACATACCTTCTCCAACAAACCGGCCTTCAAGGCAAGTTCATTTGTGCCCAGCGTGACCGCATTGCCCTTGAGGGTATGCAGTCGCATCTTGACCATTTGGGTGTTGCCAGCTTCAATATCCCTGCGTATCTCCGAAACTTCAGTATCTAGCGCCTTTGCAAAAGACTCAGCGGTGCGGATGTACAAAAAACGCATCCCCGACATGCGCCGCACCGCCGCATCCAGTGCAAGCCCCGGTATGACTGGCAACTCTGTAGGTTCCGTCGAAATGAGGGCGCTTGCGGGTGTCTCTAGCATCTGGGGTTGAAGCCCGGTCATGCGAATTAAAAGCGACACCAGCTTGGCCATATCAAATGGCTTGCCAATGTGTTCATTCATCCCCGCTGCCAGACACGCATCACGATCGCTGGCCATGACATTCGCAGTCATGGCAACAATCGGCAGATATTGCAGCTGCAAGTCTTCTCTAATAGCTCGTGTTGCACCATAGCCGTCCAACACTGGCATCTGCACATCCATCAGCACCACGTCAAACTGCGGTGCAGCCGCTGCAACGGCATCCACACCCAATTGGCCGTTAGCGGCCAATGACACAGTGGCTCCCTCTGAGTTGAGCAGTTCTTCGGCCACTTGCTGGTTAATTAGGTTGTCCTCTACCACCAGGATACGCATTCCTTGGAGTTGCCTGGTGCTACTGCGTCCTTTGGAGGGTTTGCGAATGCCAGCTTTGCCAGCCTGGGCATCCATCCACGCGTCGTAGAGCATAGAGGCCGTAGCGGGTTTGACCAAATAGCCATTGATGAGCTCCTGCTCCGCTTCACTGCGGTGGGTCAGTGTTTCCAGTCCATGCGCGGTGAGCATGATGACGGTAGGGTGGGGAAGACCACTGCGCTCGCTCAATTGTCGAATCTGGCGAGTGGTTTCCCAGCCGTCCATGCCGGGCATCTTCCAGTCCATGTAGATCACGGGGTAGGGAAACTCTGCAATTGCTGTCGCACATTGGGCAGACAGGTGTTCAATGGCCTCTTTACCGGATTTGGCAAGGTCTGCCGTCCACCCCCAGGAGCGCACCATGCGCAGGGTCAACTCAGCAGCAATTGGGTTGTCATCGACCACCAATACGCGCTGGGGCGTACCGTTTGGGTCACTGGGGGATGGCGCCTGTATTTCAGCGGCATTGACCGTAGGCATGTCCAGGGTGCACGTGAAAGTGCTGCCCACGCCTAGCTCTGAAGTAACCTTGATCGTCCCGCCCATGAGTTCCACAAATCGTTTGCTGATGGCCAGTCCCAAGCCTGTGCCGCCAAAGCGGCGTGTGGTGGAGCCTTCAGCCTGGGAGAACCCGTCAAATATATGGGCTTGGTGCTCAGGTGCGATGCCAATGCCGGTGTCACGCACTGCAAATTCGACAGTAGCTGTGTGCTCTGTCTGCGCCAGTTTGCGCAACGACAGTACTACTTGCCCCTCGGAGGTGAATTTGACGGCATTCCCGCCCAGATTAATCAGTACTTGCTGCAGGCGCATGGCGTCGCCACGCAGTACCAGGGGCAGCGTTGGGTCTATGTCAAAAAGTACTTCAATGTCTTTGGTGCCGACATTGGCCGACAGCACCACAGAGAGATTGCGCATCAGCTTGTCGATGTGAAACGGCTCATTCTCCATCGCCATCTTGCCCGCTTCAACTTTGGAAAAGTCCAGGATGTCGTTGAGCAGGCCCAGCAAGGACTGCGCTGCGCCTTCTGTCTTACTGGCGTAGTCGCGCTGGCGCGAGGTGAGTTCTGTGCTTTGCAGGAGGTTGAGCAGCCCCAGAATGGCATTCATGGGCGTGCGGATTTCGTGGCTCATGTTGGCCAGAAATTGCCCTTTGCTCAATGCAGCCTGCTGCGCACTGTCACGCGCCACCTTGAGCTCGCGCTCATATTGCTTGCGCTGCGTCATGTCCTGGAATATGCCGCTGAGACGAATAACTTTCCCATCGACAACCCAGGGTGTGCATGTGGTGCGTACATCAATGCGATTGCCCTTGGAGGTGTAAGTTTCCAGCTCCAGGTCATAGGGCTTGCCCTGGTCTATCGCCAGTTTCAGGGCCTGTTCAAGGCGCTCACGGGACTCTGGCAGGAAATTCTGCACACCCGCGTCCACAGTCGGGTCAAACTCGTCTGGGGAGGTCTCGAGGATCCGGTAGGTTTCGGCAGTCCAATACAGAACATTTGTTTCAAGGCTGAGTTCCCAGCCGCCGACTTTGGCCACTTTCTGCGACTCTTCCAGGAGCGAATTGCTGACCTGCAGTGCGGCTTGCGATTCCTTGCGCGCGGTGATGTCGTTGCGGATGGATATGTATTTTTCAATGTTGCCGGCCTCATCCCGCATGGGCATGACCATGCTGTCTACCCAGTACAACGATCCATCTTTAGCCCGATTGCAAATTTCGCCGTGCCAGGCAGTACCACTTTTGATGGTGCTCCAAAAATTCACCCAGAAGTCGGCAGACAGAACGCCTGAATTGATGATTCGGTGGTTTTGGCCTACCAACTCTTCGCGGCTGTATCCGCTAATGCGGCAGAACGCATCATTCACCGTGATGATGCTGCCATTGCGATCCGCCGTCGAAACAATCGAGTGGTCGTCGATCGCTTTATAAAGACTTGCTGTTTCACGCTGCGACTCAACCAATTTTTGCTGGCGCTCTTGCAACGCCAGGGTCATGTCATTAAAGGCACGACCTAGCAGCCCCATCTCATTGCGGCTGGTGAATGCATTGCGGACCGACATGTTTCCGCGCTGCACTTCCAGCGCTGCTGCTGTAAGGCCAGTCAATGGCGCAAGAATGCGGCGAAAGGTAAACCAAACACCAAAACTAATGAACAGCAAGAATATCGCCATGAAGCCGCTTTGCACTTGGAGTCGCTCCGCGCGGACAGCAGCGCGCTGTTCAGCAAACATCTCTGTCAAATCAAATGCACCTTCGCTTATGCGACGTGTCTCTATGGTCAGATGGTCAACAAGCGTTTCACGCCGCTCAAGGTCTAGAGCAGAATCACTATTGGAATTCGTAAAAATTGCATCGAATTGATCGGGCAGTGCCTCGGCCACTGAAATGATCGACTTCGCCAAACCCATCGCTTTGTTTTGAGGGCTCAGGTGGTCAACCAATGTGTGCATAGACTGCAGAAGTTCTGCGTGAATGGCGTGCCACTGACGCGAAGCGCGGGGACTTGCATGAAGCACGGCATCCTGCTCCATCGCCAACAAGCCCGCAACATTGCGAGAGGCAACGCGGGCTTGGCGCGCCACTTTTTCCAGCACTTCAATTTGAGACTGATACCGGACCGTGATTGCAATACTGCTGACGGCCATCAGCATTGCCACTGCGAGCCCAACAATCAAGGCGCTGCGAATTTTCATAAGCAGCTATTTGAAAATAGAAACGGCCTTGGAATCTATCGCCCGCAGCGGGGCCACATCAACATAATCCAGGTAGTCGGGCATTTTCCCGCCGGGCACAAGAGACTCACGCAATGCCCAACGCGTTTGCGCCTCCAGTGCAGAAATCAATTGCTGGGAAAGTGACAAGTTGAAGTCATAGTCACTCCACATAGCGTCGATGTCCCCCTTTGCTAATTTCAAACGGGTGGCAACAATAGATCGCGCCTTGGCTGGCTCATCGTCAATGAGCTTGTCTGCTCGCTTCAAAGCTCGCAGTAATTTGATAGCGTCGGCCTCTTTGCCACCTGCGGCAGCGCTTATACCCACCACGACAGTGGTCACCGAAAAAACATTGGGGTTGGGAATAGTTACCAACTGCCCGCCTATGGCTGCCTGCGCCTTTTGCCAGACCGGGTTGTAAAGGCCCGCAGCATCCACCTCGCCACGAATCAACGGGCCTGCGGCATCGGTGCTATCCAGCGGCACCAGCGTCACTTGGGAGGGCCCCACGCCATTAAACAACAGCAAGGTATCGGCGAAATAGTGGGCGGATGTGCCCCTCAGAATTCCGATGCGCTTACCCTTGAGATCCGCTGCGACGCGGATGCCACGGTCCGAGCGCGCCAGGAAGTGGTTCTCCCGTGATGTAGTGCCAAGCTGCGTAAGGATCTCGAATTTGCCCCCACCCATCGCGGACAGAACGACCGGCGTGTCGGCCACGGTCGCGTAATGGGCCTCTCCGTCGGTCAGGTGTTTGAGACACCGTTTACCGTTCACGCAGTGGATGGTCTTCAGGTCAAGCCCCTCGGCAGCGAAGTACCCCTGGTCTTCGGCAATCAATGCCGTGGAAAACGCAGGCAAATCCGCTATCGCCAGCGTAAGCGGTGCTGACTGCGCGAAACGGCTGAAGCATAGCAATCCAGCCAAGGCGCAGAGGCCCATGAAAGTGGTGGAAATTCTCATTCTTTGGCCCCAGACGTTGTTGGTGACTACAACCACTTGCATCTCTATCGCAGAAGTGTGCAAAGCTACGCGCACATCCCGTTATAAACATTCTAGACACGTACAGTCAGCCTGCACATCAGGCATGCAGCTGCGAATTTTGCGGAAACCACCGTAGGGCGACGCTGAATAAGTCTGCGCGAGACTGCGTGCCCTCGATCGGAATGGAATGCAAGGTGCAGACCGCGAGGGACTTGTTCGGCCTTGCCTTGGGCGCAACTCACCAAATCGGCCGACCACTCTTTGGCGTCATGGGTAGGTCAAGTCCAAACCGAGCATTTTGGCCAGGGCGAAGGTGACGAGCACCAGGCCCACGAGCAACAACACGAAGACTGCGGCCACCTTGACAACTGAACGTAGTACCGCGCGCTTCTCATCCGCCTTCTTCCCTTGATCGTAGTGCCACTTGATGGCGAAGAACATGCCCACGCCGAGCACGAGCGCCTTGAACGTTACCAAGACTATCGGAATCCAATCCATCATTTTGAGTATTTCCTGGCTATGACTTGACTCTATCTAAGCACACCGATGACGTTTGCCTTCTATTCCAATCGTAAAACGAGGCAAGTCCGTGCGCTGTGAATCAGCTGGGTCCTTAAATTTCAATGGTTCCCGGCAACACCCTGGGCGGCTCGAGAGCCGGAGGTGCCATTAAGACCTTCACTGCTATTGAATTCAGAGCACGTCGCGCAGACACATGCTGCGCCGGTCGCTCTTTTTCCATAAATTTTCCAGGGCGGGCGCGGGCGTTAGCAGCAGCTGCTCCACCAAGGGCAGCAGCGCCGTGGTGTCGGGGTTGACCAAGAGCAGCAGGCGCGGCTCGCGCAGTGGTGCGCCCTCTTCAACCACCTCGTCCAGCCGGCCCACCCAGTCCAGGCTGCTCAAGGTGTTCAGCACGGGCTCCAGGTGCAGCGCATCGACCTGCAAGGCCTGGCCCAGCTGGGCCATGGTCAAGCCTTTTTCCCCCCTGCTCTGGGCACGGTACAGCTGCTGCAGCACCTCTATCGCCAGCAAGAAATGCCAGCCGTGGGTGGTGGCCCGGCGGGCCACACCCTGCAGCAGGCTGGGCAGGTAGGCCGTAGTCACCGCGCCCAGCAGCACAATCACCCAGGCCAGGTAGATCCACACCAGCATGATGGGCAAGGTGGCAAACGCGCCGTACACCACCGAGTAGGTGGGTACAAAAGCCAGGTACAGGGTCAACAAGCGCTTGGCCACCTCAATACCCAGCGACACAAAGATGCCGCCCACCCAGGCATGGCTCCATTTGACGCGGGTATTCGGCACAAAGCGGTACAGCGCGGCCATGCCGGCGGCCAGCAGGCCCATCTGCAGCAGGCTGAACAAAAAGCGTACGCCGCCGGGCAGGTTGTCGGCCAGGTCACGCGAGGCCGACAGCACATACGAGGTCAGCGCCAGGCTCGCGCCCAGCAACAGCGGCCCCAGGGTGATGGCGGCCCAGTAAATCAGCACCCGCTGGCCCAGCGGCCGGGCACGGCGCACGCGCCAGATGGCGTTCAGCGTGCGGTCTATGGTCAAAATCAAAGCCAGGGCGGTGAACAGCACCGCCGCCAGGCCCACACTACCCAGCTTGCTTGCCTTGCTGGCGAACTGGGTCATATAGCCCAGCACCTGGCGCGCAATGCTGTCCGGGATCAGGCTTTGCACCAGCCAGCGCTGCAGCACGCTCTGCACCGTGCCGAACATCGGAAAAGCGGTAAAGATAGCCAGCGCCACGGTAAAAAATGGCACCAGGGCCAGCGACGTAGTGAAGGTAAGGCTGCTGGCGGTCAGGCCCAGGCGGTCCTCACGGAAGCGCTCGCGCAAGGTGTGGGCAGTGATTCTCCAGGGGAATTGCGACAGGTCTTTAAGAAACTGGTCAAAACGCTGAGATAGGCGAACAAGGCGGGGTATCAAACGGGAAGTTAAGCGAGAAATATGGCGGGTAGGCATGGCCGCTATGATGCCATCGCTATGTTTACAAACACCCAATCTGTGCAATGGAGCCGCGCCGTCGCGGTAGGCAGCCTGCTGGGGCTGATTGTGCTCAGCCTGGCCTGGGAATTGGTGCTGGCGCCGCTGCGCCCGGGCAGCGTGGTGCTGGCCCTGAAAGCCCTGCCCCTGTGCGTGCCGCTGATAGGCCTGCTGAAGAACCGTATGTACACCTACCGCTGGGTCAGCCTGATGGTATGGCTGTACTTCACCGAGGGCGTGGTGCGCGCCTATAGCGACGCAGCACCCAGCCGCTGGTACGCCCTGGCCGAAGCACTGCTGTGCGTCAGCCTGTTCGCGGCCTGCGCGTTGCATGTGCGCCTGCGCTTCAAACATGCCAAGGCCGCGGTCCCGGCAACTTAATCTCTCCCCCTTCTTATGCAAAACCTGATTGATAGCCTGCGCCTGGCCGTAGGCCCACACAACGTGCTGACCGAGGGCGACCTCAGCGCCTACGAGAACGACTGGCGCAAACGCAGCCGTGGCAAGTCCCTGGCCGTGGTGCGCCCCGGCAGCACCTCCGAAGTGGCGGCGGTGGTCAAGGCCTGCGCGGCCGCCGGCGTCAGCATCGTGCCCCAGGGCGGCAATACCGGCCTGGTGGTGGGCAGCACGCCGGACACCTCGGGCACGCAAGTGGTACTGAGCCTGCAGCGCATGCATGCCGTGCGCGCCATCGACGGCGCCAACCTGACCATGACGGTAGAGGCCGGCTGCATTCTGCAAAGCCTGCAAGAGGCGGCGGACAAAGCCGGCTTCCTGTTCCCTCTGAGCCTGGCCGCCGAGGGCAGCTGCACCATCGGCGGCAACCTTTCCACTAACGCAGGCGGCACCCAGGTGCTGCGCTACGGCAATGCGCGCGAGCTATGCCTGGGCCTGGAAGTGGTCACCGCCCAGGGCGACGTATGGGACGGCCTAAGCGGCCTGCGCAAGGACAACACCGGCTACGACCTGCGCAACCTGTTTGTGGGCAGCGAAGGCACGCTGGGCATCATCACCGCTGCCACCATGAAGCTGTATCCGCAGCCGGCCGCCCAGCTCACCGCCTGGGCCGCAGTGCCCAGCCTGGACGCAGCCGTCACGCTGCTGGGCCTGGCGCACCAACACCTGGGCGCGGGCCTGACCGGCTTCGAGGTGATGGGCCAGTTCGCCCTCAGCCTGGTAGCCAAGCACTTCCCGCAGCAGCGCGTACCGTTGTACCTGGATACGCCCGCCGCCGCGCCGGGCCGCCCCAAGCCAGGCGCAGCCCCCTCGGGGGGCAGCGAACCACACGAAGTGGGGAGCGTGGGGGTACCCTACTGCGTGCTGCTGGAAAATTCGGACAACGAGTCCGAAGCCCATGCGCGCACCCAGTTCGAAAACCTGCTGGAACTGGCCTTAGAGCAAGGGTGCGTGACCGATGCCGTGGTGGCCGAGAACCTGGCCCAGGCCCACGCCCTGTGGCATGTGCGCGAAAGCATCTCCATGGCCCAGGCCGAAGAGGGGCTGAACATCAAGCACGACATCTCCATCCCGGTGTCCCGTATCCCAGAATTCGTGCGCAGCACCGACCTGCTGCTGCAAGAGCGCATACCGGGCGTGCGCCTGGTCAACTTCGGCCACCTGGGCGACGGCAATCTGCATTACAACGTGCAGGCCCCGGCCGAAGGTGACCCGGCCCAGTTCCTGCGGGACAAGGAAGCCGAGGTCAACTCCATCGTGTTCGACGCGGTAGTGGCGCACAGCGGCTCGATCTCTGCCGAGCACGGCGTGGGCAGCCTGAAGGTCGGCCACCTGGAGCACTACAAATCGCCGGTGGCACTACAGCTGATGCGCGGCATCAAACAGGCGCTGGACCCGCAGAACCTGATGAACCCGGGCCGGGTGGTACAGGCGGCGGCAACAAACACCTAGAATCATGCGCATATACTATGCGCATTATTTTTGGAGTTCTCCATGCTGGATTTCGCCACAGCCCCCAAAAAAGCCACCAACCTCACGCTGAACACCAAGACGCTGGAATTGGCCCGCACGCTGGGGATCAATGTGTCGCAAACCGTGGATGCGCTGCTGGCCGCCGAGGTCAAGCGCATCTACTGGGAGCGCTGGAACGCAGAGAACAAAGACGCCATTGACCACTACAACGCCCGCATCGCCGCCGAAGGCCTGCCGCTGGCCCAGTACCGCACTTTTTGATCATGGCCCGATTTGATGTGTACCCGCACCCCGAAGAGGCGATGCGGGCTACCACCCCGTTTCTGCTCGATGTACAAAACAACTTTATCGACAGGGTCAACACCCGCATCGTGGTGCCATTGCGCGCTGCCGCTGTTTTCGGCCCGCCCATGCGCGACCTGAACCCCCAGTTCGAAATCGCCGGTGTGGCGGTGGTGCTGGACAGTACTGCACTTGCGGCCTTTCCCGTCTCTGGACTGAAGAAGTCCGTGGGCAGCCTGATTGACCACCAGACCGACATCCTTGCGGCGCTGGATTTGCTATTTGGATCGTTTTGACCATGACACTAGATTCCCGCCCCATCCGCTCCCAATACGAAGATTTCATGCGCCTGGTGCACACCACCGGCGTGGCCAAGACCGACCGCACCGGCACCGGCACACGCAGCCTGTTCGGCCACCAGATGCGCTTTGACCTGAACGAAGGCTTCCCCCTGGTCACCACCAAGAAGGTGCACCTGCGCTCCATCATCCAGGAGCTGCTGTGGTTTCTGCAGGGCAGCAGCGACAACAACTGGCTGAAAGAGCGCGGCGTGAGCATCTGGGACGAGTGGGCCCGGCCTGACGGTAGCCTGGGCCCGGTGTATGGCGTGCAATGGCGCAGCTGGCCCAAGCCTACCCCTGAAAATCCGGGTGGCCACATCGACCAGATCGCCGAGGTCATCAAGACCCTGAAGACCAACCCCGACAGCCGCCGCATCATCGTCAGCGCCTGGAACGTTGCCGACCTGGACCAGATGGCGCTGATGCCCTGCCACGCGTTCTTCCAGTTCTACGTAGCGGACGGGAAACTGAGCTGCCAGCTGTACCAACGCAGTGCCGACATCTTCCTGGGCGTGCCCTTCAACATCGCCAGCTACGCGCTGCTCACGCACATGGTGGCGCAGCAGTGCGACTTGGCGGTGGGCGACTTCATCTGGACCGGGGGCGACTGCCACATCTACAGCAACCATGTGGACCAGGTGAACGAGCAACTCAGCCGCGCACCCTACGCCTACCCCACGCTGCACATCAAACGCAAGCCGGCCGACATCTTCAGCTACGAATTCGAAGACTTCGAAGTGCTGGACTACCAATGCCACCCGGCGATCAAAGCGCCGGTGGCGGTGTAAGCATGGCCCAGCTGCATGTGATTTTTGCCCGCGCGGCCAATGGCGTGATTGGCGTAAACGGCGCCCTGCCATGGCACCTGCCCGAAGACCTGGCGCACTTCAAGCGCACCACGCTGGGCTGCCCGGTCATCATGGGCCGCAAGACCTGGGATTCATTGCCGCCGCGCTTCCGCCCTTTACCTGGCCGCCTGAACATCGTGGTGACGCGGCAAACTGACTGGCATGCCGAAGGCTCCGTGCGCGCTGGGTCGATTGCCGAAGCAGCAGCGCTGTGCCCGGCCGATGCCGATGCCTGGGTCATCGGTGGCGCCGAGATCTATGCGCAGGCCCTGCCTCTGGCGCACACCGCTGTGGTCACCGAGATCGGCCAAGACTTTGAGGGCGATGCCTACGCACCCCGCTTCGGCCCCGAATGGACCGAAACCAACCGCGAAGCACACACCAGCAGCACAGGCCTGCCGTTCAGCTTTGTGCGCCTGCAGCGCGTGGCCTAAATACTACATTTTTGATAGCTGCTTCCGCACAGAATACTTGCGTTAGCGGCCTATTTGATCCAAAGAATCTAGATGGTTAGCCAAGAGGGTTACTTGGCGGCCACGTACTAAGCCGAACCGCCTACCACCGGCCTGTCGATTTCAAACCGCAGATGCGCATCCGAGGGGTATTTGACCTTGGATTTACGGCCCTGCTGGACCATGCGGTCGTAGGCCTGGGGCCACGAAGGCGGCTCGGCTGTGTCTTGCGTCCAGTGCACCACAGAGGCTTCGTCACACCAAAGTAGCAGCTTGCGCATGGCCTTGCCGTGGGCGCCCGAGGACATGTACTGGCGCATGGAGGCTTCGTCGGCCCAGACGGTACGCGTCCAGTAAGTGTGTTTGGCGTCTGGCAACACGGCCATAGACAGGTTGCCGCTGGCTTGTCTGGCCTGCTTGCCGGTTCGCAGGGCGTCCCAAAAGAACAACGGCAAATAGCGCCAAGCGCGGATGCGCAGGCGGGTAATAGAGACGAAATACATGTTTTGCAGCCTCGGGGATCGGGTGAAAGCACCTTTCCCGGGCGATCGTAACCGTGGGTGTCGATCTGGCAAAAACGAGGGCTTTTCCGCGCGCAACGGTTCAAGCCCGATTGACCTGTAGCACAGGAAGAATCTGCGCAACCAGCTATCAATTTAAGAGCGATCGCCGTTCAACCCTGTGTGCAAGGCCGAACGGACTTGCCGTGGGTTAACGCTGCTGCGTTCTACCGGTATCGTCCGACAGCACGATTTCCACGCGGCGGTTCATCTGGCGGTTCAGCGCCGTGTCATTCGCCGCCACCGGATAGGCTTCGCCGTAGCCACGGATGCTCACGCGATCAACCGCCACGCCCATGCCTTGCAAGGCACCGCGTACTGCGTTGGCCCGGCGTTCTGACAGCTCCTGGTTGTGCGCTGTGCTGCCAGTGCTGTCGGCAAAGCCTTCGACCAGAACCTTGCGCTGCGGGTTTTGCTGTAGCACGTCGGCCAGCTTCTGTGCGGTGCGCATGCCGTCTGGCGTCAGGCGCGCCTGGTCGGTGCCGAACAGCACGTCGCCCAGGGTGATGACCATGCCACGCTCGGTCTTCTTGGCGGACAGGTCGGCCAGTTGGGCTTCGAGCTGGGCGTTTCGAGCACGGGCTTCTTCGGTCTTGCGCTGGGCGTCGGCTGCGTCACCCTGGGCGACCATGGCATTTTGCTGGGCTGCCAGCGCATTGGCCTTGGCCTGGTCGACTTCGTTCGAGCGTTGCTGCAGGCGCAGCGCATCGCTTTCCTTGCCGGCCTTCACGATGTCGGTTTCGGCCGCCTTCTGGGCTGCGGCTTCACGCGCCAGCGCTATCTTCTGCTTGGCCAGGTAGGCCAGCTGGTCCACCTTTTCCGGCTTGTCCTTGTGGTCGGCCGAGGCATTGGCCTGCGCCAGCGCATCGCCGGCCTGCTTGAGTTCAACCGGGGCAAACCGGTTGACATCCGGATTCGCCTGGACCACTTGGTAATCACTACGGGTTTGCTCCAGCAAGCTGGTGCTGGTGGGCATGGAGCTGCAGGCGCCGAGCAGTACAGCCAGGGCCAGTGCGACGGGGGTGGCGTAGAGTTTCTTCATGGTGTTCTTTCTTTGGATTTACTTGCTGGCGCGGTCGAGTTCTTCGCGCAGGACGCGCACGCTGTCTTGCATCGCATCGGCAGCGGCCTGCGACTTGGCGGAGTTGGCCTTGCCCTGGGCCAGCTTGGCGTCGGCCTGGGCCTGGTTCGCCAGCGCTGCGGCCAGCTTGTAGTCCTTGCTGGCCATGGCCCTCTGGGCGGCGGTCAATTTCTCGCGGGCCGAGGCCATCTCCAGTGGCGCGAACTCTGCCCCGCCGGCTCCGGCCGCGTTGTCTACTGCGGCTTTGGATACAGCGACATCGGCGGTAGCCGGGGTTTTCATGCTGCTGCAACCAACCAGCAGTGCCAGGGCGGCAGCGCTCATGGCCAAGGGCCAAGTCATTTTTGTCATAGATATCTCCGGTGGAAAAAAAGGAATTCAGAAAGCCTGCGCCTGGCCGTCGGTAGACAGGCCATGCGTTACGTGCCTTGGCAAGACCAGCTTGCCTAGCGCATTGGGGATGGCCTCGATATGCACCACCGGGGCACTGCCGGTGACGGCGCCAAACAGGGTGGCAAAGGCCGAGTCAGCGGCGTCGCGGCCTATGCCCAGGCGCACAAAGCCCATGGGTACGGCTACGCCGGACGCGTCAAAGATGTACCAGCGGTCGCCTAGAAAGACCTCCACATAGGCGTGGAAATCGGTCGGGCCCAGGGTGGGGTCGGCACCGTAGTCGATACCGGTGGTAAAGCGCGCCGGTATGCTGACGGCGCGGCACAGGGCGATCATCAGATGCGCGAAGTCGCGGCACACTCCCACGCGGTCCACCAGGGTGTCGATAGCCGTGGTGTTGCCATAGGACGAATTGGAGGCAAAGTTCACTCGGCTGATCACCCAGTTATGGATAGCCAGTACCCGGCTATAGCCAGGCGGCAGCCCACCAAACTCATTGATGGCCAACCGATGCAGCCGGTCGGATGGACAGTAGCGGCTAGGGTGCAGGTACGGCAGCACTTCGCCCGGGATGTCTGCCACGCCCACCTCGTGGATGTCCTCTGGCAGCGCGGCGAAATGGGCCAGCTCCACCGTCGCCTCGTAGTGCACGTTCAACGATCCGGTGGCGGCCGTCAGCCGCAGATAGCGGTTTTGCGTTACGGGGTCGGTGTACAGCGTATGGGGTACGGGCTGGCTAACCGTGAGGGCCTCGGCCACCACGGTCTGGTGGGCAGTCTGGGCCGCATGGATGTTGAAGATAAAGTCACATGCGGGCGCAGAGATGGCGTAGTCCAAGCCAATCGAAAACTGGAGTCGCACCGGGGGAGGCTTGGAAGGGAACTGGGTGGTGGTCATGGCGATGCGTTGGTCTACAGCCAGTCTAGGCAGAAGCCCCCAGGCCCAGAAGCGGACACCAACGCGCCCCACGGTAGGACAAGCACAGCAACCAGACAGGGCCATGCACCTACAAGGCCCACCACTTACGCTCTATTTTTTATAGCACTACACGCTTGTTTTATATGCACCGCGGGCTTATAACACGCTAAAAAACCAAAAAAAACCACCCGCTGGCGGTACCAGGGGGTGGCGGGTAACGCAGCGCGGTCAGATGGTCCTATCCGCGCGCGGGAACGCGCTACTTCTTCAGGGTCATCTGGTTGCTGACGCTGTGCACGTCTTCCACGGCACGTGCCACCTGTATTGCGCGGTCGATTTGGCCCTGGTTTTCCACAAAGCCGCTGAGCTGCACCTCGCCCTTGCGGGTCACCACGGCGATGTCGAAACTTTTCACGCTCTCGTCGGCCAGCAGTGCGGCCTTGACGCGGGTGGTGACGATGGCGTCGTCCACCTTGTTACCGACCGTGGTGTCGGCGGTCTTCATGGCCATTTTGTTGTCTATGGTCTTGACGCCCTGAACCCCCTTGACGATGGCGCTGATGCGCTCAGCCTGGGCCAGGTTGTCCACAAAGCCGCTGAGTTGAACTTCGCCCTTGCGGGTCTCCACCTTGACGTCCAGGCTCTTCACATCGGGGTCGGCCAGCAGGGCGGACCGTACGCTGGCCGTCACCACGGTGTCGTCGATCTCGGTACCCACTGTCGTACTGGGCATGCTGGCAGCCGTGTCCACCGGCTTGCTGCAGGCCATGAGGGACATGGAGATGGCGGTGGTCAACAGGACTTTGGCGGCGTAACGTTCTAGTTGGGTGTGCATAAAGGTCTCTTTCTAATATCGTATGAATGCCGTTGTGAGCACGGCGAGCTATGGAAGGATTGTTGGCCGGCTGCCTGTAAATTTCTATCGGCCCAGCGGCAGCTTGCCTGTAAGCCCAGTCCTACGCCCTGCCTGTAGGCAACGTCTGACAGCGCCTAGCGCCTATGGCTGGTAGGCTACGGCGACCAATTGCGCGACGATGCAGCCAGATGAATACCGCTCCACCTGCCACCACTCCCATAACTGCCCGCAACAGCTGGAAGCTGATCACCCAGGTAGCGCAATCCTGGGTGAATGATTACGCGTCCAGCATGGGCGCGGCACTGGCCTACTACACGCTGTTTTCGCTAGCGCCCATGTTGCTGATCGCCATTTCGGTGGCCGGCCTGGTGTTTGGCGAAACCGCCGCGCGCGGCGAGATCGCGGCGCAGCTGCAGTCCTTTATGGGCGAGCAGGGTGCGGATGCCGTGCAGAGCCTGTTGGTCAGCGTGCACAAGCCGGCCGAGGGCACGCTGGCCACGCTGCTGGGCCTGGCCCTGCTGTTCATAGGCGCCACCTCGGTGTTCGGCGAGTTGCAAAACGCGCTGAACCGTATCTGGCGTGTGCCCGCGCAAGACAGCGAGCGCGGCTGGATCGCACTGGTGCGGGCGCGCCTCCTGTCGTTCGGCATGATCCTGGCCATAGGCTTCTTGCTGATGGTGTCCCTGGTGGTCAGCGCCGGGCTTACCGCCACCGAGCGCTGGCTGGAGCCGGTGTTTGGCGGCTGGTTCCTGGTGGCCGCCGTGGCCAATGCCGTGGGCGGCTTTGCCCTGGTGGCCGCCATGTTTGCCCTAATCTACAAGCTCATGCCCAACGCCCGCGTGGAATGGAAGGACGTATGGATTGGCGCCATCTTCACGGCCTTGCTGTTCACCGTGGGCAAGTCGCTGATTGGCCTGTACGTGGGCCGCAGCGGTGTCACATCGGCCTACGGCGCGGCCGGCTCGCTGGTAGTGATCTTGCTGTGGGTGTACTACTCGGCGCAGATCTTTCTCATAGGCGCTGAATTCACCTGGGGGTACGCCAACACCTTCGGGTCCCGGGCAGGCTCGGCACAGGCATCAGTGCGGGGCTAGCAAGCGCTGCACGGTAGCATCCAACCCGCCCATGAAAGACTCCACCGCGCGGGTGTAGCCGCTCTCCAGCCCCTGTTGCTGGTTGATGTCGCGGTGCGACAGGTCTTGCTCCAGCACGGTGGCGTGTACCCCCAGTGCCGTGGCCCGGTCCACAAACTGCCGCGCCTGCGCGCAGGAGTCGCTACGGCGGGTGGAGCATACGGCCAGCAGCGGTGCTGCAGAGGCTTGCAGCACATGTGCCGGCGAGACCTGGCGCCAAAAAGCGGGGTCACTGCCAAACGCCGTGTCGTATAGGCGCAAATGCCGTGCCTGCATGATCTGCGGCACGTCTAGCGCCGCGCTGTCCAAAGCTACCGTGCCCAGCCAGGGGCGCACGCCCGGCGCAAGGCTTGGCGCAGCATCCAGCAAGGCCACCAAATGCGCCCCGGCCGAATGCCCCATGAGGATGAACTTGCCCGCATCGCCGCCCCAGCCCGCCGCCTGCTGCTGGGCCGCCGCCAAAGCTCGCGCCACGTCCTGTGCCTGCACCAGCACATCGGCCTGCGGCAACATGCGGTAGTTCACCGACACGAAGATGAAGCCCTGGCCCACCCATCGCGCCAGCTTGTTCTGCACTACCGCCGCAGCAGCCTTGTCCCCCACCCGCCAAGCACCGCCGTGCACCATGAACAGCACCGGCGCACCCACAGGCTGGGCCGGCAGGTAGACATCCAGCCGCTGCAGCGCATCCGGGCCAAAGACCACATCACGCAGCACGCGGGCTCCGGCAGGCAGCGTCAACGTGCCCTCCGGGCCATCGTCCTCCAGGCCTTGCTCCTGCTGGGCTGCGCGCCGCTCCAGCAGGCGGTCGCGCAGCGGGCCGGCCTGGGCAGCCGTGCATAAGAAAGCCGCCCCGACACAGGCACAGAACACTTGGCGCACAAAAAAGGAAAGAAACATTGATCAGTCCGACTTCAGTTGAATCCGCGAAACATGCACATAGCCTATCCGCCCTTCCGGGGTCTTGACCTGCCACCAGTTGCCATCCTGGCGGAAGGTACGAAAGATCTCCCCCGCCTGCAGCTTCACCACAACCTGGCCGGTGGCAGCCGGCGTACTGCGCACATTGGTAAAGCCGTCAGGATCGGAAATCACCGCCGACAAAATGAACGGATCATGGAGCACAGGGACAGCAGGGGCCACGACGGCCACCTGCGACAACGGAACCGGTTGCGCCGCCGCGGGCTCCTTGGCTGCCGGTGCATCTTTGGCCCATAGTGCATAGAGCCCCGTTAATGCTGAGATCACGGCTGCCAAACCCGTCAACATGCCCGGAATGCTGGCCCAAAAGCCTTTGGATTCATCCGCCATCGTGGCCTCCAGTTGTGCCCGCACCGGCGCGCGGCATGCTCAGTATTTGAACGCCAAGCGCTTATGGACGCAAGCCAGCCAAGACGGTACACGGTACACCCCACCCATGAAAGCAGAGCGATTGCCCCCGGGCACCCTTCCAAGCAGGCATAAAAGACGTTGCTGCAGCCGCACACCCAGGCCAGAGGCATCAAAAACCTATTTCAGCAGACGCATCCACTGCGCCACCCGCCCTCCAAATTGATTTACCACCAGGCCGAGCAGCACGGCTAGTGTGCCCAGCCACTGCAGGGGCAGCATCTGCTCGCCCAGCACCGCGTACGCAGCCGCTAGACCCACGACGGGAACCAGCAGTGAATACGGAGCCACCCGCGCCACCGGGTGCCGTTTAAGCAAACCTGTCCACAGCGTATACGCCAGCAATGTCGCCAATAGCGCCAGAAACGCCACCGCCAGAGCTTGGCGCCGCCCCAAGCCGATCAAGGTATGTACGGTTGCAGCGAAACCATCGGCTGCCACGGCAAGCGCCAGGAATGGAAGCACCGGCACCAGGCTGGTCCAGACGATGAAGGCCAGAGGGTCATAACTGGGCGCCACCCGGCCCATCCAGCGCACCACCAGATTGGAACTCGCCCACATGAGCGCCGCACCGAGGGTCAGCAAAAAGCCAACCAGAGTCATCTGCCCGGGCCTGTCGCCGTGCGCGGCCGCCAACAGGCCCAGGCCCACAGCCGACAGCAACAGCCCGGCCCACTGGTAACCACGTGCCCGCTCGCCCAACAAAGGCACTGCCAGCAGTAAGGTAAAAAACGCCTGCGCCTGCATGACGACAGAAGCCATACCGGCCGTCATGCCCATCTGGATGCCCGTGAAGAGCAGTCCAAACTGGCCGACACCCTGCACCAGCCCATACCCCACCAGGTAGCGCCAGGGCACCTGGGGTCGGCGCACCCAGAAGATGAACGGCAGCGACGCTGCCGCAAAGCGCAACGCACCCAACAGCATAGGCCCCAGCCCGGGCAGTCCGATCTTCATGACCACGAAGTTCAGCCCCCAGATGACCACCACGGCCAGCGCTTGCAGGTAGTCGCGCTGCGTAAATCCTGCGGGGGGGCTAGAGGACTTCATCACGCAAGGCGTACCAACGGTAGAGCAAACTTTGGCCTATGCGGCGAAAGGGGGCAAACAGGTGACCAGGCAGCGGGCTGTTGTAAATGGGCAGGTCGAACGCCGGGTCCGACAAGCCAGCGATACGCTCGGCCATACGCCGCCCGGCGTGTGCCGAAAACGATACGCCGTTGCCACCGTAGCCCAGCGCGTAGAACACGCTGTGCAGTGGGTCTGGCTGCACGATGCGGGGCATCATGTCGTGGCTCACGTCCACCCAGCCCCACCATGAATAGTCGATCTGGATACCCCGAAGCGGTGGGAACTTTCGGTATAGGCCCTCCAGCAACAGGCGGTAGTGCGCCTCGCGGCTGGCATCGGCCCCGGTAATAGCACTACGGCTACCGATCTGAACCCGGTTGTCGGGCAACAAGCGGTAGTAGTGGCGCAGGGTACGGGTGTCGGTGATGGCCTCATGGGTCAAAAAGTTCGTGGCTTCCAGCTCTGCTGTTGTGAGCGGACGGGTGACGATGCTGTTGGAAAGCACCGGCATGTAGCGATTGCGCAATCCAGGGTGCAGGTCCGGCGCGGTATACGCCCCAGTGGCAATGCCTACGGCGCGGGCTCGCACCACACCGCCCGGGGTGCGCAGGTGGTGCGTCTGGCCGTGCGTCGCCCAGCCGGTGACAGGGCTTGCGGTATGCACTTTGGCGCCCAGTGCGCGCGCCATGCGGTGGTAGCCGTAGGCCAACTTCAAGGGGTGCACGCACACGCCCTCTGGCTCATGCAGGGCACCGGCGGCCTCCTGGTCGTTGCAGTACAGGCGGCGCACCTCATCACCGGTCAGCATGTGGGTGTCGTAGCCAAATTTCTGGCGCATCACTGAGGCTTCATTGCGTAGAAATGCCATCTTCTTTTCGCGGTGCGCCACATACAAATGGCCGCCAGGCTGGGGGTCACAGTCGATCTCGGCGACCAGCGACTTGAAGGTGTCGAAGCCGTAGCGCACTTCGGCATCCAGGCGGCGCGCTGTGTCCAGCCCCCATCGGCCAATCCACTGCGAGCGGTACAGGCGACCGGTGGCATTCTGCCCCTGGCCGCCATTGCGGCTGGTACAGCCCCAGGCAACCTGGTTGGCCTCCAGCACCACCGCCTTGATGCCGTGGTGGCGCGCTAAAAACAAGGCTGTCGCGAGGCCGGTAAAGCCAGAACCGATGATGGCTACGTCGACGTCGATATCGCCCTGCACCGGACCATCATCCTGCGGCACAGGTCCTGCGGTGGAAGCCCAATACGTGGGCGCATACGCTTGGTTGTGCCCGGGATTCGACGACACCAGCGGGTCATATCCGGGCTGGTAGGCAGTGTGGCCCAGCGTCGGTACGCGGGCGTTCATGGCGTGGCTCCTGCGGCAATGGCGGGTAGCCGTGGGCGGTCTTTGCGGAAGGCGTTTTTCACCAGGATCAGCCCATCACGGAAAGTGAACACGTCAACCCCGTCGGCCTCTATCCGACTGCCATCGGCAGCGGTGCCGCAGAAGGTCCATTGCGATACACCCCGCTCGCCCGCCACGAAATGCTGGCCGTGCAGCCATCGGGCATCGGGGAAGGCTTGCCACGCTGCGGCAAAGGCCTGGGCCACGGCTTGTAAGCCGGTGTGGCGGGTGCCAAACACCTCGGCACCACCAACCGTTTCAAACACGCAGTCAGGGTGCATGTAGGCCATTAACGCAGGCAAATCATGCCGGTTCCAGGCGGCACTGAATGCCTCCAGGGTGGCAACGGTAACAACAGAAACTGAAGGGTTCAAGGGGGGACTCCATTGGCTCGATAGTTGCGGTGACACTGCGTACCGCCTTGACACCAAGGTTAGAGATCCACCACCTGGAACCAAAGAGCCAGATGCCCACTATCGAGAACGCCAGACCCTCTGCGCAATGCACCACAGCGGAAGCAATGCACCGCGAAAGTGCAGCCACCTCCACCACGACATGAGCCGCAAACCCGCCACCAGCACCCCACAATGGGAGCAGCTCTTTCAGCTTCCTGTGCAACCCGGCATGCCACTGCAAGCGCGGCTACGTTTAGCCGTGGTGCAAGCCATTCTGGACCACCGTCTCTCGCCCGGCACCGCCCTGCCCTCGTCGCGTGACCTGGCGACACTGCTGGGCATGAGCCGCAATACGGTCACCGCCGCCTACCAGCAGCTAGTAGACGATGGCTACCTCGATTCCCGATTGCGCAAGGGTGTTTTTGTATCGAACAATGCACGCCCGGTGTCGGTCGACGCAGTCGCCACACTGGATGACCCATTCCGCACCCACCCAGCGGAGACCGGGCACCAGCCCAACTGGTCGCAACGGGTACTGCGCTCATTGGGCGGACGGCCTACACTGGCCAAACCCGCACGCTGGCGTGACTACCCCTACCCCTTTGTCTATGGCGCCTGCGACCCCAAGCTCTTTCCTGTAGAGGACTTCCGGGAATGCTGCACCCTGAGCCTGAGCCGGGTGCAGGTACCGCAGTGGACACCTGACCTGGAAACCGATGATGTTGCCAGCCTGATCGAGCAGATCCGCCTGCGCCTGCTTCCACAGCGCGGCGTGTTCGCCCGGGCCGAAGAAATCCTCATCACAGTAGGAGCACAACATGCTTACTACCTACTAGCCGAGGCCTTGTTCGACCCGCAAACCCGAGTAGGCTTGGAAGAGCCCGGGCACCCGCATGCACGCAACAGCTTTTCGGTGCGCGGGCCGCAGCTAGTCAACCTGCCGGTGGACACCGACGGCCTGGTCGTCGATGGCATGCCCGAGGTAGATTATGTGTTTGTGACGCCTTCGCACCAGAGCCCCACCACGCACGTGATGGCACTGGAGCGCCGTCAATGGCTGCTGCGCAAGGCCGAGCTGCACGACTTTGTGGTGATTGAAGACGACTACGAGGCCGACACCCTGTACGAGGGCAACCCCATGCCCGCGCTCAAAAGCCTAGACAAGGCCGGGCGCGTGGTCTACATCGGCTCGTTGTCCAAAAGCCTGTCGCCCGCACTGCGCCTTGGCTATATCGTGGCCGAACCGAACTTCATCCAGGAGCTACGGCTGTTGCGCCACGCCATGCTGCGCCACCCCAGCGCGCTGCTGCAGCACACCTACGCCATGTTCCTGTCGCTAGGTCACCATGAGTCGCATGCGCGCCGCGTTAACCAGGAAATGCTGCAACGTTTGTCCCTGGTGGGCGCCTCGCTGCAACAGCATTTGCCGGACTTTCGCTTCACGCTGCCGCGTGGCGGCGCATCGTTGTGGGTGGAGGCCCCTGAGGGCATGGACTCGGACACGCTGGCGGCCATGGCGCGCCAGCACGGCGTGCTGATAGAAGCCGGGGCGGTGTTTTTTGCCCAGCCTCCTGTGCCTTGCCCGTACTTCCGATTGAGGCTCTCGTCGATCCCCATGCAGCAAATCGAAGCGGGAGTGGCCGCCCTGGCGCGGGCCGTGCGCCAGCTGCGGGCCCAGACGTCAGCGATCCGCCTGGTGGCCTAGCAACGCGCGATCAGGCTGCCTGCGGCTTGTGGCGGTGCACGCTGTCAGCCAGCACACACAAGATTTCAAACATCAGCGTCGCCCCGACCAGCGCCGTTGAACCACTGGGGTCGAACGGTGGCGACACCTCCACCACGTCCCCCCCCACCAAATGGAGACCTTGCAGGCCACGCACCAGGTGCTGGGCTTCTAGCGTCGTCATACCGCCAATCTCGGGCGTGCCCGTGCCAGGCGCATACACAGGATCCAGCGCATCTACATCAAAGCTGACGTAGGTGGCGCCATCGCCCACCACGCGGCGCGCTTCTGCCACCACCGCCTCCACACCCATGCGGTGGAACTCGTCAATGTCAATGACGCGGATGCCCTGCTCTTGGCCCCAGGTGTCTTCAGCGTCACTGTACAAGGCGCCACGGATGCCGATCTGTACAACCCTCTTGGGGTCCAGCAACCCCTCCTCGATGGCGCGGCGAAATGGCGTGCCGTGGGTGTATTTAAAGTCGCCAAAGTAGCGGTCCCAGGTATCGGTGTGGGCATCAAAATGCACCATGCCAATCGGCCCTTTTTTGGCCAAAGCACGCAAGATGGGCAAGCTGACCAGATGGTCCCCGCCCACCGATAGCGGTGCAATGTTGGCAGCGCACAGCTGGCCATAAAACGCCTCGATGCGCGCCAGCGAATCCATCAGGTCCACCGGGTTTACTGGCGTGTCGCCCATGTCGGCGCAATTGCACAACGCAAAAGGTGCGAGGCCGCTGGCGCGGTTGACGTTGCGCACCATGGTCGAAATATCGCGCACCTGGCGCGGGCCGTGGCGGGCACCCGGCCGGTTGGTGGTACCGCCATCCCAGGGCACGCCGACCAGGCCAATGTCCACCTGGTGCAGATCTGGGTCATCCAGGCCGATCCAGGGCAGGCGCATCAGCGTGGCAACCCCCGCGTAGCGCGGCATCACCGAGCCGGTGATGGGCAAAAACTTATTCACAGTCATGGCGCTCTTTCAATCTCGGCAAAGTTCAGACCCGGCCCTTCCAGGGTACCAGGCGGTGTTCGGCCCAGCGCATCAGCAGGTCGAACAGATAGGCCACGGTACCGATCACCACGATGCCCATGACCACAATGTCCGTGCGCAGAAAGTTGGATGCATTCAGCACCATCTGCCCCAGACCGACATTGGCCGCCACCATCTCGGCCGCCACCAGGGTTCCCCAACCAAATCCTACGGCAATGCGCATGCCCACCAGGGTCTCGGGCAAAGCGCTGGGCAACACCACATGGCGCACCACCTGCAGGTAGCTGGCGCCCATGGAATAGGCGGCGTTGATTTGCTCGCTAGATGCGCTGCGCATGCCAGAGCGGGCCGCCATGGCCAGCGGCGCAAAACAGCTAAGGTAGATCAGAAGCACCTTGGGTAGTTCTCCAATGCCAAACCAAATGATGACCAATGGCAGGTAGGACAGCGGCGGTAGCGGGCGGTACAACTCGATCAGCGGGTCAAAAATGCCCCGCACCACCCGCGACATGCCCATAGCAATACCCAGCGGAATGGCGGTAAGACAGGCCAGCACAAAAGCAGCAAACACCCGGCCCAAACTGGCCAGCAAATGCTCCCACAGCGGCCGGTCGTTGGCCTGGCCAGACAGGTACTGGTAAAACTGTGCCAGAACCGCCTGGGGCGAAGGCAAAAACATCGGCTTGATCCAGCCCATGTTGGTGACTACAAACCACAGTAGCAGCAGTACCAGCATGGCCACCATGCTGATGGCAGCACTTGTGCCGTCGCCTGGCCGGCGGAAAGAACTGGTCTTGGGCGTGGGCGCGGGTTTGGCCGCTCCGACCATGGTTGCAGTGGGGGTTGCAGCCAGGGGCGGCGCACTGAGAGTGGCATCAGGCATGGGCAAGCTCGCGTTGGTGGATGATGGACAAAACTTCTTCACGCATGCGGATGAACTCCGGCTCAGACTTGACCCGGCGCGAATTGCCATGGGCCAGGAACTGGCGTGAAAACGGCACGTCGTCGTAGACATGTGAAATGCGGCCAGGGCTGGGGCTCATTACGATCAGACGGGTGGCCAGAAACAGCGCCTCTTCTACCGAGTGGGTGATGAAAAACACCATCTTGTTGGATGCATTCCAGGCTTGCAGCAGCGTCTCTTGCACTGTCTCACGGGTGAAGGCGTCCAACGCACCCATGGGTTCGTCCATCAGCAGCACGGCCGG
The DNA here is from genome assembly GCF_058216335.1 of Rhodoferax sp. SPJ21. Classification (NCBI taxonomy): domain Bacteria; kingdom Pseudomonadati; phylum Pseudomonadota; class Betaproteobacteria; order Burkholderiales; family Comamonadaceae; genus Rhodoferax; species Rhodoferax sp. SPJ21. The sequence goes on from NZ_JBYZMO010000003.1 coordinate 559,522, forward strand.
GTCGCAGGCCAACGCGCGGGCAATACCCACCCGCTGCTGCATACCGCCTGACAGTTCATACACTGCGCGGTCGGCATACTTCTGCAGGCCCACCAGGGCAAGTTTCTCGTCAGCCACGCGGTGGCGTTCGGCCTTGCCGACGCCACGCAGGCGTAAGCCCAGGGCTACGTTGTCGCGCACCGACAGCCAGGGCATCAAGGTGTGCTTTTGGAACACAACGCCACGGTCGGCCCCTGGACCGGTCACGGGCTGACCATCCAGCAGTATCCTGCCGGAGGACGGTGCTAAAAATCCGGCAATACAGTTAAGCAAGGTGGTCTTGCCGCAGCCTGATGCACCCAGCGCGACAACGAAGTCGCCTCCCTGCATGCGCAGGTTGACAGGCGCCAACGCTTGCAAAGATCCGCCTTGCACGGCGTAGTGAACGGTAAGGTCTTGGATATCCAGTGTGGGCATGGCTCGCCTTGGGAAATAGGGACCGAAAAGAGAGGCCGAGCCCTCTCGCAAGGGCCGCGCCTGCTATCGGCAATGCGTTTACTTCTTCAGCGCTTCGACCAGGTAGCTGGTGTCAACGAAGGCGTTGTAGTCGGGCTTGACCTCTTGCAGGCGGCCTTGCTCTTTGAGGAACATCGAGGTGTTGGCCAATGTCTTGGCAGCGCCGCCACCCAGCCAAGTGCTGGACAACTGGGCAGTGGTGTCAGGGTACACAAAGGCGGCCATGGCGTCCGGCACGTCTTTTTCATCGGCCTTGGTCCACTTGGCAATCGCCTTCACTTGTGGAGAGGTGGCCGTCCACTTGGCGGCGTTGGCACGGTATTCCGCGTCGGCCCTGGAGATCGCCTTCACCAGCGCCACGACAAAGCCCTTGTTCTCGGCCGCCCATTTGGCGTTGACAACCAGTCCATCAAACGTGGGGAAGCCCTGCTTTCCTACGTCGCCGGAAGTGGCAATCGTGGTACCGCTGCGGCGAATCTTGGACAGCACGGGGTCCCAGATGAAGCTGGCGTCAATGTCGCCGCGCTCCCATGCGGCAGCAATTTCAGGTGGCCGCATGTTCATCACGCTCACGCTCTTGGCATCCACGCCGGCCAGCTTCATGCCGACCATCAGCGAATAGTGAGCGGTGGAAACGAACGGCACAGCCACTTTCTTGCCCTTCAAATCCTTCCAGCTGCTGATGCCCGCGCCATTGCGGGCCACCAGCACGTCAGAGCTGGCGATATCGTCCAGAATCCAGACCAGTTTGATGTCTTGCCCCTGGCTGGTGGCAGCGGCCAGCGGGCTCGATCCCACCTCGCCAATTTGCACATCGCCAGATGCCATGGCCTTGATCACATCGCCACCGCCGCCAAACATGCGCCAGTTGATCTTGTAGCCGGTAGCCTTTTCCAACTCGCCCGACTCCATGACCGTACGGTATGGGAACACCATATCCTGGTGGGCGAAAGTCACCTCCTTGGTCTGGGCCTGGGCAATACCCGAAACGGCAAGGGCGCACGCGGCCATCCAGCGTGGCAAGGGGCGGTAAGACATCATTCAATACTCCGGTAGGTTGGGGTCACAGAACATAGGGCGACGAAGGTCTTCGTCTGCCGTGAACTATGCCGCCCACCCCTGGCCCTTGAAAGTGCCAGCCCAGCGCCGAATATGGGGCCAAGGCCCAGGGGGCCGCATCATCGCGGTGCGCCCCCCCTAGGCACATGCACCGGTTTGCGCAATCACGGCCATGTTTCGGTGCGAGTCAGGCACCTGCTGGAGATCAACTACTGGCCACCCGCATGCAGCTAGAAGATGTCAGGCCGCTCCACACCTGCGGGTGGTCTGTCCGGCGCAGGTCAACCCGCAGCGCACACCAAACGCACAGGCAGTTTGGAGGTTTTTGCGGCATCGCCCCGCGTCTCCCCTGTTTGCACATTCACCGCCCAGCCGTGCAAAAAAGCCAGGCGGTTGGCGTTCTGCCCCGTCACGCCGCGTTGGATGTTCTTGTAGTCGTAAGGGTTGACAGAGGAGTTATCCACGCTTGCGGACGCGGTCCAGTACCAATCGGGCGGAGCCGATGGAAACAGTGTTTTGACGTTCGCCGCCACTTCATCCTTGGCCACCAGATGCTGCAATTCCTTGGTGCTCGGCACACGCCAGCATGCATCGTCCGACTTGGCACGCTTGCCAGCCAGCGCCAGCGCCTGGCCGTGGGTGACCAGTGCGGCCTCGCCCACACAGGTTTGTCCGCTCCACTGCATGCCCTCTACACAGCGCGACCAGGCCAGCTTGCTTTGCATGTCCAACACAAAGCTGCCGTCCTTGGAGACGATCAGGCCGGGAGACTCCGCCGGCGTGGCAGCCAGGGCGGAATGCAAGGTGGCAAGGCACAGCAAAGAGGCCGCGACGCAGAAGTATTGGTATTTACGCATTTTCTTGCCCACGCAGATCATCACCCCCCCCCTAAACGCCCACCCGCGTCACACCACAAGAAGCCACCCCGCGCTGGAGCACCAAATAGCGGCATTCTTACGCAGAATACCCTCCCTCATTTGCTCTCATTTTCGCAGCTACCCACGCCGGTATTCTTTGCGCTGGATCACACTTTTGCCACAAGGCGAACCTCTGAAAACCGCATGACCAGAGGATCACCATCTACCTCCAGCGCACCGCTGGCTGCCAAAGCAGCTATTCGGACCGGCATGTAGACATACGGAAGATGGGGAAATCTCGTGTCGAATTCTGTCAACGCGGTGCCCACGACCATCGCCACCTTACGCCAACTATCTGCGCAGTTTTGCAGAATCAGGGCATCCACCGCTGCAGCATCTGCAGGCGTGGCGCGCCGCATCTGGGCCAGCTCCTCCGGCGTTGGATCGTCGTCATTCTCTTCGTCGTCTGTGTCAAAAGGATCTAGGTGGTCTGGCATGGTTCTATCGCGCGGGGTGAAAGTGAGGTTTAAGTTTGAGCGCGCACGGCCTGCGCGCACAGTGCCGTTGGACGACAGGTTCAGCCGAAGGCAAACAAAGGATTAACCCGTCGCCATACAGACCGCACCGAACTGCGGAATGCTAAGCGCCCAACACAAAGCATACCGGCGGCAAAAGAAATATCAGCGCAACGGCAACATACGCAAGCTTATGGACATTGAAGCTTTGCAGGACGACCGAAGCAGCAATGGCGGCCAAAAGGAAAAAGATGAAAGCCATCAGCAAGCCGCCTACCCCGCCGACGAATGTCGTTTCCTTCGAATACTTGTGGCTTGAATAAAAGCCGCCTTGAAGCAAAACGAACCATGCTGCGGCGCCCCAAAAGGCACTCAGCACCGCAAAGGCAACTCGCGCAAATGGTGATCGGAATTGGGTAGGTGGCACGATAGTCTCAGCACGCAGTGCACAGGGCAAAAATACCGGCCATCACAGCGGCGACGATATGGCGCATGTTGGTGTCCGCTTTAAAGCGCCAGCTAGGCGGCACTGTTAGGTTGGAAAACATAGCTTGCTCTGAACTGCATCCCAAGACGTCAGCCAACCAATGCGTCTTTGCGGCATGCTATTGACATCCATGATGATGCCAGTCAGGTCGCAGTGGGACAAGCCGCCACTGTGCTCAACACGCCATTGGTAATGCCTGACGAGATCATTCAGTGATCCCAGGTCAGACCTGCTATCCGTCTTGGCGTAAAGCCCTACGTCGTAGTGCTCAAACGCCTTGTCGATTGCCGATGCGGGCAAGCCCTTCATTTGCAGCAGTTGCTCCAGCCCGGCTAGCAGCATGCTTGGCAGTGACTCGATGGTGGTTGGCTTCTTGCCTTGAAACAAAATGAACGACAGCAGAGTCGTTTCACTCATGAAGATATATGCGCTGCGCCGACCAAGATCGAAGCGATTGACATACCAATTGCCCAAAGGCGCGCCGGAAGGCGTGGGCAAAGCGAGATTTTCTTTGCGCATGCCAATGATTTTCTGGATTTCTTGGGTGCACTTGAGATACAGCATGGCCGAATTGTGTGGCTTAACGTTTGACTTACGCTGCCTGCCGTAGCTAGGTCGGCTTAACGTCAAAGCTCAAAGGCACGCCGCTTGCGGCGCGTCCCTTGGAGCACAAGGTTAGACCGTGCATTTATTGCATTGAATGAAGGCCAATCGTATTGCCTTCGGTATCAACAACCATCGCAATAAAGCCGTACTCGCCAATAGACATCTTGCCCTTGAATATCTCTCCTCCGTGTGCTGCCGCTCGTTCAGCCTCAACTGAACAATCCTCACAGGAGAAATAGACCAAAGTACTACCACCAGAAGGACATCCGGCCATTCTCACCAGCGCGCCTGCTGCTCCAGAGCCTTCCATTGACATCGGAAATGCCCACATCTCCATTTCAGGGAAGCCCTTGGGGTCAGGATTCTTCAACTCTTCTAATGTGCCTTGAAACACAGCTTCGTAAAACGCCTTCGCACGGGGCATGTCCTGAACGTAGATTTCAAACCAACCGACCGGATTGCTTTTCATGGTGTTTCTCCTTTTGTGAACAAATTGTGAAGAGGTCTAACGTGGAAGTGACCGGCGACCGCAAGGCGGGCGCTAGCCCGTCGTGAGGTCGTCCGTGTCGACTGATCTGTTAGAGCGCATTAGACGACCACGATTCCGGGCTCGCCGGGGAGAGCGAATGAAAACGATTCGAAGCCAGACGAACTGACGGTCGCAAGAAACGTCGATTCGTCAGACCACTTCAACTGGAGCCCCACGTTTTTGATCCACGCCGCGCTCAAAATGGTGAGACCCACTAGGTCAGAAAGCGCCTTTGCGCCCTCGCGCAGGTTCCCGTCTTGCGCGGCGACACTGCTGCCCTCGCGCGTGGAAATTTCATAGCCACTTTCAACGGTCAACCGGGTGCCATCGAACACCAGCTCAATGTGATTCTTCCCCAGGACGACCGAAAGAAGCTCCCGCCCTGACATGGCCGCAAGGGAGATGTCTTCCGGGACTATGCCGTTGATGCGAGCAGGCATTTGCGCTCTAACGTTCGAGCTAAGCGGGCGACAACGGCAGGACGCCAGGCCCGGGCTGGCGAAAATGTACCGCGTACCGCCAGACCGGGCCTGGTGGCCTGCCGTTGGAGCTCCGCTTGAGCGAGGGGTTAGGCATCACCCCGCGAGGTAGTGCATGAAGTCAGCGCCAAATGCCTCCACTGCTGTGCCAATAATGACAATGTAGCCTTCAACAAATTTGCTCCTTGTCTTTGACGAATGAAGCGTCTCATTCAAGTGCTTGTCAAAGTCCTTATTGACTTTCGCTCTGAGGCTCCGTCTCTCGTCGCTAGACAGTACCTTCTTGTGTGCTTCCTCTTTGGCGTCGACGGCGGACACAAAGGCAAATTCTCGCTGTAAAGGTGCCATCTTGGTCATTCTGGAGGCAACAAGCTCGGAGAAGTCCTTTGACGCGAACACAAGGCCCAGGATAATTATCAAAGCGCCTACCTTATGCAACCCGTGAAAGTCATGAACACGAATTCCGTAGGCAACACCAAGGGCGAGCACTGCAAAAGCGCTTGCGAGGTAGAGAAGTTCGGTCTTTGTATACGGTGTCTTCATGTTTCAGGCTTTGATGAGGTGGGGAGGTGTATTTGGTGATGCCTAACGCAATGTAGACCGCAAACCCCGGTCGATACATCCGGCGCTTGACGATACATCTTGTGGAAAAAAACGCTGCAAGCCGCTTGTACATTGGGCCAGCGGCACATATACTGTATATAACATCAGGTATAAATTTTCCATGAAACCCGGCACTCCTCCATTGCAATCCACCCGCTTGCTCGATGAGGTGCGCGAGCGAATTCGGTACTTGCACTATAGCCTCAAGACCGAAAAGGCTTACCTTTACTGGGTACGTTTTTTCATCCGTTGGAGTGCTACGCAGCCCGGCGGCATGCAGCATCCACAGGACATGTGCTGGCGGAAGCAGAAGCGGTTTTACCATTCTGGCCAGCGAACGTAGGTGTTGGCGTCTGCACACAAGTAGGCGCTTGGTGCAATGATGTGTTTTACCGATCTGTGCTGGGCATTGGTTTTCCATGGCAGAGCAACGTAGGGCGTCCGCAGCAGAACATGCACATTCCATCCACATTGACCAAAGACGAAGTGGCGGGCGGCGCGGCCAATCCGCTGGACCAGCTGGAGCTGACAAGGTAAATGCCACCCGAACAAGCCGCCTCCTCCACCCGCCGCATAGCCCACCTCGACATGGACGCGTTCTACGCGTCCGTGGAGCTGCTGCGCTACCCGCAGCTTAAGGGCTTGCCGGTGGTGATTGGCGGCGGGCGGCGGCGGGATGACGATGCGTTGCGGCAGCGCTTTGGCGACGCCCTGGCGGATATTCCGGTGGCAGCGTTCCCGGTGCTGAAGGACTACGTGGGGCGCGGCGTGATCACCACCGCCACCTATGCGGCGCGGCAGTTTGGTGTGGGCTCGGCCATGGGGTTGATGAAGGCGGCCAAGCTGTGTCCGCAGGCGATTTTGCTGCCGGTGGACTTTGAGGAAATACGCCGCTACTCGCGCCAGTTCAAAGCCATTGCCACCAGCATCGTGCCGCTGATGGAAGACCGGGGGGTGGACGAAATCTACCTGGACTTCACCGATGTGCCCGGTGGCCAGCGCGAGGGCGGGCGGGTGCTGGCGCGGCTGATACAGAAGGCCATACACGACACCACGGGCCTGACCTGCTCGGTGGGCGTGGCGCCCAACAAGCTGATCGCCAAGATGGCCAGCGAATTCAACAAGCCCAACGGCATTTCTGTAGTCCATGAAGGTGACTTGCAAACGCTGATCTGGCCACTGAGTTGCCGCAAGATCAACGGCATAGGCCCCAAGGCTGGCGAAAAGCTGGCGGGCCTGGGCATACAGACGATTGGCGAATTGGCTGCGGCAGAACCGCAGTGGCTGGTGGCCCACTTTGGCAAGGCCTACGGCGCCTGGATGTATGAAGCCGCGCATGGCCGCGACACGCGCCCGGTGGTGACCGAGAGCGAACCCGTGTCCATGAGCCGCGAAACCACCTTTGACCGCGACTTGCACGCCGTCAAAGACCGGGCCGAGCTGGGCGCGGTGTTTACCCGGCTGTGCGAGCAGGTGGCGGCCGACTTGCAGCGCAAGGGCTACGTGGGCAAGACGATTGGCATCAAGCTGCGCTACGACGACTTCAAGATCGCCACGCGCGACCACTCGCTGAGCCTGCCCACCGACGATGCCGTGCGCATACGCCAGGCCGCCGGGCAGAGCCTGAAGCGCGCTCCGCTGGACAAGCGGCTGCGCCTGTTGGGCGTGCGGGTGGGCGCACTGAGCAAGCGTGATGCGGCCACGGATAGTTCAGATAAAAAAACACCTCTAGCGCAGACAGCACCTGCGCAAGCAGCTATACATTTTGAAGCGCAAACAGGCTGGCTTTTTTAGTTGATTTTTGCGGGCTTATCGGGTCGATAGTTGTATCGGGATGTAGCTTTACGTTAAGCTGCAAGCCCGAACATACGGAGCTCTTTATGCGACAACACTACCCTACGCTAGCCGTCGCGGCACTTGCCTTCATCAGTCCCTGGGCACAGGCCGACACGGGCAAGCTGTTGTTGACGGGCGGCGTCAGCAGCATTGACGGCGCAGCCGGCGGCGGCCTGGGCCCTTGGGCCGTCATCGGCAGCAATGCCACCGAGCGCGAAATCGGCGCCAGCGCTGCCATCACCCGTCTACACAGCCAGGACTACGGCCTGACCGTCGCCAGCGCGGCCGTGGGCATCCACGACCGGGTGGAGTTGTCGATTGCGCAGCAGGACTTTGACGCATCGCCCGCCTTGGCGCTGAACGGCATTGCTGCCTTCGGCGTCACGCCGGGCCAGCACATCACGATGGACATCCTGGGCGCCAAGGTCCGCGTGGCCGGCGACGCAGTGCTGGAAAGCGACAGCTGGATGCCGCAGATCGCCGTGGGCCTGGAGCACAAGACCGTACACCCCGGCTCGCTGGGTTCGGTGCTGGATTTTCTGGGCACCAAGCGCAGCGGCACCGACCTGTATGTCAGCGCCACCAAGCTGTTCCTGGCGCAGGGCCTGCTGGTCAACACCACGCTGCGCAGCACCAATGCCAACCAGAACGGCCTGCTGGGCTTTGGCTCGGCATCGCCAGGCAAGAACCAGCGCAGCCTGCAGCCTGAAGTGTCGGTGGCCTATCTGCTGAGCAAAAACCTGGCCCTGGGTGCCGAGTACCGCTTCAAGCCGAACAACCTGGAAGCGCTGGGCGCGGCCGCCGGCCTGGGCTCGGCATTGCGCGAGGACAACTGGGCCGATGTATTTGTTGCCTGGGCGCCGACCAAAAACCTGTCGCTGACCCTGGCCTATGTGGACCTGGGCCGCATCGTGCCGGGCGTCACGTCCGACCGCAAGCAGACCGGCGCCTATCTGTCGGCGCAAATCGCATTCTGAGGAAGACACCATGCATTCCATCCGCCTATGGACCGCCGCCGCCGCGCTGTGCATTGCCTGCAGCACTCAGGCCCAAACCAGCACCGCCCCGCTGTACCAGTCGCTGGGCGAAAAGCCCGGCATCACCCTTCTGATGGACGACTTTGTGAACCAGCTCAAGGCCGACCCGCGTATCGGCAAGATGTTTGACGACATCAAGCCCGCCTACCTGAAGGAACAGCTGACAGACCAGGTCTGCGAGCTCAGCGGTGGCCCTTGCAAGTACGAGGGCGAAGAGATGAAAAAGTCGCACGAGAAGCTGGGCATCGACAAAGCGCAGTTCAACTTGCTGGTGGAAATACTGCAGCGCGCCATGGACGCGCGTGGCATTCCGTTCACCGCGCAAAACCAGCTGCTGGCGAAGCTGGCCCCGATGCACCGCGAAATCATCACGGTGCACTAAGCCCCCAGGCGCTTTAAACAAAAGAAGCTGCCAACGCAGATAGAAACTGCACTGGCAGCTCTTTATTTAATAGCAGTCCAGTTAAGGCACAGTCCGAAGCTCGCGCCGCAGCATCTTGCCTACAGTGGACTTGGGCAGGGCCTCGCGGAACTCCACGCTGCGCGGGCGCTTGTATCCGGTGAGCTGCTGGGCGCAGAAGTCCAGCAGCGCGGCTTCGCTCAGGCTGGCGTCTTTCTTCACCACAAACAGCTTCACCGCCTCGCCCGTCGCCGCATCGGGCACGCCCACCGCAGCGCATTCCAGCACATGGGGGTGGAAGGCGGCCACGGCTTCGATCTCGTTGGGGTAGACGTTAAAGCCGTTGACCAGGATCATGTCCTTCTTGCGGTCCACGATGCGCACATGGCCCTGCGGGTCCATCACGCCCACGTCGCCGGTGCGGAAGTAGCCGTCGGCCGTCATGGCGGTGGCGGTGTCCTCGGGGCGCTGCCAGTAGCCGGCCATCAGTTGCGGCCCCTTGATGGCGATCTCGCCGGGCACACCGGGGGCCACTTCCAGGCCCGCATCGTCCACGATGCGCAGGTCCACGCCCGGCAGGGGCAGGCCGATGTGGCCGGTGAAAGCCTGCAGGTCAGCATGGTTGGAGGTGACGGCAGAGGCGGTTTCCGACAGGCCGTAACCTTCAACGATAGGACAGCCCGTAGCCGCCAGCCACTGGCTGGCCACAGTGGGCTGCACAGCGCTGCCGCCACCGTTGGAAATGCACAGCTCGCTGAAGTCGAGCTGGCCAAAGTCGGGGTGCTGCAACAGCGCGTTGTACAGGGTGTTTACCGCCGGGAACATATGCAGCTTGTAGGGCTTGAGCTGCTGCAGCATGGCGGACTGGTCGCGCGGGTTGGCGATCAGGATGTTGCGCCCGCCGGCCCGCATTCCCAGCAGACTGCACACCACAAAAGAAAACACGTGGTACAGCGGCAGCGCACAGACGATGGTGAACTGTGTGCTGCGCGGGCGGCGCGCCAGGCCCGGGCGCATCCAGGCTTCGCAGGCCAGCAGGCTGGCGGCCAGGGTGCTGTGCAGCAGGGTGGCGCCCTTGCTCACGCCCGTGGTGCCGCCGGTGTACTGCAACACAGCCGGGTCGCTGGGCTGGATCTGCGGCCGCTGGAACGGCAGGCCACAGCCCTGTCGTATCGCATCGACCAAACGGCTGCGGCCGTCTTCACGCGGGGCTGCGGCAGGTGCTGCCACCAGGGAGGGCAAGGCCTGGCCAGCCGGCAGACCCAGCAGGTCCGCACCGCCGACCACCAGCACCGTCGTGACACCGGTTTGGGCCAGCACGGCATCCAGCGTGGGCAGAAACGGCTCCAGCACGATGATGGCCTTGGCGCCCGAGTCCTGCAGCTGGTGCAGCAGCTCGCGCGGGGTGTACAGCGGGTTCACGTTGACGGTGATGCAGCCGGCGCGCAGCACGGCCGCCATCGCCACCGGGAAGCTCAACAGGTTGGGCAACATGGTGGCCACCCGGTCTCCCGGCTGCAGCCCCTGGGCTTGCAGCCAGGCGGCCAGGGCCAAAGACAAGGCATCCACATCGCCATAGCGCAGCGCATGGCCCATGGACACATAGGCTTCGCTGTCAACGTGCAGGGCAAAGCTCTGCTCCAGCATGGCCACCACGTCCGGGGTGGACGAGGTGTCGAGGGTGGTGGGCATGCCAGGCGGGTAATGGGCGTGCCAGGTGCGTTGCATGGTGTTTCTCCGTAGATGGGGCTAGTCGTATTACGTATTAATGTAGCGCCCTCCTCCCTGGATGGCGCCGCATAGTGGCTGCTTTGCAGCGCAATATTTAGCCCATGAAAAAGGCCATTACCGCAAGCGCGGCAATGGCCTAAAGCTACAGGAAAGATAGCAGAGAATCAGACGGCCATCTTGGCGGTCTTTTCGTCCAGCAACACCTCGGGGGCATTCGCTTCGACCCAGGTTTCATTGTTCAGCGCGGCATTCAGGCGCTGGGTGTCCAGGTCGCCGGTCCATTTCGCCACCACGATGGTGGCAACGCCGTTGCCCACCAGGTTGGTCAGCGCACGGGCTTCGGACATAAAGCGGTCAATGCCCAAGATCAGTGCCAGGCCGGCCACCGGCACATGGCCCACGGCAGACAGGGTGGCAGCCAGCACGATGAAGCCGCTGCCGGTCACGCCGGCCGCGCCCTTGGAGGTCAGCAGCAGCACGAGCAGCAGGGTGATCTGCTGGCCGATGTCCATCGGGGTGTCGGTGGCCTGGGCGATGAACACCGCGGCCATGGTCAGGTAGATGGAGGTGCCGTCCAGGTTGAAGGAGTATCCGGTAGGGATCACCAGGCCGACCACGGACTTCTTGGCGCCCAGGTTTTCCATCTTCTCCATCATGCGGGGCAGCACCGATTCGCTGGACGAGGTGCCCAGAACGATCAGCAGCTCTTCCTTGATGTACTTGATGAACTTGATGATGCTGAAGCCGTGCAAACGGGAAACGATGCCCAGCACCACCAACACAAAGATCAGGCAGGTCAGGTAGAAGGTGCCCATCAGCTTGCCCAGCGAGAACAGCGAAACGATGCCGTACTTGCCGATGGTGAAGGCCATGGCGCCGAAGGCACCAATAGGGGCCAGCTTCATGATCACGCCGACGATGCTGAACAGAACGTGGGATATCTTCTCGATGAAGTCAAACACCTGGGTGCCACGGCCGCCGAACTTGTGCAGCGAGAAGCCGAACAACACGGCAAACAGCAGCACCTGCAGGATCTCACCCTTGGCGAATGCGTCCACCACCGAGGTGGGGATGACGTTCAGCAGAAAGTCCACCGTACTGGCCATCTTGCCGGGGCCGGTGTAGGCGGCGATGCCCTTAGTGTCCAGCGTGGACGCGTCCACATGCATGCCGTTGCCGGGCTGTATCAGGTTCACCGTGACCAGCCCCACGATCAGCGCCAATGTGCTCATGATCTCGAAGTACAGCAGAGCCAGGCCGCCGGTCTTGCCGACCTTCTTCATGTCTTCCATGCCGGCAATACCCACCACCACGGTACAGAAAATGATGGGGGCAATGATCATCTTGATCAGCTTGATGAAGCCGTCGCCCAGGGGCTTCATTTCGGCGCCCAGCTCGGGGCGGAAATGCCCGAGGGCAATGCCGATCGCCACGGCGAACAGCACTTGCACATACAGCGAAGCGTAAAACGGCTTCTTGGGGACGGAGGGGTTCGCTTGCATAGGGCGGCCTTTTCGGGAGTAAGAGAAAAATACGCGGCCACATCGCCGCACATATTGCAAACAACTTTAGGGCCGAAAAACGGCCCGGACAGTGTGGAAAATACAGCCCCAAGACCTAGGGTTTACCCCGGTATTTCTTCTGATCCACGGGCAAACTGACACTATTTACGCTCACAATGTATTTATGGAAAACACTGACAAACTCAACGACCGCAACGTTGCCCTGGCCTGGGCTGAACTGCAAGCCCACGCCAGCGCGGGCCAGCCTCTGGAGGCCGATGCTTACCGCCTAGCCTTTGCCGACCCGGAGTTTTTGCTGCGCCGCGAAACCCGGGGCATACGCTTTCAACTGGAAATGCTCAAACCCGATCTGGAGCAGCAAGAGCAAGGCATAGAGAACACGGTGGTAGTGTTTGGCAGCGCCCGTTTCCCAGCACCCGAGGATGCCCAACGTGAACTGGCCGCAGCACAGGCCGGCGGAGACGCTGCCGCACTGAAGGTGGCCGAGCGCCGCATGCGCAATGCCCATTACTACGACCAGGCCCGGCTGTTTGCGCGCCTGGTAGCCCAGTACAGCGCCGACCAACCTGCGCCCGAGCGCCTCTACATCTGCACCGGCGGCGGCCCCGGCATCATGGAAGCAGCCAACCGTGGCGCGCATGAAATGGGTGCCTTGAATGTGGGCCTGAGCATTGCCCTGCCGCACGAGCAAAGCGGCAACCGCTTTGTGTCGCCCAGCCTGAACTTCAAGTTCCATTACTTTGCGCTGCGCAAGATGCATTTCATGATGCGCGCCAAAGCCCTGGTGGCCTTTCCTGGCGGCTTTGGCACGCTGGACGAGCTGTTTGAAGTGGTCACCCTGGTGCAGACTGGCAAAGCCAAGGCCGTGCCTATCATCCTGTTTGGCACCGACTACTGGAAGGGCCTGCTGAACTTCGATGTACTGATTGAAGAAGGCGCCATCTCCCCAGCCGACCTGAAACTGTTCACCTACGTGGACACGCCAGAGCAAGCCTGGAGCGCCATGCAGGCGTTCTACAAGCTGTAGAGCGACTTCAAGACGCGCCGAAATCGGCGGTCTTGAGCTGCCAGGCGGTGCGGGTGCCGCTGCCCACCACCGCCCCCACCACCCAGAACAGGCCGGCCACGCCGATATAGGCGCTGGCCAGGCCAAACAGCATGGGCATCATCACGCTGGAGGCGTTGATGGTCATCAGCCGCAGGCCCAATGCCTCGCCATGTCGATGCTCGGGCGTAATCTGGTGCAGGGTGCTCATCACCATGGGCTGCACCGAGCCCAGCGCCAGCCCCAGCAAGACTGAGCACGCGCCCATGGCCACCGCGCCATGCAGCAACGGGTAGGCCGCAAACAGCAAGGCCGTGGCGCCCATGGCGCTGGTAATCACAGCCCATTCACGCAAATGCTGGGCCACCAGCGGCATCACCATGCGCACCACCGCTGCCGCGATGGCGAACACGCCGAGAATGGTGCCTATGGTGGAGGCACTCAGGCCCCGTTCATGGCCCAGGATGGGCACCACAAAGGTATGCACATCCCAGCTGGACGACAGAAACCAGTTCACCAGCAGCAGGCGGCGCAGCATGGGGTCGTGTAGCAAATCCCACACCCGCGCCTTGGCCGCGTTGGCGGGTGGGTGGATGGGCGGCAGCTCCTGCACACCACGCACCAGCGCCCAGGTCAGCAGGGGTAAAACCGCCAGCATGGCAAACGCGGCACGGTAACCGAAGATGTCGCCCGGCGCGGCGCCCGCATAGTCAATCAACAGCCCGGCACCAAACGGCCCGATGAAGTTGGACACCGCCGGCCCCATGGCCAGCCAGCTGAACACCTGTTTGAGCTGGGTCGGGCCCTCCACCGCCCGGCCCACATGGCGCTGCAGCGCAATCAGGGCAATGCCAGTAGCACCGCCTGACAACAAGGCACTGAGACACAGCACCGGGTAAACCGGAAACACAGCCGCCAGGCCGGCCCCCAGTACCGCCATGGCCACGCTGCCAGTGACCGGCAGGCGCAGGCCGTTGCGGTCCGCAAAACGCCCGGCGGGCAAAGCCAGGAACACCTGGGTTAGAGCAAACAAGGCCAGCAGAAATCCCACTGGAAAAGTGCTGTAGCCAGCTTTCAGGGCCAGCAAAGGCGAGGCCAGGCGCAGCCCCGTCATGCAGGCGTGCAGGCAGATCTGGGCCAATATCAAACGGGCCAAAGCCAGGGTCATGGAGCCCCGTCATCCAGCTCGGCTTGCGCGGGCAGCAGGGCCTGCGCCTCGGCGTCCGGCAGGGCCTCGACCACCTTCAACGCCCGGCGCATCTGGCGGGTGCGGGTATCGGCCTTGTCCAAAGTGTCGGAGGCTTTTTGCACCTGCTCACGGATGCGTGCCACCCATTCCCCGTAGCGCTCGAACTCGGTCTTTACCGCGCCCAGCACCTTCCAGACCTCAGACGCCTGCTGCTCTAGCGCCAGCGTGCGGAAACCCATGTGCAGGCTGTTCAGCATGGCCAGCAAGGTCGTCGGGCCGGCCAGGGTCACGCGGTAGTCGCGCTGCAGGCTGTCCATCAGGCCAGGACGGCGCAGCACCTCGGCGTACAGGCTCTCGATCGGCAAGAAGAGGATGGCAAAGTCGGTGGTGTGCGGCGGCGCCAGATAGCTCTCAGCAATGGATTTGGCCTCGGTGCGGATGCGTGCCTCCAGCGCCTTGGCGGCTGCCTCGGCCGCAGCGGCGTCAGCGCGCTCGTGTGCGTCCAGCAGGCGCTCGTAGTCGTCGCGCGGGAACTTGGCGTCTATCGGCAGCCAGACGGGGGCCCCGTCCGCACTGCGGCCCGGGAAGCGCACCGCAAAGTCCACGCGCTGGTTGCTGCGCGGCTTGGTCTCGATCTGCTTGCCGTACTGCTCGGACGTCAGCACCTGCTCCAGCAAATTCTCTAGCTGCACCTCGCCAAACATGCCACGGGTTTTGACGTTGGTGAGCACGCGCTGCAGGTCGCCCACGCCCTGGGCCAGGGACTGCATTTCACCCAGGCCCTTGTGCACCTGCTCCAGCCGGTCGGCTACTTGCTTGAAACTTTCGCCCAGACGGGTTTCCAGGGTGTTTTGCAGCTTCTCGTCCACGGTCTGGCGCATCTCGTCCAGCTTGGCGGCGTTGCTTTGCTGCAGCTGCTGCAGCTGGCTTTCCAGCGTGGCACGCACCTCGCCGATGCGCCGGGCGTTCGACTCGCCCAGGGCCTGCAGCTGGGTACTGAGCGTATCCGACAAGGTTTTCTGCAACAGTGCCAGCTGCTGGGCAAAGGCGTCGATCTGCGTGTTCTGCGTGCGGGTGGCCTCGGCGCTTTGCTGTACCAGGCTGCGCTGGAAGGTGGCGAAGCTGGTGGCCAGCTCCTGCCGGTCGGTGCGGGCGGAATCGGCGATCTCGCGACGCAGCTCCTGGGCCAGCCGATCCATCGCCGTGTGGTCGGGTGCGGCGGGCTTGCGCAGCAGCAGCAAGGCCAGCAACAACAGGTTCAGCACGCCCAGGCCAGACAACAGGCCCCATTCGATTCCAGTCATGTATGCTATTTATTTCGTAGCTAGCTGCGCAAGGTTTATGGGCGTGAGCGGCTTGTTTTTTATAAGAAACCCAACAAGATTGTCGGTGGCCAGTTGGGCCATGGCGGTGCGCGTGGCGACGGTGGCGCTGGCGATGTGCGGGGTCAGCACCACGTTCGGCACTGTCAGCAGGTCGGGGTGGACTTTGGGCTCGCCCTCGAACACATCCAGCCCGGCGGCGGCGATGCGGCCCTCACGCAGGGCCACGGCCAGGGCCGCGTCGTCCACGATCCCGCCACGGGCGATATTGACCAGGGTGGCCGTGGGCTGCATCAGCGCCAGCTCGGCAGCACCTATGGTGTGGTGCGAGGCAGCCGAATACGGTACCACCAGCACCACGTGGTCGGCTGTCTTCAACAACTCTTCCTTGGACACATAGCGGGCCTTGCATGCGGCCTCAGTCGCTGCGTCCAGGCGGGAGCGGTTGTGGTAGACCACGTTCATACCAAAGCCGTGGGCGCCGCGCCTGGCAATGCCCTGCCCGATGCGGCCCATGCCGATGATGCCCAGCGTGCTGCCGTGGATCTCGGCGCCGGCAAACATGTCGTAGCTCCACTTCTTCCACAGGCCAGCGCGCAGAAAGTGCTCGCTCTCGCAAACGCGGCGGGCGGTGGCCATCAACAGCGCAAAACCGTAGTCGGCCGTGGTTTCGGTCAGTACGTCGGGTGCGTTGGTGGCCAGCACGCCGGCCGCACTCATCGCGTCGATGTCGAAGTTGTTGTAGCCCACGGCCATATTGGCGCAAATGCGCAGCTGCGGGCAGGCGGCCAGCACCTCGGCGTCGATGCGTTCACTGCCGGTGGTGAATGCCCCGACCTTGCCCTGCAAATGGGCGATGAGGTCGGCCTTGGTCCAGCTGGCGTCGTCCTGGTTGGACTCCACCTCAAAGTGTTGCTCCAGCTGGGCAATGGTGGACGGGAAGATCTTACGGGCGACGAGGATGGCAGGTTTTGTCATGGGTCGGTATGGGCTAGCGGTGGCAAATAGATAAAAGACAAGGTAGCGACTCACCACTCCCAGGATTGCGCCAACGGTATTCCCGCCAGAAACCCGTGGAACCGGCTTCGCCGGGCCACTGGGTTTGCCCCCTGCAAGGGGGTTGACGGAAACGCGAAGTGTGTAGCCTGGGGGTGAGCACGTTAGGCCGGGGTCTCAATTTCAAAAACCTGGCGCAGGTAGGCGATGTACTTCTCGTCGTCGCACATGGTCTTGCCCGGCGAGTCGGACAGCTTGGCCACCGGCTGGCCGTTGCAGCGGGTGAGCTTGATGACGATTTGCAGCGGTATGTGGTTGGGCGGGTCGCCCATGTCGTTGGTCAGGTTGGTGCCGATACCAAAGGCCAGCAGGCAGCGGCCGCGAAACTGCTGGTACAGCTCGATAGTGCGCGGCACCGTCAGGCCGTCGCTGAAGATCAGGGTCTTGGTCAGCGGGTCCACGCGGTTCTGCTTGTAATGCGCCAGCAGGCGCTCACCCCAGCGGAAGGGGTCGCCACTGTCGTGGCGCGCGCCGTCGAACAGCTTACAAAAGTACATGTCGAAGTCGCGCAAAAACGCGTCCATACCGTAGACATCGCTGAGCGCAATGCCCAGGTCACCCCGGTATTCCTTGGCCCACATTTCAAAGCCAAACACCTGGCTGTCCCGCAAGCGCGGGCCCAGGGCCTGGCAGGCCTGCAGGTACTCATGCGCCATGGTGCCCAGCGGTGTCAATCCTAATTTCATAGCATAAAACACATTACTGGTGCCCGCGAACTGGCCTTTTGCTCCCGCACCCAGGCGAGCCACCAGCACCCGAAGCACTTCCTCGTGCCAGGCTTTGCTGAAGCGGCGGCGGGTGCCGTAGTCGGCAATCTTCAGCTCCTGCAGACCGTCGGCGCGCAGTTGCTGGATCTTGGCGTCCAGGCGACGGCGGCCCTCGATGAAGTCGGGCACCGGCTGGGTGTTGCGGAAATAGACCTCGTTGATGATGGCCAGCACCGGGATCTCGAAGGGGATCACGTGCAACCAGGGGCCCTGGATGGAAATCTCGATCTCGCCGCTGGGCAGGGGCGTGACCTGGATGTATTTCTCGTTCAGCCGGAACAGACCGAGAAAGTCCACAAAATCGCTCTTGATGAAGCGCATGGAGCGCAGGTAGGCCAGCTCAGCCTCCTGGAAACGCAAGCTGCACAGCGAGCGGATTTCGTCGCGTATCTCATCTACAAACGGGGCCAGCTGGACGCCGGGGTTGCGGCATTTGAACTTGTACTGCACCTGCGCCGCAGGGAACTGGTGCAGCACCACCTGCATCATCGTGAACTTATAAAGGTCGGTATCAAGCAGGCTGGTGATGATCATAGAAAGTGTGGTCGCCAAGACCCCACAACGCGGTAGCTAAAGAAGTGCCGCAAAGTGTAGGGGATTCACGCCAACGCGGCCTGGTGGGGAACCATAGGCCTCCCGCCAGGCTGGCTATAAGAGCCTGCTAAGCCCCCAGACGCAGCGCCCCGGCTACCGGCGCGGCCTTGGCATGGCCATGTCCATCGCGCAGCTTGAATACCGCCACCACCTGCACCAGCTCGTTGGACTGGGCACGCAAGCTGTTGGCGGCGGCGGCCATCTCTTCCACCAGGGCGGCGTTTTGCTGTGTTACCTGGTCCATCTGGGTCACGGCCTCGCCCACCTGGGCCACGCCCATGGACTGCTCGTTGCTGGCGGTGCTGATCTCACCCATGATGTCGGTCACCTGCTTGATGGAGTTGACCACCTCGGCCATGGTCGCACCCGCTTGGTCCACCTGGGCCGTGCCCTGGGCCACGCGCTCTACGCTGGCGCTGATGAGGTGCTTGATTTCTTTGGCCGCGTCGGCACTGCGCCCGGCCAGGCTGCGCACCTCGCTGGCGACCACGGCAAAGCCGCGACCTTGTTCGCCGGCCCGTGCGGCCTCCACGGCGGCGTTCAGCGCCAGGATATTGGTCTGGAAGGCGATGCCGTCGATGACTCCGATGATGTCGGCAATCTTCTGCGAGCTGTCGTTGATGCCCTTCATCGTCTCGACCACCTGGCCCACAGCCGCTCCACCCTTGGCCGCGACCAAGGATGCCTTCATCGCCAATTCGTTTGCCAGACGGGAGCTATCGGCGTTTTGCCGCACGTTGGAGCTCAGCTCCTCCATGGAGGCAGCAGTCTGTTCCAGCGCGCTGGCCTGGC
The DNA here is from genome assembly GCF_058216335.1 of Rhodoferax sp. SPJ21. Classification (NCBI taxonomy): domain Bacteria; kingdom Pseudomonadati; phylum Pseudomonadota; class Betaproteobacteria; order Burkholderiales; family Comamonadaceae; genus Rhodoferax; species Rhodoferax sp. SPJ21. The sequence goes on from NZ_JBYZMO010000003.1 coordinate 578,444, forward strand.
TCTCGGTACGGGCGCTCAGGTCATCGTTGCCCTGGGCTATTTCGGCGCTGGCGGTGGCCACGTTTTCAGAGCCGGAACGCACATTGGTCACCACCCGCTCCAGGCTGGACTGCATCTCGCCCAGGCTGCTCAGCAGCTGGCCCACTTCGTCAGTGCGCTGACCGTTGATGCGGGCAGTCAGGTCTCCGGCGGCCACGCGGCGCGCCAAACCGATCGCATCGTGCAGCGGCAAAACAATGCCCCGCGCCAGGTGCCAGGCAGCGGCTGCCGCCAGCACAAAGGTCAGCACAAACGCCACCGCCGCAACGCGCACTAAGTTTCGGTGCTGTGCCTCATTGCTAGACAGCGCAGCCGCGACATTGCCGTCCTGTATCGCCACCAGATGGCTGATCACCTCGATCCATTGGTCCTGCAGAGGGCTGACCTTGGTAACCAAGATCGTCGCCGCCGTGTCAGGGCGGAAATTGCTGGCGAACTCCTCGGCCTTTTGCAAGGGCTCCACCGTGTCCTGCTCCAACTTGGCCGCTTTGGCCAGGTCCGCAGCCTCTTCCACCGTGGGTTCCAACTGGGTGAAGCGGGCAAGGTTCTTCTTATAGACGTCTTTCAAGGCACGAAGACCGTCCACTTCTTTTTTCATTTCGTCCACGTCAGAGCGCAAACCAATATTGCGTGCCTGCAGGCCCTGCCGGAACACCGTGTCGCGCATGGCACCGGCCACCTCTCTGCGCTCTTTGGCTTTGGCCAGCGCACTGTCAAACTGGGCTCGGCCCTGTGCATCCAGCACAAAAGTAGCCACCAGGACCAGGGCTGGCAGCACCAATGCCATGCCTACCGCCAGATACAGGCGCTGAGATATCTTGAGGTTCATGGCTGTACTCCCCGCAAATGGAAGGCCCCTATGGCGCGCAAACCCGTTTCAGTAGTTTCAAACATGCAGCTTGTCTCTCTCGTGTTCATACCGGTTGGCATCTGCGGTACCCGCGCGTCCGCACAACTGGCCGCTGCACGCAGGGAATATCGCCTAGAAGCGGCAGCGCATCTGTACTGGTTTACCATTAATCAATTGGATTGATTTATTGAAACACCTCTTACCGCAGCACCCATACCGATTCGCGGGAAACAGATACGCAAACCACCAAGAGTCGCCAACTATCCGGCAATCGCATGCGGATGGCACTAGGGTTTTCGATAAGTAAAACAAATTGATTTAGTAACTATAGTTCACTGCCAGCCTGAAATTCAGCTTGTATTTCAACGGCACCTGCCCCCAACCGAACCCTGTGTTCATTCCTCTCCTGGAGACAATATGAAGAAGTCCACCGCGACCCTGGTACTTTCCGCCATTGCTTTCGCTGCCACCAGCGCATGCGCTGCAGAACCCGTGATCGGTCTGATCACCAAGACCGAAACCAATCCCTTCTTCGTGAAAATGAAAGAGGGCGCGCAAGCCGAGGCCAAGAAACTGGGTGCCAAGCTGCTCAGCGCAGCCGGCAAGGCAGACGGTGACAACGCCGGGCAGGTAACGGCCATTGAAAACATGATCGCAGCTGGCGCCAAGACCATCATGATCACCCCCAATGACTCCAAGGCCATCGTCCCCAGCATCAAAAAGGCCCAGGCCCAAGGTGTGATGTTCATCGCCCTGGACAGCCCGACCGACCCTGTGGAAGGTACCGATGCCCTGTTCGCCACCGACAACTACAAGGCCGGTATCCTGATTGGCCAATACGCCAAGAGCGCCATGGCTGGCAAGCCCGCCAAGATCGTGACCCTGGACTTGTTCCCCGGCCACCCCGTGGGCGCACAACGCCACAACGGCTTCATGTCGGGCTTTGGCTTGGCAGCAGCTGACGCCAAGAGCAACGAGCTGTCCAAGACCGCTGAAATCGTTTGTATGGCAGACAGCTTCGGCGACCAGGCCAAGGGCCAGACCGCCATGGAAAACTGCCTGCAAAAGAATCCGGACGTGAACGTGGTCTACACCATCAACGAACCCGCAGCTGCCGGTGCCTACCAGGCGCTGAAGGCCGCTGGCAAGGAAAAAGATGTGCTGATCGTTTCCGTGGACGGTGGCTGCGCAGGTGTGAAGAACGTCAAGGCCGGCATGATCGCCGCCACCTCGCAACAGTACCCGCTGAAGATGGCCAGCATGGGCGTGGCCGCTGGCGTGGCATTCGCCAAGGACGGCAAAAAGGCCTCCGGCTACACCGACACCGGTGTGACTCTGATCACCGACAAGCCGCAAAAAGGCGTTGACAGCAAGGACACCAAAGTCGGTATGGACCTGTGCTGGGGCAACAAGTAATCTGACTTCGGTCTGAACCGTGGGGCGCCTGTTCGTGCAGGTGCCCCGTATCTTCCATCCACCCCCCAAACAACATGGCTAGCCTCAAAGAAAAACTACCTCCCATAGGCACGCTGGGACCCATCATTGCCCTCTTCATTGCGTGCATCTTTTTCGCAACGCAAAACCCCCGCTTTTTATCAGCGACCAATTTTTCATTGATCCTGCAACAGGTCATGGTCGTAGGCGTCATCGCCATCGGTCAAACGCTGATCATTCTGACTGCCGGCATCGACCTGTCCTGCGGCATGGTGATGGCACTGGGCGGCATTGTGATGACCAAATTTGCCGCCGACTTTGGCCTGCCCGCACCTATCGCCATACTTTGCGGCATCGCAGTCACCGGCGCATTCGGCTTGGTCAACGGCCTGCTGGTGACGCGGATCAAACTGCCACCTTTCATTGTCACGCTGGGCACACTGAACATCGCGTTTGCGATCACCCAGCTCTACTCCAACTCTCAAACCATGACGGACGTGCCTCCGCTGATGACGGCGCTGGGCGGCACATTCCACATTGGTGGTACTGCCGTAGCCTATGGCTCTGTAGTCATGCTGCTGTTGTACGCGGGAATATGGTTCTACCTGCGTGAAACCGCCGCCGGACGCCATGTCTATGCGGTGGGCAACAACCCTGAAGCCACCCGCCTGACAGGTATTCCAACCGAACGCGTTTTGCTGGGCGTCTATGTGCTGGCTGGCGTTTTCTACGGCATTGCGTCTTTGCTTTCTGTGGCACGCACGGGCGTCGGTGATCCGAATGCAGGCCAAACTGAAAACCTGGACGCCATTACGGCGGTGGTACTGGGCGGCACCAGTCTGTTCGGTGGTCGCGGCATGATTCTGGGCTCGCTGGTGGGGGCCATCATCGTCGGCGTATTGCGCAACGGGCTGACATTGATGGGCGTGCAGTCCGTCTACCAAGTCTTGATTACTGGCATATTGGTCATCCTGGCCGTGGCCATTGACCAACTTTCACGCAAGGGAGGCCGTTGATCATGGCTAACGACGCAAAAATTGTGATGCGCGCCACGGGCCTGGTAAAGCGCTATGGTCAGGTTACGGCATTGGATGGAGCCGACTTCGAGTTGCGCGCCGGTGAAATTCTGGCGGTAATTGGCGATAACGGCGCGGGCAAATCGTCCCTTATCAAATGCCTGTCCGGTGCCACGATTCCCGATTCCGGTGAAATCCAGCTGGATGGCGAAAGCATCCACTTCAAGAGCCCCATGGATGCCCGCAAGGCTGGCATCGAAACGGTGTACCAGGATTTGGCCGTGGCAGCTGCCATGTCGATTTCGGAAAACCTGTTCCTGGGCCGTGAAATCCGCCGTGAAGGCTTTGCGGGCAATGTGCTGCGCATGCTCGACAAGAAGAAAATGCTGGAGCAAAGCATCTCTCGCATGAACGACCTGAAAGTGGGCATCCGCTCCATGACCCAGGCTGTGGAAACCCTGTCCGGTGGACAGCGCCAGTGTGTGGCAGTGGCCCGCGCTGCCGCTTTTGCCCAGCACGTCGTGATCATGGACGAGCCCACCGCCGCCCTGGGTGTCAAGGAAGGCAATATGGTGCTGGAGCTGATCCGCCGGGTGCGCGACAAAGGCCTGTCGGTGGTGCTGATCTCGCACAACATGCCGCACGTATTTGAAATTGCCGACCGCATCCACGTAGCCCGTTTGGGCAAACGCGGCTGCGTGCTGAACCCCAAGGCCATCAGCATGGCCGACACCGTTGCGGTCATGACAGGGGCTATCCGCCCTGACGAACTGCCCGCCGGCTGCCTGGCGAATTGAAAGACTGACGCATGCTCAAAGGAATTGATCCACTGCTCACGCCCGAACTGTTAAAGGTTTTGGCGGAGATGGGACACGACGACGCTGTGTTGTTGGCCGATGCCAACTTCACAGCAGAACGCCTGGCCGCTGGTAAACCGGTGCTGCGTTTACCCGGCGTCAGCATGCTGCGGGCGGTGCAGGCAGTCAACTCGGTGCTGCCACTGGCAACCGATGTGGAGTCGCCGGTAGCGTTCATGCAGGTCTCGGATACCACTGTGCCCTATCGCTCGGGCCTGCAGCGCGAGGTGCTGGAATTCCTGCAGCCCAGCCTGCAGCCGGGCCAGCACCCCGAGCCCATCGAACGCTTTGCGTTTTATGAACGTGTGCGCAACATCTACGCCATCGTGTTGACTGGCGAATTGCAGCCGTTCGGCAATTTCATTCTGCGCAAAGGGGTGATAGGCGAAAATCTACGCCCATGACGCCCCCTCTAGCCTCGCCCCTGCTGCGCCCGCGCGGCTCCAACCATGTGGGCATGCGCCAGTTCAACGAACGTGTGGTGCTACAGGCCATCCGCCAGCACGGCAGCCTACCCAAGGCCGAGCTGGCGCGCATTACCAGTCTCACGGCGCAAACCATAGGACTGATCACCTCCCGCCTAGAAGAAGACGACCTGTTGCTGCGCCATGAGCCCGTGCGTGGGCGCATCGGTCAGCCGTCCGTTCCCCTGGCGCTGAATCCAGACGGCGCGTTTTCCATAGGCATCAAGGTCGGGCGACGCGGTACCGATTGGCTGCTGGTGGATTTCACCGGCAAGGTACGCCAGCGCCTGACACTTCCCTACGCCTTCCCCGATGCAGCCACGCTGTTGCCGGCCTTGGGCCAGCACCTGGCCACGCTATGCGATGCACTGGGTCCGCTGAGCCCTCGCCTGGTTGGCATCTGCGTGGCCGCGCCCTTCCAGCTCGGCGGCTGGCACAAGATGCTGGGTCTTTCCGAAGCCCAGTCCAGTGCCTGGAACCAGATCGACCTGGGTGCTGAGGTGCAGGCCATGACTGAACTGCCGGTCAGCTTTGCCAAGGACGCCACCGCCGCCTGCGTAGCCGAGCTGGTGGCCGGCCAGGGCCGCAACCTGAAGACTTTTCTTTACCTGTTTGTCGACACCTTCGTGGGCGGCAGCCTGGTCATCAATTCGCACCTGCACGCGGGCATGCGCGGCAATGCCGGTGCCGTGGCCTCGCTGCCCATGTACCTGGCGCAGGCGCCTGGCGCCCCCCCCGAACAATTGCTGGTCAATGCCTCGCTATGGGAGCTGGAGCAACGCCTGCAGGCCCACGGCCTGGACCCCAGCGCAGCCTACGATGAACGGGCCATGCAAGCCCCGTTTGCCACAGAAACCCAGAAATGGGTGACCCGCGCCGCTAACTCGCTCGCGCACTGCGTGGTCAGTGGAACAGCGTTTCTGGCTCCGGAGGCCGTGGTGATCGATGGCTCCATGTGCCGACCGCTGCTGCAGCAACTGCTCGCCAGCACCCAGCAGGCGCTGAAGGATTACAACTGGGAGGGTCTGTGGCCCACACCCATCGTGGCCGGCAGCATAGGATCGGACGCGCATGCCCTGGGTGGAGCCTTGCTGCCCCTGCATTCCAACTTTGCGCCCGACCGGGACTTGTTCCTCAAAGCGTGACTCAAAGCATGGGTATCGCCTCATAGAACGGCGAGTCACTGTTGAACTTCTCCTCCAGGAAGTCCAGAAACCGCCGTACGGCAGGCACCATACCCCGACGGGACGGAAACACCGCATGGAATATGCCTGGGTGTGGCGCCCACCCCGGCAACACCGGGACCAGCCTGCCAACAATGATGTCATCAGTACACATGTAGGCGGGCAAAACGCATATTCCCGAGCCGGCCAGGGCTGCCAGTTTCAAGGTCAATAAATCATCGGCCACCAAGCGTGGCTGGTGCCGCACCGTTTGGGCCATGCCGTTCGGACCTAATAGGTGCCATGTGGCCCGCCCGTCGACGGCGGACATGCTGACGGAATCCAACCCCGCCAGCTCCCCCGGTGAACCCGGACACCCCTGGCGCGCCAATTGCTGCGGACTGCCCACCAGCATGGAGCGGGTCACACCCAGCTGTTTGACCACCAGGCTTCCGCTGTCTTCTACCGATAAGCGCACCCGCAAAGCCACGTCTATCCCCTCCTCTACCAAATCTACGACGCGGTTACTCACACGCATATCCACTTTCACATGGGGATAGCGTGCCAGGAACTGGGGCAGTACATCGCCCAGTGCGGTCTGTGCCAGGGTTACCGGACAGGCCACCCGGATGGTGCCGCGCGGCTCGGTTTGTGCCTGGGCCACAGCCTCTTCGGCGGCATCGGCCTGGTCACGCATCGCCATGCAATGGCGGTGGTAGATCTCGCCCATCTCGGTCAGTGACAGCTTACGGGTTGTGCGCTGCAGCAGGCGCACCCCCAAACGGGCTTCCAGCTCGGCCACTCGGCGCGATAGCCTGGACTTGGGCAACCCCAAAGCACGCCCAGCGGCCGCAAAGCCTCCACGCTCCACAACTTCGGCGAAGTACGCCATATCGTTCAAGTCTTGCATCTCGGTATTTGGTAATAGCAGACACATTGTCCTATCTGCAGAACAATCCATCGCATTTTCAGCGGCTTATCAAAGCATTGTGAAGCTGAAACAATGCTTTCACCCGCTCTTATCGCGGCCGGCCCCTTCTACTGCATACACCTAGCAACCATGAAACTACTGCACATCGACTCCAGCATCCTGGGTACGCACTCAATCACCCGCCAACTGACTGCACGCACCGTGGCCCAGTGGCAGAGCAGCCATCCCGGCACCACCGTAGAACATCTGGACCTGGCCGTTGCCACGCCCAGCCACCTTTCCGCAGAGTCGCTGGGCTTTCGCCTGGGAGCAGATGCGGAAGGATTGACGCCCGAACAACGCGCCGAAAACGAAGTCTCCGAACGCCTGGTACAGCAATTCCTGGCGGCCGACGTGCTGGTGATTGGCGCGCCGCTGTACAACTTCAGCATCCCGACCCAGCTCAAGTCCTGGATTGACCGCATCGCCCAGCCTGGGCGCACTTTCTCGTACACCGACAAAGGCCCGGTCGGCCTGGCGGCAGGCAAAACCGTCATCGTCGTATCGGGCCGAGGCGGCGTGTACTCCACGTCTGAGAGCATGCGCGCCCTGGAACACCAGGAAAGCTATCTGGTTGCCGTACTGGGCTTTCTGGGCATCACCGATGTGCGTTTTGTACGCGCCGAGGGCGTTGCCATGGGTGACACCGCAAAGGCAGCTGCCCTGGCCAGCGCAGAGCGCGAAATCGAAGCCCTGGCAGCCTGAGCTAAAGCCCCAAGGCCTGCCAACGCCGCCAGTACTCCAGCGCCACGGTGTAGGTGTTGACCTGCACCTGCACTGTCTGCTCCAGCTGCGTGCCGTAGCCGCCCGCCATGGCAAATGCCAAGGGCAGACGGCGCTGCCAGGCCCAATCAAAGACACGACGATCGCGCGCCTGCAGGCCGTCAAAGCTGAGCTTCAGGCGCCCCAGGCGGTCGCCCTCAAATGGGTCTGCCCCTGCCAGGTAGATCAACAGATCGGGTTCAAACCGCTGACTCAGCTGCTCCAGCGCGTTTTCCAGCGCTTCCAGGTAGGCCACGTCGCCGCAGCCATCGGGCAAGCCCACATCCAGGTCGCTGGCCTGTTTAAGAAACGGGAAGTTCTTCTCTCCATGCAATGACAGCGTGAAGACACTGGCATCCCCTTGGAAGATGCCCGCCGTGCCGTCGCCCTGGTGCACGTCCAGGTCCACCACCGCCACCTGCAAAGGCCTGCGGTGCGTACGCCCCCACTCCATCTGCGCTACGCGAGCGGCGATGGCCGCATCGTTAAACACGCAGAAGCCCGCACCTTTGTCGGCGCCAGCGTGGTGTGTGCCCCCGGCCATATTCGCCGCGATGCCTTGCCCGGCCATGGCATCACGCACCGCAGCCACCGTAGCGCCGGCTGAGCGACGTGAGCGCTCCACCATGGCCTGGCTCCAGGGAAAACCAATGTCCCGCATCACCTGCGGCTGCAATTGCATGATCGACCCATCCACCAGCGACTGGATATAGGCCGGATGGTGAGCCAGAGCCAGCTCACCATCACTGGCACGTGGCGCCTCCCGCTGGACAACTTGCGCCAGCTCCGCAGCCACGCGGTCGCGCAGCATGCGGTACTTGGCCATAGGGAAACGGTGGCCCGCTGGCAAGGGCAATACGAAGTGGTCGGAGTAGTACGCGTGCATGGGAATCGCCGTCTCAATATGTCGATAGTGCAGGCCCCACCTGGGGATAGAGTCGAATGTCTAATGTGCTGCAGCGCAGCATAAAAGCCTTGCACGCCAGAACAGGCGGCCTATAATTTAATCCATGCTGCACTGCAACATAAACCGGCGGATAGCCAGTCACAGCGCAGATGTTGGATCTTTTACCGTTTCTTATTAACTGGAGATTTTTATATGTTGACCGCTGAACAAGTTCTGGCCTCCCACAAAGCTACCATCGAAACCCTGTTTGGTCTGACGACCAAGGCTTTCGAAGGCGTTGAAAAGCTGGTGGAACTGAACCTGACCGCTTCCAAGGCCGCCCTGTCCGAAGCCGCTACCCACTCCCAAGCTGTTCTGAGCGTAAAAGACGCCCAAGAACTGCTGGCCCTGCAAGCTGGCCTGCTGCAGCCCCTGGCTGAAAAGACCGCCGCTTACAGCCGCCACCTGTACGACATCGCCCAAGGCACCAGCGCCGAATTCGGCAAGGCCATCGAAGGTCAAACCGCTGAAGCCCAAAAGAAGGTCGCTGGCCTGATCGAAAGCGCCACCAAGAACGCGCCCGCCGGCTCCGAGTCCGCTGTGGCCGTGCTGAAAAGCGCTGTGTCCGCAGCCAACAACGCTTTTGAATCCGTTCAAAAGGCTGTGAAGCAAGCTTCCGACGCCGCTGAAGCCAACTTCAAGGCTGTGGCTGCTTCCGCAGTGAGCGCTGCTGGCACCACCGCCGCTGCCGCTACCAAAAAGCGTTAATTCGCTAAGGGCTTTCCTGGCTGCATGCCAGGGCCCGAACGGACAGTCCTGATTTGAAACCTCGGTTTCCACCAGTTGTCTCCTCGGGTCCTTTCGACGCCATCAGGCTCAGGGATCCCTTACAGGCCTCGTCGCAAGACGGGGCCTTTTTTTATGCCCGTTCGATTTCACGCAAGCGTCAATGGCTCTTGGCCAGCAAGGCTGCCTTGAGTTGTGGCAGAGCTTGCAGCATGGCAGCACGCCCGGCCTCGATGGAGCGGCGACGCGCGCCGAAGTCGGCACTTTTTACGCCCAGGAGCGCTGGCCGCACCAGCACATCGGCATCACGCAGCTCGTACACGCTAATGCTCTTGCCCATGATGGCAAAGGTTTGCAGCAGGATCTGCATGGTGTCGTTGGCCTGGTTGCCCTCGGGCGCACTCGATATATCCACCGCCACCACCAGCTCAGCCCCCATCTGGCGTGCATAGCGCACCGGCACGGGCGACACCAAACCGCCGTCCACATATTCGCGTCCAGATATTTTGACCGGCTGGAACACCGCTGGCACTGCGCTGGATGCGCGCACGGCAGTGCCGGTATCGCCACGCTGGAACAGTACCGCGTCGCCGCTGTTCAGGTCCGTGGCCACCACACCCAGGGGCATGGGCATGCTTTCAATCGGCCGGCTGCCCACCTGGGCATTCACATAGCGGGCCAGCGCATCACCGCGCAGCATGCCACGGCTGAAGATGGGCAGGGTCCAGTCGGTGAAGGCGGCTTCCTCCATGGTCTCTGCCACCTGCTGCAGCTGCGCGCCGCTCTTGCCGCTGGCATACAGCGAAGCCACCAGACTGCCGGCCGAGGTGCCCACCACCAGGTCGGGGCGTATGCCCGCCTCTTCCAGCACTTGGATCACGCCCACATGGGCGAAACCGCGCGCAGCGCCGCCGCCCAGGGCCAGACCGATGCGCGGCGGCCGCTTCACGGCGGGCGGATTTGGCGCCGGCGGGGCCACCTCCACCGGTGCCGTCACACAGCCCGCCAAGCCCAGGGCTGCCCCCAGCAGCGTGCCCAATACCAAACCACGGCGCCCATTCGGCCCCCACTGCTGCGCTTGTGCGTCTTGTCTGCCCATCGTGTTCCTGCTTCTATCAAAAAAATAGCGGCTGGCGCACAGAATACGTGCGCCAGCCGCTATTTTGATGCCCAAACCAGGCTAGCCAGGTAAAGCCTGTTTTTTGGCAGCAAACGCCTTCACGATACGCGGCAGCAGCAATACCGACAGCACCACCACCAGCAAGGTCACGGACATGGGCCGCTCCAGGAAAACCGTCCATTTGCCTTCGCCAATCGACAGCGCATTGCGCATCTGCGCTTCAGCCAGAGGGCCCAGGATCATGCCCACCACCACCGGTGCGGTCGGAAAGTCAAAGCGCCGCATCACCACACCCAGCAGGCCTATGCCGTACAACAGCACCAGGTCGAACGCGCTTTGGCGCATGCCGTAAACGCCCACCGTAGCGAAGATCAAAATGCCAGCGTACAGCTGCGGCTTGGGGATCTTCAGCAGCTTGACCCACAGGCCCACCATGGGCAGGTTCAGCACCAGCAGCATCACATTGCCGATGTAGAGCGAGGCAATCAACGCCCATACCAGGGTGGCGTTGGTGTCAAACAGCTGCGGACCCGGCTGTATGCCGTAGTTCTGGAAGGCACCCAGCAGAATAGCCGCCGTGTTCGACGTCGGAATGCCCAGCGTCAGGAGCGGGATCAGCGTGGCGGTGATGGCCGCGTTGTTCGCTGCCTCCGGTCCGGCCACGCCCTCGATGGCGCCGGTAGTGCCAAACTCCTCCTTGTGCTTGGAGATCTTTTTCTCCACCGCGTAGCTCAGAAAGGTAGGTATCTCGCTGCCGCCCGCGGGAATGGTGCCGAACGGAAAGCCGATGAAGGTGGCGCGCAGCCAGGCTGGCCAGGAGCGCTTCCACTCCGATGCGGTCATATGCACCTTGCTCATCGGGTTGCGCGACTCGGCCACACGCCCTTCGAACATCACGTTGTACAAGGCCTCGCTGACCGCGAACAGGCCTACGGCGATCAGCACCACTTCCAGCCCGTCCATCAGCTCGGGCACACCGCCGGTGTAACGGGCCGCGCCGGTCAGCTGGTCCAGCCCCACCAAGCCCATGGCCAGGCCAATGAACAGCGATGTCAGCCCACGCAACGTGCTCTTGCCCAGCACGGCGCTCACGGTGGTGAACGCCAGCAGCATCAGCAAAAAGTACTCGGGTGGCCCCAACCGCACCGCATAGGTGGCCACCAGGGGTGCAAACAGCGTCACCAGCACCGTGGCGATGGTGCCCGCCACGAACGAGCCTATGGCCGCCGTGGCCAGCGCCGCGCCGGCCCGGCCATTCTTGGCCATCTTGTTGCCCTCCATGGCCGTGACCATGGAGCCCGTCTCCCCCGGCGTATTCAGCAGGATGGAGGTGGTGGAGCCACCGTACATCGCACCGTAGTAGATGCCGGCAAAGAAGATCATTGAAGCCGTGGCCTCGACCTTCACCGTGATGGGCAGCAGCATCGCCACCGCAGTCGCGGGGCCAATGCCCGGCAGCACGCCAATCGCCGTACCCAGGGTGCAGCCCAGCAGGGCCCACAGCAGGTTGATGGGCGTGCCTGCAGTGATGAAACCCTGCAGCAAGTTGTTCCAGATATCCATTACAGCCACCCCGTCTGCGTCAGGCCAGGCAAGTTGATGGCCAATAGTTTGGTAAACATCCAGTACACCGGGGCGGAAATCAAAAAGCCCACCAGAACGTCTCGCGCGGTGGCACGCAAGCCCCGTCCACCCTGCCCCTCTGCCGAGATAAAACCACGCACCGCCAGCGCAAAGCACAGGGTGCAGCTCAGGATGAACCCCAGGCTGGTAATCAACGCTGCATTCGCCAGAATGCCCACCGACACCCAGGCAAACGCCGCCCAGTCGGCCCACTCTGCGCCCGAGGCCTCGTCCATGGCGCGGAAGCCGCCAGTGCTGGCCTCCCACACCATCCAGGCGCCCAGCACGCACAGCACCAGCGCCACCACCCAGGGTAGAAAGTTGGGGCCCACGCCCGCATAGCCGGCCTCGGAGGTGATGGCCAGCGCGCCCAGCGCCATGGCGGCGCCCAAGCCCACCGTACCCAAACCGATCCAGGTCTGGGGAGATCGCACAGCCAACGCCATGGCCTTACACCATGCCCGACTTGACCATGGTGGCGCGCAAGCTGGCAAAGTCGTCGTCCACGAACTTCTCGAACTCGGCCCCGGTCAGCAGCGCGGGCGTCCAGTTGTTCTTTTCCACCGCCTCGGCCCAGGCCTTGGACTTGGTGGCTTTGACCAGCACATCAATCAGCTGCTTGCGCTGCTCGGTCGTGATGCCGGCCGCGCCGTACACACCGCGCCAGTTGCCGATCTCCACATTAATGCCCATCTCCTTCAGAGTGGGAATGTCCACACCCTTCAGGCGCGTGCCCGAGGTCATGGCCAGCGCCTTCATCTTGCCGGTCTTGATGTATTCGGAGAACTCGCTCAGGCCGCTACCGCCCACCGTGACGTTGCCGCCCAGGATGGCCGCAGTCGCCTCACCGCCGCCCCGGAAGGCAACGTAGTTAATCTTGGACGGATCCACACCCACGTCGCGGGCAATCATCGCGGCTGCAATGTGCTCGGTAGAGCCGCGCGAGCCACCGCCCCATTTGATGCTGCCCGGGTCCTTCTTCAGCTGCTCCACCACTTCCTTCATGGACTTGTAGGGCGAATTGGCTGGCAGCACGAACACGTTGTATTCGGTGGTCAGCCGGGCCAGCGGCGTGGCTTGCGACAGGCTGACCGGCGGCTTGCCGGTGATGATGCCGCCCAGCATCACGGCGCCCATCACCATCACGGCGTTCGGATCACCCTTGTTGCCGTTGACGAACTGCGCCAGGCCCAAGGCGCCCGCAGCGCCGCCCTTGTTGTCAAAGCTCACGGTATCGGCCACCTGGGCATCCGTCATGGCCTTGCCCAGGGCGCGGCCCGTGGTGTCCCAGCCGCCACCCGGGTTGGCGGGGATCATCATCTTGATATTGGGTGCGGCACGGGCCGACAGGGGCAGGGCTCCGGCTGCGGCCAGTGCCGCCAGGGACTTCAGAAAAGCATCACGACGCATCGCGGTCTCCTTGTGGATTGTGGGAATCGGTCGATGATGCAAAGCCAGCCTGTCAATTGGCTGTCGAAAAGCACTAGGGAAAATGCTAGGCCCCACGGGCGCTTACAGTCTCGCCTATGCGATTACTTCTGGTGGAAGACGACCCGGCAATGCAAACCACACTGCTGCGCGCACTGGGCAGGCAAGGTATGCGGGTACAAGCCTGTGGCGACGGCCGCGCCGCGCTAGACCTGTGGCAGGCTGCGCCGCCCGACGTGGTGTTGCTGGACCTGTCCTTGCCCAGCATGGACGGCCTGCAGGTACTGGCCGCGGCCCGCAAGCAGGGCCTGCGCACGCCGGTGCTGATACTCACCGCACGCGGCACCGTGGGCGACAAGATCCTGGGCCTGAATACCGGCGCCGACGACTATCTACCCAAGCCCTTCGACCTGGAAGAGCTCGAAGCCCGGCTGCGCGCCCTGGCCCGGCGCAGCAGCGACTCCGCATTTGGCTTTGAAGAAAAATCGGCCTCCAGCGCAATCAATCTGGGCGCATTACGCTATGAAAAAGAGAGCAGCGTACTCTACCACCTGGACCAGCCGCTGGAGCTCAGTCCACGCGAGCTGGCCATGCTGCGCCCATTGATGGCCCAGCCCGGCCATGCGGTCAGCAAAGAACGCCTGTTTGAACTCGTCTTCCCTGGCGCACAAGAGGTGCAGTACGAAGCCATCGAGGTCGTGGCCTACCGCTTGCGCAAAAAGCTCAGCGCCACCGGTGTGCACCTGATGACTTTGCGCGGCCTGGGCTACCTGCTCAAGGAAAGCGCTTGAAACCCAGCCGCTCCCTGCGCCGTACCCTGCTGCTGGGCATTTTGCTGCCGGTGCTGCTGGTGGTGGGCATCAACACCTACAGCCTGTACGAGCAGGCGCTGGAAGCCGTCACCACGGCCTACGACCGCAGCCTGCTGGCCTCGGCCAAGTCGATCGGCGAAGAGCTGGAGGTAGACGGCTACGACGACAAAGCCGTGCTGCGCGCCACCGTGCCCTACGCCGCACTGGAGGCCTTCGAGGCGGACAACAAAAGCAAGATGTTCTACCGGGTCTCCAGCTTGGACGGGCAGCTGGTATCGGGCTACACCGTGCTGCCCTTCTGGCACGGCAGCATCCCCCAGCGCCCGCCCTATGCCGCGCTGGTGGATTTCTACAACGACAGCGTAGGCGAAGAGCCCGTGCGCGTGGCCGTACTGCTGCAGCCCGTGGCCACCCAGACCGGGCGCGCCATGGCTGTGATCCAGGTCGGCGAAACCCTGGAGCTGCGCCACACCCTGGCGCGCCAGATCCTGATCGACACCCTGTGGCGCCAGGCTGCGCTGATCCTGGTCATCGCCGTGCTGGTGGTCGCCGTGGTGCAGCACGCCACCGGCCCGGTGCGCCAGCTCAGCCGCACCCTGCAAGACCGCCCCGAGGGTGACCTAACCCGCCTGTCCGCGCCCGACGCACCGCGCGAGCTGCGCCCGCTGCTGGACGCGACCAACCAGGTCATGGACCGCCTGCAGCACCTGCTGGACCACCAGAAACGCTTTGTGCGCGACGCCGCCCACCAGCTGCGCACCCCGTTGGCGGTGCTGAAAACCCAGGTCCAGTCCGCCCTGCGCAGCGACGTAGAGCCGCTGCAAGCCTTGCATGAAATCAACGCCACGGTAGACCGCGCCACCACGCTAGCCAACCAGATGCTGGCCCTAGCCAAGGTAGAGCAGCTGCGCCAGCAGGACGATGCCCAGCCGCTGGACTGGGCCGAAGCCGTGCGCGCCGTGGCCCTGGACCTGTCGCCCCTGGTGGCCGACAAAGACCTGGACTTTGCGCTGGATACACAGCCAGCCCTGGTGCGGGCCCATGACTGGATGCTGCGCGAGTTAACCCGCAACCTGCTACACAACGCCATCAAATACAGCCCCCATGGCGGCACGCTCGAAGTCCAGCTCAGCCTGGAGGGACGTCATGCCCAGCTGCGCATTGCCGACAGCGGCCCAGGCATCTCGCCCGAGTTGGCGCGCCGCCTGTACCAGCCTTTCTCCGCCGGTGACGTGCACCATGGCTCTGGCATGGGTTTGTCCATCTGCCAGGAGATCGTGCATGCCCTGGGCGGTACCATCAGCCTGCAAAACCGCAGCCGGCAGGGCCAGCACGACGGGCTGGACGCCTGTGTGCGACTGCCCCTGACAACCTGAACCAAGGACGATGGACAAACTACGTATCGACAAATGGCTGTGGGCCGCCCGCTTCTACAAAACCCGCAGCCTGGCCACCGAAGAAGTCAACAAGGGCCGGGTGCAGGTAGCCGGCCAAGATGTAAAACCCGCGCGTGAAATCAAGGCCGGCGACCACATCACCCTGCGACAGGGGCCCGTGATTCGTACCGTGGTGGTGGTCGGCATCAGCCAGGCGCGCGGCCCGGCGCCAGTAGCGCAAGCCCTGTACGCCGAAACACCGGAAAGCCTGCAAACCCGCACCGCCGCCGCAGAGCAGCGCCGCCTGGCCCCCGAGCCCGCCCACAGCCTGGACCACGGCCGCCCCACCAAGCGCCAGCGCCGCGACCTGGACCAGGCAGGCCAGGCTTGGGGCGACCGCTGGAGCGCATCTATAGACGACTAAGCGGCCCACGCCATCCCTGATAATCAAGACACTTTTCCCCCGCTTGCCCAGCCGGGCCGCTGCGCCTGTTCAGCCCGCGCCGTGCACTGCCCGCCCCCCTTGGAACCACGATCTTGATCGAAAAAACCCCGTCGCCCAACGCGCCTGGCCACACGCCCATGATGGCCCAGTACCTGGCCATCAAACACGAGTACCCCGAGACCCTGGTGTTCTACCGCATGGGCGATTTCTATGAGCTGTTCTTTGGCGACGCCGAGAAGGCCACAGCCCTGCTGGACATCACGCTGACCAAGCGCGGCCAGACCGCTGGCCAGCCCATCCCCATGTGCGGCGTGCCCTTCCACTCCATGGAAGGCTACCTGGCCAAGCTGATCAAGCTGGGCGAGTCGGTAGCGATTTGCGAACAGGTGGGCGAAGTCACGGGCAAGGGCCCGGTGGAACGCAAGGTGGTGCGCGTGGTCACGCCCGGCACGCTGACCGACGCCGAGCTGCTGGCCGACAAAACCGAATCCGTGCTGCTGGCCGTGCACCAGGGTCCGCGCAATAGCTGTGGCCTGGCCTGGCTGAGCGTGACACGCGCCGAAATCCACCTGGCCGAATGCCCCAGCGACGAGCTGGAGGCCTGGGTGACACGCATCGCCCCCAGCGAGCTGCTGCACAGCGCCGACGCCAGCGCCAGCTTCAGCCAACGCATCCAGGCACTGAAGCGCGCGTCCGCCACGGCCCTGTCCAGCACCGCGCGCCCGGCCTGGCAGTTTGACGCTGCACTGGGCCAGCGCAAGCTGCTGGAGCAGTTGCACGCCGCCAGCCTGGAAGCCTGGCAGGCAGAAGACCTGCCCCAGGCCCACGCCGCCGCCGCCGCGCTGCTGACATTTGCCGAACATACCCAGGGCCGCGCGCTATCCCACGTGCAAACCATCCGCGTGCAGAAAAGCGATGCCAGCATCAGCCTGCCGCTGAGCACCCGGCGCAACCTGGAGCTGACGCAAACCCTGCGCGGCGAGGACAAACCCACGCTGTTTTCCCTGCTCGACACCTGCAGCACCAGCATGGGCAGCCGGGCCCTCAAGCGCTGGTTGCTGGAACCCCAGCGCGACCGCAGCGAAGCCGCGCTGCGCCTGCAAGCGATTGGCGTGCTGCGCGAGGCCGGCATGGGCCAGCGCCTGCGCGAACAGCTCAAGGGCAGCGGCGACGTGGAACGCATCAGCGCCCGCATCGCCCTGCGCCAGGTGCGCCCGCGCGAGCTGGTAGCCCTGCAGTACACGCTACAAAAAACAGAGCTACTGCTGCAGGCAATACCTGCGCAAACGCCGTATTTGGCTCAAATCGCTGGTGCACTGCAACCACCCGAAGGCTGTGCCGCCCTGCTGCAGCGCGCCATCCTGGACGAGCCCTCGGCCCTGGTGCGCGATGGCGGCGTGATCAACCACGGTTTTGACGCCGAACTGGACGAGCTGCGCGCCATCCAGACCAATTGCGACACCTTTCTGCTGGACCTGGAAACCCGCGAAAAAGCCCGTACCGGCATTGCCAACCTGCGCGTGCAGTTCAACAAGGTCCACGGCTTCTACATTGAGGTCACCCAGGGCCAGGTAGACAAGGTGCCCGACGACTACCGGCGCCGCCAAACGCTGAAGAACGCCGAGCGCTTCATCACCCCCGAACTCAAGGCCTTCGAAGACAAGGCCCTGAGCGCCCAGGAACGCGCGCTGTCGCGCGAGAAATGGCTGTTTGAACAACTGCTGGACCAGCTGCAGGCCTTTGTGCCGCGCCTGGGACAGTTGGCCTACGCATTGGCCGCGCTGGACGTGCTGTGCACCCTGGCCGAGCGGTCCCTGACGCTGAACTGGTGTGCGCCGGTGTTCGTCAAGGAACCCTGCATCGCCATCGAACGCGGCCGCCATCCGGTGGTGGAGGCGCGCCTGGCCGAAAACTCCAGCGCCAGCTTCATCGCCAACGACACGGCCATGGGCCACCGCCAGCGCATGCAGATCATCACCGGCCCCAACATGGGCGGTAAATCGACCTATATGCGCCAGGTGGCCATCATCGTGCTGCTGGCCAGCATGGGTAGCTATGTGCCGGCCGACAGTTGCCGCCTTGGGCCGATAGACGCCATCCACACCCGCATTGGCGCGGCGGATGACCTGGCCAACGCGCAATCCACCTTCATGGTGGAAATGACCGAGGCCGCGCAAATCCTGCACAGCGCCACCGCCCACAGCCTGGTGCTGATGGACGAGATCGGCCGGGGCACCTCGACCTTTGACGGCCTGGCCCTGGCCAGCGGCATTGCCGCGCACTTGCACGACAAGACCCAGGCCTTCTGCCTGTTCGCCACGCATTACTTCGAGCTGACCGAGTTCCCCGCCTCGCACCATGGCGCGGTGAACATGCATGTGAGTGCGGCCGAATCGGGCCGCGACATCGTCTTCCTGCACGAGCTGCAGCCCGGCCCGGCCAGCCGCAGCTACGGTATCCAGGTGGCGCGCCTGGCCGGCATGCCGGCCGCCGTGTTGAACCACGCCCGCCACACCCTGGCCGCGCTGGAAGACCACGCCCAGGGCAGCCAGGCGCAGGTAGACCTGTTCGCCGCCCCGCCCGAGCCGGTGCAATTGGGGCCTGGCCCCGTAGAATCGGCGCTGGCGGCCATCCATCCGGACACGCTGTCTCCCCGCGACGCCCTGGAGGCCCTGTACAGCCTCAAGAAACTAGCCCAACGCGAGCAGGGCTGACCTGCTGCTCCACCACGAATCTACTGCGCCATGACCTACTGCGTCGCCATCAAACTCAATGCCGGACTGGTTTTCCTGTCCGACTCCCGTACCAATGCCGGCCTGGACCAGATCAGCACCTTCCGCAAGATGATCGTCTATGAAAAGCCGGACGACCGCTTCATGGTGCTGCTGTCGGCCGGCAACCTGAGCATCTCGCAGTCCATCCGCGAGATTCTGCAGGTCGAGCAGCTGAAGGAGCACGAAGACAGCGAGCCCATCACCATCTGGAACGCCAAGAGCATGTTCGAAGCGGCCCGCGTACTGGGCGCCGCCGTGCGCCATGTGTACGAGCGCGACGCCGCATCGCTGCGCCAAGCCGGGGTGGAGTTCAATGCCTCGATGATCTTCGGCGGCCAGATCAAGGGCGAGGGCATGCGCCTGTTCCAGGTCTATTCGGCCGGTAACTTCATCGAAGCCACGCACGAAACGCAGTACTTCCAGATCGGCGAATCCAAATACGGCAAGCCGGTGCTGGACCGCGTCATCTCCCCCGAAACCCCTCTGGACGAGGCCGCCAAATGCGCGCTGGTGTCCATGGACTCCACGCTCAAGTCCAACCTGTCCGTCGGCCTACCGCTGGACCTGGTGGTCTACGAGGCCGACAAATTCCAGACCGACAAAGTGGTCTGCATGGACGAAAACAACCCCTACTTCCGCATGCTGCACAGTAGCTGGGGCAAGAAGCTGCGCGAGGTGTTCGACAGCATCGAAGACCCAATGTGGAACGGCGAAGCCACCGATGTGCCGCTGATGGTGGAATCCAGCCGTGGCAAGCCGCTGCGCAAAATCACCACGCCCAACGAGCGGCTGATTTAATAAGCACACCCCCAGGCTGCGCGCACTTTGTGTCGCTGCTCCAACCCCCTTGCAGGGGGCAACACCAGCGGCCTGGCAAAGCCAGTTCCGCGGTGTTCCTGGAAGGAGTGGCGCATTGCTTACCTAACATACGCATGTGCTAAACATACGTGACTGCCCCTTGCCGTCAAATTGCCCACAATGGCAGCCATGCAATCCATCATCTTCGCGCACGCCAACAGCTTTCCCGCATCCACCTACCGCCTCCTGTTCGACAATCTGCGCGCCCGTGGCTACACGGTAGACGCACTGGAAAAAGTTGGCCACGACCCGCGCTACCCGGTCAGCAATAACTGGCCGCAGCTGGTGCAGCAGTTAGCCGACTTTGCGGCAGACGTGGTGGCCCAGCAGGGCGAGCCGGCGTTTCTGGTGGGGCATTCGCTGGGCGGATTTCTGAGCCTGATGACCGCCGCACGGCACCCAGAGCTGGCGCGTGGCGTGCTGCTGCTGGACTCGCCCCTGGTAGGCGGCTGGCGTGCCACCACGCTGAGCGCCTTCAAGCGCACCAATATGGTGGAGACCGTGTCGCCCGGCAAAATCAGCAAAGGACGCCGCCAGCACTGGCCCAGCCAGCAGGCGGCGCTGGAGCATTTCCAAAGCAAAAAAGCCTTCGCCCGCTGGGACCCGCAGGTGCTGCAGGACTACGTGGCGCATGGCATGCAAGACCTGGATGGCAAACGCGTGCTGGGCTTTGACCGGGCGGTAGAAACCGCCATCTATAACACCCTGCCACACAACCTGGAAAGCCTGCTGCGCCGCCACCCACTGAAATGCCCAGCGGCCTTTATAGGAGGCACACAGTCGGCCGAGATACGCCAGGTCGGCATGGCGCTGACCCATAAAGTAACCCATGGCCGCACCATGATGCTGGACGGCAGCCACCTGTTTCCCATGGAAAAGCCACTGGCCACCGCAGCCGCTATTGAAGCAGCGCTGCGCAACATGGGCGGTGGCTAAGCCTCAGCTTGGCCTCACTTAGCTTGGCCTCACTCAGCGCGGCGCAAAGAAGGGCTGCAGCGCAGCCAGTCCATCGATAAAAACAACCCGCTCGGCCATCTCCGCTGGCATGCCCTCGCGCGGGTGCAGACAGAACACCTGCATGTCGGCAGCCAACCCGGCCTGTACACCGGGCAGGCTGTCTTCCACCACCGCGCAATGGCGGGGCTGCGCGCCCAGGGCCTGGGCCGCATGCAGGAAGAGCCCGGGGTCGGGCTTGAAAGAGCCCACTTCGTAAGCACAAAAAATACGCTCGCCCAACAATGGCAGCAGCCCCGTCAGACCCAGCGTCAGCTCCACCTTGGCACGTGGGCCGTTGGTGGCCACGCAAAACGGCAGTTGCAAGCTTTGCAGCAGCGCCAGCGCCCCGGGCAAAGCCTCTAGGCCCTGGCGAAAGCGCACTTCCATCTGTTGGCGTACCCGCAGCGTGAAGTCGGCCTGAAATGCCAGTGAAGAGGCCGGTGACGTAGACGGCAGCTGCGCCGCAATCCAGGCCACGCAATCCGCCATACGCGAGCCGCGGAACTGCTGGAAGGCCTGCGCGCGCGTCAGCTCCACGCCATGGGCGCGGGCCATGTCGAACATCACCTCCATGCCCGGCTCCTCGCTGTCCACAAGGGTGCCGTCGGCATCAAAAATGACGGCGTCTATGCGCATGGCCTCCATCCGGTTTACGCCGCCCAGTTCACCGTGCCGGTCCACCAGGTGGCCAACACCACCAGACCGAAGGCGATGCGGTACCAGGCAAACACTTCAAAGCTGTGGTTGGCGATGTAGCGCAACAGCCAGCGTATGCACAGCCAGGCCGCCAGAAAGCTGACGATGAAGCCCACGGCGAACAACGGGAAGTCGGCCATGGACAAAGAGGCACGCTCTTTCCACAAGCTGTAGCCGCCCGCAGAGATCAGGGTCGGGATGGCCAGGAAGAAGCTGAAGTCGGTCGCCGTCTTGCGCGACAGGCCCAATAGCATGCCGCCGATGATGGTCGAGCCCGAACGGCTGGTGCCGGGGATCATGCCCAGGCATTGCACGAAGCCCACCTTGACGGCGTCCAAGGCAGTCATGTCGTCAATGTCGTTCACACGCGCCTTAGGTTTGGCGTAGCGCTCCACCCACAGAATGATCAGGCCACCGACGATAAAGGCCGCTGCTACCACCGGGGCGTTGAAGAGATAGTCCTTGATCTTCTTGTAGACGAAGAAGCCGATCAGACCAGCAGGCAAAAAGCCCAGCGCCACGTTGAAGACGAAACTGCGTGCCTTGGCGCTGGTGGCAAACTCGCTCACGGAACCCGAAATACGCTTCCAGTAGACGATGATGACGGCCAGGATGGCGCCGGTCTGGATAGCGATATCGAACACCTTGGACTTGTCATCTGTCATGCCCAGCAAGGTGCCGGTCAGGATCAGGTGGCCGGTACTGGAGATGGGCAAGAACTCGGTCAGCCCCTCCACAATGCCCATGATGGTCGCTTTGATCAGCAAAATAATATCCACGTACGCTCCCTAAAGACTGTTGTGCCGCGATTATCACAGCGCGACAAGACACTACAAACGGGACTCAGACGCGTTGCTTATCTTTACACCCGGCGTGCATGCAAGGCCCGGGCCTGCCCAGCGTTGATCAACTGCCGCAGGTGCTGCCCGTGCTGGAGGTGGTGCCACCCAGCCACTGGCTCAGCGCTGCGCTGTAGGCCTGGTCGAAACGGCCGTAGATATTGCTACCTGCTTGATTGGTGCAGCTGGAATTGCCTCCATAGAGCTGCCCCACCAGATAGTGGCCGCCACTGGACGAGGTCTGGAACAGCGGCGAGCCGCTGCTGCCCTCTTCCGTGACGCCGCTGCTGAACACCGCATTCAGGAAATTACCACTGCCCGAGGTGGAGGTTGAACAAGTTCGGTTTTGAGATGTGGAACTTGTTTGGCTGCACAGCTGGAAGGAGGCCACGGTACCGGTGCTGATCTTCTGCAAATCACCCTGGGGAAAATGCAGGCCAGCCACAGTGGAGCCTATGGTGGCTGGGTCCACCACCCAGCCTGCATACATAGCACCGGCAGGCGGCGTATCGACCAGGCGCATGAACGAGGTGTCGGTCGTGTTGCTGGCATACAGCAAGGTGGCGCCGTTAATGCGCGTTGTATAGGACGCATTCAACGTACCGCTATTGCAGCTGGCAGAGCGGTAAAACCAGTAGGTCTGAAGGCTGCTGGCCTCGGTCTGGGTAGAGATGCAGTGGTTGGCCGACAAAAAGTACGGCTTGCCGTCGGAGCTGGTGTCGTTCAGCAACGTGCCCGAGCACTGGTACAGCGTGCCGCTGGACGCAAACACCATGCGGGCCACGGCGTTGCTCTCCTTGCTGCTGTAGCTGCTGTTGCAGTTCACATCCACCTCGCAACTGCCTGAACTACCAATGGCACGGGCGGTGACCGTGCTGGAATCCAGCGGTGACACCACCAGATGCGACAGGCGGGGCACCGCAATCTGCACCGCGCTGGTGGCGACCTGGGCGGGCAACTCGATCTCCAGCGTGGCCTCCTGGCCGTCCACCAGAGGGGTCCAATAAGTGCGCGCGTTGTCGCTGCTGTCGCCGCTGCCCAGATTGCGCTGGACGGCATCCAGCACAGCCTGGCCAGACACCACATAGGCCGTGCTTGCGTCCTGCGCATAGACCCGCAACGTGGCATCTGCCGGCAGGCTTTTCACCAGCATGCCCAGGCGCAAACCCTTGGCGTCCTCGGAGCTGAAACTGATGGCCGCGCGCTTGCCGCCACTGGCCGTGCTTTGCCAGTCCAGCACGGCAGCCGTGCTGTCTACGCTGGCGGTCAGCACCACATCGCGCGCCAGCCCGATACGGCGTGGCACGCCGATGCTGCTGCTCTGTGACACCTCGGCCAGGCGGGCCTGGCTCAGCGTGCCCAGGCTGACCGACCACGCGTTGATGGCCGAGCCGCTGCGCGCCTGGATGGGCGAAACATCGGAACCCTGGCTCAGCATGGACTCGACCTGCACCACAGAATCCAGCGCCGCCGACCTGGCCACGCCGCTCACGCCGTCCAGAGCGGACGAAGTGCAGATCGTAGTCGTGTTACTCGTGGAGGCCGAACCTCCGTCACTGCCGCCGCCGCACCCAGCCAGCAAAGCCGCTGCAGCCCAGGCTCCCAGTTTCAAAACATCTGCCATGCACCATCTCCGTAAAGCAATGGCGCCAATCATACGTACTGCAGACACATGTTCAGCGCCTAGCCCAGCCACAGACACCCGCTCTTTACACAGCCTTGAGTATCCAGAGATCCCCTTTGATTAGCTACCTGCCTCAGGGTATCGAAGCACAGCCATTGGAAGTGCTTTGGTCGCCACAGCTGCGCGGATCAGGGCCCGCCATTGTTTGAGGTCGCAGACAGAGTTCGAGCGGGGCCCCGAGCAGACCAAGCAAGGCAACAGACCCCGCAGCGCAGCGAAGACGGCCACAACTTCGGCACGCCCTCTGCTCGCCCTCCTTTGGGTGAAATTCATTCATTTGGCGCAGCAAAAGAGTCGTTACTGCGCCGCAGGGCGCACTTACCGGCCGGGGATGCAAAGGACGAAAAACCCAACGCGAAGGTCTCAACCAAATCGCCCCCCAGCGCAGTAAACACCTGCACAAGCAGCTATGCATTCAAGAGCAAAAATCTACCGGGCCACCACCATCACGTGTTGCGCCAAGAAGGACCGACCAGTGCCCCCCCTACTGCCGCGCCGTGCGGATATTCCCTGGCAGCGTGCCCGGGTGGCTGGTGCGGTAAGGGTTGATGTCCAGCCCGCCGCGCCGCGTGTAGCGCGCGTAGACGCTGAGTTTGATGGGCTTGCAGCGGGTCCACAGCTCCATGAAGATGCGCTCCACGCATTGCTCGTGGAATTCGTTGTGGTTGCGGAAGCTCACCAGGTATTTCAGCAAGCCGGCCTGGTCGATCTGCGGGCCGCTGTAGCTGATCTGCACGCTGCCCCAGTCGGGTTGGCCGGTGACCAGGCAATTGCTTTTCAGCAAGTTGCTGGTCAATACCTCGGACACCGGGGCCTCGTCCAGCGCGGCGCTCAGCAGCTCGGGGGCGGGGCTGTAGTTGTCAAAGTCCATGTCCAGCCGGTCCAGGCTCAGGCCGTCGAGCTCGTGCACCGGCTCCTGGTCGAACAGTTCGGGCAGCAGGATGCGCACGCCCACCGTTGAGGGCGTATCGCTGCCGCGCCAGGCGGCTTCGCTGATGTCGGTGCGGATGCGCGCCTGCACCATGGCGGCATCGGCAAAGCGGGTGTTATTGAAGCTGTTCAGGTAGAGCTTGAAAGACTTGCTCTCGATGATGTTGGGCGTCTCGCAGGGCACGGTGATGTGCGCCAGCGCCACCTGGGGTTTGCCGCGCAGGTTCAGCCAGCTCAATTCAAACGCGGTCCACAGGTCGGCGCCGAAGAAAGGCGCAGCCCGGTCGGCCAGGCCGATCTCGGCCCGCTTGACGGCGCGCGGAATGGGGAACAGCAGCGACGCGTCGTACTGGTCGATATAGGCCGAGCTTTTGCCCAGCTGGGATTGTTCAGGAGTATTCATGATTGCTATACCTTTAGTAGCACCTTGCGCAGAAGATACCTGCGCTAGCAGCCTATTTTCTTTGTAATTCGTGACACCACAACGTAGACGCGCCTGCATTCTTGCGGGGAACCCATGGAACCGGTTTAGCCGGGCCACCGGGTTCGCCCCCTGCAAGGCCTGTCCTGAGCTTGCCGAAGGAGGGTTGGCGTAAGCGCGCAGCGTGGAGCCTGGGGGGGACTAATTAAATTCGCGCTCGCGCAGCCACTTGGTGGCGATCCACTTCTCACCCGCCAGCACGGGTGCGCCGCCGTGCAGGGTCTTGGTGGCCGGGTGCGGGCGGTCGTAGCTGAAGAACACCGCGTTGCCGCGCTGTGGGGCCACCTCCAGCTGCACATCGGGGAAGATGGTGGCGCCGCCTTTTTCTGGTTCGCGCAGGTAGATGATCAGGGTGCCCACGCGCTGGCCACCACGTTTGACGATGGTGGGCGTGCCCGGCTCCTGCGGGTCAAAGTAGTCGTAATGCGGCTTGTACTGGGCGCCGGGCTGGTAGTGCAGCACCTGCAGGCCTTCGCCGTTTTCCACGGGCCACTGCAGCAGACGGGCAATGCGTTCTTCGATGCGCTGGATCAGCGGGCTTTCGCCCCGGCTGAAGAACATGCCGTCGCTGGTGCGGTCCACGTGCACCTCTTCGCCACCGGTCTGGGTGGCTACCGTCAGCGAGCGGCTCAGGCGCGGTCGGGCGGCCTCGACCAGGGCGTCGCACTCCTCGTCGCTGAGCAGGTTGCCAAACACCACCACCCGTGGGTTCTGCATCACGGACAGCACGCGCACCTGGCGGTCGCCCACGTCCAGCTGCAGCGGGGCTTGCGACAGGTCGGGCGCGGGCACGGCCACCGGTGCGGGCAAGCTCTGTTTGCGCGCCTGCAAATGGGCGGTGAGCGTGCTCTCCATTGCCTCCACGGCCACCTCCTCGCTCCAGCCCGAATCCCGCATGGCCTTCAGCACCACATCGGGCGTGAAGCCGGCCTCGGCCTGGGCAATGATCCATTGCCGCAGCGCGGGGGTGATGGACTGCTGCGCGGTGTTGGCGTAGGACTTAGGCATGCGGGGTTCCTTGGCGGCGGAAAACCAGGCGGTCGGGCTCGGACACCTGGGGCGCGTAAGCATAGCCTTCCAGGTTGAAGCCCTGCAACTGTTGGGGCAGGCTGAGATGGTGCAGGGTGGCGTAACGCGCCATCAGCCCACGGGCACGCTTGGCCATGAAGCTGATGATCTTGTACTGGCCGTTCTTCTGCTCTTCAAACACGCATTCCACCACCCGCGCGCGCAAGACCTTGCGGTCCACCGCCTTGAAATACTCTTGCGAAGCTAGATTGACCACCACCGGCGTGGCATCGGCCTGCAGGCGCTGGTTCAGGTAGTCGGCAATTTGCGCACCCCAGAACTTGTAGAGCGTGGCGCCCTGCGGGTTGGGCAAACGGGTGCCCATCTCCAGCCGGTACGGTTGCATCCAGTCCAGCGGGCGCAGCACGCCGTACAGACCGCTGAGTATGCAGACATGGTCTTGCGCCCAGGCCAGGGCATCGGGTGCCAGCGTGGCGGCATCCAGCCCGCCGTAGACATCACCGTTGAAGGCCAGCGCGGCCTGCTTGGAATTCTTGGCGGTAAATTGGGGGCTCCACGCCTGGTAGCGGGCCACATTCAGCCCGGCCAGCGCGTCGCTGAGGTGCATCAGCTCGGAAATCTGCTGCGGCGAATAGGCCCGCAGCAATGCGATCAGCTCGGTGGACTGCTGAATGAACAGGGGTTGGGTATGGGGCGTGCCTTTGGCGGGCGTTTCAAAATCCAGGGCCTTTGCGGGCGACAACACAAACAACATGGGCAAACATCCTTTGGCCGGGATTATCGGGTGCCGTCCCCCACAACCCGGTTGCAGCTCCGTATAGTCCTTGAAGACGTTCTTGGAATCGGTCTACACGGCCGCAGCCAAGGCTTTTTTACTGCGCTTGTTTTCGTACATCAACCCATCCGCGCGCGAAAGCAGGGTCTCCACCGACTCGCGCGCCTCCAGGGACACCCGCACAATGCCGTGGCTACAGTCAATCGCGTAACCGCTATGGGAGAACTGGTTGCGCCGCTCCAGCGCTGCCAGCAAACGCTCCACAATGGTCTGCGCCAGAGCATGCGGGCAGTCAAACATCAGCACCACGAATTCGTCGCCGCCCAGCCGGGCCAGGATGTCGGCACTGCGAAAACTGCGCCGCATCAGGTCGGCAAAGGCTTGCAAGGCCTTGTCGCCCTCGGCGTGGCCAAAGTTGTCGTTGATGGCCTTGAACTTGTCCAGGTCAAAAAACACCAGGCAACAGGGAATGGATTTGCGTACCGCCAAGCCCAGACAATGCTCAGCCAGCGCCAGAAAGCCGCGCCGGTTCTGCAGCCGCGTCAGCTCGTCCACCGTAGCCATCTGGTAAGCGGATATCTCCTGCTCCACGATGGCCGCCAGGTCCGCCAAAAGCTGCAGGTCTTCGGCGCTGAGCGTGTGCGGCTGCGTATCCAGCAGGCATAGCGTACCGATTTTGCTGCCGTTGGGCGCCTTCAGCGACCAGCCCGCGTAGAAGCGCACGTGCGGTGCGTTCACCACCAGCGGGTTGTCAAAAAAACGCTCGTCCTGCAGTGCATCGGGCACCAGCAACACAGGCAAGTCGCTCAAGATGGCGTGGCCACAAAAGGAAATATCGCGCGGGGTCTCGGTCACGCCCAAACCCTGGGCCGATTTGAACCACTGGCGGTTTTCGTCCACCAGACTCACCAGCGCTATGGGCACGCCAAACATCCGCTTGGCCATGCGGGTCAGCCGGTCAAAACGTTCCTCGGGTGGCGTATCCAGCAGATTGAGCGAGCGCAGCGTGCTGAGCCGGAACGGTTCATCGGGCGGGATGGCAGGCTTGATCATGGACGCTCCTTGGAAAAGAGGCACACCATTCTAGGGACAGATAACGCCAGCAGGCGAATACGTTACACCACCGTAGGCGCCGAAGCCCCGTCCACCCTGATGTGGGCACCCGCCAGGTAGCGGCCACGCTCGGAGGTGGGTCCAGCAGATCGGCAGCCACGGCCTGCTAGCGCGAAACCAACACCACCCGCACAAACCCAGGTCCGTCGCCCTACTCCGATGTGAAAAAGGTGCCAGCCCGCTCCATTGCCATCGCCTTGGCAGGCCCCAGGTATTTATATGAAATAGGGCTCTGGCGCATATAA
This sequence comes from Rhodoferax sp. SPJ21, assembly GCF_058216335.1. Taxonomy (NCBI): domain Bacteria; kingdom Pseudomonadati; phylum Pseudomonadota; class Betaproteobacteria; order Burkholderiales; family Comamonadaceae; genus Rhodoferax; species Rhodoferax sp. SPJ21. Next base: position 606,895 of record NZ_JBYZMO010000003.1, read on the forward strand.
AAACTTCGCAAGCAGCTACAAAAAGCGTAGCAAAACAGAATCCCTGTACCCGCCCGGTAAAATCGCGCCCTCCCTGAAAGAACCTGCTAGACCATGACCGACAACGCTTCCACCGCTCCCGCCCAGCCCGGCTTGCAATCCCTGTCCAAATCCTTCGAACCCGCCGCGCTGGAAGCGCACTGGGGCCCGGAATGGGAACGGCGCGGTTATGGCGTGGCCGGCCACCGGGGCACGGGCGTAGCCCAAGCCGGTGCGGAGTCGTTCGCCATCCAGCTGCCACCACCGAACGTGACCGGCACGCTGCACATGGGCCACGCCTTCAACCAGACCATCATGGACAGCCTGACCCGCTACCACCGCATGGCAGGCTGCAACACCGCCTGGATTCCAGGCACCGACCACGCAGGCATTGCCACCCAGATCGTGGTGGAGCGCCAGCTGCAAGAACAAAAAATTAGCCGCCACGACCTGGGCCGCGAAGCCTTCACCGCCAAGGTGTGGGAGTGGAAAGAGAAGTCCGGCAACATCATCACCGGCCAGATGCGCCGCATGGGCGACAGCGTGGACTGGAGCCGTGAATACTTCACCATGGACCCCAAGTTGTCCAAAACGGTGACCGAAACCTTTGTGCAGCTGTATGAACAAGGCCTGATCTACCGTGGCAAGCGCCTGGTGAACTGGGACCCGATCCTGCAAAGCGCGGTGTCCGACCTGGAAGTGGAGAGCGAAGAGGAAGACGGCTTCCTGTGGCACATCCAGTACCCACTGGCCGATGGCTCGGGTTCGCTGACGGTGGCCACCACCCGCCCGGAAACCATGCTGGGCGACGTGGCCGTGATGGTCCACCCCGAAGACGAGCGCTACACGCACCTGATCGGCAAGATGGTGAAGCTGCCGCTGTGCGACCGCGAGATCCCGGTGATTGCCGACGACTATGTGGACAAGGCCTTCGGCACCGGCGTGGTGAAGGTCACGCCCGCGCACGACCAGAACGACTACGCCGTCGGCCAGCGCCACAAGCTGCCGATGATCTGCGTGCTGACCCTGGACGCCAAGATCAACGAAAACGCCCCCGCCGCCTACCAGGGCCTGGACCGCTTCGTCGCGCGCAAGAAGGTCGTTGCCGACCTGACCGAACTCGGCCTGCTGGTCGAAACCAAGAAGCACAAGCTGCAGGTGCCACGCTGCGCCCGCACCGGCCAGGTGATCGAGCCCATGCTGACCGACCAATGGTTCGTCGCCATGAACCAGGTCGGCAAGGGTGACGCCACCGGCAAGTCCATCGCGCAAAAAGCCATCGACGCCGTCAGCAGCGGCCAGGTGCAGTTCGTGCCCGAGAACTGGGTCAACACCTATAACCAGTGGATGAACAACATCCAGGACTGGTGCATTTCCCGCCAACTCTGGTGGGGCCACCAAATTCCGGCCTGGTACGACGAAGACGGTCAGGTCTATGTGGCGCGCGATGAGGCCGAAGCGCATGAGAAATGGAGAGAAGCCTTAAAGCAAAAGCATGCCGGTGACACCCCGGAAGCAATAGCCGAGTTGCTGAAGAAATCACCGCCCAAATTGACGCGCGATGAAGACGTGCTCGACACTTGGTACTCCTCGGCGCTGGTGCCGTTCAGCACCATGGGCTGGCCGGAGAAGACGCAAGATTTTGATTTGTACCTGCCCTCCTCCGTGCTGGTCACCGGCTACGACATCATCTTCTTCTGGGTGGCCCGGATGATCATGATGACCACGCACTTCACCGGCCAGGTGCCGTTCAAGCATGTCTACATCCACGGCCTGGTGCGCGACGCACAGGGCAAGAAGATGAGCAAGTCCGAAGGCAATGTGCTGGACCCGGTGGATTTGATCGACGGCATTGCGCTGGCCCCCTTGCTGGACAAGCGCACCACCGGCCTGCGCAAGCCCGAGACCGCGCCTGCGGTGCGCAAGAACACCGAGAAAGAATTCCCCGAAGGCATCCCCGCCTTCGGCGCCGACGCGCTGCGCTTCACCTTCGCATCGCTGGCCAGCCTGGGCCGCAGCATCAACTTCGACAGCAAGCGCTGCGAGGGCTATCGCAACTTCTGCAACAAGCTGTGGAACGCCACACGCTTCGTGCTGATGCAGTGCGAAGGCCAGGACTGCGGCGTGCGTGACCACACACCCGAAGAATGCGGCCCCGGCGGCTATCTGGACTTCAGCCAGGCCGACCGCTGGATCAGCTCGGCCCTGCAACTGGCCGAAGCCGAAGTGGCCAAGGGCTTTGCCGACTACCGCCTGGACAATGTAGCCAACGCCATCTACGACTTCACCTGGAACGAGTTCTGCGACTGGTACCTGGAAATCGCCAAGGTGCAGATCAACAACGGCACAGACGCCCAAAAGCGCGCTACCCGCCGCACCCTGATCCGCACGCTGGAAGCCATCTTGCGCCTGGCCCACCCCATCATTCCGTTCATCACCGAAGAGCTGTGGCAAAAAGTGTCGCCAGTGGCGGGCATTCCGGGTGACTCGGTGAGCATCGCGCCGTATCCGCAAAGCCAACCTTCCAAGATCGACCCAGCCGCCATCGCTCACGTCACTAAGCTCAAGGGCCTGGTGGACGCCTGCCGCAACCTGCGTGGCGAGATGAATGTGTCGCCCGCGACCCGCATGCCGCTGTACTGCGTGGGCGACGCCGAGTTCATGCAATCGGTGGCGCCAGTACTGCAGTCCCTGGCCAAGCTCAGCGAAGTCAAGCTGTTCGATGATGAAGCCGCCTGGCAAGCCGCCGCGCAGGCCGCCCCCACCGTGGTAGCCGGCGATGCGCGCCTGTGCCTGCACATGGAGATAGACGTAGCCGCCGAAAAAGCCCGCCTGGGCAAGGAAGCCGCACGCCTGGAAGGCGAAATCGCCAAGGCGACCAACAAACTGGCCAACGAAGCCTTTGTGGCCAAGGCGCCACCGGCAGTGATCGCGCTGGAGCGCGGCCGCATCAGCGACTTCGGCGCCACCCTGGAGCGCCTGAAAGAGCAGCTGGCTCGCCTGGGTTAAGCAACCCAACTCCGATCAAGCCCCAGGCCGCACGCGCGGCGCTGGGGCTTTTTTTCAACACAACTGTCACATACCCGCCCTAGCATCGGCCGCTACTTAACCTAGGAGTAGTGCATGCCCCCGATTTCCTTTCCCCTGCGTACCACCTCGGCCCTGTTGGTCGCGGCAGGCCTGAGCGCTTGCAGCAGCATGCCTGGCCAAACCATGGGCGCTGGGTCTACGCTGAACGGCCAGCCGCCGCTGGTGATTGCACACCGTGGCGCATCCGGCTACCTGCCGGAAGAAACCCGCGAAGCCTATATCCGCGCCATCGAGCTGGGCGCCGACGTGATCGAGATGGACATCATCGTCACCAAGGACCGCCAGCTGATCGCCCGCCACGACCCGAACCTGGCCATCAGCACCGATGTGGCCAAGCACCCTGAATTTGCAGCGCGCAAGAAGACCATCCAGGTCGATGGCGAAACCCAGACCGGCTGGTTCAGCGACGACTTCACGTTGGCCGAAATCAAGACCCTGGGCGCCATCTCCACCGATGCCGAGCGTCCGCAGCAGTTCAACGGCCAGTTCAAGGTCATTACCTTCCAGGAAGTCATCGACCTGGCCAAGGCCCAGTCGCAGGCCACTGGCCGCACGATTGCCATCTACCCCGAGACCAAGAACCCCAGCTACTTCGCGTCGCTCGGCCTGCCGATGGAAGACATATTTGTCGACACCATCGTCAAAGCCGGCTGGAACAGCAAGTCGGCGCCCATCTTCGTGCAGTCGTTCGAACCCGGCAGCCTGAAGTACATGAAGAGCAAGGGCCTGCAGACCAAGATGGTCCAGCTGATCGACGGCGACAGCGTAGACCTGGCCACCGGCAAGGTCACCTTCAAGCTGCCCAGCGACCGCCCCTATGACTGGACGCTGATGGGTGACAAGCGCAACTTCGATGCCATGGTCACGCCCGAAGGCCTGGCCGAAATCAAAACCTATGCCGACGGCATCGGCCCCTGGAAGCGCTACATCATCAGCATCAAGGGCACCATCGGCGCCGATGGCAAGCCCGTGGATGTGAATGGCGACGGCAAGATCAACGACGCCGACGCCACCTCCATGGCGCCCACCAGCCTGGTGGCAGATGCCCACAAAGCCGGCCTGTTCGTGCACCCCTTCACCTTCCGCAACGAGTCGCGCCGCCTGGCAATCGACTATGCGAAGGATGGAGCGAACGAATACACCGCCATCTACAAGACCGGTGTGGACGGCGTGTTCACCGACTTCACCGACACGGCGCTGGCAGCACGCAAGGCACTGCTGAAATAGAACAGGAATCGCCGCGCCGCGGACCCCGTTGCGGGGCGCGGCGCGTGCCAAGAATTAACGACGGCGCAGCACGTGGATGAAATCCGCACCTTCGGTGGTCTGCTCCATCAGCTCGTTGCCGGTTTGCTTGGAAAAAGCCTGGAAGTCACGCACAGAGCCGGCATCGGTAGACACCACCTTGAGCAGTTGGCCGCTTTGCATATCGGTCAGCGCCTTTTTGGCCTTGAGGATGGGCAGCGGGCAATTCAGGCCGCGCGTGTCGATTTCTTTGTCTGTCTGCATGGGGCGGTGGTCCTTGGGTGGTGGCTGATTTTAGTGCGGAAGATGCCCGCGAACGGCGTCAGCCCAGCTCGCGAAACTGCGGCTCGTAGCCCCGGCGCTTCAGGAACTCGGCCAGCCCGTAGCCCGTGCCAGCGGGCCAACATTTCACGTCTTCAAAGTTGTACAACCGGTAGTCCACCAGCTCGGGCGACAAGCGCACTTCGCCGTGCGCGACCGCGTGGTAGACGATCAGCACCTGGTTCATGCGCTGAAAGTCATACACGCCGATCAGCTCTAGCGCAGAAGCCGTCAGATTAGTTTCTTCCAGAATCTCGCGGGCAATGCCTTCCTCGGGTGTTTCGCCGGCTTCCATGAAGCCGGTGATCAGCGCGTAGATCTCAGAAGTCCAGGCGGCATTGCGCGCCAGCAGTATCTGCCCGCCGTACTCGACGATGGCGGCCAGCACCGGCGTGGGGTTGTTCCAGTGCGTGAAGTCGCAAGCCGGGCAACGCAGGCGCTGCTTCGGGCCGCCGTCTTCTTCCTGGCTGATCCAGGCCAGCGCAGTGGCGCACTGCGGGCAAAATTTGAACTCAGCGGCCATGGCCACAGATACCCCTAAAAACTATAGAAAATATAGCAGCTTGTGCAGGAGTAATAAGCACTAGAGGCCAATTTCCCATAAATCCAGCAGACCCCATCAAGCCGGAAACACACCGGTCGAAAGGTAACGATCACCCCGGTCACACACGATGAACACGACCGTGGCGTTCTCTTCACGCTGTGCGATCTGCTGCGCAACCCAGCAGGCGCCCGCTGCAGAGATACCGGCAAAGATACCTTCCTCCCGTGCCAGGCGGCGGCACATTTCTTCGGCATCGTCCTGGCCCACATAGACCAGCTCGTCCACATGGCTGGGGTCGTAAATCTTGGGTAGATATTCCTGCGGCCATTTGCGGATGCCGGGAATGCGCGAGCCCTCGCTGGGCTGCGCGCCGATGATCTTGATGGCGGGATTCTTCTCTTTCAAGAAACGTGACACACCGGTGATGGTGCCGGTCGTGCCCATGGCGCTGACGAAGTGCGTGATCTTGCCCTGGGTGTCGGCCCAGATTTCCGGACCGGTGTTTTCATAATGGGCGCGCGGGTTGTCGGCATTGGCAAACTGGTCCAGCACCTTACCCTTGCCCTCGCGCTGCATCTGGTCGGCCAGGTCGCGGGCGTATTCCATGCCGCCGCTCTTGGGCGTGAGGATCAGCTCGGCACCAAAAGCCTTCATGGTCTGGGCCCGCTCTATGGACAAGTCCTCCGGCATGATCAACACCATGCGGTAGCCCTTGACCGCCGCCGCCATAGCCAATGCGATACCGGTGTTGCCCGAAGTCGCCTCAATCAGGCTATCGCCCGGCTTGATTTCGCCGCGCTCCTGGGCACGCTGGATCATGGACAAGGCCGGCCTGTCCTTCACCGAACCGGCAGGGTTATTGCCCTCCAGCTTGCCCAAAACCACGTTGCCACGGGCCGAATTGTCCGCAGCACCAATGCGCTGCAATGCCACAAGCGGAGTTTTTCCGATGACGTCTTCAATTGTTTGGTATTTCATGCCCCACACTGTGCCATAATATTGGTCTTGCTTCTGCACATGCCCGGGTGGTGAAATTGGTAGACGCAGGGGACTCAAAATCCCCCGCCGCAAGGCGTGCCGGTTCGATTCCGGCCCCGGGCACCATGTGTTAGTTTGTAGAGGATCGCAAAGATCCAATGTTAGGCCCCTTCCCTGTAGGACGGGGCTTTTTCATTTCTGCAAAGCTTTTACACAACGCCTAAGCCGCGCCAGAAATTCAGCCAAAGAAAACGCGACCGATGCCTCGCACAAGTTGGTACGCAAACATGGCAATAAAGGTGCCGGCCAAGGCAACACCCGTTACGCTTCCGATCGCCAAGCCCCAAAAGCCCAAACCATCGTAGCGCTCGTCTACATCTTGTTGAACCATATAAATTGCTCCATCTGTGGGTTGAAGAAATCAACGCCACCAATGTAGAGCGGAGCCCGCAGCTCGTCGCGTGACAAACGCACAGAAACCCCCATTTGATGCGACTGCAAGCGCAAGCATGCGACCAGGCCGACCCGTTAAATCAAAGGCGCAATCGCACCCAAGCTGCACAGAATGCAGTGGGCAATCTCCCTTTGTCGGGCGCGACTTTCTTGGTGCCTTGGCGGAAGCAGGCGTTGTATGGCGATAACATCCACCGCACACTGCGCAAAACTGTCGAATAGTTCCGAAAATTGCATTTTGGAAACTCAACTGTCATTCACGTGACGCGGGATGCGCATTAAATTCAAGGCATGAACACACAAAACCAACCCGAATCCACTGCAGCCAAAGCGGTTCCAGCCGAACCGATGAATGGTGCTGCATTTGTTCACACACTGCTGATCCTGGGCGCCCTGGGTATGGCGGTTTACAAGGTGCTCGACGCAGCCCTTCACCTACTTTGACCTTCGCACCACACAAACCCAATAACTGGAAAAAACTGAAGCTAGTGCTGGCCATCGTCGCCTTGGGCGCTGTGGCTGTCATATTCATTAGCGGTACAGCCATCTTCGTATACCAGATGCTGCGCGCCGGATAGCATCGGTCAGATTGGATCAAGCCCGCTACACGCGGGCTTTTTTACGTCTGCGTTGCATGGAGCAACGCAAAACACGGCAGTTCAATGCACGGTGGCGCTACTGGGGGCTGTGAGTTTGAAGTGCTGGACGGCCTGCTGCGGGCTGCACTGCAATTGGCGCTGGAACAAACGCTGTTCCAGGCAGAGTCTTGGCGCGCGGCGCGGGGTGGTTTTGCTGGGCTGGCGTCTCGGCATTCAATGCTCCTGGTGAAGGTTCAGTTGCTGCGGTATCGATAGCGTCTTGCGCCACCAGTGTAGGGCCTGAGATAGACGCTCCCCATTCTTTTTACACCTGTGTTGTGCGCACAACAACACGGTCAAACGGGCAGCCAGCAAGCGACTTCAACCCAACGATGGGCCCTGCCTACTAAAGGTCTTTGCGCTTATAAATTGCTTGAATTCCTGAATTTTCAGAAAATACTGAAAATTCAGGAACTACGAACATGAACCTCGCACCCCTCACCCAGCGTTTTGTTTTGCACTTTGGCGAAATGGGCAGCCGCTGGGGCATCAACCGGACTGTGGGACAAATCTACGCCCTGCTGTTTGTGTCCGCCAAGCCGCTGAACGCCGACGAGATCGCCGAAGGGCTGGGCTTCTCGCGCTCCAACGTCAGCATGGGGCTGAAAGAGCTGTCGTCCTGGAACCTGGTGCGGCTGCACCATTTGCCAAACGACCGCCGCGAATACTTCGAGACGCCCGAGGACGTGTGGGCCATCTTCCGCACCTTGGCCGCCGAGCGGCGCAAGCGCGAGATTGACCCCACCTTGTCCATGCTGCGTGACGCGCTGATGGAACGCCCGGCTCTGGCCGAAGACATCCACGCCCAGTCGCGCATGAAGGAAATGCACGACCTGATCGAGCTGGGCACATCCTGGCTCGACGAGGTGCAGAGCATGGACTCGGCCTCGCTGGCCAGCATGATGAAGATGGGTACGCAGATGAAAAAGCTGCTGCAGGTGAAAGACCGGGTGAAGCTGGCCCTCAAGCCCGGCAAGGCCGCAGCTAGCAAGGGAGATGCATGATGGACGCAATGGACCCGGTGGCACTGGCCCGCATCCAGTTTGCGGCCAATATGACGTTCCACATTTTGTTCCCCACCATCAGCATCGCCATGGGCTGGGTGCTGTTTTATTTCAAGACCCGCTACACCGCCACGCGGGCCGAACACTGGATGGACGCCTACCAGTTCTGGGTGAAGATCTTCGCGTTGACCTTTGCACTGGGCGTGGTGAGTGGCATCACCATGAGCTTCCAGTTCGGCACCAACTGGCCGGGCTTCATGATGAAGGTCGGCAATATCGCCGGGCCGCTGCTGGCCTACGAGGTGCTGACCGCCTTCTTCCTGGAGGCCACCATGCTGGGCATCATGCTGTTTGGCCGGCACAGGGTGAGCGAGCGCCTGCACACCATCGCCACCTTCCTGGTGGCAGCCGGCACCACGCTGTCGGCCTTCTGGATACTGGCGCTGAACTCGTGGATGCACACGCCCGCCGGCTTTGTGATGATCGACGGTCAGGCCCATGTGACAAGCTGGCTGGAGGTGATCTTTAACCCATCCTTCCCCTACCGGCTGGCCCATATGCTGCTCGCCTCGGGCCTGACGGTGGCGTTTCTGCTGGCCGGTATCAGCGCCTTCCGCTGGCTGAAGAACGACCATGGCCCCGAGGTCATGGCCAGCCTGCGCACCGGACTGACCGTAGCCGCCCTGCTGATCCCGGTGCAGATCGTGGTTGGCGACATGCATGGCGTGAACACGCTGGAGCACCAGCCCGCCAAGATCGCTGCCATGGAAGGCATCTGGAAAACCGAGCGCGGCGCCTCGGCCGTGCTGTTCGGCCTGCCCGATGCGGCCACGCAAAGCAACCGGTTTGAAGTGGCGATTCCTAAGTTGGCATCGCTGTACCTCACGCACAGCTGGGATGGCGAAGTCCAGGGCATAGAGGCTTTTGGCGACAAGCACCCGCCCGTGGCGCCGGTGTTCTTTGCCTTTCGCATCATGGTTGGCGTGGGGCTGCTGATGCTGGCGGCGAGCTGGGCCGGCGTGTGGCAGTTGCGCCGCCAAGGTGCACCCAAGCCCTGGCTGGCGCGTCTGCTGGTGGCCATGACCTTCATCGGCTGGGTGGGCTTGATTGCGGGCTGGTATGTGACGGAAATTGGTCGCCAGCCCTGGCTGGTGTACGGCGTGATGACCACCGCCGAAGCCGCGTCCAGCGTACCGCCCACGGCGATTGCAACCACGCTGCTGATGTACCTGCTGCTGTACGCGGTGCTGATCACCGCCTATGTGTCTGTGGTGTTCTATATGGCCCGCAAAGCCAGTGGATTGGTCAAACCCCTGTTTCCCACCATCGACCGCCGCCGGGAGACCCAGCATGCCTGATCTGATCAACAACCTGGGCCAGCCGCAAGTCTGGCTGCCCATCGTCTTCGCGCTGGTGATGGCGCTGGCCATGCTGGCCTACGTGATCATGGACGGCTACGACCTGGGCGTGGGCATTCTGATGCGCAAGCCCGACAACGCACAGCAAGACGCGATGATTGCCAGCATAGGCCCGTTCTGGGACGCCAACGAAACCTGGCTGGTGCTGGGCGTGGGCGTGCTGCTGGTCGGGTTCCCGATGGCGCATGGCGTGATCCTGGGCGCGCTCTACCTGCCCGTGGCCTTGATGCTGATGGGGCTGATGCTGCGCGGCGTGGCCTTCGACTTCCGCGTGAAGGCCAAGGACGACCACAAGCGGCTGTGGAACATGGCCTTTCACATCGGCTCGCTGCTGGCAGGCTGGGCCCAGGGCTTCATGCTGGGCTCGATGATCACCGGCTTCCGCCACGACCTGGCCGGCATTCTGTTCAGCAGCCTGATCGGCCTGTGCCTGCTGGCCGCCTATGCGCTGCTGGGCGCGGGCTGGCTCATCATCAAGACCGAGGGCGCACTGCAGCTGATGGCGGTAGCCTGGGCACGGCGCAGCCTGTGGCTGACCGGGCTGGGCGTGCTGGCCATCTCCGTCGCCACGCCCATGGTCAGCCATAGCATCTTCCTGAAATGGTTCAGCTTTCCGAACCTCATCTTGCTGCTGCCGATACCGCTAGGCACGCTGGTGCTGTTCGGCACCATCTGGCGCAGCCTGGGCCGGCTGCCGGTGCGGCTGGAGCAAGGCAACGAATACGGCATAGGCGTGCCCTTCGGCGCGACGGTGGGCATCTTTCTGCTGGCGTTTTACGGCCTGGGCTACAGCATCTTCCCGTGGCTGGTGATCGACAAGATCACCATCTGGGACGCGGCCAGCGCCCCGGAGGCGCTGATGGTGATCTTCTACGGCGTGGCCGTGGTGCTGCCGGTGATCATTGGCTACACGGTGTTTGCCTACCGGGTGTTCTGGGGCAAATCCACCGCCTTGAAGTACTGAGTAGGATTTATAAGAAATAGGCCTCTAGCGCATATATTACCTGCGCAAGCAGCTATTTATTCGATAGCAAACCGGTTGCAACCGTGGGGTAGCGCAGCCGCAGACGCAGCTCGGTCTTCATGCGGGTGTTGTCCAGCCGGCGCGACTCGGACATGAAGCTCAGCAACATCAGCGACAGCTGCCCCTGCGCGGCGCTGCGCGGCACGCGCGGCGGACGCGGCAGGCCGTACAGGTCAGCGGCAAGGTCAAAGTAGTCGCCCATGCGCATATCGGTGTCGTCGTTCACGTTGTAGATGCGCTGCGGGCGGCCACGCCACAGCGCCTGGACGCAGGCGCGGGCCAGGTCGTTGGCATGGATGTGGTTGGTGAACACATCGTCTGCTGCATCCAGCACCGGCGTGCCTTTGCGCAAGCGCGTCTCGGGCGTGCCGCCCTCGCGGTCGGGGGCATAGATGCCGGGGATGCGCAGAATGCTGCTGCGCACCCGGCTGGCACGCCGGCCCAGCAGGCGCACTGCGGCTTCGGCATCGACCCGGCGCTGGGCCCGGGGCGTGGTGGCGGCCAAGGCGCGGGTCTCGCGCACCAGCTCGCCCTGGCAGTCACCGTACACACCACTGGTTGAGCCGTACACCAGCGCACGGGGCGCGCCGCGCAGCTGCAGCACGCGCAGCAAATTGCGGGTGCGCGGATCGTCGCGGCCCTCGCCCGGCGGTGGAGCCAGGTGCAGCACGCGGGTCGCCAGCCCGGCCAGCCGGTACAGCGATGCGCGCGCGTCCAAGTTGCCGCACAGCGCGGTGATGCCCCGGGCTCGCAAGGCCGGCACACGCTCGGGGCTGGAAGTCAGCGCCAGCAGGCGCACAGAACGCGGCAAGCAGGCCGCAGCACGCTGGCCGACATCGCCGCAGCCGACGATCAGCACACGCTCACGGCGGAAGCGCGCAGGCAGCGCGCCAAGTGGAAATTGGTTTGAGGGCAAAATCAGAGGCTAAAGATAGAACTGACCGAGCATACCGAACCCATGACCCATCCCGTCCCTACCCCGCAAGCTTTCAGCATCACCGTACAGCCCAGCGGCCGCAGTTTTGCCGCCACGGCCGACGAATCCATCCTGGCGGCCGGCATCCGCCAGGGCATAGGCCTGCCCTACGGCTGCAAGGACGGCGCCTGCGGCTCCTGCAAATGCAAGAAGCTCGAAGGCATGGTGTTCCACGGCCCGCACCAAAGCAAGGCGCTGAGCGACGAGGAAGAAGCCGCTGGCCTGGTGCTGACCTGCTGCGCGATGCCGCTGACCGACGTGGTGCTGGAGTCGCGCCAGGTGACGGACGAAAGCGCCTTCCCCATCAAGAAGATGCCTTCGCGCGTGACCACGCTGGAGAAGGTGTCAGACGACGTGATGGTCATCAAGCTGCAGCTGCCGGCCAACGACACCCTGCGCTACCACCCCGGCCAGTACATTGAATTCATACTGCGCGACGGCGCACGCCGCTCTTACAGCATGGCCAATGCGCCGCACACCGGCCCTGCGGTGGAGCTGCACATCCGCCATATGCCCGGTGGCAAGTTCACCGACCACGTGTTCGGCGCGATGAAAGAAAAAGAAATCCAACGCATTGAAGGCCCGTACGGCAGCTTCTACCTGCGCGAAGACTCGGACAAACCCATCGTGCTGCTGGCCTCGGGCACCGGCTTTGCGCCCATCAAGGCCATCCTGGAGCACATGCAGCACAAGGGCATCACCCGCCCGGCCACGCTGTACTGGGGCGGCCGACGTCCTGGCGATCTGTACCTGAACGATTGGGTGCAGGCCCAGTTGGTGAATATGCCGAACCTGACTTATGTGCCGGTGGTCTCCAACGCCCTGCCAGAAGACGGCTGGACTGGCCGCACCGGCTTCGTGCACCAGGCTGTGCTGCAAGACCTGCCGGATTTGTCCGGCCATGAAGTCTATGCCTGCGGTGCGCCCATCGTGGTGGAGTCGGCCCAGGCCGACTACATCGCACAGGCCGGCCTGCCGAGCGACGCATTTTTTGCCGACTCTTTCACCAGCGAAGCCGATAAAGCCAAGGCTGCATAAGCGCACGGCCATGGCATTCCGCGTCGGCGACGAAATCACCTTCCGCAGGCTGGAGATCTTTCTGGCCTTCATGCAGGAAGGCAATCTGACGCGTACCGCCGAAGTGCAGGACACCAGCACCGTCAGCGTGCACCGGGCCTTGCATGCGCTGGAGGAAGGGCTGCGCTGCCCGCTGTTCCGCCACGAAGGCCGCAACCTGATACCGACGCATGCGGCACAGGTGCTGGCCGAGGCTGCCAAGGACGTTCTCCAGTTGATGGCCGAGGGTGTGCGCGCTACACGCCAAGCCGCAGGCTATGCATCTGACCAGATACGCATCGGCTCGCTGTATTCGCTGACCATCAAGACGGTGCCGACCCTGCTGATCGACCTGAAGGTGCGCAAGCCCGAGCTGCAGCCCGAGTTGGTGCTGGGCTCGAACGCAGCGCTATTGCAGAAACTGGCCCAGGGCGCCATTGATGCCGCACTGATGTCGGTGCCCGACGACGCGCCAGAAGTCGAATCGCTGCCGCTGTTTGAAGACGACATCTACTTTGCCGCGCCGGTCGGCTCACGCTATGCCGACATGGCAGCAGTCGATTTGAGCGGCTGTGCCGACGAACGCTTCGTCAGCCTGACCGAAGGCTTTGCCACCTACAAGGGCTTCCAAGAGGCCTTTCGTATCGCCGAATTCACGCCGAACGTGGTGATGCAAACCGGCGATATCTTTTCGCTGATGAACCTGGTCAGCGGCGGCCTGGGCTGCACGCTGCTGCCTGGCCGGGTGCGCGATGTGTTTCCGCACAAGGTGCAGCTGATTCCGCTGCAGCCCAAGTACCTGATGCGCCAGACCATAGGCCTGAGCTTTTTGCGCAGCCGCGAGCGCGACCCAAACCTGCTGACGCTGCTGTCGGTCTGCCGCCTGTCGCAGACCCGCCTGGCCTGACAAGTGACTGCGCCCGGGTAAACCCCCGATCGTTTCACCTGCCGTAAATATCCCCTCTTCCGCTTAATTGTTCTGTCGTGGCTGGCTCGGTACATTCCACTCCGAGAAGCCCCGCCGTGCCCCAACCGCTTGGCAAGGCTTCCAAAAAAATAGCGCTGACATGCGCCATAACCAGGAGACAGACATGATTATTTACGGCACCGCGCTACTGGCAGCATGCCATTTGCTGGGGATTTTTTTAGGTGACTTACTCGGGCAAGCCATGGGCGTCAAGACCAATGTTGGTGGCGTCGGCATTGCCATGCTGTTGCTGATTTTTGCGCGCCTGGCCATGCAGAAAAGAAACATCCTGCCCAAGCTGACCGAGGCAGGTGTGGAGTATTGGGGCGCCATGTACATCCCGGTGGTGGTGGCGATGGCGGCGCAACAGGACGTGGTATCGGCCCTGCGGGGCGGCCACCTGGCGCTGCTGTCGGCAATCGGTGCGGTAGCCGTCTGCGCCGTCGTCATCTCGCTGATCAATCGCATGGAAGAGCCCTTGCCGGATGCGGATGCCGCAACACTGCCTACCGTCCTGCCCGCAACCCACCTGAAATAAACACCATGCTTGAAATTCTGCAAAAAGCTGCGGCCGGCAACGGCCTGGTCACCGCCTTCGCCATTGTGGGTTTGATCGTGCTGCTATCTGGTGTCATTTCACGCAAGCTGACTTTTGGGCGGGTGCATGGCTCGGCCATCGCCATCGTCATCGGCCTGGTATTGGCCTACTGGGGTGGCACACAAACCGGCGGGCACAAAGGCCTGGCCGATATGTCGCTGTTCGGTGGCATCGGCCTGATGGGTGGTGCCATGCTGCGCGACTTTGCCATCGTGGCAACGGCCTTCGAGGTACAGGCCACCGAGGCGCGCAAGGCCGGGCTGATCGGCGTCGTGGCCTTGCTGCTGGGCACCCTGCTGCCGTTTATGGTGGGCGCCAGCGTGGCCTGGAGTTTTGGCTACCGGGACGCTGTGAGCATGACGACGATTGGAGCCGGTGCCGTAACCTACATCGTCGGCCCTGTCACCGGTGCCGCGATAGGCGCCAGCTCGGACGTGATGGCGCTGAGCATTGCCACCGGCCTGATCAAGGCGATTTTGGTGATGGTTGGCACGCCGGTGGCAGCGCGCTTTCTACGCCTCAAAACACCCCGCTCTGCCATGGTTTTTGGCGGCTTGGCAGGCACCGTGAGCGGTGTTTCCGCCGGCCTGGCTGCGACCGACCGCAAGCTCGTGCCCTATGGCGCGCTGGTGGCGACTTTCCACACCGGCCTGGGCTGCCTGATGGGCCCGTCGGTACTGTTTTTTGCCACCAAAGCCCTGGTGGCTTGAGGATCTGAAGATGTGGTTATTGAGGATATGACTATGGACCGTGTGAACTGGAACACCAAGGCAGACAACCGCTCCGCCCGAATGGCCCGGGCTGCCCAGGCCTTGGGGCCGCAGCTGCGCGGAAAACATGTGGCGACCGAGGCCATCGGCGTGCTGTTGGAAGCGGTGATCGAACCTGGCGACCGGGTCTGCCTGGAAGGCAATAACCAGAAGCAAGCCGACTTCCTGGCGCAGGCCCTGGTGCAGGTCGATCCACACAAAATCCATGGACTGCACATGGTGCAATCCGTGCTGGCACTGCCGGAGCACCTGGACATTTTCGAGAACGGCGTGGCCAGCAAGCTGGACTTCAGCTTCTCCGGCCCGCAAGGCGCGCGGCTGGCACGGCTGGTGTCTAACGGCCGCATCCAGATCGGTGCCATCCATACCTATCTGGAGCTTTTTGCCCGCTACTTTGTCGACCTGACGCCCAAGGTGGCATTGGTGGCGGCGCACGCGGCCGATGCCGAGGGCAATCTGTACACCGGCCCAAACACCGAGGACACGCCGGCCATCGTCGAGGCCACGGCCTTTTCGGGCGGCATCGTCATCGCCCAGGTCAACGAACTGGTGGACGGCAACACCAACCTGCCGCGTATCGACATACCAGCGGGCTGGATCAGCTTTGTGGTGAAAGCGCCGCGCCCGAACCTGATCGAGCCGCTGTTCACCCGCGACCCGGCGCAGATCAGCGAGATACAGGTGCTGATGGCCATGATGGCGATCAAGGGCATCTATGCCGAATACGGCGTCGAGCGGCTGAACCACGGCATTGGCTTCGACACCGCCGCCATCGAGCTGCTGCTGCCCACCTACGCTGAATCACTGGGGCTGAAGGGCAAGATTGCCAAGCACTGGGCGCTGAACCCGCACCCGGCCTTGATACCGGCCATCGAGGCGGGCTGGGTCGAGTCCATCCACTCCTTCGGCTCCGAGCTGGGCATGGAGGACTACATCCGTGCCCGCTCCGACGTTTTCTTCACCGGCCCGGACGGTAGCCTGCGCAGCAACCGCGCCTTCAGCCAGGCGGCGGGCCACTATGCCTGCGACCTGTTCATAGGCTCAACGTTGCAGATCGATCTGGACGGCAACAGCTCCACCGCCACACTGGGCCGCATTGCCGGCTTTGGCGGCGCACCCAATATGGGCGCCGATGCCCGTGGCCGCCGCCACGCCAGCCCGGCCTGGCTGAAAGCAGGGCGTGAGGCACGTGACGGCCGCAGCGGCGCCGCCGGCACGCCGCGTGGGCAAAAGCTGGTGGTGCAGATGGTGGAAACCTTCCGCGAACACATGCAGCCCGCCTTTGTGGAGCGGCTGGACGCCTGGACGCTGCAAGAGCAAGCCCATATGGCCCTGCCACCGATCATGGTCTACGGCGACGACGTAACACACATCCTGACCGAAGAAGGCATTGCCAATCTGCTGCTGTGCCGCAACGACGCCGAGCGCGAGCAGGCCATTCGCGGCGTGGCCGGTTACACAGCAGTGGGCCTGGCGCGCGACAAGCGTGCGGTAGAAAATCTGCGCGACCGCGGCATCATCCGGCGCCCGCAAGACTTAGGCGTCGACCCGCGCGACGCCACCCGCAACCTGCTGGCCGCACGCAGCATGCGCGACCTGGTGCGCGCCTCCGGTGGGCTGTACCAGCCACCCAAACGTTTCAGAAACTGGTAGGAGCACAAGCAGCATGAGCGACATTACCGCAGGGCTGGAAACCCTGGATTTTTCTTACAGTACAGGTCGGCCCGCCGGCAGCTTCGCGCCCATCCTGGTCGGCGTAGTTGGCTCGGGCAACCTGGAAGTGCTGCTGGAGGCTGTAGCCGGCGCCGGCTGCGCGGTGCGGGTCAAAACCTCCGCACGCGGCTTTGGCCCGATCTGGCAGGCCGTGGTGGACGATTTCCACGCCCGGCACCCGCTGGCCGGGGTACGTATTTCCATCAACGACATGGGCGCCACGCCCGCTGTAGTCAGCCTGCGCCTAGACCAGGCCGTGGCCGAACTCCCAAAAACTCCAAGGGCCACCACATGATCAGCTATGTCGAATGCACAGCACGCGAGCGCCTGGCCCAGGTGCTGGACCCCGGCACCTTCCATGAGTGGCTGCCACCCTCCGCACGTGTCACCAGCCCGCACCTGGCGCAGCTGGGCGTGCCGTCCGCCTTTGACGACGGCGTGGCGATTGGCCGCGCCACCCTGGACGGCCACCCCATTTTTGTAGCTGCGCAAGAAGGCGAATTCATGGGCGGCGGCGTGGGCGAAGTCCACGGCGCCAAGCTGGTAGGCCTGCTGCAGCGCGCTTTGCGCGAGCGGCCGAAAGCCGTGCTGCTACTGGCCGAATCCGGCGGCGTACGCCTGCATGAAGCCAATGCCGGGCTGATTGCGGTGTCGGAAGTGATGCGCGCCGTGTTGGATGTGCGCGCCGCAGGCATCCAGGTGATTGTGCTGATCGGCGGCGCCAACGGTTGCTTTGGCGGCATGGGCATCGTGGCACGCTGCGCCGACCATATCGTGATGAGCGACGTGGGCCGCCTGGCGATGTCCGGTCCGGAGGTGATCGAAGCCAGCCACGGCGTGGACGAGTTCGACTCGCGCGACCGCGCGCTGGTCTGGCGCACCTCGGGCGGCAAGCACCGCTGGCTCACCGGCGATTGCGATGCGCTGGTGGAAGACGATGTATCGGCCTTCCGCCGCGCCGCCATCGCAGCACTCCAAGCCGCCCGGGCTGTGACCTTGCAGTCACTGGAAACCGAACACGCGCTACTTACCGAACGCCTGCGCCCACTGGACGACAACGGCGACCAAGCCATCGCCCTCTGGCGGCGCCTGGGCGTTGCCGACGCCGCCCGCGTGCCAGAGATGGACGTGGCAGAAATAAGGACTCTGGGAGTCAACGCATGAACTGGAACACCCTCGCCACCCAACTCTTTGGCCCAGAACATGGCATTAGCGCCGACGGTGACTTTTTGCAAGGTACGGTCACGTTTGACGGCCAGCCGCTGGCAGTGTTGGGCACCACCCACCACGCTCCCATAGGCGTCCAGCTGGCTTTGGTCCAGGCCCGGGTGGTACTTGACACCATCGCCCACCACCCCGGCCGCCCCATCCTGCTACTGATCGACACCCAAGGCCAGCAATTGCGCCGACGTGACGAGCTGCTGGGCATCAACCGTGCGATGGCGCATCTGGGTATGGCCATAGACCTGGCGCGGCGCCAGGGGCATAGGGTCATCGGCCTGGTGTACGACCAAGCGCTGTCGGGCGGCTTCATCACCTCGGGCCTGATTGCCGACGCCTGCTACGCGTTGCCGGAGGCCGAAATCCGCGTGATGCGCATCCCCGCCATGGCCCGCGTTACCAAGCTGCCGGAGGATATGCTGACCGCGCTGTCGCAGTCCAACCCCGTATTCGCCCCTGGCGTGGGTAACTATGTGGCCATGGGCGGAGTGCAGGCTTTGTGGCAAGGCGATTTGCCGGCAGCTTTGCGTGATGCATTGACGCACGCGCCAACACAAGACCTGCGCGCCATCCTTGGTGCTGAACGCGGCGGCCGCAAGATGTCGGCCGCCGTGGTGCAGCGGGTACTGGATGCAGCATGACACCGCTGCACCGCCACCAGATCGCCTGGCTGACGGACGCCGGCTGGCAGCAGGTTTTGGGACTGCCATGGGATGCGCAAGCAGAGGACTGCCTCCGCCACTGGGCGTCCCAACGCCTGCCGCTGGTGGTCACGCGCCAGACCGCTAGTGAACTTGCGCACACCGTAGCCCTCGGTCTGCCGGCGCCGGCCCGCTGGGACAAGCGGCGCATCACACTGGCGGTGCCACGCAGTGCCATCCTCTACTTCGACGCATTTCCACGCGCCACAGAGGTGCTGGGCTTGCTGGCCGTCCCCGCGCGGGCGCCATGGCGGCAGCTGTGCGAGCAACTCAACAGCTGCCAGGCCAGCGCCCGGGTGTACGGCAGCTATGGCTGGCAGCTGCTCACCGGGCTGGACCATGTGCACGCAGAGTCCGACATCGATCTGTGCATCACCGTATCCGACGCACTCCAGGCCGACGCCGTGGTCATGCTGCTGCAAAGCTTTGCGGTAGCCCGTCTGCGCCTGGATGGCGAGCTGGTATTTGACGCCGGTGCGGCCGTCGCCTGGCGCGAATGGGCCGCCTGGCGGTCCGGCAAGAGCACGGCCGTGCTGGTGAAGCGTCTACACGGCGCCACGCTGGAATACGCGCCGTTCTGGCGCCGCGCAAGCACAGAGGAGCTAATGCAATGACCCGCGCGCAACCATTGCATTGGACCGCGCTCACGCCGTCAAACACGCTGTCACCCACGCCTTCCACCATTGGCCGGGCAGCAACACGAGCGCTGTACCACGAGCTAGCCTTGTGCCCCAAGCCCGGCCTGGTCACCCTCCTAGATAGCGGCAGCCACCGCGACATGGACGCGCACACCTTTATGCGCAGTCTGTTTACGCTGCGCAGCTACTTCGTAGCGATTGCTGAGCTCGGGCTCCAGGGGGCAGATTTCCCTGCGCTAGAACGCTGCGGCATCCAGGCCGAAGCCCGCATGCTGGCAGCTACTTGCGGCATCAACACCCACCGCGGCGCCATCTTCATGCTGGGCTTGTTGTGCGCCGCAGCGGGGGCACTCACACGGACGAATACCCGCCCCAGCCCAGAGCAGCTGCGTGAAGCCCTACGCCATGGCTGGGGGCATGCGCTGGACGCGCGCGCCCTGCGCATGCCCAGCCTGCCTGGGGGTATCGCGGCCCGCAAACATGGCCTGCGCAGCGCCTCGACAGAAGCGGCGCTGGCGTTCCCCGTATTATTTGAAACGGCAGTTCCAGCTTTGACTGCCGGACTGGCTCGGGGTTTGACCACCCAGCAAGCCCGGCTAGACACCCTGTTTCATGTGATGGCTGTGCTGGACGACAGCAACCTCGCCCACCGCGGCGGCCTGCAGGGCTTGCGCCACGCCCAACAGTCGGCACGCCATTTCCTGGCGGCCGGCGGTGCGGCCCGCGCCGATGGACTGGAGGCAGCGCATGCCATAGGGAACGATTTCGTGGCCCGCAATCTCTCCCCTGGCGGGGCCGCCGACACCTTGGCTGCCGCGTGCTGGGTAGTACAGCTCTGCACACCCTGTCCATGAGTTTCGCGCTGGTGTTCTCGGGTCAGGGCATGCAGCATCCGGGGATGCTGCCCTGGCTGGCTACGGATGCCTTGGTGCAGCGCACCTGCGCCCAGCTAGGGGTGCTCGACTGGCGCCACCAACTGCAAGATCTGGATTGGGCCGCACAGAACACAGCAGCCCAATGCCTGCTTACAGGCCTGGGCTTGGCCGCCTGGCAACAGCTTGCGCCGGAGCTCCCCCCGCCTGCAGCGGTGGCTGGCTATAGCGTGGGTGAGTTGGCCGCCTTCAGCGCCGCCGGGGTTTTCAGTGCCGAGACGGCATTGGACCTGGCCCGCGACAGGGCCGCGGCAATGGACCACTGCGCCCTGCAAACGCCGGGCGGCCTGCTGGCAGTCAGCGGCTTGTCATCAGCCGCAATAGACAAGCTGTGCAAGGGCACCGGCATTGCCATCGCCATCCGCAATGGGCAGGACAGTGTGGTGCTTGGCGGCCCGCATGCCCTACTGGCGCGGGCAGAAGAAGCCGCTATTCAGCAGGGCGCGTACTGCACCCGGCTACACGTCAGCATCCCATCCCACACACCCTGGATGCGCGCAGCGGCCGATAGCTTTGCCCACACCCTGGCCAAGCTGCCACTGCAACGGCCGCGCATCGTGCTGTTCAGCAATGCCGAAGACCGCGTACTGGATGCCGCACAGGCGCAGCGGGCGCTGGCCAGGCAAATTGCGCAAACCGTGCGCTGGGATGAGTGCATGGACAACCTGTATGCGCGTGGGGTGCGCTGCGTACTGGAGGTCGGCCCAGGGCAGGCCTTGGCGCGCATCTGGAACCAACGCTACCCCGACGTTCCAGCACGCGCGTGCGATGACTTCCGCACGGCGCTGGCAGTCATTCAATGGATACAAAGCCACATCAACGCTTAGTACGCTTCTACGATTTCTGTGGAGTTGCCATGAGATCGTATACAGGCTTTTAGCAAGCCATCTGAAGCATACTTTTAAGCAGTAGAAGTCCGTCCAGAACCGTCGGCGCACAGGTTTAAAACTCAGAAAATTCAGCCACGAATGCGCGACTTTTGCTATTTTTCGCTGGAAATGTATACAAAATAAAAGCTGAAGCGCAATTTTGAAGTAACAGAGTTTTGCAGCACCATATGGCAGGCAGAATCGCTGCAGTCCGGTATTTCACATACCTATATTTGTGCAAACTTTTACCCGCCCAGCACTTCTGCCAAGCCACAATAGATGGAGGCATTTGAGCCCTGTTTCCGCACACCCAACGTTCTTCTATCGCAGGCTGCCCATTCGGATGTTTCCAACCATGCGATTTCCATCCCCCTTGGCGCTATTGCTCGCTTTGCTAGCATGCTGCGCTTTGCGCTTAGGGTATGCCGCTACGCCACTCGTCGCTGAGCAGGACTTCACCGACACGTATTCCAACCTCACCCCCATGACTTCCGTGCTGGCCGATCCCAGCCGCGAGCTCACCCTGGCGCAGATCCAGCAGCAGGACAACCAGCAACGCTTCAGCCCACTGGCCAACCAGGGCAGCACCAGCAATTTCGGACTGACCCGCTCCGCCATCTGGCTACGCATCCAGTTGCCGCTGCAAGCCAACGCGCCCAGCCACTGGATGCTGGAAGTGGCAGCCCCCATGCTGGACCAGATAGACCTTTTCTATACAAGCCAAGAAAAAGGCGCTGAACATCTCCGATCCGGTGATCAGATGCCGTTTGCACAACGGCCGCTGCCGCACCACAACCATGTCTTTCCGCTGCAACTGACCCCGGGCCACAGCCAGACTCTGTACCTGCGGGTGACATCCGAGGGTAGCCTGTCGATACCGCTACAGCTTTGGCGCCCTGCAGCCCTGGCCCAGGCGGACCACGCGAGCTACGGCGCATTCAGCCTGTACTTCGGCTTGCTGCTGGGCTTGGTGATGTACAACCTGCTGCTCTACGTATCGCTACGCGACAACATTTATCTGAGCTATGTAGGCTTTGCCACCGCCATGGTCTTCGGCCAGCTGGGGCTGACGGGCTTTGGCGAAGAATTTATATGGCCCAACCTGCCCTGGTGGGGCAATATTGCAGCCCAGTTCAGCATGTCGGTATCTGGTTTTTTTGCCGCCCTGTTTGCGCGCCAGTTTCTTTGTACGGCCGTTCGCGCACCCGTGGCGGACAAGGTGCTGCAAGGCTTGGCCGGGTTGATGGCCGTGACAGCCGCATGCGTTCTCGTCCTGCCCTACCACCTGTGTGCCTGGTTGATCAATATCGACGGCATCCTCTTCACCTGTGTGCTGGTCGGTGTCAGCATCCACTGCCTGCTGCAAAAACACATCGGAGCCCGTCACTTCAGCTTTGCCTGGGGCACCCTGCTGCTGGGCGTATTGGTCACCGCCTTGCACAACCTGGGCTTGCTGCCCTCCCACCCCCTCATCACCCATGCCATGCTGATAGGTTCGGCGGTGGAAATGCTGGCGCTGTCCTTTTCGCTAGCCGACCGCATCCAAACCAGCCGCCGCGAGGCATCGGAAGCCCAGGCGCGCGCCTACCAAAGCGAGCTGGCTGTGCTGAACAGCCTGCGCGAAAGCGAGCGCAAGATCGAAGGCCGGGTGCAGGAACGCACCCGCGAATTAGAGAAGGCCAACCACGAGTTGCGCCTGAACGAAGAACAACTGGCCTTGCAGGCCCACCACGACCCGTTAACGGGCCTGGCCAACCGCAAGCTACTGGGTGACCGGCTGAATGTGGCCATGCAGCACGCCAAACGCAACCAGCAAGGCTTCGCCGTGCTGATGCTGGACCTGGATGGCTTCAAACCGGTGAACGACCGCTACGGCCATGCTGCTGGCGATACCGTGCTGCAGTCCGTCGCCCTGCGGCTGACGTCCACCGTACGGGGTGTAGACACGGTGGCGCGCGTGGGCGGCGATGAATTTGTGCTGATACTCGATGCCGTGAGCGATGGCAACACCATGATGTCCATCGCGCGCAAGGTCCGTGACGCCTTGAACACTCCCATCACGCTGGACACCGGCGAGATGGTGCAGATCGGTACCAGCATAGGCCTGGCGATTTACCCGGTGGACGGAAGCAATGTCGAAGAATTGCTAACCGCCGCCGACAACGCCATGTACGCCACCAAGAACTCGCGCTACGCCAGCCTGCAGTAAGCGCAGGTATTTGACGCGGCTGTGGCCACGCCACTCAGGGTGGCGAAACCTTTTTTACTTCGACGTCTGTGACATCAGCCACTTCGACCGTGCTGCTGGTGGCGCGCGGACGCTGCGAAAAACGGTCCACCGTGCGCGCCACATCTTTCCATCCGGTGGCGTACATGCGCATAGGCGCCACAGGCTGCCCCGTGAGGCGCGCCCACAGGCTACGCAGCAACCACAACAACGCAATGCCTGACAGCACCAGCAAAGCGCTGGCGATGAAAACCAGCGCCAGCATCCACACAAAGAGCCGCCAGACAAACTGCCCCATCAAGCGGCCACCTTGCCGAAGCTGAACTGACCCGGCGCCTGGATCGGGTCCACGTCCACAGGGATCACATCCTTGGGCGCAAAACGGCCCTCCAGCAGCAACTTGGACAGCGGGTTCTCAATCCGCTGCTGTATCGCACGCTTCAGCGGCCGTGCGCCAAACACCGGGTCGAAGCCCACCTTGGCCAGCTCGGCAATTGCGGCAGGCGATACCTGCAGCGTCAGGTCCATCTTGGCCAAGCGGGCTTCCAGCACCTTGATCTGGATTGCGGCAATGGCTTCGATATTCTTCGCGTCCAGCGCATGGAACACCACGGTTTCGTCGATGCGGTTCAGGAACTCGGGGCGGAAGTAGTTCTTCAGCTCGTCCTGCACTGCGTCCTTGATCTCGTCGTAGTCCTTGCCCACCATGGTCTGGATGATGGGCGAACCAATATTGCTGGTCATCACAATCACCGTGTTCTTGAAGTCCACGGTGCGGCCCTGACCATCCGTCAGGCGACCATCGTCCAGGACCTGCAACAGCACGTTGAACACATCCGGGTGCGCCTTCTCGACCTCGTCCAGCAGCAGCACGCTGTAAGGCTTGCGGCGCACGGCCTCGGTCAGGTAGCCGCCCTCCTCGTAGCCCACATAGCCGGGCGGCGCGCCGATCAGGCGGGCCACCGAATGCTTCTCCATGAACTCGCTCATGTCGATGCGGATCAGGTGGTCTTCCGAGTCGAACATAAAGCCCGCCAGTGCCTTGCACAGCTCGGTCTTGCCCACGCCCGTGGGGCCGAGGAACAGGAAGGAGCCAGTAGGCCGGTTCGGGTCGCTCAAGCCGGCGCGCGAGCGGCGGATGGCATTCGCCACGGCGGTGATGGCCTCGTCCTGGCCCACCACACGGTCGTGCAGCTTGACCTCCATTTGCAGCAGCTTGTCGCGCTCGCCCTGCATCAGCTTGCTGACCGGGATGCCGGTGGCGCGCGCCACCACTTCGGCGATTTCTTCTGCGCCGACCTGGGTGCGCAGCAGGCGAGGCGCACTGGCTACGCCCTTGTTGGACTCCTTGTCCTGCGCTTCCTTGAGCTGCTTTTCCAGCTCGGGCAGCTTGCCGTATTGCAGCTCGGCCACTTTGTTGAAATCGCCCTTGCGGGTCAGCTCTTCGATCTGGAACTTCAGCTTGTCGATGGCTTCGCGCACATGGGCGCTGCCCTGGGCCTGGGCTTTTTCAGACTGCCAGATTTCGTCGTAATCGGCGATTTCCTTTTGCAGCTTGACGATCTCTTCCTCAATCAGGCCGAAGCGCTTGATCGAAGATTCATCCTTCTCGCGGCGCACGGCTTCGCGCTCAATCTGCAGCTGGATCAGCCGGCGGTCCAGCTTGTCCATCACCTCGGGCTTGGAGTCCATTTCGATCTTGATCTTGGCCGCAGCCTCGTCGATCAAATCAATGGCTTTGTCGGGCAAAAAGCGGTCGGTGATGTAGCGGTGGCTCAACTCGGCCGCAGCCACGATGGCCGGGTCGGTAATGTCCACGCCATGGTGGACTTCGTACTTTTCTTGCAGGCCCCGCAGGATGGCGATGGTGGCCTCTACCGTCGGCTCGCCCACCAGAATCTTCTGGAAGCGACGCTCCAGCGCAGCATCTTTTTCGATGTATTTACGGTACTCATCCAGGGTGGTGGCACCCACGCAGTGCAGCTCGCCACGCGCCAACGCGGGCTTCAACATATTGCCGGCATCCATCGCGCCCTCGGCCTTGCCGGCGCCCACCATGGTGTGCAGTTCGTCGATGAAGACGATGGTCTGGCCTTCGTCCTTGGCCAGCTCTTTCAGCACGGTCTTCAGGCGCTCTTCGAATTCACCCCGGAACTTGGCGCCAGCCAACAAGGAAGCCATGTCCAGCGACAACACCCGCTTGCCTTTGAGCGAATCAGGCACCTCGCCAGCGACGATGCGCTGGGCCAGGCCTTCGACGATCGCGGTCTTACCCACGCCGGGCTCGCCGATCAGCACCGGGTTGTTCTTGGTACGGCGCTGCAGCACCTGGATGGCGCGGCGGATTTCGTCGTCGCGGCCAATCACCGGGTCCAGCTTGCCCATGCGGGCACGCTCGGTCAGATCTAGGCAGTATTTCTTCAAGGATTCACGCTGGCCTTCGGCATCGGCACTGTCAACCTTGTCACCGCCACGCACGGCGTCCACCGCAGCTTCCAGCGATTTGCGGGTCAGGCCGTTGGCGCGCACCAGTTGGCCAAAGTCAGACTTGCTGTCGGTCAGCGCCAGCAAAAACAACTCGCTGGACACAAACTGGTCACCGCGCTTGATGGCCTCCTTCTCAGCCCCCTGCAGCAGGCTCACGAACTCGCGGCTGGGCTGCACCTGGTCTTGGCCGTGCACCGTGGGCAGCTTCTTCAGCGCACCCTCTGCTGCGGCCAGCAGGTTGGGCACATTCACGCCCGCACGCTGCAGCAAAGCCTGCGGGCCGTCGTCCTGGCGCAGCATGGCAGCCAGCACATGGGCCGGTTCGATGTAGCCGTGGTCAGCGCCCAGCGCGAGACTTTGTGCGTCGCCCAGGGCTTCCTGGAATTTGGTGGTGAGTTTGTCTTGTCGCATCTTGATCTCCAATTGCGTGGTAATTGAGGAGAATATGGCCGATTTCAAGACCAACCGTCTGTGCGGCAGCGTCGTAAACTCACTGGCATTTGATAAAAATCAAGCTCTGGCGCACGATTTATTTACGCCAGCAGCTATCAAATAGATAGCACAGCCAAAAAGCCAAGGCCGCGCCCCCCGACTTAAAATTGACGCCATGAACATCCACCAGCTGTCGGTCCGCTACCTGGAAGCGCAGGACAGGATACTGGTGCGCGTGAATACCCGCGAAGGCACGGAAATGCGCCTGTGGCTGACGCGCCGCCTGACCCTGGTGCTATGGCCCACCTTGAACCGCGCCGTTGTAGAGCACACAGCCCGCCAGGACGACCTGGGCGGCATGCAGCGTGACGAGGTCAGCAAAAAAGTTCTGGCCGACTTCCAGCGCGAAGCCGTGCTGCAAGAGGCCGACTTCGCCACCCCCTACCAGGACGCCGCCCTGCCCACCAGTTGGCCACTGGGCACAGAACCTTTGCTAGTCACCGAAGTACACATCACCCCCGAGGCGAATGGCCCGCTCAAAATCGCCTTCAACGAGCAGCTGCCGGACCAGGACAATGCACGCGGCTTTCAGGTCGAGTTGGCGCCGCCGCTGGTGCATGGCCTGGTGCAGCTGCTGGAAAGCGCGTTGCACCTGTCCGCCTGGGGCCAGGGCCATGAGCTGGCAGGCAGCGCACATGCCCAGGCCAGCGACATGCCAGACCCGGAAGAGCGGCCCAAGTACCTGAACTGAATACAATAGCTGCATGCTTTCCCGCGCACCACTCCGCTCCACACTGCTGCCCCGCAGCCGTGGCGGCGTGTCTGCCGGTGCCGCTAAAAAACCCCAGCTCGTCTGACCGGAGCTGCGGTTCCGTCCTCAGATGAGCGATGGAACCGATACCTCCCTCCCCTTCGGCCCCGCGCTCCTTTGACGATGGTTACCCCATCGGTCTGTTGTCAACAAAGGATGCAGTGTGCGCGCTTCGAACAATTTCTCTGGCGATTTTTCCGGTCTGTGGATTCCCCTGGTCACCCCGTTCCACCACGGAGCGGTAGACCACCCTGCGCTAACCTGCCTGGTGAAAAGCCTGTGCGGCAGCGGCATTGCCGGCTTCGTCGCCTGCGGCTCCACCGGTGAGGCGGCGGCGCTGGATGCCAACGAACAGCAAGCCGTACTGGACACGGTGCTGATGGCCGCCCAGGGCCTGCCGGTGGTGATGGGCCTGTCGGGCTACCACCTGCCCAAAATGCGGGACAACGTGGCCGCCACCAGCCGCCAGGGCATCGCCGGCCTGCTGCTGGCCGCACCCTGCTACATCCGCCCCTCGCAGGCCGGACTGCTGCAGTGGTTCACCGCCTTGGCCGATGCATCCGAAGTGCCGGTCATCGTCTACGACATTCCCTACCGCACCGGGGCCACGCTGGAGCTGGCCACCCTGCTGCAGCTGGCCCAGCACCCGCGCATCGCGGCTATCAAGGACTGCGGCGGCGATGCAGCCAAGACAGCAACCCTGATCGCCAGCGGCGCGCTGCAGGTGCTGGCCGGTGAAGACGCGCAGATCTTCAGCACCCTGGCCCAGGGCGGGGCGGGCGCGATTGCCGCCAGCGCCCACGGGCATACGCAGCGCTTTGTAGAGGTGATGCGCCTCATCGCGCAAGGTGACCTGGCGCGTGCCCGCGCACTGTGGCAGCCGCTGTTGCCCTGGATTGCCGGCCAGTTTGCCGAGCCCAACCCCGGCCCCATCAAGGGCTGGCTGGCCCACCACGGTCAGATGCAGGCCGAGCTACGCGCGCCGATGACGCCCGCATCCAGCGCCCTGGTGGACCGGTTGATTGCAGTGGAACAGGGCTTTCCCGCGCTGCGTACGCTCTGAAAACTCAGGCGTTCTGCGCCTGTATGCCCCAGCGGGCCAGCGCCGCATCGTCGCTGACCCTGGCATCCACCCAGCGCGCACCGCTGGGCGTTTGCTCCTTCTTCCAGAAAGGTGCCTGGGTTTTCAGATAGTCCATCAGAAATTCACACGCCTGGAAGGCCTCGCCCCGGTGGGCCGAGCTGACGGCCACCCAGACGATCTGGTCCAGCGGCAGCAGCAGGCCCACACGGTGGATCACCTGGGCGGCGTAGATATTGAAGCGGGCCAGAGCCTGGTCCACCATGGCCTCGATGGCGCGCTCGGTCATGCCGGGGTAGTGCTCCAGCTCCAGGCTCAGCACCTCGCCAGCGTTGTCCGGGTGAAAGTCGCGCACCACGCCCACAAAGCTGCACACCGCGCCCACGCGCCGGTCGTGCTGGCGCAGCGCGGCGATTTCGCGGCTGGGGTCGAAGTCCTGGGTCTGTATGCGTACACGGGGCGGGTTCATCGCCGCATTTTGCCAGCCACCATGGGATACAGTTTCTACCCTACCGACCTTGAGGAGATGCGTTTGACTAGCCCCCGCTACACCCTGGCAATCCACGGCGGCGCCGGCACCATGGCCCGTGGCGCCACAGACGAAGCGCCCTACCATGCCGGCCTACGCGCCGCACTGGCGGCCGGCGAGACCATCCTGGCCCAAGGCGGCAGCGCGCTGGATGCCGTGGTGGCAGCCGTAACTGCGCTGGAAGACGAGCCCCTGTTCAACGCCGGGCGCGGCTCGGTCTACACCTCCACCGCCGAGCACGAAATGGACGCCGCCGTGATGGACGGCCGCAACCTGGCTGCAGGTGCCGTGGCCACGGTGCGCACACCGCGCAACCCGGTGGAGCTGGCGCGGGCGGTGATGGATTCGCGCTTTGTGCTGCTCAGTGGCGACGGAGCCGAAGCCTTCGCCCGCGAACACGGCTTTGAGGCCATGCCGCCAGAGTACTTCCATACCGCCCACCGGCTGGAGCAACTGCAGCGCCTGCAGGCCCAGGAAGGCGGCCAGCGCATGCAAATGGACCATGCACCCAGCGCGCCGCTCGACGAAACCCGCAAATTCGGCACCGTGGGCGCCGTGGCGCTGGACAGCGCGGGCCACCTGGCCAGCGCCGTATCCACCGGCGGCATGACCAACAAGCACCCGGGCCGCATTGGCGATTCACCCCTGGTGGGCGCCGGCATTTACGCCAACGACCAAAGCTGCGCCGTCTGCGCCACGGGTTCGGGCGAATACTTCATCCGCGCCTGCGTGGGCCACGACATCCATGCGCGCATGGCCTATGCCGGCGCCACGCTCAGCGAAGCCAGTCAGGCTGCGCTGCAGCAAGTAGGAGAGTTGGGGGGAGAAGGCGGCGTGATCGCGGTGGACCGGCAAGGCAACATTGCCCTGCCCTTCATCAGCGCCGGCATGTACCGGGGCTGGGTGCGCGCCGGGGAGGCAGCGCAAACCCGGATTTTTGAAGACTGAAACCGCTACGCTACGAAAAGCATAGCTACCAGCGCAGGTTTTATCTGCGCTAGCAGCCAAAAACACCCAAATCAGTCAGAGACACGCCTTCCAGAGATTCCGCGGAACTGGCTTTGCCAGGCCGCAGGAATCGCCCCCTGCAAGGGGGTTGGCGGAAACGCGAAGCGTGTAGCCTGGGGGTGTGTGCTACTTCTCTGCGAAAGCGCGTTCGACCACGAAATGGCCGGGCGTGGAGGTATTGCCCTCCACAAAGCCACGCTCTTCCAGCATGTGCTTCAGGTCCACCAGCATGCCGGGGCTGCCGCACAGCATCACACGGTCAATGGCGGGGTCGAACTCGGGCAGGTCCAGGTCTTTGAACAACTTGCCGTTTTGCAGCAGCTCAGTGATACGGCCCATATTGCGGTAGGACTCGCGGGTCACCGTGGGGTAGTAGCGCAGCTTGTCGGTCACCATCTCGCCCAGGAACTCGTGCGCGGGCAAATGCTCGGTCAGCATGTCGTGGTAGGCCAGCTCTTCGACCTGGCGCACGCCGTGCACCACGATCACCTGGTCGAAACGCTCATAGGTTTCGGGGTCGCGCACGATGCTCAAGAATGGCGCCAGCCCGGTGCCGGTGGACAGCAGGTACAGGTGCTTGCCGGGCAGCAGGTAGTCGGTCACCAGGGTGCCTGTGGGCTTCTTGCCGACGATGATGGTGTCGCCGACCTTGATGTTTTGCAGGCGCGAGGTCAGTGGGCCGTCTGGCACCTTGATGCTCAGAAACTCCAGGTGCTCTTCGTAGTTGGCGCTGGCGATGCTGTAGGCGCGCAGCAGCGGCTTGCCGTCTTCCTTGCGCAAACCGATCATGGTGAAGTGGCCGTTGCTGAAGCGCAGCGATGGATCGCGGGTGGTGGTGAAGGAGAACAGACGGTCGGTCCAGTGGTGCACGCTCAGGACGGTTTCTTCGTTAAAAGCACTCATAAGGGGTCGCTTGGCTAGGTGGTGAAATTAGCCCCTATTTTCCTACACTGTGGCGGCATCCCAAGTCCAGAGCAATTCCCCCCGCAGCACCCAAGGTAAAACCAAAAGAAATATAGATATGGCGCAGATGGAATCTGCGTAAGCAGCTATGTTTTCAATAGCAAAATAATTTTCAGGCCTTGGGCGGGTCGGTATTCCTGGCCATGCACAGCGCGAAAAACGCCAGCAGATAGGGCAGAAAAGCCACGCGCGGCACGTCCATCACGCTGCTCACCAGGCCCACCAACGACACACCGATCAAGGACGCCGCCAGGTACGGCGCCAGCGGCTGTTGCCGCGCCCGCCCCAGCAGCAAATGCCACACGGCCCAGCCCACCAGCAGCAACCACAGCAGCAAGCCCAGCGCCCCGCGCTCGATCAACAGCTCCAGGTACAGGTTGTCGATATGCCAGGGCAGAAAGTAGAAACGCTCGGCCGGAAACCAGCGCGCCAAGCCCTGGGCGAAGTCGCCGTTGGCCAGCAGTTCATGGCCATTGCGCCCGGTCAAGCCAATCGACTGAAAGTCGGCATGCGTGCCACCACCCAAAACCGACACCGACAACATGCCCAGGCGCGGCGCATACCAGGGCGTGCGTTTGAACTGCGGCCCCCGCAGCGGCACATCGATCTGCTGCCAGGGCGACTCGGTGGGCGCCAGCTGCAAAAAGGCCTCCTGGCAACGTGCCGGGTAGAGCAGATGCCGCTCGCACAGCTGCAGGCTGACCTCTACCGGCGCGTCCACACGCAGCTGCAGCCTGGCCCGGTACGACTCGGTCGGCTCCAGGTGCACCCGTTGGGTCAGGGCAAAAAAGGCGTCCAGCTCCGGATCGGTGTCCGGGCCGTGCAAACGCATGAAGGGCCGCTGCCCGCCCGCTTCAGTCTGTAGCGCGACGTGCCCGGGCCATTCCCCCTCGGGGTAGTTGTGCGCATAGTGGCTGGGCAGGCGGCCCAAGCCGATGCCCAGCCATGGGTCCACCGGACCGTCGCGCAAATCCAGGCCGCGCTGCCAATGCTCCAGGCGGCTGCCAAAGTCGCGCTCGGTGTGCGCCAGGCGCTCAGACATGAAGCTGCCGCCCTGCAGCACGGCAACAATCTCGCCCACCAAAGCCAGCGCCAGCAAGCAGGCTGCCGGCATGCGCCAGCCAGGACGGCGGCGCTGCCACAGAGCGTCCAGCCAGGTGCGCAGGTCCAGCCCGGCACGCTGCAGCCAGAACCATGCGCCCAGCAGCAGCACCGGCGCCGCCATGGACAGATACACGCCGCGCGCAAACGTGGTCAAGCCGGCATAGGCCACAGCCAGGGCCAGCACAGCGCCCAGGGCCCATTGCCAGGGCCGGCGGGCCGAGCGCAAGGCCCACACCACCAGCGGTGTGCTCAGCGCCAGGTAGGCGTCTATGGCTGCGCCGCCCACATGCATCTCCCAAAACAAGGCCGTGGTGCGGTACTTACTGGTGAAGTTGAAAAGTCCAGGAAACGCCACGCGCTCCCACAGCACGGCCAAGGTCACAATTACCAGCCCGGTCAGCATGCCTCTGGCCACTTGCCGGCCAGCCTCAGCGGGCGAACGGTGTAAAGCCTCGCGCAGCAAAGGCAGACAGAGCAGCGCCCACAACAGGCTTTTGGCCACCCGCAGGCTGTTCAACGGGTCGGCATAGCCCTGGAACCAGCCCCAGGTCCAGCCACCCGCATCCCAGCCGCCACGCAGCAAGGCCAGCAGGCCGGCGGCGGCCAGCAGAGCTGGCAACACCGTTGCCGACGAGCGCCATTGCAGCTCGGGTCTGGTGTGTGCAGAAGAAAAGGCCCAGCGGCCATAACTGCCAGCCAGCACCGCCAGCAGCAGCAGATCGAATTCTTCAAAAACCAGCCAACCAGTCCAGGGTGCAAAGTTCAGCCAGGGCAGGCAGGCTGGCACCAGGAACAACCAGGCACCCGGCAGCCAGACCATGGCCACGCACACGGTGTAAAAACCCGCCAAGGCCAACATGGGAGATACCGGGTGTGCCAGGGCCAGGCCGCAGCCTGCCCCAAAACACGCAAGCGCCAGCAGCGCTAGGACGGCGCGGCGCAGTGCCACCCGTTAAACCAGCAGCGTCAAACCAGCACTTCCACACAGGCCGGATGGCCCAGGAAGCCCTGCGGGCTGGCGCTGGCGCCGTACGCGCCCGACTGGAACACCACCACCAGGTCGCCTTCTTGCGCAACCGGCAGAACCATGCGGTCGCCCAACAGGTCCAGGGGGGTGCACAAGGGGCCGACCACGGACGCGGGCTCGGTATCCGTCGCATCCATGCGGTTACCAATGGCCACCGGATAGTTCTTTCGGATCACCTGGCCGAAGTTGCCCGAGGCCGACAGATGGTGGTGCAGGCCGCCATCGGTCACCAGAAAGACCTGGCCGCGCGAGATCTTGCGGTCCAGCACACGCGCCACATACACACCGGCTTCGCCGACCAGATAACGGCCGAGTTCGATAACAAAAGCAGCTTGCGGCAGCTCGGTCTTGGCGCGCTCGGCCAGGGCGGCCAGGTTGTCACCGATGGGATGCAGGTCGATACGCTGCTCGCCAGGGAAGTACGGAATGCCAAAGCCCCCGCCCAGGTTCAAAAAGCGCACCGGCATGGGCGCACTGTCGGCCAGGCGTACGGCCAGGGCATAGGATTTTTGCTGGGCTTCGCAAATCGACTCGGGCTTGAGGTTCTGCGAGCCGGCGAACAGATGAAAGCCCTCGAACGCCAAACCAGTCTGGCCTATGGCAGCCAGCAGCTCGGGCATTTGCTCTACATCCACGCCAAACTGTTTGGGGCCGCCGCCCATCTTCATGCCCGAGCCCTTGAGCTCAAAATCGGGGTTGACGCGCACGGCCACGCGGGCAGGCAGGCCTAGGTCTTGTGAAATTTGCGCCAACAGGTGCACTTCGCGCATGGATTCCAGGTTCACCAGCACGCCCGAGGCCACGGCCTGGCGCAGCTCGGACTCGCGCTTGCCCGGGCCGGCAAAGCTGATCTCCTGCGGGTCGGCGCCGGCATCCAGCGCCACCTTGAGCTCGCCGGCAGAGGCCACGTCAATGCCGTCCACCAAACCCGCCATCAGGCCCACAACAGCCGGCATGGGGTTGGCCTTCATGGCGTAGTGCAGCTTGACGCTGGCCGGCAAGGCCGCGCGCAGCTCGGCCACGCGCTGGCGTAGCTGCGACCTGTCGTAGGCATAGAACGGCGTTTGTCCCACCCGCGCGGCCAGTTGCGACAAAGGTATGCCACCCAGCACCAGCTCGCCGTTCTGAACGGGAAACTGCGACAAGGGAGCGTGGACGGGGATGGTGCGTTCGGTAGCGGTCATAAGGCTCAAAGGTTGGACTGGCGCTCGGCCCAGCCGGTAGACAGTAATTTGCGGTCAATCTTGCCATTCGGGTTGCGCGGCAAGGGGCCAGCCACCACCTCGACGCCCGACGGCACCATATAGGCCGGCATGCGCACCTTGCAGGCCGTCAAAAGGGCAGCGGTGTCCAGCGCCGCCCCTTCGGGCGCGGTGGCAATCACCTGGATCGCCTGGCCCCAGGCCGGATGCTCCACACCAAAGGCCACGCATTCGCCCACCAGCTTGGTGGCGTACAGCACCTCCTCCACTTCGGTCGGGCTGACGCGGTAGCCGGAAGACTTGATCATCTCGTCGCGCCGACCAATGAAGTAGAGAAAGCCTTCAGCATCCATGCGCACGGTATCGCCGGAAAACACAGCGTACTCGGGCAGCTGCAGGCCGGGCTGGCGGCCTGGTGCGTCGGCAGCCAGCAGCTTGTAGCGTTCTGCGGTTTTCTCCGCATCGTTCCAGTAACCCATGCCGACCAACGCGCCACGGTGCACCAGCTCGCCGGGCTCATCCGGCGCGCAAGGGCTGCCGTCTTCCCGCAGCACCAAGATTTCGGCGTTCGGAATAGCCTTGCCGATAGAGTCCGGGCGGCGGTCCACCTCGGCGGGTGGCAGATAGGTGGAGCGGAAGGCCTCGGTCAGGCCGTACATCAGAAACGGTAGGCTTTGCGGCACGCGCTGGCGCAGCAGGTCCAGGGTTTCGCGCGGCATCCGGCCGCCGGTATTAGCAAAGTAGCGCAGCTTGGCGCCAATCTCGGCAGGCCACTCCAGCTGGGTCAGCTGGATGTACAGCGGGGGCACGGCGGTCAGGCCGGTCACGCCTTCGCGGGCCATGGCTTTCAGCACATCGCGCGGCATCAGGTAGTTCAACAGCACCACGCGGGCGCCCACATGGAAGGCCGTGGTCAACTGGCTGAAGCCCGCGTCAAACGACAAAGGCAAGGCAGCTAATAAGGTGTCAGCGTTTGTATTCTCTAGGTAGCTTGCTACACTTTTTGCACCAGCCACCATATTCCGGTGCGATAGGACCACGCCCTTGGGTTTGCCGGTGCTACCCGAGGTGTAGAGGATGGCCGCCATGTCGGTGTCTATCACCCGGTGACCTGCGCGGGGCTCAGCCGCCAAAAAGTCCGCCCAGGCCGTATGCGGCAGTGCCGGCGCAAGTTGCGGCACGGCATCGGTCTCCACGATATGGCGCAGATCCGGGCAGTCGCCCAGCACACCAGCCAGCAAGGCCAGCCGCTCTGGCGAAGTCACCAGCACCCGCACATTGCAGTCTTGCAAGATGAAAGCCACCTGCTCAGGCTTGAGCAGCGGGTTCAGTGGCACGAATACCGCGCCCGCCGCCGGCGCACCAAAGCTGGCGACCACGGTTTCAAAACGCTTCTCCAGATAGATCGCCACCCGCTCGCCCCGGCCAATGTCCAGCGCCATCAAACCGGCCGCAAACTGGGACACGGCAGTCTGCAGCTCGCCATAGGCCATGGACACGGCGCCATAGGTCAGCGCCTTATCCAGCGGAGCCCGCTGTGCCGCACAGGCTATGAGTTCATGCAAAAGTGTGGATTCACGCATAGGAATGGGGCTGGAGCCGTGGAAACAGGGAGTCGCAAAAGTATCTCACAGCACCTGGGCCATACGCGGCGGCCATCTGCAATTGGCGCCGCCTAAAATGCGCCCTACTTTTAGCCAAACACAACAGGGGTTCCCATGGATGTCACACAGGAGGTCAAGCTGGTTCTGGACGAGATTCTGAGCCTGAATGGCCGCAGCGCTGCCTTTACCCGCGAAACCCATTTGCTCGGAGCGATTCCCGAACTGGACTCCATGGCCGTGGTGTCCTTGATCACCCGCCTGGAAGAACATTTTGGCCTGACGGTGGACGACGACGACATGGATGGATCCACCTTTGCCACCGTAGGCAGCCTGGCCGACTTCGTCAGCGAAAAACTCGCGGCCTAAGACCGGCCTGGCCCGATGGACGCTTTTTTCCTGCCTGGCACACCCGGCCAGCGGTTTTGTATTTTTTACCCGGCCCAGGGCGGCGTCACACGGGGCCTGGTGGCCTATGTGCATCCTTTTGCCGAGGAGATGAACAAATCCCGGCGCATGGCAGCTTTGCAGGCGCAGGCCCTGGCCGCCGAAGGCTACGCCGTGCTGCAACTGGATTTGCGTGGCTGTGGAGATAGCTCCGACGATTTTGGCGATGTCAGCTGGCAGGACTGGGTGGACGACGTGGCCCTGGCATGCCAATGGCTGCGCCGCCAGGCCGATGCACCTTTGTGGCTGTGGGGCCTGCGTGCGGGCTGCCTGCTGGCCGCCCAAGCCGCACAGCAACTGGACGGCCCCTGCAACTTTCTATTCTGGGCGCCTACGCCTGCAGGCAAGCCGCTGCTGCAACAGTTCATGCGCCTGAAAGCCGCTGGCGACATGGCCGATGGCAATGCCAAAGCCGCCATGGAGGCCCTGCGCCAACAACTGGCAGCTGGCTCGGCGGTGGAAATTGCCGGCTACGCGCTGTCCGCTGCACTGGCCTCGGGCCTGGAGCAAGCCAGCCTGGCACCGCCGCACCATCCAGGCCGGCTGGAATGGCTGGACCTATCCACCAAGCCGGACGCTACGCTTCCGCCTGCTGCTGCCAAGCCCTTGCAGGCCTGGCAGGCCGCAGGCTTTGCGGTCCGTAGCCAGGTCGCCATGGGCCCGGCTTTCTGGCAAACCAGCGAAATCGAAGAGGCGCCGGCTCTGCTCAGCGCCACCCTGGCAGCCCTGTCTGCGCCCGCACCATGAAGCCAACCGAACAGGCTTTGCTGATTCCCCGCCCGGACAGCACCCTGGTGGGCGTTCTGAGCCTACCTGCCCAACCAGCATCAACCGCCGTAGTCGTGGTGGTGGGCGGCCCCCAGTACCGCGTAGGCAGTCATCGCCAGTTCGTGCTGTTGGCCCGACGGCTGGCGGCCGCAGGATATGCCGTGCTGCGCTTTGATTACCAGGGCATGGGTGACAGCAGCGGGTCTGCGGTAGATTTTCTGGCGGCCACGCCGGATATTGCAGCAGCCGTCCAGGCGCTACAGGACCGTGTGCCCCAGGCAAAAAATATTGTTCTGTGGGGATTGTGTGACGCAGCTTCGGCTGCGCTCTTGTATGTGCAGCAAACCCAAGATCGACGCGTGACCGGCCTTTGCCTGCTGAACCCGTGGGTGCGGTCCGAAACCAGCCTGGCACGAACCCAGGTCAAACACTATTACCTTCAGCGCGTGATGCAGCCCGCGTTCTGGAGCAAACTTCTCAGCGGCAAGGTTGCCCTGGGCGCCGTCAACGGCCTTGTACAAAACATACGCACCGCCTTTTCAGCAGCGAGTCCGGCGCAGACCGCCAACGCCCCGTTTCAGCAACGCATGGCCAGTGCCTGGAAGGGCTTCTCCGGCCCCATACTTTTAGTCTTAAGCGGAAACGATTTCACGGCCAAGGAGTTCCTAGAATATGCTGCCGCAGATACGGCTTGGTCTGGCGCATTCGAATACACCCAGTTGGTGCGCCACGACCTACCGGACGCAGACCACACTTTTTCCAATGCGGTGGCGCAAACCCAGGTAGAAAACATGACGCTCGACTGGCTTTCCACACACACAGACAGTCAAAAGCAGTCCCCATCGGACAGGAGCAAGGCGTGACGCAATCGGTAAAGAGAACCATGCCACTGCTGCTGGCACTACTATGCGCATGGGGTGCCGGCACGGCCTTGGCGCAGCAAGCCGGCGGTGAAGACTGCGGGTCACTCACCAACGCCTTTGGGCCTTACGACTACCGGGTGGAGCGGGGCAACAACCTGAGCCTGGTAGAGGGCGCCCACTTCACGCCGCCCGTGGAAGCTCTCATTAAGGGCAACGCCGGCTACATCGGCGGCGATCTGGATTACACGCTGCGTGCATTCCCCAACCACCATCGAGCGCTGATGTCCGTCATGCGTTACGGGGAGAAGCTGAAAAAGCCGCACCCCTCGGACCTGCGGTATTCCGTGGAGTGCTATTTCGAACGCGCCGTCCGCTTCCGCCCGGATGACGGCATCGCGCGTATGCTGTATTCCATGTTTCTGGCCAAAGGCAACCGTGCTCCAGAGGCGATCAAACAACTGGACATTGCAGCAGGCAATGCCGAGAAGCAGGACAACCCCTTCACCCACTACAACCTAGGTCTGAATTACATGGACCTGAAGGAATATGCCAAAGCCGAAGAGCAAGCCCACAAAGCGTATGCAATGGGATTTTTGCAGCCTGAGCTGAAAGATCGCCTCAAAGCCCTGGGGAAGTGGACCGATATGGCTGCCGACAATCCCGACAGCAGCGCCTCCGCACCGGCAGAAGCAGCCAGTGCAGCTACTACGCAACCCTAGAAAGCGCATTTCTTGCATTCCGCCTCCCAACCCGTAACCCCCCTTCGGCCTGCATTGCCGCGTGGCCCGGTACTGGACTGGTCCAGTTTCCAACGCGTGGATGCGCCTGGCGTACCCAGCATTGAAAGCCTGCCCCACACCGCATTCACGACCAGCGGGCGGGCTGCCATTTACCAAGCGCTGCTCCAACTCGACCTGCCCGCTGGCAGCACGGTGCTGGTACCCACCTACCACTGCCCCACCATGGTGGCGCCGGTGCTGCTGGCCCACCTGGAAGTCGCGTATTTCGGCCTGCTGCCGAATGGACTGCCCGACCTTGCCAACATCCC
Source organism: Rhodoferax sp. SPJ21 (assembly GCF_058216335.1). Lineage (NCBI taxonomy): Bacteria > Pseudomonadati > Pseudomonadota > Betaproteobacteria > Burkholderiales > Comamonadaceae > Rhodoferax > Rhodoferax sp. SPJ21. Next base: position 645,667 of record NZ_JBYZMO010000003.1, read on the forward strand.
TGCCGAGCAGGCAAAAAGAAGCCAGGCCATGCTGGTATCCCATTACTTCGGCCTGGCCCAATCCTTGGCCGATGTGCGCAACTGGTGCGACGCCAATGGCATTGCACTGATAGAAGATTGCGCACATTGCTACTTCGGTGAAGCCGGGGAAAGAACCGTAGGTGCCTGGGGCGACTTTTCCACGGCAAGCCTATCCAAATTCTTACCCGTGCCCGAAGCCGGGCTGCTGGCATCAACGCTGCACCCCATCAAGCCCATGGCCTTGGCCAAACCGAGTTTGAAGTCCCAAATCAAAGGCTGGGTTGACGTCATCGAGCTGGCAACACGCTACCAACGCCTGGCGGGAATACGCCCAGTGCTGGCATCGTTGTTCAAACTCAAGAACTCGCGCAGCCCACAGGCCCAGGCGCTCACGGAAGTGCCTGCCCCCGCTAGGGCGGCCAATATGATGCGCGACTGCGATATGAATCGCATTAGCCAGACACCCTTGTGGGCCTCCATGGCCCTTAAATCCATGCTGCCACGAGGTCGCATCATTGCGCGGCGTCAGCGTAACTTCAACCGCTACGCCCCCTATTTTGCAAATACACCGGGTGCACGCCCACTATTTGCCGATCTTCCTGCCGCCGCAGAGCGTGCTGCGCCCTATGTGTTTCCGCTTTGGGTGGATAAACCTGAAGCGGTCTACCAGGCCCTGCGCCAAATGGAATTGCCGGTATTCCGCTGGGACCGTATCTGGCCTGGGACTCCAACCATTGCAGGCGATGTAGGTCTGCAATGGAGCCACCACGTGCTGCAGTTGCTGTGCCACCAGGATCTGGACGATGCAGACATCGACCGCACAGCGCAGGCCATTCTGCAGCTGCTGCGAAACAGCAGCGACTGAACACGCCCGCTTACCTATTACCCCCTACTCCATGCAATCCTCTCCCCTCCAATGGCAAAACCTGCCCGCTAGCGACCTGCAAAAAACCGTCAGCCTGCGCACCGAGTGGGACCGCTTGAACCAGGAGCGCAGCAACCTGCCGTTCATGACGGCCGACTCCATCCAGTTGGCCATCCAGATATTCGGCGCTGGCAACGAACGGTTATTGGTCGCCCGGCAGTCCAACAGCCTGGTCGCCATGCTGATCGTGGTGCCCGCAGGGCGTTTCCAATGGCGAACCTTCCAGCCGTCCCAGCTACCGCTGGGCGCCTGGGTGGCCTCCAGCAGTCTCACTGCTTCGGAGCTGGCGAGCAGCGTGTGCCATGGCCCGCTGGGCCTGTGCCTGGGCTTTTCGCTGACGCAGGTCGATCCATTGCTGGCACCACGCGAGGCCGAGCTGTCCGACACCAAACCCATGGACTACATCGATACCGGCTGGATCGATATTGCCGGCAGCTATGACGACTACTGGGCTGCACGCGGCAAAAACCTGCGGCAGAACATGCGCAAGCAACGTAACAAGCTGGCGGCCGAAGGTGTGGTCACCGAAATGCGCAGCTTTACCGCACCGGAGGACATGCCAGACGCCATAGCCCGCTATGGCGTATTGGAAAGCGCTGGCTGGAAGGCCGGCAAGGGCACGGCCATCCACCCCGAGAACGACCAAGGACGTTTCTACATACAGTTGTTGCAAACCGCCGCGCGCCAAGGCGGCGCCATAGTGTTCGAATACCTCTTCAATGGAAAAACCGTGGCCTTGAACCTGTGCCTGCAACGCGCAGGCATGCTGGTGATCCTGAAAACCACCTACGACGAAAGCATACAAGCCTACTCCCCGGCCTTTTTACTGAGCCAGGACGTGCTGGAGAAGTTGTTCGCCGAGGGCCAGATCCACCGGCTGGAATACTACGGCCGCATGATGGAGTGGCATACCCGCTGGACCGAAAACCAGCGCGGCCTGTACCACTTGACCAGCTACCGCTGGCCCTGGTTAAAGAGTCTGGCGGAGCGCCGACGCCAAATGCAGGCTAGCGCTGCAGCGCCGGCGCCTGCCACTGAGCCCCCCGCCAAGGCGGCCGCAACTGCCGAGTAGGAGCGCCATGATCACGGTCATCATCCCTTACTACCAGCGAGAGGCTGGCATTCTGGCCAAGGCCCTGGCCAGCGTCGCCGCGCAGCAGCCTGCAGGCATGCCCATCCAGGTACTGGTGGTAGATGACGCGTCGCCGGTACCGGCAGAACCCGAGGTCGAAGCCGTCGGAGCATTCAGCAGCCAGGTGCGGATCATCAAGCAACCCAACGGTGGCCCCGGTGCGGCGCGCAACACTGGCATAGACCACGCCCCTGCCGGCACCCGCTACATCGCATTTCTGGATTCGGACGACATCTGGTCCAACGACCATCTGGCGCGCGCTGCGGCTGCGCTAGGCTCGGGTTACAGCTTTTATTTCGCCGACCACTTCCAGCTGGGGGCCACCGTAGGCGCATTTGCCCGCGCAGGCCGCATCCAGCCAGACAAGCACCCGCAGCTAGCCGATACCTTCCCTGGCCTGCACGCCTACCAGGGCGATTTGCTGGACCAGATCATCCGAGGCAATGTGATCGGCACCTCCACCGTCGCGTACGACCTGCAAAAGTTTCCAGACAAGCGCTTCAAGGTCGAATTCACCAACGCCGGTGAAGACTATCTTTTCTGGATGGACATCGCCCATAGCGGCGCCAAAGTGGCTTTCTCCAGCACCTGCGAGGCGCACTACGGGCGCGGCGTCAACATCTTTGCCGGCACCGGCTGGGGCACCGAAAAACACCTGCTGCGCCTGCACAACGAAATCAAGTACCAAAAGCTGACCTGCGAGCTGTTCCCGGTCACAGCACTCCAGCGCGCCCACATCAACGCCTGCCTGGCCAGGCTGCGCAAGGCTTTTGCCAGCGATCTGCTGCACAGGGTGGCGCACCGCAAAAAGATCCCCATAGGACTGTTGTGGCGGCATATGAAGCTAGACCCGCTGAGCTTCTTGCTCATGCCGTTCTCGCTAGCGAGCGGGCTGCTCCAGCGCGGCAAGAGCTGAGTGCGACTGGAACTTGAGCGCGCACCCCGCTGCTATCAAACTCGTAGCTAGTCCCGCCCAATATACCTGCGCCAAACCGTATTTTGAGCTGATAAATCCGCCCAACAAAGCACCCAGCACACCAGGGCAACCATAGCCCAGCACGGTGTACAGCGCCTGGCCACGGCCACGCAAGCGGCCCGGAAAATAGTGCGAAAGCAGTGCAATGCAGGCACCGTGGTGGGCTGCGAACGTCAGGGCATGCAGGGTCTGGGCCAGCACCAATACCCATACCACATGGGCGCTGCTGGCCGTCAAAACCATGCGCAGAGCCATCGCAAGCCCCGCAAACATCAGCCAGCGCGGCAGGCTGAAGTGGGGCAACCACCGGCTCTGGGTGAAAAACCAGGTCACCTCGGCCACCACAGACACCGCCCACAACAAGCCTATGGTTGTCTTGCTGTAGCCCAGCGCATCCAGGTACAGCGAGAAAAACACATTGATGCCGGTATGCGACAGCACCTGGAAAAAGCAACTGACGAACATCCAGCGCACCGCCCGCTGGCGCAGGATTGGCCAGATCGGCGGACGTGGCTGCTGGGTGTGCACGGCCTCCTTGGTGTTCGGCATCCAGGCGCTGCTGGCCAGCAGCACCAGCAAGCTCAGCCAGGTCACGCCCGGAAACCCCTGCATGCCAAACCTGTCAAACCACATGCCACACAGCAGAACCGACAGCATGAAACCCAGCGAACCCCACAGGCGCACACGCCCATAGCGTTGGGCATTGAAGCCGCCGTCGCGGCTGACTAGCTCCGCCATGGCGGCTTCGCTCATCGGCGTCATGGAGCTGGTGTGGGTGTACAGCAGCAGCAACACAGCACCCAGCCAGACCAGGCCCCAGTTCAGCGCCAGCCCCAAAGACACCACCAGTGCCGCCAGGGCGCAGTAGCGCAACAATGCCACCCGTTCACCCGTATGGTCACTCAAAGCGCCCCAGCCGTACGGTGCAAACAAGCGCGTCGCGGCCTGGATGGAGGTCAGCATCGAAATGGTGACCAAACCCAGGCCCTGGCTCTTGAGCCACAGCGGCAGGTAAGAGGTAAAAAACCCGGCATGCGCAAAATAACAGGCCGAAAACACGGCAAACGGCGCTAGCTGGCGGCGACCCACCAGCCCTGCGGCTGCCGTGACGGACATTAGCCGGCCATCGACGCTATCGGGCCTACCGCCTGCACCACGTCAGCGTTCTGGGCCCGCTGGCGCAAGGCATGCTCCATCACCACCAAGGCCAGCAATGCCTCCACGATAGGTGTGGCACGGATGCCTACGCAGGGGTCGTGGCGTCCTTTGGTGACCACCTCGGTAGACACCCCTTGCGTGTCGATGGACTCGCGCGGCGTGATGATGGAACTGGTGGGCTTGATGGCAATCGACACTTCCAGGTCCTGCCCGGTGCTGATACCACCCAGAATGCCGCCTGCGTTATTGCTGCGGAAACCCTGGGGCGACAAGGAATCGCCATGCATGCTGCCACGCTGGGCCACACTCGCAAAACCGGCACCAATTTCCACACCCTTGACAGCATTCAGGCCCATCATGGCGAAGGCGATATCGGCGTCCAGCTTGTCGTACAGCGGTTCGCCCAGGCCGACTGGCACGCCAGAGGCAGTGACACGGATGCGTGCGCCGCAGGAGTCGCCGGCCTTGCGCAGCGCGTCCATATAGTCTTCCAGCGCCGATACATCGGCCACCGGGGCAAAAAACGGGTTGTTCGGCACATGCTCCCAGCTCTCGAAAGGGATGGCCAGATCGCCCACCTGCGTCATGCAGCCGCGAAACACCACGCCGTACTTTTCGGCAAGCCATTTTTTGGCGACCGCACCCGCAGCCACCGTGGGTGCCGTCAGGCGGGCCGACGAGCGGCCGCCCCCACGCGGATCGCGGATGCCGAACTTGTGCCAGTAGGTGTAGTCGGCGTGGCCGGGGCGAAAGCTCTGCGCGATGTTTTGATAGTCTTTGCTGCGCTGGTCGGCATTGCGGATCAACAGCGCAATCGGCGTACCGGTGGTCTTGCCCTCAAAGACGCCGCTGAGGATTTCCACCGCGTCCGGCTCGTTGCGCTGGGTCACGTGGCGACTGGTGCCTGGGCGTCGGCGGTCCAGATCGGTCTGGATGTCCGCCTCGGTCAAGGCCATGCCCGGGGGGCAGCCGTCGATCACGCAGCCAATGGCTGGGCCGTGGGATTCACCAAAATTGGTGACTGCGAATAAGTTTCCAAAAGTATTGCCGCTCATAGCGCGGGATTATCCCCGACTACGGAGGTGGGAACGGTTCATGCTTAGTCGGCCACACACCAATGCAGGTGTCCGTGCATATTTTCAAGGAGAGGCCCATGCTGCAAGCAACCACTACCAATTTCTCACATGTCAAACCCGGTGACACCGATTACGTGCAAGGCGGCTTGCGCGATTTCTTCTTGTACCGCGATCTGGGCATCGCCGAGGCTACGCACGGAAAAGTGATTGCGCACCTGGTCAAGGCGAATATGGCTCCAGAAAAGGGCACGGGCTGGCACCGACATGAAGCGGATTTTCAAATCGTCATCATGCTCAAGGGCTGGGCCCGCTTCATGTATGAAGACAAGGAAACCCTAGTGCAGGCCGGCGACTGCGTGCACCAACGCCCCGGCATACGGCACTACCTGTTCGACTATTCGCCGGATATGGAATACCTGGAAATCGTCTCGCCCGCCGACTTCAAGTCGATTGACGTCGAGCCGGTGTGCGCCATTCCCGACCCGACGCCCTGGAACTAGAACACCTTTTTAAAACTCTGCATCCAGCTCGTCGATATCGTCGGGCTCCTGCAGCGCAGCGGTTATCCACTCCTGCATCGCGGGCAAGGCCATGATGCGCTGGCAGTAGGCACTGCACACGGGGTCCAGTGCCACGCTATAGGTGAGGAAACGCGTCACCACCGGCGCGTACATGGCGTCCGCCAGGGTCACCTGGGCACCAAAGAGGTAGGGGCCACCATAGTTGGCCAAGCACTCTTTCCAGATCTCCACGATGCGGTCTATATCGCTCTGGGCACGCGACCATATCTTGAAGTCCGCGAAATGGGCTTTCAAATTCATGGGCAAAGCCGTCCGCAAGGATGCAAAGCCCGAATGCATTTCTCCGCAAATTGCCCGGCAATGCGCTCTGGCCGCAGCATCCGCAGGCAATAGACCGGCTTTAGGCTTGATCTCGTTCAGGTATTCACCTATCGCCAGCGTGTCCCACACCTTGATCTTGTTATGCACCAGCGATGGCACCAGCATGGAGGAGGACATCAGCAGCATCTCTGCCTTCATGGCTGGATCGTCGGGCGACACCACCTGCTCCTCAAAATCCAGGCCCGCAAATTTGGCCATCAACCAACCGCGCAAAGCCCAGGCACCGTAGTTTTTACTGCTGATGGTCAACTCGGCTTTGCGCATAGATGCTCCTTATGTGTTGGGTTGTTTGAGCAAGGGCTGTGCCAGAGACCGGCGCCGATATTTACCGAACGTAACAAGCACATGAACTACATATGGCCCATAACTTGCCTGCGTAACTTTGTCCCTCTGACCCCCACACAAAAAACATGCTGTACCAGGCCTACCAACTCCAGTCCGATTGGATGTCGCCGCTGCGGCTCATGGCCCAAAGCGCCGCCGCAGCACTATGGTTCAACGATACCGAGGGCAGTCCGGTGCGCCGTATTGCGGCCGCATGCGACGTGTTTTCACGCATACGGCTGACCCACACCCGCCCCAACTACGACATCCACACGGTGCAGGTGGCAGGGCGCGACGTGACCGTCGCCGAAGAAACCGTGCTCAGCCTGCCGTTTGGCAGCCTCTTGCATTTCAAAAAAATCGATGCCGATCTGCAGACCCCACAGCCCCCCGTGCTGCTGGTAGCGCCTCTGTCCGGCCACTTTGCCACGCTGCTGCGTGAAACCCTGCGCACCCTGCTGCAGGACCACGACGTCTACATCACAGACTGGCACAACGCCCGCGATGTCGCACTGAGCCACGGTGCCTTCACGCTGGACGACTACGCCGCGCATATGATCCGGTTCATTGAAACCATAGGCCCGGGTTCGCACGTCATTGCCGTCTGCCAACCCTGTGTGGCCGCCCTGGCCGCTACCGCAGTAATGGCGGAGGACGACAACCCCTGCCAGCCTCGCAGCCTGACCTTGATGGCCGGGCCTGTGGACTGCCGCATCAACCCCACGGGCGTCAACACGCTGGCCACCAGCAAGCCGATTGAGTGGTTCGAGCAAAACCTGATCACCCACGTCCCGCTGCCACACAAGGGCTTTATGCGCCGGGTCTACCCCGGCTTCATACAGCTCAGCGCGTTTTTGAGCATGAACCTGGACCGCCATAAGCAGCAGTACAAAGACATGTACAAATACCTGTTGGATGGCGAACTGGACAAGGCCGAAACCATACGCAAGTTCTACGACGAATACCTGGCGGTGAACGACCTGCCCGCAGAGTTCTATCTGGAAACCGTGGAGAAAGTATTCCAGACCTATGACCTACCGCGCGGCGTGCTGACCTACCAAGGACGCACCGTCAAGCCAGAGGCCATCCGTCGCACCGCCCTGATGACCGTGGAAGGCGAGCGCGATGACATTTGCTCTGTCGGCCAGACCATGGCCGCACAAGATCTGTGCACCAGCATCCGCCCCAGCAAGCGGGTTCACCACATCCAGACGGGTGTGGGCCACTATGGCGTGTTCAGCGGCAAGAAATGGAACCAGCAAATCTATCCGCGCGTGCGCGACATGATCTACGCAAACCAACTCTGAACGCAAAAAAGCCCGGCTAGCCGGGCTTTTTTAATGGGGTAGCCGCGCTTATTTGGCGTCTGTCTCTTCGTCATCGCCTGCGGGCCAATCACGGATGTAGGCTTTTAGCATCTTGTTCTCAAAATTCTGACTGTCCACCACGGCCTTGGCCACGTCGTAGAAGCTGATAACCCCCATCAGCATCTTCTGGTTCATGACCGGCATATAGCGGGCATGGCGGTCCAGCATCATGCGGCGTACTTCGTCCAGTTCGGTCTCTGGCGTGCAGGTCAGGGGGTGATCGTCCATGGCGGTGCGCACCAGCGTGCTGCCAATGGAGCCGCCGTTTTTCACCAGTTGCTGAATGACTTCACGGAAGGTCAGCATGCCGACCAGATCGCCATGGGACATCACCACCAGCGAGCCCATATCCTTCTCGGCCATTACGCTCAGGGCACCAGACAAAAGCTCATCAGGATTGGCGGTGTAGAGCGTATTGCCTTTCACACGCAGGATATCGCTAACTTTCATGGTGTTCTCCTCGTAACTCGGTGGGGTTGGATAGCTGCAATATAGCCCACAATGGCCCAGCAGAATGTATGGATTACGTTTAAAAAACGTGCCCGCAGCACGTATTTTCTGCACGCGGCATAGCGCAACCGCCTGCCACGGACCAAGCAGGAAATCCCAAAACTTCGTACAGCTTCTTACACTTTATGAAGCAAAGGCGGCCAACCCCAAGCCGGGGCTGTAGCGCAACACCAAATGCTGCAGCGCAGCACGACCGTTAAAATCGCGGCATGCCCTATTACCTCGCCAAAGCCCCCTACTGGATCACCCGTTTTGGTGAAATGGGCATCGTGCTGCCCATGGCTGCGGTGTTGGCGGTATGGATGGTGGCATCTACCCGCTCGCTGCGCCCGGTATTGGGCTGGCTGGTGCCGCTGGGCCTGGCCATCGCGGTCACCACAGCTTCAAAGATCGCCTTCATAGGCTGGGGCCTGGGCATTGCGGCACTGGACTTCACCGGCTTCTCGGGCCACGCCATGTTCTCCGCCGCCATTTACCCGGTGCTGGCCTATACCCTGACAGCACATGCGCGCAACGCACGCACCGTGCACCTGGCCGTCATCGGTGGCTACGCACTGGCCCTGCTGATCGCCTGGAGCCGGGTCCACATCCAGGTGCATTCGTGGTCCGAAGTGGTGGCCGGTTTTGTGTTGGGCGCCAGCGCCAGCGCCTGGACCATCTGGCGCAGCCAGTACACCCACCACGGCATGCCGGGGCGCTGGGCACTACTGGGCGCGGTCGCCTGGCTCAGCATCATGCCCCTGCAGGCAGCACCATCCCGCTCTCACGATATGGTGACCCGGCTGGCGCTGGAACTGGCCTCGCACGACAGCCCTTTCCGCCGTGCAGACATGCACAAAGCGGGGGACAAAGCCCCCTAAGCACGTCACTTAGCGCAGCTAAACTGGCCGTCCCTTTTGTCGTCACATGACGGGACAGCCTCCATGAAAACTCGTTCCTGGCGCCTCTTCGCCGCCCTGCTTGCCATCGTTGCCGCCGTGGCTGCTGGCGTTGCTTGGTATCTGTCACAACCGTCCACGCCCAGCCGCGTGGATGTGGGCAGCGCAGAACCCTTTGCCTGGGTGGACTGCAAGGCCCGGCTGCTGGACGGCTCCCCGGCCCTGGCCGTGATGTTCACCCAGCCCCTGGCGCGCTCGCAGGACTGGGCCAAGCTGATCAAAGCCACCGAAGGCGACAAACCCGAAAGCGCCCGCCCGATCGACGCACGCTGGGTGCTGGGCGACAACCCGCGCGTGCTCTACCTGCCATTTGCCACACCCGACCGCACCTACAACATCGCGCTCAGCGAGGGCCTGACAGCCGCTGCCGGCGGCACCCTGGGCGCGGCGCACAGCTGCAGCGTGAAGAGCGAGGCCATGCCCGAATCCTTCTACTTCGCCAGCAAAGGCATCGTGCTGCCCGCAGGGCAGAACGGCGGCCTGCCAGTGGTCACCATCAACACCCCCGAGGTGGACGTGCAGTTCCTGCGCGTCAATGCCGATGCACTCCCCGCCTTCCTGGAGCAAGTCGGTGGCCGCCCAGACCGCCGCAACCACAGCGACGAAGAAGAAGGTGACTACGACTACGGCTACCAAGACCCCGGCAGCAAACTCAAGGGCACGGTAGGCGGCTACCAGTTGGACAAGCTGCGAGAGATGTCCAGCAGCGTCTATGTGTCGCGCTTCACCACCGATGCACGGCCGAATCGGCGCAACGTCAGCTTTCTGCCGGTCGAAAAGATCAAGGAACTGCAGGAGCCCGGCGTCTACGTGGCGGTGATGAACACCCCCGGCCGCTTTGGCTGGGACTTCCAGGTCACCTACTTCTACGTGACCGACATCGGCCTGCATGTGCGCCGCCATGCCGAGCAGACCGACGTGTTCACCACCTCGCTGAAAAGCGGCGAAGCCCTACGCGGTATCGAGCTCACCCTGATCGATGAAAACGGCAAGAACCTGGCCCAGGTCAACACCGATGGTGACGGCCACGCCGTGCTGGACGGCCGCACCGACAAAGGCCGCGCCATCGTCGCCCGCAAAGGCAAGGAAATGTCGGTCATCGCGCTGCGCGACCCGGCGCTGGACCTGTCGGAATACGACGTAGGCGGCTACCCCTCGCGCAACCAAAAGCTCTTCGTCTACGCCGGGCGCGACCTGTACCGCCCGGGCGAGCAATTCACCGTGTCAGTGCTGGCCCGTGATGCCGATGGCAAACCCCTGCCCGCCCCCCTCCCCGCTTCTCAGGCCGGCGGCGCCCTACCCATCACCCTGGTGCTAAAACGGCCAGACGGCGAAAGCGTGTCCACCCAGATAGTGCGCCCGTCCACCAGCGGCACGGCCTACTACCAACAAGCGCTGAACCTGCCAGCCGACGCGCCCACTGGCCGCTGGCTGCTGGAGGCCCGCGTAGACCCCGGCGCCAAGCGGCCCGACGCCGCCTGGAGCTTCCAGGTCGAAGAGTTCCTGCCCGAGCGCATGAAGCTGGACCTGAAAGCCCCCGACGCCGTGCTGCAAGACAAGGCCGCACTCACGGTGCAGGTCGAGGGCAACTACCTCTACGGCGCCCCTGCTGCCGGCAACCGCCTGCTGGCCAGCCTGGCGGTGGAGCGCCTGCGCGTGGCCCTGCCGCAAACCTGGCCTGGCTTCATCTTTGGCGACATCGCAGACGACAGCGCCAGGAAGCGCCAAGACCTGGGCGAAAACGCCCTGGACGAGGCCGGCAAGGCCGAGGTCGATGTGCCGCTGGAGTTGAGCGAACGCAGCTCGCCCATGCAGGTGCGCGCCAGCTTCAGCCTGCTGGAATCGGGCGGCCGCCCGGTGGTGCGCTCCATCGAGCGCGCCTGGTGGCCCGCCGCCGAACTGGTCGGCATACGCCCCCTGTTTGACCGCGACATCGCGGCCGAGGGCGGCCTGGCCGAATTTGAACTCGCCCGCGTCAACACCCAGGGCAAGTTCGTGCCCGCCAAGGGCCTGCAGATCCGCCTGCTGCGCGAGGAACGCCAGTGGTACTGGCGCTACGACGACAACCGGGGCTGGAACAGCGGCTACCACGAGGAAGAAGAACTCATCGAGGCCCGCAGTATCAACCTGGCCGCCCGCAGCAAGATCGCCCTGCCCGTCAAATACGGCCGCTACCGCCTGGAGATCAACGACCCGACCACCGGCCAGACAGCGCGCTACCGCTTCTACGCCGGCTGGGGCGCCCAAGACGCCGACGACATGGGCAACCGCCCCGACCGCGTGGGCCTGAAGCTGGAAGGCGCACCGTTCAAGGCCGGTGACCGCGCCAAGCTGACCATCACCCCGCCGCACGACGGCGAAGCCCTGGTCACCGTGGAAGGCGACCGCGTGCTGTACCAAAAGCGCGTCAGCGTCAGCGCCAGCGGTACTTCCATCGAGATCCCGGTAGACCCGGCCTGGAACCGGCACGACCTGTACATAGGCGTAGTGGCCTTCCGCCCTGGCAGCCAGGGCGACCGGATCACCCCGGCGCGTGCCCTGGGCCTGGTGCACCTGCCGCTGAACCGCGATGCACGCAAGCTCAAACTCGCCATCACCGCACCGGCCAAAACCGTGCCCGAGCAGAAAGTACCCGTGAAGCTGAAGCTGACCGACGCCGCCGGCAAGCCCCTCAAGGCCGGCCAGGCCATGGTCACCTTGTCCGCCGTGGACGTGGGCATTCTCAACATCACCCGCTACGCCACGCCCAACCCGGTGGACTTCTTCTTCGGCAAGCACCGCTATGACGCCGACCTGCTGGACATCTACGGCAAGCTGATCGAGAAGATGGACGGCAACCAGGCCAAGCAACGCTTCGGCGGCGACGCCAGCAAGCGTGACACCCAAAGCATGCCGCGCAAGGTGCGCCTGGTGGACCTGTTCAGCGGCCCGGTGCAACTGGACGCCAATGGCGAGGCCACCATCCCGCTGGACCTGCCCGACTTCAACGGCACGCTGCGCCTGATGGCCGTGGCCAGCACGCCCGACAGCTACGCCAGCGCCGATGCAGAAATGGTGGTCGCCGCCCCGCTGGTGGCCGAGCTGTCCATGCCGCGCTTCATCGCGCCGGGCGACGTGGCCACCATCGCGCTGGACGTGACCAACCTGTCCGGCAGCCCGCAAGAGGTCAAGGTGCAGATCGAAGCCAGCAGCCCCCTGAAGATCACCGGCGTGAACGCCCAGATAGCCCCCGTGAAGCTGGCCGACAAGCAGCGCAGCATTCTGCGCTACACGGCCGAGGCCACCGACGCCTACGGCTTGGCGCCGATCAAGCTCACCGTCACCGCCGGCAAACTGAAGGTGGTGCGCGAAGCCGCGCTGCAGGTGCAGCCCGCCACCCCGCTGGTGCGTGAGTTGCGCCGCGTGCGCGTGGAGCCGGATGGCAGCTACAAAGTGGACCCCGCGCTGACTGACGCCTTCTGGGCCGGTTCGGCCCGCGTCAGCCTCAGCCTGTCGAACAAGCCGCCCATCGACGTGCGCGCCGCCGTGCAAGGCCTTCTGATGTACCCCTACGGCTGCCTGGAGCAGACCACCAGCAGCGCCTACCCCCTGGTCTTTATCGAAGAAGCGGGCGCCACCGCCTTCGGCATGAAGCCGCTGTCGCGCGAAGAGCGCGCCAAGCGCCTGGACGTGGCCTTTGGCCGCCTGGCCGGCATGCAGCAGCCGCAAGGTGGCTTCGGCCTGTGGGCCGCCAACAGCCCCTACGAGGCCTGGCTCAGCGCTTATGTCACCGGCTTCCTGCAGGACGCGCACGACGCCGGCTTTGCCGTGCCCGAGAGCATGCAGACCCGCGCCTTGAACTCGCTGCTGGAGCAGTTCCAGAAAGCCCCCGGCCTGCAGACCAAGCTGCCGAAAGAGCTGCACCGCGACGCCCAGGGCCGCCTCAACGACTACCGCGAGGTGGACCTCCTGCGCATGGCGCACGAGCGCCTGTCTGAAGCCGCCCACGCCGGCTACATCCTGGCGCGTGCGCAAAAAGCCCCGCTGGCCACGCTGCGCACCCTGTTCGACGACTACCGCAGCAACGCCCGCTCGCCACTGGTGCTGGTGCACCTGGGCCTGGCCCTGCAGCTGATGGGGGATGAGGCCCGCGCCAAAACCGCCTTCGGCGAAGCCCTGAAGCTGGACTACGGCATCAACCCCGCCACCGACGGCTACTACTGGGGCGAATGGCTTGGCGACTACGGCTCGCGCGTGCGCGACAAGGCCATGGCCTACGCCCTGCTGCTGCGCCACAAGGTCGCCCACCCGCAGCGTGAGAACCTGCTGCTGGACCTGGCCGCTGACTTTGACAAGCGCCAGTACTACTCCACCCAGGAAAAGCTGGCCCTGTTCCTGGCAGCCCGCGCTGCAGGTGCCTCCAGTGGTGCGGGCGACCAGGCCTGGACCGCCAGCCTGCAAACCGGCGCCACCAGCGAAAACCTCAGCAGCAAGACCACCGAGCTGCGCAGCTTCGACGTGGCCGCACTCAAACGCGGCATCAGCCTGACCAGCAAGAACAGCGAACCGCTGTTCGTCGAAGTCGCCGCCGAGGGCTACCCCGTCAAGCCCCTGCCACCGCAAGACGACCGCATCAGCCTGGAGCGCACTTGGTGGTCCACCGCCGGCACCAAGCTCGACACCCGCCAGTTCAAGACCGGTGACATGGTGGTGGTGCGCCTGCGCGTACAGGCCAAGCAACGCGTCAAGGACGCGATGGTGATAGACCGCATCCCCGCCGGCATGGAGGTAGAAAACCTCAACCTCAGCCAGGGCGTGCAGGCCAGCGAGTTCACCGTAGAAGGCGTGAACGTGGGCCAGGCCCTGCAGAACGAGCGCATTAAGCACAGCGAGTACCGCGACGACCGCTTCGTGGTGGCCGCCGAGCTGAACGGCAGCAAGCTCGACCTGTTCTACCTGCTACGCGTGGTCACCCCCGGCAAGTTCGTGGTGCCAGCTCCATTCGCCGAGGACATGTACCGCCCCGACGTCCGTGGTGTGGGCAAGCCCGAGGCCGACGTGGTGGTGACGGACCCGCGCGCCAAGTAAGCAGGTCTGCTATCAAAGGAGTAGCTGCTAGCGCAGGTAATATATGCGCTAGCAGCCAATTTCATGGATAACTTTCAGTCCACAGCCCACCCCATGCTGAACAACGCCCTGCGCTACAAACAATGGGCCGACCGCCGCACTCTGGACGCCGTGGCCCAGATTGACGCACAGCGCTTCCCATCGTCCCTGGCCTTCGCCCGCCAGCAGCTGAACCACATGGTGCGGGTGGAAGAACTCTTCCGCGCCCGCCTGCTTGGCCAGCCAGAGCCCCATACCAGCACCAACACGGAGGCAGTACCCACCCTGGCGGAACTGGACCGCAGGCTGTCCGCATCCAACGCCTGGCTGCTGCCCTATGCCGCCGCCCTGTCGCCCGAGCAGCTTGCTGAACCCATCCACTTCCAGTTTGTAGACGGCCAGGCCGGCCGCCTGAGCCGGGAGGAAGCGCTGTTTCACTTCGTCAACCACGGCACCTATCACCGCGGCGCCATAGGCCATGCGCTGGATTTGGCCCAAGCCCCGCGCCCGGCGGACACCTACACCGTCTTCATCCACGCCGCAGAGCCGCAGCGGCGCGAACCGGCCTAGAGGCACCTCGGCGCTAGGCCATGGGGTCAGATCCGAATTGCGCGCACCCTGCCCTTTAGAGCCCAGCACGCCCACCCGCATTTCGGCTCTGACCCCAGGGCCGGATAACCGTTAACTCTCAAATTGATAGCTGCTCACGCTGGTATCTTCTGCGCTAGCGGTCGATTTGGCTTGTAGGTTCTTTGGGCGCTGATAGCGCCATTGGCATCCCCGGCCGGGAAGTGCGCCCGGCGGCGCAGTCACTATTTTTGCGTGGCCAAAAATAGTAACCACAAAAAGGCCAGCCGAAGTCGTCGCCCCTGCGCTGCGCTCCGGGTACGCTGCGTTGCTCGGTCTGTGCGGGGTCCCGCTCGAACTCGGCCTACGGCCTCAAACAATCGCGGGCCCTGATCCGCCCAGCCCTGCGCTACTCGCCGACGCCACACGGCGTGGGAGCGGACAGCCAAACATCCAGCCCGGCTGCGCCGGGCATCGCGTCGCACGCGAGACCCTCACCCCAACCCTCTCCCCGCTGGGGCGAGGGAGTAAAGCGGAGACACGCGCGATTTTGGCGCCGGTATAGCCCCCTCTCCCCGCCGGGGAGAGGGTTGGGGTGAGGGCAAATTCGCGCCCTAGGCGCGATGTGGCGCTGCGCGCCACCGATCCCGATCCCGATCCCCGGGGTCCCCCTCTGTATGCGCCGAGGAGCACAGCTTTGGGCGGATCAGGGCTGGCGTTGTCTGAGCCGCAGGCGAGTTTAGCCAGACCCCGACCAAAGCGAGCACCGCAGGTTCCCGTAGCGCCAGCGGAGGGCGCAGACAGTGGGGGCGCCTTTCTTTTGGTGACTTTTCTTTTGCGCAAAAGAACAAGTTACTCGCCCGCCGGGGCGAACTCCCGGCCAGGGATCGCATAGACGCCAGGCACCATCCGCACCACCCCAAACCACATGTAAATCTTCAAATGAACCAAGCTCCAGCACAAATTCCATATGCGCGAGCAGCTACGAAAAATAGAGCAACTAGTAGCTCCACATTTTGAGGGAAAGATGGCTGCAGATCGGGGCCTCAATAGCTACGCCGGGCTATAGTGGTTCATCGCTTTCAACGACATTTTTATTCTGCAGATTTCGCGGTCTAGCCAGAGCGGGCCTGGGCGCCAGCCCTCTATCATCGATAAAAACATTTCACAGGGAACGACCAATGAGCGATTACAACGACAGGCTCAACGCCACAAAAACTGGCTACCCGTTTAACCTCTGGAAGGAAAGCGAGCTTGAGCAGTACACCACGGAAGCGTGCTCCGCATTCGCTGACGTTTTTGATCAACTGATCGTTGACCTCATCCAAGCCGGGGCTGACGCAATCGAGCCGGTCAAGCTGGCAGCGATTGAAAAGGCTGTCGTCGCACTAAACACGCTCAATGAGGCAGATGAGAGTCTTATCGAAACAGGTGAACGTGAGGACTTGTGCGAATTGATCAATACGATAGCCGTTGCGGCCGGACTTGACCCATCAAAGTACGGCGGTGGTGAAGGTCCAGCAAGCGAATGGCGCGACTGGTAAGAGATTTACTCGCATCACCCTGGCATGTCTTCAAACAGCAATTTCAACGCTATGAGCAACTCCACATGAGCGCATTGGATAGGTTCGATGACCAGCTGATTGACGGCCTGCAATTCTGCTCGCTCGCGTACGAACTCTTTGAGAAAATTAGAGCCGGAACCGATGGTGTCTCACGACTGAGAATGCGAGCTTCAGACGTCGAGAAGAAGCTTTTGGAGGAAATTCTCCCCATTTGCAAGTACGTCCAAGCGAAGTACCGTACAGGTAGGTACATCTCTGTACGGTGGAAGTCCGGCAATCAGCAGCACGATGCAGAACTTAGTCAGGTAGGCGCATATATCGACGAAGGCTACTATCCAAGTAAAGCCTACCTCGAAGTCACATGCGCAACCCATCCGAATGATTACTTGAGCCGCGAGCTACTAAACGAGCAAGGCTTTGCATTTGGCGCAGACGGTCTCAAGCGGCTTAAAGACCGATCTATCGAATCGGCACCCGTAGTTCACACCAACCAGGACTTCGTTGAGCGATTCTCGGAGCGCTTGCTAGACCGGATACGTGACAAAGCCCAAAAGCCATATCCAGAGGATACTTCACTGATAGTAAGCTGCAGCCTTGACACTCTCTACACTCCTGACGACTGGGACTACCTACGCAAGTTCATAGAGCAATCTAGTCCGGCACATCAGTTCAAAGAGGTCTATGTCTATGACATCACCTGCGAATACTGCTTTAGTCTCTGGAAGCCCAGGTAATGCGCAAATATCCGTCGCCTAGCTGGTCGGGCCAACACTGGCCATGCATTCGGCGTCCTCATGGCCTGTGTCGGTACCCTCCGCGCTTCGCGCTCCGGCGCCGGTTAACTAGGGCGTTGAGGCTGTAAAAGTACCTCGGCGCAACATTTCCGATCCATCCGATCAAGGGCGTGCCTGCACCGATCTGACCACTAAAGCCAGGGCACAGCCTGCCCCCATTCGCCGACGTAGCGCCCACTATCCACACTTCAGCACACCATAGCAGCCCAGCCAACCGCTCCCAAAAACATAGCAACCCGCGCAGATATCATCTGCGCCAACAAGCTATTCCCCCCACAAGCCCGTGCCCCCGCTCTCAGCCCTTCGCCGCCTCCAGCCCTGGCGCCGCCCGCTCATCGGGCTGGCCCTGCTGCTGGCTACGCTCTGGACGCTAGACCGGCTCTTCCCCCTCCCCGAGGCCGCCCGCACCGGCCTGGCGCCACCCGGCACGCTGGTGGTATTGGCGCAAGACGGCACGCCGCTGCGCAGCTGGGCCAGTACTGACGGCGCGCTGCGCCAGCCAACTACCGTGGAGGCCGTGTCGCCGCGCTATCTGCAAGCCCTGCTGCAGTACGAGGACAGCTGGTTCGACTGGCACCCGGGCGTGAACCCCATCGCCCTTGCGCGCGCGCTGTGGCAGTGGGGGCGGTATGGGCGCATCGTCTCTGGCGGCTCCACACTGACCATGCAGGTGGCGCGCATTCTGGAGCTGAACGACCCCGACGGCGGGCCGGCACCGCGCAGCCTGCGCACCAAGCTGCGCCAGATCGCCCGCGCGCTGCAGCTGGAATGGCACCTCAGCAAGCGCGACATCCTGGCCCTGTACCTGAACCACGCGCCCATGGGCGGCCAGGTACAGGGGGTGGAAATGGCCAGCCGCGCGTACCTGGGCAAGTCGGCCCGCGACCTGAGCCCGGCCGAAGCCGCGCTGCTGGTGGCCCTGCCGCAAAGCCCGTCGCGCCTGCGGCCCGACCGCGCCCCGGGCCGCGCCCAGGCCGCGCGCGACAAGGTGCTGCAGCGCATGCAGACCCTGGGCCTGTGGGACGCCGCGCTGGTCAAAGACGCTCTGCTGGAGCGCGTGTTCGCCCCGCCACTCAAAGCCCGCTGGCTAGCCCCGCTGGCCGCCGAGCGCCTGCGCCGCCAGCCCCACCCGAACGGCATAGTGCAAAGCACGCTGGACGCCGGCCTGCAGATCCGCCTGGAGCAGGTGCTGCTGGACCGCCTGAGCAGCCTGCCCGATGCCGTCTCCATCGCCGCGCTGGTGGTGGACAACGACAGCCTGGCGATACGCGGCTATGCCGGGTCGGCCGACTTCAGCGACAACGCGCGCGCCGCACACGTAGACATGGTGCGCGCCGTGCGCTCGCCGGGCTCCACGCTGAAACCCTTTCTGTACGCCATGGCGCTGGACGAGGGCTTGATCCATTCCGAGAGCCTGCTGATCGACGCGCCGCAGAACTTTGGTGGCTACGCGCCGGGTAACTTCCAGGCCACCTTCACCGGGCCGGTGAGCGTGAGCGAGGCGCTGCAGCGCTCGCTCAACGTGCCAGCGGTAGACCTGCTGGACCGCATAGGCCCGGCGCGCTTTGCAGGCCAGCTGCGCAATGCCGGGCTCAAGCTGCGCATGCAGCAAGGCGCCACGCCCAACCTCAGCCTGATACTGGGCGGCGCGGGCACCACGCTGGAAGAACTGGTGGGCGCCTACACCGCGCTGGCGCGCAACGGCGTGGCCGGCCTGCCCCGGCTGACGCCCAACGCACCGCACACCGACACGAGGCTGATGAGCCCCGGCGCAGCCTTCATCGTGCGCGAGATTCTGGAAAACGGTGGCCGACCCGATGCGCCGTTTCGCGAGACCAGCGCCCGCGTGGCCTGGAAGACCGGCACCAGCTTTGGCTTTCGCGATGCCTGGGCCATCGGCGTGACCGACCGCTACACCCTGGGCGTGTGGGTGGGCCGGCCCGACGGCACGCCCAACCCCGGCCACTTCGGTGCCAACACCGCCGCCCCGCTGGTGAAAGACCTGCTGGCAGCACTTGGCCCCATTTCCGCCCAGAGCCGGCCCGTGCCCGCCAATGTGCACGCGCAAGACATCTGCTGGCCGCTGGGTCTGGCCGCCAGCGCCACCGACCCGGCCCACTGCGCCGTGCGCCGCAGTGCCTGGACGCTGGACGACACCGCCCCCCCCACCCTGCCCGACCGCGTCAACCCGCACAGCCTGCTGGATACCGCCTGGGTAGACAGCCAGGAGCGCGAACGCCTGCGCCCCGGCTGCCAGCCCGGCAACGCCCAGCACGCGGTGGAATATGCGCGCTGGCCCACCCTGCTGCAACCCTGGATAGAGCCCGCCCAGCGCAGCGCGGTAGAGCGCCTGCCACTAGGTCCGCCCTGCGCCCACCAAACACCCAGCCGCAGCCTGCGCATCACCGGCATAGACCCCGGCAGCGTGCTACACGCCGTGCCCGGCAAGAAGAGCCTGACGCTGCAGCTGCAGGCACTGGGCACCACCGAGCCGGTGGTCTGGCTGCTGGACGGCCGCTGGGTGGGCTCTACCCAGCAGGCCGGCAACACACCCGGCAGCCTGCGCCTGCCGCTGGCCGAACCCGGCCCGCATGCGCTGACCGCCATGGACGGCGCCGGGCGCTTTGAACAGGTACGCTTTGCCGTGCGCTAGCGGCTTACTATCGTTTTCATAGCTGCTAGCGCACGTAGAACTTGCGCTACGGGCATTTACTTCGTAAACCTGTCCGGGCAGGGCTATAGTCGCTCCTTCAATCTTTTTGGGAAAGACAACTATGGCTTGGGTGGATCTGGTGGCGGTTCTCGCACTTGTGCAATTCGTATTCTTCGCCGCGCTGGTTGGGCAGGCCCGCACGAAGTACGGGGTCAAAGCCCCGGCTATCAGCGGTCACCCCATGTTCGAGCGGCTATACCGGGTGCAGATGAATACGCTGGAGATGCTGCTGATCTACCTACCATCGCTCTACATGGCTGCGCGCTATTGGTCGCCACTGCTGGTGGCCGGGGTTGGCGTGGTCTACGTGCTGGGCCGCTTCGTTTACTGGCGCGCCTACGCCCAAGACCCCGCCAAGCGCGCAGTGGGCTACGCAATCAGCGTCGCCCCCACGCTGATACTGCTGGGTGGCGCAGGCCTGGGTGCGTTGCTGGCAACCCTAAGGTAAGGCCCGGCCATGCGTACTTTTCTCTTCATCCTGGGCGGTCTATTGGCACTGGCCGGTGTTACCTGGATTCTGCAAGGCCTGAACATCTTGCCCGGCAGCTTCATGACCGGCCAGCTGCAATGGGCGGCCTATGGCACGGTGGCGCTGCTGGTGGGCGTGCGCGTGCTGGTGGCGGCCTACAAGCTGCGCAAACGCTGAACCAGTCCGCTGAACCAGTCTATTCAGCCCATCTTGAACTGCGCCGACTCGATCTGGTGGCGCGCCAGCAGGGCATAAAAATCGGTGCGGTTGCGCTGCGCCAGCTTGGCGGCCTGGGCCACGTTGCCGTTGGTGATCTTCAGCAGCTGGGTGAGGTAGCCGCGCTCAAACTCCTTGCGCGCCTCGTCCAGCGGCAACAGATCGGAGCTTTGGCTGCTGAGCGCGCCTTGCACCAGGCTGGCCGCAATGATGCTGCCGGTACACAGCACCACGCATTTCTCCACCACGTTTTGCAACTGCCGCACATTGCCGGGCCATGGCGCTGTGCTGAGCTGCTCCAGCGCGCCGGGTGCAAAGGCGCTGATGTTCTTGGCGTAGCGCTGCGACAGGCTGCGCATGAAATGGTTGGCTAGCAGCACCACGTCTTCACGCCGCTCGGCCAGGGGCGGCAGGGTCAGGCCCACCACATTCAGGCGGTAAAACAAGTCCTCGCGGAAGCGGCCTGCCGCCACCTCGTCCTCCAGCCTCCGGTTGCTGGCCGAGATCACCCGCACATCCACTTTGTGCGAGCGCGACGCGCCCACCGGCCGCACCTCGCGCTCCTGCAGCACGCGCAGCAGCTTGACCTGCATGGCCAGCGGCAGGTCGGCGATTTCATCCAGAAAAATCGTGCCCCGGTGCGCGCTGGTGAACATGCCTACGTGGTCACGCACCGCGCCGGTGAAAGCGCCCTTGCTGTGGCCGAACAGCTCGGACTCGACCAGGTTCTCAGGGATGGCGCCGCAGTTCACCGCCACCAGGGGCTCGGCGCCGCGCGCGCTGGACGCGTGCAGTGCCCGCGCCAGCAGCTCTTTGCCGGTGCCGCTCTCGCCGTAGATCAGCACCGAGGCATCGCTTTGCGCCATCAGCCGGGCCTCGGCCAGCAGCTTTTCCATGCGCGGGCTGCGCGTGACGATGGCCTCGCGCCAGGTCTCGCCGCCGTCCGGGCTGGGCATGTCGGCGCCCAGAGCGGACGAGACCTCCAGCGCCCGGTGCACCTCACGCATCAGGTCTGCGCCCTCAAAGGGTTTGGTGATGTAGCCAAACACGCCGCGCTGCATGGCCTGCACGGCATGGGCAATGCTGCCGTTGGCTGTCAGCATAAGTACCGGCAGCAAGGGGTAGCGGCGGTGCACGGCCTCGAACAGCTGCAGTCCGTCCATGCCGGGCATCTGCAGGTCGGTGATCATGATGTGCGGCAGGCCCTGGTCCAGCAGTGCCAAGGCGGCAGCGCCGTGGGGCGCCTCGATGGCGGTATGGCCCTCGTAGTGCAGACGCAGCGACAGCAGACGCAACAGCGCGGGGTCGTCGTCAACAATCAGGATGCGCGCCATGGCCTTGACCGCAGTGGGCCGGCAGGTACTGCTGCAGTACCGCACGCAGCTGCGAGAAGTTGAAGGGTTTGGTCACATAGCCGCTGGCTCCCAGGCGCAGGGCCTCGTCCAGCCGCTCGGGTTCGGCGCTGGCTGACAGGAAGATGAAGGGCACCTGCCGCAGCGTCGCCATCGCCTGGATGGCGGCCAGCACTTCCATACCACCCATGGGCGCCATCATGACATCGCAAAAGATCAGGTCGGGCGGACCACCCAACGCGGCCTGCAGGCCCTGATGCCCATCGGGCACACCTTCGGCCTCGTGACCTTCCAGCAAAAGGAAGCGCAGCAGGTTCGAACGTATCGGAGCCTCGTCCTCGATCACCAAAATACGCGCCATAGCGACTCCCCGAAAACCGTGATCCACGGGCCCTGGCAGCGCGGGCCAGTCCTGGTGAACAGGTTGGATAAACGTGTAGTTTTCGGGAATATACGCTCACTACAAAGACTGCCGCCTAAATGCGTACCGTAAAGCAGGTGCCCTGGGGCTGCACACGGTATACCTCGATCTGGCCGCCATGCAGGTCTACCGCATTCTTCACTACCGCCAGGCCCAGGCCGGTGCCCTGGATGTCGCCCACATTGGAGGCGCGGTGAAAGGGTTCGAACAGGTGCGGCAGCTCATCATCCGGAATGCCTATGCCCTGGTCGGACACTTCGAACACTGTTTGCGCGCCGTCAACATAGACACGGAAGCGCACGGTGCCGCCGCGCGGAGAGTATTTGATGGCGTTGGACAGCAGGTTGCCAAAGATGTGGCGCAGCAGCTTTTCATCGAAACAACCGGTGGGCGGCAGCGCGGTGAAGTCCGTGACCACCTGGCAGGTGGCGGCCGGCTGCTGGTGCTGGGTATGGGTATAGGCATCGTCCACCAGGCTGTGGCATAGCGCGGCAAGATGGATCTGCCGGGGCTGGAATTCCAGCAACTGCGCCTCGGCCTTGCCCAGCTGCAGCACGCGGTCAAGCATGCCCGTCATGCGCTGCACGCCACTTTCAATGGTGCCGATGACCTCGGACTTTTCGCTGGCGGGCAGGCGGTCTCCGTAGTATTTGAGCAGCTCTACCGACGACAGAATGATGGCCAGCGGCGTGCGGAACTCGTGCGAGGCCATGGAGATGAAGCGCGACTTCATGGCGTTCAACTCGGCTTGTTTTTGCAGCGTCATGCGCTGGGCCTGCTCGGCGTGCAGGCGCTCGGTAGCGTCCACCACGAACATCAGCGTTGCGTCGCGCTTGCCCCATTCAATCTTCACCGCCGACAGCTCCAGCGTACGCACCGCCCCCGCCTGCGTGATGATGCGAAAGCTGTAGAACGACTCCACCTCTTCCCCGCGCAGCCTGCGCTGGTGGCGGTCCACCATGCCCGCCACATCCTCGGGGTGGACGGCTGCGGTGTAGGGGTTGGACAGCAGATAGTCCAGCGGGTAGCCCACGATGCGCACCAGGCTGGGGTTGGCAAACACCATGCGGCCGCCCTGCACCACCACCACGCCCACGCCCACGTTTTCAATCACGGTGCGGTAACGCGCCTCGGACCTGCGCAGCTCTTCCAGCGCCTGGTGCCGCTCGATGGCGCTGCTGACATGGTTGGCCACAAAGGACAGAATGCCCACGTCCGCCGCGCTGTAGGCAATGCCCGGCTCATAGCCCTGCACCACCAGCAGGCCGCTGACCACACCCTGGATGAACATGGGCACGCCCAACCAGCTGGTGAAGCTCAGGTCGCCACTGGCCTCGGTGATCTCACCCGCAGCCTGCAGCGCCAAAAAGCGCGGGTGGTCTATGAGCTGGGGTTGCCCTGTGCGCAGCACATATTCGGACAAACCTTTGCAGTACGGCACGTCGTTGCACTGCATGGTGTCGCCGTCCCGCTCGTCCACGTAGTAGGGGTAGCTCAGCGTGTGCTTGCGCGCGTCGTACAGACCCACATAGCAGTTCTTGGCGTACAGCAGCTCGCCCAGCAGGCCGTGTACTGTCTGCAGGAAGTCGTAGAACGAAAGGCCTGCCGCCGCACGCTCGGCAATGCGGTAGAAGACGCGCTGCAGGGTTTCGGCCTTCTTTTGCTCCAGCGCCTCGGCCTGCAGCTCGCGGGTGCGCTGGGCCAGCCACAGGTCGGCGGCGATGTGCTGCTGGATTTTTTCTGCCTGCAGGTTCTGGTAGTCGCGCTGCAGTGCTTGGTACTGCTCTTGCAGCTGCTGTATCCGGGCTTGCAGGTCGGCGACAGAAAGCATGGCATGGGGCTCTGCGGCGCGCAGAGGCACCGCGGGGCGGATGGCTGGATGGGAGGCCATTATGGGCCGGGCTGGGGCCTCAGCCCCTACCGGTCGCACTGCGATAGGTCGATGCGACAGATCGGGCCTGCGCGGCGCCGACCGCAGCTGGCTGTGCACGATGCCGCTGGTCTTGCAGGCGTACATGGCCTGGTCTGCCGCATGCAGCATGTGCGGCAGGCCCATGCCATCCTCGGGGTACATGGCCAGGCCAATGCTGGCGCCCACGGACAAAGCCGTAGCAGCGTCCAGCTGCACGGGCTCGCACAGGGTTTGCAGAAGCTTGGTGCACAGCTGCGGCAACTCTTGCGCGTCGGACACGGCCTCCACCAGCAGCACAAACTCATCACCGCCCAGGCGGGCCACGGTGTCGCTGGCGCGGGTGGCCGCTACCAGGCGCTGCGCGACCTCGACCAGCACCGTATCGCCCGCCGCATGGCCGTAGCGATCATTGATGGCCTTGAACCCATCCAGGTCCAGCATCAGCAGCGCAAAGCGCGTGCCGCTGCTCTGCCACCGATCTGCCGCCAACGCGAAGCGGTCCTGCAGCAGCTTGCGGTTAGCCAGGCCGGTCAGGCTGTCGTGGTGGGCCAGCACCTCCAGCTGCAATTGGTGTGCATGCATCTGGTCCAGCTGCCGCTCCAATTCTGCGGTGCGCAGGGCCACCGCACGCTCCAACCTTTGCTGCCACGGCGCGGACGGCGACATCCACAGCCGGTAGCGGGGCTTGTTGCCCAACAGCCAGGCCTTGACCACCCCGGCCCATACGCCTCCTCCGCCCGCCCGCAGGCGCAGCAGCGTCGGCATGGCTTACTGAAAACCGGCAGCGATAACCGAAGGCGATTCCTGCTCAGGCGGCTTTTTGTCTGTAGAACGGCGCAACTGGGCCGGGCCGGTGTTGCCCCGCTGCACACGGCCCAGGACAGGGAACGAGTTTGGCGGCGAAGACGCAACCGCAGCAATCGTCAGTACCAGCACCACGGCCAGGGAAATGAGGACAAGAATCATAAGAACGGACATCGCGAGCCCCTTGTTGTTAGAAGTTGAACACCGTGTCTGCGGCAGACCGTGTTGTGCTTCCAAGATGCATGCCAGAACAAATATCCAATGAAATCAAGGAACTTGGGGATTTTGGCTGGCAAGGTTTGTCGGTGTTTCCCGACAAACGCACCAGGCCCGCGCCGCAATACCAATGGAATCAAGCACTTGGCGTGTCGGTGAAAACCGACAAACGTGGGCGGCCTGGCCGAGGCCTAGCACATTCTTATTTTGCGCACAGAGCGTGCGTAAATTCAATTTTTTAGAACGATGCAGACAAAGCCGCTGGAACCGCAACCGGCTCTGGAGGCCCAAAATTTAGCCCATGGATTCGGCAAACACAACACCCCACCAGGCGCTGCTACTACCGACCATGGCTGCACACAACAACTGCGTGCAGCCCATTTTTTCCAAACCCTTGAAGGAAATCACCATGTCTGTCTCTACCAAGTTCGCTGCCTCCGCCCTCATCGCCCTGGCTTCCGTGGCCGCCACCAGCGCTTTTGCTGGCAACGACAACAACTACCCCGACGTCAAGGTGGCCAGCACCCTGAGCCGCGCCGCCGTGCAGGCCGAAGCTGCCCAAGCTCTGAAAGACGGCAACACGCCTTTCGGCAACGACAAGCAGTACCCCGTGTTGACCTCCACCAGCAGCAAGACCCGTGCTGAAGTACGCGCCGAACTGGTTGCTGCCCGCGAAGCCGGCCAGCTGGTGCGTGAGCACAGCTAAATCCAAACACGTGCCTTGAGTGCGATGCGATCCCCCCTACCCCGGGGTTGCATAGCGACAAGGCACCCAGTGAAACCTAGAAACCCAGCGCTGCACCCAGCAGCCACCGAAAGATTCACCATGAATGCCTATTTCAAATTCGCTGCCACCGCCCTGATCGCCGTGGCCTCTGCCGCCGCCAGCACCGCTTTTGCCGGCAACGACAACAACTACCCCGACGTCAAGGTGGCCAGCACCCTGATCCGCGCCGCCGTGCAGGCCGAAGCTGCCCAAGCCCTGAAAGACGGCAACACGCCTTTCGGCAACGACAAGCAGTACCCCGTGTTGACCTCCACCAGCAGCAAGACCCGCGCTGAAGTACGTGCCGAGCTGGTTGCTGCCCGCGAAGCCGGCCAGCTGGCGCGCGAGCACAGCTGATCGCCCTGCGCACTACCCACCAGGCGCTATCAAAAAAAGAGCTGCTTGTGCAGGTAAATCCTGCGCGAGCAGCTCTTTTTTCACACAAGCTCAATCCCCGTCGAGCAGCCCCTCTTTCACCGCCAGCCGGACCAGTCCGGTGATGTCGCTGACCCCCAGCTTGGCCATCACGCGCGAGCGGTAGGTTTCCACCGTCTTGGCCGACAGGCTCAGGGTATGGGCGATGCTGCTGCTGGGCTGGCCACGCACCACCAGGTTCAGCACCTGGCGCTCCCGCTGCGACAAGGTGTGCAAGGGCTCCAGTTGGGCATTCGGCTCGGCCGGCCGCAGGGCTTCCTGGGCCACTTTCTCGATGGCGCTGCTCCAGTAGTGCTGTCCGTTGCAGGCGTGGCGCAAAGCGGTGATGACTTCGGCACCTGACGCGCCCTTCAGCACATAGCCCATGGCGCCCATGCGCACCGCGTCCATCACCTGGCGGGGCTGGGCCATCATGCTCAGCACAACGACACGGCTGCCAATCTTGCGCCGCTGCAGCTCGGCCAACAGCTCATGGCCGGAGCGCTCGCCCAGCGACAAGTCCAGCAGCACGCAATCGGGCGGTGTGCGCACGATGTCCTGCACCGCCGTGGGCAGGTCACCGCTTTCACCCACCACCACAAAACCCGCCGGCTCCAGCAGCGCGCGCAGTCCTTCGCGCAGGATGGCGTGGTCATCCACCAGGTACAGGGTGTCGGTCATGGCGAGTAGTTCAGTTCTATCAGGGTGCCGCGTTCATTGTCGGCGCTGCGCGCACTCAACGATGCGCCTATAGCCTGCGCACGTTCGCGCATGCCCACCAGGCCCAGGTGGCCGGGTTTGACGGCGCGGCCTATCGGGCCCAGGCCTATGCCGTCGTCCTGCACCAGCAGGCGCAGGCCCAGGCTGCCCAGGGGTTCTATGCCCACCGTGAGGCGCTGGCACTGGGCGTGGCACAGCGCATTGGCAATGGCTTCACGCGCCACCATAAAGACGGCGTATTCCACCTCGGGGCTCCAGCGCCGGTCGGCCATGGTGGGGGGAATATGCAGGCGGATGGACACGGCGGCGTGGCCAGCGGCCTCGGCCTGGATTTCATTGTCCAAAGCCACGCCCAGGCCCTGCTCTTGCAGCAGCGGCGGGCGCAGCTCTACCAGCACCTGGCGCACCTCGCGCATGCCCCGGTCGATCATGCTGGAGACACGGCTCCAGCTTTTATCGATGGCCTCGGTGGGGCTGGGCGGTAGCTGGGCGCGCAGGGCATCGACCGAGATGCGCAGCGTGGTCAAGGTCTGGCCCAGTTGGTCGTGTAGCAGCTGGGCCAGGCGGCGGTTGGTTTGCTGCTCGGCCTCCAGCAGCTGGCGTGACAGAGCCGACAGCTGCTCGCGGTAGCGCAGCAGGGCCTGCTCGGACTCGACCCGCTCGGTCACGTCGCGCGCGGTCAGGGTGAACAACACCTCGCCGTTGACCCGGGTCTCGGACGCCGAGGCCTCCAGGTGCAAGGCCGCGCCGCCATGGCGCTTGCCCGACAAGGTACGCACTGCGCCAATCAGCGTAGGCAGGTCGGCCAGCGGCAACACCTCGGCCAGCGGCAGGCCCAGCAGCTGCGCGTCGCTGCGCCCAAAGATACGCTGCGCGGCGGGGTTGGAAAACACCACACAGGCCTGCGCGTCCAGGCCCAAAATCGCGTCGCTGGTGGTGGCGACGATGGCGGACAGCAAGGCCTCGCTCTCGCGTATTTTTTGCTCGGCCCGGCGGCGGTCGCTCAGGTCACGCGCCACCAGCACCACGGCAACCACCAGACCCTCTTCGTCGCGCTGCGGGTACAGCAGCAAGTTGCCCCAGAAGCGGCTGCCCGGCCAGCGCGGCAGCCAACCTTCAAACTCCATGCGCTCGCCACCGGCGGCACCGTCCAGCATCTGCTGCACGCGCGCCTGCTCATGCGGGGTCTGGGCCAGCAGCGGGCGCACGTCCATGCCCAGCACTTCCAGGGCGGCCACGCCGAACAAGGCCTCGGCATTGCGGTTCCAGCTTTGCACCAGGCCGGTGGGCGACAGCTGCAGCATGGCGATGTCCACCGCTGCGTCCACCAGCAAGTCCACCTGCTGCTTGGCCGCGCGCACGGCGGTGTGGGCGCGCAGCTCTTCGCTGATGTCGGTATGCGTGCCCAGGTAGCCGATGAAGGTGTCGCCATCGAACAGCGGCGTGGTGTACCACTGCACCCAGGCCACGCGGCCATTGCGGCGCACCTGCATGCCGCGCCCGTTGAGTGCAATGCGGCCCTGGCGCATGCGGCGCAGGGATTCGTGGGCGCTGGCCTCTTGCTCCTGGGGCATCCACAGGCCCACCGGAGAGCGGCCCAGGGCCTCGGCCTGGCTGAAGCCGGTCATCAGCTCACTGGCGCGGTTCTGGTAGACCACATGGAAGTCGGTGTCGTACAGCACCAGGCCCACCGGCATTTCGCGCAGCATCTGCCAGACGCGCTGGCTGTTGGCCGCCACCACCGACTGGGCCTGGGTTTCGCCGCGCGGGTCCAGCAGCACCGCCTCGGACAGCCAGCGCCACACCGTGCCCTGGCCGAAGTGCGGATCGGTCTGCAGGCGGTGGGGGTGGATGTGCACGCCGGGCAGGCCGTCAGCACCTTCGGTCGGGGTTGGGGTAGGCGTTGGGGTTGGATCGGGCATGGGCACCATAGCAAAAACTTGCCGCATTGTCGGGTGGGTGGCGCTACCCGTTCTCAGGGATACCGATAGTGCGCTTGTCAAACTTTCCCGACATACGGGCTGGCGTAGCCCTCCTACCATCGCCCTCAACCAAGCCCACCCACACTCCACGGAGCACCATGCCAAGCATTCCCCCTCTGAATATTCCCGCCAACTCGGCGATCGCGCAGCGCGAATTCCTGATCGGCGTGGCCACGGCCTCGTTCCAGATCGAGGGCGCCTCCAAGGAAGACGGCCGCCTGCCTTCCATCTGGGACACCTACTGCAACGAGCCTGGCCGCGTGCTGCACGGCGATACCGGCGAAGTCGCCTGCGACCACTACCACCGCTGGGAATCCGACGTGGACCTGATCGCCAACCTGGGCGTGGACGCCTACCGCCTGTCCGTGGCCTGGCCCCGCGTGATGGACGAAAAAGGCCGGCCCAACCCCAAGGGCCTGGACTTCTACAAACGCCTGCTCGACCGCTTGCAGGAAAAGGGCCTGCAAAGCTATGTCACGCTGTACCACTGGGACCTGCCCCAGCACCTGCAGGACAAGGGCGGCTGGGCCAACCGCGAGACCGCCTACCGCTTTGCCGACTACGCTGAGTTGATGGCGCGTGAGCTGTCCGGCAAGGTTACGGCCTGGGCCACGCTGAACGAGCCCTGGTGCTCGGCCTACCTGGGCTATGGCATTGGCCGCCACGCCCCCGGCATTACCGACCTGCGCCAGACCACGCAGGCCCTGCACCACCTGCTGCTGGGCCACGGCCTGGCCCTGCCGGCCCTGCAAGCGCACGACCCGCAGTCCATGAAAGGCATCGTCTGCAACATCGGCGCAGCCACCCCCGCCACCGACAGCCCGCAAGACCGCGACGCCGCCCACCTGAGCCTGACACAGCAAAACCAATGGGTGCTGGACCCGCTGCTGCTAGGCAGCTACCCGCAGGACATCTTCCGCCTGTGGCCCGGCACCGAGCCGCTGGTGCTGGAGGGCGACATGAAGACCATCTCCACCCCGCTGGACTTCCTGGGCATCAACTACTACTTCCGCACCGTGGTGCAGGCCGACGGCCATGGCCGCTACACCGAAGCCCCACACGACATGACGGTAGAGCGCACGCAAATGGGCTGGGAGGTCTACCCCCAGGGCCTGCGCGACCTGCTGATCGACTTCCGCTCACGCTACCCCACCCTGCCGCCCATCTACATCACCGAAAACGGCATGGCCAGCGACGACTCTGTAGGTGACAACGGCGTGGCCGACCCGCAGCGCATCCGATTCCTGGAGCGGCATCTGATGGCGGTAAACGAGGCCATGATGGCCGGCGTGGATGTGCGCGGCTACTTCATCTGGTCGCTGATGGACAACTTTGAATGGGCCTACGGCTACGAACGCCGCTTCGGCATCACCCATGTGGACTACACCACCCAGGTGCGCACACCCAAACACAGCGCCCAGGCGGTACAAGCCTTTTTGCAGCAACGCAAGCAAGCGTAAATTACCGGCCTGCGGCCCAAGGGGCGCGCGGGCTGGCCATTTCAGCCCCGGGGCGGCAAGCCCCTTTTATAAAAACGGAGACTACATGAAGACATTTGCACGTACCCTGGTGGCCAGCGCCATCACCACCCTGGCAGTTGTGGCCGGCACCGGCGCACAGGCGCAAAACCGGGCCGAAGTGATTCACTGGTGGACCTCCGGTGGCGAATCTGCCGCCATCCAGGAAATGGCCAGCGCCTTCAACAAATCCGGCGGCATGTGGGTGGACTCGGCCATCGCCCTGGGCGAGAACGCCCGCGCCGCAGCCATTAACCGCATCGTTGGTGGCAACCCGCCCACCGCCGCCCAGTTCAACACCTCGCAGCAGTACCTGGACATCATCAAAGAAGGCATGCTGAACGACATCGATGCCGTGGCCACCAAGGAGAACTGGGACAGCATGCTGCCAGCCCCCGTGGTCAGCAGCATCAAGGTCAACGGCCACTACTACGCCGCTCCGGTAAACATCCACATGCCCAGCTGGTTCTGGTACTCCAAGGCGGCATTCCAGAAGGCCGGCATCACCTCCGAACCACAAACCCCGGACGAGCTGTTTGCCGCGTTGGACAAGCTCAAAGCCGCCGGCCTGGTGCCGCTGGCACTGGGCGGCCAGGGCTGGCAAGAGTTCATTACCTTCTACAGCCTGCTGGCGCATGAAGGCGGCTCCGACATGTACCTGAAGGTGCTGAAGGACCGCGACCCGGCCACCATCAACTCGCCCGCGTTCCGCAAGATCCTGACCGACTTCAAGCGCCTGAAGAGCTATACCGACGCCGGCTCCCCAGGCCGCAACTGGAACGACGCCACCTCCATGGTGATCACCGGCAAGGCCGGCATCCAGATCATGGGCGACTGGGCCAAGGGCGAGTTCGCCAACGCCAAGCAAACGGCTGGCAAAGACTTCGGCTGCTTTGCCGGCTTTGGCCCCAAGTCGCCCTACATCATTGCGGGTGACGTGTTCGTCTTCCCACGCACCAAAGACCCTGCTGCCATCAAGACCCAGCTGCTGCTGGCCACGTCCATGACCTCGGCCGCCACCCAGGTGGCGTTCAACAACAAAAAGGGTTCCATCCCCATCCGCACCGATGTAGACAGCAGCAAGATGGACCAGTGCGCCCAGGCCGGCCTGGCCATCATGAAGGACAAGAGCCGCCACCTGGCCAACCCCGACATGCTGCTGCCGCCCGACGTGGTGGGCCCGCTGACCGACATCATCTCCAAGTACTGGAACACCAACCAGTCGGTGGATGACGTCGTCAAAGCTCTGCAGACCGCAATGAAGAGCTAAACGCCGCGCAGGGATGCTGGCAATCGGCCCGCATCCCTGCCGCTGCCCCGTGTGTGTTCCCTAGGATTTTTAATGGCATCTTCCCCCCCCGCCACGCGCCGCCGTGGCAAGCGCCAGAACTGGGCGTTCAACCTGGCGCTGTTGCCCATGGTCTTGACTGTGCTGCTGTGCTACATCGGCACCGTGGTGTGGTCCATTGCCATCTCGCTGACCAGCTCCAAAACATTTCCCAGCAGCAACTTCGTGGGCCTGGCGCAGTACGAGCGCCTGTTCAGCACCGAACGCTGGACACTGTCGCTGCAGAACATGGCGGTGTTTGGCGTGGTGTTTGTGCTGGCCTGCCTGGTACTCGGTTTTTTGCTGGCCGTGTTTATCGACCAGAAGGTGCGCGGCGAGGGGTTGCTGCGCACCATTTTTTTATACCCTTATGCGATGAGCTTTGTGGCCACCGGCCTGGTCTGGCAGTGGATGCTGAACCCCGGCCTGGGCCTGCAGGAGGCTGTGCGCCAGCTGGGCTTTCCCAACTTCGAGTTCGACTGGATCATCAGCCAGGACAAGGTGATCTACGCCATCGCGATTGCCGCTATCTGGCAGTCCGCCGGGCTGGTGATGGCGCTGCTGCTGGCCGGCCTGCGCGGGGTGGACGAGGAGATCTGGAAGGCTGCGCGCATCGATGGCATACCCGTCTGGCGCGTCTACCTGAGCATCGTGCTGCCCATGATTGCGCCCAGCGTCGCCACGGCCGCCGTGCTGCTGTCGCTGGCGGTGATCAAGGTGTTTGACGTGGTGGTGGCCATGACCGGCGGCGGCCCCGGCATTGCGAGCGAGGTACCGGCCAAGTTCATCATGGACTATCTGTTCAACCGCGCCAACATAGGCTTGGCCTCGGCCGCATCGGTGGTGCTGCTGTTGACCGTGCTGGTATTGCTGCTGCCCTGGCTGTATGCCAAAAACCGAATCGAACGTGCACAGAGCAAGGGACATTGACCATGGCTACACACTCCCAACCCAAAGTGCGCAGGCCGCGCCCGCCACAGCCCTGGCTGACGCCGGCACGCGTAGGCATCTACGCCTTCTTGCTGATGAGCGCGGTGTTCTTCCTGCTGCCGCTGTATGTGATGGTGGTGACATCGCTCAAGCCCATGGACGAAATCCGCCTGGGCCAGATCTTCGCCCTGCCCAGCCAGCCCAGCCTGGACGCCTGGGTGGCGGCCTGGACCAGCGCCTGCACCGGGCTGAAGTGCGAGGGCATACAGGTCGGCTTCTGGAACTCGCTGAAGATCGTCATCCCCAGCGCGGCCCTGTCCATCTTCATGGGTGCTTTGAACGGCTATGCGCTGGCCTACTGGCGCAGGCCCTGGGCGGGCTGGTTCTTTGCAGTGCTGCTGCTGGGCGCCTTCATACCCTACCAGGTGCATCTGTACCCGCTGGTGCGTGGCCTGTCGATGCTGGGCTTGTTCAGCACGCTGCCGGCCATCGTGCTGGTGCACACCATCTTCGGCATGCCGGTGATGACGCTGCTATTCCGCAACTACTACGCGGCGCTTCCTGAGGAGCTGGTGAAGGCCGCGCGCATCGACGGTGGTGGCTTCTGGCGCATCTTCTTTCAGCTGATGCTACCCATGTCCACCCCCATCATCATCGTGGCGGTGATCATGCAGGTGACCAATATCTGGAACGACTTCTTGCTGGGCCTGGTGTTCGCAGGGCGCGAGAACCTGCCCATGACGGTACAGCTGAACAACATCATCAACACCACCACCGGCGAGCGTTTGTACAACGTCAACATGGCGGCCACCATCCTCACATCTTCGGTGCCGCTGTTCATTTATTTCATATCGGGTCGCTGGTTTGTACGCGGTATCGCCGCCGGTGCGGTGAAAGGCTAACCCCCAGGCTACAGCGCAAGCGCTTTCCGCCCCCCCTTTCAGGGGGGCAACACCAGCAGCCTGGCGGAGCCAGTTCTGCGGTGTTTCTGGAAGGCTGCTAATCCAGCTGCCGTTTGGCATTTACAAGAATTAGGGAATCAATATGGCTAGCGTTTCGATCCAACAACTCCACATTCGCCTGGGCAATGTAGACATCCTGCAGAACATGGACCTGGAGGTGCAGGACGGCGAATTCCTGGTGCTGCTGGGCCCCTCGGGCTGCGGCAAGTCCACCCTGCTGCACAGCATTGCCGGGCTCATCGACGTGTTCGATGGCGCCATCCACATCGGCGGCAAGGACGTAACCTGGGCCGACCCCAAGGACCGCTCCATTGGCATGGTGTTCCAAAGCTACGCGCTCTACCCCACCATGAGTGTGGAGCGCAATATGTCCTTCGGCCCCAGCATCAGCGGTATTGCCAAAGATGAAATCGCCCGCCGCGTCAAAAACGCCGCCACCATGCTGCACCTGGAGCCGCTGCTGCAGCGCAAGCCCTCGCAGCTGTCCGGCGGCCAACGCCAACGTGTGGCGATTGGCCGGGCGCTGGTGCGCGATGCCGGCGTGTATTTGTTCGACGAACCACTCAGCAACCTGGACGCCAAGCTGCGCAACGAGCTGCGCCGCGAACTCAAGCAGCTGCACCACGACATCGGCAAAACCATGGTCTACGTGACCCACGACCAGACCGAAGCCATGACCCTGGCCAGCCGCATCGCGGTGATGCTGGAAGGCAAGATCCAGCAGATCGGCACGCCCGCCGAGGTCTACGACCGGCCGGTGAACCGCTTCGTGGCGGGCTTTCTGGGCTCGCCGACCATGAACTTTCTGGAGGGCAAGCTGGTCGGCGAAGACGGCCGCCTGCTGTGGCGCGCGCCCGCGCTGACCGTGGACGTCAGCAACTACCCTTTCGCCAACCGTCCCGTGCCGGGCCAACCGGCCGTGCTGGGCATACGCCCCGAGCACATCCAGCTGACCGCACCCGACGCATCGGCCGGCCAGGCCACCGTCACCCTGGCCGAGCCCATGGGCGCCAGCGTCGTGCTGTGGCTGGACCTGGGCGGCAACGCCGTGTCGGTGGTGGCAGAAAGCCACACGCCGCACCAGCGCGGCCACAGTTTGGGCCTGCGTTGCGATGCACAGCGGGTGTCGCTGTTTGAAACCGAAAGCGGGCAGCGCCTATAGCTAGAACAAGAGCAGGTCGGCCCCGTGCACGCCAATGCCCGCCGCTTTCTGGTCCTGATGCTGCTGCAGGCGTTTGCGGTCGGCCTGTCCAGCCTGTTCGTCAACCTGTACATCTGGAACATCGACCGCTCGCTGATCACCCAGGCCACATACAGCCTGAGCAGCTCGGCAGCCATTTTGCTGAGCTTTCCGCTTTGCAGCCTGCACGCGCGGCGCACCTCGCCTATGGCCAGCAGCCGCGTGGGCTTGGTGATATTCATGCTGACCTACGCCACCATCCTCTGGCTGCGCGAGGACTGTGCCCGGCACGTGGTGCTGCTGGGCAGCTTGTTCGGCCTGGCAGTGAGCTTCTTTGTCATCGGCCAGCACATGCAGTTTCTGGAGAACGCGCAGGACGCGCAGCGCGACCGCTTTCTGTACGCCGCCAACTTCCTCACCAGCTTTGCCGCCATCGTGGCGCCGCTGCTTTCGGGCTGGCTGATACGCCATGTCGCCGGGCCAGCGGGCTACTACAGCGTGTTCGGCCTGTCGCTGCTGACCTTTGCCGTCGCGGCCTGGTGGTCGTACCGGGTGCAGGGCCAACCTTTGGGCCGCCAGTCCAACCTGCTGGGTGCCTGGCGCAACCGACAGCCGCGCTGGCGCGGCATGCTGTGGGTCAGCGTGGGCTCGGCCATGGTGGAGGGCTCGTACACCAGCTTTCTGGTGACCATCATGGCCTATTCCATCCTGCAGGACGAGCTGGCCATGGGCGCCTACAGCGCGCTGGTGGGGCTGGTAGGCTTGTTGTCCAGTATTGCCCTGGCGCGCAGTTCGCAGGCACGGCACCGCATGGGCATCTACACCAGCGGCGCGCTGCTGGTGTTTGGCGCCTCGCTGGGCCTGGCGCTACTGCCGCAGACCGCCAGCCTGGTGGCCTATGGCGTGGCCAGCGCCATAGGCTTCAACCTCATCACCACCAGCCTGATGGCCTGGAGCTATGCCGCCATCGAGTCAGCCCCCGACTACGCACAGCACAAGCTGGACTACATCGTGGTGCGCGAGATCCCGTTGGGCGTGGGCCGCATGGCGGGCATTGGGCTGTTTCTGGCGCTGCACGCGGCCTTCCCGGCCCAGGTGCTGTCCATCGCCTTTGTACTGTTCTCGGCGGTGTACCTGGCGCTGCTGCCAGCGCTGCAGCGCATCTGGCAGCCGACACGCTTGTCACTACAAAATATATAGCTACCCACGCTGGTACTATCTGCGCCACAGGTCTAAATTATTTAGAACTATGGATATGCTGAAATGCTGCGCACGCAGCTATGAACAGCTTGCCGTCCTACATTAACTTACATCTAATCCCATACCCATACGGCGCGATTACACCTAATATGATGAAGGTCAAAAGCAGAGCTCAGCTCTAGTGCCAAGATCGAACCCGTTGGCGTAAAGCCTCGTTCTGGACCAACGCTTGCCAACCCAAGCGGTAACTTCTTCCGGTGTTCGCCCTCCAGGGCACCGATTTCTCCATGTATTTCGTGGCTGCATTTTTTGTTGAATGCGGCCACACATGCTACGTGTACCTTCTTTCTTTGACGGACTAGAAGCGGCGTGCAGCATGCGCAGCGGGGAAACCTATGAAGCGTGAAGCCGTCACCAAAGCCTTGACACGCCACATCGGCAAATGCACCGACGCGCGCGCGGTCGCCCAGGCCTTTGTCAATACCTGGCAGCAAATTGCCGGCGCGCTGGAGAAGGTGGTGGGCCGCCGTGGCGTCAGCGTGCTGCTGGAGCGCGCCCTCTACCTCACCACCAAACACCATAGCTGGCTTCAGCTGCCTTCAGAGCCCGGCAAAGAGCCAGACCCACTGCCCAGCCTGATCGCGGCCATCGAGGCCCAAAGTGCCAGCGAAAGCATAGAAGCCAGCCGTCTGCTATTGGAAAACTTCACCGAACTACTAGACACCTTGATTGGCGAGTCCTTGACCGACCGCCTGCTGGGCGCCATCTGGATTGCCCCGACCCCGGCCTCCGCAAAGAAAGATAGCTATGAATGACAAAGTGACCATACGCCGCCTGGCTACAGGTGTGCCCGGTCTGGACGAGATTTTGGGCGGAGGCTTGCCGGAATTTTCTTTCAACCTGATCGTCGGCGACCCGGGAGCAGGCAAAACCACCCTGGCCCACCAGATGATGTTCGCGCTGGCAACGCCTGAGCGCTCCGCCCTGTTTTTCACCGTGCTTGGCGAGCCGGCCTGGAAGATGCTGCGCTACCAGCAGCAGTTCAGCTTCTTTGACTTCGACAAGATCGACAGCTCCGTGCGCTTCATCAACCTGAGCAGCGAAGTGTCGTCGGGCCACTTTGACCAGGTGCTGGCGCGCATTGCCGAAGAGGTGCGGCGGCACTCCCCGGCGCTGGTGTTTGTAGACTCGTTCCGCTCGGTGATGATCGAGGCGCAGCGCATGGCCCATGGCAGCGAGAGCATGCAGCAGTTCGTACACCAGCTGGGCCTGTCACTGTCGGGCTGGCAGGTCACGGCTTTTTTGGTTGGCGAATATTCGCCGCAGCGCGATGCGCCACCGGTGTTCACCGTGGCAGACGGCATCTTGTCGCTGGAGCAAAGCGTGCAGCGCAATTCCATGGTGCGCAAAATCCAGGTCCTGAAAATGCGCGGGCAGGCGACCAGTCCGGGCGTGCACACCTTCCGCATCAGCGGCGACGGCCTGCACGTCTTTCCGTCAGCCGTCATACAGGACGACAGCAATGCTGGCCATGCACCAGGTCATGTGCGCCAAACCGGACGCGCAGCCATGGGTGTGCCGTCACTCGACGAAATGCTGGGCGGCGGGCTGCCACATGGATATTCCTTGCTGGTGGCCGGCCCCTCGGGGTCTGGCAAGACGATTCTGGCCACCGCCTTCCTGGCAGAGGGCGTGCGCCTGGGCGAGGCCGGGGTCATCGTCGCGTTTGAGCAGACCCCTAGCCGGTCGCGCACCACCACCATCGACGACCTGGTGCAGGCCGGCTCCATCGGCCTGATCAACACCCGCCTGCGGGATCTGTCGGTAGACGAGGTGGTGCAGCAACTGCTGCAAAGCATCCGCGACAGAAATGCCACGCGGGTGGTGATCGACTCCATCTCCGGTTTCGAACTAGCGGTGGCGCCCGCCTTCCGCGACGATTTTCGAGAGGCGCTGTTCCGCATGGTGGCCGTGCTGTCCGGCCTGGGCGTCACGGTGTTGATGACCACGGAGCTGGAAGACCGCTACACCGATCTGCGCTTCAGCCCCTATGGCTCAGCCTTCCTGACCGACGCCATCATCGTGCAACGCTACATAGAGCTCGATAGCCGCTTGCAACGGGTGATGGCCGTGGTGAAAGTGCGCGGCAGCGCCCACAGCAATGCCATCCGGCAATACACCATCAGCGACGAGGGCATCTGTATTGGCGAACCGATAGCGGACCACGAAGGCCTGTTCAGCGGCCGCCCCCGGCGCACGCACGCGCCCTCCCTCAACCCACGAGACCCCACGCCATGACCCACGATCGGATAGATGGCCCCCCGCCAGCGCCCGAAGCCAGCGATGAGGACCTGCGGCGCTCTGCCCTGGCCCAGCGAGAAGCGGCATTGAAGGCTGGCGAGGCCGCAATAGGGCAGCGCGAAAGCGCAGTGCAGGCCCGGGAAGACAGGTCGTTCATCAAGGACGAAATGGCCTCCATCGCCAGCGCGCAGCTGGTGGAGGCCAACGAGCGCCTGGTGGTGGCGACCATCCATGCGCAGTCCCTGACCGAAGCCGCCGAAGCCGCCGCCACCCAAATGAGTTTCATGGCCAAGCACGATGGGCTCACCGGCCTGCCAAATCGGGCCCTGCTGACCGACCGCCTTGCCCAAGCCATTTCCATGGCCCAGCGGCAAGGCAACCGGGTGGCTCTGGCCTACCTGGACCTGGACCACTTCAAACACATCAACGACTCGCTAGGCCACTCGGTGGGCGATGCACTGCTGCAGACCGTGGCCAAGCGCTTGCAGGACTGCGTGCGGCAGTCCGATTCCGTGTTCCGCCAGGGCGGAGACGAATTCGTGGTGTTGCTCTCACAAATCCACTCGGTGAACGACGCCACGCTGACCGCGCAGAAAATCATCGAGGCCACCGCAGAACCGTACCTGATCCAGCACCACAGGCTGCACGTCACGCTCAGCATTGGCGTGACCATTTACCCCGATGACTGCGGCGACGCCGACGCCATGATGCGCGACGCCGATACCGCGATGTACTACGCCAAGAAGAGCGGCCGCAACAACTACCAAATGTTCTCGCCGGAGATGAATGTGCGGGCGGTAGCGCGCCAGTCCATGCACAACGCCTTGCACCATGCGCTGGACGAAGACGGCTTTGTGCTACAGTACCAGCCCAAGGTGTGCCTGAAAGACTGCAAGGTCGTGGGCGTCGAGGCTTTGCTGCGCCTGGTGCGGCCGGACCGGACACTGCTGCACCCGGAGCACTTCATCGGCATTGCCGAAGAAAGCGGCCTGATCGTGGCTATAGGCCGCTGGGTGCTGCGCGAGGCCTGCACCCAAGCTGCAGCCTGGACACGCGACGGCATCGCCTTCGGGCAGATGGCGGTGAATGTGTCGGCCATCGAGTTCCACAGCAAAGGTTTTCTCGCAGGCTTGCAGACCATTCTGCAGGAAACCGGCTTGAATCCCGGCCTGCTGGAGCTAGAGCTGACCGAGAG
Organism: Rhodoferax sp. SPJ21; assembly: GCF_058216335.1. Taxonomy (NCBI): domain Bacteria; kingdom Pseudomonadati; phylum Pseudomonadota; class Betaproteobacteria; order Burkholderiales; family Comamonadaceae; genus Rhodoferax; species Rhodoferax sp. SPJ21. The sequence goes on from NZ_JBYZMO010000003.1 coordinate 685,604, forward strand.
CGGGCTGCTGCAGCACACCGAGCCCACCATTCTGCTGCTGCAAGCACTCAAGGACCTGGGCGTGCACATCTCGATTGACGACTTCGGCACCGGCTACTCCAGCCTGAGCTACCTGCGGCGCTTCCCGATCGACACCATCAAGATCGACCAGTCCTTTGTGCGCCACATCGAAAGCGACAGCGGCGAATCCAAGCTGGTGGTCGCCATCATCGCCATGGGCAAAAGCCTGAACCTGAGGGTGATCGCCGAGGGGATTGAGACCTCCGAGCAGCTCAACTACCTGAAGGCACAGGGTTGCCTGGAGGGCCAAGGCTATTTCTTCAGCCGGCCCTTGCATGCCAAGGCCTTCGCGGCGGGGAACTGGGCGTCATAGTCTTTACAAGACTGCCGCCCATGCTATTTAATTAATAGCTACCCGCGCAGATATTACCTGCGCCAGAGGGCTAAATGGCGTATTTACCTGAAGGTATTGCGCGTCTTATACGATAGAGTGCTGCAACCCTCTGTCCTGCCAGACCCGCCCCATCGTGCCCGCCCCTCGCTCCTCCCCTCCGCCCTGGCAGCTGTATTTTCTGCTGCCGCTGTTGCATTTCGCCAGTCTGAAGCTGACCTTTCTGGCCGCTGTCACGCCGGAGAAAGAGGTCGTGGTCTGGCTGCCGAATGCGGTACTGCTGGCCGCCCTGCTGCGCTACCAGGGCCAGCGCGCCTGGGCCATGGCGGCGCTGACCTTCAGCTCCGATGTACTTGCCAACCTGCCGGTGTTTGGTTTGCAAGGCGCTGTGCTGCTGAGCCTGGTCAACCTGACCGAGGTGGCGCTGGCTTTTGCGCTGATGCGCCGCATGCGGGCCTCGATGGGATTGCATAGCTTTCGCGACTTTGGCCGCTTCATCGTCGCCGGGTCGGTGGTGGCAGCCCTTTTCGCCAGCCTGCTGGCTGCGGCGGTGCTACAACACATCCATGCCACCAGCACACCCTACCTCACCCTGGTGCGCCTATGGTGGTTTGGCGATGGCCTGGGCCTGCTGATCTACACGCCGCTGCTGCTGTCCCTGTCCTCGGCGTTCGCGCCACCGCCGGGCAGTATCCGCTTCAAGCTGCAGGACGGCCTGGTGCTGCTCCTCAGCCTGGGCCTGGCGGCCATGGTGTTCTCTGCCCATGGGGGCGAAATCCGCGGTGTATCGGCCACGCCCGACCTGCTGCTGCCCTCGGTGCTGTACATCGCCGTGCACTTTGGCGTGCGCTGGACCGTGCTGGCAGTGGCGCTGGTGTCCTGGGCCACCTCTTGGGTGCTGACGGCGGGCCAACAGCCGTTTGGCGCGGTGGACGTGCACCTGGAGATCGTGCGCGCGCAAGAGTTCATCCTCACGCTGTGCACGGTGGGCATAGGCTTTGCCATCCTGCTGGCCGAGCTGAAGGCGCATGAACGCGAGCTGGAAGACAAGGTGCGCGCACGCACGCAGCAGCTGGAAACCTCCAACACCCAGCTGGCCGCGCTCAGCGCCACCGACGGGCTGACCGGCATTGCCAACCGCCGCCGCTTCGACGAAGTGCTGGCCAGCGCGTGGGGCCGTGCCAGCCGTAGCCACCAAAGCGTGGCGCTGGTCCTACTGGACGTGGACTACTTCAAGAAATACAACGACCACTACGGTCACCTGGCGGGCGACGACTGCCTGCGCCACACCGCCCAGGTGCTGGCCGCGCAGTTCCGCCGCGCCGGCGATCTGGTGGCCCGCTACGGCGGTGAAGAATTCGTGTTGCTCAGCGAAGGCCCCACAGCCGCCGAGGCGCTGCAGATCGCCGAAGCCGTGCGCCAGGCACTGCAAGACCTGGCCCTGCCGCATGTCGGCTCACCTTTTGGCGTACTTACTGCCAGCCTGGGCGTGGCGCTGCTCGTGCCCGGCCCCGACGTCGCCATGGGCAGCCTGGTGCAACAGGCCGACCAGGCGCTCTACCAGGCCAAGGCCCAGGGCCGCAACCAGGTGGTGCTGGCTTCTACAATCCCACCCCCTGACCCTGCTGGAGTACCCGCATGAGCCTGCACACCTGGTGGCTGTTTTTGATGATGACATTTCTGGTGTCGGCCACGCCCGGACCGAATATGCTGCTGGTGATGAGCTCCAGCGCCCGCTTCGGCTTCCAGGCTGCGCTGGCCACCATGGCCGGCTGCATGGTGGTGATGATTCTGATGATGGGTATCTCGGCCGCCGGCCTGGGCGCGCTGCTGCAAAGCTTTCCGACCGTCTTCAACACCCTGCGCTGGCTGGGTGCCGGCTACCTGGCCTATCTGGGCATACAGTGCTGGCGCGCGCCGGTGGCCCAGGAGGCGGATGGCAGTGTGGCCAAAACCAGTGCCGTACCCAGCAACGCCAGCCTGTTCCGCCAGGGCGTGCTGGTGGCCGGCAGCAACCCCAAGGCGATTCTGTTTGCCGTGGCCTTTCTGCCGCAGTTCCTGGACGCTAGCGCCCCGCAGCTGCCACAGTTCACGGTGCTGCTGCTGACCTTCGCGGTGATCGAGGCCGGCTGGTACATGGTGTATGCCGGTAGCGGCAAGACGCTAGCCAACTTTCTGCGCCGCGCCAGCGTGCTGAAGATGTTCAACCGCGCCACCGGCGGTGTCTTCGTAGGCTTTGCCGCCGTGATGGCTGCGGTGCGTAACTAATCCGATTGCTACCAAAAAAATAGCTGCTAGCGCAGGTAGGTCCTGCGCTAGCAGCTATTTTCATTTGAAACAACTACCGGGCCAAAGCCATCTGCGCGGTGGACGCCGCGCCGCCATGGCCCAGCTTGAATACCGCCACCGACTGCACCAGCGACGCGGCCTGGTTCTTCAGGCTGCTGGCGGCAGCGGCCATCTCTTCCACCAGCGCCGCGTTTTGCTGCGTGGCCTGGTCCAGGTGCACCACGGCCTCACCCATCTGAGACATGCCCAGCGCCTGCTCGGAGCTGGCGGTGCTGATCTCGCCCACGATCTCGGTCACCTTCTGAATGGCCTGCACCACCTCACTCATGGTGCTGCCCGCCTGGTCGACCAAGGCCGTGCCCTGGCCCACGCGCTCCACGCTGTCACTGATCAGCGCCTTGATCTCCTTGGCAGCCACCGCACTGCGGCTGGCCAGGCTGCGCACCTCGCTGGCCACCACGGCAAAACCCCGGCCCTGCTCACCGGCGCGTGCAGCTTCCACAGCGGCATTCAAGGCCAAAATATTCGTTTGGAAGGCGATGCCATCGATCACGCTGATGATTTCGCTGATCTTCTTCGAGCTGTCGTTGATGCCCTTCATGGTGTCCACCACCTGGCTCACCACCGCCCCGCCACGGGTCGCAACGCTGGATGCATTCAGCGCCAGTGTGTTGGCGTGGAGCGAGTTGTCTGCGTTCATGCGCACAGTGGAGCTTAGCTCCTCCATGGACGCAGCCGCCTGCTCCAGCGCGCTGGCCTGCTGCTCGGTGCGCCCCGACAGATCGTGGTTGCCGGTCTCAATCTCCACGCTGGCGTGCGACACGTTGTCCGCCCCTTGGCGCACCCGCCCCACCACGTCGAACAGGCTGGCCTGCATGGTCTGCAGTGCGGCCAGCAACTGGCCGGTTTCGTCGCTGGAATCTACGTGGATGACCGACGTCAAGTCACCTAACGCTACCGTTTGCGCCACCTGCACAGCCCTGCCTATCGGCTTGGTGATGGAGCGCGTCAGCAAATAAGCAAGGGCCACGGCCATCAGGGTGGCAGATATGGCCAGCGACAACATCAGCACATTGGCGCTATGCGCAATGGCATCGGCCTCCGCACCAGCCGCCTCCATCCCTGCGACCTGGAACTTCACGAATGCCTCAACGGCCGAGAGGTAAGCCGCTTGGGGTGGCAGCATCTCTTTGACAAGGTAACTCCGCCCCTCGTCGATCTTGCCGGCCTTGACCATCCCGATCAACTCCACCTCGTGCTTGATGAAGCTACTGCGCGTATCCAGTATGGCGCTGAGAGCCGCCTTGCCTTTGTCGCTGCTCTCGATGCCTTGCAGCGCTTGCACTGCTTTGCCTATCGCCACGCTAGAGTCTTCGACCTTGGCAAGCTCCGCCTGCACCACCGCTGCATCGCTGGCAATCAGGGCCGTGCGCAGTGCGCGTGACTGGCGGTTGACTTCGTTCTCAATCCTCTGTGCCAGCTCCACCTTATGGAAGCGGTCATGCAGGATGACACCAATGCTGTCATCCACCACATCAATACGGCTAATACCCACGGCCGCCAGCGCCACCAGCAACGCAATCACAACAGCGAAACCAGCCCCCAAACGATGGCCGATATTCATGTTCTTAAAAAATTGCGCCATCAGATTCCCCTTCCGTAAGAGATTGAAAAGCTTGGCGGCACATTGCAGCCCAAGGCACCTGGCCCATCCTGCCATGTCCTCCCTGCAGATCAAAGCCATTCGCACCCAGATTGGTGTTAACACCTAGGTGCCATTAATTTCATAGCAAAAGCAAAACCGACGCGGCCCCTGAACCACCGATTCACAGCCACGCCCGCAAGGGCGAAACCCGGCTAACTACGATGCACCAATACGGGGCATGCCGCACCAATACGGGTTTATCATTACAAGGAAAACGATTGCGCAAACGTTTTCAGCACTATTATTCGGCTTACAAAAGAGCTCCACCCTGGCCCCGGCTTAGCGCTATGGAGCCGTGGAATTGCTTTTGTGTGTGTTTTTCTTAGCCCTCATTCATATATGGAGACAGCCGCATGAAACTGACCCGCCGCACCGCCCAAACCACCCTCGCCCTCAGCCTGCTGGCTGCCCTGACGGGAGCGCCCGCCTTCGCCGCCGAGAAACCCAAGGTCGCCCTGGTGATGAAGTCCCTGGCCAACGAGTTCTTCCGCACCATGGAAGACGGGGCCAAGGCGCACAACAAGGCCAACGCCGCCAAGTACACCCTGGTGTCCAACGGCATCAAGAACGAGACCGACACCGCCGCCCAGATCCGCATGGTCGAGCAGATGATTGCCCAGAAGGCTGACGCCATCGTCATCGCCCCGGCCGACTCCAAGGCCCTGGTGCCGGTGCTGAAGACCGCCATCGACAAGGGCATCCTGGTCGTCAACATCGACAACCAGCTCGACGCCGATGCGCAAAAAGAAAAAGCCATCCAGATCCCGTTCGCCGGTCCTGACAACCGTGCCGGCGCCAAGCTGGTGGGCGACTTCCTGGCCAAGAGCCTGAAGGCGGGCGACAAGGTCGGCATCATCGAAGGCGTGTCCACCACGTTCAACGCACAGCAGCGCACCCTGGGCTACCAGGACGCCATGAAGGCCGCTGGTGCCACCGTGGTCGGCGTGCAGTCCGGCAACTGGGAAATCGACAAGGGCAATACCGTGGCATCCGGCATGCTGCGCGAACACCCCGACCTGAAGGCCCTGCTGGCGGGTAACGACAACATGGCCCTGGGTGCTGTGGCTGCCGTCAAGGCCGCCGGCAAGACCGGCCAGGTGCAAGTGGTGGGCTACGACAACATTACCGCCGTCAAGCCCATGCTGAAGGACGGCCGCATGCTGGCCACCGCCGACCAGTACGGCGCCAAGCAAGCCGTGTTCGGCATCGAGATCGCCCTGAAGGCGATTGCCGAGAAGAAGAAGCAAGCCGACATGCCTGCCGCCATCCAGACCGACGTGGTGCTGGTGACCAAAGACACGAAGTAAGCTCCCGCCCCGCGCAACGCGGCCAGCACTGTGCTGCCGCGTTGCGCCCACGTTCTATTGCCATGACCGCCACACCCGTTCTCACCATCCAATCCGTCAGCAAAACCTATGTCACCCAGGTGCTGCACGAAGTCTCTCTGTCGCTGCACCCGGGCGAAGTGCTGGCGCTGACCGGTGAAAACGGCGCGGGCAAAAGCACGCTGTCCAAAATTATTTCCGGCCTGGAAAAGCCCAGCGCCGGTGAACTTACGCTCGCCGGCCAGCCCTACGCACCCGCCGCGCGCCGCGAGGCCGAGGCCCTGGGCGTGCGCATGGTGATGCAGGAGCTCAGCCTGATCCCCACGCTGACCGTGGCCGAAAACCTGCTGCTCGGCGCCCTGCCCCACCACGGCGCGATGCGCGGCCACTGGATCGACAAAGCCCAGCTGTACGCAAAGGCCTCGCACCAGCTGGCCAAGATGGGCATCAACGACATCGACCCACGCACACCGGTGTCCCAACTGGGCATAGGCCAGCAGCAGATGGTGGAGATTGCCCGCAACCTGCAGGACAACACCCGCATACTGATCCTGGACGAACCCACGGCCATGTTGACGCCGCGTGAGACGCGCCATCTGTTCGACCAGATCGCCCGCCTCAAGGCCCAAGGCGTTGCCATCATTTACGTATCGCACCGGCTGGAAGAGCTGGTGCAAATTGCCGACACCCTGGCCGTGCTGCGCGACGGCCGACTGGTCAAGGTCTGCCCCATGCACACCGTGAACGAGGCCGACATCGTCCAGCTCATGGTCGGCCACGCGGTGGACCAGGACATGCAGCGCCCGCGCCGCCCGCAAGGCAAGCTGCTGCTGCGCGCCACCGGCCTGCGCCGAGGCCGCGCGGTGCAAGACGTCAGCCTGGACATCCACGCTGGCGAAGTCTTCGGCCTGGCCGGACTGGTCGGCAGCGGCCGCACCGAGGTGCTGCGCCTGCTGTTTGGCGCTGACCGCGCCGAGCATGCCGAGATCAGCGTCACCGGCCAAGCCCCCACCGACAGCAAAGGCTGGCGCTCGCCGCTGCAGGCGATTGCCGCCGGCATCGGCCTGGTCACCGAAGACCGCAAATCCCAGGGCCTGCTGCTGAGCCAGCCGATCCGCGTGAACACCACGCTCAGCGATGTGGGCGCGGTGTCCAAAGCCGGCTGGCTCAACTTTGCGCGTGAAAGCGCCATAGCCAAATCCATGGTGCAGCGCCTGTCCGTGCGCTGCAACGGGCCCGAACAACCGGTCGGCACGCTCAGCGGCGGCAACCAGCAAAAAGTGGTGTTCTCGCGCTGGCTGCACCGCGAATGCAACATCCTGCTGCTGGACGAACCCACGCGCGGCGTGGACGTGGGCGCACGCGCCGACATCTACGCCGAGCTGGAAAAAATGGCCGAAGCCGGCAAGGGCCTGTTGATGGTCTCCAGCGACCTACGCGAGCTGATGCAGATGTGCGACCGCATCGGCGTGATGGCCCAGGGCCAACTCGTCGCCATCTTCGAGCGCGGCCAGTGGACCGAAAAGTCCCTGCTGGAAGCCGCCTTCAGCGACACACAAGTGCGCACTGGCACCCACGGCTAAGCCTTCTTTCTATTTCCGTTTATTGCAACTCACCATGTCTACTTCTCCCTCCTCCCGCAGCAGCAGCCAGCTCGGCACCTACCTGGGCCTGAGCGCCGTGCTGGTCGGCATGGCCATTCTGTTTGGCAGCCTGAGCGAATACTTCTTCAGCGTGGAGACCTTTGTCGCCATCGCCAATGAAATCCCGGCCCTGCTGGTCATGGCCGTGGGCATGACCTTTGTGCTCATCATCGCGGGCATTGACTTGTCGGTCGGCTCGGTGCTGGCACTGTCGGCAGCGGCCACGGCCACCGCGATATTGCAGTGGCACTGGGCAACCCTGCCCGCCGCGCTGCTGGGCCTGCTGGTCGGCCTGGCCTGCGGTGCTGCCACCGGCTGGATTGCAGTCGCCTGGCGCCTGCCCTCGTTCATCGTCTCGCTGGGCATGCTGGAAGCCGTGCGCGGCGGCGCCTATGTGGTGACCGACTCGCGCACCCAGTACGTGGGTGACGCCATCGGCGGCCTGGCCGCACCTTGGGTAGGTGGCGTGTCGGCCTCGTTCTTCATCGCCGTGGCCCTGGTGGTGGTGGCGCAACTGGTGCTGAGCAAGACGGTCTTTGGCCGCTACGTGGTGGGCATTGGCACCAACGAAGAAGCCATGCGCCTGGCTGGCATCAACCCCAGCCCGATCCGCATCGCGGTGTTTGCCGCCACCGGCCTGCTGGCCGGCTTTGCGGGCCTGATGCAATCGGCCCGGCTGGAGGCCGCCGACCCCAACGCCGGCTCGGGCATGGAGCTGCAAGTGATTGCCGCCGTGGTGATCGGCGGCACCAGCCTGATGGGCGGGCGCGGCTCGGTCATCAACACCTTTTTCGGCGTGCTGATCATCGCCGTGCTGGAAGCCGGCCTGGCCCAGATCGGCGTCAGCGACCCGAGCAAGCGCATCATCACCGGCTGCGTGATCGTGGTGGCCGTCATCATCGACACGCTGCGGCAACGCCGTGCCGGCGCACGATAATTTCGGCATGGCCTCTATCAAAGACGTTGCGCGCCACGCCAACGTATCCATCTCCACCGTCTCCCATGTGGTCAACCGCACCCGCTTTGTCAGTGACAAGGCGCGGCAGGACGTGGAAGCCGCGATCCGCGCACTGGGCTATGTGCCTAGCGCGGTGGCCCGCAGCCTGAAGAGCAACACCACCAAAACGCTGGGGATGCTGATCCCCAACTGCTCTAACCCCTACTTCGCCGAGATCGTGCGTGCGGTGGAAGACCACTGCTTTGCCAGCGGCTACACGCTGATACTGTGTAACACCGACGACGAACCGCACCGCCAGGGCGTCTACCTGCAGGTGCTGGCCGAGAAGCGGGTGGACGGGCTCATCATCATCTCCACCGGTGAAGACAGCGACCTGCTGAAAATGCTGCAGGGCCTGACCACGCCCACCGTGCTGCTTGACCGCGAGGTCACCCACGTGCACTGCGACCTGGTGGAAACCGCCCACCTGCAAGGCGGCCAGATGGCCGCCGAACACTTGCTGCAACTGGGCCACCGCCGCATTGCCTGCATTGGCGGGCCGGCCGACCTGAGCTCCAGCGCGCAACGCATCCAGGGCTGGCGCAATGCGCTGGCCGCGGCCGGCTTGGCGGAAGAGACCCGCGACTTGCTGTGGCACAGCGACTTCACCAGCCAGGGCGGCTTTACCGCCATGCAGGCCATTCTGCAATCGCCCCAGCCGCCCAGCGCCGTGTTTGTCTGTAATGACCTGATGGGCATAGGCGCGCTCAGCGCCGCCCACGAGGCCGGGGTGCGCATACCGCAGGACCTGTCCATGGTCGGCTTCGACGACATCGAGCTGGCCCGCTTCACCAGCCCGCCGCTGAGCACCATCGTCCAGCCCAAGCAGCGCATCGGCGTGCTGGCTGTGGACATGCTGCTGGAACGCATACAGGGCGGACGGCTGGATGCCAAACAGGTTCTTTTGCAGCCCACACTGACCGTACGGGCATCCACCGCATCACCATCAACACCATGAAACGCACCACACTCCTCCACGCCGAACTTTCCCAGGTCATTGCCAGCATGGGCCATGGCGACATGCTGGTGCTGGGCGATGCCGGCCTGCCCATCCCCTTCGGCCCCGGCGCGCCGCAGCGCATCGACCTGGCCGTCTGCCCCGGCACACCCGGGCTGCAAGACGTACTGAAGGCCGTGCTGAGCGAGCTGCAGGTCGAAGCCAGCATCATCGCCACCGAAGCCCTGGTGGGCGACGAACGCCAACTGCCCGCCTGGTGCGCCGACCAACTATCGACCAAGCCGGCCAACCTCAGCCACGCCGACTTTAAAAAGCTCTGCGGCCAGGCCCGCGCCATGGTGCGCACCGGCGAGTGCACACCCTACGCCAACATCATCCTGGTGGCCGGCGTCGCGTTCTAGCCCGCGCTATTGAAACCATAGCTGCTGGCGCAGACAAAATATGCGCCAGCGGCCTTTTCTTTTCAAAAAGTAACGGGGCGGTACGCCGGCGGCGCTTTCCGCTACAGTGGGTCGCACCATGCCGACCCAGCGCCTTCAGCCCCCTCTGGCCACAGCCCTGCTGCGTTGGGTCGGGGCGCTGCTCTGCGCGACGCTGACTGGCTGCGCATCGCTGCCCAGCGCGGTAGACCGGCCGGTGTCCACAGCCCTGGCCCAACCCGAAAACACGCGGCTGGGCGCGCTGGTGGCCGCGCGCGCACTGCAAGCAGGCACCCGCAACGACTCGGGCTTTGCCTTGGTGGGCGACGCCCAGCAGGCCTTCAGCAGCCGCATGGCGTTGATACAGGCAGCGCAAAAAACGCTGGACCTGCAGTACTACGCCATCTTTGCCGACGACACCACCGAGCGCCTGTTCGCTGCGCTGCGCGACGCGGCCCGCCGGGGCGTGCGCATCCGCATCCTGCTGGACGACTTCAACACCTCGGGCAAGAACACCCAGGTGCTCAAGCTGGCCTTTGAAAAGAACATAGACCTGCGCCTGTTCAACCCGCTACCAGGTGGCCGTGGCTCCATGGCACTGCGGGTACTGAGCAACCTCAAAGACACAGCGCGCATGCAGCGGCGCATGCACAACAAGATGCTGGTAGCCGACAACGCGGTGGCCATCACCGGCGGGCGCAACCTGGGCGAAACCTATTTCGGCCAGAGCAAAGACAGCAACTTCATCGACATCGACATGCTGGCAGCAGGCCGCATGGCCCGCGAACTCTCGCGCAGCTTCGACCAGTACTGGAACAACCCGCTGGCCTACCCCGTGGAGTCGCTGATGACGGTGCAGGAAATCGAGGCCCTGAAGCCCCCGCCAGAACCCGTAGCCGCCGATGCGGCAACCACTCCGCCCAGTCCGCCCGCGCTGCCCGAGACCATGGACCTCGGCAGCTTCCGCTGGACCTGGGCGCCGTCTGCGCTGCTGGTGGACAAGCCCTCCAAAATCGCTGCCGACGCCGACACCACCGATGCCCAGCAAGACACCGCAGTCGATGGGCTGCTGCAGCTGATGGGGCAGGCCCAGCACACGCTGCTCATCGTGTCGCCCTACTTCGTGCCTGGCGAGCGCATGCTCAAAGCCTTTGCCGACCTGCGCCGTCGCGGCGTACAGGTGCGCGTGCTGACCAATTCACTGGCCTCGACCGACGCGCCCGCCGCCCATGTGGGCTATGCACGCTACCGCAAAGCCTTGCTCGGCCTGGGCATCACACTGTATGAGTTGCGGGCAGAGCAACAGGGCACGTTTCGCCGTTTGGGCGCCTCGGCCCTGGGCAGCGGCATGGGTGGTTCGCGTGCCAGCCTGCATTCCAAGATGGTGGTGGTAGACGGCCACTGGCTGGTGGTGGGCTCGATGAACCTGGATCTGCGCTCGCAGCTGCAAAACAGCGAGGTAGCCATCGTGGTGCGCAATGGCGCGATCGCCACCGAAGCCACACGCCTGGTCGAACCCACGCTAGCCCATGGCGCCTACCGCGTCGAACTACAAGACCAGCGGCTGCTGTGGCACGCGCCGCCCGGGGCCGCTTTCTCTGACGCCACCAGCGAGCCAGACGCCAGCCTGGGCCTGCAATTCTTCACCACGCTGATAGCCCCCTTCGCTCCTGATGAAATGCTATGAAAAAGAGAGCTTACAGCGCATATTCCACCAGCGTATCAGGGCAAAACGGCCTGATTAGATACATGTCTCAGAACGCAACCACACCCTTGAAAAACCCCGTTCGCCCTGAGCTTGTCGAAGGGCTTGCAAACTGAGCCCTTCGACAAGCTCAGGGCGAACGGTTGTGGTGGTGTGTCTGAGGCAAGTAGCCAATCAGGCAAAACGGCAAAAAAATCAGCGCGGACGGCGGCGCCGGTACCACTGGGTCAGCTCAACGCTGGCAATGCACACCGCCAGCCAGGCCGTGCCAGACGCAAAGCCGGCCAGCACGTCGCTGGCAAAGTGCACCCGCAAAAACACCCGGCTGGTACCAATGCTGAAGGCCAGCGCCACCGCTACCAGCACCAGGGGCAGGTGCCAGCGTCTGGGCAGAAAGCGCGCCAGCACATAAGCCAGCATGCCGTAGACCACCACCGCGCCCGAGCTGTGGCCGCTGGGAAAGCTGTAGCCCTGCGCCATCACCAGGCCATCATCGTGCAGCGGCCTCACGCGGGCGAAGATCTGCTTCAGCGTGGTGTTCAGAACCGCGTTGCCGGCCACCGCCAGCACCCAGCCCAGGGCCAGCCAGCGCCGGCCGCGCCACACCAGCGCAGCCGCCACCAGGATGCAGATCGCTGTCATGGTTTCGGTGTTTGCCAGCACCGTGAGCCATGCTGCGGCCTGAGCCACAGCTACGGGCAGGTGCAGGCGCAGACTATCGGCCAGCGCCTGGTCGGCCAAGCCCAGGTTGGCGTTGGCACCCAAGGCCTCGGCCAGCTCGGCAAACACCCAGGCAGCGGCCACGATGACCGCAAAGCCCGCAGCCATGCGCACCAGCAGGAAGAGCGCGGGCGGCAAGCTGCTTTCTTCCCGCAGCACCTGGTAGCGCTGCAGCAGCCACCAGCCGGTGCCGCACAGCAACAACACAAGCAACAACAGCCCGGCGTACAGCGGCAATGCGTAGGCACCGGCTTGCTCCGCCCAGGCCACCAGCGGCTGCGGGTCATTCAGCATGGGGTTTTACTTCTCTCTCAACGTGCAGGGAACAGGTCTTGGCGCACAGGAAGGCGGCACTGGCTGCGGCGTAATCCCATTGCTCCACCGCACAGCGGGCTTCGAGGGGCGACCAGCGCAACAAGTTCACTGAATTGGGCACACCAGATCGCACCCGTGACGACACCGCCGTGCCCGCCTGCACCACCCACATCGCACGCGCCAGGCCGGCCAGCGGCGCCACATAGGGCAGATGGATATGGCCGCCCAGCACCAGGTCGGCACCCGCGCGGGCCCATGCCTGCTGGGCAGCGGCATGGCCGTGCAGGCGGTCATGCACATCGCGCGCACGCACCACCTGGATCGGCTGGTGCACCACCACCACCCGCAGTTGCGCGGCCGTGGCGCCGGCCAGCCACTGGGCCACGCGGTCGATCTGTGCGGCGGACACCGCGCCATCGGTATGCCGATACGGCCGCGTGGTATTCACACCCACCACCAGCAGCTCAGGCGACGCGAATACCGGCTGCAGGTCGGCTCCAAACGCGGCACTGTACCGCGCATAGGGCTGCACCAGGCGCTGCCACAGGCTCAGCGGAATATCGTGGTTGCCGGGAATGGCCAGTACCGGCGCGCCCAGCCGGTCCACCAAGGCCCTTGCCGCGCGGAACTGGGCCGGGCGGGCCCGCTGGGTGATGTCGCCCGACAGCACCACCAGGTCCGGCCGCTGCGCGCGGGCCTGGTCCACCAACGCCTCCACCACGGACGCCTGCTCGGTGCCGAAGTGCGTGTCCGAAATGTGCAGCAGCAGCGTCATACGGGGTTGGCGGCGCCGTCCGCTTCGGCCGGCTTCAGCAGGTACAGCGGCTGCGGCGCGACGCGGAACTCCAGCGGCGTGCGCATGCGCGTGACCTCGCCGTCATACGCCACCTTGATCTTGCGCAGCCGTGGCTTGACCACCATATGCGAGAAGGCAAAGCTCTCCACCGTATCGGCCTCGCCCAGCGTGCCCAGGGCACCGCGCAGCATCAGGCCCGCCATGGCCCAGGTGCTGATGGGTTTGAGCATGACGGCGGCGATGCTGCCCGCATCCAGCGCACGCGGCGGCTGGGCGCCCGCACCTTCCTCGCCAAGTTGCAAGCCCACCTGCTCCAGCTGCAACCGGTTGTTGCCCACAAACAGGGTGGGCGTGCGCACCTCGCGCACAACACCGCCCTGGTCTATGTGCAGGCGCAGCTGGCGGTGGCCGCGCAGCAGCGTCATGCAGGCGGCGCCCAGCGCGATCCAGCGGCTGCGGCCAAAGCGCGCCTTGAAGGTTTCGCGGTCTTCCAGCAGCACCGGGTACAGGCCCAGGCTGGCGTTGACCAGAAACACATGGTCGTTCACCGTACCCACCTGCACCGGCACCGGCTGGGCCCGCAGCAACTGCTGCGCGGCCAGCGCCGGCTCGGTGGGTATGCCATGGGTGCGGGCAAAGTAGTTGAAGGTGCCCAGCGGCACCACGCCCATGGCGCAGCCAGCAGCATGCGCAGCCTGGGCCACGGCGTTGATGGTGCCGTCGCCCCCCACGGCCACCACGGCCGACTGCGTGGCCAGGGCCTGGGCCGCCGCCTCGCGCGCCACACGCGGCAGATCGGCTGGGCGGGTAAAGCGCAGCTCGCCGCGCCGGCCGGCGTCTTGCAGGGCCTGCTCGATCACCGCGCGCTTGGCGTCCGCACCAGTGCGGCCAGATGCGGCGTTGATGATGAAGATCAGGGGCGAGGCAGGGTTCAGTGCGGGGCAATTCGACATATGTGGCTGCCGGGGCACAAACAGGAGCAGAACAGGCGCCACCCCGGCAGGTTTGCATACTAGCAGCGCAGGTCAAGCCCTCCATAAACACTACAAAAACAATAGCTACTTGCGCTTATACCTATTGCACCAGAGGCATTTTTTACAATAAAACCCGACACAGCGAAGGTTATCCAGGGCTTTTAAAATCACAGGGTTTTCCCGCGCCTGGCTGCGCCACTGTCGCCCCCCACACACGCTATGAATCTCCCACTACTGGCCCTGGCCGTTGCCGCTTTTGGCATTGGCACCACCGAATTCGTCATCATGGGCCTGCTGCCCGATGTGGCCGCCGACCTGGCGGTGTCCATCCCCTCCGCCGGCATGCTGGTGTCCGCCTACGCCCTGGGCGTGGCGGTGGGCGGCCCCATCCTGGCGGTGGCGACCGCGCGCCTGCCGCGCAAGACCACGCTGGCATGGCTTATGGCGCTGTTCGTGCTGGGCAATGTGGGCTGCGCGCTGGCCCCCAACTACAGCTGGCTGATGGTGGCCCGGGTGATTACATCCTTTTGCCACGCGGCCTTCTTCGGCATTGGCGCCGTGGTGGCGGCCAGCGTGGTCGAGCCGCACAAGCGCGCCCAGGCCATGTCGCTGATGTTCGCCGGACTGACCCTGGCGAATGTGCTGGGCGTGCCGCTGGGCACGCTGCTGGGCCAGCACACCGGCTGGCGTTCCACCTTCTGGGCCGTGGCCGTGATCGGCGTGCTGGCCACGCTGGCCGTGCTGCGCTGGGTACCGGTGCTGCGCCAGACCCTGGTGGGCAGCCCGCTGGGCGAGTTCCGCGTGCTGCGCATCAAGCAGATTTGGCTGGCGCTGGGCATGAGCGTGCTGGCATCGACCAGCCTGTTCACCATGTTCACCTACATCACCCCCATCCTGCGCGATGTCACCGGCGTGGCACCGCAAAACGTCAGCGGCGTGCTGCTGCTGTGCGGCGTGGGCCTGACCATAGGCAACCTGCTGGGCGGCCGCTTGGCCGACTGGAAGCTGATGCCCTCGCTGATGGCCATCTTCGCCGCGCTGGCTGCAGTGCTGACCACCTTCTCGTACACCAGCGCCTGGCTGTGGCCGGCCATCATTACCCTGATGGTCTGGGGCATGGCCTCGTTTGCCGTGGGCGCGCCGCTGCAGGTGCGCGTGGTGTCGCAGGCGGGCGAGGCGTCCAGCCTGGCGTCCACCCTGAATATCGGCGCCTTCAACCTGGGCAATGCCCTAGGTGCCTGGCTGGGTGGCGCGGTGATCGACCTCGGCTGGTCGCTGCAAACCCTGCCCCTGGTATCGGCTGGCGTGGCCGTGTGCGCCCTGGGCCTGACCGCCTACACCGCCCGACTAGACCGCCGCCCGGTGGCCCGGCAGCCGGCCATGGCGGGCTGCGAAACGGGGTAGTCCCGCAGATTCAATCCCTAAGCACAGTGACTAGCCGACAGATAGACTGGCCTCCCTTAGCAGCACTTTCGTCACGCCATATGTCATTGTCCAAAATCAGCCCCCGCCAAAGGGGCGTCATGCGTCTACATGGTTGGCTTTTGATGCTGTGGGCAAGCGCAACAGGTTTTGCAACCAGTGCCATCCTGCTACACGGCCTCAATGTGCACTCCATGGCCGCGCGCTACGCCATAGGAGCTGGCTCGGTATATTTCCTGGGCTTCGTTCTGGGGGGACGCATATATGTGCAATGGTGGAACAATCAACACCCGTCGTCACCATCTTTCCCAGTGCACGCAAGCACTGAGGAAGAAGTGCAGTACGACCAAGATGTTGAATCAAAGCGCAAAAAGCTTTCCCAATTCAGTTGGGCTGGCGATCTCGGAAGCCTTGGAGACGACCCGTTAAGTGCACTGCTTGCTGTTATCTGGTGCATTGCTGCACTGATCGCTTTGGTGCTTGTGGCAGGTTACCTTCCCCTTATGGCAACCGACCTGCTCGCAGGCTACCTCGCCGAAATCGTACTGGAGTTCTTGATAGGTAGCTTGCTGCTGCGCCAAGTTCTAAAACCCAGGCCCTTGGACGACTATTGGGGCTTCGTAGTTCGCAAAACCTGGTTAGCAGGAATCTTCATGGTGTTAGTTTTTGCCGGTTTCGGCGCCATGGTGCAAAGCATCAACCCAACAGCAAAAACGGTGCTGCAGGCCCTGTCCGGCAGCTAGTTCGGCCCCAGCTGTCAACGTCCACTTTCATGGTTTGACCCAATCGTCTGAAGCTGCATCTGCAACTTGGCCTAGATCAGGGCATTAGGTGGCTACACTCCAGGCCTCTCCTAACGCCTTTACTTGGTTCAGCATGGATTTTTTGACTCTGGCGATTCTGGCCGCCATGGGCGGCTTTGGGCTCAACGCCTATGACCAGCGCCAGCGCATAGCGCTTTTGGGCAGCCACCTCAGCAACTACCAGGTAGAAAAACTGATGGAAGCCCTGACCCAGGGCTATCTGCGCGCACTGGGCGAAAAAGATGCCGAACGGCGCGACCAGATCTGGGGCCTGCTGGGCACAACCGAGGCCCAGCTGTGCAGCCAGTTCGAGCGCTTCGCCAACGAATTCGCCAAGGTGGATACCGAGCTGGCCCGCGTCAGCACCCTGCCCGCCGGCTTGCCCTACGCCAGCCGCTGGTGGCCGCAGGCCAGCTTCGACATGCGCGCCATGTTCAAGGTTCACGCCCAGGGCTTGGCCCGCGCAGTGGAAAACCGCGCCAACCGATCTCCGCGCGACAAGGCCTTCACCGTGTCGGCCGAGCTGTTCCTGATGCAGCACAGCTGCCACTGGTTCTGCAAATCGAAAAACGTGGCCTCGGCCCGCCTGCTGGTGCGCCACCAGACCTCATACGCCCAGGTGCTGGATGCCGTGGGCAGCGAAACCCGGGCGGCCTACGACAAGCTGGTCAACGGCTGAGTCTGCTACGCGCTACATAAAAAGTAGCTACCAGCGCAGATAGCTAATGCGCTAGAGCCCAATTTAACTTACAAGCACCTCCCAGGGCAGCGGCGGCTGAAAAGCCTCCACCAAGAAGTCCACCATCACCCGCACCTTGGCGCTCAGGTGCCGGCGTGTAGGGTAGACCGCCAACACATCGATGTCCGCCATGCGGTAGCCCGGCAGCACCGGCACCAGCCGACCGGCCTGCAGGTCCTGCCCAATCAAAAAGCTGGGTTGCCAGATCACACCCTGCCCGGCCAATGCAGCGGCGCGCGCGGTGTCGCCATTGTTGGTGTGCATGACGCAGGCCACGCGCACGCTGTGCGGCTGGTCTTGCGCATCCAGAAACTGCCATTCGTCGGCCGTAGCCGCGTAGGTGTAGCCTATGCAGCGGTGCGCGGCCAGGTCGGCAGGCACCAGTGGCATGCCATGCGCTGCCAGGTAGGCGGGTGAGGCGCAAACGATGTTGCGCGAGCCCGCCAAGCGGCGCGCGGCATGCGTGGCCGGGCCGGCGCGCGAGATGCGGATGGCCAGGTCGTAGCCCTCTTCCACAATGTCCACCACCCGATCGCTAAGTGCCACGTCCAGCTCTACATCCGGGTAGCGCTGCATGAAGCGCGGCCACAGTGGCGCCAGATGCAGCACGCTAAAGCTCAGCGGCGCGTTGATGCGCAGCCGCCCGCGCGGCTGCAGGCTGGTGGACGACGCCAGGGCCTCGGCCTCGGCAACTTCCTCCAGGATGGACTTGCTGCGCTCGTAGAGCGCCTCGCCGCTTTCGGTGAGCGACAACTTGCGCGGGTTGCGGTTCAGCAGGCGCGTACCCAGGTGCGCCTCCAGCTCGTTCACATAGCGGGTGACGTTGGCGGGTGAGGTGTCCAACGCATCCGCCGCGCGGGTAAAGCTGCCCCGGCCCACCACGGCCACAAACACTTCCAACGCACGCAGCCGGTCCATGGCGCCCTCTTTCATTCATAAAAGCTGAATGATTAAAACAGTTTTTGCCTGTTTATCCAAAAGAAGATGAACTCTACAGTCACCCCATCGGCTCCACAAAACCAGCCGATGGCCCTCAACCTAGCAACCCACCAAGGAAACCACCATGTCCACCTTCACCAACAAAACCGTACTCGTCACCGGCGGCAACAGCGGCATTGGCCTGGCCACCGCCCAGGCTTTCGCCGCGCAAGGCGCCCGCCTGGTCGTCACCGGCCGCGACCCCGCCACCCTGGCCCAAGCCCAGACCCTGTTGGGTGCGGACAGCATCGCCCTGCGTAACGAAACCGGTACGCCCGGAGCAGCCCAGGCGCTGGCCCAGGCCCTGATAGAGCAAGGTGTACGGCTGGATGCCATCTTCATCAACGCCGGCATAGCCAAGTTTGGCGCGCTGGAGGACATCACCGAAGCACTGTGGGACGACACCTTCAACGCCAATGTGAAAGGCGCCTACTTCACCATCCAAGCCCTGCTGCCGCTGCTGAACCCAGGTGCGGCGATTGTGCTGAACGGCTCCATCAACGCGCACATCGGCATGCCCCACTCCAGCGTGTACGCGGCCAGCAAGGCGGCGCTGATCTCGCTGGCCAAGACCTTGTCGGGCGAGTTGGTAGGACGCGGCATCCGCGTGAACGTGGTCAGCCCCGGTCCGATCAGCACACCGCTGTACAACCGCCTGGGCCTGCCCGACGCCCAGCTGAGCGCCATGGCCGCCAGCATCCAGGAACAGGTGCCGCTGAAGCGCTTCGGCACGCCCGAGGAGCTGGCCAGTGCGGTGCTCTACCTGGCATCGCCCCAGGCAGCCTTCATCGTCGGCACCGAGCTGATCGTGGACGGCGGCATGAGCCAGCTGTGAGCGTGGCGATTGCTACACTTTCAATAGCTGCTGGCGCAGGTACTATCTGCGCCAGAGCCCCAAAAGATTCAAGACTTTTCAGGGGCATGCACCACCAGCGACTCACCCGTCACATAGAACTGCCCGCCGGCCACATAGTGCAGGCTGCGCAGTTCGTCCGGCGCGCCGTCGAAATGCCAGCGGCCTTCGCTGAACACCCGCGGATCGGCCCAAGCGGCCACCACCTCGGCGATGAACAGGTCGTACTGGCTCTGGTTGTGCGGCTCGGGCAGCACCCGGCATTCCAGCCAGGCCACACAGCCGTGTACCAAGGGCGCTTCGATCTGGCTAGCGGCGAAGGTGCTGATACCCAGGCGGTCCAGCTTATCGGGCACATCCAGCGCACTCTCGGAACCCACGGCCAGCGTCTGCGCGGCGATGGCGCGGCAGGGCACGTTCAGCGCCAGCACGCCGCTGGCCTCGACCAGCTGGCGCGTCAGCGTGGCCTTGTCGATCACCACCGTGACCTTGGGTGGACTGAAGTCCAGCGGCATGGACCAAGCCGCCGCCATCACATTGCTGCGCCCGGCCGAGGCAGAAGACACCAGCACCGTGGGACCGTGGTTGAGCAGGCGATAGGCTTTTTCAAGCGGGACAGATTGGAAGTGTGCGGGTTGGGACATGGCTGCACTGTAATGTCTTGCAGGCACCCACTTGGTACCCCTGAGCAACTAGCCCGCAGGCCGTGCCGTCAAGATGGGCACCGCGTGAATGACCGGGGCCTTTGGCACCCGTTCGCAGCGTAAAAAAAAGAAAACCCCTGGGAGCACTAGGCTCGCAGGGGGTGTCTTGGCGGAAACGGAGTCGGTAGAAGTTGAGTCCGCTATTCGCCGTTGATGCGTTGATACCAAGTAAATTCAATGCGTTACGCGTTTTTTGTTTCCGTCATTCGCCTCTGCGGTCCGTCAGGTGGCAGCTGGTTTTGATAAGTGAATTGATTGTTGAGGGGTACCGACACTCTCGCATCACTCACAATTCCAATCATGGCAATCCACAAACTTAACGACATCAAGATCAGAGCGAAGATCCGCGAAATAGAAGACCTTTCTTACACCTCACCCAAAAGTGCCTTACTTGGCGACGGCCAAGGTTTGACCCTTGCAATCGCCAAAAACGGAACCGCAAGTTGGTTGTTTCGGTACATGGATCATGGCAAGGCCAAGTCGGTCGGCTTAGGGGCTTATCCTGGTACCTCGCTAAAAGTAGCCCGCGAAAAAGCCCAGTCGATGCGTGAAGCCCGCTCCAGTGGCATTGACCCTGCCGTTGCCAAACGCCAGGAAATCCGAGAACAGCAACTCCAACAAGCGAAAGCCAAGACATTCGAGACCTGTGCTACAGAATTCATCGAGTTCTCAAAGCCAGCCTGGAAGAATGCCAAACACGCACAGCAGTGGACCAACACACTGAAGCAGTACGCCTATCCCGTAATAGGCCAGCGTGCCATCGGCGAGGTAGACAGTGACCACGTCGTAGAAATCCTGATGCCGATCTGGCAAAGAAAGAACGAAACGGCAACACGGCTTCGCGGTCGCATTGAAGCAGTGCTTGATTGGGCCACGGTCAAGGGATGGCGAAAGGGAGACAACCCTGCTCGGTTTAAGGGTCACATGGAGTACTTGCTTCCCAAAGTCCGTGCGGGCACCAAGAGTCACCATGCTTCCCTACCCTATGAAGAACTGCCAAAGTTCCTGACGAAACTTAAGGCAGAGACCGGCATGGCACGCTACGCGCTTGAATTCTTGATCCTCTGTGCATCGCGGACTGGAGAGGTTGTCGGTGCCCAGTGGGAAGAGATTGACCTTGCCAAAGGCATCTGGACGATCCCCGGCGAACGAATGAAAGCGGGCAAAGAGCATCGGATACCCTTGGGTAAACGCACGCTGGAAATTCTGACCACCATCCGCCCGTTCTCCGGCAAGAAGTTCATCTTCATCACCGGCAAGAAGGACGTAGCCATGTCCACCATGGCGATGGCCATGCTCTTGCGCCGAATGGAAGTCACTGATGCAACTGTCCACGGCATGCGTTCGACATTCAGAACTTGGGCTGGCGAACGTTCAGGCTATCCCTTTGAGGTGTGCGAACACGCCCTGGCACACCGGCTTTCCGATGCTGTAGCCGCCGCGTACCTTCGCTCGGATTTTTTCGCCAAGCGGATCAACCTCATGGCCGATTGGGAGAGGTTCTGCCTGTCAGAGTGCTCTGCATAAACAGCGCCTCTGGCTGCAAGTGTGCTGAAAACCCAGCTGGATTTGACAAGCCGCGACAAATGGGTACAGAATCCGTGCGTGATGTGTCTTCAAGCGGCCATCGCTCCTCGTCACTGCATCCTCCGGCGAGGCGTCCAGGGTTTTGATTCAGGAAATCAAAACCTGATTTGGTTACTAAATCAAATCATGGTCTAGTTCAATGAACAAAGATCAATGCATGGCTTGATTCCACCGCAGTAGTGGACTTGACCGAACGACGCCAACTAACCCTTAACCGGGCTGGTTGGCGTTCGCATTTAATTCCTGAGCGTTCGCCTTCCAGCCCTCGAACCAACGAGAAATCTGGAAATGAAAATTCGCTCGAACACCCCAAAAAAAGTACCTACTCTCTGGACAAAATCACTTAGTCGCAGGCCCAGTGCATCCGCGCGGAAGACAAAAGCACGCGGACTCAAAAGGCCGCGCCCACCCGTCCACCTTGTCTATCACGCACCCACTGTTTGTACGGCCACCGTTTCAAGCACTTTGGCTGCGATGCCCAAGGGTAGTTTGGTGTTTGTCAATGCCGACTACGCCAAACATTTCAAACCTGCCCCCAAAGACGGCCACACCTATGTGGTGCAAGACCCCAATCGCTTGTGGGTTCACCACATGGTGCAGCCAGACGGTAAGCACGTCATCCTGGACAAGAAGCAGCCACTGACTTGCCCCGGCTTCTCCGGCAAAGTTGAAGTACGCACGAAGTATCTCAACGGTGCCCCCAAGAAAAAAGCGCCACGTCACTCCACGAAGCTGACCATTGGAGTGCCCGTCGAACGGGCATCGGACGATCCGCCAGTCATTCAACTGATTGACATTGAGCGCGTGATGTCCATCGTTGGGTTCGCCAAATCGTTTATCTACGCCCAACCAGACTTCCCAGAGCCGGTCAGATTAGGGTCGTCTCGCCGTGCCGCTGTGCGCTGGGTCGCCAGTGAAGTAGAGCTGTGGGTGCAAAAACTCATGGCCAAACGCAGCACCGCCGCCGCCACAAACGCCAACAGCGCCACAACCTCCATCTGAAAGCCCCATCATCATGACAACCTCGAACTTTCCCATTAGCCCAATTGACGCAACCGTCAACGCCTTGCGCCGTGAACTCGTTGCCTGTCCGCCGGAACATGCGTTCTTCCAACAAAGCGCCATCGACACCGCCGTAGGCAGCGTGGTCGCCTGCGGGGAACTGGCCGACGTGGACTGCACAGGCAACTTCATCCGCGCCCTGCGCAATGGCGGCGGCTTTGTCAGGAATGCCGTGATGTACCGTGTGAACGACGCGGGCCAACTTGAACAGGTGTTCATTCCCGGTGCGCGTCACCTCGGCCACTTCACCAAATACGGCAAATTCGCTCCGTGCATGATCGTCACCCTTGACGATGCCACGGCTGCTCTGATCCACACCAGCACGGGCGAAACCGTGCTTGCTGCGCTCTACCCCGACAACTTGGAAGCCGTGTGCGAAGAAATCCTACGGTATCGCCCTGGCACCGAAATCACCATTGCTGTGGACTACAAGCTGGGCGACCTGTCGCAAGACAGCCGCTTGGTTCGGCATGCGATGGTGATTGCAGGTCAGCACGGTATGAAGCTGGCGCTTTCCGGGGCTGCAAGCTCGTTTGTGGAGTTGCAGCGTGAAAGCGGTTCAGAGGCAATTGCAAAGCAAATCGAATTCGCCAAGACACCCGAGACGGATACTGACGAAGCGGATATTTCCGAATCACCCGGCGCATTGGCATTGCCCGCAGCTACCGCGCAAAACGGCAGCAGCCTGATGTTTGATCTGGTGGCAGCCGTGCGGCGTCATATGGTGTTACCGGAATCAGCTGCAACCCTGGCCGCATTGTGGATTGTCTTTACGCACCTCTACCAGCTCTTTGGAATTGCACCCAATCTGGCGGTCACATCACCCGAAAAACGCTGTGGCAAAACTAACTTGATGATCTTCCTGTCCCGGCTTTGCCGTGCCCCCTACGCAACCAGCAACATGTCGGAAGCCGCCATCTATCGCTGCATTGAACGGGAAAAGCCCACGTTGCTCATGGACGAAGCAGACACCTTCCTTGTCAACAACAAATCAATGAACGGCATTCTCAACTCTGGCTACAAACGCAAGATGGGCTTTGTCGAGCGGGTTGGCAAAAATGGTGTCGGTATCAAGATGACGACCTTCTGCCCAAAGGCCATTGCGATGATTGGCGAAATGCCGGAGACCTTGAAGGATCGCTCCATCCATATTCGGTTGGAACGCAAAAGCCCCGACGAAAAAGTCCTTCCTGTGCCCGAGCAAGGCCCTGACGAACTGTCCTTACTTTTCTCACGTCTGGTGCGCTGGGTAGCCGACAACAGCACCGCCGTGGCCCAATTCAAACCGGAAGCCTTGGGCTTGAACAGTGACCGTGCGGAAGACAACGCAAAGCCTCTGTTGGCCATCGCCGCAACCATGGGCGGCAACTGGCTCGAACGTGCGCAAGGGGCCTTTGAAGCACATGCCGAGGCAGAAGACAAAACGCTGAGTCATGGCGAATGGTTGTTAGCAGACACTGCCCGCGCCTTTGCACACCTTGGCAGTTCTCAGTTATTGACTGCTGACCTGCTGGACTTTCTGCACGCCCAAGAAGAAGCACCATGGCTCACCTTCAACCGTGGCCGCGCCATGAGCGCCCGCGACTTGGCTGGAATGTTCAAACAGTTTGGCATCAGCAGCATGCAGATGCGCCATGGCAGTGGGCAGGAAAAGGTGGGCAGGGGCTATAAGCGTGAACAGTTCACGCAAGTGTTCGCCCGGTATGTGAAAGCCAAGGTGGCACCGTAAACGGCGCTACATCCGCTACGACCGCTACACCCTTTTGCCGTCCATTCCGATGAGTGGACGGCTCACCCTCCCACATGTACTGACCATGAAAATACCCCATTCCCAAACAGAGGCACCCCAGCGCGTCACGCTGGACTATGTGTCGCGCCGCCCGCTCAAAACGCAAGCAAACCGCAAGACACGCATCCTCCGGTTGATTGTCCAGATTCATCGAGGCGATAGCATCAAGGCGACCGAATTGAAATCTGTTCTCGGAATATCAGCGTGGGCAGCGTTTCGGCTGCAAACGCAAACAGCGCCTTTGCGCATGCCGCCAACGTTGACAGGGGCGCTGCGGCCCTACCTTGAAGCCGTGCGGCGGGCAGATGCCAAGACAAATCGGGGTAGCAGCAAGCAACGCCAGCCCAACCGTACCCAGCAATTGAAACTGGGCTATGCAGCCAAACGCGGTGCAGAGGCCGAGTATGAACATGCCCTCGAATTGCTGGAACACATTGTCGAAGACTACCCTGGGCTGACTGCGTGGTTTGACCGGTCTGTAGTGTTTGGTCAAACCGGCGACCTGACACCTGATGCTGAAGGTGTGCCGCGCTTGCTGGGATCACGTTCGCAATATGCCATTCAGGCAGTTGGCAGCAAGGAACTGAAAACCGTAGCACTGGCCTGCCTCTATGACGCGCTCAAGACGTGTGGGCCATCAAAGTTAACGCGGCAAGCGAGTCCGTTCATCGCCGAAGCTCCCGATTGGGGCAGTACGGATATTGAACAGGGCATCGGTGCGGCAGAGCCGTTTGACCTCGATAACGAGCTGTTTCGCGGTCTTTTGTAGCGCCTGAAGCGGATGCAGCGGTATCTGGAGGTGTTCCACACCACGGCACCAGCCCCCTGCTGGCAGAAAGTTGCTTTTGCATGCAAAGGCGCCAAGGTCGAACGCAATGTTGACGCTATTCACCGCATACACCAATCACACCATTTATAGCAATCATGTTAGACAAAATTATCATCAACGGCCCTTGGGGGCCAGCTCAACCCCATCACCTCCAGCGTCTAGTGCAGGTTACATACAGTCGTTTTTTGCAAGCAAAAGCCAAGCAAACCACCACGTACATCAACAGCCCTCTCACTGGTGCACAGATGGAGGTGGTGTACCGCGTTAAGAACGTAGCAGGAACCAACATGGGGTATGTGCAGATCACCATCCCGGTGGCAACCGCGCTGATAGGGCATAACCGTTTTCATGCGGGACTGGAGGTAATTCGGCTTGAAGTCAAATGTCTGGAGCTACTGGTCAAGGTTCTGCTGGTCAGCATTGGCATGACCCCTGCTGAAATCAGGCACTACATGAAAATGGTGCGTCCCCAATTGCTGGAGTTGACTTGGCACAACCAGACAGCAAGCGTTGATGCCCGCAAAGCCTGCCAAAACCGTATCAACGATCTCATGCGAACAAAGCGGGGTTTAAGCTCTCGCCACGATGCAGTTATTGACGATGCAGAGATTAACGATTCCAAGTCCGGTGTCAGCTTGAAGGTCACGTTCAAGAATGGTGATGGCTACCGCAATTACAACAAGGCCGAGCAGATAAAGTCACGCCGCAAGAAGGCCCGCGCGGAGAACTTTATATCTGATGCCATGCGCCCAACACTAGCTGCCGTTACGCCCGTGCTGGAGGTTCAAGTACGCAATGAACTGCTAGCCTGTGACCAGACGTTGCGAGAAGCAGGCATTCAGCACCCCCGCGACATCAACGCCAAAACCGCTGGCGCTGCCATGGAGGCAATGTGGGACAGCATGGGTTTTGATGATTCCGACAGAGTTGCCGACCAGAGCCAGTTAAGCGACAGCGCCAAAGACACCTTGCGCCGGTTTCTTTCCGGCGAAAACGTAACCGAAACGCTGCCCACATACCGCATCAGCCGTGACCGCGTTGCCATCCTGAAGGCGAAGGGGCCGGAAATTGATGAACGGAAGAAGAAGCGGTTTCGCTTTAATCCTGCCAACTTGGGGTCGCAACTGCATTACAAGAATCGCTGGCGTTTGCCCGATGAACTCCGTGATTTTGTAGTATCTGAACGCACTGCCCCCGCCATCTTGGAAGAACTTGAGCAGGGTTTGGCGTTTGTGACTGACGGCGAGTTGCCCGAGATCGTCGACCCTGAGAAACGCGCTGCATGGAATCAGCGGTGGCAGCGGTTTGCCCGTGAAGAGTGGCTTGGGAAGCTGTCCACGCCAGAAGACACCTGGAAAGAAACCGCAGATTCCGAAGACTCTGATAGCGGTGATTCAGGTGGTAGTGCCGATCTGCTCCCTGATGCGGGCGGCGGTGAACAGCGTGACGACAGGGATAGCGATTCCTGATGGGTTAGACGACCTCATTCCCTTGGCGTGCATTCCCATGCCAGAGGGTCAAGGCTGAATAGGCGTTCAACGTCCTGAATAGTCAGGGTTTGCAGTTGCGGGGCTGTTCTGGCGCTGGTCACCAGAACCAACCGCCAATCTGCTTCGTGGCCAGCGCATTTACGTTCATTGCGGGTAAGGAAAAAGCGAGGACTGCTGCCATCAGTGCCCTTGACTTCGAGGTACAGAGTGGTGCTTGCCTTGACTGCCAGCAGGTCATAGCCAAGGTTTTGCGACTCACGGCTTTCAACTTTGTAGTCCTGCGCCTCGTAGTGGGCTGTCACGAACTTAATCGCTGCCTGCTCGATCTCTTTGCGGGTCTTAGAATCCGCGAAGCCACCACCTCGAACATCCACTGTTGTCTCGTCGGTGCGTTCGAGAAACAAGATTCCGGCGATTTCATCAACCGGGCGGTCGCCGCGATGATTCCGAATGGTCGCAGAGTCGGTTTTGTACTCACTGGCCCGGTAGTTGCCAATCAACTCCCAGGCGTTGGTGCCGCGCTTCATGTAAGTCGGCACGGTCAGTCCCGATTCGACAAACAGCTTGGCCCGCGCTTCGATCCTTGGGCCTTTGCCAACCACCACGACGTTCGGGGCATCGTGATTGAGGCTTGGGTTCAACGCCAGCCCTTTGACTTCGCCGCCCTTGGTGCGGATGTAGTCATCACCACCTGCCGTTCGGATTGCCAGTTCGGCGGTGGTTATCCATGAGTCAGGACGTGGGGTGGAGGGCTGGCGGCGTGTCTTCATGCTTGGATTGTGCCGCCATGGCGAACGCTGCCATCACCATTGTTAACCGTGTCGCTGGCTGCACCCGCGCAATTTGCTGATATTCATCGGCTACACAAGGAGAAACCCGCCATGAGCAACACCCGTCTGAACCGTTGGGGGCACTCGGTCGGCCTACGCCTGCCAAAGTCTGTGCTGGAGGCTGCTGGCCTTACCGAACGTAGCGCCGTATCCATCCGGCTCTTGGACAGTGGCGAGATCAGGCTGCGCCCGATAGGCAAAGTCGTTCCCGCTGAATCGAGTGATACGGATGCCGCAACTGCAAGGATTACTGCGGAGAACGAATCGGAGTGGGAGCAATGGTAAGTCTGCTGCTGGAGTTGACAGCACCATCTGAACGGCTGTGGATTGTTGGTCAGCCTGCCGCAGTTGTCGTGAGGGATGCAATGCACCTATTAATTAGGGCCTTGCTTCTGACCACTTGCACGATGTGCGGGTAGCCATTGGCGTAGCGGCGGTAGCACCTGTAGCGGCAAAATCCGATTCACAGTGTGCCGCCGGACTGGCCCTCAAAGCAACGACGGAATCCGCCGCTTCTCCACGGGCCGGATGTACCGCGCCAGCGTCGCATCTGACTTGTGCCCCGTCTGTTCCCGGATTTGGTACGGCTGCAAGCCCACAATCGCCGCCGTGGTGACGTATCCCGCTCTGAGGCTGTGGCCCGAGAATTCGGTGAATTCACGTCCCGCTGCTTTGGTGGCGCGTTTGATGATCTGTGCCACGGATTGCGTGGATAGCGGCTTGTCAGACACCGAGCCACCACCCTTGCGCACCGAGCGGAACAGCCAGCCCGACTCGATCCCTGCGAGTTGCAACCAATCCAGTAGGCTTCGCACCGGACAGCGTTCGGCATCGCTGGCCCGAGGCAAAAACACAGTGCGTCCCTTGCCAAGCTGGTCGGTTTTCGAGAACCTGAGTAGCACCATTGCCCCCGTGTCATCCACAGTCACGTCTTCCACATGCAGAGCCACCAGCTCGGAACGCCGGAAAGCCCCAGCAAAGCCCACCAGGAGCAAGGCCTTGTCGCGTGCTGCTTTCAGCGGCTTTCTTTTGTCCAGCGTCACCAGCATTTCCAGCAGAACGTCTTTGGTGACGGGCTTGACGGCACGTTGCCGGGTTCCCATAGTGCGTCGGATACCGTTCATGGTGGCCTTGACCAGTTCATTGCCTTTGATCGGTGACACCAGCCCCTGACTAACATGTGCGTTGTGGATGGCGATGCACCGCCGTTCCAGGGTGGCGACTTTGAGGGTGGCAGCGAACTTGGCCAGATAGTCAGCAACCACCGCACCTGTGGACGGAATGGAGCCGCCATGTTGCAGGTAGTGCTGCACGTCGTTGGCGTAGGCCCGCTTGGTGGCTTTTGACTGTGCAGCAGCGACAAAACCGTCAACCGTATTGATTTTTGGCTTCTCCGGCGTTTTGGCGCATTGGGTGGTGGTCGGTGCAGGCAGGGCTGCGCCTGCCGTGGTGTGTGGCTTTTTGCTGCTCATACTGATTTCGATAATGGTGCCGTATCACTGCAAATGAGCAGCGACAAAAAAGCCGTGCAACACGAATGCGGCACGGCTGGCGGTGGAGGTGAAAGTTGATGCAGATGACTTTTGTATGAAAGGCTCTGCGTCAGAAAGTGACCATTGGGGTCTTCTTGGACTGGGGTGGTGTGTAGTCGGCGGTGTAATGCCTGCATGCGTGCGCAAGGCTGAGCAGAGCGGCTGCGGCATCGGCACTCTCGGAGATATGCCAGCCAAGGGCTTCAATCGTGTAGCCTGAGATTTCACTACCCACTTCGGGCGAGGCGTGGGCTAGGATCGTGCCCACGGCGGACAGCCCCAAGTTGATGGTGTTCATTACTGTTTCGGCCTTGTCAGCCAGCTCAAGCAGCAAATCTGCGTCAGCAGCTTCGTAGTCGATGCGGTTATCTTGAGTGATTGGCAGCAGGGGCAGTTGTAGCAACAGTTCCCGCATTGGCCGCGTGGACGATTGTTCCGTTGCCATGGTCAGTAATCCTGCGGCCTGAGGATGGTCGTGACCGATCTATCCCATTCCGTGATGATCCAGAGCTTGACGGGCTGGTTGGCGCTGCCAATATTGAATGCGCTCAAGACGCGTGCATCGCCAAGGGCAGCCTGCCAGTTGTTATCACGGTCTTCCTTGCACAGTTCTTGCCAGTCCCCAGTTTGATGACGGTTCAGAAGTCTTGGTACAGATGCACCATGTTTTTGAATCAGTGCCAACGCCGCAGGGGTGGCAACGACATTGCCCAGCGAAAATAAGGCAGGTGGCTCGTCGCAAATCTGGTTGGGGCGAAGGTGCTCAAACGTGGTGCCTGGCATTGGGGGTAGAGGTTCGGTCTTCATGGCTGATTTCCTTATTGAGGTTCAGCCGCATGAGCGCGAGGCCAGAAACGACAAAGGGCTGCGACGTATGCCGCAGCCCTTTAGTTTTGGTGTGTCGAGTTTGCCCGCAGCTCATACGGCGCGGCTCGCCGCCGTCATGGCAAGCGGTGCCGTGTCAGCACTGTATTTATCTGTCGTAATGGCTGTCCAGCTTGATGAAACTTTGCGCAGGGCGCAAGGTCTGGCTCAACAACGAAGCAATGTTACACAGAAATCCCTTTTTGGGATTGAATTTCCCATTTTGGGAACTTTGTGCTAGACTACATCCATGATCTTGATTGGCCGCGACCACATCACCCTACACGGTAGGCAGTTTCCCGCTGCCAAAACGGCGCTTTCCATGTGGCAAGCGATCAGCCAGAAGGCTACATGGAGCGATCAAGATGCGGTGGCATCTTGTTTCCCTTCTGTGAAGTTTTTGACACCTAAGCTGGCTCGATTCTTCCCTACGGGAATCAACTGCGTAATAACAACCCAAATCGCGTTTAACACTGGAATTTTAATTGTGCTCGCAGTAAACGAATTTGAAGCAACCCAGTTCCAGAGGCAATAGCATGGAACTCCGCATTATCCGAGATGAGCTTCAATATGCCGCACTCCTTGAGCAGGCA
This sequence comes from Rhodoferax sp. SPJ21, assembly GCF_058216335.1. Lineage (NCBI taxonomy): Bacteria > Pseudomonadati > Pseudomonadota > Betaproteobacteria > Burkholderiales > Comamonadaceae > Rhodoferax > Rhodoferax sp. SPJ21. The sequence continues at coordinate 715,916 of NZ_JBYZMO010000003.1, forward strand.
AAAGAACTAGCTCTGTCCGACCCTATGCCGGGCAGCCGTGATGCTGAGCGACTGGCCGTTATTTCCGTATTGCTTGAAAAATTTGAAGAGGCTCGATTCAAATTTGAAGCCCCTGATCCTATCGAGGCAATTGTTTATCGTCTTGCCGAGCTGGGAATGAAACAAAAAGACTTTGCCAAGATGGTTGGTAGTCCCAGTCGCGCTTCTGAGGTTTTGGCCCGTAAGCGTGGATTAACTATCGAGATGATAAGGACAATCCATGAGCAATTAAGGATTCCTGCAGAGATTCTGATCGGGCATCCAAAACAGGATAGCTTTGATAGCACAGATGTTGATTGGAAGAAGTTCCCCATCAAAGAAATGCAAAAGCGGGGTTGGTTCGACGTTGACTTGGCAGAGGGTAAAAGCGGAGAGCAGCTTATCCGTTCATTTTTTGCACGTACCTCGGCCCAAAGTGCGCCAGTCCTATTGCGCAAGACACTTACTGGCATCAGTAAGGAAGAAAATCAGTATGCAATCTACGCTTGGGTTGCTCGTGTTTTGATTCGGGCACGCGATCTGAAAAAGCCAGAAGTGCGGTATGTGCCAGGCTCAATTACAGATGAGTTTTTGAAGCAGCTTGCTAAGTTGAGTCGTTCCGTTGACGGGCCGAAAATTGCAGCCGAGTTCTTGGCTATGAAAGGCGTGATACTTGTAATCGAACCCCACTTGCCAAAAACCAAGCTTGATGGTGCGGCCATGTTGGATCAAGACGGGACACCTGTAATTGGCTTGACTCTGCGCTACAGCAGAGTGGACTATTTCTGGTTCACACTCATGCATGAATTGATTCATGTTCAGCGCCATTTGAATCGTCAAAGTTTAGCTTTTGTGGATGAAGATGATCTTGATAGTGAAGATGAGCGGGAGGCTGAGGCAAATTTTCTTGCGGCGGAGGCATTTATTCCTCGCCATGTTTGGCAAGCGAGCGAAGCACTCAAAACAAAAAGAAGCGAAGCTGTCGTGAAGTTAGCCGATTCGCTGATGATTCATCCTTCAATCGTCGCAGGGAGAATTCAACGGGAAACCAATAACTACAAGATTTTGAAAGAGTTTGGTGCGGGACAAAATATTAAAGACGTTTTCAATATTTCACCTGTGGAAGATGAAGAATGATTGATCCTATCTACACCCCTATACTGAAATCCAAACAAGGCGAAGCAAAAGCACTGATGCGCCTTGATCGGCAAACCAAATTAAGGATTATTCCGTTTTTTGATGTGCTTGCATTGAAATCTGGCCTATCGAACGGCAACGATGTTCATACTTTTCTTGAGAAACAGGCCATCAATATCGCTGCAGCTTGGAATGGACGTGGGCATTGTTATGTAGACCTGTACGATGTAGATCCTTCCGCACGCGGCTTCGACGGCGTGCATCCCGTCAACATCGTGCACGACAAGATTGCCTTTGATCGCATTGATGCCATACCTGTCGTAGGTATTGAGCGGGATCTTGCATATAAGCTCGCTGTTCGGCGGGTCGTGGGATCTGGCGTCGATGCAGTTGCAATTCGACTTGGTAGCGAAGACATCCAGTTGCCAAGTATGCTGTTGGAGCGTGTCACGCGGTTGGTTTCTGAGATCGGCGCATCTGATCTGCCTCTGCATATATTCATGGACTTCAGGTCTATTGAGCACACAGATTCAGATATCGTTCAAATGCGGTTCACGCGTGCACTTGCAGAAGTTCGGAAACTCAATCCATCTAGAATTGTTTTTGCTGCGTCTGCTTTCGTGAGCGATATGGGGAAAGTCAAAAAAGGGGTTCTGAAATCAGTTGCACGGCGAGACTTCTTGTTGTGGGAGCTGCTGGCAAAGATCCATCCTGATATTGACTATGCGGACTATGGTGTTATCCATCCAGGGTACTTTGACTTCGATCCAAAGACGATTAAACCCGCGGCGAAAATCCGCTACACCGCCGACAAAGAGTGGCTGATTGTTAAAGGAACCCGATGGGTCAGTGATACCGCCCAGCATCGAGGCTTGTCAGCTGTACTCTGCAAGAGCCAACAGTTCCGAGGCCGAGATTGCTGGGGAGGTGACAACATTGTCTCTGCCGCACAAGGCGGCCATGCTTTCAAACGGCTTGAAGACTGGGTGACGATTGACCAAAATAACCACATCACTCACACGGTAAGGCAGTTGTCAAGGATTACCGTTGAACCCAAGATTGTTGCCTGATCTATCCTAGGCCCTAACGTATCCCGCTTGTTGCGCTATCAGGACTCCCTGCGGAGTCAGCCTTGAGCAGAGTGTGCGGCTTTAATTACGCAACACCACTGTCCAAGTGCGGCCTTTTTTGCCCGTAGCACAGCCCAACTTTTGTCCGCTGTTGGCGAACCTGTTGATGTCGTCCTGATCGGCTCACGCGACTTGGCATCCTGATACCCGCCAAGGACGTATCATCGAACTTTTTGGGTCTGCCATGAAGATCGCTGAGACAGTGGTACTGCTGCAACGTGGGGAATTTGCCGAGTCAGCCGAGTGGCAAGCAATCCGCGACACCATCCACGAAGCCATTAAGCAAGCGGAATGGCCTGTAGGTTCTGGCTCGTTCACCATCCACCCTGAGAGCGGTAAGAAGTCGGGCGAGGGCAACGGGGTCGTTCCAATCAAGCTCAAGCCTATGCAGGTACTCAAGGCAGACGGCTGGGCGCTCGAATACCCCTGGGACGTAGCTACGAAGGCCACACCAGCCGGGAAGAAGGGCAAAGGCACCAAGCCCGGAGATATTGACGCTGCAAAGCAGTTCCCGGAAGGCCTTGTGGTTGTCGAGTGGGAAACGGGCAACATTAGTTCATCGCACCGCGCCATCAACAAAATGGCTTTAGGCTTGGTGGCGAAGAAATGCGTTGCGGGCGTGCTGGTCGTGCCGAATATGAAGCTGGCGCAGTACCTGACAGACCGCATCGGCAACATCGAGGAAATCCGCCCTTATGCCCCATTGTGGGAGAACCTAAACATTGTGGAGGGTGTCTTGGAGCTTGTGGTTATTGAGCAGGACGCAGACAGCACAGCCGTTCCCAAGATACCCAAAGGCAAGGACGGACGCGCCGCCGAAGGTATGCTATCCGCCCTGACGAAGGGCCTTTAACCCTCGACGTGGTCGGTGTTGCTATGGTGAGCTATGTCGTCGTCCAGCAGTCGTTCTTTGATCTGCTGGGCGAAGTCGAGTTCGATGCCGATCCAGTAGCGGTCTTTCTTCTCGCATACCGCAAACGTTGTTCCTGATCCGCCAAATGGGTCAAGCACGGTTTCGCCTTCTACAGTGCTCAATTCAACCACGCGGTCGAGTAGCTTGGTTGAAAGCGCGTTTGCCGGACGATCCTTCGACTTGAATTTCCAGTGCCGCACTGGCGGAATATCCGTCCAAACGTCCTTGAGATTCACGCCCAATGGATTCATGGCGTGCCGATGACCGCCGTAATCCTTAATTTCACCGCCACAGTGCCTGCATACCTCTATGGGCGTACGAATCTTCCTAAAGGTCTTTGGCTTGCCCTTGCTGAAATACAGCAAAGAATAGTGACTAGGATAAAGCCGTCCCGCAATGGGCATCGTGGAATTCACTGCAACCGTTATGTCGTGGCGAAACGTTAGCCCCTTCTCCATTAGGTACGCACCCAAGACGATATTCCAGCGCGGCAGGTTGTAAAGGAACAGGGAGCCACCCGGTCTCAGTACCCGGATGCATTCATCTAACCACGCTTTGCACCACGCGACATATTGCTGTTCGGATAGATTGTCCTTCGACTTCGCCCCATATTTCTTGTCGAGGTTAAACGGCGGGTCAGCAAACACAGTGTCGATTGAATCAGACAGCACCTGTGGCAGGACTGCCAAGCAGTCACCGTCAAACAGTGCACCGTGAGAGGACACAAAGAACGGTTTGGCTTCTTTTGCAAGGAGCCTGGACGGCTGGAATGGTGCGAGGGGCGCGACTGGTTCCGGCTGCACGTCTGTCGTGCCCTTGGCTGTCCGCTTCTTCCGCGTCGGTGTTGGTGCCTGTTCTGTTGTGAACAGGTCTAGTACTTCAGTCATTGCAAGTTCACTCATAGATTGTCTAGTGTTTAGGCATCGGGGCCGCTGCGCGTTTGTGGCTCCCGTTCACTGCGGAAGATCCAGCGCATTTTCTCCATGTTACAAGACCCGCCATTGCTGCATCTTGAGCGGGCCTAAACATTGCCAGCTGGCTGACGTTTCTGGCCTGCCGCCAGCCTTCACCCTCCGTTTACGGCTGTCAGCTTAGGGCGCCCAACCACAATGTTCCAGTCATCGAGCCCGTGGAACTTGGCCCTGTCAAAGCTGAAGGCGATGCCTCTGATTTCGCCCGCAGCGTCGGCGTAGAACCGAATGTGGCCTCGACCGACACCTTTGTAGTTCGGGCTCGCCACGCTGCCGCGCTGCTTGCCCTTGGCTTCGTTCTCATCACGCAACGCGGCATCGCTCACGAACCGGGTGTCGTCACGGCTTTTGGCTTCCTGCGAGGTGTCGATGATGGTGACTTCGTACTGATCTAGGCCATCCACCAGAGGCTTGCGGGGCTTATTCAGCCTCACGGGCGGTGAATCAATGAACAATATGTGCCCTGGCAAGGTGTGGGTGACCTTCTCCGTATAGAGCCACGCTGCCACGTCGCCAGGCTTGATGTCCGTCACTTTCGTAATGCGTGTGAACGCCTCTTCTTTTTCGATGCTGGGGTGCCAGTCAAAGATGCTGAATCGGGTCTTGAACTTCTTGGTCTTCAGCTGCTCAAGCACCCCCGAGTTGGTACGGCGGAACATGTCTTCCACGAAGCCACCACAGTCCGTTGCCACCACGTACTCGGAAGCGAACAGATCACCCGGCATGCGGGTGTAAATGCGGGTGTTGGAGTAGCTGTTGTTCTCCTGCTTGGTGTTGGCAACGAAGTCGCGAGCAAGCTGAAGGTGCTTAGGGATGCCCGATTCTTGTGCAGCCGTACCAAACGACGCTACGCAGAGTGCCGATACCAGCAGTGACTTTGGGAGGAGTTGCGAGAGCATGTTCGTTCCTTCTTATTGGTTGCGCACAGCCGCGATCAACTCCGACGCGATGGCTCGGAGGTTGTTGCGTGTCACGTCGGTGGACTTGCCGTCGATCTTGGCCGACACAGGCACCATCAACTTGACGTTGGGATCTCCACCTGGGGCTCTGTCGGCCTGCGTGAAGATCTGAACCGTGCGTTGAGGACTCTTGACCTCGAAGCCCTCCTTGCTGAGCACGCCTGGCGAGAGGTAGCGCACCTGTGCGCCGTTACGTTGGGCGGCGCAGACGATGCTTGCAAACAGTTCGGGTGAATTCCACTCCATCAAGATGAAGTTGGCCTTCCATGAGGATGGGAAACCAGCCTTTACCAACTGATCTTCGCAGGCTTGCGCATTGAGCTGTTCCTGCATCCTTTCGATGCTGGATACGGCCTTGGTGTAGTAACTGTCATTCAGCGGAAGACTCATCGATTTGATCTGGGCTGCTACACGTTCACGGGCTGCGACCAGTTCTCGGACCTTGGCCTCAGAAGCTGGTTGTTTGGCCGCAGCACCTACCTGATTGGTGAACGCGTCGATGGCGTCATACGAGGCATTGATGCCCGCAGCCTGCCGCTCAAGCAATGCTACGGTGCTCGGGTCTGTCATGCCCACTTGCTGGCACATGCGTGCAAAGGCCGCAGCCTGCCTATAGCTCTCGACTTTGGCGAAGCCAATGCCTTGCTTGAGGGTACTGCAGGTCCGAAGCTCACCACGGTTGCCGTCTGTGTAGAAGATATTGATCTCTTGGGGGTTGCCGCTACCGTTGAGGGTGACTTGGCTGAGCTTCTGATCGGCGACTTTGGCCTCACGACCCTGCTTGCGCATGGCCTCGTCACGGACCGAGAACAAGTCAGTTGATGCGCTGGCCGCCATGGCATTTACGCTTTGGCGCATAGGAGCCTTCATGGCTTCCTCGCTCCAGTTGGCTTTTGCGTTGATGCACGCGATTGCTTGCCGCTGCCATTCGCGCACAGAGTCCGCGGTCCAGTCGCGTGCTTTAACTCCGAATACGGGCTTCTCTGGGTCCGACAGCTTCCACTTCAGCTCATCCGCAAAGCGGTCATTGCAATCCACGCGAATGGCACCTTGCGCCATCGCCTGGCCGCTGGCGCAGAGCAACAACAGGCTGCTTGCGACAGCAACGCGGACAGATTTGTATCGCCCCTTGATTTTTGAGTTCATCGCTCCTCCTTGAATAACACTATCCGGTTGATTGAATTGACAAGTTTGCCAGAAGCAAACTGATAGTTTGTGGATTGATCGAGTGTCTTTGGCAAAACTTCCCGCCATGGAACGGGTCGTCGTCAATAAGCCTCAACCGCTCGAAGCACGCTTCGCGCAGGAGCGCGACCGTGTGCAGGCGGCGTTCGGTAAAAGGGTGCGCGAGTTCCGAACGGAACAGCAGTTGACGCTTGAGATGCTGGCCGAAAAGGCTGATTTGCATGAGAACTACGTCGGTGCTGTGGAGCGCGGCGAGCGCAACCTGAGTCTGTACAACGTCTGGCGTTTGGCTGGCGGGCTGGGCCTGTCAGTGGCTGAGTTGGTGCAGGACTTACCGGCTCGCAAGGCAAAACGCACCGCCGCTTCGTAGGACTGTCAATCGGTTTCGCGCTGCACTGCCTGCGCGATTTCCTCTATCAAGCCATCGGGCACATCCTTGACCTGCACCGGGTAGCGCAATGCGAGCAGCCTTTGCCGGAGCGTTGGCGTTTGCCAGAATCGCGCTGCCAATACCCTGAACAGCGTTTCACGGTAAAACTTCTCTGGCTCATGGTGACTTTGCAGTACCTTGCGCAAAGGCCACGGCCAATCGCTAATCTTGGCTGAGCGCCAGCAGCTTTCGTCCAGAATAAACGGGTGCTGATAGGCCGGGTGGAGCCATCCAAATGCGTCCGCCGGGCTGGTGACTGCGATGCTGTCAATGGCGTGCTGTTGCCCTGCAGGTGCAAATTCAATGCAGCCGTCGAGGTCTGGTCTCCATGTCAGGCAGTACGAACCGCCAAGAAACTGCATCCGTAATGAACATGCAGCCTGAGTTTGTTGCTCCACTGCGGTCAGCAACACCACATGGGCGGCGGGGGATGTAACGGGGTCAGCGGTCTTCATCCATTCTTTGGGTGCAATCGCTCTTCGGTGCTGGCATGACGGAAACATCAGGTCGGCATCACCCCGTGGTGTCAGCGTGAGCCGATAGCCCAAAGACACCATTCCATCCGTACCGGGAACTGCGACGGTGGTTCCTGACTGGTTGCGCATGTACCGCAATGGGGAGGTGCAAACCATCGCCGTCTGATCGAAGTGCAGAACAATTGTCCCGGCAAGCAAGCTGTACCCAGCAACCCCGGCGATGCCACTCGGCCACGGGTCAATCAACTCAATCTTCCTTAACGGTTGGAGCAGGAGTTGTTCAAAAAACATTGCCCAGCTCCGGTATCCGATGGCGGTGGTTAGCCCTCATGACTTATTTACCTGCTGCTTTCTGCATCTGGGTCACGCCAATAAACCAACTTGGAGTCAATCCGGTCAGGTCTGTGTTGGCAGCGGGCTTGCCAGCTGCCGAATCCACACAATAGGCTTGGACGGTCTTGCCATCTGTTGAGCGCATGCGGTGGAACACCACACAGCGACCGACCTCCCAGTCAGCGTCATAGTCCACCATTGCAATCGCCACGTCGGTCAGATCCTTGAAATCCTTCGATTCCTTCCAAACAGTTGCAACGAGTCCATGCGCGGCCAAAAGTTTGGCAATCAGGTCGCCGTCGATGTAGGGGTAGTACGGCCCAGTTTTGGGTACGCCCAACGTTTCTGCTTGCTTGCGGATATCGTCCAGCGTCTTGCCGTTGCCCGCCAAGCTAGCGATAGCACAGTACACATCTGCATGCCGGTCTTCGCCCGCTGAGACGCGCTTGAAGTGGGGTTGGAAGTTAGAGGGGACGAGTGTTGTAGCCATGGGTTGATTCCTTAAAAGGTTGAAATCAACGCGCAGGGCAAAGCCAGCCCGAGTGCCGATGGGCTCAGAGATTACGAATCAAGGGAATTGGGCTTTGCGGCAGTGGGCCGGTATTTGCCCTACGCGCTGGTCCGCGGCAAGCACACATCAGAGCGATGTTGTTGCCGTGACACATTCAGTGTATGCGCCTACAAACAGCCCTCAGCCAACTAAAAAACTTTGGCAGACAACCGCCATCTTGCCACGCTGTCGAGTAGGCACACCAATCAAAGTTGCAGCCCACAAAGACAAAAGCCGCAGCGATGTTACTCACTGCGGCTTTTGATAGTAGCTTTGATAAATCGAGAATGCTAAAATCCAAAAATCTCTTAGCAATCAATAACTTACCAAACATTTTTGGCGGAAACGGAGGGATTCGAACCCTCGATGAGGCTCTACACCCCATACTCCCTTAGCAGGGGAGCACCTTCGGCCACTCGGTCACGTTTCCAATCCAGCTATTATGGCATGGTTTTGGACCGTTTTTACGCCGAAGGCTGGTCCAGTTCGAAGGCTTTGTGCAGTGCGCGCACTGCCAGCTCCATATACTTCTCGTCCAGGACCACCGAGGTCTTGATCTCGCTGGTGGAAATCATCTGGATGTTGATGCCCTCTTCCGCCAGGCAGCGGAACATCTTGCTGGCTACACCGACATGGCTGCGCATGCCGATACCGACGATGCTGACCTTGCAGATCTTGGCGTCGCCAATGATCTCGGTCGCACCCAGCGTGGGCAGCACTTTTTCTTTGAGCAGATCCACCGTCTTGGCGAAATCATTGCGGTGCACGGTGAAGCTGAAGTCGGTTTTGCCGTCTTTGCTGACGTTCTGGATGATCACGTCCACTTCGATATTGGCATCGGCCACCGCGCCCAGGATTTGGTAGGCAATACCGGGGGTGTCGGGCACGCCCAGCACGGAAATTTTGGCTTCGTCGCGGTTGAACGCGATGCCAGAGACAATGGCTTGCTCCATATTTTCGTCTTCTTCAAAAGTGATCAGAGTGCCGGATTTGGCTTCGATATCAATAGCGATGTCCCATGGGGTGAAGCTGGACAAGACGCGCAGTGGCACCTTGTATTTGCCGGCAAACTCGACCGAGCGAATCTGCAGCACCTTGGAGCCCATGGAGGCCATTTCCAACATTTCTTCAAACCCGATGGTGTGCATGCGGCGCGCTTCGGGCACTACGCGCGGGTCGGTGGTGTAGATGCCATCCACGTCGGTATAGATCAGGCACTCAGCCGCCTTCATGGCCGCCGCCACGGCCACGGCCGAGGTGTCGCTGCCGCCACGGCCCAGGGTGGTAATGTTGCCGGCTTCGTCCACGCCCTGAAAGCCGGTCACGATGACGATCTTGCCCTCCGCAAGATCGGCGCGGACTTTCTGGTCATCAATCGATTCGATGCGGGCCTTGGTGTGGGCGCTGTTGGTCAGAATCGGGACTTGCCAGCCCGCGTAGCTGACCGACTCCCTGCCTTCGGCCTGCAGCGCAATCGCCAACAATGCGACCGACACCTGCTCGCCGGTGGAGGCCAACATGTCCAGCTCGCGCTGGTAAGCGTAACCGGGTTTGCTGGGTGCCAGTTCTTTGGCCAGACCCAGCAGGCGGTTGGTTTCGCCACTCATGGCACTGGGAACCACCACCATCTGGTGGCCGGCGCGCGCCCATTTGGCGACGCGTTTGGCAACCAACCGGATGCGCTCGGTCGAGCCCATCGACGTGCCGCCGTATTTGTGAACTATCAATGCCATGGAATGTGTAAGGCGCTAGAAAAAGAAGTGCCAAAAGAAATGCCATATGGCACGGGTCAGGATGGGTCAGGAGGTAGCGCCGAGCGCTCGCCGGCTACCGCGCCCACAGCCTTGGAAGTGTACCAATCCAGCACCGAACCACGACGCAAGGTAAAGCCCGCGCCGATCTTGATGTGGATTTTCTGCCCCCGTGTCACGCAGGCAGCCACCTGGCGCAACAGCTCCTGCAACTGGGCGGTACTTGGCGTGGTGTGGTGCGTGACGGCCAGCCAGTGGCGCAAAACATTCGCCTGGCGGGCTACCGACAAAGCTTGCAGGCGCTTGATCACAGGCGGACTACCGACAGCAGCGAAGTCCTGCTCCGCCACCTCGGTCAGCAGGGATTGCGCTTGGGCCGCATGGGCGGCGCTGCGTGCGAAAGTCTCGCGGAACTGCGGAAAAGCAGCATCCAGCACAGGCAGCACACGGGCGCGGATGCGGTTGCGGGTGTAGCGCTCATCCGCATTGGTCGGGTCCGTCACATAGGCCACGCCGCGCTGTGCCAGCCAGGCTCGGATATGGTCGGCACGCACGCCCAACAATGGGCGCTGGTAGCAAATGCCATCACGCACCCAACGTGCAGGCATGGAGGCCAAGCCGGGCAGGCCCGCGCCCCGGCTCAAGGCCAATAGCAGGGTCTCAGCCTGGTCGTCTGCATGCTGCGCCAATACTATGGTTTTGATAGCTGGTTGCGCATATTCCGCCTGCGCAAAATGGCTAAAAGCCTTGTAACGTGCACGGCGTGCCGCGTCTTCGGGGCTGTCGCCCTGGGCTGGCCGCGCATCGACATGCAGCACATGCAATGGGACGTTCAAGCTGTCGCAAAAAGCCTGGCAGTGCCGCGCAAAATCATCTGCCGCCGCCTGCAGGCCGTGGTGGATGTGCACAGCCTTCACCTGGCCAGGCCAACGCTCAGCGCAAGCCAACAACAAGGCCGTGGAATCCGCACCTCCGCTGAAGGCCACCGCGAGCGGCAGCTGGGGCGCAAAGGCCTGTAGGGCCTGGTCCAGCGTCTGGCTCATACAAGCCTAGGAGCCTGTCGGGCTTGGGGTGTCGAAAGCGAAAATCGGCCCCGGCGAGGACAGTTTTTGCCGGATTTGCAGGCCCATAGCTTCGCTATGGGGCAAAAAGACGGTGAAAAATGGACCTCTGCGGTCGATTTACAGCCGACGTTCCCCAAGTCCGACAGGCTCCTAGGAATGCAGGCGCCGCTCAATTTGGTTCTCGTGGTAGTAGCGGGTTTTCTCGGCGTACATGGCGCGGTCGGCGCGGTGCAACGCAGCTTCCAGCTGGTCGCCAGCGTGGCAGGTGGAGGCACCAATGGCCATGCTGAGTTTTTGACCCGAGTAGAACTGGTTGTTCAGTTCCAGCAGGGACTGGATACGTTCAATGACGGCCTGCGCGCCGCGCTCGTCAGCGCCAGGCAACAGCATGGCGAATTCATCGCCTCCGGTGCGGGCCACGCAGGCATTCGGGCTGTTCACCTTGCCCAGCACCTCGCCCGCGCGACGCAGCAGTGCATCGCCAGCTACATGGCCATTTTCATCGTTCACCAGCTTCAGACCGTTCAGATCGATGACCAGCACGCTCAACGGCCAAGGGCCTTTGCGCGAAAGCCGATTCAGCTCATCCATGTAAAAAGCCCGGTTGCGCAGCTGGGTCAAGGAGTCGTGCTTGCCCAGGTATTCCAGATAGGCCTCGGCCTTCTTGCGGGCCGTGATGTCCACCAGCGACACCAGCACCAGGTCCCAGCTAGCCAGGTGGTCGGGCAACACAGCGAATTGCATGTGGATGTTGATCAAGTCGCCACTGAGCCGGTAGTTGACCACCTCGCGCATCAGCGTGGTCTTGCCCTGCCACAGCTCAATCAATTGCTCGGCAAAAGAGTCGCGCATCTCGCCGCGAAAGACTTCGCCCAAACGGGCCAGCAACTCAGCCTTGTTTTGCGCACCAAACATGCTGAGAGTCTGCTGGTTCACGTCGATGACGCGGATCTCCTGCATACATCGCGACACGAATTCGGGGTGCACATTGATGAAAGTGCGGAAGTCTTCGATACCGCGCATGCGCAACTCGTCCAGCAGCAGCTTGACCGCGCTGAAGTCTTCCACCCACAGCGATACAGGGGAGTAGTCGAACAAGTCGCGTGCGTGCTGCTCGCTGGCGGCCAACAGCCGTGACGTTTGCAGCTCTTGCGTGATGTCCTCCAAGGACACCATGACGCGGGCCCAGCTGTCCTCGTAGCCCTGCAGCACGCGGGCATGGACCTTCACGTCAAGCCGCCGGCCATCCAGGCCGTAGTTCACCGTTTGTACAGAAAAGCCCAGCGCGCCATCCCACATAGGCAAAAGCTGCTCCATCAACTTGCCCAGCATGTCGCCACGGAACACCTGGTCCAGATTGGCCAGCAGCTCGTCCTGACTGCGGGCACCAAAAATCTCCAGGCTGCGTTGGTTGACCTGCAGCACCTGCAGACAGGCTGCACACTCGGCCAGGCTACCCGGATGGGTCTGCACATGGGCATTCAGGTCGGTGACACCCTGGCTGCGCCAAGTATCGAACAGGCGCTTGAGTGCACTGAAATCCTCCAGCCAAAGGGAAACGGGGGCCAGATCGAACAATTGCGCGTAATCGGCCGGGGATGACACATGGGACACAGCAGAACCTCCTGGCCGGTATTGTGCAGGTTGCCACCGGCCCTCGCCGGCAAGCGCTGCGCGCAGACGAAAAAAAACCAGGCCACAAGGGCCTGGTTTGCGAAGAGCAAGAACGCAGCGAATTAACGTGCGGGCTTGGTCAAACGCTTCTTGGTATCACGGGGCACAAACACCTTGCCGCCGTTGCCGGCACCTGCACCAGGCTTGCTGAAAGCTGGCTTGGAGAAAGCAGGACGGGGCGCATTGAAGTCACCACGTTCGGCGCGGTCACCACGGGGAGCGAAATCGCCGCGGGGTGCAAAGTCACCACGGGGAGCGCCGCCGCCGAAACCACGGTCGGCACCACGATCGCCGCCGCCGAAGCCGCCACCGTTATCACGGTTGCCTTGGTAGCCACCGCCGGTACGTGCTGGTGGACGGCTGTTGCGGTCGTTAAAACCGCTGGCGCCGCCGTAGCCACCACCGCCTTCGCGGTTGCCACCACCGAAACCACCACGGTCGCCGCCGCCAAAGCCGCCGCGATCACCGCGTGGCGATGGGCCGAAACTGCGGCCACGGGGAGCGCCATCACGGCCGCCAAAACCGCCGCCTGCACCACGTGGAGCACGCGAATCGGGCTGGCGCTGTTGTGGCTCCATACCTGGGATCACTTCCGCCTTGAACTGCTGGTGGCTGTAGCTTTCGATGTCGAAAATCTTACGACGGTCGCGCATTTCAGCAAAGGTCACAGCGATACCGTCGCGGCCGGCACGGCCCGTACGGCCAATACGATGGGTGTAGTCCTCGGCCTTCATTGGCAAGCCGAAGTTGAACACGTGGCTGATGCTGGGCACGTCGATACCGCGAGCGGCAACGTCGGTGGCTACCAGAATCTGCACCTGGCCTTGGCGCAGAGCCATCAGGCGGCGGTTACGCAGACCTTGGCTCAGGGCACCGTGCAATGCGACTGCGCTGAAGCCTTCTTGTTGCAGGTCGTTGGCCAGGCCATCACACTCGATCTGGGTGCTGGCAAACACGATCGCCTGAGCGATGGTGGTGTCACGCAGCCAGTGGTCCAGCAGCTTGCGCTTGTGCTGGGCGTTGTCGGCCCAGAACAGGATTTGCTTGATGTTGGCGTGCTTTTCTTGCGGGCTGTCGATGGTCACGCGCTGGGGTTCGCGCATCACGCGGGAAGCCAGTTGCTGGATGCGCGGCGCGAAAGTGGCGCTGAACATCATGGTTTGCTTGCGGCCAATGGTCATTTGGTTCACATCGGCGAGATCGTCCGAGAAACCCAGGTCCAACATGCGGTCGGCTTCGTCCACCACCAGAAACTGGACTTGGTCCAGCTTGATTTGCTGCGAACGTTGCAGGTCCAGCAGACGACCAGGGGTGGCCACGACCAGGTTGGCGTTTTGCAGCTTGGCAATTTGCAGTTGGTAAGGCATGCCACCCACCACGTTGGCGATGCGCAAACCACGGCAATGTTGCACCAGGCCGATAGCGTCGTGGGCCACTTGTTGGGCCAGTTCACGGGTCGGGCACAGGATCAGGGCGCCAGGGGTAGCGGCCTTGAAGTTGCGGGCATTGGTGGGGTCCTTGCGCTTGGCACGCTTAGGAGCGGGTTCGCCCTTGGCAGCGGCTTCGGCCACAGCGGCTTCGTATTCAGCCTTTTCAGCGGCTTCGGCTTCAGCTTGCTGGCGCAAAAGGGTGTGCAGCACGGGCAACAGGAAGGCGGCGGTCTTACCGCTACCGGTTTGGCTGGAAACCATCAGGTCGACAAAGCGGGCGGACTCGCTTTGCATGGCCATGGGGATGGTTTGCATTTGCACAGCGGTGGGCTGGGTGTAGCCCAGGTCGGCCACGGCTTGAATCAGTTCAGGCGCCAGGCCCAGGGTCACAAAGCCATTCGGCACTTCAGGCTGCGCCGGAGTAGCCACTTCGACTTCGGACTGCAAAGTCTCGGTCACGAAGGTGTCGTTGGAAGATGAGAAGGAAGCTGCAGGCGAAAAGTCGCCCGCGACGTCAAAAGAGTCGTTCATTTAATTACTCACATGGAGAGAACGCGAAGCTGCAATGGCCCGCGGACTGCCCCGTAAATGGTTAAAAAACATCAACCATCAAACGGAGCCGATACCTTTATAGGCCTGCTGGCCTGGCATCAGTTGGCGCAACTTTGTGCGCCAGATGAGTGAAGGGAGATGTGCAAAGTGCACTAATTGATTTCAGTGCAGCCTCGAATTATAGCCCGGATTCGGGTTTCCACCTAATTACTGTGCAGTCATCTTCAAAAAGTGTGTGCGGTAATGCACAAGTTCTTCAATTGATTCATGCACGTCGGCCAGGGCCGTATGCTTTTGCTGCTTCTTGAAGGAGGCCGCCACTTCAGGCCGCCAGCGCTTGGCCAGTTCCTTCAGCGTGCTCACGTCCAGGTTGCGGTAGTGGCAGAAGGCCTCCAGCTTGGGCATGTACTTGGCCAGAAAGCGCCGGTCCTGGCCAATGCTGTTGCCGCACAAAGGTGAGGTGAACTTGGGCACGTACTGGGACAGAAAGGCGATCAACTGCGCCTCGGCCTCGGCTTCGGTTGTGGTGGAGGCTTTGACCTTGTCGATCAAGCCGCTTTTGCCATGCGTGCCCTTGTTCCATGCGTCCATCTTGTCCAACTGCGCCTCAGACTGGTGGATCACAAAAACCGGACCCTCGACACGCGGCTCCAGGGTCGGGCCGGTAACGACCACCGCGATCTCGATCAGGCGGTCCACCTCGGGGTCCAGACCGGTCATTTCACAGTCCAGCCAGATCAGGTTGTGGTCCGATTTTGCGAGCAAGGTCGCTGATGACACGGGGGATGGGGTATTGATTTCAGCCATAAATCGTATTGTCGCCGATGGCCTACACTCCCGCCCATGCAAGATACCGCCGTTTTTTCGTCCTCGGCCGCCCTCACACTGGGCTTTGCCGCCCTCCTGATTGTTGGTTTGTGGGTCAAGTTTTGGCTGGCTACGCGCCAGATCCGCCACGTAGTTCGCCACCGCAACGCCGTGCCCGCCGCCTTCACCAGCAACATCACTCTGGAAGCTCACCAAAAGGCGGCTGATTACACCGTGACCAAGGCGCGCTTTGGCCTGCTGGAGATGGCTTTGAGCACCACGGTATTGCTGGGCTGGACCCTGCTGGGCGGCCTGAACTGGCTGAACCAAAGCCTGCTGGCCTGGCTGGGCGGCGGCATGCTGCAACAGCTGGCGGTGCTGGCCGGTTTTGTGTTGATTGGCGGGCTGATCGACATCCCCGTGGCGCTGTACCAGACCTTTGTGATCGAAGAGCGCTTCGGCTTCAACAAAACCAGCCTCAAACTCTGGCTGGCCGACATGCTCAAGTCCAGCCTGGTCGGCATCGTTATCGGCCTGCCGATTGCCGCGCTGATCCTGTGGCTGATGGGCGGCGCCGGCCATCTGTGGTGGCTGTGGGCCTGGAGTGCCTGGATGGCTATCAACCTTTTGTTGTTGATGATTTACCCAACCTTCATCGCCCCGCTGTTCAATAAGTTCAAGCCGCTGGAAGACGAAACCCTGAAGGCCCGCGTCACCGCCCTGATGCAGCGCTGCGGCTTTGCCGCCAAGGGCCTGTTCGTGATGGACGGCAGCAAGCGCAGCGCGCATGCCAATGCATATTTCACCGGCTTTGGCGCGGCAAAACGCGTGGTGTTCTACGACACCCTGCTGGCCAAGCTGGCCCCCGGCGAGGTGGATGCGGTGCTTGCCCACGAGCTCGGCCACTTCAAACACAAACACATTATTCAGCGCATCGTGACCATGTTTGCACTGAGCCTAGTCGGCTTTGCGTTGCTCGGCTGGCTGTCGGCCCAGGCCTGGTTCTACACCGGGCTGGGCGTGATTCCGAATATGTCAGGTGCGCCGAATGATGCGCTGGCCCTGCTGCTGTTCATGCTGGCCGCACCGGTGCTGACCTTCTCCATCGCGCCGCTATCGGCCCAGGTATCGCGCAAGCACGAGTTCCAGGCCGATGCCTACGCCGTGCAGCAAACCAGCGGGCAAGACCTGTCTACCGCCCTGCTCAAACTGTACGAAGACAACGCCTCCACCCTCACCCCCGACCCGGTGTTCGTGAAGTTCTATTACTCGCATCCACCCGCCTCCGAGCGGCTGGCACGCATGGCGCAAGGCGCTGCACAAGGAGCATCGGCATGACCTCCGATTTAAAGAAAAAAGACTGGGCGACGCACAAACGGTCTGCGTTGAATGCTGCACAAATCGTAGCAAAGCTGTCCCACATAGAGGGCTGGCAACTGGACGGCGACGGGGCCGAGGTAGCCATCACCAAGACCTTTCGCTTCGCCAACTATTTTGAAACAATCGCCTTTGTGAATGCGCTGGCCCTGGTGGCCCACGCACAAGACCACCACCCGGACCTGCAGGTGTCTTACAACCGCTGCACGGTGCGCTTCAACACCCACGACGTGGGTGGCCTCACGTCCACCGACTTCGACTGCGCGGCACGCATCAACGGGCTCTTGGCCCTGTGAGCAAGCCCCCTGCCCTGACCCCTGGCCTGGTGGTCGCCACCTATGGCCGGCATTGCATGGTGGAGCGCGCGGATGGCAGCCGCCTGATCTGCCACCCACGTGGCAAGAAGAGCAGCGCCGTGGTGGGCGACAAGGTGCTGTGGCTGCCTGCGGCTGCCGGCCAGGGCGAGGACGGCACTATTGAGAAGCTGCAGCCGCGCCGCAACCTGTTCTACCGCCAGGACGAAATCCGCACCAAGTCTTTTGCCGCGAATCTGGACCAGGTGCTGATACTGATCGCCGCCGAACCCGAATTCTCCGAAACGCAGCTGTCGCGCGCGCTGATTGCCGCCGAGGCCGAGCGCATCACGCCGCTGATCGTGCTGAACAAGCAAGACTTGGCCGTGCCTTTTGAGCGCGCCTGGGGCTGGCTGGCCGCCTACCGCGACATGGGCTACCGCATGTTGCCGCTGTCGCTGAAAGACGGCGGTGGCACTCTGGAGGCTGTGAAAGCTGAGCTGGCCGGCAAGACCACGCTGGTACTGGGCCCGTCAGGCGCCGGCAAAAGCACGCTGACCAACCATCTGGTGCCCGGCGCACTGGCCGCCACGCGCGAGATTTCACAGGCACTGAACACCGGCAAGCACACCACCACCAGCACCACCTGGTACTGGGTGGACAAGGACGCCAACACGGCGCTGATCGACTCACCCGGCTTTCAGGAATTCGGCCTGCACCACATCGACGCCCGGCATCTGTCAGGCCTGATGCCGGACATCAAACCCTTTGTGGAGCGCTGCAAGTTCTACAACTGCACCCACTTGCACGAGCCCGGCTGCGGTGTGATGGCAGCAGTCAAAAGTGACGGCAGCGCAGGCAGTATCAGCGACAGGCGCTACAAAATATATAGTGACCTGTTCGCCGAGCTGAACGCCCCGAAGTTTTAGCCCAGGATTTCTGCGAGCGCCTGCACCAAGGTGTCGCACTGCGCGGGCGTGCCTATGCTGATGCGCAGGTACTGGGCGATGCGCTCCTGCTTGAAGTGACGCACCAGCACTGCGCGTTGGCGCAGCTCCGCCGCCAGCATGGCCGCGTCGTGCTGGGGGTGGCGGACAAATACAAAGTTGGCCTGCGATGGCAGCACCTCGAAGCCCATGTCTTCCAGTTGCAGCGTCAAGCCCTCACGGCTGTGCACCACGGCCGCGCAGGTCTGCTCGAAGTAAGCCTGGTCCTCGAACGCGGCCAAAGCACCCGCCTGCGCCAGGCGACCCAGGGGGTAGGAGTTGAAGCTATTCTTCACCCGCTCCAGCGCCTCGATCAGGTGCCGCTGGCCACAGGCCAGGCCGACCCGTAAACCCGCCAGCGAGCGCGATTTGGACAGGGTCTGGGTCACCAGCAGATTCGGATAGCGGTCGATCAGGCCCACGGCAGACGCACCGCCGAAATCCACATAGGCCTCGTCCACCAGCACCACGCGCTGTGGATGCAGCTGCAGCAGGCGCTCGATCTGGTCCAGCGGTAGGCCGATGCCGGTGGGCGCATTCGGATTCGCCACCACCACGCCGGCCACCTCACCAGGACCAACCAGGGCTTCCACATTGACGCGCAACGCTTCGTCCAGCGGCACCACATGCATAGGGATGCCGTACAGACCGCAATACACCTGGTAGAAGCTGTAGGTCACATCCGGCATCACCAGCGGCGCATCGCCATGCTGGAACAGCGCAAAAAAGGCATGGGCCAGCACCTCGTCGGAGCTATTGCCCACAAACACCTGATCTGCCTGCAGACCGTACTGCTCGGCGATGCGGCCGCGCAGCAGCGTGGATTCTGGGTCGGGATACAGCTGCAAGCCCTGCTGTGCCGCAGCCTGGATGGCGGCCAGCACCTTGGGGGACGGGGGGTAAGGATTCTCGTTGGTGTTGAGCTTGGTCAGGTTTTGCAGCTTGGGCTGCTCGCCCGGCACATAGGGCACCAGCCCGGCAACGACCGGGCTCCAGAAAGACGGCGGGGAAGAAGTCAAAATGCTACTACTTTCATAGCTGCCAGCGCAGATAGCACCTGCGCCAGAGCCCAATTTTGTATAAATACTAACCCAGCAGATTCGCCAGGGTCAGCAGGGCCAGCAAGCCCATCCACAGGACAACAGTGCGCCACACCAGGCCCACCACGCTACGCAGATGGCCCAGCTCGGGGTCGCGGCCAGGGGTGGATTCGGTATCTACATCCATCTCCAGTGGCAGGCCGTGGCCAGACTGTAGGGGTTCAGTGGTCTTCAACGCCTCGCCGCCCAGGCGCACATTCAAGGCACCCGAGGTGGCAGCCAGTACCACGCCGTCGTTGTCGTTCGGAAAGCGCTGGGCGTAATTGCGCCAGCCGTCGATGGCATCTTCAAAGCTGCCCACCACGGCAAAACCGAACGCCGTAATGCGCGCGGGCAGCCAGTCGATCAAAATCCAGGCTCCATTGGCTACCTGCTGCAAAGCCGCGCTGGCCAGCTGCTGCGGGTCCTTGTAGCGCCAGTAACGCGCCACGAATTCACCCAGGCGGTAAAACACGGCACCTGCCGGCCCCAAGCCCAACGCTGCGCCGATGGAATACCAGGCCAACACGCCAAACACATGGCGGTGTGCCGCCAGCACCGAATATTCGATCACATGGCGCACGATTTCACTGCGCGGCAGCTCGGTGGCGTCCACCTGCTGCCACTGCGCCAGCAGCTGGCGCGCCAAAGGCTCGTCACCACTTTCCAGGGCGTCGCGGATTTCGGTGAAGTGGTGGCTGAACTGGCGAAAACCCAAAGTGACATAGAGCACAACCACGTTCCACACCACCGCAAATGGCCAGCCCGCAAGCCAGACCAGGGCCCAGTGCAAGCCCAAAGTCAGCAGGCTGGGCAGCCCCACCGCCAGCAGCCAGGTTAGCCAGCCATGCTGGGCCGTGCCGGTATCGAAATTACGGCTACAGCCGCGCACCCAGGCGCGCAGCATGCCGTGGATGGGGTTGTCTCGGGCCAGGGGGCGGACCTGCTCCAGCAGCAGCGCAAACATGATCGCGAAAAAGCTCATCCCACGATCATAACGACCTGCAGCGACGCGCCTTCACGCCGACAGAAAACGGTAGAAGTTTCGCAGCATGCCGGCGGTGGCACCCCAGATAAAGCGCTCGCCATGGGCATCCTGGTAGGGCATGGAAAACCACTCGCGCTTCCCGCCCTCCCAGTCGAAATGGTGGCGCCGGTGGTTCGCCGGGTCCATCAAAAATGCCAATGGCACCTCGAACGCATCGGCCACCTCCTCCGGCTGGTGCACCAGCGTAAAACCGGGCTGCACCAAGGCCACCACCGGCGTCACGATGAAGGCCGTGCCGGTCAGGTAGATAGGCAGCTCGCCTATCACCTGCACATAGGCCCGCGGCAGGCCCACCTCTTCCCAGGCTTCGCGCAAGGCCGTGGCGACAGCATCCGCGTCGGTCGCATCGGCCTTGCCGCCCGGAAAGGCGATCTGGCCGGAATGGTTAGACATGTGCGTGGTGCGCTGGGTCAACAGCACGCTAGGGCCGCCCCGCTCCGAGGGGTGCAGCACGATGGGGATCAACACGGAGGCGTGCACCGGCGCCCGCTCGGTAAAGCGCGGCTCGGCCCGCACCTCGGGCTGCCAGGACGGCGGAAACTGGAAGCGCTGGCGCAAGGCATCCGGCTGCAATGCCGAGGCAGCAACCGCAGGCAGATGCGCGTCGCCACCCACCACCGGCACCAGGCGCGGATCGAAGTTGGGCAGCTTGGACAGAGGAATGGGGGAAGGCTGGGACACGAAAGCGATGGTACGCCCCAAGAAAAAACCGCCGCAAGCTTGACGCTTGGGCGGTTTTTCCAAGGAGAACAGTGCGAATTAAGCGGCTGTTGCTGCTGCGGCCACTTTGACGCGGTTAGGCAGCTTTTCCTTGATACGAGCCGACTTGCCGCTACGGTCACGCAGGTAGTAGAGCTTGGCACGGCGGACATCACCGCGGCGCTTGACTTCAATACCAGCGATCAGCGGGCTGTAGGTTTGGAACGTACGTTCCACGCCTTCGCCGCTGGAGATCTTACGCACGGTGAAGCCGCTGTTCAGGCCGCGATTGCGCTTGGCAATCACAACACCTTCATAGGCCTGCACGCGCTTGCGCGAACCTTCAACCACATTGACGCTAACAATCACCGTGTCGCCAGGGGCGAAAGCGGGGATGGTCTTGCCAAGACGGGCAATTTCTTCTTGCTCTAGGATTTCGATTAAGTTCATGGTTTTCCTCTAGTGATCATGCATGCGCCTAAAAAGTGCTTTTACCGGGATGGCAAAGCGGCCAGGCAGAGGATCGAAAAGCCTTTGATTATAGCATTTCACCCCAACAGCACCATTCAGCTACGGGGCACGGCCTTCAAAGCAGCCTCATCCTGCCGACTGATGCGGCCCGCAGCACGCGCAGCCTCCAGCAATTCCGGGCGGCGTTGCGCCGTCAATTGCAGACGCTGGTCTCGGCGCCAGCGCTCGATCTGGGCATGGTGACCGGACATCAACGCATCCGGCACCGGGTGCTCTTCCCATATTTCAGGCCGGGTGTAGTGCGGGCAGTCCAGCAGGCCATCCAGCGCGGGGTTGAAGCTATCCAGTTGGTGGCTGCCCTCGTCGTTCAGCACGCCGGGTTGCAAACGCGCCACCGCATCAAGCAAGGCCAGGGCCGCAATTTCACCGCCGGACAGTACGAAGTCGCCCAGGCTGATCTGGTGGGTCACAAATTGGTCGATGAAACGCTGGTCGATGCCCTCGTAGCGCCCACACACCAGCACGGCGCCAGCGCTGACAGACCAGGCTTCAACCGCTGCGTGATTCAGAGCCTGCCCCAGGGGAGAAAACAATACTACAGGTGCCTGCGAGGCATCGGCACGATCAGCCTGGATCGCACGCAAACAGCGCGCCAGAGGCTCCGCCATCATCACCATGCCCGGCCCACCGCCAAACGGACGGTCATCGACACGGCGGTAATTGCCATCGGCAAAATCACGGGGATTCCAGATTCGGACCTGCACCAGGCCAGATTCAAACGCACGCCGCGCCACGCCGCTGGTCAAAAACGGCGAAAACATCTCGGGAAACAGACTGATGACGTCGAACCGCATACGCAGCGCCTTACCGCCTAGTAGTCCGGCTGCCAGTCCACGGTGATGCAGCGCGTGGGTAAGTCCACCTTGTCTACATAGGCCGCTACGAACGGGATCATGCGCTCCAAGGTCTGCGCAACGCCTGCGGCATCCAGGGCCTCGTAGGCCACGACCAGCACGGTTTGCGCACCAGTAGACATCAATTCCTTGACCCGCCCCAGTGCCACACCTTCGCGGTTCAGCACTTCCAGGCCGATCAAATCGACCCAGTAATATTCATCGGTCGCAGCGCTTGGAAAGTTGGCGCGCGCAATAAAAATGCGCGAGCCACGCAAAGCCTCAGCAGCATCACGTCCCACGACTTCATGCGCCTGGGCCACCACGCCGCCGGAATGTTCTTTGGCCTCAGCCACGCGCAACAGACGAGCGCCTTCAAAGTGTTTAGCCCCGCGTTCGGTGGGGAGCAAATACCAACGTTTGGAAGAAAAAAGCGCCTCGGGTGCGGCGCTATGGGAGACGACTTTGAACCAGCCTTTGACTCCCCATGCATCACCGATGCGCCCCACTTCGACGGCATCCGCCGGCAATTCAGCGGTATCTAAAAGAGGCATCATGGGATTTTGCAGGGCAGGCATGACCGCGTTGGCGATCCTGCCCGGCCCAAATACAGTTGATTACGCAGCAGGAGCAGCTTTTTTGGCCGCTTGTGCAATCAGGCGTTCCACCGTGGGGGAAGCTTGTGCACCAACGCCGCGCCAGTAGGTCAAACGGTCCTGGGCAATGCGGATGCTTTCCTCATTGGTGGTAGCGATAGGGTTGTAGAAACCGATGCGCTCAATGAAACGACCGTCGCGGCGGGTGCGCTTGTCGGTCACAACAATATTGAAAAACGGGCGTGCTTTTGCACCGCCACGGGCGAGTCGAATAACGACCATGATTTATCCTTCGGGATGGTTGAACCATTTCAACCGATGTACCAGGCCCCAACTTGACGTAAGAACCTAGCGATATATTCCAACGTTGAGACACGCAACTGGCCACCTAGCCAGTGACACGCTGAAAAGCCTTCAATTATAACGTCCTTCTACATGCCAACCATACGCTCCGCCCGAGACGAAGATATTCCTGCCATCACCGCCATTTACGCCCACCACGTACTGCACGGCACCGGCACCTTTGAGACCACCCCCCCCACAGCCGAAGACATGGCCAGCCGCAGAGCCGACGTACTCGCCAAAGGCCTGCCCTATCTGGTGCTGGAGGACGCAGAGCAGGTGCAAGGCTTTGCGTACTGCAACTGGTTCAAGCCACGTCCCGCATACCGATTTTCCGCCGAAGACTCCATCTACATGGCCCCCAATATTGGAGGCAGAGGCCTGGGACGTTTGCTGTTGACCGAGCTCTCCACGCAGGCTGAAAGAGTTGGTATACGCAAGCTGATCGCGGTAATCGGAGACTCAACCAATGCGGGCTCCATTGGCGTGCACCGTAGCCTGGGCTTTAGCCAGGTTGGCATACTCCAGTCCTGCGGCTGGAAATTTGGCCGCTGGCTGGACGTGGTGCTGATGGAAAAAGCCATAGGTGCCGGTGACAGCCATTCACCTGAATAAATCTACGCATGAAAAATAAAACTGTGGCGACCTGGCTGGCCTTTCTGGGTGGCCCGCTGGGGCTGCACCGTTTTTACCTACGGGGTATGGGCGATATCTGGGGCTGGCTCTACCCCCTTCCCTCGGCGCTGGGCCTGTACGGCGTCATGCGCGCACAGCAAATGGGTCTGGACGACCACTGGAGCTGGGTTTTGATTCCGCTGCTTGGGGTGACCATCACGGCAGGCGCGCTGTCTGCTTTGGTCTATGGACTGAAGACGCCAGAGAAATGGAACGCAGCCTACAACCCTTCTACAGACGCCGAGGCGGCGCCTGGCCAATCCAACTGGCTGACCGTCGGCGCACTGGTCTGCGCCCTGCTGGTCGGCACGGGCACGCTGATGGCCAGCCTGGCTTTCAGCTTTCAGCGTTACTTCGAATACCAAATCGAAGTAACGCCCAAAAACACTCCGTGATCAGAAAATCTGAAGGCTGAACCAGTAGGCCACGGCAGCCACAAAGGCGCTGGCGGGAATCGTAAAAATCCAGGCCCAGATGATGGTTCCAGCCACACCCCAACGCACCGCGCTGGCGCGCTGGGTTGAACCTACACCCACAATCGCGCCGGTAATGGTGTGCGTGGTGGAAACAGGAATACCCAAAGCCGTTGCCAAGAACAAGGTCAATGCACCGCCAGTTTCGGCACAAAACCCACCCACTGGCTTGAGCTTGGTAATCTTCTGACCCATTGTCTTCACGATGCGCCAGCCGCCAAACATGGTTCCACCCGCAATCGCGGAGTAGCAGCTCACAATGGCCCACATCGGTGGAGAAGCATCGGTTGCAGCCGCATGGCCAGTCGCAATCAGCAACATCCAGATAATGCCGATCGTCTTCTGCGCATCATTGCCGCCATGACCCAAGCTATAGGCTCCTGCAGACAACAATTGGAGCCGCCTGAACCAGCGGTCCACCTTGGAGGGCGTAGCGCGGCGACAAATCCAGGCCACCGCCACCATCATCAGCGACCCCAGAAAAAAGCCCAGGATGGGGGACACAAAAATAAAGGCCACGGTCTTCAAAATACCGCCAGCCACCAGCGCCCCCGAACCCGCCTTGCCCACGACCGCGCCCACAATGCCGCCAATCAGCGCATGTGAGGAACTGCTGGGAATACCGTAGTACCAGGTCACCAGATTCCAGAAAATCGCGCCCATCAGGGCACCAAACACCACGTGGACGTCAATCACACCCGGGTCAGCAATCCCCTTTCCCACTGTTGCCGCAACGCTCAAGTGGAAAATAAACAGAGCAACGAAGTTAAACAGGGCTGCGAACACGACAGCCTGCACCGGCTTCAGCACGCCGGTGGACACCACCGTCGCAATCGAATTCGCCGCGTCGTGGAAGCCGTTCATAAAATCAAACAGCAGCGCCATCACGACCAGCACCACTACCACCCACAAGCCCACCTGCACCGTAGCCATCTAAAACCCCGACTCAGGAGTTCTCGAGGACAACGCCCTCGATCAAATTGGCAACATCCTCACATTTGTCGGTGATGGTTTCCAGCAACTCGTAGATCGCCTTGAGCTTGATGAGCTCACGCACATCGGGCTCCTCGCGGAACAGCTTGCTCATGGCGGAACGCATCACCCGATCTGCATCCGACTCCAGTTGGTCGATCTCTTCACAGGTTTTGAGGGCGGCCTCGGCAACCTTTGGCTCGGCAATCTTGGCCAACATATAGACAGCATCCTTCACGCGCTCACAGCACTTGAGGCTCAACTCGGTCAGACGAGACATGTCCTCTGTCATGTGGCGCACGTCGTACAAGGACATGGTTTCTGCAGAATCCTGGATCACATCCGCTACATCGTCCATGGTGTTGATCAACTGGTGGATCTGCTCCCGGTCAATCGGCGTGATGAAGGTCTTATGCAACATCTTATTGACCTCGCGCGTGACACGGTCGGCAGCATGCTCGGCAGTATCTACTTCACGGGTGTAGCGCTCACGCAACTGCGGGTCACCATAGTTCGCGACCAGCAAGGAAAAAGCCCGCGCCGCCTCCACGATGCGATCAGCATGCTGGTTGAACATTTCAAAAAAATTGCCTTCACGCGGCAACAGCTTGCCAAACAGCATGGCGAGACTCCTAAGGGGGGGATTGCGTCAGAAATATGACGGAAAAATGACAGAGCGGAGTTTAACCGCCCAGAACAAGACACACTGAAGAGCTACGCTAACGGCTACAACGGAACCCGTTCCGAAGCTCTCAGGCAAGAAGACGCCCCATACCCAAAGAAGTAACCCCCCATTCCATCAAAGCCTGTACCTCAAACGGTGCGGCCCTGACGGATCCAACAAAACCGAGAATTAATCGTTACGAATGCGGCGCATGGCAATGACCGCCACCAAAGCCAGGCCAGCCCATATCGCTCGACCATCCAGATTCCCCATGTCATCCATCAAGTCAGCCTCACCACTGAGGGGTGCATTGCTCGTGTCCGCTGCACGCCCGCGGGGACTGGCACCCAGAGCTACTTTCACCATGCCAGAGTTTTGCACGGCTTCAACTGCGGAATCCATGCCAGACGAATTTTTGGCTACGCTCATGCGCGGAACCGCAAGCGGATCGGTAATGCCTGTGTTTGCCGCACACACCGCCGTCATCGATACGAAACCGAGAGCCACAACGATATTAATTAGCTTCAACATAAACACCCCTGGTAAATCGCACACTTGCTGCACTGCAATATACAAGGAGATGCTCTGGTAAACCCTCGGTCAATTGCAACAATGTGTGCGCTTCAGCAAAAAAACTACTGAAATTGAAACAGTTTTTATATTGTGGAAAATTAATATGCGACCCTGCCCCGCAAATCTGCTTCACCCGCCAGACATTGGTACATTTGCGCATATTTGGGCTTTTTCAGCACCACGACACCCTGGCTCCTCATGATAAATGCCATTGACAAGCAAAAAAACTTCCTCCGACCGAGCTTTTCCCTTGTCGGCGTAATAGAGGCCTTTTTGGACCCTGTGATCACTATCGTGGTCCTGGGTGCATGCCTGGCCGCATTTGCCCACCCGTTTTCTGCACGCTACATGATCTTGGGGGTGATAGCTTTTTCACTCTCGTTCCCTGGCAACGTAGGGTTCCACGAGGCTCCGCGCCGGGTTCTGCGAAAACTGCTGACAAATTGGCTAACTTTTTTACTGATCTTGGGCGGCTTCGGCATAGCTACAGGCTATTTGAAGAGTTTTACGCGACCAGTTTTGATCTCCTGGGCCGTGTTGACCCCATTTGTACAAATTGGTTGCCACTTTCTCATGCGCTGGGCCGTGCCTAGATTCATGGCGCAGAACGGGCCACGGGAGGTCGTCATTACCGGCGTAAACGAGGTAGGACTGCGTCTAATGCGCGAGTTCGAATCAAACCCCTACCTGAACACACGGGTGCTTGGTTTTTTTGATGACCGCGCCTCAGACCGCCTAGCGGAATTGGGTAAGGTCCCTTTGCTTGGTCGCATGTCTGACCTAGCGGACTACATGAACACCCACAATGTTACCGCCCTGTATCTTGCCTTGCCCATGGCGTCCCAGCCACGCATTCTGAGCCTGCTGGATGACCTGAAAGACACCACAGCCTCCATTTATTTCGCACCTGATATTTTCATGACCGACCTGATCCAGGGGCGACTGACTAATGTGGGCCCCATGCCCGTTATGGCCGTGTGCGAAACCCCGTTCAATGGCATGAGCGGGCTGATCAAGCGCATCTCAGACGTCATCATCTCGCTGTGCATTTTGCTGCTGGCATCCCCCGTATTTGTGATGCTGGGCTTGGCTGTCAAATTCACATCCCCTGGCCCGATCATTTTCAAACAACGGCGCTACGGCCTGGATGGAAAGGAAATTCTGGTCTACAAATTCCGATCCATGACCACGGAAGACAATGGTTCGGTCGTCAAACAAGCCACCAAGAACGATAGCCGCATTACCCCGCTGGGTGCCATATTGCGTAAAACATCCCTGGACGAACTACCCCAGTTCTTCAACGTGTTACAGGGCCGAATGAGCATCGTAGGCCCTCGCCCCCACGCGGTGGCCCACAACGAAACCTACCGCAAGCTGGTCAAAGGCTACATGGTGCGGCACAAGGTCAAACCCGGCATTACCGGTTGGGCACAGGTGAGCGGCTACCGCGGCGAAACCGAAACCATCGACAAGATGGAAAAACGTATCGAATACGACCTGGAGTACCTGCGCAACTGGTCCCTGGGATTTGACTTGTGGATCATCGTCAAAACCGTGCTTGTGGTTCTGAACGATAAAAAAGCGTATTAATGATCGCTATATTTTAGATAGCTGCTTCCGCAGGATATACCTGCGCTAGAGCCTGTTTTCTTATATTTTTTCTATAGCCTGATTGCGCACTGCGCTCAGCTGATTCGAGGCAACTTGAATGGGCGCAATCTCTGCCAACGGGTGGAGTACAAACGCCCGCTGCCACATGCGCGGATGGGGCACGGTCAATGCCGGACTCTCGATGCGGGCCGCGCCAAACAGCAGAATGTCCAGGTCCAGCGTACGCGGTGCGTTCCGGTACGGGCGCAGGCGGCCTGCCGTTTGCTCTATTTTCTGTAGCTGCCCTAGCAGAGCGGGCGCGCACAAACCCGTGATTACTTCAACAACCGCATTCACGTAGTCCGGACCATCGGAGTCCACGGGGGCTGTACGGTACAGCGAGGACCGTTGGACCACCTGGGTATTGGGCAACGCATGGATCGCATCCATGGCTACCAGCACCGTGTCGGCAGCATCTCCGAGGTTGGCGCCAAGCGCGATGTATGCGGTGACAGGGGTACGCTGCAGCTCAAGCATCGGAGCCGGCTGCCGGAGCGGAGCCGCCCGCACCGGGTTTGCGACGGCGGCGGCGCTTCTTGGGGGCGGCTGCTAGGTCAGACTCAGGGGCGGCGTCCACGGCTGCAGGCTGGTCTGCTGCCGCACGTGGCTGCGAGACCACACGGGGTACGCGCACGGCCTTCTGGCGACGGCCCTGCTCTTCGCGGGCCTGGGCCAGCAGGTCTTCACGCTGGTCATCGCTGCCGGTGGTGAACTCCTGCCACCAATCGGCGATGGATTGATCCACCTCACCGGCATCGGCACGCAGACGCATAAAGTCAAAAGCGGCGCGGAAGCGCGGCTGGTCGATCATGCCGTAGGGGCCGCTGCCCACGCGTTTTTCAAAGCGCGGCTGCATCAGCCAGGTCTCGCGCATGTCGCCAGCCAGCTTGCCACGGCCGGACACATCGCCAATGCGGGCGTTGAACACGTCTTCGATCGCATCCTGCAGCGCCACGAAGGGCGGCTGGCGGCCGGTACGGGCGGCCCAGCCCTCGCGCACGTCGGCCCACAGCACGCACGCCAGCAGGAAGCTGGGCGCGACGGGCTTGCCCTCGCCTACGCGGCGGTCGGTGTCCTGCAGCGCGGCCAGCACAAAGGGCTGGTCGGCCCGTTCCACCACCACGTCCAGCAAGGGGTAGATGCCGGTGGCCATGCCGAGCTTGCGCAGCTGGGCGATGGTGGCCACGGCGTGGCCGGTTTGCAGCAGCTTGAGCATTTCATCGAACAAGCGGCTTTGCGGCACATCGGCCAGCAACTTCTGCGAGTGCACCAGGGGCGCGGCAGTTTTGGGTTCGATGGTGAAACCCAGCGCACCCAGCTTGGCAGAGAAACGCACGGCGCGGATGATGCGCACCGGGTCCTCGCGGTAGCGGGTGGCCGGGTCGCCAATCATGCGAATGACGCGGTTCTTGGTGTCCTTGATGCCGCCGTGGTAGTCCACCACGATCTGGCTCTTAGGGTCGTAGTACATGGCGTTGATGGTGAAGTCACGGCGGGCCGCGTCTTCGTCCTGCGGACCCCATACGTTGTCGCGCAGCACGCGGCCACTGGAATCGACAGCGTGCTTCATGTTCGCCAGCTCGCTTTTGCTGGTGCGTTCGTTACCGGCGACCTGCTCAGCGGCGGCGTTGTCCATATAGGCGCGGAAGGTGGAAACCTCGATCACCTCGTTCTCGCGGCCCCGCCCGTACACCACGTGGACGATGCGGAAGCGCCGGCCGATGATGAAGGCACGGCGAAACAGGCCCTTGACCTGCTCGGGCGTGGCGTTGGTAGCCACGTCAAAGTCCTTGGGGCGCAGGCCCACCAACAGGTCGCGTACGGCGCCGCCGACGATATAGGCCTCGAAGCCAGCCGCCTGAAGGGTGCTGACCACGTTGATGGCGCGCTCGTCCACCAAAGAGGGGTTGATGCCGTGCTCGGTGACCGGGATTTCAGCGCGTTTGCCGAACTTCGGCTGTTTCGCGGCGGGCTTTTTGCCCAGCAGTTTGTCGATGAATGTCTTGATCATTGGGAATTAGGAAAACAGCTCCAGTATGCGCCAGCCGCGCTCCTGGGCAATTGCGCGTAAACGCGCGTCGGGGTTGGTGGCGACGGGATGCTGGACCTTTTCCAGCAGTGGCAGGTCGTTGATAGAGTCGGAGTAAAACGTAGCGTCCACGTCCTGCCAGCCCCACCCCCGCTGGGCCAGCCATTGCTCCACGCGGGTGATTTTGCCCTCGCGGAAGGATGGCACGCCCTGGATGTTGCCGGTGATCCAGCCGCTGGCGTCCTGCTCCAGATCAACCGCAATCAGCTCCTCCACCCCTAACGCTTGGGCGATGGGGCGGGTGACGAAGGCGTTAGTAGCGGTGACGATGACCAGCTGCGCACCCTCAGCGCGGTGCTGCTGAAGCAAGTCCAGCGCCTGCGGTGTAATGGCTGGTTGCACGACTGCGCTCATGAAATCTGCGTGAGCAGCTATGGATTTAGTAGCACCCTGGCGCCGCGCCGCAGCCGTGGCAAAGAGCACGTACTCGTGGATGTCCAGCGTACCGGCCTTGTAATGGGCGTAGAAATCGTCATTGCGCTGCTTGAACACCACGGGGTCAGTCCAGCCGATTTCGGTGGTGTAGCTGCCCCAGGCATAGTCGGAATCCATGGGGATCAGCGTGTGGTCGAGGTCGAACAGCGCCAGTTTCACGGGGTGGTCTTTCAAATTGTCTCCAGCATGGATTTGACCAAAGGAATGGTGATGGCGCGCTGGGTCTGCAGCGCATAACGGTCCAGGTGCTCCAGCAGTTGCATCAAGCTGCCCAGGTCACGGCTGAAGCGGCGCAGCATGAAGTCCACCACCTCGTCGCTGAGCACCAGGCCACGCGCCTGGGCCTCGCGGCGCAGCACGGCACGGCGCTCGTCTTCGCTGAGCAGTTGCAGCGCAAACACGTGGCCGCCACCCAGGCGGGTGCGCAGGTCTTCCCGCAGCACCAAGTGGGCCGGTGGCACATCGCCGGCACCCAGCACCCAGCAATTGCACGTCTGCGCATTCACAAACCACTTGAAGGCCATGTGCTGCTGCGCAGGGTTGTACAAATGCACATCGTCCAGCAACACAGCGGCCCAGCTATCGTCAAACTCGGGCGGCTCATAAACGCTGGGGTCCAGCCAGCCAACCCTCGCGGCCTGCATGCGGTAGGCCTCGCGCACTGCGCGCAGCAAATAGGTTTTGCCGGTGGCGGGCTCACCCCACAAATAGGTTTGCAGAGGGCGGCCCGTGTCCACCACGGCCTGCTGCACATGCTGCAGCGCTGCCTGGTTCTGCCCCGCGAAAAAATTGCCCAGCGTAGGGCTGGTCGCCAGGCCGATGTCCAATACCAGTTGCTGCATGCTCAGCCTCGGTAAAAAGGGCTGGCAAAGTAGCGCGTGCGCAGGCGACGTATGGCCACCAGCATCACCGCACTAACAGGCAAAGCCACCAGCACGCCCACAAAACCGAACACCTCGCCAAATGCCAGCAAGGCAAAAATGACCGCGAGCGGATGCAGGCCTATGCGCTCCCCTACTAGCCGGGGCGTGAGAAACAGGCTTTCCAGTACTTGGCCGGAGCCAAATACGACAGCCACCATGACCACAGCCTTGATGGAAGCGAACTGCAGCAGCCCCGCCAAACTAGCCAGCACGAGGCCTACACCAAAGCCCAGGTAAGGTACAAACATGGCCAGACCGGTGAAGATGCCGATGGGAAGCCCCAAGTCCAGGCCGAACAGGCTCAGGCCTACCGCGTAGAACACCGCCATGATCAGCATCACCAACAGTTGCCCGCGCAGGTACTGGCCCAGCACCTGGTCTGCCTCGTCCACAAAATGGTCAAAGCCCGCGCGCAGGCGGGTGGGCACAAACTGCACAATCAGGGAAACAAACCGGTCCCAATCCATCAGCAGGTAAAACAAGGCTGCCGGAATCAGCACCAGATTGCCCACCACCGACAGCGCCACGCTTCCGCCCAGCTTGAGCGAAGAAAACAGCGAGCCCAGCGCCTCTTCTACGTTTGCGTTCAAATATTTGAAGGCAAACGCCTTGATGCTGGCTGGGTCAAGAGACACCTTGAGCCCCAGTTGCGCCAGTAAGGGCTGCAACCAGCGCACCAGACCATCCAGCAGCCCGGGCAATTGCTCACGCATCAAGGGCGCCTCTTTCACCACAATGGGCACGATCAGCAGCGCCAGCATCAGAAAAGCCAGCACAAAGCCCAGCTCGACGACGGCCACAGCCAGCAAGCGCGGCACACGGCCACGGCACAGGCTATCGAGCGAATCCACCAAAGGCGTCAACACATACGCCAATACCGCCGCCACCGCAAACGGCGTGAGCACCGGCCCCAGCACCCACAGCACCAGCAACATGCCCAGCGCAATGGAAATCCAGGTAAAACCGCGCATTTGGGTGGGGGTAAATTGCATCAAGAGGTGGATAGAAGCAGAAAAGAAGGATGGCGCCAGGAGCCGGCTGTGCGGACTTGCACACGCAAGCCCTTAAAATCTGCCCAAATTCTATAGGGCTACACGGCTAAATCCCGTCTGCCCGCTTATCTGGGCAGCAATGTCCGCATCTTTCGCCCCCTTCTAAACGCTCCGACCATGACCACTTCCCACACTTCTCCCCTCTCGTACAAGGACGCGGGGGTCGATATCGACGCAGGCGACGCACTGGTCGAACGCATCAAGCCGCTGGCCAAGAAAACCATGCGCGAAGGGGTGTTGGCCGGTATTGGCGGCTTTGGCGCGCTGTTTGAGGTGCCCAAGCGCTACAAAGAACCGGTGCTGGTGAGCGGCACCGACGGCGTGGGCACCAAGCTGCGCCTGGCGTTCGAATGGAATATGCACGACACCGTGGGCATCGACCTGGTAGCCATGAGCGTCAACGACGTGCTGGTGCAAGGTGCCGAGCCGCTGTTCTTCCTGGACTACTTTGCCTGCGGCAAGCTGGATGTAGACACCGCTGCAGCCGTGGTCGGCGGCATCGCCAAGGGCTGCGAGCTGTCGGGCTGCGCGCTAATCGGCGGCGAAACCGCTGAAATGCCCGGCATGTACCCCGCAGGCGAATACGACCTGGCCGGTTTCGCCGTCGGCGCCGTCGAGAAATCGAAGATCCTGACTGGCAAGGAAGTCGCCCCCGGCGACGTGGTGCTGGGCCTGGCCAGCAGCGGCGTGCACTCCAACGGCTTCAGCCTGGTGCGCAAATGCATCGAACGCGCGGGCGACACCGCACCCGCCACGTTGGACGGCAAACCCTTCAAGCAAGCCCTGATGGAGCCGACCCGCCTGTACGTGAAGAACGTGTTGGCCGCGCTGGCTGAGCACCCGATCAAGGCCCTGGCCCACATCACCGGCGGTGGCCTGCTGGAGAACATCCCCCGCGTACTGCCCGAAGGCACGGCCGCCCACTTGGTGAAAGGCAGCTGGCCCCAGACCGAACTGTTCGCCTGGCTGCAAAAGACGGCCGGCATCGATGATTTCGAGATGAACCGCACCTTCAACAACGGCATCGGCATGGTGGTGGTGGTGGACGCGGCAAACGCTGCAGCCACGGCAGCCACCCTGCGCGGCCTGGGTGAATCGGTGTTTGAAATCGGCAAGATTGCACCGCGCGGCGACACCGCCCCTGTCGTTGTTGCCTGAGACGCGGAATACCGGCCTATTTTTTAATTTATAAGAAATAGGCCTCTAGCGCAGACAATACCTGCGCTAGCAGCTATTTAAAATATAGCAAACCGTTCAACCGAGGGCCCGCCATGTCTGCTTTGACCGAAGACCAAGCCCGCAGCTATATGCATAAGCTGCTGACCGCCATGCACCAGGCGGGTGGCTCGGACTTGTTCATTGCCTGCGACTTTGCGCCCAGCATGAAGGCACACGGCCAGATGAAGGCCTTGTCGGCCCAGAAGCTGGCCGGCGACGTGACCCGCATGCTGGCCCACGCCATGATGAACGAGCGCCAGCGTGAAGAGTTCGCCAAGGAAATGGAGTGCAACTTCGCCATGGCACTGCCCGGGGTGGCGCGCTTTCGCGTCAACGTCTTCGTGCAGCAGCAAAACGTCAGCATGGTCATACGCACCATAGCAGCCGAGATCCCCAGCTTTGCCAGCCTGGTCCTGCCCGAGGTGCTGAAAGAAGTCATCATGCACAAGCGCGGGCTGGTGCTGGTCGTGGGCGGCACGGGCTCGGGCAAGTCCACCTCGCTGGCGGCCATGATCGACCACCGCAATGCCAGCACTGGCGGCCACATCATCACCGTGGAAGACCCGGTGGAGTACGTGCACACCTCCAAGATGTCGTTGGTCAGCCACCGTGAGGTGGGCGTGGACACGCACTCCTGGCACCACGCACTGAAGAACACACTGCGTCAGGCACCCGACGTGATTCTGATTGGCGAAATCCGCGACCCGCAGACCATGGAGCATGCGATTGCATTTGCCGAAACCGGCCACCTGTGCCTGGCCACGCTGCACGCGAACAATGCCAACCAGGCGCTGGACCGCATCATCAACTTCTTCCCCGAAGAGCGGCGCAACCAGCTGCTGATGGATTTGTCGGCGAATATGCGCGCCATCGTGTCGCAACGCCTGGTGCGTATGGAGGACGGCAAAGGCCGCCGCGCCGCCGTCGAGGTGCTGTTGAACACGCCCATCGTGGCCGACCGTATTTTCAAGGGCGCGTTTGGCGACCTGAAAAGCATCATGGACAAGTCGCGCGAGATGGGCATGCGCACCTTCGACTGGGCCCTGTTCGAGCTGTACAACGCAGGCGATATCTCCTACGAAGAGGCCATACGCAATGCCGACTCGGCCAATGAACTACGGCTGAACCTGAAGCTGAAGAGCACGCGCGGCGAACCCGCTACCGCCGCAGGCATGGAGCTGACCTTCGACAAACCACTGACCGAAGAAGAAATCGAAGCCCTGCGCGCAGAAGAGCTAGAGAAGCAGCGGCTTAAACGCCGCCAAATGGAAGACGAGCAAATGGCCCGCCTGCGCCAGGCTAAGCTGGACCAGCAGACCCCGTAGCCATAGCCAGCACCTTGTCGATGCGCTTGCCGTCCAGGTCCACCACCTCGAACAGCCAGCCCGCACACTCGATACGCTCCGCCGTCGCCAGCATCCGGCCCGACACCGACATCAGCAAGCCCGCCACGGTGTTGTAACGGCCCCGCGCCTCGTCGGGCAGCTCCTTGATGTCCAGGCGGACCTTTAGCTCCGTCACCGGCATCAGGCCGTCCAGCAGCCACGAGCCATCGTCGCGCTGCGTGGCCCAGGCATCGGCCTGCGCGCCGGGCTGCAGTTCGCCAGTGATCGCCTCCAACAGGTCGCGCGGGGTCATCAAGCCCTGCACCACGCCGTACTCGTCCACCACGAACACCATACGGCCCGACTTGGCGCGGAACTGCTCCAGCAGCTCCATACCGCTCAGTGTCTCGGGCAGAAAAGCAGCAGGCAGTACATACGGCTCCACCGGGCCAGCCTGGTCAGCACCCAGCTCCAGTAAACGGGCCACGCTGATCACGCCCACCACGTCATCCAGCGACCCACGGCACACCGGGTACCAGGAGTGCGCGCCCTTGTCGCCACCACTGCTGGCCATCTGCAGGCATTGCGCCACGCTGTGCGTAGCTTCCAGCCACTCCACGTCGGTACGCGGCACCATCAGGGATGTCAGCGGCCGCTCGTCCAGGCGAAACACGTTTTGCACCATCAGGTGCTCGTGCTCTTCGATCACGCCCGCGTCCACGCCCTCTTCCAGGCTGGCAACGATTTCCTCCTCGGTCACGGAGCGGCCCGCTGCATTGTCGATACGCAGCAGTTTCAACACGGTCTGGGTGCTGAAGGACAGCAAACGCACAAATGGCTTGGCCGCCGTGGCCACCCAGGCCATGGGCCGCGACACATAGCGCGCCACCAGTTCCGGGTGCAGCTGGCCAATGCGCTTGGGCACCAGCTCACCGAACACAATGGTCACAAAGGTAATCACCGTCACCACAATCACCGTGGCCGACACATCCGCCGCCCGTGCCGCCACACCCCAGTGCTGGATCCAGGCAGAAACGCCATCGCTGAACGCAGCCTCACCCAAAATACCGTTGACCATGCCTATAGAAGTGATGCCCACCTGTACAGAAGACAGGAATTGCGTAGGGTTGTCCAGTAAATCCAGCGCAGCCTGCGCCCCCTTGTCCCCCGCCTCGGCCATCGCCGCCAGACGTGCCTTGCGACTGGACGCCAAGGCCAATTCAGACATAGAAAAAACGCCGTTGAGCAAGGTCAACAGCACGATCAGCAATAAATCCATGGATCAGATGTGAGAATGAGGAGATGGCACTTTACTTGATTGGCGACATCCAGGGCTGCGATGCCCCGTTGCAACGCTTGCTGGACAGGCTGGATTTCTCGCCCAGCCGCGATACGCTGTACCTGCTCGGCGATCTGGTGAACCGGGGTCCCGCCTCGGCCCAGGTGCTACGGCGCTTGATGGGCTACGGCGATGCCGCACGCTGCCTGCTGGGGAACCACGACTTGCATTTGCTGGCAGCGGCCCACGGCATACGCCCGACGCAACGCCAAGACACCTTGCAGGGCATCCTGGAGGCTCCGGACAGATCATCACTGTTAGATTGGGTACGCCACCAGCGCCTTGCACTGCTGGAGCACCTGCAAGGGCAGGAAATCCTGATGGTGCACGCCGGCGTGCTGCCTGGATGGACCGCTGAACAAACCCTGGCTTTGGCCGCCGAAGTGGAAGTCGTTTTGCGCGGCCCGGAGTTGGTGGCATTCTTAGGGCAGATGTATGGGAATACACCAACCCAATGGAACGATGGCCTGCACGGCACCGACCGACTGCGGGTCATCGTGAATGCACTCACGCGACTGCGGTTTTGCTCTGCCGAAGGTCAGATGGAATTTGAAAGCAAAGAAGGTGCAGGAGGGGCGCCGGCCGGCTATATGCCTTGGTTCGACGTGCCAGGACGGCGTACAGCTAACACCACGGTTGCTTTTGGCCACTGGTCCACGCTGGGCTGGTTGGACCGCAGCGACGTGCTGTCGCTGGATACAGGCTGCGTTTGGGGAGGATGCCTGAGTGCGCTGAAGCTGGGCAACACTGCGGCAGACAATCAGCTGATTCAGGTACGCTGCGAACAGACGCAGCGCCCCGGCACCTAAGAAAGCAGATTCAGGCCGACACCGAACTGTCAATCGCCTTGAACAGGGCGGCGACTTTACGCTTAGGCTTGATATTGGCCGAAATACCCCGCACGGTCGCATGTTTAGCGGCAGCTTCCCAGGAAGGTGCCGCATCGCTAGCAGCGGTTTGCTCGTAAGGGCGATCAAAAAATGGGTCTCGCGGTGCTCCCGCTTGGCGGGGAGCACGCGGCGCAGGACGTGGCGTATCCATCACATCCCGAGGATCATCTCCACCCCAAGCACGGCGACCATCGTTGATACGGCCCTGCACGCGGATCTTAGGGATGTCTTCTTCAAACTCGATGGCTTCAAGTTCAATCTTGGTTTTGACCAGCTTTTCGATGTCTGCCACCAAACGGGCATCGCTGCCTGACACAAAGCTCACCGCCAGGCCAGATGCACCTGCACGGCCTGTGCGGCCAATACGGTGCACATAGTCTTCGGCATTGAAAGGCACGTCGAAGTTGAACACAGCAGGCACATCCTTGATGTCCAGACCCCGCGCAGCCACATCGGTGCAAACCAGCAAATCGACTTCACCCTTTTTGAATGAGTCCAACGCTTTCAGTCGTTCGTCCTGGCTTTTGTCGCCGTGCAAGGCCGCTGTCTTCAAGCCCTCCTTCTCCAGCGAACGGGCCAGGCGCGCGCAGCCCAGTTTGCTGTTCACGAAAACAAAGGCCTGTTTCATCCCTCGGCTCTTCAGCACTTGATGCAAGGCCCGACGCTTGTCGTCTGCATTGATGCTGTAGAAGTGCTGCTCCACAGTCGACGCCGTGGCATTGGAGCGGGCCACTTCGATAGTGACCGGGTCCTGCAGATAACTGCTGGCCAGACGTTTAATTTCAGAAGAGAAAGTTGCCGAAAACAGCAAGGTAGTGCGCTGCTTGGGCAAATAGCTCAGGATACGCTGCAGATCCGGCAGGAAGCCGATATCCAGCATGCGATCGGCTTCGTCTAGCACCACGTATTCCACCTGGTTCAGAACCGCATTCTTTGCCTCGATATGGTCGAGCAAACGGCCAGGTGTCGCTACCAGAATTTCAACGCCTTTTTTCAATTCCAGCGTTTGCGGCTTCATGTCCATGCCACCAAACACCACCGCGCTACGCAGATTAGTGTACTTAGCGTAAGACTTCACAGCCTGCGCAACTTGGTCGGCAAGCTCTCGTGTAGGCAGCAAAACCAAAGCACGGACGGGATGGCGTGCCGGCGAGGTAGACGAGTTCTCATGCTTGAGCATGCGCTGCAGCAACGGCAGAGAAAACGCCGCTGTTTTACCGGTTCCGGTTTGGGCTGCTCCCATTACGTCGCGCCCCTGCAAAACCACAGGAATAGCTTGCGCCTGAATCGGCGTCATCGACGTATAGCCCATGTCCGCCACAGCACGTGACAAGGGTTCTGCAAGCTGCAGCTGCGAGAAAGAATCCAGGGGGGTATCGCTCATCAAATCCAGAGGTAAGTAGCTATTCAAACAATAGCAAATTGGACCCACGCGACGTGGGCAAACCCAGATTATCCCTGAAAATGAAAAAACTGCTTTTTAAGCATACGTTGGGCACACGCTCTAAAAGCACAAAGCTGGCAGAAACCAAGGTCTCCGCCAGCTTTTTACAGTCTAGTGCTTGACAGGCACCACAGGCGTCACGGCAGGCTCCAGCGCAGCAGCCACCGCCACGGGCTCCTCATCTGGTAAGGGCTGCGGCATACGCTCCAATGCAACCTCTAAAACCTGGTCAATCCACTTAACAGGGACGATCTCCAGCCCGTTCTTTACGTTAGCCGGGATATCCTGCAGATCTTTGGCGTTTTCTTCGGGGATCAGCACCGTCTTGATACCACCGCGCAGTGCGGCCAACAGCTTCTCTTTCAAGCCACCGATAGCAGTGACCTCGCCACGCAGTGTAATTTCACCGGTCATGGCAACGTCGCCACGCACTGGGATGCCCGTCAAGGCAGACACAAAGGCCGTAGTCATAGCGGCACCCGCACTAGGACCATCTTTGGGCGTTGCACCATCAGGCACGTGGATATGGATGTCCTTCTTCTCAAACACCTCATCCTTGATTCCCAAACGCTTCGACCGGCTACGCACTACAGTGCGGGCAGCTTCCACCGACTCTTTCATCACATCGCCCAGAGAGCCGGTACGTGTGATCACACCCTTGCCAGGCATGATGGCAGCTTCGATGGTCAACAAATCGCCACCCACCTCGGTCCACGCCAAACCGACGACTTGGCCAATCTGGTTCTTTTCTTCAGCACGGCCATAGGTGTACTTTTGCACACCCAGGTACTCATTCAGATTGTCGGCCGTCACCTTGACCTGTGCAGTCATCTGCTTGAGCAGTAGCCCTTTGACAACCTTGCGGCAAATCTTGGAGAGTTCGCGCTCCAAGGAGCGGACGCCTGCTTCACGGGTGTAGTAACGCACGATGTCACGAACGGCATCTGGCGTTAGCAACAACTCCTCTTCTTTCAGGCCGTTGTTCTTCAGTTGCTTGGGCAACAAGTACTTGACGGCGATGTTCGTCTTCTCGTCTTCGGTGTATCCGGCAAGACGAATAACTTCCATTCGATCAAGCAAGGCCGATGGAATATTCATGGAATTCGACGTTGCGACGAACATGACATCGCTCAAATCAAAATCCACCTCCACATAGTGGTCGCCGAAAGTATGGTTTTGCTCCGGATCCAGCACTTCAAGCAAGGCACTGGATGGATCACCGCGGAAGTCCGTGCCAAGCTTGTCAATTTCGTCCAGCAAAAACAGCGGGTTGCGCGTGCCGATCTTGTTCAGACTTTGCAAAACCTTGCCAGGCAGTGCACCGATGTATGTGCGCCGATGACCGCGAATCTCCGCCTCATCACGCATACCGCCCAACGCCATGCGTACGTACTTACGCCCTGTCGCCTTGGCGATCGATTGCCCCAAAGATGTCTTGCCCACGCCCGGAGGGCCTACCAAGCACAAGATCGGAGCCTTGACCTTATCGACGCGCTGCTGCACCGCTAAATATTCCAAAATGCGGTCCTTGACCTTGTCCAGCCCGAAGTGGTCTTCGTTCAGTACCTCTTCGGCATTGCGCAAATCGTGCTTGATCTTGGTCTTTTTGCTCCAAGGCAAGGCTGTGAGCACGTCAATGTAGTTGCGCACCACCGTCGCTTCAGCCGACATAGGAGACATCAGCTTGAGCTTCTTCAGCTCGCTCTCAGCCTTCTTCAATGCCTCTTTGGGCATCTTGGCCAACTTGATCTTCTTTTCGATCTCGTCGATGTCCGCGCCCTCTTCCCCTTCGCCCAACTCCTTTTGAATGGCCTTAACCTGCTCATTCAAGTAGAAGTCGCGTTGGTTCTTTTCCATCTGGCGCTTAACGCGGCCGCGGATCTTCTTGTCAACGTTCAGAATGTCCACTTCACGCTCAAGCTGACCGTAGAGGTTTTCAAGACGTTCACGCACATCGGACAGATCCAGCACGACCTGCTTGCTGTCCAACTTGAGCGGCAAATGCGCAGCGATGGTGTCCGCCAGACGCCCTGGGTCGTCGATGCTGGAAATGGACGTCAGAATTTCGGGCGGAATCTTCTTGTTCAGCTTGACGTACTGGTCAAACTGCTGCATCACAGCACGGCGCAATGCCTCGATCTCCGTCGTCTTGTGTGCAGTCGCCGACCCAACGACCGGCGTAATGCTGGCCACAAAATGTGAGTCGCCATCTTCAATGCGATTGACCGTCGCGCGCTGCTGACCCTCCACCAGCACTTTTACCGTGCCGTCAGGAAGCTTCAGCATCTGCAGGATGGTGGAAATGCAACCCACATCGAACATGTCAGCAACAGAAGGCTCGTCTTTCGCTGCGGCCTTTTGCGCCACCAGCATGATGCGGCGCTCGGCCTCCATCGCGGCTTCCAGCGCCTTGATACTTTTGGGACGCCCAACAAAGAGTGGGATCACCATGTGGGGGAAGACCACCACGTCGCGCAAAGGCAGCAAGGGCAAGTCGAGCGGCTCGGCAGGTAGGGAAATGTGTCCGGACATGAAGATCCTTTATGTAACCTGTTGAATATGGACTTCTAGCGGCAGTTTTCAAGCCACCTTTGCTACCGAATCCGCAGCAGGTGGAGAAAAGCTGCATCCATCCAGGATGCAGTGTTTCGTCTCAGGCCTTTTTCGCGGCTTCGCGGTACACCAGGAGCGGCGGCTTACTCTCGTCAATTGTGGATTCATCCACAACAACCTTGTCCACATTGTGGTTGGTGGGCAAATCAAACATCGTATCGATGAGCGACTGCTCCAGTATCGAGCGCAAACCACGCGCCCCCGTCTTACGAGCCAGGGCCTTCTTGGCAATGGCCTTCAAGGCCGATGGGCGAATTTCCAAATCCACACCCTCCATGGCCAGCAGCTTGCTGTACTGCTTTACCAGGGCGTTCTTGGGTTCCGTCAAGATCTGAACCAGCGCATCTTCACTAAGTTCCGCCAGGGTGGCCACCACCGGCATACGTCCGACCAGTTCGGGAATCAAACCGAACTTGATCAAGTCCTCAGGTTCCACTTCGCGGAACACCTCGGTCAGGCTGCGTTGCTCCTTGCTTTTGACTGAAGCGCCAAAGCCGATACCCGAGGATTCGGTACGGTTGCCAATCACCTTTTCAAGCCCCGAGAAAGCACCACCCAGAATAAACAGAATATTGGTCGTATCGACCTGTAAAAAGTCCTGATTGGGGTGTTTGCGCCCGCCCTGCGGCGGCACGCTGGCCATCGTGCCTTCGATGAGTTTCAGCAACGCCTGCTGCACGCCTTCGCCCGAGACGT
The DNA here is from genome assembly GCF_058216335.1 of Rhodoferax sp. SPJ21. Classification (NCBI taxonomy): domain Bacteria; kingdom Pseudomonadati; phylum Pseudomonadota; class Betaproteobacteria; order Burkholderiales; family Comamonadaceae; genus Rhodoferax; species Rhodoferax sp. SPJ21. The sequence goes on from NZ_JBYZMO010000003.1 coordinate 758,111, forward strand.
CACGGGTGATAGAGGGGTTGTCCGATTTGCGCGAAATCTTGTCGATTTCGTCGATGTACACAATGCCGCGCTGGGCGCGCTCAACTTCGTAATTACAGCTTTGCAGAAGCTTGGCCACGATGTTTTCGACGTCTTCGCCCACATAGCCGGCTTCCGTCAGAGTGGTCGCGTCGGCCATCACAAAAGGCACGTCTAGCATGCGTGCCAACGTTTGCGCCAGCAAGGTCTTCCCGGAACCCGTGGGTCCAATCAGAAGAATATTGCTCTTGGCCAGCTCGACATCGTCCTTCTTGGCGCTTTCCTTGTGGCGCAAGCGCTTGTAGTGGTTGTAGACCGCCACGGCCAACGTCCGCTTGGCAACGTTCTGGCCAATGACGTAATTGTCGAGGTTATTCTTGATATCCAGCGGCGTAGGCAGGGCAGCTCCTGCCTCGCGGGACTCGGTCCCGGCTGGCAGCTCATCACGGATGATGTCGTTGCACAGGTCGATACATTCATCACAAATGAATACCGACGGTCCTGCGATCAGCTTTTTCACTTCATGCTGGCTTTTGCCGCAGAAGGAGCAGTACAGAGTTTTTTCGCTGGAGGAGCCTTTTTTTTCGGCCATGGAGAGATGCCTTTTCAGTCGTTACTGAATGATAACCAAATAAAAACGGCGCTTTCTTTTCCAGAAAACGCCGTTCGGGGCCGCAGAGCCTCTTGTTTTACGCTCAGGGCCGCTTGCTGATGACCTCGTCCACCAAACCATAGGTCTTGGCTTCATCGGCAAACATGAAGTAGTCACGCTCTGTATCACGCTCGATCTTCTCGATGGGCTGGCCCGTGCGTTCAGCCAGGATACGGTTCAACTGGTCACGCGTTTTCAAAATGTCACGCGCATGGATCTCAATATCCGTTGCCTGACCTTGCGCGCCACCCGAAGGCTGATGAATCATCACACGCGAATTGGGCAGGGAAAAACGCTTACCCTTGGCACCAGCGGCCAACAAGAATGCGCCCATACTGGCCGCCATGCCTACGCACAAGGTGGAGACGTCAGGCTTGATGAACTGCATCGTGTCGTAAATCGCCATACCGGCCGTGACCGAACCACCAGGCGAGTTGATGTAGAAAGAGATGTCCTTGTCGGGATTTTCGCTTTCCAAGAACAGCAGCTGCGCCACCACCAGATTGGCGGTCTGGTCATTGACCGGACCGACCAGGAAAATCACGCGCTCCTTGAGCAGGCGCGAATAGATATCGTACGAACGCTCACCACGTCCCGACTGCTCGATGACCATGGGCACCATGCCAAGGCCTTGAATTTCCTGTGTGCTATTACGGATGAACATGGTGTATTTACCTTATTGAAGAGCCATTACAAATAAATAAGGGCTTGCGCCAGAAACACAAGCCCTCTTTGTACCAAATCCGGCAGCAGACTAGTTCTGACCCATCAGCTCGTCAAATGCAACTGCCTTGTCAACGACCTGGGCCTTGCCCAGAACGAAGTCGGTCACATTGCTTTCAATCACGATGGCTTCAACTTCGGCCAGGCGCTGGTTGTCGCTGTAGTACCAACGCACCACATCGGCTGGCTTCTCGTAGCTGGAAGCCAGCTCTTCGATATGGGCCTTGATTTGCTCGGTCGTGGCTTGCAAAGCATTGCTACGAACCAGTTCAGCAACCACCAGGCCCAAGCGCACACGGCGCTCTGCCTGGGGACGGAACACGTCATCGGGAATTGGCGCCTTGTCGGCATCCTTGATGCCGCGCTGCTTCAAATCAGCACGGGCGGACTCAATCATGCGATTCAGTTCCGACTGCACGCTGGCGTTTGGCAGATCGAGTTCAGCCTTGGCAATCAGCGCATCCATCACGGCTTGCTTGTTACGTGCCAACACGCGGAATTTGACTTCGCGTTCCAGGTTCTTGCGGATATCGGCACGCAGACCTTCGACGGTGGCGTCGGCAATACCCAGCGACTTAGCCAAAGCTTCATTCACTTCTGGCAGATGGGCAGCTTCAATCTTGTTGACAGTGACCATGAAGTCAGCTTGCTTACCGGCCACATCTTTACCGTGGTAGTCCGAAGGGAATGCCAGGGGAAAGGTGCGGCTTTCACCGGCTTTCATGCCGCGCACGGCATCTTCGAATTCCTTCAGCATCTGGCCTTCGCCAACCAGAAATTGGAAGGCTTCAGCCTTGCCGCCCTGGAAGGTTTCACCATCGATCTTGCCCTCGAAGTCAACGGTCACACGGTCACCATCTTCAGCGGGCGCATCAACAGCGCGCTGAGCGAAGGTACGACGCTGCTTACGCAGAATTTCAACCGTCTTGTCAATCGCACCGTCGTCCACTACGGCGGAAACCTTTTCCACCTGGGCCGTCGCCAGATCACCGATCTTGACTTCAGGGAACACTTCGAAGATGGCGTCAAAAGCCATTTGACCTTCGGGGGATTGTTCGTTTTCGCTGATGCGGGGCTGGCCGGCCACACGCAGCTTGGCCTCATTGGCAGCAACAGCAAAAGCCTCGCCCACCTTGTCGTTCATCACTTCGTAATGCACGGAGTAACCATAGCGCTGTGCCACCACGTTCATGGGCACTTTGCCTGGACGGAAGCCGTCCATCTTGACAGTGCGCGCCATCTTCTTGAGACGGGTAGCTACTTCGTTCTGGATCACTTCCACTGGCAGGGACAACGTAATCTTACGTTCCAGCTTTTCTAGGGTTTCAACAGTAACTGCCATCTGGGGTCTCGTATAAAAAAGTGTGGTGCGCGGGGGGGGACTCGAACCCCCACACCATTGCTGGCGTCAGGACCTAAACCTGGTGCGTCTACCAATTTCGCCACCCGCGCAAATACAGAACTAAACAGACGACTCAGCGGAACGCTCAACTGCACACCGTAGAAAACCGTCTGTTGGAAATCGGTCAGCCCTCTATTTTAGCGCGCTTCAAACCCGGTTTTTAGCGCACACGCGAATCTGCTGTATCGGCCATTCAGACCTTCCCCTGCTCGGCAGCTGGCAACTTGACGCGAAACCACGCCGCATACATGGCGGGCAAAGAGAGCAATGTCAGCACCGTCGCCACGATCAGCCCGCCCATGATGGCCACCGCCATAGGCCCCCAGAACACCGACCGCGACAGCGGAATCATGGCCAGCACCGCCGCCGCAGCGGTCAGCACAATCGGCCGCAAGCGCCCCACAGCAGACTCGACGATCGCGTCCCAGGTCGGCACACCACGCGCCCGCTCATGCTCGATCTGGTCGATCAAGATCACCGAATTGCGCTGGATCATGCCCATCAGTGCGATCACGCCCAGCAAGGCCACAAAGCCAAAAGGACGGCCCAGCGCCAACAAGGCAGCCGCTACGCCCGCAATACCCAGCGGGCCGGTCAAAAACACCAGCATGGCGCGGCTAAAGCTTTGCAGCTGCAGCATCAGCAGGGTAAAGGTCAGGAACAGCATGACGGGGATACCCGCCACGATGGAATCGGAACCCTTGCTGCTCTCCTCCACCGCACCGGCCACCTCCACCCGGTAAGCGGTCAGCCCCTTGGCGGCCCATTGGGCTTCCAGCTTTTTCAAAGCTGGCAGCAGCTCATTGGTCACGGTCGCACCTTGCAAACCCTCTGGAATATCGGCCTGCACGGTGATGGCAAAGTCGCGGTTTTGGCGCCACATGACGCCCGGCTCCCAGTCGAACACTGGATGGGCCACCTGCAATAAGGGGATGGACTGGCCCGTCGCGGTGGGCAAATAGGCGTTGCCGATATCGGTGATGACGCTGCGCTCATCCAGCGGCTGGCGCAGCACGATGTCGATCAATTTGTCGCTCTCTCGGAACTGGCCTACCGTGGTACCGCTCAAAATGGTCTTGGCCGCCTGGGCAATCGCCTGGCTATTCACCCCCAGCGCCAGGGCCTTGGTCTGGTCAATCTCCAGGCGCATGACCTTGACCGACTCGTTCCAGTTGTCATTCACCCCACGGGTGTTGGCGCTCTGGCGCATCACGTCCTTGACCTCGTCGGCGCGCAAGCGCAAGACCTTGGGGTCCGTGCCCACCACGCGGAACTGCACCGGATACGGCACCGGCGGCCCCGTGGACAAGAGCTTGGCCCGGCCACGGACCTCAGGAAACTCGGTGGCCAACAGCGCCGGCAGCTTGGTGCGCAGAATCTCGCGCTGTTGCAGATCCTTGGACATGACAATGAACTGCGTCACATTGGTCTGCGGAAATATCTGGTCCAAGGGAAGGAAGAAGCGGGGCAAGCCTGAACCTATCCATTCGGTGACGGTGCTCACACCCGGCTCCTGCAGCAGCCGGGCTTCCAGCTTCTTAGTGGTGGCCTCGTTGGCGGCAAAAGAAGTTCCTTCGGGAAACCAGATGTCCACCAAGATCTCGGGGCGACTGGAGTCCGGGAAGAACTGCTGCTGCACCCGGCCCATGCCCACGATGCCCAGGGCGAAAATCAGCAAGGTAGCGCCAATAGTCAGCCAGCGGTGCAGCACACACCAGTGCACCAGGCGGCGGAAGCGGTTATAGAACGGCGAATTGAATGTCTCATGGCCATGGGCTTGCGCATCTGGCTCCGAAGTCTTCGCATGGGGTGGCGCCTTGAGCAGCAGAACGCCCAGGTACGGCACAAAATACACCGACACCACCCAGCTGATCAATAGCGCCAGCACGGTCACCGCAAAAATGGCAAAGGTGTACTCGCCCGTAGTGGACTTGGCGATGCCAATCGGCAGAAAGCCCACAGCGGTGATCAGCGTGCCGGTCAGCATGGGCATGGCGGTGATCTCGTAGGCGAAGGTGGCAGCGCGCACTTTGTCGTAGCCCTCCTCCATTTTGCGCACCATCATCTCCACTGCAATGATGGCGTCGTCCACCAGCAGGCCCAGCGCAATGATCAGCGAGCCCAGCGAAATCTTGTGCAGGCCGATGCCCCAGTACCACATGCCCAGAAAGGTCACCCCCAACACCAGCGGGATGGTGATGGCCACCACCAGGCCTGGTCGCACGTCCAGGGTGTAGCTGCGCCAAAAAGGATTTTTACCCGGGCGCTTATGCAACCCCAGGCTGATGAAGCTGACCAGCAGCACGATCACCACGGCCTCAACCAGCACATGGATGAACTCGTTGACCGAGGTGCTCACCGTCTTGGGCTGGTCTTGCACCTGGGCCAGTGCCACGCCGGCGGGCAGGCCCTGGCCAATTTTCTTCACCGCCACGTCCAGCGCCTTGCCCAACGCAATGATGTCGCCGCCCTTGGCCATAGAGACGCCCACGGTAACCACATCCTTACCCTGGTGGCGCACCTTGACGCTGGGCGGATCTATATAGCCACGGCTGACAGAGGCAAGATCGCCCAGGCGGAACTGGCGGCCCGCAGACGCCGCACTGCGGATGGGCATGGCGCGCAGCTGCTCCAGCGAGTCGAACTGCCCTGCAACGCGCACCTGCACCACATCCAGCGGGGTCTGCACCGTGCCGGCACTCTCCACCTCGTTCTGCTGGCCCAGCTGCGCCAACACCTGGTTCCGGTCCAAGCCCAGTTGGGCCAGACGCTTGTGCGACACCTCGATGTAGACCTTCTCGTCCTGCACGCCAAACAGGTCCACCTTGGCCACATCCTTCACGCGCAGCAGCTGCTGGCGCACATCGTCGGCAAACACCTTGACCTCGGCATTGCTGAAACCATCGGACTCCAGCGCGTAAATCACACCATACACATCGCCGAAATCGTCGTTGAAAAACGGCCCCTGCACACCGGATGGCAGGGTGTAGCGCATATCGCCAATCTTCTTGCGCACCTCGTACCAGCTGTTGGACACGTCGCTGCCGCGAATCGAGTCCTTCACATAAAAGATGATCTGCGACTCACCGGGCTTGGAATAGCTTTGAATCTTGTCGGCATAGGCCACCTCTTGCAGGGTGCGCTCTAGCTTATCGGTCACCTGCTCGGCCACCTGCTGGGTGGTTGCCCCGGGCCAGTAGGCGCGTATCGCCATGGCACGGAAGGTGAACGGCGGGTCTTCGTCCTGGCCCAGCTGGAAGTAGGAGATACCGCCCATGAGCATCAACACGACGATCAGGTAACGGGTCAGGGCCGGGTGCTCCAGCGCCCATTTGGAAAGATTGAAGCCCGGCTTGGCCTGGGCGGAGTTGTTCGGCTGCGTCATCTAGAAACTCACTGGGCGGTCGAGGCTGGCGCTGCAGAATGCATAGCAGCTGCCGCAGGTGCTATCTGCGCTGTGGGCTGTTTTTGCATATAAACCGAAACCTTCTGCCCCGGGGCCAGCACATGCACGCCGGCCGTCACCACCTGCATGCCCGGCGCCAGGCCGCTGGCCAGCACCACCTCGTTACCGTCGGCCGTGGCCACCACCACCGGCTGCGACTTCACCGTCATGCTGGCGGTATCCAGCACCCAGACCGCCGTGCTGCCATTGGCTTCCTGCTTGAGGGCGCTGGTGGGCAGCTTGATGACCGGCACACCACCACGGGTCAGCGATGCCAGCACCACCGATACCGTGGTACCCAGGGGAGGCGCCGTCTGCGCATCGATAGCCACCTTGACCAGGAAGGTCCGGGTGGCCGGATCGGCACTGGCCGCAACCTCACGCACCGTACCGGTCAACTTGGCGTCTGACGACCAGACCCGCACCTCCACGGCCGAGCCCAGCTTGACGCTGGCCACCCGGTCTTCCGGCACCGAAAACACCACGTCGCGCGCGCCATCCCGGGCCACCTTCAGCACCGGCGCACCGCCGGCCACCACCTGGCCGGGCTCGGCAGACACGGCCGTCACCACACCGGCCACATCCGACACCAGGCGGGTGTAGGCCGCCTGGTTGCCCTGGGAAGACAGCTGCGCCTGGGCCTGATCCACCTGCGCCTGGGCGGCTTTTAGCGTGCTGTCGCGCCGCTCCAGCTCGGCGCTGCTGATGAAGTTCTGGTCCTTCAGCTCCTTGTAGCGCTTGTAGTCGGCATTGGCCAGGTCTCGGTTGGTCACCGCCGCAGCCACCTGGGCGCGGGCGGCATCGGTCGCCAGCTTGTAGTCCTGCGGGTCCAGTTGGGCCAGCACCTGGCCCACCTTCACGCGCTGGCCCAGTTCGGCCTGGCGCTGCAGAATCTTGCCAGCCACCCGAAAGCCCAGTGCCGACTCCACCTGCGGCCGCACCTCGCCCGCAAATTCAAACTGGGCGCCCATGTCGCCCAGCGCCACCGTCATCACCTTGACGGCGCGCACCGGCTCGGGCGCCGACTCGTGCTTGGAGCAAGCGGCCGCCAGCAGGGCCACAGCGACCCAGATGGCGCCCATACGGAGCGACGGACGCAAACCACGCGGCGAAGAAGAATGCTGGGGCATGACAAACCTACTGAAAACTGCGGGAGATTAAATTACTGACTGGTTGGTTAGTAATTTATGAGAATGGGCCAGGCATGTCAAGCGACAATCCGGGCCGTGAAAGCCCTAGACCCATCCCAAAATGCTACCCCACAAACCACCAGCCACTACGAAAACTTCCCCGTAGCATCCATCCTGTGCCCGGCCCGGCTGCGCCCGCCCATCGCGGCGATCTACTGGTTCGCCCGCACTGCCGACGACATTGCCGATGAAGGCACGGCCCCGCCACCGCAGCGCCTGGACGACCTGGCCGCCTACCGTGCCGATCTAGCCGCCGTAGCAGCGGGCCGCGCGCCCTCGCAACGCTGGCAACGGGTGTTTGTGCCGCTGCAAGCCGCCATGGCGCAATTTGCCCTGCCCGAGCAGCTGCTGGCCGACCTGCTCAGCGCCTTCACCCAGGACGTCATCAAAACCCGCGACCAGGCCGGCTACGCCGACCGCGCCGAGCTGCTGGACTACTGCCAGCGCTCCGCCGCGCCGGTAGGCCGCCTGCTGCTGCATCTTTATGGTGTGGACGATGCCACGTCCCTGCAGCACAGCGATGCCATCTGCAACGCCCTGCAGCTGATCAACTTCTGGCAGGACCTGAGCCTGGACCTACCACGCGGCCGCTACTACCTGCCACAAGACCGCAGCCTGCACCACGGTGTGGACGCGCAAGCCCTGCAGCAAAACCCGCAAAGCCCGGCGCTCACCGCCCTGACTGCCGAGAACGTGGCCTGGGCCCGCGCCCTGATGGCCAGCGGCACACCACTGGTGCACCGCGTGCCCGGCCGCGCCGGCTGGGAGCTGCGCCTGGTGGTGCAAGGCGGCCTGCGCATCCTGGACAAAATCGAGGCCCTGGGTTTCGCCACCCGCCACACCCGGCCCAAAGTCAGCGGCTGGGACGTACCGCTGATGCTCTGGCGCGCGGTTTGGATGTGACAATCAGCCCCAATCTATGACCCCCGAGCAATACGTACAAAATAAGGCTGCGTCGTCCGGCAGCAGCTTCTATTACGCCTTCCTGTTTCTGCCCAAGCAGCGGCGGGCCGCCATCACCGCTTTCTATGCCTTCTGCCGCGAGGTCGATGATGTGGTCGACGAAACCACCGACCCCGGCGTCGCCGCCACCAAGCTGGCCTGGTGGCAGACCGAAGTGAGCAGCGCCTTTGCCGGCAAGCCCACCCACCCGGTGATGCAAGCCCTGATGCCGCTGGCGGCCGAGTTCAAGATCGAACCGCGCCACTTGCACGCCATCATCGACGGCTGCCAAATGGACCTGGAGCAGACCCGCTACCTGGACTTCCCCGGCCTGCAGCGCTACTGCCACCTGGTGGCCGGCGTGGTGGGTGAGGTGTCGGCGCAAATCTTCGGCCAAACCGACCCCGCCACCACCCAGTACGCCCACACCCTGGGCCTGGCCTTCCAGATGACCAACATCATCCGCGACGTGGGTGAAGACGCGCTCATGGGCCGCATCTACCTGCCGGTGAACGAGCTGCAGCAGTTCGACGTGAAGGCACACGAAATCCTCAAGCGCACCTATTCAGACCGCTTCGTCGCCCTGATGCGCTTCCAGGCCGAACGCGCCCACGGCCTGTACGAGCAAGCCCTCGCCATGCTGCCCGCCGCCGACCGCCGCGCGCAGAAGCCTGGCCTGATGATGGCCAGCATCTACCGCACCCTGCTGCGCGAGATCGAGGCCGACAACTTCCAGGTGCTGCACCAGCGCGTCAGCCTCACGCCTCTGCGCAAACTCTGGCTGGCATGGAAAGTCCAAGCCCTTAACAAGTTATGAAAGTCGCGGTGATCGGTGCTGGCTGGGCCGGCCTGGCCGCCGCCGTCACCGCCACACAAGCGGGCCACCTCGCTACAGTTTTTGAAGCATCTCGCGCACTAGGTGGGCGCGCCAGAGCCCTTTTTGACACCGAAAACCCGGATGGCCTGGACAACGGCCAGCACATCCTCATCGGCGCCTATACCGAGACCCTGCGGCTGATGCAGACCGTGGGCGTAGATGCTGACAAAGCCCTGCTGCGCCTGCCGCTGACCCTGCTGTTCCCCGACGGCAAGGGCCTGCGCCTGCCCAGCCTGCCCGCACCCTTCGACGCCATGGCGGGCATCCTGCGTGCGCGCGGCTGGGGCTGGGCCGACAAGGCGGCGCTGCTGCGTACTGCAGTGGGCTGGCAGCTGGCCGGCTTCCGCTGTAGGGCAGAACAGTCGGTGGCCGACCTGTGCGCCCCACTCACACCGCGCGTCACGGCCGAGCTGATCGAGCCGCTGTGCGTGGCCGCGCTGAACACCCCGGCTGTGCAATCCAGCGGCCAGGTGTTTCTGCGCGTGATCCAGGATTCGCTGTTTGGTGCGCCGGGTGGATCGAACCTGCTGCTGCCCCGGGTGAACCTGGGCGCCCTGTTCCCTCTGCCCGCCGTGGACTGGCTGCAGCGGCATGGCGCCAGCGTTAAAACCGGGCAGCGCGTGCACCACATTAATCCCCACGGCCACCAATGGCTAGTCGATGGAGAAGCCTTCGACCACCTGCTACTCGCCTGCCCGCCCTGGGAGGCGGCACGCTTGGTCGCGGCCAGCGGTGTCGCGGGTACAGCGGCAGAGGCCTGGCTGCATCACACCCAGGCCCTGCAATTCGAGGCGATAGCCACCGTCTACGCCCATAGCGGCACGCGGCTAGCCCAACCCATGCTGTCGCTGCGCGGCGATTCGTCAAACCCGGCCCAGTTTGTGTTTGACCGTGGCCAGCTCGGTGGCCCTGCCGGCCTGCTGGCCTTTGTGGCCAGCGCCAGCCAGGGTGACCGGCAAGCGCTGGAGGATGCGGTCATTGCCCAGGGCAAGGCGCAGCTGGGGGTGAACGATCTGCGGCCCCTGCGCACCGTGGTGGAAAAGCGCGCCACCTTCGCCTGTACGCCGGGCCTGCAACGCCCGGCGCAGCACATAGCACCGGGCCTGGACGTCTGCGGCGACTATGTGGACGGGCCCTACCCCGCAACGCTAGAAGGTGCGGTGCGCAGCGGCGTGGCGGCTGCGCAGTCCCTCAGGTACTAAGCGCGTTCCTTGCACTGGTCGCGCAGGGCCTTGATCTGGTCGTGGTTGGCCTGGGTGCCCTGCAGCTGGCGCTCTACCACTGCGCGCACTTCGTTCGGCAGCACATGCTTGGCCGCCTTGCGGTAGTGCGCCAAGGCCATGTCCTCGCCGCGCTCGCATTCGTCCAGGATCGCGTAGTCGCTATTGCCGCTGAGCAGGCCTCGCACAGCGGCCCAGCCGCGCTGCACGGCCCCACCGGTGGTACCGCCTTCTTCAGGCTTGCCACCGAGGTCCAGCACATGCGCATAAAGCTCCAGCGCCGCAGATGTGCATTCTTTAGAACGCTGCTCAAAAATAGCCTTCAGCTCTGGGTTGGACGTGCGGCTGGCACAGGCGTTGAAGCCATACTCGCCGTCGCGGCAAGTCTCCAGCAGCTCGTTAAGCGTGGCGACCACGGCTTGATCGATATCGGATGTGGTTTGCATATGGGACTCCTTGGGGAAATGGAACACATAGGACCGGCTTGGCCCATGGAGTCCATCTTGGACCTGCTGGCAGCCGATGAACGTCAGCCATACCGGTGCCTGCCCGTAGGAGGATGCCCCGCATCCCAGGGGGGCGACTACCCTCCTCATGCAACGAAAGCACTCCAGCGCAGACCTCCCCCTTTTTAGGGACATCCGGTTACAGCTGCTTTCGTAAATTGCCTGGACGCACCAGATGGCGCCCCATTTCGCGGCAAACTGCGGCCCTCCCCAAGGTCCCTTGCCACCGCACACCCACCCCATGTCCATCGATTTGACTGCCCTGCTCCAAGCATTCACCAGCACGAGCCGCTTGTACGAGTTGACGCTGGGTGCGCCAGAAGCCGCCTCTAGTAAGGCTCCCAACCTGCTGGTAGAAGCCTTTGCGGCCAGCGAATCGCTGCACAGCGTAGGCAGCCGCGACATCATCGCCCTGAGCACCCAGGCCACCATCGCCCCAGAGCAGCTGCTGGGCCAGCGCGCCAGCCTGCAGATCAGCCTGTCCGACGGCAGCCGCACCCCCTTCACCGGCCTGGTAGTGCAAGCCGCCCAGCTGGGCAGCTACGGCGGCCTGGCCCGCTACCACCTGCGCGTGGCGCCCTGGATCTGGCTCTTGGGCCAGTCGCGCACCAGCCGGGTCTGGCAAGACATGTCCACCATCCAGATCGTGGACGCCGTATTCCAAAGCTACCAGGCCGTAGCCGCCTGGCGCTGGAGCGACGAGGTCGGCCCCTTTCTGCGCAACGCCCCACCCCGCAGCTACTGCGTGCAGTACCGCGAGACCGACCTGGCCTTTGTCTCCCGCCTGCTGGCCGAAGAAGGCCTGGGTTGGCGCATCGAAGAATGCGAAGAAAGTAGCTCCGCCCCCAGCGGCCACCAGCTGGTGCTGTTCGCCGACTCCAGCCAAACCAGTGCCTGCCCCGAAGACGCCACCAGCGCCCACGCCCTGGGCGGTGCTGGCATCCGCTTCCACGGCGCCAGCGCGCTGGAGGAGCAAGACGCCATCCAGGCCCTGGTGCACAGCAGCAGCCTGCCCCCGGCCCGCCTCAGCCTGCAAAGCTTTGACTACAAAGCCAAGGCCTCCAGCAGCGTCAGCATCCCCATCTTCCCCAGCAACGTGCCGTTCAGCGGTGGCCCCAACGCCCCCCAGCTGGAGAGCTATGACAGCCCCGGCATCTACGCCTTTGCCGACGGGACCCAGGCCCGTGCCGCTGCTGACCGCATCGCCCAGGCGCACCACAGCCAGCGCAGCCGCTGGCAGGGTCGCAGCACCGTGCGCACCCTGCGCCCGGGCACCCGCTTCACACTGGTGGGCAGCCCGCGCCAGATCGCCAGCACGGACAACAACGCAAGCAACGACGGCAGCAACCCAGAGCCCGAGCTGCTGGTGCTAGGCGTCACCAGCATCGGCATCAACAACCTGCCCCGCCCCGCGCAGGAAGCCCTGGCCGAGCTGTTTGGGCCGGTGCCCCAGCTGCTGGACGACTTGCTGCAGCAACTATCGATTCAAGAAAAATCGGCCTCCAGCGCAGATAGCACCTGCGCAAGCAGCTATGAACTCCATAGCACCCGCTCGCCCACCCATGCCGAGTTGATCCCCACCTCCGCCCTCATCGCCCAGGCGCAAAAGCTGGGCTACGCCAACCGCTTCGAGGCCCTCCCCGCCCAGCAGCCCTGGCGCCCGGTGCTGGCCGATGGCACCGGCCTGCGGCTGAACCCGCGCCCCACGGCCTGGGGCAGCCAGACCGCCATCGTCATCGGCGCCCAGGGCGAGACGGTGCCCAGTGGCGCCGATGAAACCTTTACCGACCGCCTGGGGCGCATCCGCATCCGCTTCCACTGGCAGGGCCAGGGGAGTGATAGTGCAGGCGGCGATAGTGACGACAGCACCCGCACCTGCTGGGTCCGCGTACTACAGCGCAGTGCGGGCGGAGGAAGTGGTGCCGGCATGGGCGTGCAGTTCATCCCCCGCATCGGCCAAGAGGTGCAGGTGCAGTTTCTGGAGGGCGACATCGACCGCCCGATCGCCGTGGCAGCCCTCTACAACGGCCAAGGTGAAGGCGGGGTACTGCCCACCCCCGGTGGTGCCCAGGATGCCGATGCAGACACCCGCGTGTTTGGCGCCGCCAGCGACACCCGCTACAGCGGCCAGGGCAACCTGGTCGGCTCGGGCTCGGGGGGACACAGCCCCGTCTGGCATGGTGCTGCCGCTAACAGCCAGCGCAATGCCACAGCCCAATGGGGCATCCGCAGCAAGGAATATGGCGCCACCGGCTACAACCAGCTGGTGTTTGACGATACAGACAGCCAAAACCGCATCCAGCTCAAAACCACCCAGTCCGCCACCGAGCTCAACCTGGGCCATTTGCTACACACCGCAGACAACTTCCGGGGCAGCCTGCGCGGCACCGGTACCGAGCTGCGTACCGATGCCTATGGCGCCATCCGCGCCGGAGCCGGCCTGCTCATCAGCAGCTACAGCCTGCAGCACAGCGCCAGCAGCCGCGACCCGGCCGGCGACAACAGCGCGGGCATGGCCCTGCTCAAACAAGCCAGCACCCTGGCCGCGTCCTTTAGCCAGGCCGCCACCACCCACCAGACAGTCGCCCTGGCCAGCCACATCGGCAGCGTCAAAGCCCAAGCCAGCGCACTCAACGACCAAGCCGCACCGCTGCAAGCCCTGTACACCGCCACCAGCGGCATGCTGGACCCGAGCACCCTGGCCCAGGCACAAAGCGACGCCGCCGCCAAAAGCACCCAGGCCAGCGACGGCAAACTCCCCCACAGCACCGACGCGTTACTAAGCATTTCCGCCAAGGGCGGACTGGGCGTAGTGGCGGGGCAAAACATCCAACTCAACAACGGCGAAACCACCAGTCTGATGAGCGGCCAAGACAGCCAATTCGCCAGTGGCGGCCAGCTGAGAATCCACACCGGCCAGGCCATCGGCGTACTGGCCGGGGCGGTGAAGGCAGGAATAGCCAACACCGGCCTGCAGCTCATCGCAGCCAAGGACGACATCGACCTCCAGGCCCAGGCAGGAGAACTCAAAGTCCAGGCCAAGGGACGTGTCGATGTCATGAGTGCCAACGCCCACATCGACTGGGCAGCGGCCAAGCGAATTCGCATCGCCACAGCAGGCGGGGCGAGCATCACGATTGAGGGCGGCAATATCACTACGACTGCGCCGGGGCAGATCACGGTGCATGCTTCTGAGAAGGTGTTTGAGGGGCCGGGAAGGGTGAGTTATGCCTTGCCGGTTATGCCTAAAGGCGAGCTGGATTTACCCGGCAGCAATCCATTTTCCGAATAAGGCCATGCTAATTTCTTATCCCCTATTGCCGTTAGCAAGCACGGCCAATGATCCATTCGCACCCGATGCAGCATGGAAACCGCATGCCTTGCCAAAACAGGACCAGTCTCACCAACGCGTGGAAGCCGAGCCTGGCAAACAGACTGAAACCGACGATTCCATTTTTGAAAAAGAGCTGATAGATCAACCGACGCCAGTAGTGTTACCAGTTACACCTCTGAACAAAGTAGATGCCGACGCAGCGGAGCGGGAGGCCTCGCATGGCGTGTTTCCCATAAGTGCAGACAAACGTTGGCACGCGGGAATCCATTTGGGTCTGGACAACACGCTGGAAGCAATACATGCCATTGCTGACGGCGTGGTGGTTGCTGCGCTGTACCCCAAAACCGCCATCAAAGACAAAGCAGACAAAGAGTGCGACAACGGTTTTGTGCTTCTTCGGCACGACACAGAAATTGGTGCGCGATTAATACCGGCCACAAAAGACCAGCCCGCAAAGCTAGAACCCATTCAGTTCAGCTATTTTTCACTCTACATGCACTTGCGCAACCAAACGGGTGAACGGCAAGCTGGCATCTTGTCGCACAAAGATCGACCATTTATCCGTCCATTGATAGAACCCATACCGGACGTACTGCAAACCTTTGCTGATCCGAAAACCGCCCCGCGTGTTTACCGAAGAGAAATCGTGGGTTATCCAGGCAAGATGTATGGTCACACACAAGTGCATTGCGAGGTCTTTGCCACTGACGAACAAATGCAAAAGCTCAGCGATACAGAGAAGCTAGTAGCCCAAGGCAAATCTTCTGATCGCCTCCCCTGGGGGAAGTTGTACTTCTATATTCCTGCCCAAACTAGCTTTGTGGATAGCCCTACAAGAGCAGTGCATGGCTTCATCTCGAAAGATGCAGACTCCATCAAAGAGGAGGTCGAAAAAGTCAAGGTAACCGAGAGCAAAACTACCGTGGTGAAAGGGAAAGAAGTGACCAAACAAGTCACCAAAACAGAGTCCCAACCCACCGGTAACTATTTCGATGCAAAAAGTCTGCGCTCCGTCTTCTTCCCGAAGCAACAGGCCGGAGTAAACGATACAGCTCTCGTAGTAGAAATGTGGTACCACCAAGGTAGTCGTTTTTACCGCGTACTAAAAGAAGAAAAAGTTGGTACACGCAAGCAATACGTGCCGCTTTTGGATGGGAACCAGTCATTCAAGATGACTGACTATGAATACGACCTTTACCAGCGCGCCAAGCGCATGTACCCCGACAGTCCAAGCGCTGGCTCGGACCTGATGCGATTCGGGCGAGTGGTCGGTGTAGACGCTGCTGCTGCGGGTCAGGCAGATTGTTGGCTGGCTATGCCGTTCGGAGCGAGCAAAGACCAGATGGGCTACATCGATTTAGCACAGGCTAAGGTGCTGAAGTACTCAGATGCCGACTTTCCTCATTTCAAAGGCTGGGCTCGGCTAAAAGAAAGTGCAGCTCACGCGGGCGATGGTACGGTTGACGTACAAATATTGAGTGACCTTATCGCCGCCGCAGATGCAAACAAAGACGGCACGACCAGCCCCGATGAATTAGCCCGCTACCTCAAGGCCAACCCTGAAATGCGCCGCCGCTTGCGCTACCTAATTTGCCAAGCTCCTAGCGAATGGGACGATAGCTATAACGCGGCGCGATATGACGGTCTACAAAAGCCGGGCAAGGTTTTCAGCAACAAGCCCACAGATTATGCAGAGTTCAAAACTTTCATTCAGAAGTTTCAGTTTTGGGGACAAGCTAAAGCGGCGCTGGCCGGGCATGGGGTAAACAGCTCGACGCTGTGGTATTTCCACCCACTGCAGTTCATAAAACAATTCCGCAAGGCTAATTGGTTAACTTTGGATGAAATGGTGCAGTTGACGCCTCTATTCCATGTAAGTTTGGACGAAAAAGGGAACAAATCTAATGTGGAAATTGACTACCAAAAATTACGCGAACGTTTGCTAAAGGGAAATGACATCGTTCCACGCGGAATGGGTGAAAGTATGCGGCAATGGATGCCCGCAAATGCATGGATCAATATCAATTGGATGTGTATCAAATACGGCATCGACACACAGCAGCGCAAATCGCATCTTTGGGCACAAATCACACAAGAAACAGGACTATTTAAGGATGTCACCGAAGACGGATCAGACGCTTATCTTTTGGCTCTTAACTACGCCAATAAAAATGGAAATAATGGCAGCAATGAAAATGCAGTTAACTTCCGTGGACGTGGGCTAATCCAAATTACAGGGCTAGAAAAGTACGACGAATACTCCAAATTCCGAAAAACAAAAAATTATACGGCTGTACCCAATCAGGAACTAATCTCCACCAACGCTTTCGAAGCATGCGACAGCGCAGGTTGGTACTACTCATACTATCGCCCAAGAACTTGTCAAGCGGGAGACCAAGGAATAGCACCTAGCAATGTAGAGGCGGTCACTAGGGCGGTGAATGGAGCCATAAACCATCTACCAAACCGCAAGACATTCTTTATACACGCACTGCATGCACTGGGTGACCAAGTAGGAAAACTGCCGACGGAGTACAGTCCATTGAACCAAGATACTTCTGATGAGTATGAAAAAAAGAAAATAGATGTAGGTGACCCAAAGTCAACCGGACGGAGGGGCACAAAGAAATGAATAATATCTCTGTGTATATATTTACGCTTGCAATGCTGAGCTTACTAGAAACCGCCTTTGCTGCAAATATACCACCCAAAAAATACAGTCCGAATAATCTGGATGTATCCGACGCTTCGATACGGCGGCAAGCCAATACTGACAACTCTTATGTCACAGCCAAATTGGCATTAATTGCTAACGGCAAAATTCTCATTGATCGTTCACCAGCACCCACGCTACCTATATATGAAGTTTCAGGACCATTTTTCAAGATGGAAGTAGCGGATAGCGAATGCAGGATGCGTATCGTTGTACCCAAAACTAATGATCCAGAGTTTGGAGGTCCGGCCTGCTGGACTCGGGGTAAAAACCAACCGGATAATGTATTTGGACTTGCCGCTTCTTTGAATCCATCTCTAGGTGTTGGATATGTACAGCCGATACACCCCTTATACACAAAGGGGTATACAGCAACTGAACATTTTGCGGCCACTGATTTCTTCATTCACGACAACCAGAGCTTTGAGGAAAGCCTACTTCAAAGTGGTCAACTTCGGGCCGATGAAAAAGGCCTGTTCATGAATGGCCGTCTTAGCCCAAAAGGACAATGGTCGTTGCCAATTCGTCTGCCTATCATCCAGAAGAATAATGAAGGCACTCAGCTGATAATCGCTCGTGCAGTGTCTCGTTTTCAGTTGAAAGCAGGTACAAGTTATGCAGTATGCATCTATTCTTTACATGGCAACGTCAATCGCTCTGCTGAAGCTCTCGTTTGCTTCGATGACGTAAACCCTAAAACCTACACAAATCAATACGTAGACCAGTATCTGAAAGTTCTCGACTCCATTCGCATGGGGCCATAAGGGCCGGTCTATTAAGTGGGCCATAGCCAACGACATTTTTTCCATAGCAAGGAGTCGCTACCGAGCCCCCCCCAGCGCAGCTACTGCATGTAGTACCGCGAAACCGACTTTCTGCAGAGTACAGCACACTCAATCAATATACATGTGACGAATATGAGGGAAATAGGAGGAATGCGGTGGCGTAGAAAATCGAAAGGGAAGCGAGAAACAAAAATTAAAAAATGCTACTATGCGCATATTTTTATAATACTTTTCTTGCTGCTAAATACAGCTTTTGCAGCCGATCAGTTAATTTCTAAAAATAGCCAAAACACCTCCGACACAAAAAAGAAAGTCGGCAAATCGCCTGATACTTTTCTATCAATGGAAATAGATGATTCAGCATGCGCTATGCGTATAGTGATCCCCAAAACCAGTGACCCCGACATTGACGCCCCCAACTGTTGGATTAGCAAAAATCCAAATCACGTGGAGAGGCAGCCTAACGATGCTCCTCACCCTATATTTGGGTTTGCAGCGTCAGATGCACCAGTCAAAGCCATGCAATATATGCAACCAGTCGTACCTTTATACACAAAGGGATACACATTTAACGAGCATTTTAATTATGTGAATTTCTATATTCATGATCATCAAAGTTTCGAAGAAAGTTTGGCTCAGAGCGGCCAATTAGATATTGATGAAAGAGGCTTATTTATGGATCGCATGTTGACCCCCAAAGGTCGATGGTCTATACCCACTAGTTTTCCTGTCATTCAGAAAGACAATCAAGGCACTCAAATGCTCGTGGCACGCGCTGTTTCGTACTACAAGGGCACAAAAAATCCTTACTCCGTCTGCATCTACTCCATACACGGCAATAAAAATAGGTCCGCAGACGCCCTCACTTGCTTCGATGACGTAAACCCTAAAACCTACACAAATAAATATGTAGACCAGTACCTGAAAGTTCTCGACTCCATTCGTTTGGGCCCATAAGGCCAAGCCCATAACGTGGGCTCTACACGCCAATCATTAGGCGAGCTGCTGCAACAGCTATCCGCGCAGGCATCCCAAGAATTACAAGCCGAATCAGCCTCCAGCGCAGGTAGTAACTGCGCAAGCAGCTATGAACTCCATAGCACCAGTGTTGAATTGATCCCCATCTCCGCCCTCATCGCCCAGGCCCAGAAGCTGGGCTACGCCAACCGCTTCGAGGCCATCCCCGCCCAGCAGCCCTGGCGCCCGGTGCTGGCCGATGGCACCGGCCTGCGGCTGAACCCACGCCCTACCGCCTGGGGTAGCCAGACGGCCATCGTCATCGGAGCCCAGGGCGAGACGGTGCCCAGTGGCGCCGACGAGACTTTCACCGACCGCCTGGGGCGCATCCGCATCCGCTTCCACTGGCAGGGCCAGGGGAGTGATGACGCGAGTGACGACGCCAGCACCTGCTGGGTCCGCGTGCTGCAGCGCAGTGCGGGCGGAGGAAGTGGTGCCGGCATGGGCGTGCAGTTCATCCCCCGCATCGGCCAAGAGGTGCAAGTGCAGTTTCTGGAAGGCGACATCGACCGCCCCATCGCCGTGGCAGCCCTCTACAACGGCCAGGGCGAAGGCGGGGTACTGCCCACCCCCGGCGGTGCCCAGGATGCCGATGCAGACACCAGCGTCTTCGACGCCGCCAGCGACACCCGCTACAGCGGCCAGGGCAACCTGGTGGGTTCCGGCTCGGGCGGACACAGCCCCGTCTGGCATGGTGCTGCCGCTAACAGCCAGCGCAATGCCACAGCCCACTGGGGTATCCGCAGCAAGGAATATGGCGCCAGCGGCTACAACCAGCTGGTGTTTGACTGTTGGCGCAGCTTGAATCTTGCCAGCTGGCCGCCGAAGCCGCCATGCGCAGCCACATCCGCGCCGCTACCGACCGCTGGGTTATTGCGTAACCCACAGCGCGCTCAACGCGCCCAGGTCCGCCACGGTCAGGTGCGGCTCGGTGGCGTGCGCCCAGGCGTGGCCATGGCGGTTCAGCCAGACGGCTTGCATGCCGGCATCTACGGCGGCCACCACGTCCAGCAAGGCATCGTCGCCCACGTGCAGCACCTCGTGCGGCGCCACGCCCACGGCCTGCGCGGCGGCGTGGAAGATGCGCGGGTCTGGCTTGGCCACGCCAAACAAATGGGCGCTGAACGAGGCCGAGAAATGCCCGCCAATGCCCACGCGGTGCACATCGGCGTTGCCGTTGCTCAGCGCGACCAAGGGGAAGCGCGCCGCCAGTTGTTCCAGCGCGGGCAAGGCGTCTTCATACAAGTCCACCCGTTGGCGCGCGGCGAAGAAAACTTCAAACGCCGGTTCGGCCAAAGCGCCGTCGTCCCCGGACTCGCGCAGCGCCAGACGGATGGACTCGCGGCGCATGGCGCTCAGGTCGTGCCGCAGGTCGGGGCGCTCACGCTCCAGTTGCTCGCGCACGGCGCGCAGGGCCTCGGTGCTGTCATAGCGGCGGGCGGTGGCCGGTGCGTGGTCGTGCAGCCACTGCAGCAGCTCGGCTTCGGCCCGGTGGATGGCCGGCCAGACCGGCCACAGCGTGTCATCCAGGTCCAGGGATATGGCTTTGATTTTGGTGAGGTCCAACATAGGTACGCGAGAATACCGGAATGCCCCTCTTCGCCTCCCCCTTCAAGCCAGAACCCCCACATTCCCACGCCCAAGCCCCGCGCACCGGCGTGCTGTACTGCAACCTGGGCACGCCAGACGCCGCCACGCCAGCGGCCGTGCGCCGCTATCTGGCGCAGTTCCTCAGCGACCACCGGGTGATCGAGATCCCTAAGGTCATCTGGAACGTGATCCTGCACGGCATCATCCTGCGCACCCGGCCCAAGCAGTCGGCCGCCAAATACGCCAGCATCTGGACGCCGCAGGGCTCGCCGCTGCGCATTGGCACCGAGCAGCAGGCGGTGATGCTGCGCGGCTGGCTGGGCGAGCGCGGCCACCAGGTGCAGGTGGACTACGCCATGCGCTACGGCAGCCCGTCGATTGCCGAGCAGCTGGACAAATTCAAGGCCCAGGGCGTGACCCGGGTGCTGATCGTGCCGGCCTACCCGCAGTACTCGGCCACCAGCACGGCCAGCGTGTTCGACGCGGTGTACGACTGGGCGCGCCAGACCCGCAACATCCCCGAGCTGCGCTTCGTCAACCGCTACCACGACGACCCCGGCTACATCGCTGCCCTGGCCCAGCGCGTGCGCAGCCACTGGCAGCACAACGGCCAGCCCGACCAACTGGTGATGAGCTTCCACGGTGTGCCCGAGCGCACCCTGCACCTGGGCGACCCCTACCACTGCGAATGCCACAAGACCGCACGCCTGCTGGCCGCCGCACTGGGCCTGGCCAAGGAACAGTACAAGGTCACCTTCCAGTCGCGCCTGGGCCGCGCCAAATGGCTGGAGCCCTATACCGAGCCCAGCCTGATCGCCATGGGCAAGGCCAAGGTGAAGCGCGTGGACGTCATCTGCCCCGGCTTCACCAGCGACTGCCTGGAGACGCTGGAAGAAATCGCCATGGAAGGCAAAGCCGCCTTCCTGAACGCAGGCGGCCAGGAGTTCCACTACATCCCCTGCCTGAACAGCGAACCCGGCTGGATCACCGCCTTGAGCACCATCGTGCAAAACCATCTGCAAGGCTGGCCCACGCAGAACCCGCCGGACGCGCAGAGCCTGGCGGATACCGCAGCGCGCGCCAAGGCCCTAGGAGCGAGAACTTGAGTACACCCCCAGGCTCCAGTGCTGCGCACTTTCCGCCAACCCCCTTGCAGGGGGCAACACCAGCAGCCTGGCGAAGCCAGTTCTGCGGTGTTCCTGGAAGAAGCGAGCCATTCACTAAAACTATGATTTTTATAGCTGCTTGCGCAGCTTCTACCTGCGCTAGAGGCCAATTTGATGCATAAGTTTGATGTCGTCGTCATCGGCGCGGGCGCGGCCGGTTTGTTCTGTGCGGGCGTGGCCGGGCAGAGGGGTTTGAAGGTCTTGGTCATCGACCACAGCGAGAAGGTGGCCGAGAAGATCCGCATCTCTGGCGGCGGTCGCGCCAACTTCACCAACCGCGATGTGACGCCGGCCAACTTCCTCGGCGAGAACCCGCACTTCTGCCGCAGCGCGCTCAGCCGCTATACGCCCAAGGACTTCACCGAACTGATGACCCGCCACGGCATCAGCTTCCACGAGAAGCACAAGGGCCAGCTGTTTTGCGACCGATCCGCCGAAGATTTGGTGAACATGCTGCTGGCCGAATGCGCCACCGGCAACGTTACACGCTGGCAGCCCTGCAGCGTAAAAAACATACGCTATTCGGCCGCTAGCACAGACACTACCTCCGCAGGCAGCTATGAAATAGATAGTAGCGAAGGTACCATACACGCGCCGCAAATCGTCGTCGCCACCGGCGGCCTGTCCATCCCCAAGATCGGCGCCACCGACTTTGGTTACCGTATCGCCCAGCAGTTCGGCCTGCGCATGGTCACGCCCCGCCCGGCGCTGGTGCCGCTGACCTTTGACAGCGAAGCCTGGGCGCCCTACGCGCACCTGTCCGGCCTGGCGCTGCCGGTGCTGATCGAAACCGGCGTGAAGAAGGACAAGACCAGCTTCCATGAAGACCTGCTGTTCACCCACCGGGGCTTGAGCGGCCCGGCCGTGCTGCAAATATCCAGCTACTGGCTTGATGGCACGCCGATCCGCCTGAACCTGGCCCCCGAAAAAGACCTACCCCCGGCCCTGCTGCGGGCCAAAGCCACCTCGCGCAAGCTGATCGCCAACGAGCTGGCGCAGCTGGTGCCCTCGCGCCTGGCCGACGCCTGGGCCGGCCAGGACCCGGCCTGGCAAAAACCCATCTGCGACGCCACCGACAAGGCACTCAACAGCTTGGCCGAAAAGCTGGCCCGCTGGGAGCTGACGCCCAACGGCTCGGAAGGCTACAAGAAGGCCGAGGTCACCGCTGGCGGCGTGGACACGCGGGATTTGTCGTCGCAGACCATGGAATCCAAACAGCCCGGCCTGTATTTCATCGGCGAGGTGATGGACGTGACCGGCTGGCTGGGCGGCTACAACTTCCAGTGGGCCTGGGCCAGCGGGTTTGCGTGTGGGCAGGCGCTGCGGGCGGCCGCATGAACCGGCTTGCAATACACATTCTGCTGGCCATCACGCTAGCCACCTCCGTCGCGTCCGCGGAAGAATCCGCCTACAACCAGGGCGTCGCCGCCTGGCGGGCGAAGGACTACGCCGAAGCGCGTAAGCAGTGGGAGCAGTCGCTGGCAGATGGCGGGCCCGACGAGGCGCTGAACAACCTGGCCTTTCTGCTGTACGCCGGCCTGGGCGGCCCGGCCCAGCCCGCCAAAGCGGTGGAGCTGTGGCGCAAGGGTGCGGCGCTGGCCGTATCGGAGGCGCAGTTGCACCTGGGCCAAGCCTATGAAGCTGGCAGAGGCGTGGCCGCCAATGCGGCCCAGGCCTATGCCTGGTACCAATGCGCCATCGCCACCGCCGCCCGGAACAGCGCCACCGATCCGATCGAAGAAGACATACTGAAAGACGCCAACAAGGCCATGGCCGACCTGGCGCCACGGCTTTCTGCCGCCGACCGCAGCGCAGGCGACGCCATGGCCAAGGAGTTGATCGCGAAATATGCGACGCGGCTGAAAGTCGAGCAGCCTTAACCGCCCCACCTAACCGCCCCCTAACCGCCGCCCCGGCGCACCAGCATGACCACACCAGACAGCCACACCATCACCAACCTTGCCGCCCTGGAGGCACTGTTTGGCGAGGCGGCTGAGGTGTCGATACGCAAAGAAGTGCCCTACCTGCACCCGGTCTACCGCCAGTGGATAGAGGCGTCGCCCTTCGCGGTGCTGGCCACCTCTGGGCCGGACGGACTGGACACGTCCCCCCGGGGTGATCCGGCGCCGCTAGTGACCGTGCTGGACGAACACACCCTCTTGCTGCCCGAGCGGCGGGGCAACAACCGCATCGACAGCCTGCGCAACATCCTGGCCGACCCGCATGTGGCGCTGCTGTTCTTTGTGCCCGGCACCAACGAGACGCTACGGGTCAACGGGCTAGCCCGGATTTCGGTAGCGCCCGAGCTGCTGGCACGCTTGGCCATCAACGGAGTGCAACCCAAGTGCGTGATCGAGATCCGGGTGCAAACGGTGTACTTCCAGTGCGCCCGGGCGCTGCTGCGGTCCAAGCTGTGGGATCCGTGCGACCCGGGGCTGGCCACCACCGTGCCCAGTGCGGGCGCGATGCTGGCGGCGGTGACCCAGAACGCCATCGACGGTGCGGCGTACGACGCTGAACGCACTGCCCGCCAGCGCGCCACGATGTACTGAACTGGACAAGGAATCCCATCGGTATGGCATGCGCACTAACCATATGTGCCCCCGATACACTGCTTACGTCAAGCCGACTCTTGGCTATGTAACTAGCCCTAACCTTGCAACCAGAGACCACTGATATGCAGACTCTTTCCGAAGGCTTGCGCACCTGCGAACATTTTGGACAGTTCGCGCAAACTCTCGAATCCAAAGGGGCACGTGAGGCCCTGGCGTACATCCTGTCGCTGTCTGCCTACCGGTTCATCGGTGTCTTTCGTTTCCAGGATGGCAAGGCCACTGCGGTCCTCCACTACGACCGCGAAAACCCGTCCGTCACCAGCTCCGCCGAGGTGCCAGACACGGCCACTTACTGCTGCTATGTGCGCGAAAGCAAGGGCTTGTTCACCGTCGCCAATGCGCTGGACGATGCCCGGCTGGAAAGCCACCCCGCACGCAACGCCGTACTCGCCTATTGCGGCATACCGGTGATGGACCCTGATGGCCAACTGCTGGGCACCCTATGCCATTACGACGTGGTGCCTCGCGACCCGGACACACTGGACATAGAGCTGCTGCTGCAAGTCGCCAGCCGGCTGCAGCAAGGGCAGCACATTCCGCCCTACCCTGTCGCAAGTGCTTAAAGGCGTATTGGCAGGCAGCTGCCACGCCAACATTTTTGGCTTCTAACGCATATAAATAGTGCGCCAGCAGCTACTGTTTAAATAGCACTCCAGCCTGGGTATGCTCGCGCCCTCCCCAACAGCCCCCCCACCCCATGATCGCCTCCCTCCCCATGTACGTGTCCCACCCAGCTGGCAGCGCCGCGCTTTGGCAGTACCTGGCCGGCTACCTGCGCCAGGCGGGCGTGCCGGAGGTACCCACGGAGCTTGACACCCCCACCAACGACGACCTCACCAGCCATTGGCTGCGGCCCGACCTGCTATTGAGCCAGTGCTGCGGCTACCAGATGGTGGATGCGCTGGAGCAGCGGGTGCAGCTGGTCGGCGCCTTCCATTACACGGCGCCAGGCTGCGAGGGCATCCAATACAGCAGCCACCTGGTGTGCCGGGCGGACGATGCCGGCCAAGACCTGGCCGCATTCCGCAACCAGGTGGTGGCCTACAACTCGACCGATTCGCAGTCGGGCTACCACAGCCTGCGCGGCATGGCGGCGCCGCTGGCGGTGGACGGGCGCTTCTTTGCGCGGGCAATAGCCTCGGGCGCGCACATCGCTTCGCTGGCGCTGGTGCGCAACGGCGCGGCGGACATCGCGGCCATCGACTGCATCAGCTACGCCCAGTTCCAGCGCTACCAGCCCGAGGTAGTGCAGGGCACACGCATCGTCGGCCGCACCGCCAGCGTGCCGGGCACAGCGCTGGTCACCGCCCTGGGCACGCCGCCTGCGCTGCTGGCCCTGCTGCGCCAAGGCCTGCAACAGGCGATGGCCGACCCGGCACTGACCGGCACCCGCGCCGGGCTGCTGCTGGGCGGCTTCGAGGCCGTGCCGAGCTCGGCCTACCGGGTGCTGCGGGACCTGGATAGACAGGCTACGGCGCTGGGCCTGGCGCAGTTGTAGGCTCATTTAGAGAAAATCGGCTTGCGGCGCATATTCCACCTGCGCCAACAGCTATTTTTAATATAGCAAATGGCCGCTGAACCATGGCTGGCGGAGGTGCGACTGCAGGACTCCACCCCGTTGGCACCGAATATGCTTAGGCGTATTTATTCTTTGCTTGTATATACCGGGTGAACGTAACATCCATGACAGGCATTTTTCCGCTTGTTACATCCCCACCATGCACAGCCCCAGCACTCTTGCACGCAACCGTTTTGAATGGCCGACCTGGCTTTTGACAGCAGGCATCTACCTGGCCTGGGTGGCGGTGGTGGTGTACTGGCAGCAGCTGGGCAATGTGTTGGGCAGCACGGCCTTGCTGCTGGTGGTCTGCTGGTACATGAGCCTGCAGCACGAGCTGGTGCACGGCCACCCCACGGCGTCGCCGCGCATCAACCGGCTGCTGGGCCTGGCGCCGCTGGCCGTCTGGTACCCGTTCGACATGTACCGCCACAGCCATTTGATCCACCACCAGGACGAGCACCTGACCCGGCCCGGCATCGACCCCGAGAGCAACTACCTGACAGCCGCCCAATATGCGGGCCTGCCCGCCTGGCAGCGCGTCTGCTGGCGCTGGCAGCGCACGGTGTTGGGGCGGCTGCTGGTCGGCCCGGCGCTGGCCATCGTGCCGACCTGGGCCGATATCCTGCGCCAGCCGCTGCGCGGCGACTGGTCGCACAGCCGCAGCTGGGCCGAGCACCTGGGCCTGCTGGCGCTGCTGCTGTGGGCGCTGCAGCACTATGCGGGCATCCATCCGCTGCACTATCTGCTGGTGTCCTACCCGGCGCTGGGCCTGGCCATGCTGCGATCCCTGTACGAACACCGGCCGGCGCTGCGCCCCGCGCACCGCATCGCCATCAACGAGGCCAGCCCGTTCTGGCGACTGCTGTACCTGAACAACAACTACCACGTGGTGCACCACGAAACCCCGTCCATGCCCTGGTACCGGCTGCGCACCACCTACCTGGCCGACCGCAGCGGCTACCTGCAGCGCAACGGCGGCTTTCTGGTGCCGGGCTACGGCCATCTGCTGCGTCGGTTTGCGCTGACACCGATTGATTCACCTGTGTTACCTGAAGAACTGATTCCTGTGGCACGCTCTAGCCTGCACTGAAATCTTGTCCATCTCCGTTTAAAGGAATTCCCATGGCTTATTCGTTTTCTCGCCGCCTGCTGGTTACCGCTGTTGCCGCTGTGGGCCTGACGGGCGCACTGCACGCCCAGACCGCCGTGCGCGTCGCCTCCAAAATCGACACCGAAGGCGCACTGCTGGGCAATGTGGTGCTGCAGGTGCTGGAAGCCAATGGCATCAAGACCGAGAACAAGTTGCAGCTCGGCAACACCAAGATCGTGCGCGGCGCGCTGACGGCGGGCGAAATCGACATCTATCCCGAATACACCGGCAACGGCGCGTTCTTCTTCTCCGACGAAAAGAACCCGGCCTGGAAAGACGCCAAAGCCGGCTATGAAAAGGTCAAGGCGCTGGACGCCGAGAAGAACAAGCTGGTCTGGCTGGAGCCGGCCCCGGCCAACAACACCTGGGCCATCGCCATCCGCAAAGATGTGGCCAGCAAAAACAATCTGAAGTCGCTGGACGACCTGGGCAAATGGCTGGGCACCGGCGGCAAGTTCAAGCTGGCGGCATCGGCCGAGTTCATTGAACGGCCCGACGCCCTGCCCGCCTTCCAGACCACCTACGGCTTCAAGCTGAACCAGGACCAGCTGCTGACCCTGGCCGGCGGCGACACCACGGTGACCATCAAGGCCGCGGCCGAGCAGACCTCGGGCGTGAACGCCGCCATGGCCTACGGCACCGACGGCCCGGTATCCGCGCTGGGCCTGGTGATCCTGAACGACAGCAAGGGCGCGCAGCCCATCTACGCGCCGGCACCGGTGGTGCGCGCCGATGTGCTGGCCAAGAACCCCAAGATCAAGGATGCGCTGGCACCGGTGTTCAAAAGCCTGGACGGCCCGACCCTGCAAAGCCTGAACGCCAAGATCGCCCTGGAAGGCCAGGACGCCAAGGCCGTAGCGGCTGCCTACCTGAAGTCCAAAGGCTTCGTCAAATAAACCGATGGCGCAGGCCTCGCCCTCCCTGATAGCTGTAGCCGAGGCCTCCGATACACCGGGCTGGGTGCGCAACCGGGTGCTGTTCAGCCTGGTGCTGCTCGGCCTGTTCGTGGCTTTCCGCCTGGCGTTTGTGACCGAGGCGCCAAACCGCCTGGTCTCGGGCGTGGGCATTCCACTGGCCGACATCCTGGCCGGCTGGCGCTGGCTGGTGCTGCTACCCGCCGCGCTGCTGGCTGGCGCAGTGTTTCTGGCCCCGCAACCTCGCGTCCATTGGCTGGTGCTGCTGACGGCGGCGGCCAGCCTGTTCGGCTGGGTCTGGCTGGCGGGCGAGCAGGCACGGCAGGCCGCAGCCACGGCCGAGTCGCCGCTGCTGCGCACCTCGTTTGGCGGCGGATTCTGGATTCTGGTCGTGCTGTGCGCGCTGGCTGCGGCCGATGCGCTGCAGCGCCTGAAGCTGAATGCGCTGACCCGCAGCCTGGCAGGCGTGGCCGTGGCGCTGCCGCTGGTGGCCCTGCTGTTGCAAGGCCATCTGGATGCGCTCTCGCTGCTGAAGGAATATGCAAACCGGCAGGACGTATTCCAGTCCGCCTGGCGCCGCCATGTGCAAATCGTGCTGACCACCCTGGTGCCGACCCTGCTGATCGGCGTGCCGCTGGGCGTGGCGGCGTTTAGGCGGCCGCGTCTGGCGGCGCCGCTGTTTGCGCTGCTGAATCTGGTGCAAACCGTGCCGTCGATTGCCCTGTTCGGCCTGCTGATGGCGCCGCTGGCCATGCTGGCGGCCTGGTGGCCCAACGCCGGTATCAGCGGCATCGGACTGACACCGGCGGTGCTGGCGCTGACCCTGTATTCGCTGCTGCCCATCGTGCACAGCACCGTCACCGGCCTGCGCCAGGTGCCGGAGGCGGTGGTGGAGTCGGCAACCGGTATGGGGCTGACACCGCGGCAGATCTTCTGGCGCGTCGAAGTGCCGCTGGCCCTGCCGTTGCTGGTGGCCGGCATCCGCACCACCACCGTGCAGGCCGTAGGCCTGGCGGTGGTGGCAGCGCTGATCGGCGCGGGCGGCTTTGGCTCCATCATGTTCCAGGGCCTGCTGAGCAGTGCGCTGGACCTGGTACTACTGGGCGTGCTGCCGGTAGTGGCGCTGGCGGTGCTGGTCGATGCGCTGTTTCAATCTTTGTCTGTATTCCTCACACCCACGCCATGATCGAATTCCAGCACGTGCACAAATCCTTTGGCAGAGCGGCAGCGGTCAAAGACCTGTCGCTGAATATCCCCAAGGGCGAATTCACCGTGCTCATCGGCGGCTCGGGATCTGGCAAGTCCACCACCTTGAAGATGATCAACCGGCTGGTCGAACACGACTCGGGCCGCATCCTGTTCCAGGGCGAAGAAATCCGCAGCTTCAAGCCCCAGGACATTCGCCGCCGCATGGGCTATGCAATCCAGTCCATCGGCCTGTTCCCGCACTGGACGGTGGAGAAAAACATCGCCACCGTGCCCGAGCTACTGGGCTGGCCGGCGGCCCGCATCCGCGACCGCGTGACCGAGCTGCTGGAGCTGCTGGACCTGGCGCCCGCCACCTACCGCGGCCGCTATCCGCACCAGCTGTCGGGTGGCCAGCAGCAGCGCGTAGGCGTAGCCCGGGCGCTGGCGGTAGACCCCGAGGTGCTGCTGATGGACGAGCCGTTTGGCGCGCTCGACCCGGTGACGCGCAGCACGCTGCAAAAAGAGATGCTGCGCATCCATAAGACATCGGGCAAAACCATTGTGCTGGTGACCCACGATATCGACGAGGCGCTGAGCCTGGCGACCCGCATCGTGCTGCTGCAGGACGGCCAGATCGTGCAGGCCGGCAGCCCCACCGAGCTGTTGACCCACCCGGCCAACGACTTCGTGACCGACTTTGTGGGCCGTAGCGACATAGGCATCAAGTTATTGGGCCTGGCCACCGTGGCAGCCCACACCCGGCGCGGCGAAACCGTGGCCGGCGACGCCCTGCCCGCCCACACCAGCCTGCGCGAAGCCCTGTCGACCTTCGTGGCCCGCGCCTGCGACCGCCTGCCGGTGGTGGACGAGCACGGCCAGGCGCTGGGCGTGCTGCACTTTGCCGACCTCTGGCAACGAGCTGCGTAATGCATAGAGTCCTGCACAAAATCTTGCATGACCGCTTATTCTGGGTGGTTCTCTTGCTAGCATTATTGACATGGGGTATGCCACAGCTGCGGCCGCTGTTTGCCGCGCTGTTCCCGGCGCTGGACCGGCCGGTCTACACCCAGGACAGCTTTGTGGCCCTGGTGCTCGCACATCTGAACATCGTGTTCTGGTCCAGCCTGGCGTCGGTCGTGGTCGGAGTAGGCGCCGGCGTGGCCGTGACCCGGCCCGCCGGGCAAGAATTCAAGCCGCTGGTGGAAACCGTGGTCGCCATGGGGCAAACTTTCCCGCCAGTGGCCGTGCTGGCGATTGCCGCGCCCTTGATCGGTTTCGGTACCGAGCCCGCACTGATCGCGCTGGCCTTGTACGGCCTGCTGCCGGTGGTACGGGCCACTATCGCCGGTATCGAATCGGTGCCCGCTTCGGTACGCGAAATCGCGCTAGGGCTGGGTATGGGCGGCCTGGGTACGCTCTTAAAAGTAGAGCTACCACTGGCCCTGCCGGTGATATTGACCGGCGTGCGTACCTCGGTCATCGTGAACCTGGGCACGGCCGCGATTGCCTCCACCGTCGGCGCCAAAACTCTGGGCTCGCCCATCATCGTCGGCCTGAGCGGCTTCAACACCGCCTATGTGCTGCAAGGCGCGATCCTGGTCGGTGGGCTGGCCGTGGTGACCGACATGGCTTTTGGCCGGTTGGCCGAATATCTGGACCGCTGGCGCACCCAATCCCGCTGAAACCCATGCTGTCTTCCCTCCCCATGTATGCCGCCGGATCGGCCGCCAATGCCACACTGTGGCAGGCCCTAGCCGAATCATTGCGCCACGTCGGCCTTGGCCAAGCACCTGACACCCTGACCCAACCCGATGATTTGATGGCGCACTGGACCGACCCCGGCCTGCTGCTGAGCCAGACCTGCGGCTATCCGCTGACGCATGGGCTGGCCGGCCGGGTCCAGTTGGTTGGCGCATGGGCCTATGCCGCGCCCGGCTGCGAGAGCGTGTACTACCGCAGCCAGCTGGTTTGCCGGGACGCGGATGCCGGCCAGCCGCTACAGGCGTTTCGCGGCCGGGTAGTAGCCTACAACTCGGAAGATTCGCAGTCGGGCTACAACAGCCTGCGGGCACTGCTGGCACCGTGGGCACGGGATGGCCGGTTTTTTGCCAGCGCCGTCGCGTCCGGCTCGCACCGGCGTTCGGTCGAACTGGTCCGCAGCGGCCAGGCCGATCTGGCGGCGGTGGACTGCGTGACCTGGGCCTTGCTGACCCGCGACCAGCCCGAGGCCGTGCGCGGACTGCAGGCCTTCGGCCAGACTGTGCCAGCGCCGGGCTTGCCGCTGGTCACCTCCATCCACACCCCTGCCGCCATGCTGCAGGCCTTGCGCCAGGCCCTGCACCAGGTCGTCGCCGACCCACGCTGGGCGGAAGCACGGGCGGCCTTGCTCATTCAGGATTTCACCGAATTGCCGCTCAGCGTCTATGGTGTGATCCCGCAAATGGCGCAAAATGCCATCGATGCGGGTTACCTGCGGCTATAGATCGTACTTCCGCGCTATAATCCAAGGCTTTGCTGGCAAACCCTCGCTGCCTGATCAATGTAATAGCGAGGGAACACCGCGGTCCCTTCGTCAAACGGCCTGATCTTCCTTTGACAAGACCCGCACACTATCGGAATCTTTTTTTGTCATGACAACTATCCGTGTAAAAGAAAACGAACCCTTTGACGTGGCCCTGCGCCGCTTCAAGCGCACCATCGAAAAGCTCGGTCTGCTGACCGACCTGCGCGCGCGCGAGTTCTATGAAAAGCCCACCACCGAGCGCAAGCGCAAGAAGTCGGCCGCTGTGAAGCGCCACTACAAGCGTGTACGTTCGATGCAGCTGCCTAAAAAGCTGTATTAAGCTTTCAAACTGTCCGCAGTTTGACAAGCCCGCCCCGGGACGCCAGGGCGGGCTTTTTCTATGGCGTTTTCATTTCAAACCGATATGTCGTTGCTTTGCCTGGCCGTACCGAAGTACCGTCTGCGGCTGCGCGCCTAATCTCGGCTTGAAATGAAAACGCAATAGCCTCCTCCCTCAAAAAGGAAAACCAATGTCACTCAAAGAACAAATCACCGAAGACATGAAAACCGCCATGCGCGCCAAGGACAGCGCCCGCCTGGGTACCGTCCGCCTGCTGCTGTCGGCCATGAAGCAAAAAGAAGTGGACGAACGCGTGGTGCTGGATGACGCCGCCATCATCGCCATCGTTGACAAGCTCATCAAGCAGCGCAAGGACTCGGTGGAAGCCTTCGTCAAGGCCGACCGCAACGACCTGGCCGATGTGGAAAAGGCCGAAATGGCCGTGCTCTCCGCCTATCTGCCCCAGCGTCTGGACGCCGAGCAAGTCGCCGCCGAAGTCAACGCGCTGGCTGCCGCCCTGGTCGCCGAACTGGGCCGCCCCCTGGCCGGTGGCGACATGGGCAAGCTGATGGGCGCCGCCAAGGCGCAGTTGGCCGGCAAGGCCGAAATGGGCCAGGTGTCTGCCGCCGTGAAGGCTGCGCTGGCGGGATAAACGTAAGCATCCGTAGCCGGGACAACCATTGTCCTGGCTACCGCGTTATGCAGGCGTGACCACTTCGCTGCACGCCATGTCCTACTCCCTTCTCTACCGAACAAGCCGCTTCCTGGGCGGCTTGTTACTCGCGTTGGCGGGCTTGCAGGCCTCCGCACAGACCGACGCGCCCAGTCGCGTTGGCCGCATCAGCCAGATGGAGGGTGCCACCAGCTACGCGCCCGGCGGCAGCAACGACTGGAGCCCGGCCGAATACAACCGCCCACTTACCACCGGCGACAGGCTGCAAACCGCCCCTGGTGGCCGCAATGAGCTGCACATAGGCTCTACCGCCCTGCGCAGCAGCGGCCCGGCCGCATTGGAAATCGCCCAGCTGGACGACGACACCGCCCGCCTGACGCTGGAGCGGGGTAGCCTGTCGCTGCGCGTGCGCCAGATCTATCCCGGCGAACAGCTGGAAATCGACACCCCCAACCTGGCCTTCACCATCAGCCAGCCTGGCGAATACCGGCTGGATGTAGATCCCCCCTTGCGCACCACCGCCGTCACCGTGCGCAGCGGCAGCGGCGTGGCCTATGGTGAAAGCGGCCAGGCACGCGGCATCACCGCCGGGCAGCAGATCCGCTTTGCCGACCGCCAGCTGAGCCAGGAGGTTTTTTACGACAACCCGCCCCGCGATTCCTTTGACATGTGGGCCAGCGCCCGTGACCGGGCCGAAGACCAGTCGCTCAGCGCCCGCTACGTGTCGCGCGACACCGTGGGCTACCAGCAGCTGGACGCCTATGGCGAATGGCGCACCGACACTGAATTCGGCACGGTATGGATTCCCCGCGTCAACAGCAGCCAGTGGGCACCCTTCCGCAACGGCCAATGGCGCTGGATTGAACCCTGGGGCTGGACCTGGGTAGACGACGCGCCCTGGGGCTTTGCACCCTTCCATTACGGCCGCTGGGCGCAGATCGGCGCGCAATGGTGCTGGGTGCCTGGGCCGGTGATGGCACGCCCGGCGTATGTGCCTGCGGTGGTGGGTTTCCGCGACCCATTTGCCGACCGTGACCGCCACCATCCACCCAATAACAACTGGTTTCCGCTGGCCCCCGGCCAGACCTGGCGCCCAGCCAACCCCAACCGCCCACCCGAGTCACGGCCCGGTCTGCCTCCCGGCGTGGGCGCCAACCCCGCATGGCACGGTGGCCCGCCCAGCCAGCAGGCCATTCCCATGCCCCGGCCTCAAGTGCATATGGTGGAGCCCATGATGCAGGCCCCCAACAACTTTCAGGACTTGCAGCAGCGCGCCCAATTGCAACGCCAGCAGCAGCTAGACCGCGAGCGCCAGCAGCAAGAGCAAAACCGTATGCAGCTGCAAGGCCAGCAACGGGAACAAATGCAGCGCGATGCCGTGCAGCAGCAAATGCGCGAACAGCAAAACCGCATCCAGCAACAGCAGGCAGAGCAAGCCCAACGTGAACAGGCGCAGCGGGACCGGAACCAACGCGCCCAGCAGCAGCAGCAACAGCAACAACAGCCGCCACAGCCAGCACAGCAGATCCAGCCCATGCCCCGCCCACAGGTGCAGGAGGCCAGGCCCAACACCTGGACCCCAGACCGCAAACGCATCCTGCGCCCGGGCGAAGAGCCAAATCGTTAAAGCATGTTTTGCTTCACTATTTATAGCAGCCGGCGCAGGTAAATAGTGCGCCAGCGGTATAAAACATACTGAATATTAAGGCCCTCAGCTGCTGCTGCGCACCACCAGCTGGTAGCCCAGATCAACCGTGCTGTGCAGCACCGGTTCACCGCGCATCAACGCCAGCAGCATCGTGGCGGCCTGCGTCCCGATCTCGGCGCGCGGCGTGCGGATCGTAGTCAGAGGCGGCAACATCTGGTCGCTGCCGGCCAGGTCGTTGAAGCCCACCACCGCAATCCGCCCTGGCACGGCCACCTGTAGACGCAACGCGGCTAATAGCCCGCCCTGCGCCAGGTCGTCGTTGCAAAAGAAAACGGCATCCACATCCGGCCGGCGTGCCAGCAGGCTTTCCAGCAATTGCCCACCCAGGGCCATGGAGGTCGGCGACGGGTCCAATACCTCCAGGTCAGGGTCGTAACACCCCGCGTCCCGCAGGGCGGCGCGGTAGCCCTCGGCGCGTTGCATGACCCGCGGGTCCAGCTGCCCAGCAACGTAGGCGATACGCCGGCGGCCGCGCTGCAACAGGTGTTCGGTGATAGTGCGCGCCGCGTCCAGTTGCGATAGCCCCACGCCGTAGACGCCTGGCGTCGCCGCCGTTTCCATCAAATGCACACAGGGCACGCCGCTGCGGGCAATCATCTGGCGGGCGGCTTCGCTGCGGTCAAAACCGGTGACCAGCAGCCCGGCCGGCCGGTGCGCCAGGTAGCTGCGCAGCAAGGCCTCTTCTTCCGCCGCTTGGTAATGGGTCACGCCCATCAGGGTCTGGTAGCCGGCAGGCGCCAAGGTGCGCTGCACCGCTTCCAGCAGCTCGACGAACAGCGCGTTCGACAGCAAGGGAATCAGCACCGCCACATGTGAGCTACGGGCCGACGCCAATGCGCGGGCCGCAGGGTCGGGCACGTAGCCCAGTTGCAGGGCTGCCACTTGGACCTTCTCAACCAGCACCGGATCCACCGCCCGGGCGCCGCGCAAGGCGCGTGACGCCGTGATGGCACTGACACCTGCGGCCAGAGCCACATCGTTAAGCGTGGCGCGCCCGGTGGCCCGGCGGCGCAAAGGGGCGGAAGAAGGGGGTGAAGAAGGGCTGTCCATGCGGTGTGGAGGCGATTCTACCGAGGCAGGGGCAAGCCATTCGACCAGCCCAATCGACCGGGTTTGACACATTTGCAGGTGAAAACCCTGATGGAAATACACGCTGCAGGGACATAGGATAGCGCTGTCCAAAAAATCAAAAACGGTTTTTAGACGTCGTACAGGCCGCTGGCCTGGTTTTTTTCACTCATTGGGATTGCGCTGTCCAAGATGGTTTCTTTGGTTGTTATGGGCGTTGCCGGATGCGGCAAATCAAGTTTGGGGGATGCGTTGGCCAAGGCGCTGCACTGGCCCCTGATCGAAGGCGATGACTACCACTCCGCCGCCAACGTTGCCAAGATGCGCGCCGGCGTGCCCCTGGTAGACGCCGACCGTACAGGCTGGCTGGCGCGGCTGGGCGAGGAGCTGCAGCACCACCCCCAGGGCGCCGTACTGACCTGCTCGGCCCTCAAACGCGCCTACCGGGAGCAGCTGCGCAGCGCCGTGCCGGGCCTGCGCTTTGTACACCTGTCACTGAGCCGCGAGGAAGCCCGCCAGCGGGTGGCCCAACGCGCGGGTGGCCATTACTTCCGGGCCAACCTGGTGGACAGCCAATTTGAGGCCCTGGAAAGCCCCGAGGGTGAAGCCGGTGTACTGGTGGTCGATGCCACCCTGGCCCTGGCACCCCTTACCCAACACGTCATCCATTGGATGCAGGAGACCCCGTATGCAAACCCCTGAAACACCTCTCCCCGTGCCCCGCATGGTGCGCCTGGCCCATGCAGCCATGGCCCTGTGCCTGGCCGTGATGGCCACCTCGGTCTTCATCAACGTGGTGCTGCGCTATGGCTTTGGCAGCGGCGTGGCCGCCAGCGAAGAGCTGTCGCGCCTGCTGTTTGTGTGGATGGTGTTCATCGGTGCCGCTGCCGCCTACCCCATGGGCGAGCACATGGCCTTCACCAGCCTGCTGCTGGCGCTGCGCGACAAACCTGGGGCCTTGGCCGCAATGGCGGCCCTGATCCGCGTGCTGGTGGTGCTGGGCTGCAGTCTCCTGGCATGGGGCGCCTGGCAGCAGGTGGTCGTGGGCATGGGCAGCCATTCGGTGGTGCTGGGCTACTCCAGCGCGCTGCTGCCCTTGCCGGCGTTTTTGTGTTCCCTGCTGATCGCCGTGATGGCACTGTGGGAGCTGGTACGTAACAAAGCCCTGGACCTCGGTCACGGCGCGGAAGTGGAGTAAGTCATATGTCCGCAGAAGGTCAAGCATTCGTCGTTTTTTCGCTGGGCATGCTGGTGCTGATGGGCATCGGCATGAACATGGCGCTGGCATTGGTACTCACCGGGGCCGGGATGGCCTGGGTTCTAGATTTCTGGGATACCCAGTTGCTGGCCCAGAACCTTGTGGCCGGGGTGGACAGCTTTCCGCTGCTGGCCGTGCCCTTCTTCATCCTGGCCGGTGAACTGATGAACTCGGGCGGCATCAGCCGGCGCATCATCGCCATGGCCCAGGCCTGGGTCGGCCACATCCGTGGCGGCCTGGGTTATGTGGCGATTGGCGCTGCCGTGCTGATGGCCAGCATGAGCGGCTCGGCCCTGGCCGACACCGCAGCGCTGGCCACCATCCTGCTGCCGATGATGCGCCAGCATGGCTACCCGTTGCCGGTGTCGGCCGGCTTGCTGGCCTCGGGCGGCATCATCGCGCCCATCATTCCGCCGTCCATGCCGTTTGTGATTTACGGTGTGACTACCAACACCTCGATCTCGGCACTGTTCGTCTCGGGCATCGTGCCCGGCCTGTTCATGGGTGCCGGTTTGATCGTGGCCTGGAAGTTCGTGCTGCGCAAGACCGAGCTGCCGATTGGCCAGCCCCTGCCCATGAAGGAACGCCTGCACGCCACGCTGAAAGCCTTCTGGGCGATGCTGATGCCCATCATCATCATCGGTGGCATGAAAAGCGGCCTGTTCACGCCTACCGAGGCCGCCGTGGTGGCCGCGTTCTACGCGCTGGTCGTAGCCCTCTTCGTGCACCGTGAAATGAAACTGCCCGAGCTCTACACGGTGCTGGTGCGCGCCGCCAAGACCACCGCCGTGGTGATGTTCCTGTGCGCCGGCGCTGCCGTGGCCAGCTACATGATCACCCTGGCCGACCTGCCCAGCACGCTGTCGAACTGGCTCGGCCCGTTGGTGGAAAGCCCGCGCATCCTGATGGCGGTGATGATGCTCGTGCTGGTGTTGATCGGCACCGCACTGGACCTCACGCCCACCATCCTGATCTTCGCCCCGGTGATGCTGCCCATCGCCGTCAAGGCCGGCATAGACCCGGTGTACTTCGGCCTGATGTTCGTGCTGAACGGCGCCATCGGCCTGATCACCCCACCGGTTGGCACGGTGCTGAACGTGATTGCCGGCGTGGGCCGCCTGCCCATGCACACCGTCATCAAGGGCGTGAACCCCTTCCTCATCACCTACACGCTGATCCTGATCCTATTCATCATCTTCCCGCAGCTCGTCATCGCCCCCGTGGCGTGGATGCGCTAAACCGCCCGCTCTCTCGCAACCAACAACTTACAACCAAGGACAAACACCATGCACACCTTCCTTCGCCGTACCGCCCTGGCCACCGTGGCCGCACTCGCCCTGGGCGCCGCCAGCGCGGCCTTCGCGCAAGACATCAAGCCGCGCATCATCCGCTTCGGCTACGGCCTGAACGAGCAAAGCAACCAGGGCCGCGCCGCCAAAGTACTGGTCAGTGCGATCGAAAAAGCCTCTGGCGGCAAGATGAAAATGCGCGCCATCGGCGCTGCCGCCCTCGGCCCCGACACCCAAATGCAGCAAGCCCTGGTGGGCGGCGCGCAGGAGATGATGGTTGGCTCCACCGCCACCCTGGTCGGCATCACCAAGGAGATGGCGCTTTGGGACACGCCCTTTCTGTTCAACAACGCGCAGGAAGCCGACGCCATTCTGGACGGCCCCATCGGCCAGAAAGTCATGGCCAAGCTGCAGGAAAAAGGCCTGGTAGGCCTGGTCTACTGGGAGAACGGATTCCGCAACCTGACCAACAACAAACGTCCCGTCACCAAGCTGGAAGACATGGACGGCATCAAGCTGCGCGTGATGCAGAACGAAGTCTTCCTGAGCAGCTTCAAGACTCTGGGCGCCAACGCCATTCCCCTTCCCTTCAGCGAACTCTTCAGCGCGCTGGAAACCAACACCGTGGACGGCCAGGAAAACCCGTTCAACACCATCGTTTCCAGCAAGTTCTATGAGGTGCAGAAGTACCTGAGCGTAACCAACCACGTCTACAGCCCCTGGATCGTGCTGGCCAGCAAGAAGTGGTGGGACGGCCTGAGCAAGGACGAGCAAAAAGTACTGCTGGACGCCGCCATCCAGAGCCGCGATTTTGAGCGCAAAGACACCCGCGACGAAGCCGCCAAAGCCCTGGCCGACCTGAAAACCAAGGGAATGCAGATCAACCAACTGCCCCCCACCGAAGCCGCCCGCATGCGCGACAAGCTCACCAAGGTCAACGCCCTGGTCGCTGCCAATGTGGGCATGGACCTGTGGCAAGAAACACAGGCCGCACTGGCCAAACAACGCAGCAAGTAAGCCCAAAGCAAAACGCCACCAGCTATATTATTGATAGCTGGTGGCGCTGGTTTTATAAGCGCTGGAGGCCTAAAAGGCCTTGAAGTCTTACATCAGCTCCCTGCCACCTTCATCCGGTTCACCAGGATCGAGCCCACGGTCTTCGCGCCGTAGTTGTAGGTGTCTGCGCCAATAGCCTGGATGCCCTTGAACATGTCCTTCAGGTTACCGGCGATGGTGATCTCTTCCACGGGGAAGGCGATTTCGCCGTTTTCCACCCAGAAGCCGCTGGCGCCACGCGAGTAGTCGCCAGTCACGTAGTTCACGCCCTGGCCCATCAGTTCGATCACGAACAGGCCGGTGCCCAGCTTTTTCAGCATGGCGTCCAGGTCGTCGCCCGCACGGGTGCTGCGGGAGGTCAGCGTCAAATTGTGCGAGCCGCCGGCGTTGCCAGTGGTCTTCATGCCCAGCTTGCGCGCCGAGTAGCTGCTGAGGAAATAGCCTTCGACGACACCCGCATCCACCACCTTGCGCGCCTTGACGCGCACGCCTTCTTCGTCGAACGGCGAGCTGCCCTTGCCGCGCTTCACGAACGGGTCTTCCATCAAATCGATGTGCTTGGGGAAGATCTGCTTGCCCATGGAGTCCAGAAGGAAAGTGCTCTTGCGGTACAACGCACCGCCGCTGACGGCCTGCACAAAGCCGCCCAGCAGGCCGGCGGCCAGCGGCGACTCGAACAGCACCGGGCATTCCACGGTCGGGATTTTGCGCGCCTTCAGGCGGCTCAGCGCGCGCTGGGCAGCGTAGCGGCCCACGTCCTGCGGAGAAGCCAGCTCGGCCGCGTCGCGCATGGAGCTGTACCAGGAGTCACGCTGCATGCCGCTGCCCTTGCCGGCAATCGGCGCTACCGACAAGGAATGCCGCGAGCTGGCGTAGCCGCCCCGGAAACCATTGCTGTGCGCGCTGAAGAAATGCGACTGCTGGGCCGACACGCCAGCACCTTCGCTGTTGGTGATGTGCTTGCTGGTCTGCAGGGCTGCGGCCTCGCATTCCATAGCGATCTGGGCTGCGTCTTCGCTGGTGATGGCCCAGGGGTGGAACAGGTCAAGATCCACCTGGCGCTTGGCGATGTCTTTGGCACTGGGCAGGCC
The DNA here is from genome assembly GCF_058216335.1 of Rhodoferax sp. SPJ21. Lineage (NCBI taxonomy): Bacteria > Pseudomonadati > Pseudomonadota > Betaproteobacteria > Burkholderiales > Comamonadaceae > Rhodoferax > Rhodoferax sp. SPJ21. The sequence continues at coordinate 798,105 of NZ_JBYZMO010000003.1, forward strand.
GGCGGCCGGGTCTTCGGCGGTGAAGCGGGCAATATCAAAAGCCGCTTGCACGGTCTGCTGGATCGCTGCCTTGGAGAAATCAGAGGTGCTGGCGTTGCCCCGGCGCTTGCCGATGTAAACCGTGATGCCCAGCGACTTGTCGCGGTTGCGCTCCACGGTTTCCAGCGCGCCCTTGCGCACCGATACGCTCAGGCCACAGCCCTCGGAGGCCTCGGCGCCGGCGTCGGTGGCGCCCAGTTTTTTGGCGTGCGCCAGAGCGCTATCTACCAATTCTTCAAAGAATGGGCGGCTGTAAGCGAAGCCGCTATCAGGACGGCGGCTGTCGAGGGCAGAGGTGGAATCTGGTTTTTTCATGTTGGCGGCTATGATACTTGCCACGCAGCCCGCTCTGCTGCACCCCCATCGGATACCCGCGCACTGCGCCACCCCACACTAAAAACCATGTCACGCAAACTCACCAAAGGCTACTACGTCCACGGCAAATTCGTCGCCGAAGGTAGCGAACTGGACATCCAGCTCAAAGCCGAACTCAAGGGCACGGATGCCTCCAGCCGCACCGACCTCAAGAAAGAAAGCGACGAACTGCAAAAGCTAGGCGAAGACCTGCTGACCCTACGCCAAGACCTGCTCACCAAGCTGCAACTGGGCGAGAAGCTGTTTGACGCGGTCGTGGAATCCAAGCGCATCACCAACTTCGAAGGCAAGCGCCGCCAGATGCAGTACATCGGCAAACTGATGCGCAAGCAAGAGCCCGAAATGCTGGAAGCCATCCGCGCCGCGCTGAAAGTACAGCAATTCGGCTCGGCCCAGGAAAACCTGGCCCTGCACAAGGCAGAAACCTGGCGCGACCGCCTGATTGCCGAAGACGCAGCCGTGGGCGAATGGATCGCCGACTTCCCGCAAACCGACTCCCAGCAATTGCGCGCTCTGGTGCGCCAGGCCCGTAAGGACGCGACGCCCGATAAGCCCGGCGCCCTGCCGCGCCATGGCCGCGCCTACCGCGAGATTTTCCAACTGGTACGCGAGCACCTGGCGGACACCGACGGGCCCTTGAACGACGGTACGGTAGAAGAGGAATGAGCGCCTTCGATCGCGTCAAGATCGGCATCGTCTCGGTCAGCGACCGCGCCAGCACCGGCGTCTACGAAGACAAAGGCCTGCCCGCCCTGCAAGATTGGCTGAGCCGCGCGCTGCAGAACCCCATCGAATTCGTGCCGCGCCTGATCCCCGACGAGCAAGGCGTCATCAGCGCTACGCTGGTCGAACTGGTCGATGCCGGCTGCAGCCTGGTGCTGACCACCGGCGGCACCGGCCCTGCCCTGCGTGACGTCACGCCCGAGGCCACGCTGGCCATCGCCCACAAGGAAATGCCCGGCTTTGGCGAGCAGATGCGCCAGATCAGCCTGAAGTTCGTGCCCACCGCCATCCTGTCGCGCCAGACCGCCGTAGTCCGCGACAAAAGCCTGGTCATCAACCTGCCCGGCCAGCCCAAGGCCATCGCCGAGACGCTGGAAGGCCTGCCCGCACTGGGCACGCCCGGCATCTTCGCGGCCGTGCCCTACTGCATCGACCTGATCGGCGGGCCCTACCTGGAAACGGTGGATACGGTGTGCAAGGCCTTCCGGCCCAAATCGGCGATTCGCCCACCGGCCACCCCATAAGCACGACGGCGGCAGGGCTTCACGCTCCGGCTGAAAATGACTTTCAGCCCTTCACAGTCCTGCAAGGAGACACCATGCAAGTCCTGAAACTCGCCGCCTTCTCCGACGGCCCCACAGGCGGCAACCCCGCCGGAGTGGTCATCGCCGACGTACTGCCCAGCGACCTTGAAATGCAGCGCACCGCAGCCGCCGTAGGCTTTTCTGAAACCGCTTTTGCTGCGCCCCTGGGCAAGGCTTGGCGGGTGCGCTACTTCTCGCCAGAGACCGAAGTGCCGTTTTGCGGCCACGCCACCATTGCATTGGGCGCGGCGCTGGCGCAGCAGCATGGTGATGGCGCCTACCCGCTGACGCTGAACCACGCCCAGATCACCGTGGAAGGCCAGCGCGCCGGAGCGCTGTTCACCGCCGCGCTGCAATCGCCGCCCACGCGCAGCCAGCCCGCACCCGCCGAACTGGTAGCCGAGGCCCTGGCCCTGCTGGGCTACACCGCCCACGACCTGGACCCACGCATCCCGCCGGCCCTGGCCCATGGCGGTGCCGACCACCTGGTGCTGGCCCTGAAGACCCGCAGCGCCCTGGCCACCATGCATTACGACCTGGCCGCAGGCCGCAGCCTGATGCTGCGCGCCGGCCTGGTGACCATCCTGCTGGCGTTTGCCGAGTCGTCGCAGCGCTTCCACACCCGCAATGCGTTCGCGTCTGGCGGCGTGCTGGAAGACCCCGCCACCGGTGCCGCTACCGCCGCCCTGGCCGGCTACCTACGCGACCTGGACTGGCCGCACGGCGGCGCCATCGACGTGGTGCAAGGTGAAGACATGGGCATGCGCTCCCTGCTGCATGCCGAGTTCAGCAGCCAGCCCGGCAGCTCAATCCGCGTGTCGGGCTCGGCCCGATTGATGGCCTGATTGCTATTGAAATTGAAGCTGCTGGCGCGGGTGGAATCTGCGCTAGAGGCCTAAAAGGCTTGGAAGATTACTTGCCTACCAGCTGCGTAAGCTTCTCAGCCTCAAAACACTCGGTACGTGCCGCGTCGCAAGGCACGCAGTCGGGTGTGGTCTGGCTGGCAGACAGCTTTTCGATAGCCTGCCACAGCATGGCGATCTGGTGGTCCTGGTTAGAGGCGTTGTCAATCAGGCCACGCATGGCTTCGCCGATCGGGTCGCCGTCTGGCGTGATGCCGTAGGCGCTAAAGCGCGGCGTGGCCATGGCAGCGTCGCCAGCCTGGCCGTCCTTCGGAAGGATGATGCGGGCCGGAATACCCACCGCCGTGGCGCCTGCCGGCACCGGCTTGATGACCACCGCGTTGGAGCCGATCTTGGCGCCGTCGCCCACGGTGAAGCCGCCGAGTACCTTGGCACCGGCACTGACCACCACGTCGCGGCCCAGGGTCGGGTGGCGCTTGGCACCCTTGTAGAGCGAGGTGCCGCCCAGGGTTACGCCTTGGTAAATCGTGCAGCCGTCGCCGATTTCAGCGGTCTCGCCGACCACCACGCCCATGGCGTGGTCGAAGAACACCCGCTCACCCAGCTTGGCGCCGGGGTGGATCTCGATGCCGGTCAGCCAGCGCGCGCAGTGCGAGATGAAGCGCCCCAGCCATTTGAAGCCGTGGTTCCAGCACCAGTGGGCAGGGCGGTGCAGCACCACCGCATGCAAGCCGGGGTAACACGTGATCACCTCCCAGGTGCTGCGGGCAGCGGGGTCACGATCGAGGATGCAGCGGATGTCGGAGCGGAGGCGGGAAAACATCGGAATAGTCTAGTCGTTTGATGGGGATAGTGTTTGTCCGCGCAACTATTGGCCATCTAACGACGAGCACAACGGCTTTCAGGCCAGGAACCCGTGGATCCGGCTTTGCCGGGCCACTGGGTTCACCCCCTGCAAGGGGGTTGGCGGAAACACGAAGTGTGGAGCCTGGGGGTGAGCAACTATTTTTCCGCAGCCTGCGTCATGGCTTTGGCGATGCCGCGCAGGATGTGGATTTCTTCCTGCAGCGGCTGGGCGCGGTTGAACAACTGGTTCAGGCGTGGCATCAGCTTCTTGGGCGCAGTCGGGTCCAGGAAGCCCACCTCGGTCAGCGCCTGCTCCCAGTGCGCCAGCATGCCGGCCACCTGGCGCGCATCGGCGCGCACCGGCTCAGGGGTGGAGGCCTCGACAGCGAAGCCACCCAGCGCCATGCGCCATTCGTAGGCGATCAGCTGCACGGCAGCGGCCAGGTTCAGCGAGCCGAACTTCGGGTTGGTCGGAATGCTCAAAGCGACATGGCTGCGGTACACGTCTTCGTTGGCCATGCCGAAGCGTTCGCAGCCGAACAGAAACGCCACGCCTTCCGGCAGGCTTGAAGGCAAATCGGGCTCCGACGCAGATTCTGCCTGCACGGGTAGCTCCTGTTTCAATAGCATTTCAAAGTGCTGGCGCGGCGCACGGGTGGGCGGGCCAAAGTCGCGCGGCGTCATGGCGGTGGCGCACAGGTGGTCCATGCCATCCAAGGCCTCGTCCAGCGTGGCGACGATGCGCGCCTTGTCCAGCACATCCAAGGCGCCGCTGGCGCGCTGGATCGTCTCCTGCCGGCGCAGCACATTCGGCCAGCGCGGGTCAACCAGCACCAGGTCGTCAAAGCCCATGACTTTCATCGCGCGGGCAGTAGCACCCACATTGCCAGCATGGCTGGGTTGGATCAGAATAAAACGGCTTTGCATGGCGAAATCGGCAAAAATTTTTGAAGAGGTAAAATCCCCCGATTGTCGCTGCCCGCATCGCCTGGCCGCTCTTCTTTTGCTCTTACTCACAATTTATGGCGCTACCCAACCTACACCCGATGCTTAACGTGGCCGTCAAGGCCGCCCGTGCCGCTGGCAACCTCATCAACCGTGCGGCGCTCGACGTCGAAGCGGTGCGTATCAACCAGAAGCAGATCAACGACTTCGTCACCGAAGTGGACCATGCAGCGGAGCAGGCCATCATCGAGACGCTGCTGGCGGCCTACCCTGGCCACGGCATCCTGGCAGAGGAATCGGGTTCGGAACACGGCGCCAAAGATTCTGAGTACGTGTGGATCATCGATCCACTCGACGGCACCACCAACTTCATCCACGGCTTTCCGTTTTACTGCGTCAGCATCGCGCTGGCTGTGCAGGGCAAGATCGAACAAGCCGTGGTGTACGACCCCACCCGCAACGACCTGTTCACCGCCACCAAGGGCCGTGGCGCATACATGAACGAGCGCCGCATCCGCGTGTCCAAGCGCGTGCGCTTGAACGAATGCCTGATCTCCACCGGCTTCCCGTTCCGTCCGGGCGACAACTTCAAGAACTACCTGGGCATGATGTCCGACCTGATGCCCAAGCTGGCCGGCATGCGCCGCCCAGGTGCTGCAGCGCTGGACATGGCCTATGTGGCCGCAGGCTTTACCGACGGCTTCTTTGAAACCGGCCTGAACCCCTGGGACATGGCAGCGGGCTCGCTGCTGATCACCGAAGCCGGTGGCCTGGTGGGCAACTTCACCGGCGAAGCCGACTTCCTGGACCAGAAGGAATGCATGGCCGGCAACCCGCGCGTCTACGGCCAGCTGGTGTCCATCCTGGGCAAGTACAGCAAGTTCGCCAGCGCCGGCGAAAAAGCTACTTTGCGCCAACAAGCCCCCGCAGAGACTGCTGAAGCTGAAACCGAAGCCGAAGTGGCAGAAGACGCCGCAAAGGGCGAAGACGCACCCTTTTAAACGGGTCCATCGGCCAGGGCGAGATGTTCAGGCGCCAGCCTGAACACCTCCACCGCCTGGGCCAGCAGCTGGGCCTGGTCGCGCAGGCTCTCGGCTGCAGCAGCAGATTGCTCGACCAGGGCCGCGTTTTGCTGCGTCATCTGGTCCAACTCCCCCACCGAGTGGTTCACCTGGGCTATGCCGTCTGATTGCTCGCCCGCAGCAGCGGTAATCTCACCAATGATGGCGCTCACGCGCTGCACCGAACCGACAATTTCACTCATGGTGTCTCCTGCATTGCGCACCAGCCGGGAACCATTTGCCACGGTCTGTACCGAGGCACCAATCAGCAGCTTGATTTCCTTCGCCGCATCGGCACTGCGCCCAGCCAGGTTGCGCACCTCGCTGGCCACCACGGCGAAGCCCCGGCCCTGCTCGCCGGCCCGCGCAGCCTCCACCGCCGCATTCAAGGCCAGGATATTTGTCTGAAATGCAATGCCGTCGATCACGCCGATGATGTCGGATATCTTCTTCGAGCTGCGGTTGATCTCGTCCATGGTGGACACCACATCGCCCACCGCGGAACCGCCACGGGCCGCCACCTCGGCGGCAGTTGCCGCCAACAAATTGGCCTGGCGCGCGGCATCGGCCGAGCTCTTCACGGCGCTGGTCAGCTGCTCCAAATTCGTGGCGGCAGTTTGCAAATTGGTGGCGGCGCGCTCGGTGCGCACGCTCAAATCCTGGCTACCGCTGGCAATTTCGGAACTGGCCGTGCCTATGCTGTCTACCGAGCCGCGCACTTTCAGCAGCGTCTGGCTATAGCGTTGCCGCATGGCGTCCACCTGGTTCACCAGGTCGCCAATTTCATCGTTGCGCTGGGACCGCGTGGCCTGGGTCAAGTCGCCTTGCGTCACCTGGTTGATGCCGGTGGTCAACTCGCCTAAGGGCTGGCTCACCATGCGCCGCACCAGCATGAACAGCCCGGCTGCCAGCAGCAGCGCAGTCACGCCCAGCAGACCCCAGACCATGCGCATATTCGCCCAGTAAGGCGCCATGGATTCAGGTTCCGATACCTCGGCGACGATCCAGCCATTGCCCTCTTTGTTCTTGCGCATCACGGCCCAGCGGTCTTCGTCGGGCTCGCCCAGGAAAGGAATCGCATTGCGCACATAGCCATCGGGTGCGGCGGCCAAGGCGTCGAGGAACTTGCCGGCGTTCGGGTAGGCTTCCAGCACCTTCTTGCCCTTGGCTTCGGGGTGCACCAGGAAACGGGCGTCCGACACAGCGCCGCTGGCGTCGATGTAGTACACGCCGCCGGTTTCAAAAAATTGCGTGTCGGCAATCTGCTTGCCCATCACGAATTGCTGGAAGGACACGTCGATCCCTGAAAACAGCACACCTACGATGGCACCCGAGGCATCTTTCATAGCCTCGTAATGCGTCATGTACGGCTTGCCGTACAGATTGGCCACGCCGGAATAGCCCTCGCCCGCCATCACCAGTTTGTAGGCCGGCGACTGCTTGTCCAGCACCGTGCCGATATCTCGCGCGCCATCGCCCTTGCGCAGCGACGAGGTGATGGACACAAAGTCATCGCCCTGCTTGGCATACACCGACACCACCCCGCCGGTATCGCGCGCGTACTTGTCCACCACCTGGAAGTCGTCGTTGATGGCGTTGCCGCCGCTCATGAGCTCGCCAGACGCGGGGTCCAACACCACCGTCCGGTCGAAGTTGCGCCGCAAGGCGCCGAATGCATTCACCACCAGACCCCGGTTGACCTGGTCGGACGCGTCGGTAGAGGCCACGATGCCCTGCACCCGCTCGGCCACCGAAGAAACCATCAGCGCATGCGTACTGCGGTGCTCCAGCACGCCGATGGCCACACTCGCCCCGAGCAAAACCAGCACCAGCCCGGCAAACGACAAAAGCGCCAACTGGCGCGCGACTGTCTTTTTGGGAAGCTTGAATTTGAACATTGTCTCCGCCTCTTTTTTATCGGCCCGTCTCCGCAGGCCGTGTGTCATAAGCTGTAGGCCTGGCTTACCGCACCGCTGACAGGCCGGTGCGATAAGTCGGGTAGCGGTCGCTACACCGTTTCAGCTTGCCCGCTGCGCAGCGAACGGGTAATGGCCAGGCCAATACGGGTCGCCTCCAGCGCGTCGGCCAGGGTCAGAGTCAAAGGCTTTTCACCACGGCAAGCTGCAACAAAAGCTGCCATCTCGGCCGCAAACGCGGCTTCGAAGCGCTCGTAAAAATCCTTCACCACGGCATGGCGCACGCCATGGCCGTCGCTGCGCACCACACGGTCGCTCGCGGCATGCTCACCCACAGTCAGCTTGCCGGCGGTACCGATGACTTCGGTGCTGGTTTCGTGCCCATGGGCCATGGTGCGCGATGCGTACAACACTGCGCGGGCGCCGCCTTCGAACTCGACCACCGCCAAGCCGTTGTCCACATCGCCAAACTCGGCCAGTGCCGGGTGCAGCGCATTGGTGCCAGTGGCAAAGGCACGCAGTGCCTTGGGGCGGCCCAGCATCCAGCGCGCCAGGTCGATGTCGTGCACGCTGCAGTCCATAAAGATGCCGCCCGAAGTGGGCGCAAAACGCACGAAGAAACCATCGGGGTCGTTCTGGTCGCAGGTTTGCGAACGCACCAGAAACGGCGTACCCAATTCGCCTGCGGCTACACACGCATGTGCAGCCACATAGCTCGGGTCAAAACGCCGGACAAAGCCCACCATCGCCACCAAGTCCGGGTACCGCTCGGCCACGCTCAGCACGCGCTCGCAGTCGGCCAGGTTCAACGCCAGCGGCTTTTCTACGAATACGTGCTTACCGGCTTCCAGTGCCGCAATAGTCTGGTTTGCGTGCAGCGATGTCGGGGTGACCAACACCACTGCGTCGATCTCCGGGTCCGCAATGAAGGCATCAAAATCGCCGTACAGGCGCTCAATACCCAGCTGTTCGCCCGCAAATGCACGCTCACTGGCCACCGGGCTGCACGCCGCCACCAAGTTGCAGTGGCGGGTACGGAAAGCCAAGGCCTCCGCATGCCGCTGCCCCAGGCGCCCCAGACCGGCAATTCCTATCCGCAACGGCGCAGTCATGGCTTAAAACAAAATCGGTTGACCGCTCTTGCAGCTTTCGGCGGCCGCATCGGCCAGCTTCTGGGCAGCCACGCCGTCGGCCACGGTGGTCTTGAACTTGCCACCCGTCTGCAAGCATTCGAAGAAATGGGCCATCTCCAACTTGTAGGCCGCTGCGTAGCGCTGCAGGAAGAAGGCTTCGGGCTTGTCGGCGCGGATACCGTTGGCATCCCATTGCACAACTTCGGTGGGCGTGTGGTTGCCACATTGCAGCAGACCGGCCGAGCCCAGCACTTCGAAGCGCTGGTCATAGCCATAAGCGGCGCGGCGGCTGGTGTTGATCTGGCACAGGCGGCCGGACTTGGTGCGGATGCTGACCGCAGTGCTGTCCACATCGCCCAAGGCGGTGATGGCAGGGTCGGTCAGCACCGAGCCAGTAGCGCTGAGCCAGACCGCTTCGTCGCCGTCTGCGCACAAGATCCAGCGGAACACATCCAGGTCATGGATCAGCATGTCGCGGAAGATGCCGCCGGAAGCCTTGATGTAGTCGGCCGGAGGCGCGCCAGGGTCGCGGCTGGTGATGATCAGCATCTCGGGCTTGCCGATCTCACCGGCGGCCAAGCGGCGGCTGGCATCGTTGAAAGTAGGGTCAAAACGGCGCTGGAAACCGATCATGCAGGCCACACCGGCAGCCTTGACGGCTTCGGCACAGGCTTCGGCGCGCGGCACCGACAGATCGACCGGTTTTTCGCAAAAAATGTGCTTGCCCGCAGCAGCAGCGCGGGTAATCAGGTCGCTATGGGTGTCGGTGGACGAGCAGATCGCCACAGCGTCAATGCTCTTGTCAGCCAGCACGGCTTCGATGGTGGACACATTGGCACCGTACTTTTGCGCCAGCTCGGCAGCGGCAGCAGGCACCGGATCACACACGGTATGCAGCTTGACACCGGCCAGGGATGCAATGTTGGAGGAGTGGATACGGCCGATGCGACCGGCTCCGAAAACAGCAACGTTCTTCATAAATTTTCCAGAGATTAAAGACGAGAAAAACCCGGAACTGGGCGACGACAAACTGAACTATACGGCGATTTTTGATATTCGAAAATATTTTTCTAAAATTTTTAAAAATCGAATTTCACTTCAAGGTAAACCCTTATAAATGATCAAAAATGATCAAAAAAGCTGCTGCCAAAGCGCCGCACATTACCTAGAGTCATGTTCTGTCTGCACAACCACAACGCAATCCTCAACGGAGACTTCACATGACCAGCGCCATCCCTTTTTCCATCAACCGCATCAGTGCACCACGCATCCCTTTCGGCGACTTCGCCGCCTTGGTCAAGCGCCTGGGTGTCGGTGCAATCGAAATCCGCAACGACCTGCCAGAGGCTGAAATGGTCAACGGCGCCAAGGCTGCAGACATCGGTGCAGCGGCCAAGGCCCAGGGCCTGACCATCCGCTCCATCAACGCCTTGCAGCGCTTCGAGCAGTTCGACGCCAAACGCCTGCACGAAGCCCAGGACATGATCGCCTACGCCGTTGAGTGCGGCGCCGAAGCCCTGGTGCTCTGCCCCACCAACGACCTGCGCGACAAGCGCTCGGCCGACCAGCGCCACCTGGACCTGGTCCACGCGCTGCAGCAACTCAAACCCCTGCTCGATAAAGCCGGCCTGATCGGGCTGGTCGAACCCCTGGGCTTTGAAGAATGTGCAGTGCGCCGCAAATCGCAGGCCGTGCGCGCCATCCGCGAAATCGGTGGCGAGGACACCTTCAAACTGGTGCACGACACCTTCCACCACCACCTGGCTGGCGAAGGCCTGTTCTTCCCCGAGCTGACCGGTCTGATCCACATCTCCGGCGTGGAAGACACGGCCCTCACGCCTGCACAAATGCGCGACAGCCACCGCGTGCTGGTGGGCGCCGCCGACCGCCTGGGCAACGCCGCCCAACTCAACACCCTGCTGGACGCGGGCTACCAGGGCTATGTGTCGTTCGAACCCTTTGCCGAAGAAATCGCAGCCGCCAAAGACATCGAACAGCAGCTGGCCAGCAGCATGGCCTACCTGACCCAGGCCGTGGCCGCCGAGAAGGAGAAGGCCGCCGTAGCGGCTTGATGATCTACAGTGGAGGGCATGGCAGACACCGTACCTCCGCGCAAGAAAAGCAGCGCCCGCTTCATCGACATTGCGGCGCAGGCCCAGGTCAGCATCGCCACCGTCAACCGGGTGCTGAACGACAGCGGCAGCGTGTCGCGGGCGACGCGCGAGAAAGTGGTGCGCGCGGCCCAGCAGCTGGCCGTGCCGCGCCTGATGCCCGAGGTGCACCGCGCCCTGACCCGCATCGACGTGGTGCTGGCACGCAGCCAAACGCCGTTCTTCCAGCGCATGGAGCTGGCGCTGACCCGCTTCGTGCAGCTGCTGGACCGGCGCATCGTGGTGCACCGCCACAGCTTCGCACCCGGTGACGACGAGCGCACCGCAGACTTCATCCGCCGCCCGCCGCACCCACGCCACGGCCTGCTACTGGCCGTGCACGACACACCGGTACTGCGCGCCGCCGTACAGCAGGTGAGCCAGAAAGGCGTGCCGGTGGTCACCCTGATGAGCGACATCAGCGACCCCAGCGGCAGCCAAAGCGCCCTGCGCCTGCACTACGTGGGCATAGACAACTTGCACGCCGGCCGCACCGCCGGGCACTTCATGGGCCGACTTGCCGCCACAAAAGAAGGCACCGGCGGGCGCCTGCTGGTGCTGACCAACGACCTGCACTTCCGCGCCCACCGCGACCGCACGGCCGGCTTTCTGGATGTGCTGCAAGAGAAATTCCCCGCCCTCACCTGCCTACCCGTCACCCCCTGCTTTGACGACACCGACCAGGTATTCCAGGCGGTGGACGCGGCGCTAAAGCAAGGCAGCCTGGCCGGCATCTACCACAGCGGCGCTGGCTCTGCCGGCATCCACCAGGCCTTGCAGCGCCATGGCTGCCTGGGCCAGGTGGTGTGGATTGGGCACGAACTATCCGACGAGCACCGCCGCTGGCTCAAGCTCGGCGTGATGGACCTGGTAATCGACCAGGACCCCGACGGCCAGGTCATGTCAGGCATGCAGCACCTGCTGTTTGAAAACAAATGGCTGGACCAGAAGCCACCCGGCGGCCCCAACGAGTTCCGCCTGTTCTGCGCCGAAAACCTGCCCAGCCAGCCCTACTTGCCCCGCAGCGGATTGCTACCAAATAAATAGCTGCTTGTGCAGGTATTACCTGCGCCAGAAGCCTCTTTCACTGCAGACCGCAAGCACGCACATGGAGCCACCCTCCCCGTTCGCCCTGAGCTTGTCGAAGGGCTATTTGAAAGCCCTTCGACAGGCTCAGGACAGGCTCCTTCGACAGGCTCAGGACAGGCTCCTTCGACAGGCTCAGGGCGAACGGTAGTGGTGGCTTGCTTGGGGCGTGTAGCCAATTTGAAAGCCCTTCGACAGGCTCAGGACAGGCTCCTTCGACAGGCTCAGGGCAAATGGTGGTGGTGGCGTGCTTGGGGCGTGTAGCCAATCAGGCCTTATATCTTCAAGCCACCTGGCCGTTGGGCGTGGTGGTTTGGTAGGGCAGCTCCAGCGTGTAGGCCAGGGCGATGAACAGGCTTTGCGCCAGGCCCATGGTGCTGTTGAGTGAGCGGAAACCAAAGGTGGAGTTGTCTTGCACCACCAGCGAGGCCTGCGCCAGCTTGGCCAGCGGGCTCATGCGGCTGTCGGTGATGGCGATCAGGCGCGCGCCGCGCTCCACCGCCATTTTGGCCACGCCTATGGTTTCTTCGGCATAGGGCGCGAAAGAGATGGCCAACATCACGTCGCCCTTGCGCACCGAGCGCATCTGGCCCAGGTGCATGCTGCCCAGGCCCGACACCAAAGCGACCCGCTTGTCGGTGTGCTGCAAGGCGTAGTCCAGGTACACCGCCACCGGAAACGAGCGGCGCGACGCAGCGATCCAGATGCAGTCGCTCTCCACCAGCATATCCACGGCCTTCTTGAAGGTCGGGCCGTGTAGGCTGGCCTGCAGCTCTTGCATGCCGGCGATGCTGCCGGCTAGGAACTCGTTGGCAATCTCGACGCTGGACAGGCTGCCCGCGCCGGATTCGATGGCGTCGCGGATGCGGGTTTTGTAGTTGCGCGCCGGCGCCAACTGGCGCGACAGGCCTTCGCGGAAGATGGCCTGCATTTCCGAAAAGCCCGAGAAGCCGAAATGCTTGGCAAAGCGCACCACCGCCGATGGCTGCACGCTGCACTGCGCCGCGACCTGCTGGATGCCGTCCAGCCCGATGTGGTGGCGGTTCTGTTCGACATGGCGCGCGATCACTTTGAGCTGCTTGCTCAGGGCGTCGTACTCGCCGGTGATGCGCTTGATCAGCTGGTCAACGCTGAGCTTGGGAACGGTGTCAACAGCCATGGTGGTGTGCGCTTGTGAAAGAGTCCATCTTAACCAAAGAATTAAATTTCATAAAAAATTAGAAATAGAAAATTTTTACCTTTTCATGCGCAGGCTTCCTATAATTCAGCTCTAAATATAACGAGACAGATCCCCATGCAAACCCTTGCTACACAGTCCATGGTCATCGTCGGCGCAGGCCATTGCGGGGGCCGTGCCGCCCAGGCATTGCGCAGCGCCGGCTGGGCCGGCGTCATCCACTTGGTGGGCGATGAACCACACGCACCGTATGAACGCCCGCCCCTGTCCAAAGACCTGCTGACCGGCGATAAAACGCCGACCGCTTGCGCCCTGCATTCCGACGAAGACTGGGCGAATTTGCAAGTAACGCGCCATGTCGCGCAGGTGACTGCCATCCACCCCGCAGACCACAGCGTGACGCTGAGCAACGGCGAAGTGCTGGGCTACCAGTCGCTGCTGCTGGCGCACGGCGGCAAAGTGCGCACGCTGACCATCCCCGGCGGTGACCTGCCCGAGGTGCTGACCCTGCGCAACCTGGGCGACGCCGCCGCACTGGCGCAGCGGCTGCAACCGGGCAAGCGCCTGCTGGTGGTGGGCGGCGGCTTCATCGGCCTGGAAGTGGCGGCGTCGGCACGCAAGCTGGGCTGCGAAGTCACCGTGGTCGAAGGCGCCCCGCGCCTGATGGGCCGCGCCGTACCCGAGCCGGTGGCCGAACGCGCCCTGGCCCTGCACCGCGCCCAGGGCGTGCGTGTGCTGCTGGGCGCCAGCCCGCAAAGCATTGAACGCACGGCCGATGGCGTACGCATGCTGTTGGCCGACGGCACGCAGCTGGATGCCGATACGGTATTGGCCGGCATCGGCATCGAGCCGCACCTGGGCCTGGCCCAGGCGGCCGGCCTGGCGGTGGGGCGCGGCATCCAGGTGGATGCGCAGCTGCGCACCAGCGTGCCCGGCATATTTGCGGCGGGTGACGTGGCCGAATTCCCCAGCGCGCTGTCCAGCCAGCTGATACGCCAGGAGACCTGGCACAACGCCGAAACCCAGGCCGGCATTGCCGCGCAAAACATGCTGGGCGGCAATGCCACCTACACCAGCCTGCCCTGGTTCTGGTCCGACCAGTACCACTACCAACTGCAGGTGGTGGGCGAGCCGGCCCTGGCCGTCACGTCGGCTACGCGCGCACTGGAAGACGACGGGCTGGTGATCTTCTACCTGGACGCCTCGCAGCGCATCGTGGGCGCCTGCGGCTGGGGTGAAGCCAGCCGTGTCGCCAAGGAATTGAAGCTGGCCCGCACCCTGGTGGAAAAAGGCGTCAGTGCCTCCGCCGAAGCCCTGGCCGACCCTGCCACCAAACTAAAAGCCCTGCTCAAGTAAATAGCTCACCCCCAGGCTACACACTGCGTGTTTTCGCCAACCCCCCTCGTATCGGCTTGGAAAGCGGATACGACATGCAGGGGGCGATACCAGTGGCCTGGCAAAGCCAGTTCCACGGTATCCCTGGCGACGGCACGTTCGACCCGAAACCAAGTCAGCACCATTTCTATGCCATCTCCATCCACTTCACTTCCGATCGGCATCAACATTGACGGCGTGCTGCAGCACGACGGCCTGCCCACGCCCGACGCGGCCACCCGCTTTGCATGGATACGCGACAGCGGCGCCTTCGACTACATCGAGAAGAACCACAACCCCGAAGAAGACCTGGCGCCCTACTTCGACCTGGTGCAGGAATACGGCGTGCCCATAGGCGTATTCGGCGGCATCTTCTGCGCTGGACGCGATGAAGAGCGCATGCGCTGGTGCGTGGCCACCGGCGGCAAGTTCGGCGCCCCGGTGTTCAACATGCAACTGTTCGCCCGGCGCGCCGACGGCGCGGCCATCACCGACCAACAGGTGGCCGACTTCTTCATGGACGCCATGGACCACGGCGCACCGGTCGGCTGCCTGCCCAGCCTGGAAGTGCATGTGGACATGTGGAGCGAGCAGTTCGCCCGCGTAGAGCGCGTGGCCGAGTTGCTGGCGCGCCGCAACGCCAAGCTGCGCATCACGCTGGACCACTCGCACCTGGTGTTCAAGATGGACCACCCGCAAGAGCTGGCCCTGAGCGGCCTGCAGGACTTGGCTGGGGCGGACAGCCGCAACGCCCTGCCCGCCTTCTACCGCCAGTGGGTGGCCGAGGGCTGGGTGGCCCACGCCCACACCCGCAGCGTGGCCCCCGGCATCCCTTTCAACAAAGCCGTGGACCGCCAACCCGGCCAACCCGGACGCGCCATCCAGTACCCGTTCATCGCGCCGCCTGCGGGCACGTTCCACAGCGAATGGGACGCGCAAAAACTGGAGCCCTGGAAGCAAGCCGTACGCGAACTACTGGCCGCCATGCACGCCCAGCCCGACAACACACCGCAGCGGATTAGCTGCGAGTTCATACCCTTCCCGGACTACGGTGGCGGCGGGCGTTATTCGATCTGGGAGAACAACCTGGCGTGTGCAGCCTGGTTGCGGGAGGAGTGGAAGAAGTTTAAGTAAAAAGAGCTGCTAGCGCAGGTAGTGCTTGCGCCAGCAGCTCTTTATTTAATAGCAATCAGCCCAATGGCCCAGGGCAATCGCATCTAAATCCCTGGCATTCCCGGCCCCCGTAGGCCGGGTTAGCGCAGCGTAACCCGACAACCAGCGCCTTGTCGGGCTACGCCCTACGGTCACTTGCAGTACTGGTCCACATACCGCTGCATTTCACTGCGCATGAAGCGGCTGGAGTCTTCGGCCCGCTCTTCCCACGCAAATACGCAAGCAGACATCACACCGTCAAAGCCCACCTCGCCCAGGGTTTGAAAAAACAGGTCCCAGTCGATCTCGCCCTGGCCCATGTCCAGGTGCTGGTGCACGCGGACCTGGGTGGAACCTGGCGGGTTGACGATGTAGCGCAGCTGGCTGCTTTTCTTGTGGTTGAAGGTGTCGGCCACGCGTACGTGGGCCAGCAGGGGCGCGGCTTCGCGCAGCATGGCGGCCATGTCGTCGCCGTAGTAGAAGGTGTGCGGCGCAATGTAGGACAGGCGCAGCGCTTTGGAGCCGATGTTTTTAACGATGTCGATGGCGGGCTGCAGCTGCTCGATCCAGTCTTCGGGGTGCGGCTCAACCGACAGGGTGATGCCCTCGCGCTCCAGAATGGGCAGCAGCTCGTCCATGGAGCGGAACCAGGCAGCCTCGCACATTTCCTTGGGGTTGGCGCCGGGGCGCTCGCCCACCGATCGCTCGGTGGATGCGCCGCGCCCGAATTCGCTGACCATCAGGGTGCAGCCCATCTCCACGGACACTTCGATGGCTTTCTTCCAGCAGCGCACGGCCCACTGGCGCTCGTCTTCAAACGGGCTGGCCCAGCGGTACATGGGCTGCAGGCTGGCCAGGCCCACGCCGTGGGTGCGCATGGCGGCTTTGAAGGCGGCCGTGCGGTCTTTGGTGGCGCGGGGCATGACCCACCAGTCCAGGAAGTCGGCGCGCGGCGACAGTTCGATCTGGTCGTAGCCCAGCTCGGCCGTGGCGCGGCACAGCTCGGGCAGCGACAGGTGGCGAATCATGTAGGGGTCGAGCGCGATTTTCATGGGCTTCAGTTCGTCAAGCGCCCAGCTGCACCAGGACCTGGTCGCCTTCCACCTTGGCCGGATAGGTCTTCAAATTCACGCAGACCGGTGCGCCCAGGGCGCGGCCGTCGCGGATGTCGAAGCGGCCGTTGTGCTTGGGGCACTCGATCACGTGCTCCATCACCAAGCCATCACACAGGTGTACTTTCTCATGGGTGCACAAGCCGTCGGTGGCGTAGACCTTGCCCGCAACGTGGTACACGGCGTAGCTGTGGCCGTTGTGGTCAAAGCGGATGACGTCTTCGTCATCGATATCGTCCAGTGCGCAAACTTCGATCCAATTGCTCATGGTTATGTCTCCTTGTGGTTGTGTATTTAGCTGGCGGTTATGGGGGCTGCGGGCAACGGACGCACCACGTAGTAATGCGGGTCCTTGGCCTGCTTCAACAGCGCGGGGATGATCTCGCGGTAGGCTTCCACGGTGCTGTTGTAGGCTGGCGGGCAGTCGTCCTTGATGGACTCGTGCAGCTGTGGCAAGGCGTGGAACGGCACCATGGGGAACATATGGTGTTCAACGTGGTAGTTCATGTTCCAGTACAGAAAGCGGAACACCGGGTTCATGTAGACGGTGCGGCAGTTCTTGCGGTGGTCCAGCACGTTTTCAGGCAAGCCGGCATGCTGGGTCAGGCCGAAGAAGGTGTAGAGCCAGGTGCCGCCCATCACCGGCAGCAGGCCGAACAAGGCCAGCGGCAACCAGCTACCGAAGTAAATGGCGGTGGCGATCAGCACGGCGTAAATGGCCACCCAGACGCGGGCTTCCTTGACCATCTGCGGCCACTCCATTTCAGGCACAAAGGTCTTTTCTTCCTCGCCCAGAATGCCAAAGGCATTGCGCAACACGCGCCACAGTTCACGCGGGCCGGATTTGATGGAGAACAGGTTGAGCAACATGCCGACAAAGTCGGTGGGCAGCGGCACGGCGACTTCGGGGTCGCGGCCAGTGACCAGGGTGTCGGTGTGGTGGCGGGCGTGGCTCCACTTCCACACGCTGGGGCGGCGCAGCACCTGGAAGCAGGCCAGTTGGTACACCACGTCGTTCATCCAGCGGGTTTTGAAGGCGGTGCCGTGGCCGGCCTCGTGCCAACGCGAATCGGCGGGGCCTGCATAGATCGTGGCGTACACAAAAAAGGCCAGCCAGGCCCAGGCCGTGCCCCAGGTGGCGACCAGCACGGCACCGGCGGCAATGATCAGCGCGTACCAGAGCACCGTGTCGCGGATCGCCTGCGCGTCTTCGCGCTGCATCAGCTGCTTCATGCGGGCACGCGGCACCGGGCATTTGTACCAGTTGGCGTTAACCAGACCGGCGGCCTGGGCGCGCGCACCAACTCCGGAGATCAGGTGGTAGTCGTCTTGCGTACGGGCCCAGTTCGGGCCTGCGTAGTGGGTGGTTTCAGCGGTGGGCATGGTGCTTGTCTCTCGTTATGGGGAAGCGATGGCGGATGCTAAAACCAATGCCCTTGGCTGTGTTATGAAAAACCTCAAATCACATCATTTCATATCAAAATACATCAAAAATTTATGTAGAAAACTTGCATTTATGGCAAGGAATGGGATGATGCAGGCCCATGAAAACCAAAATCACCCTGACCGATGTGGCAGCGGCCGCCGGAGTGAGCACCGCCACCGTAGACCGCGTGTTGAACAGCCGCCTGCCGGTGCGTGAAGGCACGGCGCTGAAAGTCATTGGCGCAGCCGAAAAGCTGGGCTACCACGCCGTGGGCCTGATGCGCGAGCGGCTGAAAGAGCGCGTGCCGGTGCGGCACCTGGGGTTTTGCCTACAAAAGCGCAACGACCACTTCTACCAAACCCTGGCCGCCGCGCTGCAGCAGGCCGTGGCCCAGAACCAGCCGGAGCCCTGCGTGGCGCACATCACGTTCATGGACGCGCTGGAGCCCGCAGCGATTGCCGAGCAGTTGCTGGAATTGGGCCGCAAGGTGGACGCGCTGGCCGTGGTCGCCGTGGACCACCCACATGTCACCGCCGCAGTGGAGACGCTGTATGGGCAAGGCAAGCCCTGCTTCGCGCTGCTCAGCGACATCAGCGCACCACACCGTGCAGGCTACATCGGCCTGGACAACCGTCAGCGCGGCCGCACTGCGGCCTGGGCCATCAGCCGGCTGAACCGGCAGGCCACGGGCGAGGTGGCGGTGTTCGTTGGCAGCCACCGCTACCTGGGACACGAGCTGTCAGAGATCAGCTTTCGTTCGTACCTGCGCGAGAACGCGCCCGGCCTCAAGGTGCTGGACACGCTGGTGAACCTGGAAGACCCGCAGCTAGCCTATGAAGCGACGCTGGAGTTGCTGGCCAAGCACCCCGACCTGGTGGGTCTGCACCTGACCGGTGGCGGGGGCTTCGGCGTGATCCGCGCGCTGCGCGAAGAGGCTGCGGGCCGCCCCCTGGTGGTGGTGTGCAACGAGCTGAACGCCACCACCCGCGCCGCGCTGATCGACGGCGTGGTGGACCTGGTGATCCACACCCCGCAAGAGCGCCTGGCCCAGACCGCAGTAGCGCAGATGCTGGCCGCTACCCTGCCCGGGGCCAGTTACACCGGGCCGCAGCAGAAGCTCATGGCCATGGATCTATTCACGCCAGAGAACATGAACTAGGGCAATGCGGAATAAGTCGGGCATGCAGGAGCACATCGAGACCGCCCTGTTTCGCCGCGCCATGAGCAACCTGCTGCAAAACGCCAGCGAGAGGACGCCAAGGCCGCCTGTATCACGCTCGCCAACCCCGGCGAGCCGATTGCCAGAACGCACCAGCAGCACCTGTTCGACCGCTTCTACCGCGTCGATGTGTCCTGCCAAGGCCTGGGCTTGGCGATCGTGAAAGCCGTCGCCAGCATGCACGGCGGCCAGGTCAGCGCCCACAGCGCAAACGGCATCAACACCATAGCCTTCAGCGTGGTTCGGGACGCGGGCTGCAATCGCATTCAAAGCCGCAGGTTCCACGCGGCGAATACTCACATTTTGATAGCTGCCACCGCAGGTAATACCTGCGCCAGAGGCATATTTCGTTAGAAATTCATGAATGCCATGCTGGGCTGTACGGCGCAAGCCTGCCTAAGCCGGCAACACCCCGCGCTGACACAAAGCCGCTGAAAGGCGTAAGCTGGCTGGCCATGGAGCCCGACAGGGACGATCCCCATGTATTTGCGAAGGAGCCGTGGCCATGCACACCCCCATTCGATGCTTCCCATCCTTATGGCGCGCTACTGTCGGCACGCTGCTCGCGCTGCTGGTAAGCGCATCCGCTTTGGCGACGCCGCTCAGCAGCCAGGATGCCAAGGCGGTGCGTGAGGTGATCCACGCGCAGCTGGATGCATTTGCCGCAGACGATGCCGAAAAAGCCTTTTCCTACGCCGCGCCGAGTCTGCGCAAATCGGTAGCCTCTGCGCAGTACTTTATGGCCATGGTGCGCGGCCAGTACGCTGTGGTGTACCGGCCCGCATCGGTGGCGTATCTGCAGCCAGCCCTGGATGGAAAAGTGGTGGTGCAGCCGGTACAGATGTCGGACACCGAAGGCGCCAGCTGGATGGTCGTCTACACGCTGGAGCGGCAGAAGAACAAACAGTGGCGCATCAGCGGCTGCTTCTTGAAGGAAACCAGTGGGCGGATGGCGTAGGAGCCGGCCAGACTCCTGGTACCGCCGATCCATTTAAGTGCGACGCTTCTTGTTGCGGTATTGGTCGGCCACCACGGCGGCCACGATGATGCCGCCCTTGACCATTTCCTGGTAGTAGGCGTCGATGCGGATGAAGGTAAAGCCCGACATCATCACACCCAGGATCAGGATGCCGATGACGGTGCCCGTCACCCGGCCCAGGCCACCCACCAGCGAGGTACCGCCGATGACCACGGCCGCAATTGCGTCCAACTCGTAGCTCACACCCATGCCGGACTGGCCGGAGATGGCGCGGGCCGCAGTGACGGTACCGGCCACGCCGCTGAGCAGGCCAGCGATGCTGTAGATCCAGATCAGATGCCGGTTCACATTGATACCCGAGACGCGGGCGGCCTGGCGGTTCGCGCCGATGGCATAAGTGAACTTGCCGAAGCGGGTGTAGCGCAGCACCACATGGGCAATCGCCACGATCACCAAGAAGATGATCACCGGGTTGGCCCCCTCACCGATCCAGGCGAACTCTGGCGTCAGCATGCTGACGGGCATGCCGCCGGTGAACCATTTGGCAAAGCCGCGTGCAGCCACCATCATGCCCAGCGTGGCAATGAAGGGCGGTATGCCGGTGGCCGCAATCAACCACCCGTTGATCAAGCCGACCACCACGCCCACCAGCACCCCGGCCAGCACGGGCCAGATGGGGTTCAGATCAGTCAATTGTGGGAACACGGCGCGCGGAAAGTCCGACACCTGGGCCAGGCTGGCCGCTACCACCGCAGACGCGGCCACCACCGAGCCCGACGACAGGTCAATGCCGCTGGTGATGATGACCATGTTCACGCCCACCGCGATGATGCCGATGACCGACATCTGCAAGATGATGACCTGCAGCCGCTCCGCGTTGAAAATGAAACTTTGACCGTTCAGGTACCAACCCAGCGCCTCAAAAAAGACGCAGATACCCAGCAGCACCAGCAGGATGCTGAACTCTGGAGGCAACTTGATTTTGGCTTTGGCAGCGCCTGATGCGGGCTGGGAAATAGTAGGGGAGCTCATACATTCATTCCTTTTAAATTACTTCGCTGCCAGGTCCATCACGGAAACCTGGTTGGCGTCTTTGCGGTCCAGAATGCCGGTGACCTGGCCACCGTGCATCACCACGACGCGGTCGCTCATGCCCAGCACCTCGGGCATTTCCGACGAAATCATCAAAATCGCCACGCCCGTACCAGCCAGTTCAGAAACCAGGCGGTGGATCTCGGCCTTGGCCCCCACGTCGATGCCACGGGTGGGCTCGTCCAGGATCAAGATGCGCGGGTTGGTCAGTAGCCAGCGGCCCACCAGCACTTTTTGCTGGTTGCCACCCGACAGGTTCTGGATGATCTCGTCCATGCTGGGCGTCTTCACGCGCAGGCGCTTGGCCATTTCCAGGCAGTCCTTGTTGAGCTGCTCGCTCTGCACAAAGCCACCGCTGACGTAGCGCTGGTTGAGCACCGCCGAGTCCATGTTTTCCTGGATGTTCAGGGCCAGGAAGCAGCCGGTTTCCTTGCGGTCTTCGGTCAAGAACGCCATGCCTGCAGCCAGGGCCTGCTGCGGCGAGCGGATCTGCACGGGCTGCCCCTTGATGGAGATGGTGCCAGAGGTCGCAGGCACCACGCCAAACAGCGCCTCGGCCACATTGGAACGGCCCGACCCGACCAGACCGGCCATACCTACGATCTCGCCGGCGCGGATGTCGAAGCTCACATTCTTGAAAATGCCCTCGACGCACAGGTTTTTGACCGACAGCACAACGTCGCCGATCGGCACCTCCAGCTTGGGGAACATCTGGGTGATTTCGCGCCCCACCATCATGCGGATGATGTCGTCGCGGGTCACCTCAGAAGACAAATGGGTGGCAATGTACTGGCCGTCGCGGAACACCGAAAACTCGTCGGCGATCTCGAACAGCTCGTTCATCTTGTGGGTGATGTAGATGATGCCTTTGCCCTGGGCGCGCAGGCGGCGGATGATGGCGAACAAATGCGCCACTTCCGTTTCCGTAAGGGCAGAGGTGGGTTCGTCCATGATCAGCACATCGGAGTTCCAGGACACGGCCTTGGCAATCTCCACCATCTGGCGGCTGGCGACAGACAGGTTTTGTATCTCTACCGCCGGGTCGATATCGATGTTCAGTTCTTTGAACAGCTCGGCGGTTTTGCGGTTTAGCTCGGCGTGGTCGACCAGGCCCAGCCAGTTTTTCGGTTCGCGCGTGATCCAGACGTTCTCTGCAACCGTCATGTACGGCATCAGGTTCAGCTCCTGGTGGATCATGGCGATGCCCAGGTTCAGCGCGTCCAGAGGCGACTTCATCACAATGGGCTGGCCACGCAGGCGGATATCGCCCTTCTCTGGCGTGTAAATGCCCGCGATGATCTTCATCAGCGTGGACTTGCCGGCGCCGTTTTCGCCCATCAGCGCATGCACGGTGCCTGCGCGCAGCTTGAGTTGCACATTGTTGAGTGCAACCACGCCTGGAAATATCTTCAGAATGCCCTGGATCTCCAGCAGAGGCGGAACAGGGGCGGCGGACGGCGCAGCCGGTCGCTCCATGGTGGCGGTATCTGACATACAGCTAGCTCGATTGAACAGTCAAAATGGGTAGACGCCCCCATGGGTGGGGGCGTCTGGCTAATAACCAATAAGGCAAATTAGTTTTTGCCGGAATACTTGGCCAGGTTAGCCGGCGTTACCAGTTCAAACGGTACGTTGACGAAACGCTCCACCGGTTGCTTCTTAACCAGCTTCAGTGCAGCATCCAATGCGCCGCTGCCTTGGCCCGCAGCGTTCTGGAACACGGTGACCTTCAAATCGCCGGCCTTCATGGAAGCCAGCGCGTCGGGGGTCGCGTCGATACCGGCCACGATGCTGGCAGGGGTCCACTTCTTCTGTGCCTTCAGCGCATTGATGGCGCCGATGGCCATTTCGTCGTTGTTAGCGATGATGGCGTCGAACTTCATGCCGGTCGACAGCCAGTTGGTGGTGATGTCCTGGCCCTGGGTACGGTCCCACTTGCCTTCACGCTTGTCCAGAACCTTGATGCCGCTGCAGTCCTTAGTGGCCAGCACGTCTTCAATGTCCTTGGTGCGTGTGCGTGCGGCTTCGTTGGACAACTCGCCCATCAGCACCACGACATCGCCCTTGCCCTTGAGCAAGCGGCAGACTTCCTGGGTTTGCAAAGTACCGGACACGACTTCGTCGGAGGCCACAAACGCCACACCAGCGGGCAGCTTGGCAAAGTCCACCGGCTTGCGGTTCACATACACCAGCGGAATCTTGGCGTCGGTCACCATCTTGGTGATCTTGGGGGTGACGTCGGTATCCACCGGGTTCACGATGATGGCGTCGACCTTTTGGGCGATCAAGTTCTGGATCTGGCTGAGCTGTTTACCCACGTCGTTCTGAGCGTCTTCCACCTGCACGGTCGTGCCAGCTTTCTTGCCGGCATCCACCACACCGTTTTTCAGGATCGTCAGAAAGGTGTCCAGCTGGGCCATGGCCAAGCCAACCTTCTCAGCGTGCGCGGCCATGGGCACCAACAAGGTGGAAGACACGGCAGCTGCGAGTAGAAGTTTTTTCATTGTGTACGTCTCCGAAGTAGTAAGGAACAGCAGTTATAGAGCCATTCGGTTGGTTGGGATCCGACGGCAGAAATGCGCCAGACCACGAACCGTACTGTAATCACTATTTCCAAAAATAGAAAATAAATTTCTAAGTGATTACACTTAGAGAAAAAATTTTCTCTACAATTTATAGTCAGTCCACCTGGCATGGCTGCGAGCCGTGTATTTCGCTTTCTCGCCTCTGGTGAGAACCCCTTTCCTTGATACAACTGCACCCGATGAGCCAACTGAACTTCCCCCAAGGTCGCCGTATCGACCTCGCCTGCCTGGGCCGCCTGGCAGTAGACCTGTATGCCCAGCAATTTGGTAGCCGCCTGGAAGATGCGCGCAGCATGGCCATGTACCTGGGCGGGAGCTCGGGCAACCTGGCGTTTGGCGTGGCTCGCCTGGGCCTCAAAAGTGCCATGTTGTCCCGCGTAGGCAATGAGCAAATGGGCCGCTTCCTCACCGAAACCCTGGAGCAGGAAGGCTGCGACACCAGCCAGGTGCAGATCGACCCCGAACGCCTGACCGCGCTGGTGCTGCTGGGCCTGAAAGACCGCGACACCTTCCCGCTGCTGTTCGTTCGCGAAAATTGCGCCGACATGGCGGTAGATGCCGACCAGATAAGCGAAGATTTCATCGCCCAATGCCGTTCGCTGGCCATCACCGGCACCCATTTATCCACCCCCGGCACCCGCCGTGCATCGCAAACCGCGCTGGCCTATGCCAAAAAGCATGGCGTGGTGCGCGTGCTGGACATCGACTACCGCCCCGTGCTGTGGGGCCTGACCAGCCGCGGCGCCGGTGAAAACCGCTATGTGGCAGATGCACATGTGACGCAGCAACTGCAGGAAATGCTGCCTGAGTTTGAATTGCTGGTCGGTACCGAAGAAGAATTCTTCATCGCTGGCGGCGTAGCCGACGACCTGATGGCCAGCCTGCGTGCCGTGCGCGCCATCAGCCCTGCAACTCTGGTGGTGAAGCGCGGCGCCGCCGGCTGCAGCGTCATCGAAGGCGCTATTCCCACCAATATCGACGACGCCCCCACCTTCAAGGGCGAGCGCGTCGAAGTGCTGAACGTGCTGGGCGCAGGCGACTCCTTTTTGTCCGGCCTGATGGCCAGCCTGCTGCAAGGTAAGGACTGGGCCGAATCCACCCAGGTGGCCAATGCCTGCGGCGCCATCGTGGTGTCGCGCCACGCCTGCTCGGCCGCCATGGCCACGCCGGCCGAGCTGGCCCACTGGTTCAGCGGCAGCCGCAACCCCAAGGTGGATGCCGACCAGCAACTGGCCCATTTGCACCGCGTCACCGCAGCCCGCCCCGACTGGAATGAGATGTGCGTGTTGGCGTTTGACCACCGCAGCCAGTTTTTTGACATTGCCCGCGAAGCCGGTGCCAGCGACTCCCGCATCCCCGCCCTGAAAAAGCTGCTGGTTGAAGCCGCTGAACAGGTAGAAACCAGCCACAAGCTGCAAGGCCACACCGGCGTGCTGATCGACGGCGGCGACTACGGCCGCGACGCCCTGGCCAGCGCCACCGGCCGTGGCTGGTGGGTGGGCCGCCCGGTTGAGCTGCCCGGCTCGCGCCCGCTGCGCTTTGACGGCACCCGCTCGGTCGGCAGTGCGCTCATCAACTGGCCTACCGAACACGTGGTCAAGTGCCTGGTGCATTACCACCCGGACGACAGCTACGAGCTGCGCCTGCAGCAAGAACAAACCGTTTTGGAACTCTGGGAAGCCACCCGCACCAGCGGCAACGAGCTGCTGCTGGAAATCATATGCCCCCGCGCCATGGTGCCTGCCGGCACCGAAGACGCCGCCGTGCTGCGCGCCGTGAAGCGCTTCTACAACCTGGGCGTCAAGCCCGAATGGTGGAAGCTGGCGCCCATGCAGGCCCAGGGCTGGACCGACCTGGCCGCCCTGGTGGCCGAGCGCGACCCGTACTGCCGCGGCGCGGTAATTCTGGGCCTGAACCAGCCGCTGCAGCACCTGGCCGACAGCTTTGTGCATGCCACCAACCCCATCGTCAAGGGCTTTATGGTCGGCCGCACGCTGTGGGCAGAGCCATCGCTAAAGTGGCTGAAGAACGACATCAACGACGCCGCATTCAAAGACGCTGTGGCACACAACTTTGCTACCCTCGTCAACGCCTGGCGCAACCGTAAATCTGCCTGATACATCTGCCCATGAAAACCCAAAAACTCACCATGAGCCAGGCGCTGGTCAAGCACCTGGCCGCGCTGCAAGTCGAGATGGCCGACGGCAGCATCCAGCCCTACTGCGCGGGCGTGTTCACCATCTTCGGCCACGGCAATGTGGCCGGCTTTGGCGAGGCCCTGTACGCCGAGCGCGCCCAGCTGCCCACCTACCGCGCCCACAACGAGCAGGGCATGGCCCATGCCGCCGTGGCCTATGCCAAGGCGCATTTCCGCCAGCGCATCATGGCCGTCAGCACCAGCATCGGCCCCGGTGCCACCAACCTGGTCACCGCTGCCGCCATGGCCCATGTGAACCGCCTACCGGTGCTGCTGCTGCCCGGCGACACCTTTGCCTCGCGCGCGCCTGATCCGGTGCTGCAGCAGATTGAAAGCTTCCAGCACGGCGACCTGAGCGCCAACGACACCTTCCGCCCCGTGACGCGCTTCTTTGACCGCATCACCCGCGCCGAGCAAATCCTGACCGCCCTGCCCCGCGCCATCCAGGTAATGACCGACCCGGCCAGCTGCGGCCCGGTCTGCCTGGCGCTGCCGCAAGACGTGCAAACCCACGCCTTCGACTGCCCTGAGAGCTTTTTGCAGCCCGGGCTGATCCACTTCCGCCGCCCACCGGCCGACACCCGTGAGCTGGCCGCTGCCGCCGCACTACTGAAGACAGCCAAGCAACCGCTGATCGTGGCCGGCGGCGGCGTGCTGTACAGCCAGGCCTGGGACGCACTGCGCGCCTTTGCCGAGAAGCACGGCGTGCCCGTGGTCGAATCCCACGGCGGCAAGAGCAGCCTGGCCTGGGACCACCCGCTGAACCTGGGCGGCATCGGCGTCGATGGCGGCCCTGCCGCCAACGAAATGGCCCGCGAAGCCGATGTGGTGCTGGCCGTGGGCACGCGCCTGCAGGACTTCACCACCGGCTCGCACGCGCTGTTCGCCAAGGCCCAACTGCTGTGCCTGAACGTGCAAAGCTTCGACGCCACCAAGTGGGCCGGCACCGCCCTGGTAGCCGATGCCCGCGTGGGCCTGGGCCAGCTCAGCGTGGCCGCTGGCGACTGGAAGGCAGAACCCGCATGGACAACCCGCGCCCGCACTCTGGCCGCAGGCTGGGTCAAGCGCGTCACCGAGCTGACCACCGCCGTGCCCAAGGACGTGCTGCCCTACGACGCCGAAGTGATTGGCGCCGTGCGCGACTCCATTGCCAACAGCGATGTGCGTGACGTAGTGGTCTGCGCCGCCGGCACCCTGCCCGCCGAGCTGCACAAGCTGTGGCGCGCCACCCGCCCCGGCAACTACCACGTGGAATACGGCTACTCCTGCATGGGCTACGAAGTGGCCGGTGCGCTGGGCGCCAAGATGGCCCGGCCCGACCAGGAGGTCATCGTCATCGTCGGTGACGGCTCCTACATGATGATGAACTCCGAGCTCGCCACCTCGGTGCTGCTGGGCAAAAAGCTGATCGTGGTGATCCTGGACAACCGGGGTTATGGCTGCATCGAACGCCTACAACTCAAATCCGGCACGCCTAGCTTCAACAACATGCTAGACGACTGCATTCCCGAAGGCGGTAGCAGCAGCCAGATCGACTTCGCCATGCACGGCCGCAGCATGGGCGCGGATGCAGTGCACGTGAAAGACGTGGCCGAGCTCAAGACCGCCATGGTGGCCGCCCGCGCCGCCACCAAATCGCAAGTCATCGTGATCGACACCACCCATGAGCGCACCACCGCCGAAGGCGGCTGCTGGTGGGAGGTCGCCATTCCCGAAGTTTCTGAACGCCCTGCGGTGAACGAAGCGTTCGAGCGCTACACCGCTGCCAAACAAACCCAACGTATTTAACGCCCCTGTCTTACCCCCTCTCCCCCCGGGAGAGGGTTGGGGTGAGGGCCTCCCCGCACTAGGCACCCTCACCCCAGCCCTCTCCCGCACGCGGGAGAGGGAGTAAGACACCTCACTCCTTTAAGAAAGCACCACTATGACCTGGAACGTACGCATCGGCATCAACCCCTTGTCCTGGATGAACGACGACCTGCCCTCGCTGGGCGGCGAAACCCTGCTGGAAACGGCTTTGAGCGAAGGCAAGGAAATCGGCTACGAAGGCTTCGAGCTGGGCAACAAATTCCCGAAAGACGGCCCCGGCCTGAAAGCCAAGCTGGACGAATTCGGCCTGGCCTGCGTGTCCGGCTGGTACTCGGGCTTTTTGGGCAACGACACGGTGGAAGCCGAGATCGAGCGCTGCAAGGCCCACATGTCCAAGCTGCAATACAACAAGGTGAATGTGGTGGTCTACGGCGAATGCGCCGACACCATCCAGGGCCAGATCGACACCCCCGTGTCCAAGCGCCCCAAGTTCGCCAACGACGAACAATGGAAGGCCTACGCCGACCGCCTCAACGCCTTCGGCGAGCACCTCATCAAGACCTACGGCATCAAGCTGGCCTACCACCACCACATGGGCGCCTACGTCGAGTCCCCCTCCGACGTCGACAAGCTGATGGCGCTGACCGACCCTACCAAGGTGTTCCTGTTGTTCGACACCGGCCACGCCTACTTCGGCGGCGCCGCCGACCCCGTCACCCTGCTGAAAAAACACGTCGAGCGCGTGGTCCATGTGCACTGCAAGGACGTGCGTACCCCCGTCATCGCCCAGGCCCGCAACGACGGCTGGAGCTTTTTGAACGGCGTGATCAACGGTACCTTCACCGTGCCTGGCGATGGCAGCATCGACTACGAAGCTGTGCTGACCACGCTGAAAAACGCCGGCTATGAAGGCTGGCTGGTGGTCGAAGCCGAGCAAGATCCGGCCGTCGCCCCGAGCTACGAATACGCCAAGAAGGGCTACGACACCTTGCGTAGCCTGGTCAACAAACTGAGCGCCTGATATGTTGTACCCCCACGTTCACATTCGTTCACTGCCCCCCGAGGGGGCGCAAGCCTCCCTAGGGGCGGCCCGTCGGGAGTCTTGATATGGTCAGCCCCCTGCTAGCCAAAGCCGCGCCCACGGGTCGCGAAATCGTCAACGTCACCCCCGAACGCGCCGGTTGGACCCACGTGGGTTTCCGCGCGGTGCGCCTGGCACAAGGCGAATCTGAAACGGTCAAAACCAGCACCCGCGAACTCTGCCTGGTGGTGCTGACCGGCACCGTCAGCGTCACCATCGACGGGCAGACCCATGCGCACTTGGGCACGCGCAAAAGCGTGTTCGAAGAAGTCTCGCCCGCAGCGGTCTATGTGCCCGCAGACAAAACCGTCGTCATCGTCGCCGAAAGCGATGCCGAAGTCGGACTGTGCACCGCGCCCGCCGGCAACACACCGCATGCGGTCAAGGTGCTCGACCCTGCCAGCATGCGCCGCAGCGTGCGCGGCAAGGGCACAAACACCCGCTATGTCTGCGACGTGCTGCCGCACGACGACCCGACTGCCGCGCACCTGCTGGTGGTCGAAGTCCTCACGCCCGCCAGCCACTCCAGCAGCTACCCCCCGCACAAGCACGACATCGAGCAACCGCCGGTGGAAACCCTGCTGGAAGAAACCTACTACCACCGCCTGAACCCACCGCAAGGCTTTGCCTTCCAGCGCGTCTACACCGACGACCGGACGCTGGATGAGGCCTGCGCCGTGGAGAACCACGACGTGGTGATGGTCCCGCGCGGCTACCACCCGGTCGTGGCGCCGCATGGCTACGACCTGTACTACCTGAACGTGATGGCCGGCCCGAACCGCTTCTGGGTCTTCAAGAACGATCCAGCGCATGAGTGGATGCTGGCGGCGAAGTAGTCGTTGCTAGTGATTCAATAGCTGCCAGCGCAGGTTTTATCTGCGCTGGCAGCCGATTTGGCTTGTAATTTCTTCGAGGCCACGCTGCACACGACAAGCACGGCGCGAGGCCATGCGGCCGGACAGCCAGCTCAGCTTTCGCCTCAACGCGCTGGAACGCAACGCACCACGCAGCGCAAGGCCATGGGGTCAGATCCGAATTGCGCACCACATGCCCATTGAAGCCTGCCATGACCACCCGCATTTCGGCTCTGACCCCAGGGGCGGATTAACGCGTACTCTCAAATTGATAGCTGCTCACGCAGTTAATTCCTGCGCTAGCGGGCGATTTGGCTTGTCATTTCTTCGAGGCCACGCTGCACACGACAAGCACAGCGCGAGGCCATGGGACCGAACATCCAGCCCGGCTCTCGTCTCAACGCGCTGGAACGCAACGCACCACACAGCGCGAGGCCATGGGGTCAGATCCGAATTGCGCTCTGTCTGCGCATCGGAATCCACGGCGCCCGCCCGCATTTCGGCTCTGACCCCAGGGCCGAATAGACGTTCACTCTCAAATTGATAGCTGGTTGCGCAGGTATCTTCTACGCTGGCGGTCGATTTGATTTGTAGTTTCTTTGGGCACTGATAACGCCACCAGCATCCCTGGCCGGGAAGTGCGCCCGGCGGCGCAGTCACCTTTCTTTGCGTCGCCAAAGAAACGTAACCCAAAGAAAGGCGAGCCGAAGTCGTCGCCCCCTGCGCTGCGCTACGGGGTACGCTGCGTTGCTCGGTCTGGTCGGGGTCCCGCTCGAACTCGGCCTGCAGCCTCAAACAATCGCGGGCCCTGATCCGCCCAGCCCTGCGCTACTCGCCGACGCCACACGGCGTGGGAGCGGACAACCGAACAGCCAGCCCGGCTGCGCCGGGCATCGCGCCGTTGGCGCGAATTCAGCGTATGTCTACCCCGTTCGGGCTGAACTTGTCGAAGCCTCTCGTTCACAAACAAGCCCTTCGACAAGCTCAGGGCGAACGGAAATAAATAATGCCGACATCCCCTCGCGCCCTAGGCGCGATGTGGCGCACAGCGCCACCGATCCCGATCCCCGGGGTCCCCCTCTGTATGCGCCGAGGAGCACAGCTTTGGGCGGATCAGGGCTGGCGTTGTTTGAGCCGCAGGCGAGTTTAGCCAGACCCCGACCAAAGCGCGCACCGCAGGTTCCCGTAGCGCCAGCGCAGGGCGCAGACAGTGGGGGCGCCTTTCTTTTGGTAACTTTTCTTTTGCGCAAAAGAAAAGTTACTGCGCCGCCGGGCGCACATCCCGGCCGGGGATCACATGAACGCCAACGTGGTTTCACTTGTGCCCCATAAAGTAAAGACGTTCTTTGCTTGATCGATGACCGGTTACGATCGCCATGAAATACCCCTTTCAAGTGCGTATGTGATGAAAAGCAGGGCCGCTTCATCAATGCAATCTGTAACTGCTCAATGCAACCCTGAAGGGATGCAATCAGCTTGGGACAGGGAAGTCCCTTTCATTCGCTAGGACTCAGAATGGACCGACCTTGGTTGCGCGCTGCTCAGAAACTCGAATACAAGGACCCTCGGCCATTCCTTATCAACTTGAGGAAAATTGAGCTGGAGCTTGCCCAATCAGCCACGCCGGATAAAGTAAAGAACCTTCGCACAAATGGACTCAAGCAAGCGCGGGAGCAACGACAGGCTGCACTGTTCTGTGAGGGAATGAGCCAAAGGATTGGCCAGACGGTCTACTTTGCGGCGCACGAGGACCAAGACTTCGATTTCGTTGCTTCTTGGGTGGTCGGAAGTGAACAGCACGTGGCGCAAGTGCAACTGAAGGAAGTTGTCCCGAAATCATTGAACACAGAGGCGGAACTGACGTCGCTCATCCATGGACTTGCAAAGTACACAAACTCGTCAGGCCTGACCGTTGCGATCCATCTGAACCAGTCAGGAAGATTTGAGCCGAGCCGCCTGAACCTCCAGCATCTAAACGTCGCGTCAGTCTGGGTCTTCGCAGCAGCAGTTCCCGACCAATCCCTCTGGAATCTATGGGGTAACTTCACCGAGGAGAAACCTTTTGGCAGTCAGTACGCGTACCCCACTGAGGCCTAACCCCTTGGGCTGGCGCGAGCGCCAAGGTTAAAGCAAAAATCCTCCTCCAGCGGACATAAACCCTGCGCCCCCAACTACAAAAACCATAGCACCCGTGTCATCAAGCCTTCATCCAAACCACGCATCCTAGGCACGCGGTATGTCGCCGCGCCAGCATCTGCGAGGACTTTATGAACACTGACGACACCACCATCCTGGAAGAAGAGTTTGAAACCCTGGGCGACCACCACCGCATGGCGGCGCACCACTTTGCTGCGGCGGCCAAGCTCCATTTGCTGGCTGCGACAGCCGACGACGATGGCGATGACGAAGCCTGCGCGCGCCACGCTTTTAAAGCCTACCACCACCAACTGAACGCCGTGCAATACGCCGAAATCGCCGTGATGGACAGCGAAGGCATGGACGACGAAGACGAGCCAGCCGCAGACTGAAAAAACAGAGTTGCACAAAAAAAGGGCCGTATGAACGGCCCTTTTTACTTCACGCTAGCAGAGCTAGAGATTAGTACGTACCCAGCGCGGACGGAACACCCGCCTTGAAGGTGTAGATGGTGATGGGAGCAGACTTCAGGTTGCCCTTCTCGTCAAAACCGAAGGTACCCGACATGCCTTTGTAGGTGGTCTTGTAGATCTCGGCGCCGACCTTTTCGGAGTCCACTGCACCAGCCTTCTGGATGGACTGGCCCACGAACATGGTTTGGTCGTAGAACGAAGGAGCGTAGGCATCGGGGTCGATGTTGAAACGCTTCTTGTACTTGGCCTTGAAGGCAGGGCCTTCAGCCGTCTTCTCCAGCACTGCACCACCTTGGGCGCAGAACACCGTGTCGGTTGCGGCTTCACCCGCCAGCTTACCCAGTTCAGCCGTGCAGATGGCGTCGCCGCCCAGCAGCTTGGCGGTCAGGCCCAGGGATTTCATCTGGCGAACCATGGGGCCAGCTTGGGGTGCGTAGCCACCCAGCAAAATGACTTCAGGCTGCTTGGCCTTCAGGCTGGTCAGGATGGAGGAGAAATCCGTTGCCTTGTCGGTGGTGAACTCTTGGCCCACGATTTCCAGGCCCAGCTTCTTGGCTTCCTTGGAGAACTCGTCTGCCAGGCCTTGGCCGTATGCGGTGCGGTCATCGATCAGGGCAACCTTCTTGACCTTCATGATGTTGGCTGCATAGAAAGCCATGCGTGCGCCGATTTCGTTGTCGCCGGCCATGATGCGGAACAGGTTCTTGTAGCCGCCCATGGTGACCTTGGGGTTGCTACCCACGGTGGACACCACCACGTTGCCCTGGCTGTACACGCGCGAAGCGGGGATGGCCACGCCGGAGCAGTATGGGCCCATCACGAACTTGACGCCTGCGTCCACCAGCTTCTGGGCCACGCTCACGCCGGACTTGGGATCGCACTGGTCGTCTTCGGACTCCAGCTCGAACTTCAGCGTCTTGCCGCCGACAACCATTTTCTTGGCGTTGAGGTCTTCAACTGCCAGACGCACGCCGTTTTCATTGTCCTTACCGATGAAAGCGTTGGGGCCAGACAAGGGGCCGGTCACACCGATTTTGACGATTTGGTCTTCTGCGTACGCGCCGCCGGCCATTGCCATAGCCATGGCGCCAACAAGTGCGATCTTCGTGAAAGTAGGTTGCATGAACTCTGTCCTAGAAAGGGAATGGATTAAGACTTACACAGTGTCTGATGAACGGCTTGTAACCATCTACAGGGCACCGGGTAACTCGTGTGTGAAGCTTGTAATAGGCCACTGATGGACTGTAGGCGCTATCGGCCACGTCGCATGGGCGGGTTTGTTCTGATTGAAGCAAATATGAGCGGAAAGAAGGTCGGCTAATGTTGGCAATATCCTTTCAAGAGGTATGGCGCTGGGCAGCGCCTGGTGTAAAGACCATTGCAGCAAGCGTGCCAACCCGTGTTGGCGTCAGCGGCACCCGGGGCGCAGGTGGCGTCCAGCCCAGTAAAAACTGGGTGGCCGCGCCGCATACACGGCCCTGGCAGGCGCCCATGCCGCAGCGGCTGTGCAGCTTGGCATCCGTCCAGCCGGAGCAGGCGGACACGGCTGCATAAGGCACGTCCTCACAGCGACACACCAGGGTATCGGCCTGCGGCAGCTTGCGCAGCTGCGGCTGGAGCGCAAAGCTGTGTGCCAGCTGCTGCGCAAAGCGGTCCCAGCGCGCACGCTGCGGCCAGTGCCGCTGTGCCGCAGCCTGCTGGCCCACGGCCGCATGGCCGGCAACTGTGCCCTGGACCAATGCCCGCTCGCTACCGCCTATGCCTGTGCATTCGCCTGCGGCATACACATGGGGCACGCTGGTGGCCTGCCAGCCATCTACCTGCAGCGCCTGCGCCCCTGTTGCGGTAGGCACCAGCGCGCAGCCCAAGAGCTGGCCCAGCTGGATATTCGGCACCAGGCCAAAGCCGCAAGCCACGCGGTCGCAAGCCAGCTCCACGGTGGTGCCGCCCTGCTGCAGCCGCACCGACTCGACACGGCCCTGGCCCTGCACTTCCAGCACATGCGAAGACGTGCGCCAGCCAGCCTGCAGCAGACCCAAGGCTTGCACCGCTTTGCCAGGCCAGCGCGGCAGCTGCGCCACAAAACCCGCCATGGACGCCGCGCTGGCCTGCTCGGCCACGCGCAGCACCTGGGCACCCGCTTTGCGCGCGGTGGCCGCCACGGCCAGCAGCAAGGGGCCGCTGCCGGCCACCACAACCCGCTCGCCGGCGACAGGCAGGCCGGACTTGATCAGCGCCTGCAAGCCGCCGGCACCGGTCACGCCGGGCAAGGTCCAGCCAGGGAACGGCAATAGCAATTCGCGGGCGCCGGTACACAGCAGCAGCTTGCCCCATTGCATCTGCAGGCCGCGCTGGGCGTCTTCCAGCAGCAAGGTTTGAGGCGCGGGCGCAGCCACCACCCGGGTGGCACTGAGCCAGCGCACATTGGTGCATGCTGCCACTTGTTCACGCATACGGCGGGCTGCCGGCGGTAGTTGGGCACCAGGGCCATCGCGCCAGATCTGGCCGCCGGGCAGCGGGTTGTCGTCCACCACCACGATGCGCGCACCACTGCTTGCTGCGGCCAGCGCGGCGGCCATGCCCGCCGGGCCCGCGCCGATGATGAGCAGGTCGCAGGAGTCAACAGCGAACAGGCTCTGCGTCATGGTGTTCTCTCCACCTGCATGCCCTCAGTGCACAGGGTCTGGCAGGCGAGCTGGCGCTGCCCATCCACGCTAACGCGGCATTCCTGGCACACGCCCATGCCACACAACGGTGCCCGCGCTTGCCCGCGCACGGACATACGCGACACGCCATTGCCCGAAATCGCCAAGGCCACCGCCACGGTGCAGCCCATGGGCACGGCCACGGGCTGGCCATCGATATGCAGGTTCACGCGCATACCGCCTCCTTGAAACGTTGCAAGCCGTAGGGGCTGCCATCGATGGCAGCCGTACCGCCGGTCATTTGTGCCGCCAGCAGCTGGGCAGTACCCAGCGCAGTGGTGACGCCCAGCCCTTCGTGGCCCACGGCCAGCCACAGGCCTTCACGCGCGGGGTGCGGGCCGAGGATGGGCAGGCTGTCTGGCGTGGCGGCGCGCAGGCCGGTCCAAGAGCGGATGGCATTCAGCCCGGCCAAGCCCGGCACGTAATCCAAGGCGCGCTGCAACATGGCCTGCAGCATGTGGGCCTCGACCGCCATATCGGTCGTGTCGAACTGGCGCGACGACCCCAGCAGCAGTTGGCCCGTGGGGCGCGGCTGCAGGTTGAAGGCCACGGAAGGCCCTTCGCTATGGTGCGAGCTGGTGATGTAGCCCAGCTCCACCAGTTGGTGGTGCACCGTGCCGGGGTAGCGGTCGGTGATCAGCAAATGCCCCTTCTTGGGGCGTATGGGTAAATCCGGGCATAGCGTGGTGGCGTGGATGCCATTGGCCAACAGCACCTGCGGTGCCTGGCGGTAGCTGCCATCGGCCAGGCGCACTTTTTGACCCTCTATTGCGGTCACTTGCGCATATTCCACCTGCACAGAATGCTCGTATTTTGATAGCAGCCAGCGCGCCGCATTGGGTGCGTAGACGATGGCGTCGCCCGGCACCACCAGCCCGCCGGCCAGGCCTGGGCGCAGCGCAGGTTCAGCCTGGGCCAAGGCGGCGGCGTCCAGCAGATGGCTGGCAATGCCGTGCTGCTGCATGCGCTGGCGCTTGTCCTCGGCGGCGGCCATTTCTTCGGCGTTGGCGGCAATCCACAGCGTACCGCAGCCGCTGTAGGCGCAGTCTGCGGGCATCTGCGGCGCCAGGGCTTGCCACAGGCTGACCGAATACTGGCTCAGGGCCAGCTCCGCAGGGTTGTCGTCCATCACCACCAGGTGGCCCATGCCCGCGCCGGTGGCGCCGCCCAGGCAGGCGTCGAGCACCAGCACGCGCTGGCCCGCTTGCGCCAAGGCATGGGCGCAAGCCGCGCCGACGATGCCTGCGCCGATGACGATGACGTCCGGCTTCATGCCAGAGAAATTCCCCAGGCAAACGGGTCGTCTTCGGCGATCAGCAAGGTCGATTCGGCGCACACGTGGGCGTGGCCTCGGATCGTGGGAATGATCTGCCCATCCTCCAAGGTGTAAGACGCCTCGAAGCGGCTGCCGATCACGCTGGCTTGCTGCCAGATCTCGCCCGGTGCCAGCTTGCCGTCGGCCGCCAGGCAGGCGATCTTGGCGCTGGTGCCGGTGCCGCAGGGCGAGCGGTCGTAGGCCAGGCCGGGGCAGAGCACGAAGTTGCGGCTGTCGGCGCCGTCATCGTCCGGTCCGAACAGTTCGATGTGGTCGATCTCGGCACCATCGGCACCGGTAATGCCTTGCGCACCCAGCGCGTCGCGCAGCGCGCTGGTGTAGGCGGTGAGCGCCGCCAACTGGCTACTGGCCACGGTCTGGCCGTGGTCGCTGACCAAGAAGAACCAGTTGCCGCCCCAGGCCACATCGCCATGCACCAGGCCGTAACCCGGCACGTCCACCGCCACCTGTGTGGCATGGCGGTAGGCCGGCACATTGCGCACGCTGACCGAGCCGTCCGCGTGCAGCGTGGCTTCTACCGTGCCCACCGGGGTTTCGATCTTGTGCACGCCGGGCTGGATGCGCCCCATATGCGCCAGGCTGACCACCAGGCCGATGGTGCCGTGGCCGCACATGCCCAGGTAGCCGGTGTTGTTGAAGAAGATCACGCCAGCAGCCGCGTCGGCGGCCACGGGTTCGCACAGCAGCGCGCCCACGATCACGTCGTTGCCGCGTGGCTCCAGCACGGTGGCGGCGCGCCATTTGTCGTGCTGGGTGGCCAGCAGGGCACGGCGCTCGGCCATGCTGCCAGTGCCCAGGTCGGGGAAGCCAGCCACCACCAGGCGCGTAGGTTCGCCGCCGGTGTGGGAATCAATGGTCTGGATGCGCTGCATGCGGGTTTCCTTACATGACGGATTGGTACTTGGCCGGACGGGTTTCCAGCGCCCTGGTCACGATACGCTCAATCACGGCACGCTCTTCGCCGATCAGCGGCAGGCGCGGACGGCGCATGTGTTCGGTGCCCACGCCCACCAATGCGTCGATGAGCTTCAGGTTTTGCACCAGCTTGGTGGACACGTCCAGGTGCAGCATGGGCGTCATCCACTGGTACAGCGCCAGCGCCTCGGCCCACTCGCCGGCTTTCATCAGGTCGTACAGCGCCACGGTTTCGCGCGGGAAGGCGCAGCCCACGCCGGCCAGCAGGCCGTCGCAGCCCAGGGCCAGGCCTTCATAGGCCAGGTCGTCCACACCCAGAAACAGCTGGTAGCGCGTGCCCACGGTGTTGCGCAGGTCGGTGATGCGGCGGATGTTGTCGGTGCTTTCCTTGATGGCGACGATCCATTGGCAGTCGGCCAGCTCGGCCATGTGCTCAGGTCTAAGGTCCACGCGGTAGGCCACGGGGTTGTTGTAGACCATGATGGGCTTTTGCGCGGCGTTGGCCATGGTGCGCACATTCTGCATGGCTTCGCGGGCATCGGCCACGTAGATGACGGACGGCATGACCATGAAGCCGTCCACGCCCAGCTTGTTCGCACCGTCGATGTAGCGCAGCGCCTCGCGGGTGCTGGTTTCAGACACATTGGCCAGCACCGGGATGCGGCCCTTGGCGGCCTTCAGCGCGATGTCGGCAACCTGCAGCTTTTCTTCCAGCGTCAGGGTGCTGGCCTCACCCAGCGAACCGCAGGTGACCAGGCCGTGGATGCCGTTGGCAATCTGGAACTCGATGTGCTTGGCTGTGCCTTCGGCGTCGATGCTTTCATCGGCGTGGAACTTGGTGGTGATGGCGGGGAAGATGCCTGTCCAGCGGGGGAGCGTCATGGGATGTGTCCTTGGTAAAAGTGTTTGGAGGCGTGAACTTTAGCAGTCTTAATATATTAATGACATATTTAAAATATCTTCCTAGGGTTTTAAGCAGCTTGCATGCCAGCTTTTTTTGGTCCAATGCACCAATGCAATGCAATTCATGGCTTGCCCCAACACCATGCCCAAACTCCCCCCCGCCCCTTTACCCAAGCGCCGCGCGGCTGACATGGCCTACGACGCAATAGAGACGCTGATCTCCACCCTGCAGCTGGCCCCCGGCAGCCCGGTGGTGGAGGCCGACATCGTCGAACTGACGCAGCTGGGCCGCACGCCGGTGCGCGAGGCGCTGCTGCGCATGGTGTCGATTGGATTGATCGTGCAGCAGCCCAGGCGCGGCCTGCTGGTGTCGCACATCGACCTGGCCGACCACCTGGACGTGGTGCAGACCCGGCGCGTGCTGGAGTGCCTGGTGGCCGCCTGCTCCGCCCGCCGGGCCACGGCCTTGCAGCGCAAGGACATCCTGCGCTGCGCCGACAAAATGGTGCAGGCCGCCACGCGCGGCAATCTGGTGGACTACATGGCCGCCGACCTGGCGCTGGACCAGGTAAACCACCAGGCCAGCCACAACCATTCGGCCGTGAAGGCCGTGGTGCCGCTGATCGTGCAGTGCCGGCGCTTTTGGGTGGCCTACCAGCACGAAGGCGACATCATGGAAGCCGCGCAGGCCCACATGGACCTGGCCCAGGGCATCGCCACCGGCGACGAAGCCGCAGCCGTGGGCGGCGCCACCCGGCTGATGGACTATCTGCAGGGCTTTGCGCGGCGGGTCATCGACAACTAAATTGCTCCTTTTTTTGACATCAAAAACAAGAGCAGGCTGCGCACATATAACCTGCGCAATCGGCCTATTTCATGCCTAAAAATGGGGCTTCAATTGGGCGTTCAAACCTCGTCTAATTCCTGGGCAAAACCCTGCGCCAGGGCCTGCCGCAGGTAGTTCACAAACGCCGTCACCGCGCGCGGCACATGGGCGGTGTAGGGGCGGATGGCATACAGCTGGTCGGCATAGCCCCCGACCAGCTGCCAGTCCGGTAGCACTAGCGCCAATTTGCTGGCGCGCAAACTGGCGGGCAGGCTGAAGTCCGGCAGCAGCGCAATGCCCAGGCCGCTCACCGCCGCATCGCGCAGCGCCTCGCTGTTATTGGCCGACAAGACGCCCGACACCGGTACCGTCACCCGCTCCACATTCGATCCCGTGCCCTGCGCAAAAGTCCAGGCCGGGGTGTCCTGCGCACGCGGGTAGTGCAGGCAGCTGTGGTTGCGCAGGTCTTCCGGCCGCAGCGGCGTGCCGCGTTTACGCAGATAGCTGCGGCTGGCCACCAGCACCGAGCGGGTGGCGCACAGGGTCCAGGCCACATGCGTGTCGGGCGGCGCAGCGGTATGGCGGATCGCCAGGTCAAAGCCTTCGGTGGCCAGGCTGGACAACCGGTCTGACATCTCCAGCTCGAGGCGCACGTCCGGGTATTCGCGCAGAAAGTCGGCCAGGCGCGGCACCAGTTGCTGGCGCGCAAACGCCACCGGCGCTGTCACGCGCAGCAGGCCGTGCGGCGCATCGGCCAGGTCGCGCACCTGGGCAAAGCTCTGGGCGATCTGCTCGAACGAGGCCCGGGTGTCGTCCACCAGGCGCTGGCCGGCCTCGGTCAGCCGAACGCTGCGGGTGGTGCGGCGCACCAGGGGCACGCCGGCCATCTGCTCCAGGTCGGCCATGCGCTGGCTCATCGCCGCCTTGCTCACGCCCAGCCGCGCCGCCGCAGCCGTGTAGCTGCCCTGCTGGGCCAGCACGGTCAGCCAGTGCAAATGGCTCCAAAGCTCGTTGATCTTTTGCTCGTTCATGGCCCTATTGTTCACCATTCTGAACAATCAATTCAAGTTTTCGGCCTTGTAGCACGGGGGGCGAGTCCATAAACTGCAAGTCCGCACTACACAACGAGACACCTACTATGTCCTACACAGATAACACCGAAGTCGCCCAGTACATCCAGGGCCAACGTACCGCTGGCACGGGCACCCGCACCCAGCCCGTGTACAACCCCGCCACCGGCGCCGTGGCGCGCCAGGTGCGCCTGGGCAATGTGCAGGACGTAGACACCGCCGTGGCATCCGCCAAAGCTGCATTCCCCAAGTGGTCCGACACACCGCCGATCCGCCGCGCCCGCGTGATGTTCAAGTTCCTGGAGCTGCTGAACCTGCGCAAGGACGAGCTGGCCCACATGATCACCGCTGAGCACGGCAAGGTTTTCACCGACGCGCAAGGCGAAGTCGCCCGTGGCATCGACATCGTCGAATTCTCCTGCGGCATCCCCCAGCTGCTGAAGGGTGACTTCACCGACCAGGTCTCCACCGGCATCGACAACTGGACGCTGCGCCAGCCCCTGGGCGTGGTGGCCGGCATCACGCCGTTCAACTTCCCCGTGATGGTGCCGATGTGGATGTTCCCGGTAGCGATTGCCGCCGGCAACACCTTCATCCTGAAGCCCAGCCCCACCGACCCAAGCCCTAGCCTGTTCATTGCCGATCTGCTGAAGCAAGCCGGCCTGCCAGACGGCGTATTCAATGTGGTGCAAGGCGACAAAGAAGCCGTGGACGCCCTGCTGGTGCACCCCGATGTGAAAGCCGTGAGCTTCGTGGGCTCCACCCCCATCGCCAACTACATCTATGAAACCGGCGCCCACCATGGCAAGCGCGTGCAAGCCCTGGGCGGCGCGAAGAACCACATGGTGGTCATGCCCGACGCCGACGTGGACCAAGTGGTGGACGCGCTGATCGGCGCCGGCTACGGCTCGGCTGGCGAACGCTGCATGGCAATCTCGGTAGCCGTGCTGGTGGGCGACGTGGCCGACAAGGTCATCCCCAAGCTGCTGGAACGCACCAAGACCCTGAAGGTGCTGAACGGCACGAATCTGGCCGCCGAAATGGGCCCCATCGTGACCGCCGCCGCCCATGCCCGCATCAGCGGCTACATCGAGCAAGGCATCAAGGAAGGCGCAACCCTGCTGGCCGACGGCCGTGGTTTTGACGGTAGCCAGGCCGGCGACGGCTGTGGTGAAGGCTTCTGGCTGGGTGGCACGCTGTTCGACAACGTCACGCCCGACATGAAGATCTACAAGGAAGAAATCTTCGGCCCGGTGCTGGGCTGCATGCGCGTGCCCGACTTCGCCACCGCCGTGCAACTCATCAACGACCACGAGTTCGGCAACGGCGTGGCCTGCTTCACCCGCGACGGCAACGTAGCCCGCGAATTCGCCCGCCGCATCCAGGTGGGCATGGTCGGCATCAACGTGCCCATCCCCGTGCCCATGGCCTGGCACGGCTTCGGCGGCTGGAAGAAGAGCCTGTTCGGCGACATGCACGCCTACGGCGAAGAAGGCGTGCGCTTCTACACCAAGCAAAAGTCCATCATGCAACGCTGGCCCGAAAGCATCGCCAAGGGCGCTGAGTTTGTGATGCCTACGGCGAAGTAAGAGTTGACTTGCGAGGCCTGCTTTCTGCGGGCCTCGCTATTGAAAGAGTAGCTGCTTGAGCAGGTTTTATCTGCGCTGGCGGCTATTTTTGTTTGTGGGCGTTTTTTGACATCCCCGGCCGGGAGTTCGCCCCGGCGGGCGAGGTACTTCTTCTTTGCTTCGCCAAAGAAAAGTACCCAAAAGAAAGGCGAGCCGAAGTCGTCGCCCCCTACGCTGCGCTACGGGGTACGCTGCGTTGCTCGGTCTGTGCGGGGTCCCGCTCGAACTCGGCCTACGGCCTCAAACAATCGCGGTCCCTGATCCGCCCAGCCCTGCGCTACTCGCCGACGCCACACGGCGTGGGAACGGGAGCGGACATCCAGCCCGGCTGGGCCGGGCATCGCGTATCCCGCGAACCCCTCACCCCAACCCTCTCCCCGCAGGGGCGAGGGAGTAATGCAGGGACACGCGCAGTTTTCGCGCCGGTATTGCCCCCTCTCCCTACCGGGGAGAGGGCTGGGGTGAGGGCAAATTCGCGCCCTAGGCGCGATGTGGCGCACAGCGCCACCGATCCCGATCCCCGGGGTCACCCTCTGTATGCGCCGAGGAGCACAGCTTTGGGCGGATCAGGGCTGGCGTTGTTTGAGCCGCAGGCGAGTTTAGCCAGACCCCGCACAAAGCGCGCACCGCAGGTTTCCCAGCGCGATAGCGCTGGGGCGCAGACAGTGGGGGCGCCTTTCTTTTGATGACTTTTCTTTTGCGCAAAAGAAAAGTTACTGCGCCGCCGGGCGCAAATCCCGGCCAGGGATCGCATAGACGCAAGGTGCCATCTGCAGCACCCCAAACCGCACATAAATCTTCAAATAAAAAAGGCTCCAGCGCAGATTCAACCGGCGTAAACAGCTATGGAAAATAGAGCACGCGGTAGTTTCAC
Organism: Rhodoferax sp. SPJ21; assembly: GCF_058216335.1. Lineage (NCBI taxonomy): Bacteria > Pseudomonadati > Pseudomonadota > Betaproteobacteria > Burkholderiales > Comamonadaceae > Rhodoferax > Rhodoferax sp. SPJ21. Next base: position 840,749 of record NZ_JBYZMO010000003.1, read on the forward strand.
CTTTTTGAGGGGAATACGCCTGCGGGACGGAAACCGATCGGTTACGCCGGGCTATAGTGGTTCATTGCTCAGCGTGCGGTGTTTGTCAAAACTTTTATACCGGTATAAAAAACCCCACCCCACAGAAAGCCAGTCTGCAAGCCATTTTCAGGAGATTTCGATGGATGTTTTAAACCTCAGCAGCCAATGTAAACCTTGGGTTTTGCGGGGTGCATCACGTTAGCCCGCAGAGAAGAATGTCGAACTCCGAACCACTCATGGTCGACTGTGGACCGCACGGCATGCGCGTTGCCACCGTCGTGTGCAAACATTTGCTCAAGCTGGAACCAGCGCCGGTCGGTTTCGTCGAAAACAGTGACGATCCGAACGACCTGCAAGCTTGGTGCCATCTATGCGAGGAGAGATACCAGCAGGAGGGCGGAATGACCGACGCTTTTCGGGAGTTCAATGGGATGGCAGTCGTATGCATTGCCTGCTACAGCGATGCAAAGTCACGTCATCATTTGCTGGGACACTAACACCATGTCACGGCGCTGCGGTCTAACTCAAACGTTGAGGCTGTAAAAAAACCTCTTGCACGACGTTTGCAACCCATCCGGGGAAGGAGATCGCGACGATCCACGGAGGCAGTGATATGGGTCGGTATGCGGGCATTCACTTGAAGCTGTGCTCCTCGGCGCATACAGGGGGTCCCACGGGGTCGGTGGCGCTGCCTAGGACGTGAAGGGGGACGTTTCCACCCTCCGTTCGGGCTGAGCTTGTCGAAGCCCTTCGACAAGCTCAGGACAGGCACCATCGACAAGCTCAGGGTGAACGGGAAATTCTTTTCGCGCCTGCGGCACGATGCCCGGCGCAGCCGGGCTGGCCGTTTGGCTGTCCGCTCCCACGCCGTGTGGCGTCGGCGAGTAGCGCAGGGCTGGGCGGATCAGGGCCCGCGATTGTTTGAGGCCGTAGGCCGAGTTCGAGCGGGACCCCGACCAGACCGAGCAACGCAGCGTACCCCGTAGCGTAGCGAAGGGGGCGACGACTTCGGCTGGCCTTTTTGTGGTTACTATTTTTGGCCACGCAAAAATAGTGACTGCGCCGCCGGGCGCACTTCCCGGCCGGGGATGCCCATAAACACCCACCCCATAAACAAAAATAGCCGCCAGCGCAGATAAACCCTGCACTGGCAGCTACTCATTCAATAGCACGCAGCCTGAAAAGGCCGTGCGATTTACATGCCCAGCGACTTCAGCAAATCGTCCGTATCGCTGTTGGCCGCAGGTGCGGGCGCGGCTGGCGTGCTGTCGAAGGACTGGTCCATCAGCGCGGCAGGGTCGGGGGCGTCGGGCACGTCGAAGTCGCGGATCTTGATGAACTCGGTGCGGTCTACCGCCAGCTCCAGGTAGAAGATGTTGTTCTTGGCGGTGTAGAAGGTGACGCGGCGGGCCTCGGGCTTGTCGAGGTTGGCGTCCACGCTCATGATGACCTGCTTGTTCAGCACCAGCATCTTGGGTTGGTTCTGGGTGATCTGGGTTTGCAGCTCGCGGTGCACCTTGCCGGTGAAGTCGCCCACCACCTGGTTCATCAGCTCGCCCATCACGTTGCTGACCTCGTCCGAGGTGAAAGACGTGACCAGGTCTTCGCGCGACATGCCCATGTTCAGCAGATAGCTCTCGTACAGCTCCATCGCCGCCTGGGCGGTGAAGTTGATGATCACCAGGCCGGAGAAGCCGCCGTCGAACAGCACGAAGCAGCCTATGTCGGGCTTAAGGCAGGTTTTGCTGATGCGCTGCACCATGCCCGAGAAGTGGATGGTGCTGTGGGTAGCCACGTTCAACACCCGGGTGACGGAGTTGCACAGGCTCAGCAGCAGGTCTTCGGTGCCGAATATGACGGCGGGCTCTTGTTTGCTCATGGTTTTTAGGGTCCTGCAGTTGCAAAGCGATAGTGCAGCAAGCATAGGCCATGTAAGCGCCTGCTTACGATTAATTTAGGCCGTAAATTGCGCGTAAAACACGGCTACGCACCATCCTCCGCCGCGCAACAGCCGCCTACACCACCCCTGCCGCATGCAGCGCGGCGATGGCTGCGGCATCCAGCCCCAGGCCGGCCAGCACCTCGTCGGTGTGTTCGCCCAGCGCTGGCGGTGGGCGGACCAGCACGGGGGGCGTACCCGTCAGGCGCAGCGGGCTGGCTACGCTTGCTATGGATTGAATAGCTGCCGGCGCAGAATCCACCTGCGCTACAGGCTGATTCAGCTTCAAACCCCGGGCCCGCACCTGGGGGTCGACAAAGGCCTGGGCGATGTCGTTGATGGGGCCGCAAGGCACGGCCTTGTCTTCCAGCAGCGCGATCCAGTCGGCGGTGCTGCGCGTGCGGGTCACCGCCTCTAGCAGCGGAATCAGCTCGGCGCGGTGGTTCACACGCAGGGTGTTGGTGGCAAAGCGCGGGTCGGCCGCCCAGGCGCTGTGCCCGGCGGCGGCGCAAAAGCGGGCGAACTGGCCGTCGTTGCCCACGGCCAGCAGCATGGCGCCGTCTGCCGTGGGGAAGTCCTGGTACGGCACCAGGCTGGGGTGGCTGTTGCCCTGGCGCTGCGGCACCTTGCCGGTGTTGACGAAGCCGGCCGCCTGGTTGGCCAAAATGGCCATGCCCACGTCCAATAAGGCCATGTCAATGTGCTGGCCCTGGCCGCTGCGGTGGCGGGCCTGCAGGGCCGCCAGGATGGCGCTGCAGGCGTAGACGCCGGTGAACACGTCGATCACCGCCACGCCGACCTTTTGCGCGCCACCACCGGGGGTGCCGTCGGGGCGGCCGGTGATGGACATCATGCCGCTCAGGGCCTGCACCATCAGGTCGTAGCCCGCGCGCTCGGCGTACGGCCCAGTCTGGCCAAAGCCGGTGACCGAGCAGTAAATCAAGCCGGGGTTGATGGCCTGCAGACTGGCGTAGTCCAGCCCGTACTGGGCCAGGCCGCCGACCTTGAAGTTCTCTACCAGCACATCGCTGCTAGCCGCCATCTGGCGGATCAACGCCTGGCCTGCGGGCTGCGCCATGTCGATGGTGATGGAGCGCTTGTTGCGGTTGCAGGCGGTGAAATAGGTGGCCTGGTCGGTGTCAACGCCATCGGCGTCTTGCAGGAACGGCGGGCCCCAGTGGCGGGTGTCGTCGCCCACCACGGGCCGCTCCACCTTGACCACATCGGCGCCCAGGTCGGCCAGCATCTGGGTGCACCAGGGGCCAGCCAGTACGCGCGACAGGTCCAGCACCTTCAGGCCGGCCAGTGCGCTGGGAGGGGGTTCAGTAGTCATGGTCGAGACAAACGTAGGTGAAAAGCCATTCGACAGGCTCAGGGCGAACGGTGGGCAGCATCCTTAAAACGCTGCGATGCCCGTTTGAGCGCGCCCGAGGATGAGCGCATGGATGTCGTGCGTACCCTCGTAGGTGTTCACCACCTCCAGGTTCACCAGGTGGCGGGCCACGCCGAATTCGTCGCTGATGCCGTTGCCACCCATCATGTCGCGCGCCAGGCGGGCAATGTCCAGCGCCTTGCCGCAGCTGTTGCGCTTGAGGATGGAAGTGATTTCCACCGCCGCCGTGCCCGCGTCCTTCATCTGGCCCAGGCGCAGGCAGCCTTGCAGGCCCAGGGCGATTTCGGTTTGCATGTCGGCCAGCTTCTTCTGGATCAGCTGGTTGGCGGCCAGGGGTTTGCCGAACTGCTTGCGGTCCAGCACGTACTGGCGGGCGCGCAGCCAGCAGTCCTCAGCCGCGCCCAGCGCGCCCCAGGCGATGCCGTAGCGGGCGCTGTTCAGGCAGGTGAACGGGCCTTTCAAGCCCTGTACCTCGGGGAAGGCGTTTTCTTCGGGGCAGAACACGCCGTCCATCACGATCTCGCCAGTGATGCTGGCGCGCAGGCCGACCTTGCCGTGGATGGCCGGGGCGCTAAGGCCGGCCATGCCTTTTTCCAGCACAAAGCCACGGATGGGGCCGACGTTGCCGGCCGCGTCCACCTCTTTGGCCCAGACCACGAACACGTCGGCGATGGGGCTGTTGCTGATCCACATCTTGGCGCCGCTGAGCTTGTAGCCGCCTGCCACCTTGTGGGCGCGGGTGGCCATGGAGCCGGGGTCGGAGCCGTGGTCGGGCTCGGTCAGGCCGAAGCAGCCAATCCACTCGCCGGTGGCCAGCTTGGGCAGGTATTTCTGGCGCTGGGCTTCGGTGCCGAACTCATAAATGGGCACCATCACCAGCGAGCTTTGCACGCTCATCATGGAGCGGTAGCCCGAGTCCACGCGCTCCACCTCGCGGGCGATCAGGCCGTAGGCCACGTAGTTCAGGCCGGGGCCGCCGTACTGCTCGGGGATGGTCGGGCCTAGCAGGCCCAGCCCGCCCATCTCGCGGAAGATGGCCGGGTCGGTGGTCTCGTGGCGGAAGGCCTGCAGCACGCGCGGCAGCAGCTTGTCTTGCGAATAGGCCGCAGCGGCATCGCGCACCATGCGCTCTTCGTCGGTCAGTTGCTGGTCAAGCAAGAACGGGTCTTGCCAGTGGAATGCGGCGTGGGCCATGGGAAGTTCTCCTGGGGAATGCTGGGGGGTCTGCGCACCGGTTATGCGCGGTATGGCCCATGGTAGAGCCAGGAGGGGCCCGGGCGCAAACGATGAATCGTCACCCAGTTATGCGCTGGATGAATGTTTAAAACCTACACCGCCCGTCAATGCCATCGCCAAATTGGCAGCTTGCGCAGAATAAATCTGCGCTGCCAGCTAGCAAAATTGCAGCAATGCCATCACTGAATTGTGTGCTGTGCGCACTTCAATATGCCCATGCGCTGGCGTGTGATTTGGCTTATAGAGTCTTTGGTGCTTGTTGGCGCCATTCGCATCCTCGGCCGGGTAGTCGCCCCGGCAGGCGACTAACTTCTTTTGCTTCGCCAAAAGAAGTCAGCAAGAAAAGGCGAGCCGAAGTCGTCGCCCGGCTGCGCCGGTACGCTGCGTTGCTCGGTCTGGCCGGGGTCCCGCTCGAACTCGGCCTACGGCCTCAAACAATCGCGGGCCCTGATCCGCCCAGCCCTGCGCTACTCGCCGACGCCACACGGCGGGGGAGCGGACAGCCAAACAGCCGAACATCCGACCCGGCTACGCCGGGCATCGCGTAGAACGCGAGACCCTCACCCCAACCCTCTCCCCACAGGGGCGAGGGAGTAAAGCGGGGACACGCGCGGACTTTCGCACCGGTATGGCCCCCTCTCCCCAGAGGGGAGAGGGTTGGGGTGAGGGCAGTCACAGACATAGCCACCCAAACGGCCCTGGAATCACGCCATAATTTGTGCCATAGGCAGGGGGGGTTGAGTAATCCCCAATCCCGTCACCAACTACCAACGGCCATTGCGGGCGTTGGTTCAGTCCAACAAGGTTTAGCCGCCGCATATGAACTTCGCTCTTGCCTATTGCAGCGCCTCGCGGCATATAAACGCCACTCGTTAGGCGCCGCTTGTTTGCATCCTTTACAGCCTTTGATCCTATCGCCCTGGCAAGCTTGGTCATTGCACTATGCGCAATGGTCGCCACCATTTGGCAAGGTGCAATCGCTCGGAAGCACAACCGTTTAAGCGTCCGACCGGTGCTAACTCTCTATCGGCGTGAAGCCGATGGCGTCATCTATGTTCGAAACAATGGGACAGGCCCAGCCATCGTACGTTCGTATGAGCTGTATTCCAAAGACAGGCGTCTGGCCCTGGATGCCTTAGACGAAATCTTTCCGACTGTCACTGACGTACCCGAACTCACTCCAGGCGTTGCAATAGCCGTGGGAGATTCTGTCGAATTAGTCAAGGCGGTCACATTCCTGGAAGCTAGCCACGTGCGGCCGATGCAGGACCTCCGGTTCCGAATCGCCTATGAATCCATTTATGGCGAGAAGCGCGTACTCGAGTGAGGCCCCTCAAGAAACACCGGCCAACTGATGGATTTTCCTGATGTTTTCAAACTGGGCTCAATGTCGGCACGAATTACATGCCCATGACCTCCCCCCGTTAGGCAAGATTGCACCCAACCCACTGCCAGCCCCCCCTTCAAAGCAGCCCCGCACCCGGTTGGTACATGCCACTACCTTGCCGAACTTGGCGTAGACCAGCCGGGCTGGTCTGTACACGGCAACGGGCCCATATCCACACTGGAATAGCCAGATAATGGCCACGGCACTCCAAGAGTGTTTTGGAGGCTTGTGTGCGGATTTTGATTGTCGAAGACGACCTTTTGTTGGGCGAAGCCCTGTCTGCCGGCTTGCGCCAGTTGGGCCATGTGGTGGATTGGTTTGGCGACGGCACGCAAGCCAACGCTGCCCTGGCGGGCACCACTTTTGACGCTGTAGTGCTGGACCTGGGCCTGCCCGGCGGCGACGGCCTGCACTGGCTGGCGCGCTGGCGCAACGCGGGCATTACCGTACCCATGCTCATCCTGACGGCCCGCGACGGCGCGGCCCACAGCATTACCGGCCTGGACAGCGGGGCCGACGACTACCTCATCAAACCCATTACCGTGGACGAGCTGGCGGCGCGCCTGCGGGCCGTGCTGCGCCGCACATCCGGCCGCGCGCAGTCGGTGTGGCAGCACGGCGCACTGGAATACAACCCGGCCACCAAAGCCGTGCTCTGGAAGGGCAAAAGCATCGATCTGACAGGCCGCGAACTGGCCCTGCTGGAAGCCCTGCTGAAGCACCCGCAGCGCGTGCTGTCCAAGGCCCATTTGCAAGAAAAGCTGTACGACTGGAACAGCGCAGAGCCCGAGAGCAACACCCTGGAAGTGCACGTACACCACCTGCGCCGCAAAATTGCACCCAGCATCGTGCGCACACTGCGCGGTGTGGGCTACGCCCTGGGCTCGGGAGAAGCCGAGCCATGAGCCTACAACGCCGCCTATTGATGTACCTGCTGGTATGCGCGCCGCTGGTGTGGATAGTGACCCTGGTGGCATCGTTCTCCCATGCCCGCCACGAGGTGAATGAGCTCTACGACAGCGAATTGGTCCGCCTGGCCCGGCAAGTACAGGCCGTGCTCAGACACAACCGCACAGGCACACTGCAAGCGCCGACACAACCCGCCGCCGAAGGCTTGTACGAAGACGATGAAGACGACATTCGGCAGCTGGCTGTTGCGGTGTGGAATGCCAAAGGCGAACTGGTACTGACCGACCGCGAAGGCATGCAACTGCAGCGCCATAGCGGTGCCGCAGGCTTTGTGGATGCGCAGGTGAATGGCCACGCCTGGCGGGTCTACTACCTGCCCTCCCCCACTGGCGAATGGCTGGTGGCCGCAGGCCAGGACGTGGCTGAACGCCGCGAACTGGAGACGGGTTTAACGCTTGGCCAGCTCATGCCCTGGCTGTTGATGCTGCCGTTTCTGCTGGTCGCCATGGCCTGGGCGGTGCGGCAGGCCTTGCAGCCCATACGCACGCTGACCACCGAGCTGCAAGAGCGCGATGCGCAGGACTTGCAGCCCGTGTCGCCCCTGCGCGCGCCCGCAGAATTGCAGCCGCTGCTGGTGGCCATGAACCACCTGTTCGTCCGCATCGAAGACACGCTGGAACGCGAGCGCCGCTTCACCGCCGATGCCGCCCACGAGCTGCGCACACCGCTGGCCGTACTGCGGGCCCAATGGGATGTGGTGCGCCGCGCACACAGCGGGCCGGAGCGCGAACAAGCCGAGGCCCGGTTCAGCACCGGCCTTGACCGCACCGACCGGCTGGTGATGCAGATGCTGGCCCTGTCGCGTGTGGAGGCCCGGCTGGGCTCTGACAACGCGACCCTGCTCAACGCCCCGGTAGATTGGCCACGCATTGTCGAGCAGACCATGGGCGACTGCCTGCCGCTGGCAGAGCGCAGGCACATCGAACTCGCATGCGAATGGCCCGCCGAGGGCCAGCCCGCCTTGGCCGTGCAAGGCGATAGCAGCCTGCTCGCCATGCTGCTGCGCAACCTGCTAGACAACGCCACACGCTACGCCCCCGAAGGCACGCTGGTGGCCCTGCGGTTTACAGCGGACGAGATGGTGGTGGAAAACGCCGGCACGCCGCTTAGCACCGAAGACCTGGCCAGCCTGGGCACGCGCTTTCACCGCCCGCGCGGGCAGACGGAAATAGGCAGCGGCCTGGGCATCTCCATCGTGCAGCGGATTGCTGCCTTGCAGGGCCTGGTGGTGGAGTTTGGTGCCTGCGAGAACGGGCAAGGCATGCAGGTCAGGGTGCGGAGAAATGTGCAAAGGAGCGTGCTGAAGGGCAACCCCCTTCCACCCGCCACAGCGTAGTACCGCGCACCGTCAAAACTGCTTGCGCCCGGTTGGGCTTGGCGTACGGGTCCAGCGCATGTTGCTCGCCGATCACCCAACTGACCGGGGCCCGGCACAGAACCGCCGGCAAACGTGCCGTGTCCAGCAGGGTAGCGGCAGCCTTGGCGGGAGCGAACTGGCCCGCGTCGGCCAACTCCCTGCGCCAGCTGTCCGTGGCATACACCCCCGGGGCATGCCACTCGTCCACCACCGTCACTGGATCCCACAGCCAGGCATGGAAGGGCACGTCGTAGTAATAGTGCCCGAGCATCAGCACAGGCTCGCCCGGCACACGGTGGCTCTTCAGCACCGAAGCAATTTCCGCTGTGCTCTTGGGCTGGTCCGCAGCAAACCAGGCAATCGAACCCAAGCACAAGGCTGCCGCAACCGCGATGCTGGCGCGCCAGTCCAGCAGCACGCGTTGTGACGCCCCCAGCAGCGCAGGGGCGCAGTCGGCCAGCAAATAGGCCAGGGGCGGCACCGCCGGCAGCACATAGCCCAAGGGCTTGGACTGGGGCATCGAGAAAAACACCACCACGGTGGCGATCCAGATGCCCATCAAACTGCGCACCGGATCACGCTGCAGCCCGTCTAAACGCCCCCCAAGCCAACGCCGAAACACCAGCGGCGCCCAGGGCAGGCTGGACAGGGCCAACACGCCTGCGTAGAACCACCACGGCTGGACGTTGTTAAAGCCGCTGCCCACGAAACGCTGGAAGTGCTGGACCACAAAGAAATAGTGGAAAAACTCCGGAAACCGCAGCTGGTTGGCCACACACCAGGGCGCCGCCACCGCTGCAAAAATCGCCAGCCCCGGCCATGACAGCAATGCCCCCAGCCGGCGCCAGCGCCCAGTCGCCACCAACCAGGCCACGATGACCAGACCCGGAATCGCCACCCCGATCAAACCCTTGGCCAAACACCCCAAACCCGCTAGCGCATACGCCCCCACCAACGACCGTCCAAAAGCTAGCCCCCGCTCCTTGCAGAGCACCGCATCCGCCGCCGCCAGAATGGTCGCTGTGATGCAGCCCGCAACCAGCATGTCCATATTGGCAAACTGCCCACCAATGAAGAACAGCGGCTGCACCAACAAAGCCAGCGCCACCCGGCGTGCCGCCACCGCCCCCACCCAACGCCAGGCAAACAGATACAGCGCAACAGCGCCCAGCCAGGCCCCCAGCAGCGGGGCCGCGCGCGCCGCCCAGGGGTTTGCGCCGAACACCGACATGGAGGCGGCGGTGATCCAGTAAAACAGCGGCGGCTTGTGGAAAAAGGGCAAACCATCCAGTGTCGGCGTCAGCCAGTGGCCCGACACCCACATCTCCCAGGCAACGCCTACGTAGCGCCCCTCATCAGGCAGCATCAGCGGGCGCGCCCACGCGGTGGCCGCCAACCAACACAGCATCGCCAAACACACCACAACATGGGTATGCCATACGCGTGCCGCAGCGGGCCCCTGCCATTCGGAGCGTGTGCCCAATGGAACGGCTGCGTCCAGAGAATTCGGCGCAATAAAGGAAGGCATGCAGGCACTCGCAAAAGGAAAGGTCGGCCGCAGTATTGCGAGGGCCGATTAACTTAGCCTTAAGGACGTTCGGGATGCATTGGGCACACATCAGAATGAGCAAGCTCACTGGGCAAGCACAAGTAGCATGCATAAACCACATGTCTTGCTAGATGGGAATTTAGACAAAATGAGACGCTTGCGCAGAGACTACCTGCGCAAGCAGCTATCAATACCGCAGCAGCACAAACCACCAAACATGTATATTGCGCACACCATGCGCAGAAAAATCCCCTCCCTCCAGGCCCTGGCCTGTCTGGATGCCGCCGCGCGGCATGAAAGCTACACCCGCGCCGCGCAAGAGCTGACGCTGACGCAGGGCGCGGTGTCGCGGCAGATCACGGCGCTGGAAGAATTCCTGGGCATGGCGCTCAGAGAGCTCAGGCTCAATACACCCAGCAGGCGGCGGACGGCTGTAGGGGCTGGAACAGGACAGGCTGCAAGCCATGTCGCTCACCCTGCACCTCACGGTCGTACCCACCTTTTCCACGACAAACTCCCGACACACCAGATCGCCCGGTCCGGGCAGTACCGGGCGGGTCCGGTCTTTTAAGCCGAACATCCGCAACGGCATACGTCCCACCAGAAGTCATCCGCCAGGACAATCTCACGAGTACGCAGCAAACATCTGCCCGACAACCGCCCGATAGCGCTCGGGCACCACTTGCGTGGCACCGCCAGCCGCGGCATTTAAAGCACCTCAGGTAGTCCGCCAAGGCAGTGAAAGAGGGGCAGAAAGCCGAACTTGCGGGCACCCGGACATGCGGATACGGCTGCGGCCGGGAACTCGCATCGCAACAGAACCGTTCAAATGCAGCTTGGGTTGAACATTTACAAGCTGGCTCACAAGCAACTGTGCTTGTACCCCACTGAAAACCGAGTCAGGGTGCAAGGCCTGCGGGGCGAATGACGGCCCCTGCACCCCGCAGTTACTTCTCCCACTCGGCCTTGGCAATCTGCAAGCCATGCTTGCCGTCGTATGCCGCACGCTCGGGTTGCTTCCAGCCTTCGAGCAGCGAGGCGTCAAGGCGGTAGATCTCAACACCCAATGGACGGCAAACCATGAGCGGGTCTTCAGCGTCAGGACCCCACATCGGCAGCGACAGGTCGCCGCCGGGGCAGGTGGACAGGGCGCACAGCAGGTCTATTTCGGCGAAAAACTCCAGGTAATCGCCCTGTTTGGCAGGGCAGGCTTTCATGAAGTACATGTCATCGTGATTGAGGCCGGTGCACTGAAAGATATTCAGTACGTCGTGCACGTCAAACTCGGTGAGACCGTGGGGCAATACAGCGCGAGTCAGGTTGGAATGGCAGTGGTGGTGAAAGTCCTCGCCGGTGAGCATCTTGTTCACATACGGGTCACAACGGGTGCCCAGCAAGTCGTGCAGACGGCCACCATGTTCGTCAATGCCGTAGTCGGCCAGCGTGTCGTCCGTGATGGTGGCCATCGGTCGCAAAAATGGCAGGTTCGACCACAGGCGGTCATAAATGGTGACGTGGGCGCCCTGCAACTGGCGGGTGCGGGCTGCCCACATGCGCTCGCGGGGGTCGTTGGCATTCCATAGGTTGAAGTCGCCGACTTGCGGACCGACAGGGGTGGTTACCCGAAATATATGGCCGGCAGGCACCTTCCATGCACGGCCGGTGCGGATAGGCACCTCGAATTTTTCGACCAGAGTGCGGCCCATCTTTGATTCGCGCAGACGGTCATAGAAAGATTTGTCGACCTGCAGGGCCGCGCCTTTGCCACTCTGGTAAGCGGCAGGATAGTCTTTGTACATGCTGAGTCCTTTTGATCAGTGATTTGGAGCGTTACCTGGGATGTTGGGGAGTGATTGACTGAGGTCATGGACATGCTTGCGCGCGGCCACAGCAAGTTCGGTCGAGTCCGGTGCGCCCCGGCGTGTATCGCAGAGATTCACACCGGGCTGCCTGCTGACGGGATACAGTAATCTCCCTCGGCGTGTGCCATGAAGGCGCGAATACGGCTACTGTCGGACTCAATTGCCAGTTCCTGCTTACTTCTGTCCGCGATGACCTTTCCGTCTTCCATCATCACGATGCGGTCGCTGATGCGTGTGGCGAATCGCATTTCATGGGTGACGATGATCATCGTCATGCCCTCCGCAGCCAGCAACTCGATGGTTTGCAGCACTTCGCCGACCAACTCCGGGTCGAGCGCGGAGGTTGGCTCGTCAAACAGCATCACCTTGGGTTGCATGGCCAGCGCACGCGCAATGGCGACGCGCTGCTTCTGCCCGCCGGATAGCTGGTGGGGGTATTTCTCTGCATGTACCGCCAGCCCAACCTTTTCGAGATTGCGCATCGCCGTTTCACGTATCTGGTCGTCGGTACCCTGCCTGTGATAGCGTGGTCCGAGCATCACGTTACGCAGGATCGTCAGGTGCGGGAACAGATTGAAAGACTGGAACACCATGCCGATGCCGGTGACAGCGTCAAAAAAGTTGTCCGCCAAAACGTACGAGCCCTGGTTCGTGATCCATGGCGCACCGTTGAACCTGATTTCGCCAGCGTCGATGTCCTGCAGCGAGTTGATTGTGCGGATCAGCGTAGTTTTGCCGGACCCGGAGGGCCCGATGATGCTCACCACCTCACCGGCACGCACCGTAAGGTCGATATCTTTCAGGACGGCTTTTGCTCCGAAAGATTTTCCAACTGCCCGCAGCTCAATCAAGGGCTCGCCAATACTCCGTTGACTGTCGTTCGGTGACGCCTTAGCGTTCGAAGCCGTGGCTGTTAGCGCCACCTCGGCACCACTGCGGCGTGTCACGTCTAGTCGGCGCTCGACGACATCGAGCAGACGGCTGAAGATCGTCACGATCAACACGTAATAGAAGGACACAGCCACCAGGGTCTCAATGACCAAGAAGTTGCGCGTGTACAGGCGCTGGCCAACAAGCAAAATTTCGGCTAACGAGATCACCGACACCAGCGACGTTAGCTTGACGATCGTGATGAACTCATTGCCCAGCGACGGCAGCGCGACGCGCAAGGACTGAGGAATGACGATGTGTCGGTATTTTCCAAAGGCGCGTATGCCGAGCGCTCGCGCTGCTTCGTGTTGTCCCACATCCACAGCCAGCAAACCACCCCGGTGAATTTCGGCCAAATAGGCGGCCTCGCTAACCACCAGGGTGAGCAGGCCAGCCCAAAATGGATTCGAGAGTACCGGCCGCAGACTAGGAAAGATTTGCGGTAGGTTGTAGACGAAAATTAGCAGTACCAACAATGGCAGGCTGCGGAACAGCCAAACATATGCTCCGGCCACTTGGCGCAGCCAGGCCGGGCCATTCATCCGTGCCAAGGCGATCAGAAAGCCCAAACCTAAGCCGATGGCCCAGGTCAGGACACTGAGCCAAGCCACCAGCAAGGACGCGTTCCAAAAATCTTTGTTGCCAGCAAGCCCTAAAAGGTAGGCCCAGTCGAAGCTCATCGCAATGGTTCCAATTCAATAGTCGCGGGCAAAGGTTGACACGGCAAGCCGGGTGTCCTGCCACTAAATTCATCCATGATAAAAATGAAGCTGGCCTGGGTTACCGGGCCACTTGCTTCAGCCGCCAACCGCTGCCTTGAAATCCTCTTCGCTGGGCTTGGACACGTTGTACTTCTTCAGAAGTGCGTCGTAGCTACCATTGGCCTGCAACGTGGCCATAGCCTTGCGCAGCGTGGCGACCAATGCGTCATTACCCTTGCGCACACCCAAGCCCACGACTACTGGATAGAGGTTTTCCTTGCTGGTGATCTTGATCCGGCCTCCCAACTTCGTCACCGCATCCTGTAAGACAGCCGAGTCTTCCAGCTGGGCATCCACACCGCCCGAAAGAAGTGCTCGGGTAGCTTCAGGTGACGTCGGGAACTCGCGCGAGTCGATGGGCTTACCCTTGCAAGCACCCTCATTCAGGGCTGCCAGTTTCTCGAGCCAGGCCGCGCCCTTAATCGATGCAACGGCGTGACCACAGAGATCTTCCGGCTTCGCAAACGCATACTTACCAGAGATTGCGACAGCGATCGATACGCCGGTCTTCATGTAGGGGATGTAGTCGATCTGCTTAGCCCGCTCCGGCTTGACATAAAGCGTCGAGGCGACGACATCAAACTGACCACCCCGCACGCCGATGATGAGGTTCTCAAAGCGGGTATCCAGCACCTCAGCCTTCAGGCCCGCCGCCTTTGAAAGCGCGGCAATCAACTCCACGTCATAGCCCGCTGGCTTGTTGCCGTCAGCGAAGTAGTTGTAAGGGGGGTACGTCAGATCGGAACCGACTTTCAGGACACCCTTGTCAATAGTGCCATCGGCGTGTGCGGCCATGGATGCTCCCCCCACAGCGACGACTACGGACACGGCAGCAATCGTTGCGTTTCTAATGCGATTCATTCTGTATTTCTCCAATGTTGAAAAAAAGTATCGTGATCATTGCGCGGGGTCACCCGGATTACCAGCCTGAGGCAATCGCTCTCGCGATTGACTAGATTGAAACTCTGATCAGAACAACTCCACTGTATGGGTCGATAGCAATGAAAACAATTGATCATTTTTCTATATATATGTAAGAATAAATAACATGATTTCCATCTCCTCGCTCTCACTCGGCGCCGTACGAGCCTTCGAAGCGGCGGCTCGGCACCAAAGCATGTCGCGCGCCGGAGACGAGCTATTTGTGACGCACGCGGCGGTGAGCCATCAGGTGCGCAATCTTGAGGAGTGGATAGGGGTGCCCTTGTTTCGCCGCCAAGGGCGCGGTGTGCAGCTGACTACCGCCGGTGAACAGCTTTTCGTACGCGTTTCACCGCTGTTGTCGGGTATCGCGGACGCCTGTAAAACCGTGAAGGCTGCGAGCAAAGGTGCCAGCCTCACAGTTGGCTGCATTCCGTCGGTCGCATCGCGCTGGCTCGTGCCCAACCTAGACAGGTTTTCCAGCGAGTTTCCCGATGTCGAGATTCGAGTGGCATACGCCCACGCGGATGAAAAGCTGGCGAGCTCCAACCTCGACGTTCTGATCACCTATGGCGAAGATCCGTCTAAGGAAGTGATCACCGAGCCCTTGTTTTCCAGGATCAACAAGCCGGTGTGCAGTCCCCACTTCATGACCAAGCACGGCCCCTTCAGGAGTCCCGAGCAACTTATTGCATCCGAACTGTTGCATGACGCGTCACGCGACGGCTGGCGAGAGTGGGCGGGCGCGGCGGGCCTGACGCTGAACAAGGAACTGGCGGGCACCACTTACCAGGACTTCAACCTACTTGCGACCGCGATCATCGCGGGTCACGGTATCGGTCTGTGCCCGGTCAACGTATTTTCGGAAGAGATACGGCGTGGCGACCTGATCGTCGCGTCTGACATCGCGACCAATGGCGACAAGGGCTATGTCGTAATGACCCGACGCAATAGACCCAAGACCGTTACCAACTTCGTGCACTGGTTCGTCGCCACGACGCAGGCGATCCAAGCCGGGGCCGCCGGCACTGGGAGCCAAGGCACCTTGACTCAGGCGGGCCACCGAAAGTCAGGCGCCAAATAGCCAACTGACTGATATAAGTTGCTGCTGGATTCAGGGGCAACTGATAGGAAAGGTGGCGCTGCCACCACTCTTCGAAGAGCTAGAACGGTGGTGAAACTTTTCCGGTATCGCGACTGCTCTCCCCTGAAACCAGTTATCAGAAATGACTAGTTGCTAAGGCGGCCTGCGACTGGAATTGGAGGCGGATTCAATCGGTCAATGCAACACACTAAAAATGACCTGCTAACGCCCAAGCAGCCACGCACGCGGATGGCTAGCGGTTTTTGAACCACGCTTCCAACATACCCGCGCTGCAACACATGCTTTGCATGCTTAAAGCGAAGGCTGCGGCCAATATGTTATGCGCGTAAAACATGTCTTACATTCGTGCCATCGGAACTATATTTCGTTATTTCGCAGATAAAACCTATGAATACTGCTATGAATACGAAAGCATCTCAAACCACCAAACATGTATATTGCGCACACCATGCGCAGAAAAATCCCCTCCCTCCAGGCCCTGGCCTGTCTGGATGCCGCCGCGCGGCATGAAAGCTACACCCGCGCCGCGCAAGAGCTGGCGCTGACGCAGGGCGCGGTGTCGCGGCAGATCACGGCGCTGGAAGAATTCCTGGGCATGGCGTTGTTCCGGCGCACCCGCCACGGCGTGGCGCTGACCGAGCGTGGTGCCGAATACGCACAGCAGGTCGCAGCGCGGCTGCAGGGGCTGGAGCAGGACACGCTGCAGGCCATGTCGTCCCAGGGCAGCGCCGGCACCCTGCACCTGGCCGCCGTGCCCACCTTTGCCACGCGCTGGCTGATACCGCGCCTGCCGGCCTGGGCCGCGCTGCACCCGGACACTACGGTACACATCGAAACCCGCACCCGCCCGTTCCTGTTTGCCGACACGCCGTTTGACGCAGCCCTGTACACCGGCACCGCCGAGCAGGTGGCCAACTGGGCGGGCACACGTGCCGTGCGGCTATTGGGCGAAGAGATGGTACCGGTGTGCAGCCCCGGCTTTTTGGGCGGCCAGAGCAGCTTGAGCCCGGAGGCCATGGCCCAGCGCCCGCTGCTGCAGCAAAGCACCCGGCCCGAAGGCTGGCGCCAGTGGTTTGATGCGCTGAACGTGGCCGCGCCGCTGGCCCTGCACGGGCCACGCTACGAGTTGTTTTCCATGACGGCCGCCGCCGCCGCCCAGGGCCTGGGCCTGGCCCTGGTGCCACGTCTGCTGGTGGAACCCGAGCTGCAGCGCGGTGAACTGGTGATTGCCTGCGCGCAAGCGCCGGCAAGCGACCAAGCCACTCAACGGGCCTACTACTGCGTGCTGCCCGAGCGCACCGAAGACAGGCCGCTGGTCACCACTTTCTTGCACTGGCTGCAAGCATCGGCAACCTAGCGCAGGGCCTTTTCTACCGCGCCCAGCAGCGCCGGGTTGTCGGGCGTGACATCGCTGGGGAAGCTGGACACCACCTTGCCGCTGCGGTCTATTAAGTATTTATGGAAGTTCCATTGCGGCGTCTTGCCGGTGGCCTTGTCCAGCGCGGCGTAAAGACCGTTACGCGCCTTGCCGGTGACGACCGACTTGCCCAGCATGGGGAACTTCACGCCATAGGTGTTGTAGCAAAAGTCGGCAATCTCCTTGGCCGAACCGGGCTCCTGCCCGCCAAAGTCGTTCGACGGAAAACCCAGCACCACCAGGCCGCGCGGCTGGTACTTGGCGTACAGCGCCTCCAGGCCCTCGTACTGGCTGGTGAAGCCGCAGTAACTGGCGGTATTGACCACCAGCACCGCCTTGCCCGCGTACTGGCAAAGGTTCTGCGGCGCCTCGTCCTGCAGACGCGGAAACTGGTATTGCAGGATGGCCGGGCAGGCGGCCTGCCCGGTCGCGGCTGCAGGTGCGGCAGGCGTAGCCGCTTGCACGCCCTGCCCCAGCAGCACCAGCGCAGCCACGGAAATGAAGCGAGATAACAGTTGCATGGTTTGTCCTTGGGCTGTGTGTCAAGTAGAAGGCGTGAGCTTCCGACTCTAGCCCAGTTGGCTTTCCGCGTGGTGCACGCGGTTTTACCCAGGAAATAGGCCGCTCGCGCAGGTAATGTAAGCGGCAGCAGCTATTAAAAACAGAGCACCACAAACCGGGACGCTTGCGCCATAATTTCGCGCAGCCGGCGGTGCCTTGGGCCGCCCCTTTACCCGGAAGGCGCATATGGACGAAGACCCCCGATCCAAAAGCTGGTGGCACACCCTGCCCGGTATCCTGACTGCGGCGGCGGGCACCATCACCGCCATCACAGCACTGGTGACGGCGCTGCACCAGGCCGGTTGGCTGGGCCGCACGCCAGCGCCAGCAACGCCCTCGCCCCCCAGCGCTGTGACGCCCTCTGCGCCTGCCAAAACCAGCCCCACTACAGCGGTAGCGGCCACGCCGCCACCACCTCCTGCTGCAGCCCTCAAGGTAGTGCTGCCCGAACGGGTGGAGATGGTGGCAGACACGCTGGCCTACCGCATTCTCAAAGCCCAACTGCTGCCGTACAACCCCGGCCAGCACAGCCTGAAGTTCCAGATACGCGTCGCCAACAACAGCCGCTATGACGGCAACTTCTGGAGCGCCTCCTTCCGCCTGCTGGCCGACGGCAGCCTGCTGGCACCCGTGAACGAGCTCAACGAACTGGTGCGCGGCAATAGCACCATGGAAGGCTGGGTGGAGTTCACCGTGCCCGATAGCCTGGCCCAGGCGCAGCTGCAGATGGGCACCGTCGGCGTGGGCGTAGCGGGCATCCCCATCGTGCTGAAGGCGGAGCCCTAGCACCTACGCACAAGCCCGGGTAGACCGTTGGCACAGGGTGCAAAGACTCTGGTTGCCATATGGCGAATCGGCCCCATCTGCACACCAAGCCCGGCCGACTGCTACGCTGGCCGTCTTTGTGCCGCATGGGCACTTACTTCATTTTTTATAGCATCTAGCGCAGCTTATATATGCGCTGGAGGCTTGTTTCATCTGCAAAGCAAAAACATGATTCCCTTTTCCGTTCTGGACCTGGCACCGATTGCCGAAGGCAGCACTGCAGCCGATGCCTTTCGCCACGCAAGCGACCTGGCGCAGCACGCCGAAGCCTGGGGCTACCAGCGCTATTGGTTGGCCGAGCACCATGGCATGCGCGGTATTGCCAGCGCCGCCACCGCCGTGGTGATGGGCCATGTGGCGGCGGCCACGCGCACGATCCGTGTGGGTGCCGGCGGCATCATGCTGCCCAACCATTCACCGCTGGTGATTGCCGAGCAGTTCGGCACGCTGGAGTCGCTGTTTCCCGGGCGCATAGACCTGGGGCTGGGCCGTGCGCCCGGCTCCGACCAAGTGACATCCCGTGCGCTGCGGCGCGACCTGCAAACGGACGCGCAGCAGTTCCCCCGCGACGTATTGGAGCTGCAGCACTACTTTGCCCCGGTGCAAGAGGGGCAGACGCTGCGCGCCGTGCCTGGCGCCGGGCTGGAGGTGCCGCTGTGGATTCTGGGGTCGAGCACCTTTGGTGCGCAGCTGGCGGCCGAGCTGGGGCTGCCGTATGCGTTCGCCTCGCATTTCGCGCCGGGCGACATGATGTCCGCCATCGAGATTTACCGCGCGCGCTTCAAGCCGTCCAAGCAGCTGGCCAAGCCCTATGTGATGCTGGGCTTCAATGTGTTCGCGGCGGACACGGATGCGGCCGGGCAGTTCCTGTTCAGCTCGCTACAGCAAGCGTTTGTAAACCTGCGCAGCGGCCGCCCGTCCCAGCTGCCGCCGCCGGTGGATGGCTTCGCCGAGCGCCTGCACCCGGCCGACAAGGCGATGGTGGACAACTCGTTGTCTTGCTCTGCGGTGGGCTCGCCCGACACGGTGCGGCGGGCATTACAGGCTTTCATTGAACGCACAGGGGCAGACGAACTGATGTTGACGTCGCAGATCTTCGACCACCAGGCGCGGCTACGCTCCTACGAGATCACCGCTAGCCTGCGCGCGTAGCCGCAGCCCGTGTGGGCGCATGGGTGTCCACCCACAGGCTGGGCTCGGGCACAGCCTGCGTGGGATCGAAACGGCGCAGGCAGTGCTTGCCGTCTTGCTTGCCCTGGTACATGCCAGCATCAGCCAGCTTGAGCAGAACCTTGGGGTCCACCCCGTCCAGCGGCGCCAAGGCGTAGCCTATGGTCAAGCCGACCTGGAAGTGGTGCAGCCCCAGGTCGAACGGCGCATGGAAGGCATCCAGCAGCTTTTGGCCCAGGTCTTGCGCTTGGCGGTCGGTGTGCAGGCCACGGGCCACGATGACAAACTCGTCGCCCCCCATGCGCGACACCAGGTCGCTGCTGCGCACCAGCACCTGCAACCGGGCCGCCACGGCGCTGAGCAGCACATCGCCCACATCGTGGCCGAACTGGTCGTTCACCGGCTTGAAGCCGTCCAGGTCCAACACATACACCGCCACCATGCTGTGCGGGCCGCATTGGGCCAGGGCCTGCTCCAGCGCCAGGCTCAGGCCCCGGCGGTTGGGCAGGTCGGTTAGCGGATCGGTGTGCGCCAGGGAATGCATTGCGTCGCGCTCCTGGGTGACGCGCGCCACTTTGGCGTGCGCGGCCTGGCTGCGCAAGGCCAGCAGGCGCATGAGCATCAGCAGGTCCAACAGTGCCGCCCATTGCACGGAGTGATGGGTCCAGAAATTCACCCCCACCACGCCATACACCACGCCCACCATGGTCAGCGCTGCCAAGAAATACACCAGGGCACCCAATACCAGGTAGATGCCCATCGCACTGCGCTGGCGCACCCGGTGCCAGGCCGGCTGCAAGGCAAGCAGCGACGGCAAGGCACCCAACAACCCGACCAGCGGACTGACCGCACGGGTGCTGAGCAGGTCCAGCGCATACACCAGCGCCACCAGCACGCAAGCGAGCGCGCCCGCACGCATCGCGCGGCTGAAATGGCGGTATGCCACTGGCCCCGCCAGCACATGCTCAAAAAATAGGAAAAAGCCGCAGGTAGACGCCAGCGCGGACAGTGCTGCCAGGTGCAGCTCCAGCCATAGATTGCCGGTCCACAGGTACTGCGCGCCCACGCCAAACTGCAGCAGCGAAAACACCAGGCCACCCACCACGATCAGCGCGTACTTCAGAAACAGCGGGTCGCGCACGCCCACCCAATGGGTCAAGCTGTACAACAGCAGACACAGAGACAGGCCCAGCATCAGGCCCTGCAGCATCTGCTCGCGCAACGCGTGCTCCAAAAACGCCGACTGTGTATTCAGTGTGATGGGCAGCACCATGGCGCCACTGGTCTGCACGCGGATGTACAGGGTATAGGCCTGGCCCGGCTGCATGCGCAAAGACATGGTGGGCGAACGGGCTGCCCGCGGGCGCTCCAGGTTTTGGTGCAGATTGCCCAGCAGGGCTTGCTGCAGCAACTGCCCGTCGCGCACCAGATAGATGTCCAGGCGGTTCAACACCGGGTAGTCCAGCTCCAGGGCCCAATCCGTCCCGGCAGACGGCGCCAGGCGCACCGGTATGCGCAGCCACACGGGTTCAGAACGCATTCCCAATGTAGAGCGGGCGGTCTGCGGGGGGGCAAAATCGGCAGCAGCTGCCTGCGCCTGGGCGATATCCATACTGCCCGAATCGTCTGGCAGCACCTGCACGGCCGGCCACAGGTCCTGGCGCCAACTTTGCGCATCCAGCACCACCTCGGCCTGCGCCCATACGCCCAGGGGCAGCACCAAACCCACGTACAACAGCACCCGCCAGAGCTGGCGCAGCACAGATTGCGTGGAAAAGGGCAGATGCATTAGGTTTGTTACTTATTGTAAATTAATGTATCCACTGTGCGCTCTGCAGTCTGTGCCCCTGACAGGCGCTACCGCAAGGGCTTCAGCAGGTCGCTCAGGCCGTTGTGGTCGATCTCGTGCATCAAGGCCAGCAGCCGGCCAATATCACCCGGTGGGAAGCCCTCACGCGCAAACCAGTTCAGGTAATTGCCGGGCAGATCAGCGATGGCTGTGCCCTTGTGCTTGCCAAACGGCATTTGCACGCTAACCAAGCGCTGCAATTGTTCTGAGTCCATATCTCCAAATGTAACAATCCCCAAAAAGGCCCCTGTGCACGCCAAGTGCACGACGTACCCAATATTGAGGATGCCGCTCCGCAGCGAGCCACCGAGAGGCCTATATGTGGAAAACGGCAAGCGCCCCCACGAGCACACCCAGGCCACCAGTACCAAACATCGCGTATTCCAGCCATTTCTTCTTGGTCAGCAACGCAATGGCGGCCATGGCGATGGAGATTTGCAGCACCGTGGTGGCCTGGGCCCAGCGGTGGTGCAGGTGCATCTGCTCGTCGCTTTTTTCATCCCACTCGACGACTTCGGTTTCCAGCTTTTCGGCCACCGCCTTGATTCCGTCTTTTTCCTTCTCGTAGCGCTCCAGCTTGGCCTGGTACGCAGACTTCGCGGCCTCTGGCGATAGATTCATCGCCATTTCGGCCAGCGCCTGCTTGGTGCTCTTGGCCTGGTAGTAATTCCATTGGTTGGAGGCCTCTGCCTTTTTCAACGCGGCATTGTTCTTGTACAGCCCCGCGTTGGCCTGCGTAGCCCCACCCATATAAGAGAAGATGGCCCCCACGGTTGCGATGATGGCGGTGAACATCGCAATCTGGTTCACCATGCCACCACTGCCATGCGCTCCTTGCGCAGCGTGCTCCAACTCGTGGTCATGCGGACCGTGGACGTGAAACCCTTCACTGGACATATCTGTTTTCCTGAGAATTTATAAAAGTTATACGAAACATCATGGGCAGATCTGGCCCCACAGCGGGGACCGGATCGGCGCCCGAGGATACAAGAACGCCACACAGCCGCCCGTACACTTTGCCCATGCATCCAACGAATTCCGCCCTGGCCTGGGGCATCATCGGCTGCGGTGCAGTCACCGAGCTCAAAAGCGGCCCTGCGTTCAACAAGGTGGCGCATTCGCGCCTGGTAGCGGTGATGCGCCGCGACGCTGCCCTGGCCCAGTCCTACGCCGAGCGGCACGGCGTACCCAGCTGGACGACGGACGCCGACGCGCTGATCCACAACCCACAGGTCAATGCCGTCTACATCGCCACCCCGCCAGATAGCCACCACTTCTACGCGCTGAAGGTTGCCGCCGCTGGAAAAATCTGCTGCGTGGAAAAGCCCATGGCACTGAACCACCGCGAATGCCTGGAAATGTGCGCAGCCTTTGAAGCGGCGGGCCTGCCGCTGTTCGTGTCTTACTACCGGCGTTCGCTGCCGCGCTTTGCGCAGGTCAAACAGTGGCTGGATGAGGGCGCGATCGGCAACGTGCGCCATGTGCACTGGGCCTACACCCGCACGCCCAGCCCCACCGACCTGGGCCGTGCGCCCAACTGGCGTACCAACCCACAGGTGGCCGGCGGTGGCTACTTTGCCGACCTAGCCTGCCACGGGCTGGACCTGTGCATGCACCTGCTGGGCGACATCGTGCACGCCCAAGGTTTCCATGCGCAACAGCAGGGTCTGTATGCAGCCGAGGACGCGGTCACCGGAGTCTGGCAGTTCGCCAGCGGTGCGCTGGGCTCGGGCTACTGGAATTTTGGCGCCGCCGAGCGCCTAGACGCAGTCACCATCCTGGGCAGCCAGGGGACGATAGAGTTTTCGGTGTTTGGCGACCAGCCATTACTGCTGCGCAACAGCCAAGGCAACCAGCGCTTGGACATTGCCCACCCGGAGAACATCCAACTGTTCCACATCGAGAACATGCAAAAGCACGTGGCCGGGCTGGCCACGCACCCCTCCACCGGGCACACCGCACAGCGCACGGCCTGGGTGATGGAGCAAATCAACCGCCCACGCGGTTGATCTCCGTGCCTAACCGCCCGCGCGCTTGACCGTATAGCCCTGCTTTTGCAGCAGCGCAATCACCGTGTCAACGTGGTCGCCCTGCACTTCGATCACACCGTCCTTCACGGTGCCGCCGCTACCGCAGGCGGCTTTTAGCTGCTTGCCCAGCGCGGTCAGGCCCGCCACATCCAGCGGCACGCCTTTGACCAATGTCACGCCCTTGCCGGCCCGGCCCTTGGTTTCGCGCGACACGCGCACGATGCCATCGGTCTTGGGCAGCGGCTTCTGGCCGCAGATGCAGTCGGCCACTGGCTTGCGGCAGACGGGGCACATGCGCCCGGTTTCTGTGGAGTACACCAGACCGCCGCTGGAGAGTTTGCTTTTCATACCCATTACTATCAAAAAAATAGCACCTAGCGCTGGTATTACCTGCGCTAGGTGCCGATTTGGCTTATACAACTGCAAGTCGCAGGCCTTGCCCCTCTTTCGAGGGATACCGCGGAACTGGCTTTGCCAGGCCGCTGGTATCGCCCCCTGCAAGGGGGTTGGCGTAGCGACACGCAGTGCGCGCAGCCTGGGGGTTAGCCTTTCTGGTAATTGGCGATGCCTTCGAGGATTTCCTTCTTGGCCGCGTCAATGCCTTCCCAGCCCAGCACCTTGACCCACTTGCCCTTTTCCAGGTCCTTGTAGTGCTCAAAGAAGTGGCTGATGGCGTTCAGGCGCATCTTGTTCACGTCTTCCACACTCTTCCAGTGGGTGTACATGGGCAGAATTTTGTCGGTGGGCACGGCCAGCACCTTGCCGTCCACGCCGGCTTCGTCTTCCATCATCAAAATGCCCAGGGGCCGGCAGGGCACGACCACGCCGGGGTACAGCGGGTAAGGGGTGATCACCAGCACGTCCACCGGGTCGCCGTCGCCGCTCAGGGTCTGGGGCACATAGCCGTAGTTGGTGGGGTAGTGCATGGCCGTGGTCATGAAACGGTCCACGAACAGCGCGCCGGATTCTTTGTCCACTTCGTACTTGATCGGGTCCGCGTTCATCGGGATTTCGATCACGACGTTAAAGGCGTCGGGGGCATTCTTTCCGGGGGTCACTTTATTCAGGGACATGGTGGTGTTGCAGTTAGGAGTTGAGAAATCGGATTCTGGTTAACCCGTGATTTTGCCTCACGGCGGTGACGCCAGCCTGACGGCATGCCTGCACACAAAAAAGGCGACACAGCGCCAAGGTGCTGTGTCGCCCGCTTCGCGGTGTGCTAGCCGCTATCAGCTGGGTGTGCAGTACTGCGGCGTGGTGCTTGCCGGAATCGTGGGCAAGTCGGTGGTGTAGGTGCCCACCGAGCGCACGATAACCACGCAGCTGGCGCTGACGTCGAACTCAAACAGGTTCCAGTAGTCCGTGTTCGACGACTCGCCCGTGGTGGGTGGCGTAATCAGCTGCAAGGTACGTCCTGGAATATTCACCTCGACCCGCGCGCCCGATGTAGCGATGGGGCCATCGGAATAGCCCGAGTAGTTACGTACGCTGTACTTGTAGGTACCCACCATCAGCTTGGTGATGGTCACCACCTCGGGGCCGTAGCTGGAGGTATCGTCCACGTCCAGATTGGCGAAAGGCGCTGTGGCAAGAGCCCCCTTGGCCGAGTAATACACATGGTCACCCGCTGGGGTGATCAGGTGCGAATCCAGGTCGCTGGGCAAGGCGCCCCAGGTCAACTTCATGGTGATGCCAGCGCCGCTCTGGCCCAGGCTCAGGCAATCCGTCAAGGTGATGTCGTTCACACTGGCCGTGTTGCGCACGGTGTTAGTCAAATATCCGCCGGACACGCCCACGATAGTGGCCTCGCTGTTGCTGCGGATAGGCAGGCTGAAATTGCCGCTGGCATCGGTGTAGACCGAGCTGGTGCCGGAGTAGTCGATACCGTCGCTGCTGACCAGCGCATTCGCCACCACCGCGCCCGCCGCATTCTTCATGCAGCCATGGACGATGATGGTGTTGTAGGTCTGGTCGGCATTCCAGGTAGTGAAGTGGCTGACCGTGCCTTCGTAGTAGGCCGATGCGCCAGAACCCACCAAGGTCGCCGTGCCCTCTTGTACCCACAGGCCGGTGCTGGTGTTGAAGTAAAACAGCGGGATAGTCGATGGCACGGATGCATTGCGCGAAGCCAGTGGAATGCGGATGGTGGCGGTCTGGCCACTGCGCAGATTCAACGCGGCACCCGTGCTGTCTGTCAGCACCACATTGAGTGCGCCAAAGCTTTCAATCGGCACATTGCCGCTGCCCGTGGAGGTCAGGAAGTCGCCGGGCATCAGGGTCGTATCCACAGCCGGATTGATGGGCGTGATGTTGACCGTGATATTGCCCGTAGGAAGGCTGCCATCGGCACGCTGCACGCCGTTGGCCGGCAAGCTAACCTGCGCGGTGCTGCTGGGTACCGTGACCGTGCCACCAGCCGTGACCGGAACGGTGCCGCGGGCTCCGACCTTGACCAGACGCGCTTGCACATCGGTACGGGCATCGGCCACCACATTGGCAATGCGCACGCCTTCGGCATAGTCGCTAGAGGCAAACACCACCGTCACGCGGCTGCTTGCCGTAAGACCGGTGAGGCTGAAAGTACCGTCGGCCGCCGTGGTGGTAGACAGGCTTCCAACCCGCACCGTCACGCCCGCAACGCCCAGTCCGGTCGCATCGTCCAGCACCTTGCCTGCCACGCCAGTCGTCGAGACCGGCGTGCTGGAAGTGGAACCGGAACCAGAACCGCCGTCGCCATCACAGGCCACCAGGAAGACCGAGGCCACCAGGCCTACGGCCAAGCCACGCCAATAAGTTTTTGAGAACCGCATAGAACACCCTTCATACATGGGAAATGACAGAACCTGTGGGCCGCAAGGCATGGATGCCGGGCTCCGCAAGTCCACACCAGCCCTCGGTCGAATGTGTCCAAGGGCCATGGTTGTGCACCCCCACATGCGCTGCGCAAAGATGCGTCGCGATGCTGAATTTGGGTGCGCTGCGAATTTAGAGCGCCTGCCCTCGGTTTACATACTGGACACAAAGAGTTACCGCAGTGCAGCAACTGTTTTTCCTTTATATTGGTGACGTTGGCCAATCGTCTCCGCCTCTTTGGACGTCGGATGCGCGAGGAAGCAACGCAGCGGGGGTACCACCTTAGGTATGCCCTGCATCACTCTCTGCGGTCTGTGGCAGCACGGACTCGGGCGGTCTACGGCGTTGCTTTTCTTGCCAATAGCGGTGCTATTGGCTGCACAAAGCGCCTTGTATCCCATCCCGATCCGCACTACCACATCCTCGCCGGAGTTATGCAGGGCATCCCTGTCGTTGCACTCCCATCACGCGACAACGACAAAGAGGAGACATTCCCATGGCAGGTAACACAGCGCTGACACTGGCGCTCATCTGTGGATTCATTGCGGTGGCCTACGGCTTCTGGGCCCGCAGCTGGATTCTTTCGCAAGACGCCGGCAACGCGCGCATGCAAGAAATTGCCGCCGCCATCCAGACCGGCGCAGCCGCCTATCTGGCCCGGCAGTACCGCACCATCGCCATCGTCGGTGTGGTGTTGGCCGTCCTCATCGGCATTTTTCTCGACCCCATTTCAGCCGTCGGTTTCGTGGTGGGTGCAGCTCTGTCCGGCGCCTGCGGCTTCATCGGCATGAATGTCTCGGTGCGCGCCAATGTGCGCACCGCGCAGGCGGCCACCAAGGGCATTGGCCCGGCACTCACCGTGGCCTTTCGCGGCGGCGCCATCACTGGCATGCTGGTGGTCGGCCTGGGCCTGCTCGGCGTGACGGGTTTCTACTGGTTTCTGGTGCCGGACGGCATGCCCACCGCAGCGCGGCTGAACCCGCTGATCGGCTTCGCCTTTGGCTCGTCGCTGATCTCCATCTTCGCGCGGCTGGGCGGTGGCATCTTCACCAAGGGCGCGGACGTGGGTGCCGACCTGGTCGGCAAGGTGGAGGCCGGCATCCCGGAGGACGACCCGCGCAACCCAGCCGTGATCGCCGACAACGTAGGTGACAACGTGGGCGACTGCGCAGGCATGGCCGCCGACCTGTTTGAGACCTATGCGGTCACGCTGATCGCCACCATGGTGCTGGGCGCCCTGCTCGCCACCAGTGGCGGTGCCAGCACGGTGGTGTATCCACTGGCGCTGGGCGCTGTGTCCATCGTGGCGTCCATCATTGGCTGCTTCTTCGTCGTCGCCTCACCGGGCATGAAGAACGTGATGCCCGCACTCTACAAAGGTCTGGCGGTAGCAGGCGTGCTGTCGCTGATCGCCTTCTACTTCGTCACCCAGGCGCTGGTGCCCGACAACGCGCTCGGCGGCACGGGTGCGGCCATGAAGCTCTATGGCGCCTGCGCAGTCGGCCTGGTTCTGACGGCCGCGCTGGTGTGGATCACCGAGTACTACACCGGCACGCAGTACGCGCCGGTGCAGCACATCGCCCAGGCATCGACCACGGGTCACGGCACCAACATCATTGCCGGCCTGGGTGTGTCCATGCGCTCCACCGCCTGGCCGGTGATTTTTGTCTGCATCGCCATCTGGACCGCCTTCCATCTGGCCGGCCTGTACGGCATTGCGATCGCGGCCACGTCGATGCTCAGCATGGCCGGCATCGTAGTGGCTCTGGACGCCTACGGCCCCATCACCGACAACGCCGGCGGCATTGCCGAAATGGCCGAGATGCCGAAAAGCGTGCGCGACGTGACCGACCCGCTGGACGCAGTGGGCAACACCACCAAGGCCGTCACCAAGGGCTATGCCATCGGCTCGGCCGGCCTGGCGGCGCTGGTGCTGTTTGCCGACTACACCCACAAGCTCGATGCCTATGGCAGCAAGATCACCTTCGACCTGAGCAACCCGATGGTGATCATCGGCCTGTTCATCGGCGGGCTGATTCCCTACCTGTTCGGCGCGATGGCGATGGAGGCCGTGGGCCGCGCGGCCGGCAGCGTGGTGGTCGAAGTGCGCCGCCAGTTCCGCGAGATCAAGGGCATCATGGAAGGCACGGCCAAGCCCGACTACGGCACGGCGGTGGACATGCTGACCACCGCAGCCATCAAGGAAATGATGATCCCCAGTCTGCTGCCGGTGGTGGTGCCGATTCTCGTGGGCCTGCTGCTCGGCCCGGCGGCGCTGGGTGGCCTGCTGATGGGCACCATCGTCACTGGCCTGTTTGTGGCGATTTCGATGTGTACCGGCGGCGGCGCCTGGGACAACGCCAAGAAGTACATCGAAGACGGCCACCACGGCGGCAAGGGCAGCGAGACCCACAAGGCCGCCGTCACCGGCGACACCGTGGGCGACCCCTACAAGGACACGGCCGGCCCGGCGGTAAACCCGCTGATCAAGATCATCAACATCGTGGCGCTGCTGATAGTGCCGCTGGTGATGCAGATCCACGGCGGAAATATGGCTGCTGCTAAGGCGCCGGCTAGGGTGGCACCCGTTGCCGTCACTGCAGTTGCAATTGCGACTGCGACTGCGGTACCCACCAGCCCTGTGACGCAATAGCATTGACGGGCTCGAGCCACGCGGGTCGGGCCCTTTTCACCGAGAACGTGTTCTTAGAACATTAGGCTCGATCCAACTCCATCTGCTCCCGCGCATACCGCGCCGGCGGCAATCCGACATGGCGGGTGAATGCGACATTGAACGTGCTTGCCGAGCTGTAACCTACGCGCTCCGCCACTTCGGCAACACCACCCAGCTTGCGCCGTAACAAGTTCTTGGCCATGGCCATGCGCCAGGCAAGCAGGTACTCCATGGGTGCAACACCCACGGTGCGGCTGAAGCGCTCGAAAAACGCCGAGCGGGACAGCGCAGCCTCTTTCGCCAGCTGCACAACCGTCCAGGGCTGGGCCGGGCTTTCATGCATGCGCCGTATCGCAACAGCAAGGCGCACGTCTGCAAGACCACGCACAAGTCCAGGCGACGCAGCAGTCCCCGCCGTGGAGCGGAGAGCCTCGATGAAAAGCACCTCCAGCAGGCGCGCCAGGATGACATCCCGCGCGGGGCGCAGCTGACGCGACTCTTCTCCCACGAGCTGCACGAGGGTAGATAGCCTCTTTTCACCACGCACGTGCACCAGCTGCGGCAGCAGCGACACCAGCAAGGCCGCGTCCGGTGAACCCAACACACAGTGGCCCACCAGGAATCTAACGTCCGGCGGACCACTTTGGGTTCCGTGCCTTATTTCGCCCCGCAACAGGCACGTCTCGGAAGGTGGCGAACGATCGGCGCGATCGGGTGCTACAGGCGCCACATCAGACATCGTGAAGCCCTGTGCCGAGGGAATCAAGACAAAGTCGCCCTCCTGCAACACCATCGGCTCGTGTCCGTCGACCGCGAGGCAACTGCTTCCTTCGAGGATGACGCAGAAAAAGGGTTGCCCGTACTCGGTGCGTCGTACGCTCCAATGGCCAGCGCCGCTGACTATTTTTGAGAATGGAGCGCCGGGCTGAAGCAGCGTGACAACCTCCGCCAGTGGATCCACCATTACCGGACTCCTGCAAAAGAAAAATAGATTTCCAATTGTATTCAGTCCGGCACCGGCGGCCTAAAGTCTGGGTACTGCAAACCACTCCAGGGACTCCCATGAAAACCATTCTGATCACCGGCTGCTCGTCCGGCTTCGGCCTCGCCACTGCCCAGCACTTCCTTGACCGCGACTGGAAGGTCATAGCCACCATGCGCACGCCGCACGAAGAGGTTCTGCCCCGCTCCGAACACCTGCGCGTGCTGGCACTTGATGTCACGGATGGCGCAAGTATTCGCCAGCTGGTAGAGGCTGCAGGGCCTATCGATGCCCTGGTCAACAACGCCGGTATCGGCGTAATGGGTGCGCTCGAGGGCACGGATATGCAAACCGCCCGTGAGATCTTCGAGGTCAACACTTTCGGCACGGTGGCAGTGACCCAGGCCTTGCTGCCTCAGTTCAGGCAACGCAAGGCAGGGGTCATAGTGAACATCTCGTCCAGCACCACCTTGAAGCCGCTCCCTTTGCTCACGGTGTACACCGCGAGCAAGGCAGCGGTCAACGCATTTACCGAGTCGCTTGCGCTGGAACTCCAACCCTTCAATGTGCGGGTGAGCCTGGTTTTACCTGGAAGATCCCCGGAAACACCATTCAGCAAAAACGCACAGCCCCGGATGCAGGGTGGCATCCCTGAGTCGTACGCAAGCTTCGCGCAGGGCGTCTTTGCGGGCATGGGACAGCCATCTGCCGTCACGCGGGCACTGGACGTAGCAGAGGCGGTGTGGCGTACGGTCAACGATCCATCAAGCCCGCTGCACATTCCCGCTGGCGCGGACGCCGTGGCGCTGGCCGAATCCCGCTGAGGCCTGTGGTCGCAATGGCACGCCGCCATGTAAAAAGCCGCAGCACCTGTGCAGGCACTGCGGCTTTTGAGCGGGAAAGGCGCTGGGGGATTAAGGCTGTGCGGCCACTTCCACGCGGCGGGCTTCGGCGTTGCTGCCGGAGCCGGTCAGCACTTCAGGCTTGACCAGTTCGATCTTGTCCTGGGCCACGCCCAGGCCCACCAGCAGCTCACGCACGGCAAAGGCGCGCAGCTTGGCCAGCTCTTCGTTCTTGGCCTGGTCGCCGGTGGCGTCATGGAAGCCGCTGATACGCAGGCTCTTGCCCTCGCCGGCCAGCTTGACCACATCGGCCAGCGCCACGTCGGCGCCCTGGGCCACGTCGGCCTTGGCGGTGGCGAAGTAGAACTTGACCACACCGTTTTCGACCTTCACGCTGGCACCATCCACGTCCAGCACCTCTTGCACGGCGGGCGCAGCCTTGGGCTTGGCGCTGTGGGTCTTGTAGATGCCCATGCCAATCGCAAATGCCACGGCGGCAGCCACGACGGCAAAAAGAATTACGAATGCAGCGCTCTGGCTATCGTCTTTGTCCGAAGAAAACATGGTGAAGGCTCCAAAAAATGTGGCGCGATTGTAGAGGGCTGGCGTGACGCAAGCCGGCTGACCTAGCTTGGTGGAGCCTGTTGGATGAAATCCTTTGTGCTGGGAGGCGCACCATGCTGGGCCTGTATCAACTGCCGCAGCTCGCGCACTTCACTGTGCAGCGCGGCGATTTCCCGCATTAGATCGCGCTCAATCTGGCGCTCCTCGGTCTCCACAAACATGGCAGCCACCGAGGCTGTCACCAGGGACAAAATCGCCAGCCCCAGCAACACCACGATGACCGCGAAGAACCGGGACGCATGGGTGCTCGGCACCATATCGCCGTAGCCCACCGTGGCGGCCGTGGTGAAGGCCAGCCAAAGGCCGTCGCCAAAGGTGTGCACGCGTGGCTCCAGCAGCCAAAAACCCACGCCGCCAAAGCCCATGATGATCAAACCCAAGGCCAGGGAATACAGCAGCCCACGGCGGGTGATGATGAAGTGGCGTTTTCTGATGTGTCGCATGGAACCACTGTAGCCCCCGCAGGCGGCCCCGTTCAAGCCTCCAGGTCCAGCACGGCGCGCGCCAGTGCGTCCACACCGGCCTGGGTGAGGTCGTCCGTCTGCAGCGTCTGGCGAGACGCCCATGAGCTGAAATTATTGCTTTGCGAGCGGCTGTAGTGTGGGTCGTAATGCAGCGCCATCAGCTCCGCGAACAGCGCGGCCAGATTACCCTCCAGCGCCCAGGCCTGCCAGCGGCCGATCACCTGCTTGCCGTGAAGGTCTTTGAGCAGCCCCAGCTTGTCGGCCAACTGCTGGGGGGCGTCGCCCAGGTAGGCGTAGTCGCGCAGCAGATAGTCCAGCCGGGCGGCGGGGGTGGCGCTGATCTCTATGCAGGGGCTGGCGCGCAGGCGCAGCACCAGGGGGGTGGGCAGGGTCAGGCGGCCAATCTTGCGGCCCTCACCCTCCACATACAGCGGGCGGCTGGGGTCCAGCTTTTCCAGGATGTGGGCGATGCCAGTTTCAAACGCAGTTTGCGAGGGCTGGGCCTGGCCGGGCACGGCCCCCAGGATGGAGCCCTTATGCACAGCGCAGGCCTCTAGATCCAGCACCTGGTGGCCCATCGCCGCCAGGGACTGCAGAACCCGGGTTTTGCCGCTGCCGGTGGCTCCCACCAGCACCCGCAAGGGCAGCGTGGGGCACTGCTGCTCCAGCGCATCAATCACAAAGCGCCGCCAGGACTTGTAGCCACCTGCCAGCTGCTGGGCGTCCCAGCCCACCATGCGCAGCCAGGTCACCATGGAGCCGCTGCGCATGCCGCCGCGCCAGCAATAGACCAGCGGCTTCCAGTTGGCAGGCTGGTCGACAAAGCGCTCGCGCAAGTGTTTGGCCAGGTTCTCCGCCACCATGGCCCCGCCCACCCGACGCGCCTCGAAAGCGCCCTGCTGTTTGTACAGCGTGCCAACGATGACGCGCTGCGCGTCGTCCAGCACCGGGCAGTTGATGGCGCCCGGAATATGGTCGATGGCGAACTCGGCGGGCGAGCGCGCGTCAATCAGCGCATGGAAACCATGCCGATCCACGACCCTGGTGGGGGCTCTCACACTGCGCCCCCCACTGGCACAATCGCTAACCTTATGACCCAGACATCAGAACCCATTGCATTGACCCAGTTTTCGCACGGTGGCGGCTGCGGGTGCAAGATTGCTCCCGGCTTGTTGGCGGAGATTTTGGCACGCGCACCCCAGGGTCTGGTGCCGCCAGAGCTGATGGTGGGCATGGAAACCAGCGACGACGCTGCCGTCTACCGCCTGAACGACAACCAGGCGCTGGTGGCCACCACCGACTTCTTCACCCCCATCGTCGATGACCCGTATGACTTTGGCCGCATCGCTGCCACCAATGCCTTGTCCGACATCTACGCCATGGGCGGCACCCCCATCATGGCGCTGGCCCTGGTGGGCATGCCCATCGCCAAGCTGCCGCCCGAGGTGATTGGCCGGGTGCTGGCCGGTGGCGCAGCGGTATGCCGCGAGGCGGCCATTCCCATCGCGGGCGGCCACTCCATCGACGTGCTGGAGCCCATCTACGGCCTGGTCGGCCTGGGCCTGGTGCACCCGGACAAGGTACGCCGCAATGCAGACGCCCGCCCCGGCGATGTGCTGGTGCTGGGCAAGCCGCTGGGCGTGGGCATTTTGTCGGCCGCCCTCAAAAAAGGCCTGCTGGATGCAGCGGGCTATGCGCAAATGGTCCACCACACCACCCAATTGAACAAGGTCGGCATCGCCCTGGCGCAGATCGACGGTGTACACGCCATGACCGACGTCACCGGCTTTGGCCTGGCCGGCCACCTGCTGGAAATCTGCCGGGGCTCCGGCCTTTCGGCCCAGGTGGATGCCGCCGCCCTGCCGCTAATCGACAGCGCCGTCCGCTTCGCCCAACAAGGCATTGCCACCGGCGCTTCGGCCCGCAACTGGGAGGGCTACGGCGACCGGGTGCAGTACCAAGGCAGCGACTGGCTGAAGGCCCTGGTGACCGACCCGCAAACCAGTGGCGGCCTGCTGGTCAGCTGCAGTCCGGCGGCCGCTCCGGCGGTATTGGCCGCGTTCCACCAAGCCGGGTTTGCGCAAGCCGCGCAGATCGGCAGCATGCAGGCCCCGGCTCACGGACAAGCCGTACAACTGGCGTTTTAACGTGGCCCACCGCACCATTCCCCTGCTGGACCTGCGCTTGCATGCCGCGCGCCGTGCCACGCAGCAGGACGGCCCGCTGCTGGACCAACTGGCCCGCCCGCTGCACGACCTGCGCATCAGCGTGACCGACCGCTGCAACTTCCGCTGCAGCTACTGCATGCCCAAGGAAGTGTTTGACAAAGACTACCCCTACCTGCCGCATAGCGCGCTGCTGAGCTTCGAGGAAATCACCCGCCTGGCGCAGATCTTCGTGGCCCAGGGCGTGCGCAAGATCCGGCTGACTGGCGGCGAACCGCTGCTGCGAAAGAACATCGAGGTGCTGGTCGCCCAGCTGGCAGCGTTGCGCACGCCTGACGGCCAGCCGCTGGACCTGACGCTGACCACCAACGGTGCCCTGCTGGCGCGCAAGGCCCAGGCCTTGAAAGATGCCGGCCTGCAGCGCCTGACCGTCAGCCTGGACGGCCTGGACGACGCGGTGTTCCGCCGCATGAACGATGTGGACTTCCCGGTACGCACGGTGCTGGAGGGGCTGGAGGCGGCCCACAAGGTCGGCCTAGGCGTCGGCCACGCGGGCGGCGGCCTGAAGGTCAATATGGTGGTGCAGCGCGGCACCAACGAGCATGAAATACTGCCCATGGCCCGCCACTTCAAGGGCAGCGGCATGGTGCTGCGCTTTATCGAATACATGGACGTGGGCGCCACCAATGGCTGGCGCATGGACCAGGTCGTGCCCTCGGCCGAAGTCATACAAACCCTGCAATCCGAATGGCCGCTGCGGGTGCTGGCGCCCAGCGCGCCCGGCGAAACCGCACAGCGCTGGGCCTATGCCGATGGCAGCGGCGAGGTGGGCGTCATTAGCAGCGTGACCCAGGCCTTCTGCGGCGGCTGCAACCGGGCTCGCCTGTCCACCGACGGTCGCGTCTACCTCTGCCTGTTCGCCAGCCGGGGCCATGACCTGCGTGACCTGCTGCGCAGCGGCGCCGACGATACCCAGCTCAGCAACGCCTTGCGCGGTATCTGGCAAGGCCGCAGCGACCGCTATTCCGAGCTGCGCTCGGGCCTGGCAGCCGATACTGGCCCGGCGGCACGGCGGGTGGAAATGAGTTACATCGGTGGCTGAGCTGGCGCTGCAGGACATCACCGGACTGGTGCTCGCAGGCGGCCAGGGTGCGCGCATGGGCGGCCTGGACAAGGGCCTGCAAGCCTTCAAAGGCAAAACGCTGGCACAGCACGCGCTGGCCCGGCTGCGGCCGCAAGTCGGCAGCCTGATGCTCAGCGCCAACCGTCATCTGGCCGACTACGCGGCCTTTGGCGTCCCGGTGTGGACCGACGCCGGGTCCGAATCGGAAGACGACTATGCCGGCCCCCTGGCCGGCATGCTGGCCGGCCTGGCCCACTGCAGCACCGCCTACCTGGCCTGCGTGCCCTGCGACGCCCCACTCTTCCCCGCCGACCTGGTGGCCCGCCTGGGCGCTGCACTGCTTGCGTACCAGGCCGATATGGCTGTGGCAGCGTCCATCGATACCTCAGGCAGCCTGCGCAGCCAGCCGGTGTTCTGCCTGCTGCGCAGCGACATGCACTCCAGCCTGGCGCAGTACCTGCAGCAAGGCGGCCGCAAAGTGGCCGTCTGGCTGGCCCAGCACCGTACGACCACGGTGGCATTCGAAGACGCCCAGGCTTTCTCCAACGCGAATACCTTGGCCGAACTACGCGGTCTGGAACGATGAAGACTACCGACGCCATTGCGGCCAGCACCCCTGGCTACAACCCGCTGAACCTGCCCGTAGCGGCGGCCCAAGCCTTTTTGTCGGCCCTGGCAACGCCGGTGACTGAGACAGAAACCGTAGACATCCTGCAGGCACTGGGCCGGGTGCTGGCGGCAGACGTGGTGTCCCCCGTCAGCGTGCCGCCGCACGACAACTCGGCCATGGACGGCTATGCCTTCGACGGCGCCCAACTGCAGGACGGGCAGAAGCTGTCACTGCAGGTGGTTGGCCAAGTGCTCGCGGGCCATACATGGTCCACCCCCATCGCCCCTGGCCAGTGCCTCAAGATCATGACCGGTGCCCCCATGCCACCCGGCCTGGATAGCGTCGTGCCGCATGAACGCGTGCAACTGCAAGGTGATTGCATCCATTTCGACCCCAGCCAGCTGCGGCGCGGCGCCAACCGCCGCCTGGCGGGCGAAGATGTGCAGCAAGGCCAGGCCGCCATGCGCCAGGGCGACCGCCTAGCACCTGCGGCCCTGGGCCTGCTGGCCAGCCTGGGCCTGGCCCAGGTAACGGTGTACCGCCGGCTGCGGGTGGCCTACTTCTCCACCGGCGATGAAATCCTCAGCCCGGGCGAGGCGCCTCGGGCTGGCGCGGTATTCGATAGCAACCGCTACACCCTGTTTGGCCTGCTGACGCGGCTGGGCGTGGAGATAGTGGACCTGGGCGTGGTGCGCGACGACCCGGCCCGGCTGCACACCGCCTTGGCCCAAGCAGCCAGCCAGGCCGATGCCATTCTGACCAGTGGCGGCGTCAGCACCGGCGATGCCGACCACACGCGCAGCATGATGGCGGCGCTGGGCGACGTGGTGTTCTGGCAGCTGGCGATGCGTCCGGGCCGGCCCATGGCGGTCGGCCGCCTCCACGCCAGCGCCCCGCAATATTTACAAGAAAAATATGGCTCTAGCGCAGATAATACCTGCGCAAGCAGCTATGAAAAACGCAGCAAATCCGACACTCTGCTATTGGGCCTGCCCGGCAACCCGGTCGCAGTAGCGGTGGCATTTACGGTGCTGGTGCGCCCGGTGCTGCTGCAGCTGATGGGCTGCAACCCCACACACGCAGCCCCACAGCCGCTGTTGCGGGCCCGCAGCATGCAGGCCCTACGCAAACGGCCGGGTCGTAGCGAATATCCGCGCGGAACGCTGTGCCGTACCGAAGACGGCCAGTGCGGCGTGCGCCTGGTGGGCAACCAGGGCTCGGGCGTCCTCAGCTCTATGGTGCTGGCCGACGTTCTAGTGGTCCTGCCCGAGGCGCAGGGCGATGTGGCCGAGGGCGACGCCGTGGACGTGATGCTGCTGGAAGGCTAAGCGCCGGCCCTAACAGGCTGCTGAAATACTGCCCACCTTGCCCCCCCCGCCTGGCACGCATGCTGCTGAGCTGAACGCATCGCCACCGAGCCGAACCACTTTGCACCATGCGCGGTCCCGACACCTTCACCGAG
>NZ_JBYZMO010000004.1:0-347607 GCF_058216335.1 Rhodoferax sp. SPJ21
TGAAGGTGTCGGGACCGCGCATGGTGCAAAGTGGTTCGGCTCGGTGGCGATGCGTTCAGCTCAGCAGCATGCGTGCCAGGCGGGGGGGGCAAGGTGGGCAGTATTTCAGCAGCCTGTTAGGCGGGACCAATGATCATGACGGTCGCTTTCACGGCATATGGCTCTGCGAGCCGAATTCCGCAGACAGTTAACCAAGCAATGCATGCCGTGCCGACGTGCGCTGCCGTACAGACCGCACTAGACCGGTGGGGCATGCTCAGTTGCCCAGCCCATAAGGCGCCGATCCCCCGAAAAGGTAAACGGCCAAGTTTGGCTCGGGAAAAGCCCATCCACGTAACACGAAAGCTCATCATGAAAAGCTCAGATTCCTCCTTATACGTTTTTGATACTCGAACCGAAGCCGAAGAAGCGATTCGCAAGCTAGCCCAATCCGGTTTCGAAATGAACCATCTTTCGCTGGTGGGCAAGGGTTACCACAGCGAAGAGCAACCCATGGGCTTTTACACGGCGGGCGACCGCATTAAGGCCTGGGGCGGCACTGGCGCTTTCTGGGGTGGCATCTGGGGTTTGCTGCTCGCACCCGCTGTTTTTGTCTTACCGGGTCTCGGGGTTCTAGGTATGGCGGGCCCGTTGGTGGCTACCCTGGTTTCTGCATTGGAGGGAGCCGTAGTGGTCGGCGGCCTCTCCGCACTCGGCGCTGCGTTGACGCAGATTGGAGTGCCGAACGACCAGGTCATCAAGTACGAAGCAGCGCTGAAGGTCGACAAGTTCCTACTGGTGGTGCACGGTAGCGTTGAGCAGCAAGCTCAGGCCCGCGCCCTGCTCGAACAATCCAAGGCCGCCATCCCGGTATGAAGGGGCCACGCGCGCATTACCACGCATTCCAGGTAAAACACACCATTCGAATGGAGCACTCATGAAGCACGACAGCAAGACCAAACCAGTCGGCCCACTCCCGGCGCGTCCTTCGCGCGCCTTGACCGCCAAACAGAAGCAGGAAAAGGTAGAACCGCTGGAGGTGCTGGGACGACACAGCAACACATGGCAAAAAGATCACAAGGGAGCACGCTGATGACCTACCAGGGCGCCCGCGCCCGCCCCGAGCCCAACGATAGCCAACGGGTATTTCACATTTCCGCTATTCGTTGGGACAAGGAGGGCCACGTGGGCGACGTCTCATGGGCGGAGATCAGCTTT
The DNA here is from genome assembly GCF_058216335.1 of Rhodoferax sp. SPJ21. NCBI lineage: Bacteria > Pseudomonadati > Pseudomonadota > Betaproteobacteria > Burkholderiales > Comamonadaceae > Rhodoferax > Rhodoferax sp. SPJ21. The sequence goes on from NZ_JBYZMO010000004.1 coordinate 1,198, forward strand.
GACGTGAACCAGAAAGTGACCGCCCCGACAATGGTTCCCGTGGCAGACGTCGTCGACGCGATCCACGATGGCGCGCAGGTCAGTGCGGCTTTTCCTCACTGGCCGGTGTCTCTGCCGCCGCGTCCGATCGAGGTGATGAAGCGTCTGGACGGCACCGAAACGATTGTCCTGGTGCAAAACGCAACGGCAGTTAGTGCCGATCTTCCCGATCTGGACGATCTACCCGTGCTCCATGGATCATCTCGACAAGGCCGGGCGGGACTTGATCACTGAGGTGGCGTCAGCCAGATGCAGGGAGGGTTAAGCCGCCCCTGGCCGCTGCTGCTCGCAGCCAGGGCAACACGCCTCCGCTTGGTCACCCCGCAAAAAGTAACAGAGCCGGTTCGACAGGCATCTCCACGACGAGCGAGTGGCTTCGCTACGGCGCATTGCCAATAGGCCTGGGCCACCGAACCAATGCCACGTCCCCTCTGGCACCGCGTTGCCACCATCCGCCCAACTCGTTTATGCCCTTTTAACTTCCTTAACCTCTGCGTCGACCACGCCGTCATCGGCCATGGCGTGCTTAGCAGCTTCTGCGTTTACCGCACCCTTCGTGGCTGATGCGGCCGCAGCCTGCTCGGCCTGCGCTTGGGCATGTATGTTCTCACGGAGCTTCTGACTCGCCGTAATCAAGGATTGCGTATTTCCCTCAATCGCGGACTTGTCTTCGCCTTCAAGGGCTTCTTCCAGCTTATTGATCGCACCTTCGATGCTTTTCTTTTCGAAGGCTTCAAGACGGGCATCGTTCTCGGCGAGAGTCTTCTTCACGCTGTGGAGCATCGCTTCGGCCTGGTTGCGCGCCTGCGCAAGTTCAACCTTCTTCTTGTCTTCTACTGCATTCAATTCGGCGTCCTTCACCATCTTCTGGATCTCTGCTTCGGACAGGCCGGAATTGGCCTTGATAGTGATCCTGTTTGCTTTACCCGTGCCTTTGTCCTTGGCGCCGACGTGTAGGATGCCGTTAGCATCGATGTCAAACGACACTTCAATCTCAGGCGTGCCGCGCGCTGCAGGCGGGATGCCTTCCAGGTTGAACTCGCCCAAGGCCTTGTTGCCCGCAGCAATCTCGCGCTCGCCCTGGAATATCTTGATGGTCACGGCTGGCTGGTTGTCGTCTGCCGTTGAGAATGTCTGAGCGAACTTCGTTGGGATTGTGGTGTTTTTGGCAATCATCTTGCTCATTACACCGCCCATGGTCTCGATGCCCAGTGACAGCGGAGTTACGTCGAGCAGTAACACGTCCTTGCGATCACCCGACAGCACCTGGCCCTGTATCGCCGCGCCTACGGCGACGGCTTCATCGGGATTAACGTCCCTGCGCGGTTCCTGGCCGAAAAACTCTTTCACCTTGTCCTGAACCTTGGGCATACGGGTCATACCACCGACCAGGATCACGTCGTTAATGTCAGTTACGCTGATGCCGGCATCCTTGATAGCCAAGCGGCATGGAGCAATGGTGCGCTCGATCAGTTGCTCGACCAGGCTTTCGAGCTTAGCCCGGGTCAGTTTTATGTTCAAGTGCTTCGGGCCCGAGACATCGGCCGTCACGTATGGCAGGTTGATGTCTGTCGCAGCGCTATTTGAAAGCTCGATCTTTGCCTTTTCAGCAGCATCCTTCAGTCGCTGCAATGCGAGCACATCTTTTGTCAGATCGACGCCTTGTTCCTTCTTGAATTCGGTGACGAGGAAATCAATGATGCGCTGATCGAAGTCTTCGCCGCCCAGAAAGGTGTCGCCATTGGTCGACAACACTTCGAACTGTTTTTCGCTATCGACGCTCGATATCTCGATGATCGACACATCAAAAGTACCGCCACCCAGGTCATAGACGGCGATTTTGCGGTCACCATTTTCGTGCTTGTCCAGACCGAAGGCCAGGGCTGCTGCAGTAGGTTCATTGATGATGCGCTTCACATCCAAGCCGGCGATACGGCCGGCGTCCTTGGTAGCTTGACGCTGTGAGTCGTTGAAGTATGCGGGCACCGTGATTACAGCCTCAGTCACAGGCTCGCCCAGGTAATCCTCAGCCGTCTTCTTCATCTTGCGCAGGATTTCGGCACTTACCTGCTGGGGAGCCAGCTTGTTGCCTCGCACATCAACCCAGGCGTCACCGTTGTCGGCCTTAGAGATGGTGTAGGGCATCAAGTCGATGTCCTTTTGAACCTCCTTTTCGTCGAACTTTCGGCCGATGAGCCGCTTGACCGCGTAGATCGTGTTCTTCGCGTTGGTGACGGCCTGGCGCTTGGCGGATGCGCCAACCAGGACTTCACCGCCTTCTTGATACGCGACGATCGACGGCGTGGTGCGTGCACCCTCCGAGTTCTCGATGACACGCGCAATGTTGCCCTCCATGATTGCCACGCAGGAGTTGGTGGTGCCGAGGTCAATGCCAATAATTCTGGACATGATGTGATTTCTCCTTCAGATGGATGAATAGGTCGTCGCGAGCTGCCACAAGTTTGCGCGAGCCCACAGCCGTAGTCTGTGGGCCACCGCACGCAGCCTCCGGGTCCTTTTGCACCGTATCCGCACAGTCGTGCGGCAGCGCACAGACCTCAGCCTTTTAGAAGCACAAGATGATGTGTGGCTCTTAAATATCGAATCGCGAGGGGCGAAGAAACGTAGGTGCCACTTAACCGCAACATCAACCAACATAAGGAATCAAAGATGAAAACCGATACACAACTGCAGCAGGACGTAATGGCAGAGCTCAAATGGGAGCCCACATTGAGTGCATCCCAGATCGGCGTCTCGGCCAGGGATGGCATCGTTACGCTAACCGGAACCGTCGACGGCTATGCCAAGAAGTCCGAAGCAGAAGACGCCGTGAAACGGGTTGTCGGCGTGACTGCCGTCGTCGAAAAGATCGAAATAAAGTACCCCAGCAATTGGGCAAAGAAGGATGACAATGACATTGCCGCTGAAATTGTTAACGCATATAAGTGGAACTGGGAAGTCCCTTCCGGCAAGGTCAAAGCAAAGGTCGAAAAAGGTTGGGTCACTCTAGAAGGTGAACTGTCATGGAAATTCCAGAGTGATGCTGCGGCTAAAGCAGTGAAGAGTCTGGAAGGTGTTTCGGGCGTTTCTAACAACATCAAGATCAAGTCCAGCACGGACGATGCCGTTGAGAAGGCGGACATCGAAAGCGCGCTTAGTCGAAACTGGTCCGTCTCCGACCAGGGCATCCAAGTCAAGGTCACCGGCCACAAAGCGACACTCACTGGATCGGTTGACTCCTGGTACCAAAAAAATGAAGCAAGTCGTATCGCCTGGAATGCGCCCGGTGTCTGGACTGTGGCCAATGAACTAGTGGTCGAGTACGATTGAGATTGATTGCAGCGCAGTCGAAATTACAGATCTCAATGGTGAGCAACTTCTGAGCGCTGGCGTTTAAATCTTGTCATGACAGCAAGGTCCCCGCGACCGTGGAGTGGCCTTGCTGTAGTCGCCCAGTTGGACTCCGACCGCAACACCTATTGCTACTCTAGGCCCCGCTACACAGCCATCAAATCCGGTAGCAGCCTGTCGTACTCCCTCTTCACGACCGCATAACACTCGCAAGAGCGTGACTCGATTCCTGGACGGTTGATCGCCGTGATATGGCCGCGGGCATAGCGGATGAGTCCAGATCTTTGCAGCTTGAGTGCTGCCTCTGTAACGCCCTCGCGTCGCACACCCAGCATGTTGGCAATCAGTTCCTGCGTCATCACCAGTTCCGGGCCATAGAGCCTATCCAGGCTCAACAGCAGCCAGCGGCACAGTTGTTGGTCCAGGGTATGGTGGCGGTTACAAACGGCAGTTTGGGCCATCTGAGTTATGAGGGCCTGGGTGTAGCGCAGCAATAAATGAAGCACTGGTCCTCCGCGATCGAACTCCGCATGCATCGCGTTCGCTTTAAGTCGGTAGCCATGCCCCGCACTCTGCACGACGGCCCGGCTCAATGTCGAGCCGCCGCCCATAAAAAGTGATATACCGACGATGCCCTCGTTTCCAACAACGGCAATCTCAGCCGATGAACCGTTCTCCATGACGTACAGCAGCGACACGATGGCGGTGGTGGGAAAGTAAACGTGGCTCATGATTCGACCGGACTCATATAGGACCTGCCCAAGCGCGAGTTCGACCCTCTCCAGATCAGGCTTCCATCTTTGCCACTGCTCTGGAGGCAGGGAAGCCAGCAGGTGGTTTTGAACAGACTGGAGGGCGTTGGTCATGTGAGAGATCCCAAGACTATTGTTTATATTTTTTTATCATAGGGAGATGGCGCACAAATACTGTTCGCTAACGAACACATTGATATCTCTCGGATGGTCACCGAGACAGCCAGTCAGCCAGTCAGCCAGTCAGCCAGTCAGCCTCCCAGGATCGTGGTGATGCGGATGCTTCGCGCCACCAATCGTGCATATCGCAATTTGGGAACACCATTTGTAAGTACTATGGATTGCCAATGTGAATATGGAGGCCAAGCATCCGCAGTAACCCCCGTAGTGATCTTCAACTAGGGAAAGCGCGGGTCGAGTGGGTAGCGTTAATCGGCTTTTCATGCAGCCTAGCCGGCACGATTCACGACTCGATCTGGCCTGTAATCGTGGCAGGTCGGCCAGGAAGCACCGACGCTATAGCGCAACTTGGCGCCGATCCAGGGTTGCCTCAAAGGCAATATCCTTATTCGGTCGTCCCACGGCGGCCAGCAGCACCTTTCGGCCCCGCTGTTGTAGCCGGGCTTCAACCGTAGGGCGTTTGGCCAGAACACGCAGTTCGCACTCGGTGTGCTGATCCAGTTCAATCGTCTCGGCAACCCTCATCACTCCAGCCTCCTGCGAGGTCTGAGCGTGCCGGCACAACTAGGGCAACGCCGAACACTAGGTGATGCCAAGCGGCGTTCAGTACTTGGTTTTCATCAAAACCGAAATGGATCAGCACCACCTTACTAGGAGCTGAGATGCCCAAGGCAAGCATGAAAGCGCTCGTTCGCGGCTGCAATCTGCACCTACCAGGTCGGCCTTGCGTTCAGTTCAGTCACTGCTGATTTTTAGGTGCTGGGAGCGACGACGGTGCCGTACATTTCTCACGGATGCGGGCAAGCAACGCCTGCCATGAAGTGGCAAAGGCCTCCACCCCCTCGCGCTGCAGTCGGGCGGCCAATGCGGCATCGTCCACGCCCTCGCGCCGGAACTCAGCGATCACCACCTCGGCGTAGCCGCCGTCAGGCGGTAGGCCACGCTCTATCTTGCCGTGATCGGCAAAAGCGAGAAGCGTCTTCTCGGGCAATGCAATGATGGTTCCAGGCGCGGCCAGCGCTTGCACGTATAGCGTGTCCGGTGCTGCCGGGTCCTTGGTGCCGGCGCTCGCCCACAGCAGTCGTTGCGGGCGGGCTCCTGCGGAAGCGAGGCGTTGCCAGCGCGGAGATGAAAGCAAATCACAGTGGGTCTTGTAGGCACGCATGGCGATTGCAATGCCCAACCGGCTGTGCAATGGCGAGGCTACCTGCTCTCGTACCGCCGCGTCCCAACGACTAACGAATAGCGAAGCCACCGACGCCACCCTCGCGTCGCGCCCGGCCTCCAGCCTGCGCTCGATGGCGCACATGTAAGACTCTGCAGCTGCAGCGACTTGCTCGCTGGAGAACAGCAAGGTGACGTTGACTGGAACACCGTCGAAGATGAGCTGCTCGATGGCCTCAAGTCCCTCGGCCGTGCCCGGGATCTTGATGAACAGGTTGGCCCGCTCGGCCTTGGCATGCAACCGCTTGCCTGCCTGGATGGAGCGGGCCGTATCACGCGCCAGTAGCGGTGAAACTTCGAGCGACACCCAGCCGTCCACTCCGTCGGTTGCATCAAAGTGCGGACGGAACAGGTCCGCTGCCTGCGACAGGTCTTCTAGCGCCAGTTCGAAGAATAGGTCTTCCTGCGCGAGGCCGGCCTTGTCAAGCACACGGATGCTGGCGTCGTAGCTGTCGCCGACTCCTATTGCCTGCTCGAAAATCGTCGGGGTCGAGGTCAGGCCGGTCACGCCAAGGTCCCGAATGTAGGACGCTAGGGTGCCGCTGGTCAAAAGCGAACGCGTGATGTTGTCTAGCCACAAGCTCTGGCCGAGCTGTTGAAGTGTCTGGATAGCGTTCATGGATTCAGTCCTCGTTGCAGGTGGGTTCGGGATCGCGCCATCCGCCGTCGCCTGCGATCAGATGATTCGCGGCTGGAGGTCCCCAGGTGCCGGGCTCATATACAGTGGACGCACGTTGATCGACTAGGACTGGCTCCACCACTCCCCAGGCAGCCTCGATCGCGTTCTCCCGGGCGAACAAGGCACCATCACCGTTCATGGCGTCCGTCAGCAGCAGCGCATATGGCGCATATTCTTCGGGCGATTGCTCCTGCAGGCGGAACTCGCGCTGTTCGCCGGCAAACGCCCTTCCGGGGCGCTTGACGCGGGCGGCCAATGCGATCGACGAATGGGGCGACAAACGCAACCTCAAATAGTTAGCGTCTTCGCCTAGTGAGGCATCCTCAAAAAGGTTCTGCGGGGGAGACTTGAAACGCACCAACACTTCGCACGCTGTTACTGGCAAACATTTACCGGAACGCAAATACCACGGTACGCCGCCCCATCGCCAAGAATCGATATGTAGCCTAAGGGCAAAGTAGGTCTCAACATCTGAATCCGGGGCAACTCCGGCCTCGTCGCGATAGCCTCGATACTGACCACGCACGACGTCGCTCGGACTCAGTGGCCGCATGGTGTCGAACACATCAGCCTTGTGCCGGTGTACTGCCTCGAAACCACGGGTTGCCGGCGGCTCCATGGCGAGCAGAGCCACGATTTGAAGCAGGTGGTTCTGTACTACATCGCGCAGGCAACCCACACTGTCGTAGAAGGCGCCACGACCACCTACGCCGGTATGCTCGGCCAGAGTGATCTGCACACTGGCGATGTGGTTGCGATTCCAGACCGGCTCAAGAAATGAGTTAGCGAAGCGGAAGTACAGAATATTCATGATCGCCTCCATGCCCAGGAAGTGATCGATACGGAATATCGCGTCTTCGGCGAAGAACTCTGACGCTATACGGTTAAGCGTGTGCGCGGAATTAAGGTCGCGCCCGAACGGTTTCTCCACTATGACCCGGGCACCTTCAGCGAGGCCGCAGCTCCCTAGACCATGAATTACAGCCGGGAAAAATACCGGCGGAATGGCCAAGTAATGGCTCGGGCACTGGGCACCCCGCAGCGCGGCGCGCAACGCCTGGTAAGTTGAGGCTTCCGCATAGTCTCCACCGACATAAGCCAAAGAGGCGAGCAGCCGGTCGAGCACCTGCCGGTCGATGTCGCCACATTCCCGCAGCACGCTTTCACGCACCATGGTTCTGAACTGCTCAATGTCCCAGGGCTGCAACGCGACGCCTACCACTGGCACATGGAGGTCGCCGCGCTCGCTCATCGCGTAGAGCGCCGGGAATATCTTCTTGTGCGCCAGGTCGCCCGTCGCACCGAAAACCACCAAAGCGTCGGCCGGCAAGCGGTTCGCAGGAGTAATGACAGGCTGCATCTCAGTGCACTCCATGGGAAACATTTGCTGGCCTCCCGTCATAGCCATCGAAGCCGGGGTACATCGCCGATTGCACGCAGTTAGCGAAAACAGCATCACCACGCGAATTCTCGAAGATGCGGTCGAGCGCTGGCGCAGCTATGACGATTCCCGGCGCCGCCAGCGCGTCGGCACGATAGTGGAGTTTGCCGCCATCGATAGCGGTGTCGCCCGCCAGAAGCAGTGGTGCGATGTGGCCAATCATTGCCGATCTGCATCGCAACGCTCCGCTCAAAGCGGACCTCGTCCGGATTGGGCCGGGGCTGGAACAAAAGGGGCGAAACAAGGACATTTGCGCAACTCCGAAGTCATACAGAGGTGCAAGGGTCGCGCCATCGCCGCAATGCGTCTGTGCGTTGCCGCACGCTCTACGTCGCACCGAAGCCTGCGCCCGGCACGGCGTTCCAGAGCGCAATCACGGGACGCAGCGCATGTTCACGGTCCAGACCCAAGATGCTGACGGAGGCTGGATCGAGCACGAAGTGACGGCCCTCTTGCACCGCTAATTCGATCCATCGTGTAGCCAGAACTCGACCGAACTGACCATGAGAGAACAATGCCACATTGCCCGACAGCCTACGCAATCGGTCAATGAGTCGGTCGGCGCGGGCTGACACGGCGGTAGGCGTCTCTCCACCAGGGCAGCCATCGCGCCAGATGTCCCAATCGGGCCGACGCCCGCGGATCTCATGAGTTCGGAGACTTTCGTACTCGCCGTAGTCCCATTCGGCCAAGTCAGGGACAGTCTCGGCCGTCGATGCCAGCCCGGCCAGCGCACATGTGCGGCGCGCGCGCAATCGTGGGCTGGTCAGCACCTGCGAGAACGAACTGTGTCTAAGCATGGTTACCAGAGCCCGGGCCATGTGCTCACCCCTCATGGTGAGGGGCAAGTCCGTCACGCCCGTGTGTTGGCCGCTCAACGACCATGCCGTTTCGCCATGCCGGATCAAGAATAATTGCAGCGTCGGGTCCATCAAAGCTCCATGCTGGCGTCGTATCGTCCTACACAGGCGGCGCTGGCGCAGCGGGCCCGGTGCAGCAATGCGCGCTGCGCGGATTCACGGTGAGCACCGCTGCCGGCCCAAGTCTCCAGTGCGGAATGCTGCAGTGCACGCCCGAACGAAAAAGTCAGCGACCATGGCAGGGACTGGTCCGATCTGTCGCCGTAACGCGCCTGCACCGCGTTCAAATGGGCGCATGCCTGCGCCCCCGTCTGCCCCCCTGAGAGGAAAGCAATGCCCGGGACTGCCACCGGCACAACACGCCGCAGGCACAGCATCGTGGCGTTGGCGACCGCCTCCACTGTCACCTGAACGGCGCACCCGCGTCCCGCCACAACCATATTGGGCTTAAGGACCATGGCCTCCAGTGCAACGTCCTGCGTATTCAATGCCGCGAAAACGTGGCGCAGTAGACCCTCGGTAACCTCAAGGCAATGTGCCTGGGAATGGCCTCCATCCATCAACACCTCGGGCTCGACAATAGGCACCAAACCGGCCTCTTGGCACAAGGCGGCGTAGCGGGCAAGTGCGTGCGCGTTGGCGCGCACACAAGCCTCGCTGGGCAGGTGGGCGCCCGAAGGAGCCGCATTGATTACGGCACGCCATTTCGCGAAGCGCGCACCCATCGCTACATACCCCCCTAGCCGCTCGCGCAAGCCATCAAGCCCTTCCGTGACCTTCTCGGAGGGATGAAAAGCCAGAGCTTTGGCGCCAACATCGACCTTGATCCCGACGAGAATGCCGACATCCTGCAGCACCCGAACGAAGGGTGTGCCAGCAATGGTCGCCTGGCGGATGGTTTCGTCGTAAAGGATGGCACCACTGACGTACTGCGCCAGACCGGGCGTGGTGACCAGCAAATCCCGCCAGGCGCGGCGCATAGCCACTGTTTGTGCGATGCCCAGGTCTGCGAAGCGCTTGTCGCAGGTGCCGTTGCTCTCGTCCATGGCAAGCAGGCCCTTACCTTCAGCGAGCATGGCCCGCGTGGTTTCAGCCAGCATCTGAACGTTCATGCGAACCTCCCGACGGCCACTTCCAGCTCCGAATTTCCGGCAGGTCTTGGCCATGCTGGTCGATATAGAGCTTATGCGCGATGAGCTTATCCCTCGCTATCTGCTTCAGGTCCACGCCCGGGCGGCCAAGATGCGGCAGCAGGTCGATGGCGTCCTGCACCAGATGGAAGCGGTCGAGGTGATTCTGAACACGCATGTCGAAGGCCGTGGTGATGGTGCCCTCTTCCTTGTAGCCATGCACGTGCAAGTTGCGGTTGGTACGCCGGTAAGTGAGCTGGTGCACCAGCGAGGGATACCCGTGGAAAGCGAAGATGACATGTTTATCCCGAGTGAACAACGCATCGAAATCGGCCTCATCCAACCCGTGAGGGTGCTCGCTGGCGGACTGCAGGCGCATCAGATCTACCACGTTAATGACCCGGATCTTCAGGCTTGGCAGGTGCTCACGTAGGATGGAAACGGCGGCCAGCACCTCAAGCGTGGGCGTGTCGCCGCAACAGGCCAGCACTAAGTCGGGCTCACCGTCTTGGTCGTTACTGGCCCATTTCCAGATGCTGATGCCTTCGGTACAGTGCCTGACGGCCTCCTCCATCGTCAGCCATTGCGGCAGCGCATGTTTACCGGCGATCACGACGTTTACATAGTTGCGGCTGCGCAGGCAGTGGTCGGTGACGGAAAGAAGGCAGTTGGCGTCCGGTGGCAGGTAGACACGCACAACGTCCGCCTTCTTGTTAACCACATGGTCGATGAAGCCCGGATCTTGATGCGTGAAGCCGTTGTGGTCCTGCTGCCACACGTGCGAGGCCAACAAGTAGTTCAGCGATGCGATGGGCCGGCGCCAGGGCAACTCGCGTGTGACCTTGAGCCACTTGGCATGCTGGCTGAACATCGAATCGACGATGCGGATGAAGGCTTCGTAGCTGTTGAACAGGCCGTGGCGTCCGGTTAGCAGATAGCCTTCCAGCCAGCCCTCGCACTGGTGCTCGCTTAGCATCGAGTCGACTACCTGCCCTTCGCGGGCCAGGAATTCGTCGCTGGACAGTGTTTCGGCACCCCACTGGCGACTGGTTACCTCGAACACGGCGCCGAGCAGGTTGGATACTGTCTCGTCGGGGCCGAAGATCCGGAAGTTGCGCTGGTTCCGATTGAGGTTCGCGACATCCCGCAGAAAGCCGCCCAGCACCCGTGTGTCCTGCGCCTGCAACGCTCCTGGGGCGGGCACATGTACGGCATGCAACCGAAAGTCGGGCATCTGCAAAGAGCGCAACAACAGTCCGCCATTCGCATGCAGATTTGCCCCCATCCGGCGCGCACCGCTGGGTGCCAGCGCGGCGAGTTCGGGCAGCAATCGACCGCTTTCATCGAACAGCTCCTGCGGCCTATAGCTTTTCATCCAAAGTTCGAGCTGGTTCACGTGCTCCGGGAAATCCGGATTCACCACGAGCGGAACCTGGTGTGAGCGGAAAGTATTCTCGATCTGCAATCCATCGACTTCCTTCGGGCCTGTCCAGCCTTTGGGCGACCGGAGCACGATCATTGGCCATGGCGGTCGTACCTTTACGTTGCGGTTCCGGGCATCGTCCTGGATCTGCTGTATCAGTTCAATAGCGCGGTCGATGGCCCCTGACATGCGCTGGTGCATCACCATTGGCTGGTCACCCTCTACGAAGATTGGCGTCCAGCCACAGCCTAGGAAGAAATGTTCGAGCTCATCGTGCCCGATGCGCGCCAATACCGTTGGGTTGCTGATCTTGAAGCCGTTGAGATGCAGGATCGGTAGTACGGCACCGTCTGTGACAGGGTCCAGGAACTTGTTGGAATGCCACGCCGTCGCCAGCGGCCCGGTTTCGGCCTCGCCGTCGCCGATGACGCAGGCCACAATCAAGTCCGGGTTGTCGAAAGCGGCACCGAAAGCGTGGCTCAGCGAATAGCCCAATTCACCTCCCTCGTGGATGGAGCCGGGTGTGGTGGGTGCCACGTGGCTGGATATGCCGCCGGGAAACGAGAACTGCTTGAACAGCTTCTTCAAGCCCGCCTCATCCAGCGTGACCTCCGGATAGACCTCGCTCCAGGTGCCTTCAAGGTACACGTTGCCGACCACCGCCGCACCACCATGGCCCGGCCCTGAGACGTACAACATGTTGATGTCGTATTTCTGGATTGCGCGGTTTAGGTGCACGTAGATGAAGTTCTGGCCTGGCACGGTGCCCCAGTGGCCCACCACCAGTGGCTTGATGTGGGCCATGGCCAGCGGCTCATACAACAGCGGGTTGTCGTATAGATACAGCTGTCCCACGGACAGGTAGTTGGCGGCGCGCCAGTAGGCGTCTATTTTGTATAGCAGGTCAGGCGCAAGGGTGTCAGGGGAGGTCATGGGGGTGTTCCGGTTTGCCAGCGATCGCGCTTACGCAGGCGATTTAGACAGCGTAAGCAGCCGCTGAAGCACGCTTCAGGAAAGGCACGGATCACTGTTATCGAAACGTCCTGTTGCGTCTGTTCGCTGACGCACGCAACGAGGCCCAACCCCACTACATGCTGCGTAATACCCGTGTTGCCTACCGCACAGACCACTGAAGTAGCTTGGTCTAACTTCAAGGCGACATTACATCGCATCCTATGTGCGGCCGAACTGAGCATTGCGTTGACGAACCAAGCGACGAACGCCCTGCGTGCTGTCGCACATGGCTCGGGGCAGCGCATCTATCAACAGAAAGTCGACACCATGTTTTTTGTACGGAAGGCCTACGTTGTGGCCGGGCGCGTCGGTTTACTCGCCGCCATGGCATTCCCCCTTTCTGATGGCGGTATTTGCACCCACTTCAACCGCCCGCCGATGCGCCCCGCCCATGTACTGCTGACGCTGAGATCGGCGAGCGCTTCCCCGCCAGAAAGTACCGCCACACAGCCACACGCCCCCCAGGGCCGAATCGCCGCCAACGCCAAGGCCAACGAGGTGTCCGCCTGAAACATTGCCTCAACTTCTGCATGGTCCTTGCGCCAAGGGCCTATGCCCTGGCGGCAGCGCTCTGCCTGATGCTGCATGTGATCGGTTGCGCGCCGGTCGCACCGTTGGTCACCAAGACTTCGGCCGTTGATATACCCGCTGCATGGACACCCCCCACCGAAGCAGCCGCATTGGAGGCCGGCACTGCATCCCCCGGCGTTTGGTGGCTACGTTTCGATGACCCTTTGATGGCACGGCTGGTGGTGCAGGCATTACATGCCAACACCAGCGTAGCGAGCGCGCAGGCTGCACTGCGCCAGGCAAGGGCGCTGCGCGATGTCGCCGCCGCCTCGTTGCGGCCCACGCTAGCCAGCACGGCATCGGTCCAGCGCCGTAGTGCCACCAGTGCAGCCCTGGGCGACGAGCGCAGCACCGGTAATAGCTTCCAGGCCGGCGTGGACGCTAACTGGGAGCTCGATCTATTCGGAGCCAACCGCAGCGCGCTCGCAGTGACGGAGGCCACGGCCCGTGCCAGCGCGGCAAGCCTTGGCGATGTTCAGGTGTCGATAGCCGCGGAAGCAGCACTAGCCTACATCACGGTGCGCTACACCCAGGTGCGGCGGGCCATCGCCAACGAGAACCTGGCGAGCCAGCAGGAGACACTGCAGATCACTCTCTGGCGCGAACAGGCTGGCCTGGTAACGGCACTTGAATCCGAACAGGCGCGGTCCGCCGCCGAGCAAACGAGCGCGCTGTTGCCGGCACTGGAAACCGCCATCGCACAGGCGAGCCACGCACTGGCGGTCCTCATCGGCCAACCCCCAGCGTCGCTTTCCGCCGTGCTGGTTGCTGGACACGAACTACCGCAGGCCAGCGACGGGCTGGCCTGGCGCATACCGGCCGAGACGTTGCGACAGCGTGCAGATGTGCGCGCCGCAGAACAGCAGGTAATCGCATCACAGGCCCGGGTCAGCCAAGCCGAAGCCCAGCGCTGGCCCAATTTCACCCTAGGCGGGACGCTGGGCCTCAGCGCATTGACGCTGGGTAGCCTGACCAACGGCGCCTCGGTGGTCGGCAGTCTGCTGGCCAGCGTGGACTGGCCGGTGTTCGACGGCGGCCTGGCCCGCGCCCAGGTGGATGTTCAGCAGGCAGCCCTCGAACAGGCGCGGCAGGCCTATCGCGCGGCCGTGCTGCTGGCCTTAAAGGAGGTCGAGGATGCCTTGGCCGCGCTGCGTGGCGACCGCCTTCGCCTGACCAGTCTCGGCCAAGCGGCCGAGGCCGCCACCTCTGCAGCCCGGATGGCAAGCCAGCGGTACAGCAGCGGGCTGGTGGACTTCCAGACCGTGCTGGAAACGCAACGCATGCAACTCGGCACGCAGGATAGTGTGGCCAGCGCCCGCGCCGACGTCAGTAGCGACCATGTACGCCTGTACAAGGCTCTCGGCGGCGCCTGGAGCTCCGATCACATGGAACCCGTCCCCAACCAAACCAGCCGAACCAACACGCCGTGACCACACCAGCGCCTACCACCTCCGACACCGCTGACACACGTAGCGGTGCCACTAACCTCGCCGTGCTGCTCGACGAGCCGCCACCCAAGGCCTGGTACAGCCGCCCTACGCCGTGGCTGCTGGCGGCGGCCGCGCTGCTGGCAACAGCGGGCGGATGGTGGTGGTGGGCAAACCGTGCGGCCCAAGCTGTACCAAGCTACACCACACAGTCTGTCGCACGCGGGGACCTGAGCCTGTTAGTGACCGCCAACGGCACCATCCAGCCGACGCGTTCCATCAACATCGGCTCAGAACTCTCGGGCACAGTGCTGAAAGTCAACGTCGATGTCAACGACAAGATCAAAAAGGGTCAAGTACTGCTGGTGTTGGATACCGCCAAGCTGCGCGACCAGATCCTGCGTTCCCAAGCCACGCTGGCCGCCGCCAGGGCCAAGGTCGGCCAGACCGGCGCCACCGTCCAGGAAGCCCTGGCCGCACTGGGCCGGCTTGAGGAAGTGGAGAAGCTGTCGGACGGCAAGGTGCCCTCCAAGGCCGAACTCGACACCGGCCGCGCCACGCTCGCCCGGGCCGTAGCGGACAATTCAAGTGCCCAGGCCGGCATCAACGACGCGCAGGCGGCACTGTCCACAGACCAGACTAACCTGTCGAAAGCCTCTATCACCGCGCCGGCCGATGGCGTGGTGCTGACCCGTACAGTGGAGCCAGGCACTGCAGTGGCCGCTTCTTTGCAGGCAGTGACGCTATTCACACTCGCAGAGGATCTGCATCGGCTGCGGCTGTGGGTCTATGTAGACGAGGCCGATGTCGGCGCCGTTCAGCTGGGTCAAAGCGCGACCTTCACCGTCAGTGCCTACCTGAGCCGAAGCTATCCAGCGCACATCACCAGGGTGGGGTTCGGCTCGACCGTCACCGACAACGTGGTCACCTACCTCACCTACCTGGACGTGGACAATGCCGACCTGAGCCTGCGGCCGGGCATGACCGCCACGGCCACCATCACTGCCACCCAGCGCCACGACGTGCTGCTGGTGCCCAACACCGCGTTGCGATTCACTCCCAGCGCCGCCGCTAGGCAGACGGCCGCCAAAAGCATCACCGCCAGTCTGTTGCCGCGCATGCCTGGTACCAACAACCGGCGCCCGGCCGCCGCCAGTGCCAGCACCGCCAACGCCAAACAGGTGTGGGTGTTGCGCGACGGTACAGCCGTGGCTGTGGCGGTGGTCCCTGGCGTCAGTGACGGCCACATGACCGAGATCACCGGCGGCGGGCTAGCAACCGGCATGCAGGTGATCACCGATCAAAAAATGGCGCAGGCGAAATGAATCCGGCCACGCCCCAGGCGGCGCCGGCGAGTCCGATGCCACCCACCCCACTGCCGCTGATCCAGCTCCGCGGCGTTACCAAGCGCTATGGCAATGGCCCCACCACGCTGATGGCGCTCAAGGGCATCGCCCTCGACATCGCCGCCGGCGAATTCGTCGCAATCATGGGCCCCAGCGGCTCGGGAAAATCGACCGCGATGAACATCCTGGGCTGCCTGGATACGCCGAGCTCGGGCCAGTACCTCTTCAAGGGCGCTCACGTGGAAGCAATATCACGCGACCAACGTGCACTGCTGCGGCGCCGCTACCTGGGATTCGTGTTCCAGGGATTCAACCTGCTGGCGCGCACGACTGCGCAGGAAAATGTGGAGCTGCCGCTGCTGTACCGCGGCGACAGTGCTAGCTTGCGCCGCGCCGCTGCTACCAAAGCTTTGCAATCGGTTGGCCTAGGAGGCTGGGAGCAGCATACTCCGGCCGAACTCTCCGGCGGGCAACAGCAGCGCGTGGCAATCGCGCGAGCCATCGTCACCCAGCCCGCCGTGGTGCTGGCTGACGAGCCCACGGGCAACCTCGACACCCAGCGCAGCCATGAAATTATGGGGCTGCTGCTGGCACTGAACCGCGACCACGGCATCACCGTACTGATGGTGACGCACGAGCCCGACATGGCAGCGTATGCGCGCCGCATGGTGCATTTCGTCGATGGGGCTATCGCCCTGGATGCAGCCAACCCGTATCCAGTGACGGCGGCACCCATCGGCCTGACGGCCGAGCAGAGCACCTGATGCTGGCCAGTGTCTTCATACTTGCCCTGCATTCGGTACAGCGCAACTTTCTGCGCTCGTTCCTGACTATCCTTGGAATCGTGATCGGCGTGAGTGCCGTCATCACCATGGTTACGCTGGGTAACGGCGCCACACTGGCGATTCAGACCCAAATCTCCAGCCTCGGCACCAACCTGCTGATGGTCAGGCCGGGCCAGCGGGGCTTTGGCGGAGGCGGCGGCGGTGGTGTGCCGCAGTTCACTGAAGCTGACGCAGAGGCCATCGTCGCACAGATCGGGGGAGTGGGGGCCGTCGCACCGCAAGGTACAGCAAGCGTTACCGTCGTGGCAAATGGACGCAGCTGGGCCACCAGCGTCACCGGCAGCAGCAATGCGTGGTTCACCACCGGAAACTGGGTACTCGCCGGAGGACGCATCTTCGACCCCGACGAGCAGCGTGCGGGTGCCGCAGTGTGTGTCATCGGGGAGACTGTGAGGCGCGAGATCTATGGTGGCACGGTTGGCCAGACAGGCCTCGGCGCTCAATTGCGCGTCAAGCAGTTCTCTTGCGACGTCATCGGGATCCTGGCCGCCAAAGGCCAGGGCGGCATGGGCGACCAGGACGATGTGGTGGTCGTGCCACTGCATACCCTGCAGCGCCGCGTAACCGGCAGCCGCAAGGTTGGTACGCTACTGGTTGCCATGCAGGACGGTAGTGACAGCGCCCCGCTGAAGGCGAGCCTGCGCCAATTGCTGCGCGAGCGTCGCAAGCTGACCGAGAGCGACGACGACAACTTCAACATCTTCGATACACAGCAACTAGCCGACACACTGGCGGGAACGACCCAGGTACTCACCACGCTGCTGGGCGCAGTGGCGGCGGTCAGCCTGCTGGTGGGCGGGATCGGCATCATGAACATCATGCTGGTGAGCGTGACTGAGCGTACGCGCGAGATCGGCCTACGCCTGGCGGTCGGCGCACTGGAAAGCGAGGTGCTGCTGCAGTTTTTGATCGAGGCCGTGGTGCTTTCGGCACTGGGGGGCTTGGTCGGCATCATCGTCGCCACCGCTGCCTCCTACGTGCTATCCAGGGCAATGGGCGTGCCATTTGCGTTCGATCCGGCGATCAACCTGCTGTCGATGCTTTTCTCGGCAGCTATCGGAGTGGTGTTCGGCTACTTCCCGGCAAGGCGCGCGGCACAGATGGACCCGATCGAGGCGCTGCGGCATGAATGACCTCACAGGTGCTCCAGCTGGCTAGCAAGAGCCCGTGCCTAAGCCTAACCCCGTTTGTCGGAATGTGAACGCATCAATGCGTTCAATTAAAGAGGTAATTCCTTGCGTTAGACGGGGACAATTAGCACTGAAAGCGATATCGCCAGTACGTTGACGCTACTCCATTTCTCGCTGGCGATGTGCTGCAGTTTGGGAGCTCTAACGGAGCTCTAGCTGAGCTGTCTCCGCCACTTACTCTCTTCGAAGTGCTGCCATATACCCAAGCTATATAGTCAGCGCTGCGAGTCCCCCGTCTACAAGAAACAGAACAACCACTACGCCTTGCGTCATGAAGATTACGTACCCCACACGCTTGCTGCGCACCATCCCCATATGGTTGCTCGGCCTTGCGGTGTTTATGCTGACCGCCATGGCGGCAGCTCTGTTGATATGGAACCTGGAGCAGCGCCGCATTCAAAGCCAGCGCGCGCATGTAGATAGCGTTGTAGCTGACCGTGCCCATGCAATCCAGGCAACCATTGAGCGGGCTTTGTCCAGCGCTTACGCGCTGTCGGCTATGGTGCACCAGGCTGGGGGGGAATTCCCGAACTTTGAGGGTGTAGGCGAAGAAATGTTGCACCTTTACCCTGGTGTGACCATGTTCAGCCTGTCACCCAATGGCGTGGTCAATCGCGTAGTGCCTCTGGCGGGTAACGAGGCCACCATGGGGTTCAATCAACTCGAAGACCCCGTACAAGGCAAGGAGGCGGCACGAGCAATCGCAACCCGCGAATTGACCTTGGCTGGCCCCCTCAACCTGGTGCAAGGCGGATTGGGGCTTGTGGGGCGATTGCCGGTGTATTTGCCAACACCTACCCTCGCGTCCCCCCAGCAAGACAGTTTTTGGGGATTTATATCTGTCGTAATCCGGGTCCCCGAAGCATTGGCCGGCAGCGGCATCTCGCAACTGCAGGAACAAGGCATCGCCTATGAACTATGGCGCATACATCCAGATACCCTTAAAAGGCAAAGCATCACAGGTGCCGGCAACCAGTTTTTACATGACCCCGTAGACCGCAACATCCTGGTGCCCAATGGACGGTGGGTGCTGAGTGCCACACCGGTCAACGGCTGGGGTGACCTCGGGGCTTTGGCGTCTGAAATTGCACTGGGTCTGCTGCTGAGCACCACGATCGCCTGGCTGGCCCAACTGATGCTCCAGCTCAAACGACAGGAGCAAAGCTTAGAAGCACAGGTCGTTGCCCGCACCCAAGAAATTTCGGCGACGCAAACCAAATTAGAAGCCACGCTGGACGCTATTCCCGATCTATTGTTTGAGCTAGGTCCAGACGGCACTGTGCATGATTGCCGGCTTCCCCGGGCTTTGCTGTCGGATATTCCTCTTGAACATTTTTTGGGTAAAAACGTGATGCAGGTCTTGCCCGCCGATGCCGGAAAAGTGATTGCGGCCGGGCTGGAAGATGCCCGACTAAACGGCCACTCGGAAGGCGGCCAGTTCGAGCTCCAGTTGCGGTACAACCTTTTATGGTTTGAAATTTCGGTAGCTCGTAAAGACATTCCCGGCCATGCCGAGCCCCGCTTCATTGTGCTGGCGCGAAATATCACGCTACGCATGCAAGCCGAGCTGGATCTACGTATCGCAGCAACGGCTTTTAATGCCCAAGACGGCCTGGCAATTACCGATGCACAGCGTCAGATATTGCGCTGCAACCCGGCATTTACCCACATCACTGGCTACACCGAACACGAGGCTATTGGTAAAAGTCTGCACATACTCAATTCGGGTAGACACGACAGGGCTTTCTACCAAAACATGTGGGATACCGTGGAAACACAGGGTAGCTGGCGTGGTGACGTGTGGAACAAACGCAAAAATGGCGATATTTACCCAGACTCCCGCACCGTGACCGCTGTGCACGACAAAAATGGCAAGATCACCCACTTCGTCAACACCTTCAACGACATCACGCAGCGCAAAGCGGCGGAAGAAGAAATCAACAAGCTCGCTTTCTACGACCCCCTAACCCATCTGCCCAATCGACGCTTATTGTTGGACAGATTACGCCAAGCAATGGGCTTGGGTGTTCGCAATGGCCAATGCGGTGCACTGCAAGTGATTGACTTGGACAACTTCAAAACCCTCAACGACACGCTAGGGCACGATGTGGGTGACCTGCTATTGCAGCAGGTCGCAATCCGATTGACCGAATGCGTGCGTGAAATCGATACGGTGGCGCGCTTGGGGGGCGACGAGTTCGTGGTGCTGCTGACCCAGCTCAGCAGCTATAACGCCGAAGCGGCGGCCCACGCCGAAGCCGTAGGCGAAAAAATTCTGCAATCGATCAGTCAACCCTACCAGCTAGGATCGCATGAGCATCAAATTTTTGCCAGTATGGGTGTAACACTGTACTTTGGCCAGCAAGACAGCACCGACGAGCTGCTGAAGCAAGCTGATCTGGCGATGTACCAAGCCAAATCAGCAGGACGCAACACGCTGCGCTTCTATGATCCGCAAATGCAGGCTGTCGTAAACGCCAGGGTGAAGCTGGAAGCCGATATACGCCGGGGCTTGGCGCAGCAGCAGTTTGTACTGCATTACCAGGCACAGGTAGATCGGCAAGGCCAAGTTGTTGGTGCAGAAGCCTTACTGCGCTGGCCGCACCCAGAGCGCGGCTATATATCTCCGTCTGAATTTATCCCGCTGACCGAAGATTCTGGACTGATATTGCCCCTAGGCCATTGGGTTTTGCATACGGCGTGTATGCAGCTTAAGCAATGGAGCCAAAGCCCGCTCACCCAAGAGCTCAGCCTGGCAGTCAACGTCAGTGCGCGGCAGTTTCGGCAAGCCGATTTTGTGGAGTCCGTGCTGCACATATTGCAGAACACTGGCGCACCTGCTCACAAATTGAAACTAGAGCTGACAGAAAGCTTGTTGGTGGATGACGTAAATGAAACCAGCGACAAGATGCATGCGCTCAAAGCCCACGGCGTGGGCTTTTCGCTAGATGACTTCGGCACCGGCTATTCATCATTGGCCTATTTAAAGCGCCTGCCGCTGGACCAGTTGAAAATAGACCAGTCATTTGTACAAGACCTGCTCACAAATCCCAAGGATGCTGCCATCGCCCGGACCGTCATCACCCTGGGGCACAGCCTTGGACTGAGTGTCATTGCAGAAGGCGTGGAAACCATGGAACAGCGGCGATTTTTGGCAACAGAATGTTGCGACGCTTACCAGGGCTACTTTTTTGCTCGCCCGCTGCCACTGCAGGACTTTGAGGAATGGCTGCAGCTGTCGCCACGGTCCGACATGATTCACTCAGCCGTCGACCTCTCCAGATAGCCAACGAGCCATGCCCAAGACATTAAAGCTGATCCTGCTGTCTCTACGTGACCTGATCGTTTCCGCTGGGCCAGTGGTGTTCATCGCGATCGGCTCGCTGCTTGCCGCCTACTGGTACCTCGACCCGCAGCCGCCAAAAACCGTGACTCTGGCCACCGGCCCCGCCGGCAGCGCCTATGCCGAATTCGGCAAGCGCTATGCCAGCGCGCTCAAGGCCAGCGGCATCGAAGTCGTGCTAAAGGCCACAGACGGTGCAGCGGACAATCTCCAGATGCTGCGCAACGGTGAGGCCGACGTCGGTTTTGTACGCGGCGGTAGCGCCGACCCGGTAGCTGACGAAGAAGCCGGCCTGGTCTCACTGGGCAGCCTGTTCTACGAGCCGCTGTGGTTGTTCTACCGCATCGACTCGGCTCGAAAAATCGACTTGAATACCGCTGCACTGACAACAATCCCACAACTAAAAAGTCTACGCATCAACATTGACAACCAAGGCAGCGGTGTGCCCGACATCATGGAGAAGATGTTCGAGGCCAACCACATCGAGTTCCGCACGCTGCGGCTATCTAACCTGGAGCCGGCGCCTGCTGTTGAGGCTCTGCTGGCAGGCAAGGTTGATGCAATTGCGCTGGCGTCGGCGCCGCAATCCCCGCTGGTGCAACGCCTGTTACGCGCCCGCGGCATCCAGCTAATGGACTTCGGTCAAAGCGAAGCGTACGCCAGGCGATTTGCCTTTCTTTCGGCCGTCACACTACCGCGCGGCGTAGTAGATCTGGCTGCCGACATGCCGCCGCACGACGTGGCCCTGCTTGCCGCCACCACCTCGCTGATTTCCAGTGACCAGACGCACCCCGCCCTGCGCCAGCTGTTTGCACAAAGTGCGCAAACTATGCACAGCGGTGCCGGCTGGTTCAACCGCGCTCGCGACTTTCCGAATACCCGCACCAGCGAATTGCCAGTCAGTGCCGAAGGTGACCGAGCCATTAACGGCACGCCGTCGTTCTGGCAGCGCTACCTGCCGTTCTGGGCCAGCAATCTAATCGAACGTATGTGGCTGGTCCTCGGCGGCCTGTTGGTACTGATGCTGCCGCTTTCAAAAATCGTGCCGCCGCTGTACCAGTTCCGCGTCCGCAGCCGCGTGTTCCGCTGGTACGCCCGGCTGCGCGAAATCGAAACCAAGGTCGATGCCCGCAACGGCGACCGCGAGGCCCTACTCAACGAACTCGATGAGCTCGACCGTGTGACCCACGGAATCGCCGTACCTCTGTCTTACACCGACGAGCTATACGCCCTGCGCAACAACATCGAAGCCGTGCGCAGGCGCTTGCTGGCGAGCTGGCCCAAATCATCGGAGTCAGACGGAAAAGCAGAGCCGTAAACGGCCATAAATAAAAACGGCCCGCATAAACGGGCCGTTTTTATCCAAGTGCAAGCGAAGCGACGCCCCTTCGTGAACTGCGCGGAACTGGCTTTGCCAGGCCGCTGCAGTTGCCCCCCTGCAAGGGGGGTGGCGCTGCCACACGCAGTGGGCAAGCCTGGGGGTGTGCTTACTTCAAAGCCTTGTAGCGCATGCGCTTGGGCTTGGCACCCTCCTCACCCAGTCGCTTCTTCTTATCAGCTTCGTACTCTTGGTAGTTTCCGTCGAAGAAGGTCCACTGGCTATCGCCTTCAGCTGCCAGGATGTGGGTGGCGATACGGTCCAGGAACCAGCGGTCATGGGAGATCACCAGCATGGTGCCGGCGAATTCCAGCAGCGCGTCTTCCAACGCGCGCAGGGTTTCCACGTCCAAGTCGTTCGACGGCTCATCCAGCATCAGCACGTTACCCCCGGCGATCAAGGTCTTGGCCAGGTGCAAACGGCCACGCTCGCCACCGGACAACATGCCGACTTTCTTCTGCTGGTCCGCACCGTTGAAGTTGAAGCGGCCGCAGTAGGCACGGCTGGCCATCTGGAACTTGCCCACGTTCAGGATGTCGAGTCCGCCGGACACGTCTTCCCAGACAGTTTTTTCATTCGACAAATCGTCACGGTGCTGGTCCACAAAGGCCATCTTCACGGTCTGGCCGATCTTTACTTCACCCGAGTCGGCTTTTTCCTTGCCCGCAATCAGCTTGAACAGCGTGGATTTACCGGCGCCGTTGGGGCCGATGATGCCGACGATGGCGCCAGCGGGGATTTTGAAGCTCAGGTTGTCGATCAGCACGCGGTCGCCAAAGGACTTGGTCACGTTGGTGAATTCGATCACTTCATGGCCCAGGCGGTCGGCCACCGGGATAAAGATTTCATTGGTTTCGTTGCGCTTCTGGTATTCGAAGTCGCTCAATTCCTCGAAGCGGGCCAGACGGGCCTTGCTCTTAGCCTGGCGGGCCTTGGGGTTCTGGCGCGACCATTCCAATTCCTTCTTGAGGGCCTTGGCGCGGGCTTCTTCACCCTTTTGCTCGGCTTCCAAGCGAGCGCCCTTTTGCGTCAGCCAGTCGGAGTAGTTGCCCTTGTAAGGGATGCCGGAGCCACGGTCCAGTTCCAAAATCCACTCTGCCGCGTTGTCCAGGAAGTAGCGGTCATGGGTAATGGCCACCACGGTGCCGGAATAGCGCTGCAGGAATTGCTCCAGCCAGTCCACCGATTCAGCGTCCAAGTGGTTGGTGGGTTCGTCAAGCAGCAGCATGTCGGGCTTGCTCAGAAGCAGTCGGCACAGCGCCACACGGCGCTTTTCACCGCCGGACAGCACACCAATGTTGGCGTCCCAAGGCGGCAGGCGCAGCGCGTCGGCGGCGATTTCCAGTTGGTGCTCGGAATCAGTTCCGGCGGTGGCGATGATGGCTTCCAGCTCAGCCTGCTCGGCGGCAAGGGCGTCAAAGTCAGCGTCTTCTTCGCCGTAGGCGGTGTAGACCTCTTCCAGACGGGCCTTGGCGGCAAACACCTTGCCCATGCCGGCTTCGACGCTTTCGCGCACGGTCTGGGTCGGGTCCAATTGGGGTTCTTGCGGCAAATAGCCGATGTTCAGGCCGGCCATGGGGATGGCTTCGCCTTCAATTTCCTTGTCCAGACCGGCCATGATCTTCAGCAAGGTGGACTTGCCGGAGCCGTTGGTACCTAGTACGCCGATCTTGGCGCCAGGGAAGAAACTGAGAGAAATGTCTTTAAGAATGTGGCGCTTGGGCGGCACGATCTTGCCGACGCGGTTCATGGAAAAAACGTATTGAGCCATCTGTTTTGAAGGTCTGGTTAGTGCAAAAAAATCTGCCGAAACTAGTCGGGCGGACCCTGATTATCCCAGCATGCGACAATCTACCTGTTGCGGCATTCCAATTGGCTGCAACGCCAGCACTTCGCTGGGGGCCAAAACGACTTGTTTTGCGTCCATTTTTAAAAAATGTCTGCCTTTGATTGGTGCCCGTGTTGACTGTACGGGCGATAGGCCAGGCTTCCAAGCGCCCAGGACGGGCGCAACAAAATGAACTTTGAAGAACTGAATCTGGCCCCGGCCATTCTGAAGGCCGTGCAAGAGCAAGGCTATACCGAGCCCACACCGATCCAAGCACAGGCCATCCCGGTCGTCTTGGCTGGGCACGATCTACTGGGCGGCGCCCAAACCGGCACCGGCAAGACAGCAGCGTTCACTCTGCCCCTGCTGCAGCGTCTGAGCGAAAGTGCTCCCGCGCAAAACAAATTCGGTGGCAAGGGCATTCGCGCCTTGGTGCTGACCCCCACCCGCGAACTCGCAGCCCAGGTTGAAGAATCCGTGCAAACCTACGGCAAATACCTGGAGCTGAGCTCCACCGTAGTCTTTGGTGGCGTGGGCATGAACCCGCAAATCACCAAGGTCAAAAAGGGCGTGGACGTTCTGGTGGCCACCCCCGGCCGCCTGCTGGACCTGATGCAGCAAGGCATGCTAGACCTGGGCCAGGTGCAAATCCTGGTGCTGGATGAAGCCGACCGTATGCTGGACATGGGCTTCATCCACGACGTGAAGAAGGTGCTGGCCGCTGTGCCCAAGGACAAGCAAAGCCTGTTGTTCTCGGCCACTTTCAGCGATGAAATCCGCGATCTGGCTGCCACCCTGCTGAAGAATCCGCAAAGCGTGCAAGTCACGCCGCGCAACACCACCGTGCAGCGCATCACCCAGGTGATCCACCCGGTGGGTCGCGGCAAGAAGAAGGCTTTGCTGGCCCACATCATCAACGAACACAAGTGGAGCCAGGTGCTGGTGTTCACCCGCACCAAGTTCGGCGCCAACAACGTGGCCGAATTCCTGGAAAAGAACGGCATCACCGCCATGGCGCTGCACGGCAACAAGAGCCAGTCCGCCCGTACCCAGGCACTGCAAGGCTTCAAGAGCGGCGATGTGCGCGCCCTGGTGGCCACCGACATCGCGGCCCGTGGCATCGATATTGACGACCTGCCCCACGTCGTTAACTACGAAATCCCGAATGTCTGCGAAGACTATGTGCACCGCATCGGCCGTACTGGCCGCGCGGGTGCCGAAGGCGCAGCCGTCAACCTGGTGTGCCTGGACGAAGAAGGCTTCATGCAAGACATCGAGCGCTTCACCAAGCAAGAAATTGCCGTGCAAGTCATTGAAGGTTTCATGCCTGAACCAGGCGAACGCGCCGAGCCCATCGCCATGGGCCGCCAGACCATCTGGGGCGGCGCTGGCAAGCCACCTAGCCGTGACGTGATGCAAGCCGCAGCCAAGGCGGCACGTACCGAAATGCTGCAGCGCGTGCGCGAAAACAAGGCCTCGCAAGGCGACGGTGGCCAGCGTGCTGGCAATGGCGGTGGCCGTAACGCCCCGCGCGGCGGCCCACGCAGTGCGCCCCAAGGCGATGGCATGGCGCCTCCCCGTCCGCAAGGTGCACGTCCGCCGCAAGGTGGCCGTGGCCCGCGTCCCGGTGGCAGCAACGGCGGTGCTCGCTCCGGTGGCTACGGCGGTGGCGGCGGTGGTTATGGCGGCGGCTACGGTGGTGGCGCACAGCCTGATCACACCCGCTCGGCATCCATGGGCGGCCAGGCGCCTGCACCTCGCGCGACCCAGGGCGGTCAACCAGACCCCATGCGCACCAGCGTAGACAGCATGCTGGACCGTGGTCGCCGTGGCGGCTTTGGTGGCGGCAACCGTAACGGTGGTGGTGGCTACGGCGGCGGAAACAGCGGCGGCTATGGTGGTGGCGGTCGCGGCAACGGCGGCGGCTCCCGGGGGCCCGGCGGCGGTTCGCGCGGTTCTTTCGGCCGTTAATCCAGAAAATTTCAAGTAGATTTCAAGGCTCTAGCGCAGATCGCAACAGCGGGAAGCGCTATAAAATATAGAGCATTTTGGATCTACAACGCAAGGCGCATGCTCCAGGGCATGCGCCTTTTTTATTTGCTATTTTTTTGTAGCTACTTGCGCAGACATTACCTGCGCCAGAGCCTGTTTTCCCATCAAAAATCCATACCCTGCATCGCAACAGTTAAATAGCAAGCCGTTAGTATTTGCGCCCTACCCTTTTCCCATTACAAGGCCCCACCATGCGACTCCTCCATACCATGCTGCGCGTTGGCGATTTGCAGCGATCCATCCAGTTCTACACCGAAGTGCTGGGCATGCAACTGCTGCGCACTTCCGAGAACACCGAATACAAATACTCGCTGGCCTTCGTGGGCTACGGCAGCAACCCGGACCATGCCGAGATTGAGCTGACCTACAACCATGGCGTCAGCAGCTATGAGCCCGGTACGGCGTTCGGCCACATCGCCCTGGGCGTGCCCGATGCCTACGCGGCCTGCGCCAAGATCAAGGCGGCCGGCGGCAATGTGACGCGGGAAGCCGGCCCGGTCAAAGGCGGCAGCACCGTGATTGCCTTTGTGACCGACCCCGATGGCTACAAGATTGAACTGATCCAGCGGGCGGAACACGCCGGCGGCACCGGGTTGTAATAAAGCCGCGCCCCCGCCCTGCGTCGCCGCTTGACAGGTAGCGACAAGCGGGCGGAATATGTCCCCCCAACTACCACCCGGGGGACACCATGGCCAGCCCAAAAACCACCACTCCCGCAGCGGCCAAAGCGCTGTCGCTGCACATCGGACTGAACGCCGTCAGCGGCGCGGCCTACTCGGGCTGGACCGGGCCGCTAGCGGCCTGCGAGTTTGATGCCAACGACATGGCGGCCATCGCCAAGTCCCAGGGCATGAAGTCCACCGTTTTGCTGACCCGGCAGGGCACCCGCGCCAAAGCCCTGGCGGCGATGCGCAATGCGGCCAAGAGCCTGCGTGCCGGCGACCTATTCTTCCTCACCTACTCGGGCCACGGCGGCCAGGTGCCCGACAGCAACGGTGACGAGGCCGACAAACAGGACGAAACCTGGTGCCTGTACGACGGCCAACTGATTGACGACGAGCTGTATTTCGAGCTCAGCCAGTTCGCTGCGGGCGTGCGCATTCTGGTGCTGTCTGACAGCTGCCACAGCGGCTCCGTAACCCGGGCCGGGCCAACAGGACCCCGTGAACGCGCGATGCCCACCGCTGTTGCCATGCGCGTCTACCGCGACCACCAGGCCTTCTATAACAAGCTGCAAAAAGATGTGGCCAAAGCCGCAGGCACCGCAACGGTAGACCCCGACACCGCGCTGGCCCAGGTCGCGGCCAGTAGCCGCCTCACGGCCATCGTGAAGAAATTCAAACCAGCGGTGCTCTTGATTTCTGGTTGCCAGGACAACCAGACCTCGATGGATGGCGACCACAACGGAGCCTTCACAGAGCAGGTGCTGAAAGTCTGGAACCAGGGTGGTTTTGTCGGCAACTACGGCCAGTTTCATACCCGCGTGAAAGCGGATATGCCGCGCACGCAGTCGCCCAACCTATTTACGCTCGGCACAGCGGGTAAGTTCCTGGCGCAAAGGCCGTTTTCAGTTTGAAAAAAAGCGCCTCAAAAGGCGCTTTTTTGATTCTCTTGTTTAGGCCGCTTTCTTCTTCAGGGCTGCCGTGTCCAGACACAGCTGGGTAATGCGGCCCCAGTCGCCGGCCTTCATGGCATCTGTCGGTACGATCCAAGAGCCACCGACGCAGACCACGTTGGGCAAGGCCAGAAAATCTGACGCGTTCTGCAGGGTCACACCACCGGTGGGGCAGAACTTGACATCAAAGAACGGACCGCTCCAGGCCTTCAACATGGCCGGGCCACCTGCTTGCATGGCGGGGAAAAACTTCAACTCGGTAAAGCCGTCTTCCTGCGCCATCATGACCTCGCTACCGGTGGCCACACCGGGCAACAGTGCCAAGCCCAGGTCACGGCAGGCCTGACCAACCGCGCGGGTATAGCCAGGGCTGACGCCAAACAAGGCACCCGCCTTGGCTGCGGCTGCCGCATCTGCCGCACTGCGGATGGTGCCTGCACCGATCACCGCTTCAGGGACTTCCTTGGCGATGCGCTCTATGCATTCCAGTGCCTGCGGAGTACGCAACGTGACTTCCAACATGCGGATGCCACCCGCCACCAAGGCGCGTGCCAACGGCACGGCATGGGCAACGTCGTTCAGCACAATGACCGGGATCACCGGCGCATCTTCCATAACCTGGCGCGCTGTCCAGCGGCCGCTTGCGTTCTTGTTTACATCCATGTGAGAGCTCCTTGTTCTGCAGTCAGGGCATTGCGGCGCATGCCCGAAAATAATTCACGGCCCATGCCCAGCCCATTGGCCACGCGCAGGGAGTCGGGCATGGTGGCCAATGGCCGCGCAGCCCATTCACCATCAGGCACCAGGGCCTGCAAAGTGCCGGCAATTGCATCCAGGCGCACCACGTCGCCATCCAGCAACTTGGCAAGCGGGCCTCCAGCCAGGGCCTCGGGCGATACGTGGATGGCCGAGGGCACTTTGCCGGATGCGCCGCTCATGCGGCCATCTGTCACCAGAGCCACGCGGTAGCCCTTGCCTTGCAGCACGGCCAGCGGTGGTGTCAGCTTGTGCAGCTCGGGCATGCCATTGGCCTGCGGGCCCTGCCAACGCACCACACAGACCACGTCACGGTTCAGCTCTCCGGCATTGAAGGCTACATGGAGTGCCTCTTGCGAATCAAACAGGCGCACAGGCGCTTCGATGACATAACGGTCGTCCGGCACGGCGGACGCCTTGATCACGCTGCGGCCCAGGTTGCCCTGCAGCAACTTCAAGCCACCCGTGGCACTGAAAGGCTCAGCGGCTGGACGCACGATGCTGGTGTCTTTGGATGGGCCCGCAGGTTCCCACTTCAGGCTGTCACCGGCCAGTTCCGGCACGCCTGTGTATTCACGTATGCCACCGGCACGCACGGTCAGCACGTCTTCGTGCATGAAACCGGCATCCAGCAACTCGCGGATGATGAAGCCGGGGCCACCAGCGGCCTGGAACTGGTTCACGTCGGCGCTGCCGTTCGGATACACATGCGACAGCGTGGGCACCACGTCCGACAAAGCACTGAAGTCGTCCCAGTCGATCACGATGCCGGCTGAAGCGGCAACCGCCACCCAATGGATTAAATGGTTGGTGGAGCCGCCCGTAGCAACCAATGCCACCATGGCGTTGACGATGCAGCGCTCGTCCACCACCTTGCCAATGGGAGCAAAGCGTTTGGACTTGACGGCGCCCAGTACCGTGCGGGTGGATTCGCGGGTCAGTTCATCACGCAGTGCACCACCTGGGGCCACAAAGGCCGTGCCGGGTACATGCAGGCCCATGGCTTCCAGCAGCATCTGGTTGCTGTTGGCGGTGCCGTAGAAGGTGCAGGTGCCGGGCGCGTGGTAGGCGGCCGATTCGGCCTCCAGCAGCTCCGCACGCCCCACCAGCCCTTGGGCGGCTTGTTCGCGCACCTTGGATTTGGCGCTGTTGGACAGGCCAGACGGCATCGGACCCGCAGGCACAAACACCATGGGCAAATGGCCAAACTGTAGCGCACCAATCAGCAAACCTGGCACGATCTTGTCGCACACACCCAGCATCAGGGCGGCATCGAACATATCGTGGCTCAGCGCGACCGCAGTGGCCATGGCGATGACATCCCGGCTGAACAGGCTGAGTTCCATGCCTGGCGTGCCTTGCGTCACGCCGTCGCACATGGCGGGAACACCACCTGCGACCTGGGCCGTGGCGCCGTGCAAGCGGGCCTCAGCCTTCACCAGCTCCGGGTACGTAAGCAGCGGGCTGTGGGCCGACAACATGTCGTTGTAGGCCGTCACGATGCCGATGTTCAGCGCTTTTTCGGCAACCACCTTGAACTTGTCGTTGTTCGGCATACCGGCAAATGCGTGGGCCACATTGGCGCAGCCCATGCGCTCGGCACCCGGCTTGCGCTGTGCAGCGGCTTCAAGACGTTCCAGATACGCGGTGCGAGTTGGCCCGCTGCGCGCGCGAATGCGGTCTGTGACCGCGCTGACGGTGGGGTGGAGTTTCATGTTTTTTGGTAACAAAATTACAGCCTCCATGGTACCCCTTAACTGCAATTTTGTACCGCCTGGCAGTTACCAGTGGGTTACGAACGCCCCAGGGCAAACCCTTGGTTACAGCCTCGCCACAGCCACTATTGGACGCCCCACCTGGAAAAGCCGGCCTACGCTCAAACCGTGGGCACCGGCAACCCGATCCGCGAAACACTGAACGCCGATATTCCGCTGACCATCGAGCATTTCCGCTACTTTGCCGGTTGCCTGCGGCCACGGAAGGCGCTTTGAGCGAAATCGACGAAAACACCATTTCCGACCACTTCCACGAACCCCTGGGCGTGGTGGGTCAGGCCACTCCCTGGAACCGCCCGACCCTGATGGCCGCCTGGAAGCTGGCGCCCGCCATCGGAGCCGGCAACTGCGTGGTGCTCAAGCCTGCCGAATCCACGCCGGTCAGCATCATGGACCACTACCAGCAGACCAAAATTCTGCTGCTGGGCTGCAGCCCAGCGTATTTGTGTTCTTCACGCTCTGCGAGTCGATGGAGATCGTAAACAGGCTCCAACAGGTTTCCTACGGTCCAATAAGCCCATAGCGCAGGTAGAACCTACGCAACATGCTACTTATTTAGTAGCAACGGTACCCAGGGTCTGACGCAACTCTTCGCGCACGCTGGCATAGGCCTGTTCGCGCGCTGCGGGGTTGCGGCCAGCATGCACGCCCTGGCCGGGGTGCACGCCATTGGGCACGTTGCGAAGCAGGCGTACGCCACCCGTGGGGTTGTCAAACTCGTGGTAGCTGCCGGGGTAGACATGCAACTCGGCCCCCACCGCCTGGCCCAGTGTGATGCACGGCGCGGCAGGCGTCCAGTCGTCGCTCTCGCCCAGCAGCAGCATCAAGCGGGTGTTCGGCTGGTAGCCGGCCTTGGTGGCGGCGGCGCAGCCTGGGTAGAAGGCAATGGCGGCGGCAAAGGTATTGGGCTGTGCCGCCACCTCGGGCTGGCGACGGTCGGTAGCGGCCAGCACGGCGCTGCCGCCATGCGACCAACCCAGGGCCGCTATCGCCTTCGGGCGGGCCCAGGGTTGGGCCGCGACCCAGGCCAGCGCGCCCAGGGCATCGCTGCGGCGCTGGGTCTGCGTGATGTCGCGCTGGGCCATCTTTTGTTTGCACAGCGAGTCTTCCCCTCGCGATGTCAGGCTGTCGGGGAACAGCACTGCGTAGCCCTGGCCCAGCAGCATATCGGCCATGGCCTGGTGCCGGGCATTCAGCTTGCCACCCTTGGCATACAGGCCGCCGCAACCGTGCATGGCGATCACCGCTGGACGGGTGGCCGGCCCCTGCGTATCGGGCAGAAAAAGCCAAGCGCGCAAACGGGTGCCGTCCAGGCTGTTGAACTGGACCTCCTGCCCCGGGGCTGCGCTGGCCACATGGGCAACCGCACTCAGAGACACTAAAAAAAAGCGCTTCAGCGCCAATGAAATATGCATAAGTAGCTACGAATTAAATAGCAATAGACTATGGAATATAGCCCGCTTGTATGTCTGCTCCGGCCTACTGCGACGGAAACACCCGGTTCCGGCCAGCGGCCTTGGCCTGGTACAGCAAGGCATCGGCCCGCAGGATCAAGGCGCTACCGTCCTCCTCCGGCCGGATCTGAGCTACACCGAAACTGGCTGTCATCGGAATGGACTGCCCGTCAAAACGTACAGGTTCGGATTCCAGCAAGTGGCGCAAGCGCTCGGCGGTGTGTCGGGCGGCAGTCTCGTCGGTCTCGGGCAGCACGATCAGGAACTCCTCGCCGCCCAAACGCACAACCCAATCTACCTGGCTGCGCGACACGCCGCGCAAGCGGTCTGCGGTCACACACAGCACGGTATCACCGCAGGCGTGGCCGAACCGGTCGTTGATCTGCTTGAAGTGGTCTAAATCCATGCAAATCACTGAAAACGGCCGCCCGTAGCGCCGCGCGCGCTCCAGCTCGCGGTGCAGCCGCTCTTCCAGGTGGCGGCGGTTGAAACAGCCGGTAAGAGCATCCGTGATGGACAGCTGGTGATTCGCCTCAGCCAGGGCTTGCAGCTGCTGCGTGCGCTCGGCCACCATCTGGTCCAGGTTGTGAATGTGCTCGCGCAAGCCGTTTTGCAATTTGGAGAAACCATGGGCTACCAAGTCGATTTCATCGCTGTGGTTGCGCGGTGGGCGGTCCAGCACCAGCGGCCGTACCAGCGTCTGGGGCGTCAGCTCCCGGGCAAACTGGGCCAGATGCTGCAATGGGCGCTGCAGCTCGCGGCGCAGCATATAAGAGATCAAAGCGCAAATCAGCAGCGTGAACAGGCCATAGCCGACCAGCACGCTCAAGGCCGTACGCCTCACCTCGTTCACCACGAATTGGGGGTTCGCCCACAGCAGTAGCTCGCCTATCACCTTGCCGCCCTGCGGCGCCGGAATGGGTATGCGCAAGCTGCCTGGCTCCTTACGAAGCTGCACGTCGCCCGCCTCAAATTGCTGGCCCGTGCCCACCATCAGCAGCACATAACCGACCTCGGGGCGATCCGCGATCACATCCACCTGCTGCTGTACGGCCTGTGGCTCGATATCCCATAGGCTGACCGACAACAAGGGCGCACTGGTTTTGGCAACCTCGTCCACCAGATGTTGGAACTGCGCCTTTTGGTGCTGCAGCATCAGCCCCACCTGCACCACAAACACCGCAAGCATGCAGCACAAGGCCAGGCCCAGCGTGCCACGTATAAGGTAACCCGCAAGAGACCGGAACGGTAGGTTCTGCATAGGTGCAGTGTGCAATCAACGCAGCAATTGGGCAAATCCGAAGCTGTATTGCGCCAGCTTGGGGTTCAGCACTTTGCTGTAACGGCGGAAGTCGATGCTGTTGTAGCGCTGGCCAAAACGGTCTTCAAATTTTTGCGCCATGGCCGGCGTGAACACTACAAACATCGGGCGCTCCAACTGCAGCCCCTCGTCCACAAAATCATGGCCATGGTGGTAGTCATACAGCAGCACTAACGCCCAGGCACCCGCCATGAAATGCCCGCCGGCCAGGGCTGTCAGGCGACCGGATTTGACGGCCTCCAGTGCTTCCTTAGATGTATTCACACCGCTGAACCACATGCTGTGGCCTGGCTGCCCACCGCGCTTTTCCAGCGCCTGCATGGCACCAAAAGCGATCTGGTCACTGCCTGCCCACACCAGGCGTGCGGCCGGGTGGCGCGCAAACAGCCAGTCGGCTTGCTCGGCGGCCTTGTCACGCTTCCAGCTGGAATAGACCATCTGGTCCAGCACCGCGTCGTCGGCTTCAGATAGGGCCTGCAGCAGGCCCTGGTTGCGCAATACCGAGCTGGGCGTGGACCGGTCGCCGGCCAGGGCCAGCACATGCAATTTGCCATCGGCAGCCTGGGCCTTGGCGGCGCGCCCCTGCTCCAGCAGCGCCTTGCCCGTCAGGTAGCCAGCATCGGCCGCACGCGGCTCCAGCGAACCCAACCACTGCTTGAAACGCTGGCGCGGCCCGCCCAACTGCGCCTCCTCGACCGCAGACAGTCGGCTGAAGGCCATGAAGCACCGGATGCCAGACCCGTCAAACACGCGCAGCAGCTCGGCCCCGGTGCCGCTGTCATTGGAGAACACCACATAGTCTGGCCGGTTCGCAAGGGGACGCGCCACCAGCGCACGCGCCAGCTCCAGCACGCGCAATTGGTCACGCTCGGCGAACTGGACCTCCAGCTGCAGCCCCAGGCTGGTCGCGGCCACCTGCATAGCCTGGGCCGCAGCCACCCAGTAGGCTTCGTCCGACTTGCCGGGATTAAGAAAAGCCACCGACATGGCGCCCGCAGGCCAAGCCATCAGCATGGCCCAGCACAGGGCGAGGCGCCGGATCAGAGTAAGACGCAGCACGATAGAACTCCAGGGATCAGCACATCCCAGGAAGGTACTGCGTTAAACCCGTTCGCGTACCCAGGCTTGTACCGATGCCAGAGCAGCCGGCAGCTTAGCCGGCTCAGTGCCACCGGCCATGGCCATGTCCGACTTGCCACCGCCCTTGCCGCCAAGCTGGCTGGCAACAAAGTTCGCCAACGCGCCAGCCTGCACCTTGTCGGTACTGTCCTTGGTCACGCCGACTGCGATCTGCACTTTGTCGCCGTCCACGGCAGCCAGCACGATGACAGCGGTTTTCAGCTTGCCTTTCAGCTTGTCCATGGTCTCCCGCAGGGTCTTGGTGTCGGCGCCTTCGAGCTTGGCGGCCAGCAGCTTGATGCCGTTGAGATCCACCGCGCTGTTGACCAGCTCGTCGCCTTGGCTGGAAGCCAGCTTGCCCTTGAGCTGGGCAACTTCTTTTTCCAGCGCCTTGATGCTTTCCAGCGCCAGCGTCACGCGGGCTTGGAGTTCGGCGGGCTGCACCTTAAAGCTGCCCGCAGCTTGGGTCACGGTGCGCTCCAGGTCTTGCAGATAGGCCAGAGCGCCCTCGCCGGTCACGGCCTCGATACGGCGAATGCCAGCGGCCACGCCGCCTTCGGCCACCACCTTGAATAGACCTACATCACCGGTGCGGTGCACATGGGTGCCACCGCAGAGTTCTTGGGTAGTGCCAATGCTGAGCACGCGGACGATCTCGCCGTACTTCTCGCCAAACAGCATCATGGCGCCGGTTTTCTGCGCCGACTCTATGTCCATTAGCTCAGCCTTGGTCGGAGCGTTGGCCAGAATCTCGGCATTCACCAGGGCTTCGATCTGCAGGATTTGCGCGTCGGTGACCGGCGCGTTGTGCGTGAAGTCGAAACGCGTGCGCTCGGCATTCACCAGGCTGCCCTTTTGGTGCACATGCGTGCCCAGTACTTCGCGCAGGGCCTTGTGCATTAGGTGGGTGACCGAGTGGTTGCGCTGGGTGGCGGCGCGCAAAGCCGTGTTGACGCTAGCCGTCACGGTGTCGCCCACATTCAACGTACCCGCTTCCAGCGTGCCCTGGTGGCCGAACACATCGGCCTTGACCTTCTGCGTATCGCCCACGGCAAAGCGGGCCGAGCCACTGGTGATCACGCCCTCATCACCGACCTGGCCACCGCTTTCAGCGTAGAAAGGCGTGGTGTCCAACACCACGGTGCCGGTTTGGCCTACTTTTAGGGCTGCAACGCTGGTTCCATCTGCGTAGAGCGCTACGATTTTTGCAGTAGCTTCGAGTTTTTCGTAACCCACGAATTCGTTGCCAGCGCCGGTGTAGTCCAGCGCCTTGTCCATCTTGAACTTGCCGGCAGCGCGGCCCTTGGCTTTTTGGGCTTCCATGGCGGCGGCAAAGCCGGCTTCATCCACCGACAGGCCGCGCTCGCGGCAGACGTCGGCCGACAAATCCAGCGGGAAACCGTAGGTATCGTGCAGCTTAAAAGCAACGTCGCCGGGCAGCACCTGCACGCCGCCTTCCAGGGCTGCATTCAGGATTTCCATGCCCATCGCCAGCGTCTCGAAGAAGCGCTCTTCCTCGGCCTTCAACACTTCGGCAATGCGCTCTTGCTGCGCCGCCATGGCCGGGTAGGCCGCGCCCATCAGCGCCACGAGGTCGGGCACCAGCTTGTGGAAGAAAGGCTTGGTCTGGCCCAGCAGGTAGCCGTGGCGGATGGCACGGCGGATGATGCGGCGTTGCACGTAGCCGCGGCCTTCGTTGCCGGGGATCACGCCGTCGCTGACCAGGAAGGAGGTGGCGCGGATGTGGTCGGCGATGACGCGCAGGCTCTTGTGGCCCAGGTCTTGTTCGCCAGTTTCACGGGCGGCAGCCTTGATCAGCGCGTCGAAGATGTCGATTTCGTAGTTGCTGTGCACGTGCTGCAGGATGGCGGCCAGGCGCTCCAGCCCCATGCCGGTGTCCACGCAGGGTGCGGGCAGCGGGGTGACCGAGCCATCTTCGGCCATGTTGAACTGCATGAACACGTTGTTCCAGATCTCGATGAAGCGGTCGCCGTCTTCACCTGGGCTGCCTGGGGGGCCGCCTTCGATGTGGTCGCCGTGGTCGTAGAAGATCTCTGAGCACGGGCCACAAGGGCCGGTGTCGGCCATCATCCAGAAGTTGTCGGACTTGTAGCGGCCGCCCTTGTTGTCACCGATGCGGATCACGCGCTCGGGCGGCAGGCCAATTTCCTTGGTCCAGATGTCATAGGCTTCGTCGTCTTCTTCGTATACGGTGGCCAGCAGGCGGTCGGCGGGCAGCTTGTACACCTGGGTCAGCAGTTCCCAAGCCCACTTCAGCGACTCGCGCTTGAAGTAGTCGCCGAAGCTCCAGTTGCCCAGCATTTCGAAGAAAGTATGGTGGCGCGCGGTGTATCCCACGTTTTCCAGATCGTTGTGCTTGCCGCCCGCACGCAGGCAGGCCTGGACCGATACCGCGCGGTTGTAAGAGCGCTTGTCGGTACCTAGGAACACGTCCTTGAACTGCACCATGCCGGAGTTGGTGAACATCAGCGTCGGGTCGTTACCCGGTACCAGCGAGCTGCTGGGCACTACCGTGTGGCCCTTGGATGCAAAGAAGTCGAGGAAAGTCTTGCGGATATCGGCAACGGTGAAAACAGGCTGGGTCATGTCGGTAGTTCTTGGAGCGATGGTCAATGGAGCCGCATATTATCGCCGTGCGTCCACCGCGCCTCGGGCATCAGCGCGGCAAACCACTGACTCCGGCGTGGTGTCCATCCAACGTGGGGCGTACTGCGGTCAGAAAATTGCGCAACGGCTCGGGCAAAACAGCGCCTTTGCGCCAGGCCAGGCCGACTTCCAACAGCGGCAGGCTATGCGCCAATGGCCTGGCCTCGATGCGGTCACCCTCCAGCGACCAGGGCCGGTAAAGCATATCGGGCAGCACCGAACAGCCAGCGCCGGTGGCCACCAGGCTGCGCACAGCCTCCACCGACGAGGTGCGGATCAGCACATTCGGCTCGGCACCGCCCGCATTCCACAGCGCCGTAGCCGCGTCGCCCAGCTCATCCACCTGCAGCAGCACCAGCGGTTGCTGCGCCAAATCAGCACCCTCTACCTTGGCTTCGCTGGCCAGTCGGTGGTTTACGGGGCACCAGACGCGCCAGCCGGATCGCAGAATTGTCTCCGTCGCCAGGGCCCGGTGGTTTTGCAACTGCGACACCACCACCAGGGCCACGTCCAGCTCGCCGCTGACCAGCAGATGTTCCAGGTAATCGCGCCGGTCTTCGGTGATTTGCACCTCGATGCGTGGGAACACCCGCCGGAAGCGGTCCAGCAAGAACGGCAGGTAGTAGCCGACCATGAGGCTGGTGACACCGATATTCAGGCTGCCGGTGACGGTGTGCGGACGCGATGACAAGGCGTCACGCGCATTGCGCATGGCCACCTCGATCTGGTGGGCATGGCGCAGGAACTGGTGGCCGGCATGCGTCAACGACATGCCACGCGCGCGCCGGTCAAACAGCAGCGTGCCGAGATCGGCCTCAATCTGGGCGATGGCCTGTGACACCACCGACTGCGACACACCAAGGTCATGGATAGCAGCCGAAATCGAACCCGATTCCGCCACCGCTATGAAATATCGAATGCTCTTGAAAGAGGTGCTCATTGACCAGGATATTCACACATTAACCGCTGTTGGGGCACTGTTTTGGGCAATTCAGATAGGAAACCGGGCTGCGCACCACGATAGAACCTAGGGTTAATCACTATTTTTACGCAATTTGGTGCAAGGTTTCTGTTTTTCCGATGGATTGTATTGGCCCAGCGGGATGGCTCAGCCGCAAGCCGCCTCCTAAGATTCCTGGCAGGCAGTACAGCGCGCAAAGCTGGCTGTTGACGGGCCCGCTGCGGCGGGCCACCACCTTATTGCCCGTACCCAAAGTGAGGAGAGTCTCCATGTCCACCCCCCGCGTGTTACTCACTGGCCTGTTGGCCGTAGCCGCTGCTGCATCCGTGCTGGCCGCCCCACCCACTGCGATAGGCAAAGGCGAAGGTCAACTGAACATCATTGCCTGGGCTGGCTACATCGAGCGCGGTGAAACCGACAAGGCCTACGACTGGGTCACAGGCTTCGAGAAGGAAACCGGCTGCAAGGTGAACGTCAAATCGGCCGCCACCTCGGACGAGATGGTGTCGCTGATGAAGCTCGGCGGCTACGACCTGGTGACTGCCTCGGGCGACGCCAGTCTGCGCCTGGTGGCGTCGAAGCTGGTCCAGGAAATCAACCCGGCCCTGGTGCCGTCATGGAAGAACGTGGACGCGCGCCTGCAAAACGCCAACTGGCACACGGTGGACGGCAAGCACTACGGCGTGCCCTACCAGTGGGGGCCCAACGTGCTGATGTACAACACCAGCGTATTCAAGGAGGCACCCAAATCCTGGTCAGTGGTATTCGAGCCCACAGTGCTACCTGACGGCAAACCCAACAAAGGCCGGGTGCAGGCCTATGACGGCGCCATTTATATCGCCGATGCCGCCCTGTACCTGATGGCCAAGCAGCCGGAACTGGGCATCAAAGACCCGTACGAACTCAACGACAAACAGTACGCTGCCGTGCTGGCGCTGCTGCGCGGCCAGAAGGCGCTGACGCACCGCTACTGGCATGACTCCACGGTGCAGATGAACGACTTCAAGAACGAAGGCGTGGTGGCCTCCGGCTCGTGGGGCTATATGGTGAACGCGCTGCAAACCGAGAAAAAGCCGATTGCCTCCACCATACCCAAGGAAGGAGTCACCGGCTGGGCCGACACCACTATGTTGCACGCCAGTGCCAAGCACCCGAATTGCGCCTACAAGTGGATGGAGCATTCGCTGAGCGACAAGGTGCAGGCCCCGTTGGCCGAGTGGTTTGGCGCGAATCCGGTAGTCGGTGCCGCCTGCAAGGCCAAGGCACCGGGCGGCAGCGACTTCTGCAAGGACAACGGCTACGACCGCTTCACCGAAGTCAAGTTCTGGAAGACACCGCAAGCCAAGTGCAGCACCCAAGGCAGCTGCGTTCCCTACACCAAGTGGACGATGGACTACATCGCCATCATGGGCGGACGCTGATTTCGCCACACAGAAAGGCCGCATGACCGAAGCCATCGCGTTTACCGACGTTTCCCGCCACTACGGCAGCGTCAAGGCCCTGGACCGTGTCAGTTTCACGGTCCGGGAAGGCGAGTTTTTCTCGATGCTCGGCCCCTCGGGCTCGGGCAAAACCACCTCGCTGCGCCTGATGGCCGGTTTCGAGCAGCCCAGCAGCGGCAGCCTGACGCTTTTCGGCCAGGAAGCCGCTGGCACGCCGCCGTATGCCCGGGACGTAAACACCGTATTCCAGGACTATGCGCTGTTCCCGCACATGAACGTGCTGGACAACGTGGCCTACGGGCTGATGGTGCGCAAGATGCCGCTGGCGGAGCGCCATGCCAAGGCCCGCGAAGCGCTGGAGATGGTGGCCCTGCCAGACCACGCGCTGCGCACGCCAGCCCAGCTCTCCGGCGGGCAACGCCAACGGGTCGCACTGGCCCGCGCGCTGGTGAACCGCCCCCGCATCCTGCTGCTGGACGAACCTTTGGGCGCGCTGGATCTGAAGCTGCGCGAGCAGATGCAGGTCGAACTCAAAGTGCTGCACCGCAAGCTGGGTATCACCTTTGTGTACGTTACGCACGACCAGAGCGAGGCCCTGTCGATGTCCGACCGCATTGCCGTGTTTAACTGCGGGCATATCGAGCAGATCGCCACACCGCGCGAGCTGTACCACCAACCCAAAACCCGTTTTGTCGCCAGTTTTGTAGGCAGCTCGAATGTGCTGGATGCCGCACTGGTGCAGCACATCACGGGCAAGCCGCAGGCGTTTGCAGTGCGCCAGGAAAACATCAGCCTGGCGCCAGCCGGTAAGGCCGCAGCGCCGGGCCGGGTGCAGGTCGAAGGCACGCTGATTGCCGTGCAGTTTTTGGGCGCAACGCAACGCCTGGAAGTGCAGGTCGGCGAGCACACCATCACTGCGCTGCAGCAGGAAACCGAGGCTGCAAGCGCCTTCGCAGAGCAAATCGCGCCAGGAGGCACGGTAGCTCTGCACTGGGCCGCCCAACACATGGTGGCACTCGATGCCTGATGCGCTCACCCTCCCCGCCTGGAAGGACGCGACCCCGGGGCTGCGCCGCCGGCTGTCGAACCTGCTGTACCAGCGCCGCAACCTGGCGCTGTTGTTGCTGTTGACGCCACCGCTGCTGTGGTTCGGCGTGGTCTACGTCGGCTCGCTGCTGACGCTGCTGGTGCAAAGCGTTTTCACCTTTGACGATATGGCGATGTCGGTAACTACCGAGCTGACCAGCCAGAACTTCCAGGACCTGCTGGTGGCCGCGAACCTGGACATCGTGCTGCGCACCCTGGCCATGGCGGTGGCTGTCACGCTGGGCACCGTGCTGCTCGGTTTTCCAATGGCCTACTACATGGCGCACCACGCCAAGGGCTGGGAAAAAGGCTTCTTCTATGTCGGCGTGATGCTGCCCATGTGGGCCAGCTACATCGTCAAGGCCTATGCCTGGACCGTGCTGCTGGCACAGGGCGGCGTGGTGTATTGGGTGCTGAGCCATCTGGGTTTGCTGGGCCTGCTGCAAGCGGTGTTGCAGATGCCGGTGATCGGCGGCGAAACCCTGGCCACCTCGAACCTGGGCCGCTTTCTGGTGTTTACCTACATCTGGTTGCCGTTCATGGTGCTGCCGATCCAAGCCGCCATAGAGCGCGTGCCGGGCAATCTGCTGCTGGCCTCGGCCGACCTGGGGGCCAAGCCGCTGCAAACCTTCCGCAGCGTGCTCTGGCCACTGGCATTTCCCGGTGTGGTGGCGGGCTCGATCTTCACCTTTTCGCTGACGCTGGGCGACTACATCATTCCGCAGCTGGTCGGCCCATCCGGCCTGTACATCGGCAGCATGGTCTACACCTTGCAGGGCACCATAGGCAACCTGCCGATGGCGGCGGCCTTTACCTGCGTGCCCATCGTACTGATCACCATCTACCTGGGCTTTGCACGCCGACTGGGAGCTTTCGATGCGCTTTAAACCGGCCTTGCATGGCACTTATTTGCTGCGCGCAGCGGCCTATGCCGGCCTGGCGTTTCTGCACCTGCCGCTGCTGTTCATCGTCTTGTATGCCTTCAACAGCGACGACGGTGGCTACAGCTTTCCGCTGCGTGGCCTGACCCTGCGCTGGTTCGCCCGCGCCTGGGAGCGCGACGATATTCTGCAGGCCATCAGCCTGTCTCTGAGCGTGGCCGCGATGGCAACACTGATTGCCATGGTGCTGGGCACGATGACGGCGGCGGCGCTAAACCGAGAACGCTTCTTCGGCAAGGACGGTTTCACCACGCTGCTGATCCTGCCCATCGCCCTGCCCGGCATCGTCACTGGCATTGCCTTGCTGGCGGCCTTCAAGCTGATGGACGTGAACCCGGGTTTCTGGACCATTGCCATCGGCCACGCCACCTTCTGCGTGGTGGTGGTGCACAACAACGTAGTGGCCAGACTGCGGCGCATGCCGGCGCGACTGGTCGAGGCCTCGATGGACCTGGGCGCCGACACGCTGACCACGCTGCGCTACATCATCCTGCCGCAACTGGGCACGGCCTTGCTGGCCGGCGGCATCCTGGGGTTTGCGCTGTCGGTGGACGAGCTGATCGTCACCACCTTCACCTCGGGCAGTGAGAAAACCCTGCCGATCTGGCTGCTGAACCAGCTGAGCCGGCCGCGCGAAGTTGCCGTCACCAATGTGGTGGCGCTGACCGTGATGCTGCTGACCATGCCCCTGATCCTGCTAGCCTGGCGGTTGACCCGCGACACCGACACCAGTCCCGGCGCCCACTGAATCACCTATAACCCTCTTCACTCCAGGAAGCTCCACCATGGCCATACAACGATTTCCCACCCAGTTGCTGATCAACGGTGCTACTGTCACCGGCGAAGGCCGCGCAGAAAGCGTGCTCAACCCCTCCACGGGCGAAGTGCTGTGCGAAGTACGCGAAGCCAGTGCCGACCAGCTGCGGTTGGCAGTCGATGCCGCCAGCAACGCCTTTCCCGCCTGGGCCGCACTGACACCGCGCGACCGCAGCGGCTATCTGCTGCAAATCGCCGATTCCATCGAAGCCAACGGCGATGAATTTGCCTCGCTGGAGTCGCTGAATTGCGGCAAACCTTTGAGCGCAGCGCGCAACGACGAGATTCCGGCCATCGCCGACGTATTCCGCTTCTTCGCTGGCGCCCTACGTAACCTGAGCGGCGCTCTGGGCGGCGAATACCTGGCCGGCCACACCAGCATGGTGCGGCGCGATCCACTCGGCGTGGTGGCTTCCATCGCGCCGTGGAACTACCCGCTGATGATGGCCGCCTGGAAGCTCGGCCCGGCTATCGCCATGGGCAATACCGTGGTGCTCAAGCCGTCCGAAAACACGCCGCTGACCACCTTGCGCCTGGGCGAGCTGCTGGCCGCTATTCTGCCGCCGGGCGTGGTCAACATCGTCTGCGGCCGGGGCGATACCGTGGGCGCACCGCTGATCCGCGACCCACGCATCCGCATGGCGTCGCTTACCGGCGATGTCTCCACAGGCAGCAAGATCATGGAAACCGCCGCCCGCGGCATCAAACGCACGCACCTGGAGCTTGGCGGCAAGGCCCCGGTGATCGTGCTCGACGATGCCGATCTGCCTAGCGTCATCGAAGGCCTGCGCACCTTTGGCTACTACAACGCCGGCCAGGACTGCACCGCCGCCTGCCGCATCTACGCCGGCGAAAAAATTTATGACCGCTTGGTGGCGGATCTGAGCAGCGCCGTCTCCAGCATCAAGGTCGGTACGCAGCAAGAACCCGGCGTGGAAATGGGCCCACTGATCTCGGCCCGCCAGCGCGACCGCGTCGCCAGCTTTGTTGACCGTGCTGCGCAATTGCCGCACGTGGAAGTCACCACAGGTGGCGCCGCCTGGGGCAGCAAGGGATTCTTCTACAAACCCACCGTAGTGGCCGGTGCGCTGCAGGACGACGAAATTGTCCGCAGCGAAGTCTTCGGCCCGGTGGTATCCGTCACCCGGGTGAAAGATGCCGAGCAAGCCATCACCTGGGCCAACGACTCAGACTACGGCCTGTCCAGCTCGGTCTGGACCCGCGATGTCGGCGTCGCCATGCAGGTGGCGTCACGCCTGCAATACGGCTGCACATGGGTGAACACCCATTTCATGCTGGTGTCGGAAATGCCGCACGGCGGCATGAAACACTCGGGCTACGGCAAGGACATGTCTGTCTACGCACTGGAAGACTACAGCTGCGTGCGCCATGTGATGGTGAAGCACGCCAGCTAAACTCGCGACCTATAATCGCGCCACCTCAGCGGGTGTAGTTCAATGGTAGAACGCTAGCTTCCCAAGCTCGATACGTGGGTTCGATTCCCATCACCCGCTCCAGTCGTTGAAGCCAAGACG
This sequence comes from Rhodoferax sp. SPJ21, assembly GCF_058216335.1. Taxonomy (NCBI): domain Bacteria; kingdom Pseudomonadati; phylum Pseudomonadota; class Betaproteobacteria; order Burkholderiales; family Comamonadaceae; genus Rhodoferax; species Rhodoferax sp. SPJ21. The sequence goes on from NZ_JBYZMO010000004.1 coordinate 44,758, forward strand.
ACCGCCATCGGCCCCGCGCCAACCCCACCGACGCGGTGCTGCTCAAGGGAGCCTGCACCATGCGTTTGCCAAAATTACCCCAGCCGTATTTTTCTTTCGTGCTGCCTTTGCGCTGGCTTGTGGCCACCCTCGTTTGGCTCGGCATCAGCGCCTGCGGTGGCGGAAGCAGTGGGGCCGCTGCACCGCCGGTCACGCCGAAAATCAGCACGCTGAACGGCAGTTTGGCAAGCCCGTGGAGCATGGTGTTTTTACCCTCCGGGGAACTGTTGGTATCTCAGCGCGGCGGCAGCCTTGTCCGACTCGGCGCCGATCTCAAGAACGCTACGGTCATCAGCGGCATCCTGCCAGTCAACACCAGTGGCCAAGGTGGCTTGCTGGGCCTGGCGTTGGACCCGGATTTTGCGACGACAGCCTGGGTCTACTGGAGCTTTTCAGAGCCCGGCATCGGTAGTGAAGCCGGCTTGACCGGCACCAGCGTGGCGCGTGGCCGACTGGTGGGCAATACGCTGCAGGATGTGGCCGTGGTGTTCCGCCAGCAGCCCAAAACCAATGGCAGCAACCACTATGGCTCGCGCCTGGTGTTCGCCCGCGACAAAACGCTGTTCATCACCATGGGCGAGCGCCAACTCGGCAGCCCGGCACAAGACCTTCAGCAAACCCTGGGCAAGGTGGTGCGCATCCAGCGCGACGGCAGCATTCCAGCCGACAACCCGGTATTTGCCACACCCGCACTGCCGGGCATTTGGAGCCTGGGGCATCGCAATGTGCAGGGCGCGGCACTGCATCCAGACACCGGCGAGCTGTGGACCAGCGAGCACGGGCCGCAAGGTGGCGACGAGATCAACATCGACCGCGCCGGCGCAAACTATGGCTGGCCGGTAAAAAGCTATGGCTGCAACTACGGTGACCCGGTGGGAGACAGCTGCCGCATTGGCGGTGGCGTACACGCGCCGGGCTATGTCGAGCCACTGACCTACTGGGTACCGACCTCCATCGCACCCGCCGGCCTGCTGTTCTACACCGGCAATTTGATACCGCAATGGAAGGGGAATTTGTTCTCCGGCTCGCTTGCCGGTCAGGCGCTGTGGCGCATGACGGTCAGCACCAGCGCCGTGCTGGCGCGTGAGGCCCTGCTGGCCGATCTGCACGAGCGTATCCGTGACGTGGCCCAGGCACCCGACGGGGCCATCCTGCTACTCACCGATAGCGGCAAGCTGCTGCGGCTGGCACCTTAGCTACAAGCCCTTTGGGTATCTGTCATGTAAAGGTCATGCAGCCTGGGTAGCCTCGTGGAGTTGCAATACCGCCGAGGATCCCGAATTGAACACCTATCTGCGTAAACCCTTTCAGGGCATCGCCCTCCATCCGTTGGGTTTGTTGAGTGCACTCACTTTAGTATCCCTGGTTCTTGCAAGTTGCGGGGGTGACAGCAGCGGCGTCAGCATGCAAGGCGTGGCCGCCACCGGCGCTGCCATGGCCAACGCCAGTTATGCCATCAAATGCACCGGAGGAACGGCATCCGGCTCCACCACCGCCAATGGCAGCTATACGGCGTTCGTCGCCAACGGCACCTTCCCCTGCGTCATTGAAGTATCCGACGGCAAGCGCAAGCTGCATTCGGTAGCCCAAAACAGCAGCAATTTCGCAGTTGCAAATGTCACCCCACTGACAGAGCAACTGCTGGGACAGATATCTGCCGACACTGCGGCATTTTTTGAAAGCTACAGCGCAGCCAGCAGTGCCAGTATCAGCAGTGACAAGATCAAGGCGGCGCAGGATGCCGTGTTGGCGTCGCTAGTGGCGAATGGCTTCACCATCCCCAGTACGTTGACAAGCTTGATCGAAAGCAGCCTGGTCGCTACAACCGGCAGCCAGACCGGCAATGACTACGACAAGCTGCTCGACAGTGTGGCGGTCAAGCCCGTCAACGTGAAGCTGATTGCGATCAACGACTTCCACGGCAATATCGAACCAACCTCGGAAACAAACGGTGGTTCCGTCGTACTGCCCAATGGTGGCTCTGGCCAGCGGGTCGCAGTTGGCGGCGCGGCCTACTTGGCGACGGTGGTGAAGAACCTGAAAGCCAAGAATGCCAACAACATCATGGTCGGTGCGGGCGACATACTGGGTGCATCACCGTTTGCCTCCAGCATCACCCACGACGAAGCCAGCATCGACATCCTCAACCAAATCGGCCTGGAGGTCACGTCCGTAGGCAACCACGAATTCGACCGGGGTGCTACCGAGCTCAAGCGCATCCAGAACGGTGGCTGCTATCCGGCCTCCGGCAACGTGGGGATCGTCGGCAAGGACACTTGCCTGATCGATGGCACCTTCCCCGGTGCCAAGTTCAAATACCTGACGGCCAATGTCGTAGATACAGCCACCGGCAAGCCTTTGTTTGCTGCCACTTACATCAAGCGTTTCGGCACGGTCAGCGTGGGCTTCATCGGCCTGACCCTGCAGGGCACGCCGGCCATGGTTGGGTCCACCGGCGTAGCCGGGCTGCGGTTTGACGAAGAGTCGGCCACCATCAACCAATATGCGGCCCAGCTCAAGGCAAATGGTGTCACCGCAGTCGTGGTGCTGATCCACCAAGGCGGGCAGACCACAGCTACCACCGTCAACGACAAGACCTGTCCCGGTTTGAGCGGCGACATCACGCCCATCATGGACAAACTCAGCGCCAATGTGGATGTGGTGGTCAGCGGCCATACCCACCAGGAATATGTGTGCAACTATGCATCGGCCGCCGCAGGCAAAAACATTCTGCTGACATCGACCGGCTTTTACGGTGGTGCGGTCAGTGAAATCGATTTGACCCTGCAGCCCAGAAAAGGACTGGTCAGTTCCACCGCCAATACCGTACCCGTGATACGTGCTGCCGGCACCTACACCGTGAGCACGTCCAACAACACAGTTATCCCCTCGGGCTTTACCACCGTAGCGCGGGATACGGCTATCGACGCGCTGGTGACCAAGTACGTAAACATCTCCAAGCTCGCCGGCTCGCAAGCCGTTGGCACCATCACCGCCACCATTGCCCGCGCGCTGCTGCCCAACAGTACCACCCGTGATGAAACCACAGAAGGTGCCCTGGGTGATGTGATGGCCGACAGCTACCTGGCCGGCGTGCCAGGCGGTGCTGACTTCGCCCTGGTCAACCCCGGCAGCGTGCGTGCCGACTTGACATTTACCGGCACTGGCACGGTAACCTACAGCGATTTGGCCACCATCGAGCCCTTTGGCAACACGCTGGTGACGCTGAACCTGACGGGTGCACAAATCGTGCGGCTGCTGGAACAGCAATGGGAAGCACCCAACAACACCGCCAAGGTCAACACCACTACTGGCGCGGTGGGGCGTTTATTGCTGCCCTCTAACGGTCTGACATATACCTATGACAACAACCAACCTGCAGGCGCCGCGTCAGGACAAGGCAACCGCATTGTGAGCGGTACGCTGAAGCTCAACGGCGTGGCGATCGATCCGGCAAAGACGTACAAGATTGCCACCAACAGCTTCCTGGGCACGGGCACCGGCGGTGACAATTTCACCATCATGGCAAGGTCAGGCACCAATATTCTGGACACCAAGGTGCTGGATCTGGATGCGTTCATTGCCTACTTCAGCACGCATTCGCCAGTGAGCCCACCGGCAGCACGGATCACGCGCCTGAACTAGGCTGGAACTAGGCCCTGCCCTTCCCACAGCCCTCTTGGAAAAAAGAGGGCTTTTCCACGTGAGATGCCAGCTATTTATGTTTCAGAAAACCCTGCTTTTGTCCGCCCTGCTATGGGCCTTGTCCTGCCAGGCGCTGTGGGCCCACACCCTGACCGAGAGCGAACACCTGGCCTTGGCCGATGGCGCACGCCAGGCCCAAAGCGCTTGCTATAAAAACATCTACCGGGATACCAATGCGTATAGCCAGTGCCTGCGGGACCTGGTGGCACCACAGAAGAAGAAATCCTATACCCGGCTGGGCATGGAGTATTTCGGTTTTGTTGGCGCAATGGCCTACGTGCGGGTCAGCCAACTCGGGGCCGACCAGGCCGCGGCGGAATTTCTAAAAAAATACCGGGCAACGCAAAAACTGTTGGGGGTGAACAACTCCGCTCTGTGCGCCACCGTGCCGGGCGATTGCACAGTGCGCATAGCGCAGGCGGCCGAAATGGAAGCCGCCCCGCCCAAAGCAGTCGCTATGGGCGTGCAGTGCCTGGGCGGGGTATGCCGGATTGCTCCGTTAAACCCAAGGTCAAATTAACTTCACGCCGGTCTTGGCCTGCAGCGTATCCAGCGTCACGCCGGGCGCCAACTCCACCACCTTCAAACCGGCAGGCGTCACGTCCAACACCGCCAAGTCGGTGATGATGCGGTCAACCACGCCGACGCCGGTCAGCGGCAGAGTGCAGGCGGGCAAAATCTTCAAGTCTGCGGTACCGTCTTTCTTCTTGGCAACGTGTTCCATTAGCACGATGACGCGCTTCACGCCAGCCACCAGGTCCATCGCACCGCCCATGCCTTTGACCATCTTGCCGGGGATCATCCAGTTGGCCAGATCGCCCTTTTCGCTGACCTGCATAGCACCCAGGATGCTGAGGTTGATCTTGCCGCCACGGATCATGGCAAAGCTTTCATGGCTGCCAAAGATGGACGAGCCGGGCAGCGTAGTCACCGTTTGCTTACCCGCATTGATCAGGTCGGCGTCTACCTGGTCTTCAGTGGGAAACGGGCCAATGCCCAGCATGCCGTTCTCACTCTGCAGCCAGACTTCCTTGTCGGCGGGCACATGGTTGGCCACCAAGGTAGGGATGCCAATGCCCAGATTCACGTAAAAGCCGTCTTCCAGCTCCTGGGCCGCGCGGGCCGCCATTTGGTCTTGTGTCCAGGCCATGTTTATGCTCCAGCTTTCTCGGTGAGGGTTCTCTTCTCGATGCGCTTTTCGGGGTTCACATTGAGCACGATGCGGTGCACGTAGATGCCGGGCAGATGCACCTGGTCGGGCTCCATGCTGCCGGTTTCCACGATCTCTTCCACTTCCACGATGCACACCTTGCCCGCCATTGCAGCGGCAGGGTTGAAGTTGCGTGCAGTCAAATGGAATTGCAGGTTGCCGGACTTGTCGGCGCGCTGGGCTTTGACCAGGGCCACCTCGGGCACCAGGGCGCGCTCCATGACGTAGGTTTCGCCATCGAATTCGCGTAGCTCTTTGCCCTCGGCCACCAGCGTGCCTACGCCGGTTTTGGTGAAGAAAGCGGGTATGCCGGCGCCGCCGGCACGCAACTTCTCGGCCAGCGTGCCTTGGGGGGTGAACTCCAGCTGCAGTTCGCCAGCCAAGAACTGGCGCTCGAACTCCTTGTTCTCTCCCACATAGCTGGAGATCATTTTCTTGATCTGCCGGGTCTCCAGCAGCTTGCCCAGGCCAAAGCCATCGACGCCTGCGTTGTTGGAGATCACCGTCAGGTCTTTCACGCCGCTGTCGCGCAGGGCATCGATCAGCGCTTCGGGGATGCCGCACAGACCAAAGCCGCCTACCGCCAGCAGTTGGCCGTCCTGGACCACGCCTTGCAGCGCCTGCGCCGCAGAAGGGAAAATTTTGTTCACACAGCTCTCCGGTTAAAAGATCAACGCATACGATACTACGTATTCATGTACGTAGTTTTTCGTAGAGGGCCCACCTGATGGATGTTGATTACCGTCTGGCGTTTGAGCTGGCTCCTGTCGGCCTGGTGGTCTCGCGCAACCGCAGCATTGTGGATTGCAACCAGCATCTATGCGATATGTTTGGCGCAGAACGTGCGCAGTTGCTTGGGCAGTCGTTTCAGATCCTCTACCCCAGCGCTGCAGAATTCGAGCGCATAGGCGCACGCATCGCTCCCATACTCAACGCCACAGGCCATTACGCCGACGAACGCATCATGCAGCGGGTGGGTGGCCGCCTCAAAGGCGAGGTCTTCTGGTGCCACGTCACGGGCCGCGCCTTTGACCGCAACGCACCGCATGCGGCGGGCATCTGGAGCTTTGAAGACCTGTCTTCGCGCCGCCCCGTGCAGGCCGCACTGACGCCACGTGAACGCGAAGTAGCAGCCCATGTGATCAGCGGGCTCACATCGAAGGAAATCGGCCGTGCGCTTGGCATAAGCCACCGCACGGTGGAGCTGTACCGCGCACGTTTGATGCGCAAGTACCAAGCCAACACCGCCGCCGACCTGACGCACCGGCTGATCGGCGGCTGACAACAGGCCCCATGAAAAAAGCCGCGCACCGCTCAACACAGTGCGCGGCCTGCTCGTGGCCGGAGAAGCAGCAGCTTACTTGCTCTTCTTGAACAGCGTGTATACGTTGCTCATGGATTCACGGGTTTCATTGCTCAAGCTGGTGGGAGACACCATCTTGGCCATATTTTCCGCGTCCACGAAGATGGTCTTGTCGCTGGCGATTTCAGGCTTGACCTTCTCGATGCTGGCCTTGTTGGCCGTGGGGTAGCTCAACTCGTTGGTCAGGGATGCCGATACCTCTGGACGCAGGAAGTAGTTCATGAACTCCATGGCGTTGTTGGGGTGCTGCGCATCCTTAGGAATGGCCAGGTTGTCAAAGAAGATCAGGCCGCCGTTCTTGGGCAGCAGCACTTCGATGTCGTTGCCATTCTTGTTTTCCACAGCGCGCGCCTTGGCGATGTTCAAGTCACCGGCCCAGCCCAAGCCCACGCAGGCCTTGCCACCGGCCATGTCGTCGATCATGGTGCTGGAGAACAAGCGGATGTCCTTGCGCACCTTGGCCAGCATGGCGCCAGCAGCCTTGTGGTCCGCCACATCGGCGGAGTACGGGCTCTTGTCCAGGTAGTGCAGCGCTGGAGGAATCACTTCGGTGGGGGAGTCCAGATAAGCAATGCCGCAAGACTTGAGCTTGGAGGTGTAGGTGGGGTTGAACACCAGGTCCCAGACATTGTCAGGCAAGGGTGTGGAGCCCAGTGCCTTGGCAACCTTGCCCTTGTTAATAGCCACGGTGGTGTAGCTCCAAGCCCAGGGGATCAAGTGCGCGTTGCCCGCATCGACATTGGCGACCTTCTCCATGATGGTCGGATCCAGATTGGCCAAATTCGGGATCTTGCTCTTATCCAGCGCCATCAGCAAGCCGCCATCAATTTGCGATTTGGCGAACACGGCGCCTGGCACCACGATGTCAAAACCACTATTGCCGGCCACCAGCTTGGCGTGCAAAGCCTCGTTGTTTTCAAAGGTCTGGTAATTGACCTTGATGCCGGTTTCTTTTTCGAAGTTGGCCACCATATCTGCAGCGATGTAGTCGGGCCAGTTATAGACGTTCAGCACTTTTTCTTCGGTATTGGCAGGTGCTGGAGCAGGCGCCGAAGCCACCGGAGCCGGTGCGGGCGCAGAGGCTGGTGCCGCAGGCGCCTCTTCTTTTTTACCGCAGGCGGCTAAAAAAAGGGCTGACAAAGCAATAACCAGTGCTTGCTGTTTCATAGCGTTTAAGACTCCTAGAAGGAACAGATAAAAAAGTGAGAACCCCGAAAAAATCAGATTGTATAAAGCAAAACTGATACGCAGTTACACATGCAGCAGGAGATGCTCCCGCTCCCACGGTGAAATAACCTTCATGAATTCCTCGAACTCGATTTCTTTAATCTCCGTGTAGACCGTGATGAAATCTTCGCCCAATATCTCATGCAGATCGGGCTCACTGCGTAGCAAGTCCAATGCCTCCCCCAGGCTGCGTGGCAAGGTAAAGGGCGCCAGATACGCATCCCCCTTCATCTCGGACTTGGGCTTGATCTTCTTTTGCATGCCCAGGTAGCCGCAGGCCAGGGTCATGGCCATGGCCACATACGGATTGGCGTCCACACCGATCACACGGTTTTCGATCCGCCGCGCCTGCGGCGTGGAAATGGGGGAACGGATGCCCACGGTGCGGTTGTCGTAGCCCCATTCGGTGTTGATGGGCGCGGCGGTATTGCGCGACAAGCGGCGGTAGCTATTCACATACGGCGCTACAAGGGCCATGGCTGCGGGCAGATAACGCTGCAAGCCGCCGATGTAATGAAAAAAGGCTTCCGAAGGCGAGCCATCGTCGTTGCTGAAGATATTCCGCCCCGTAGCTTTGCTGACGATGCTTTGGTGCACATGCATGGCACTGCCCGGTTCACCCTCGATGGGCTTGGCCATGAAGGTGGCGTACATATCGTGGCGCAAAGCCACTTCACGCACAGTGCGCTTGAAAAAGAACACCTCGTCTGCCAGGCCCAGGGGGTGGGCGTGGAAGAAGTTGATCTCCATCTGCCCGGCACCTGCCTCGTGGATCAGCGTATCCACGTTTAGCTCCATTTTTTCGCAGTAGTCGTACAGCTCCTCGAACAGCGGGTCGAACTCGTTCACCGCATCAATGCTGTAGGACTGGCGCGAGGTTTCGGCCCGGCCGCTGCGGCCAATCGGTGGGCGCAACACCGTGTTCGGATCGGTGTTGCGCGCCACCAGATAGAACTCCAGCTCTGGCGCCACCACCGGCTCCAAGTCCAGCGCGGTATAGAGATCACAAACCCGGCGCAACACACTGCGCGGCGCAAATGGCACCAGCTTGCCGTCACGGTCATAGCAGTCGTGGATCACCTGCGCCGTGGGGTCCGTGGCCCAGGGCACGATACGCACCGTGGACGGATCGGGACGCAAGTGCATATCGCGGTCTGTGGGGTTGACCACATCGTAATATGGACCCTGGGAGGGCAGTTCACCGGTCACGCCCATTGCCACCACCGCCTCGGGTATGCGCATGCCGCGGTCTTCGGTGAACTTCTCGCGGGGCAAGATCTTGCCCCGGGCCACGCCCGTCAAATCAGGTACTAGGCACTCCACCTCCGTCACCCTGCGCTGGTTCAGCCAATTTTCCAGATCGTTGAAGGTCATGTTCTCTTTTTTGGCTACCGCCATAAACGAATGCTCCTGTAGTTGAATCAAGCAGCAACCCGCTGCAGTCTATTGCTTTTATTTTTATAGCACGCCGCGCACGCAATATATGCGCCAGAAGCCTATTTTGCTTAAACGTGCAACCACCCGGGTTCATCGGTAGAGCGCATTCACCAGCTGGGCCAAGCGCGCACCTGCCTTGGTCAACTGGCGTATTTGCAACCGCTCCCGGCGCGCGCGGTAGCCTGCCTCATCGTCGAAGCTGGTTTGCCATACACGGGCGCCCTTCTGCAGCGATGCGGGGCTGAAATGCACACCCACAAAAACCTCCCTGCTCGCCGTAAGTGAATCCTGGGCCCACGCATCTACCCAGCGCTCCGGCTTGGCCCGGCTGGCGCGCAGGGCCCGTGCATCGTGCAACATGGCGGCCGGGATGCTGCTGGAACGCAAGGTATCCGGAATATCGTCCCACATCGCATGCAAATTGCTGCTGCCAACCTCCAGGCTATTGCCGCCCCGGGTGGCGAACACCGCGTCAGAAGCCGCATTCTTTGCATCGGGGTCTACAGGCTGCGCATCGGCATCCAGATATACCGCGCCCACATGCAAAGGCTGGTGCAGGTCCCCCACAAAATGGGCCAGCAACAACAAGGCTTCTGCACGGCTGGCAATGCTGAAGGGTGCAGGCACAGGCTTGCCTTGCAGCATGGCAACCGCCGCTCGGATCGCATGCACCAAGTCATGCCCATTCACCCCTACATAGTCCGCCCGGTAACGGAGATGCTGGTGGGCCACGTCGGTGAAGTGGTAGGTCTTGTGGCAGTCGACACGCTGGCCGCAGCCATCCCAGTTACGCGCCACATAGTCCCGCATTGCCTGCACGCCCTCCTGGGTCTCAAAGCGAGTGCAGGCAGGTGACGGCCATCGCTCGTCTGCAGCATAGGTAAAGCCTTTGGGTCCAAAAGCCACGTTTTTCACGCAGTCTGCCCATGGTGCAGCCTGCTCCAGCGTCAGGCCCAGATCGGCTTGCAAGCCCGCCCGGGCACGATCCGTCAGCAATTGATCGGCTAGCGCGCCAACCACCATATGTCCTTGGTGGCCCCATGCCAGAGCCTGCTGCGGCAGGCCGCCTAACAAGGCAAAAACAACCATGGCCAGGCCAAACCAACTCTTGTAGTTATGCATACGGGTCTCCAACTTATCTGACAGCCCAAGGGGCAAGGCAGCCCAATACGGCAGCATATCGCGCCACTTGCAGCCCAAAATATTGCCTTCAAAACCAGTATGCATGAACAACTGCATACAAAAAAATTTCAAAGGTTACGCCAAGTTTCAGACCGCTTTGCAAAGCTGGGCTTTCTGCCTTGACTTGACTGCCAAATCCCTCTAACCTGCGCCGGATGCCCAAATGGATACTCGTTTTACTTCTCGCCTGCTCCACCGCCCACGCCGCCCCTCCCTCCCCCAGCAATGAAGAGATAGACAAAATCCTGGCCGACAAAGGCCTGTTGAACCACACCATTGACCAGCTAGAGCAAGTGCGCCAAAGCATGAGCACCAAAGCCTCGGATTTGGTGGTGAATGCCATGGGTTTCCTGGGAGTTCCTTACAAGCGCGGCGGCAACTCCGCAGAGACTGGTTTTGATTGCAGCGGCTTCGTACGCGCCATGTACGAACAAACCGTGGGCCTGGTGTTGCCGCGCCGTGCCAAAGAGCAGGCCGCTGCGACCGACCGCATTGACAAGAGCGAACTGCGCCCGGGCGACCTGGTTTTCTTCAACACCATGAAACGCGCCTTCAGCCACGTAGGCATCTACGTGGGCGATGGCAAGTTCATCCACTCTCCTCGCACAGGCTCTCAAGTGCGCGTGGAAGACATGCGTGAAGCCTACTGGCAGCGCCGCTTCGATGGCGCCCGCCGCGTCACGCCACAGCCTGAAGCAGAGGCCAAACCCTGAGCAAGACCTGCGGCAACTTACGGTCTTTGCCGTAATACAGCAAACCGATATGCTCCAAATTTTGGAGACCTTCGATGCGACGCAAAACTGCCCAGGATTTCGACCAGGAACTGTTAATACTGTTTGACGCCTATGTACACGGCAACCTGGACCGCCGAGGCTTCCTGGAAAAGGCCCAAAAATTCGCAGTCGGTGGCGTCACAGCCACCATGCTGCTAGGCGCACTCAGCCCCGATTTCGCACTCGGCCGACAAGTCCCCCCCAACGACCCGCGCATTGCCACCGAAACGCTGTCATTTCCTTCCCCCAAGGGCTATGGCAGCGTCAAAGGGTATTTGGCACGCCCCGCGAATGCCACCGGCCCGCTGCCGGCCATCTTGGTAGTGCATGAAAACCGCGGCCTGAATCCCCACATCGAAGATATCGCCCGGCGCCTGGCGCTCGACAACTTTGTGGCCTTCGCACCCGACGCGTTGACTCCGTTGGGCGGCTACCCTGGCGACGAAGAAAAAGCCCGCGTCCTTTTCGGCCAGCTAGACCAAAGCAAAACGGCAGAAGACTTTGTTGCCGCAGCCGAGTTCCTCAAATCACGCCCAGAAGTGCGCGGCAAGATAGGCGTCGTAGGCTTTTGTTTTGGCGGCGGTGTGGCACACATGCTGTCTACCCGCCTGCCCGATTTGGGTGCCGCCGTCCCCTTCTATGGCAACCAACCTGCAACCAGTGCCGCAGCACAAGTCAAAGCCCCACTGCTGATGCACTTCGCCGCGGTAGACGAACGCATCAACGCATCCAGGCCCACCTACGAAGCCGCACTCAAGGCCGCTGGCGTACCGTACACCGCCTACCAGTACCCAGGCACACAGCACGGCTTCAATAACGACACCACGCCACGCTATGACGCTGCTGCAGCCAAGCTGGCATGGGAGCGCACGCTGTCATTTTTCAACCAAAATTTGCGCAGCTGAGCCAGCAAAAAAAGAGATTAAAAACAGGCTATGGCGCACCATTTATCTGCGCCAGCAGCTCTCAATTTGAGAGCAAATCACTCTGTGCCTAGCAGGCGATCCGCGTAGTCTTGCCAGCGCGCATTTGACCCCAGGTCCGCGAACAGCTTGGCACGAGCCAGGCGGGCCATGGCGTCCTGTTTGTGAGCGGTGGCGGTGGCCATAGTCGGGTCCAGGCCCGCGTCGCGCACGGTGCGGGCGGCCTCGAACATCTCCTCGGCACGGCGCTTGCCATGTTGCGCCACCCGCTGGAAGAAATAGCTGCCCTGCTGCTGCCAGTCGATGCCGGGGAAGGTCTCGGCCAATGTGGCCAGCATATGCTCCTCCACGCCGTAATGGCGGGCTGCGGCATAGCTCTCCATCACCAAGGCCTCCATTCCCTTGACCACCACGCTGCGGCACATCTTGATGGCCGAGGCCACGCCGATCTCATCCGACACGGCCTTGGCGTCCATGCCCCAGGCACGCAGGGTCTCGGCCAGCTCCTCGGCCTTGGCCCCCCCCAGCAGCATCGGCACACGTATGCCATATGGTGGCACCGACGCCATCACACCCGCATCCACGTAATGCGCGCCACCCGCAGCCAGCATGGCGGCCGCGCGCTTCTTGGTGCTGGGCGAGGCTGAGTTCAGGTCCAGGTAAATGCTGCCCTCGCGGATGCACATGCCGGCGTCTTCTGACACGTCCAGCGCGCTCGATGCGGTCACGGCTGACACCACCAAGTCGGCCTGCGCATACAGTTCCTGGAATGAAGCGCAGGCTTGTACGCCGCCCGGTACGGCGTCGCGCACATGGTTGTCGTTGAACTGCAGATCCCAGGCGCTGACCGCGCCCACATGGGGGGCCAGGCCGGCAGCAAAAATCTTGCCGACCTCGCCATAGCCGAGCACGCCCAAGTGCTTGAATTGCATGGTGTTACTCCGAAAATCAGGGTTGTGGAATAGGGCATTGAGGATCTACCAACCGCCCGGAAAAGGCATTGGCCAGGCGCTCACTATCCCCTGCCCGCGCGCTGGGCGCAAGAGGCGAGAACAAGGGTGCGCTGGGTTCAGGTCACCGGCCTGGAAACCGCAGACCTGGCAGGCTGAGCCGGTACGGCCGGAGCTGCTGGTTCCGGCATGGGCGTCGCGGCAGCAGCCGGCAGGCGCAGATAGGCAGCCGCATCCTGCGGCGCCATGCCAAAGGTAAAGGTGGCCGGATTGCTCTCGGTACCGCCCCAACCATAGGCTTTCACATCGTTGATGGCGGTAAAAGCCATGCGGGTGGGCACACCCGCGCAATGCAGTTGCAAGACACCCGTGGTCGTGGCCGTGTAGCGGAAATTGCCAGCGCAGACGCGCTCGGGCGGCTGTATGGATGTCAGCTGAACCGAACCCGTACGGTCCAGCGCGACGGTGGCGGTGCCCTGGTAGGCCACGCCGTCCACCACCGCCAAAGCAGGCGTGCTGGAGTACAAATAGGACACAGCCTTGGTGCTAACCGTGTCGCAACCGGCCAAAGCCAAGACAAGAGTGCAAAGTACTGCTTTCATGGCGCCATCTTAGGTGCCCGTGCCCCGTGGATAGGCAAGGTAAATGGCCGAAAAGCCGGCTATTTCCGGTTCAATCGTCGTCCGACGGCGCGATGCCCGGGAACAGCACTTCGGTGTAGCCCAGCTGCGTCAAATCGCGCATGCGCGTGGGGTACAGCCGGCCAATCAGGTGGTCGCACTCGTGCTGCACCACGCGGGCGTGGAAGCCTTCCACCGTTCGGTCGATAGGGTCGCCGTACTGGTCGAAGCCGGTGTAGCGTATCTTGGACCAGCGCGGCACCAGCCCCCGCAGACCGGGCACCGACAGGCAGCCTTCCCAATCGTCTTCCTCCGCCTCGCCCAAAGGCGTAATCACGGGGTTGATTAGCACCGTGGGTGGCACCAACGGGCGGTCCGGATAGCGCGGATTGGCCTCGCGCGTGCCGAACACCACCAGCTGCAGGTCCACCCCGATCTGCGGCGCTGCCAGCCCGGCACCGTTGGCCGCGCGCATGGTGTCCAGCATGTCAGACACCAGCAGGTGCAGCTCGTCGGTATCGAAATGGGTCACAGGCTGGGCCACGCGCAGCAGGCGGGCGTCGCCCATTTTCAGAATGGCGTGTACGGTCATGGGGCAACTCCTTCATTCACCAGAGCCAGCATCTGCGCCTCGTCCAGCACTGGCACGCCCAATGCCAGCGCCTTGTCCAGCTTGCTGCCGGCCTCCTCGCCGGCCACGACGTAATGGGTTTTCTTGCTCACCGAACCGGCCACCTTGGCGCCGGCGGCTTCAAGCAAATCTTTGGCCTGGTCACGGCTTAGCGTGGGGAAGGTGCCGGTGAGCACAAAGGTCTGACCGGCCAGGAGCTTGGGCGCCTGGGCTGCAGGCTCGCCCTCTTCCCAGCGGATACCGCAGGCGCGCAGCTGCTCGACTACTTCGCGGTTGTGCGGTTGGTCGAAGAAAGTGCGGATCGCTAAAGCCACGATCGGGCCGACGTCGGCGACTTCCAGCAACTGCTCCACCGTTGCGTCCATGATGCTGTCGAGCTTGCCGAAGTGCCGGGCCAGCTCCTTGGCCGTGGCCTCACCGACGTGGCGGATACCCAGGCCGAACAGGAAGCGCGGCAAGGTCGTGTCCTTGGATTTTTCCAGCGCGGCCAGAATGTTCTTGGCCGACTTTTCGGCCATGCGGTCCAGCTCGGACAAGGCCGTCAGGCCCAGCTTGTACAGGTCGGGCAAGGTGCGGATGATGCCCGCGTCCACTAATTGCTCGACCAGCTTGTCGCCGAGGCCTTCGATCTCCACCGCGCGGCGGTGGGCGAAATGCAATATCGCCTCCTTGCGCTGCGCCGGGCAGAACAGGCCGCCGCTGCAGCGGTGGTTCATCTCGGTCTTTTCGCGCACCACGGCGCTACCGCAGATGGGGCATTGGCGCGGCATGCGGAAGTTGGGCACGTAGATTTCACGCAGCTTTTCAACCACCCCGACAACCTCGGGAATCACATCGCCGGCACGCCGCACGATGGCGGTATCGCCCACGCGCACGCGCTTGCGGCGCAGCTCGAACAGGTTGTGCAGCGTGGCGTTGGTCACCGTCACGCCGCCGACGAATACCGGCGCCAGCCGCGCCACGGGCGTAAGCTTGCCGGTACGGCCGACCTGCACGTCGATGGCAGTCACCGTGGTCAGCTGCTCTTGCGCCGGGTACTTGTGCGCCACGGCCCAGCGCGGTTCGCGGGACACAAAGCCCAGTTGGCGTTGCAGGGCCAAGGCATTGACCTTGTAGACCACGCCGTCGATGTCGTAGGGCAGCTGGTCGCGTGCGGCACCGGTCTGCTGGTGGAATGCTATCAATTCAGAAGCACCCTGCGCAATGCGCACCTGCGCTGCAACCGGAAAACCCAAAGACTTCAGCGTCTGCAGCATGGCGTAGTGCGTGTCGAACGCCGGGCCGCCCTGCTCCACCGGTGTCACTTCACCCAGGCCGTAGGCAAAGAACTTCAACGGACGTTGGGCCGCAATGCCCGGGTCCAGCTGGCGCACCGCGCCGGCGGCCGCATTGCGCGGATTCACAAAGGTTTTCAGGCCAGCTTCGCGCTGGCGCTCGTTCAGCGCGTCGAAGTCGTCGCGCCGCATATAGACCTCGCCGCGCACCTCCAGCAGTGCGGGCGCATCGCCGTGCAAGCGCAGGGGGATTTGCCGCATGGTGCGGATGTTCTGCGTCACGTCCTCGCCGTACTCGCCGTCGCCGCGCGTGGCGGCCTGCACCAGCGCGCCGTTCACATAGCGCAGGCTCATGGCCAGGCCGTCGAACTTGGGTTCAGCCACGTATTCCACCGGCGCATCGCCCTCAAGCAGGCCCAGCTCCTTGCGGATGCGGGTGTCGAAATTCAGCGCGCCGCTGGGCTCGGTATCGGTCTCGGTGCGGATGCTGAGCATGGGCACGGCGTGGCGCACCGAGGCGAACTCGGGCAGCGGCTTGCCGCCCACGCGCTGGGTCGGCGAATCGGCCGTCAGCAGCTCGGGGTGTGCCTCTTCCAGTGCCTGCAGTTCGCGGAACACGCGGTCGTACTCGGCGTCCGGCACGGTCGGCGCGTCCATCACGTAATAGCTGTGGCTCCAGGCATTGAGCTGCGTGCGCAATGCTTCTATTTTGATAGCTACTAGCGCAGGATTTACCTGCGCGGGAGCCCCAAAAAGCTCTAAGTTTTCCGCCATATCCATTGAATCAACTGAATAACCGGCGAGCCAATGCCGAGCCTGCCGCCAGCTCGCGCGACTCCAGCGTGTCGTAGAGCTTTTCCAGCTCGGCGCCAATGCCGTCCAGTGCGTCCTGGGGCAAGGGGTAGCCTCGGTCGTCGGTGATGCTGCCGTCCATGGCCTCGGCCAGGGCCTTGGCGGTTTCACGCATGCGCACAAAGGGCTGCTCGGCGCGGTCCACCTGGGGTACGTCCAGGCTCAGCGACACCTCGCGCAGGGCCGACTGATCAGGGTCTTCGGCCAGGGCTGCCTGGGCGTCGAAAGCCAGGCCCAGCACCGGTGGCATGCCCGCCGTGGCCGAGGGCAAGACCATACGGCCCGGGATCAGCGAGGGCACAAAGCCCAGGCGTGCCGCGTGCTGCTGCACATAGCCGGGGCTCCAGGCCGCGTGCACGGCGCGCAGGGTGAAGCCCAGCTGGGCGTCGTGGTCGTTGGCGAACTGGTCGAGCTCGCGGCCACGGGCCACTTCTTCGCGCATTTCGGGGAATTCGGGCAGGCCGCTGACCGCATCGGCAAAGGCCTGGGTCTTCATCACGAACTCGGAGAACTCGATCTCATTCAGCGCACCCGTGCGGTTGGCCAGCTGCACACCGGTTTGGAACTGGGTGTAGCGCTGGCCGGCGGCAGGTGTTTCCCATTGCTGGCTGGTGGCGTTCAGGCCCTCGATGGCAAAGGGTTTGCTGCCCACGCGGCGTGTGGGCGGCATGGCGGCCAGGGCCGCATCGCCCGACACCGGCTGCTCCACGGCCACCGTGGCCAGACCGTCGATCAAGGCGTCCATGCCGGGCTTGCGCTCAGGCACGGGCAGCGGGGGCAGCTCACCCTCGAACGAGGGTTCCTGGCGCGCCACGTCTTCTTCCCCCGCAGGGAAGGCGCTGGGCGGTGGTGGATCGGGTTGCTTGGGGGCGTTTTTACGGGCGGTCCAGGTGCTGTGCGCGACGACGGCGGCCAGTACCAGGCCGCCCCCCACCGCCAGCCCCAGTTGTAGGGTAGTTGTCATGTCAATTCGGCCATGGATAGGGCCGACTCCATATCGACCGCCACAATGCGCGAAACGCCCTGCTCCTGCATGGTCACACCAATCAGTTGCTGGGCCATTTCCATGGCGATCTTGTTGTGGCTGATGAAAAGAAATTGGGTCTCGCTGCTCATGCTGGCCACCAGTTTGGCATAGCGCTCGGTGTTGGCGTCGTCCAGCGGCGCGTCCACCTCGTCCAGCAGGCAAAACGGTGCCGGGTTCAGCATGAAGATGGCGAACACCAGGGCAATCGCGGTCAGGGCTTTCTCGCCGCCCGACAGCAAATGGATGGTCTGGTTCTTCTTGCCGGGCGGCTGTGCCACCACTTGCACACCTGAATCCAGAATCTCGTCGCCGGTGATGACCAGGCGCGCATTGCCGCCGCCGAACAGCTCGGGGAACATCTTGCCGAAGTGGCCGTTCACGGTGTCGAAGGTGCCGGACAGCAGCTCGCGGGTTTCGCCGTCGATCTTCTTGATGGCGTCTTCCAACGTGGTCATGGCGTCCACCAGATCGGCGGTCTGCGCATCCAGGAACTGCTTGCGCTCGCGTGCCACGGTCAGCTCGTCCAGCGCGGCCAGGTTCACGGCGCCGAGTGCGGTGATTTCGCGGTTCAGCCGGTCGATCTCGCTCTGCATGCCGTGCATGCGCACATCGCCATCGGCAATGGATTTGGCGATCGCCTCCAGGTCGGCCTTGGCATCGGCCAGCAGCTGGGTGAACTGCTCCGAGCCCAGGCGTGCGGCCTGCTCTTTCAGCTGGAATTCGGTGATGCGCTGGCGCAGCGGGTCGAGTGCGCGCTCGTTCTGCATGCGGGCCTCGTCGGCGGCACGCAGGCGGGCGGTCAGGTCGTCGTACTGGCTGCGCTGGGTGCCAAGCGCGGCTTCACGCTCCAGCTTCTGGGCCAACGCGGTCTGCAGGCCGCCCTGGGCGGCGGCATCGCTCAAGCGGGCCAATTCATCGTGGGCGCGCTGCTGCTCGTCGGTCAGCGACACGGTTTGCTGCTGCGCCATGTCCACCGCACGGGTCAGCTCGGCGCGGCGTGCGCCCAGGCTGCGCTGGGCGAAGGTGGCCTCCTGGGCCTGGCGCTCCAGACTGCGCTGCTGCTCACGGCATTCGTTCAGCTTGCGCTGCACTTCGATGACGCGCTCGTCCAATTGGGCGTGGCGCTCCTGACTGTCGGCCAGTTGCATGTCCAGCTCTTCGAAGCGGGCCTCGGCGGTGACGCGGCGCTCTTGCAGATCGTCCAGCTGGGCTTCGACTTCGGCCAGGTCGCCGGCCAACTGCTGGCTGCGCGCGCGGGCCTGTTCGGCCAACTGGCCCAGGCGCAGGGTTTCGACTTGCAGCGCGTGGGCCTGGGTTTGTGCCTCGCTGGCTTCGCGCCGGGCCGTGACCAGGCGCTGCGAGGATTCGTTGTAGGCCGCCTCGGCACGCACCAGGGCGTAGCGGGTTTCCTCGTTGATCAGCGTTTGGGCGCGCAGCTGCTTTTCTAAATTTTCAATTTCCTGCGCGCGGGCCAATAGGCCGGCCTGCTCGGAGTCCTGGGCGTAGAAAGATACGCTGTGCAGGCTGACGGCGTGGCCGCTCTGCACATAAATAACTTCGCCCATCTGCAGCTGGCTGCGCTGCTGCAGCGCGTCTTCAAAGCTGGCGGCGGTGTAGCAGCCGTGCAGCCAGTCGCCCAGCAAGGCGGCCAGGCCGGCATCGTTCAAACGCAGCAAATCGGCCAGGCGCGGCAAGGCGGCAGCACCCGGTGCAGAGCCGGCGGGCGGCGCGCTGTAGAAGGCCAGCTTGGCCGGAGGCACGTCTTTGCCGTCCAGGCCCGCGAAGGCGCGCACCATCTCCAGCTTCGATACTTCAAGTGCGCCCATGCGCTCGCGCAAGGCGGCTTCCAGGGCGTTTTCCCAGCCCTGCTCGATGTGCAGCTTGCTCCACACGCCTTGCAGGCCTTCCAGTCCGTGGCGGGTCAGCCAGGGTTTGAGCTTGCCGTCGGTCTTGACCTTTTCCTGCAACGCCTTCAGCGCCTCCAGGCGGGCCGATATGTCGGCCTGGCGGGCAGACTCGGTGTTGACAGCGGTTTGCTTGCTGCGCCGGTCTTCGTCCAGCTGGGGCAGGTTTTCCTGCAGTTCCTGCAGACGGGCATCGGCTATGGCTGCGGCCTCGGAGGCTTCGTCCAGCTGGCCTTGGAGCATCTCCAAGCGGGCATCGTCGGGTGCGGCCAGGGACTTTTTGTCGCCCTCCAGGCGCTCTCGGCGCTGGTCCAGCTGGCGGAACTGTTCTTCGATGCTGCGCTGCTCGGCGGCCAGCACCTGAATTTGCTGCTGCACCTGAACCACGCCCGTGCGCTGCTCGTTGGCGGCACGGGTGGCGCTTTGCAGCGCATCTTCCAGGTCTGGCAGCTGGGCGGCCTGCTCTTCCACCTGGGCGGCCAGCAGCTCGGCTTTTTCTTCGGCCTCGATGCCGGTGGCCTCTAAATTTTCGAGTTCGAAATGCGCATCGTCCTGGCGCGTGGCCCATTGCTGGATTTGCTCTTTCAAGGTGGTCAGGCGCAGCTCAACACGCTGACGACCTTCGACCACGAAGCGGATTTCGCCCTCCAAGCGGCCAACTTCGGCGCTGGCCTCGTACAGCTTGCCCTGGGCCTGGTTGACCGCGTCGCCCGCGTCGTAATGGGCCTGGCGTATGGTTTCCAGCTCGGCTTCGACATGGCGCAGGTCGGCGATGCGCGACTCCAGGTCGTTCACCGCCTGGGCGGCATCGGCCTTGACCTTGCTTTGGTCGGCCTCGCTCTCGGTCTTTTTCAAAAACCACAGCTGGTGCTGCTTCAGCGTGGCGCTGGCGTGCAGGGTGTTGTACTTGTGCGCCACCTCGGCCTGCTTTTCCAGGCGCTCGAGGTTGGCATTGAGCTCGCGCAGGATGTCTTCCACGCGGGTCAGGTTTTCACGCGTGTCGCTGAGGCGGTTTTCGGTCTCGCGGCGGCGCTCCTTGTATTTGGAGACGCCCGCGGCTTCTTCCAGGAACAGGCGCAGCTCTTCCGGGCGCGACTCGATGATGCGGCTGATGGTGCCCTGGCCGATGATGGCGTAGGCGCGCGGGCCCAGGCCGGTGCCCAGGAACACGTCTTGCACATCGCGCCGGCGCACAGGCTGGTTGTTGATGTAGTAGCTGCTATTGCCTTCGCGGGTCAGCACGCGCTTGACGGCGATCTCGGCAAACTGGCCCCACTGGCCGCCCGCGCGGTGGTCGTTGTTCTCAAACACCAGCTCCACGCTGGAGCGGCTGGCCGGCTTGCGGGTGGTCGTGCCGTTGAAGATCACGTCCTGCATGGACTCGCCGCGCAGCTCGCTGGCCTTGCTCTCGCCCAGCACCCAGCGCACCGCATCCATGATGTTGGACTTGCCGCAGCCGTTCGGGCCCACCACGCCGACCAGTTGGCCTGGCAGGTGGAAGGTGGTGGGTTCGGCAAAGGACTTGAAGCCCGCGAGCTTGATGGATTGGAGGCGCACCGAAGTCTGGTTTGTGAAGCTAGTGGGTTAATCAGCTGGGCAATTGCATACACCCAAGGGGCGGCAAGAGCGGGTTTGAGTTTACCCGAGCCCCCAGGCCTATCCCAGGGTAACTGCTACCAATTGCTACCAATTCAATAGCTTGCAGCGCAGACAGCACCTGCGCCAGGCTGGTATTTCTTCCACAAGCCCTGCGCCAACGCTGTGCCAGCAGGGGTTTTATGGTGCAATTATTTAATTTTCCGTAAAATTATGTTTTGCGAAATAATTCATCCATAAAACCCATGGCCGACCTCTTCACCTACCGCCGCAACGCCCTGGCGGCCAGCTACTGCGACGCGCTGGAGGGCCGTGGCATTCTGGACGCCACCTCCGGCCTGTTCCTGGCCGCGCCCCGGCGCACCGGCAAATCAACCTTCTTGCGTGAAGACATGGTGCCCGAGATGCGCAAACGCGGCTGGGAAACGCTGTACGTGGATCTGTGGTCCGACCGCAGCCGCGACCCGGCGGAGCTCATTATTGCCGTCGTGCGAGAGGCCCTGGCCCGCTTTGATGGCGTAGTGCTCAAAGCCGCCAAGGGCGTGGGGCTGGACAAGCTGACTGTGCTGGGGGCTCTGAGTCTGGACCTGAACAAGATCGGCCAGACCGGTGGCGCCACGCTGGCCGACGCGCTGGAGCGGCTGCGCCTGAAATGCGGCAAACCCCTGGTACTGCTGGTGGACGAAGCCCAGCACGCCCTGTCCACCCCCGCCGGCACCCAGGCCATGTTTGCGCTCAAGGCCGCGCGTGACCGGCTCAACCAGGGCACGTCTGAGCGCGGCCTGCACCTGGTGATGACCGGCTCCAACCGCGACAAGCTGACGCACCTGGTGCTGCGCAAAAGCGAGCCCTTCTACGGCGCCGGGGTGACCCGCTTCCCGCTGCTGGACCGGGGATTTGTAGAAGCCTACGCCGACTGGCTGAAACCCCAGTTTGCCGACGGCAAAGCCTTCAGCGCCGATACGCTGGAGCGCGCCTTCGACCTGCTGGGCCGCCGGCCAGAGATGCTGAAGCGCGTGGTCGGCGAAGCCGTGGCCGACTGGGGCGGCGCCGATGCACTGGACGCGCTGATTGAGCGCAACGCCCAGCAGTTGCAGAGCCGTGCCTGGCAGGAATTTGCCTCGGCCTACAACAGCCTGCCAGGCGCCCAAAAAGCCGTGCTGGACGCCATCGCCCGCCTGGCCCCCGACTACACCCCGTTTGCCGAAACCGCCCTGGCCGCCTACCAGGCCGTGCTGGGCAAACCCTTGAGCAACTCGGCCATCCAGGGTGCGCTGGACGCGCTGCGCGACAAGGAACTGATCTGGCGCGCCGGGCGCGGCGACTACGCTTTTGAAGACGACGGCCTGCGCGCCTGGTACCTGCAGCAGCACCCGCAGCCACCGCAAATTGCCGACTGAAACCTGCTATCAAGTCAATAGCTGCCAGCGTAGGTAATACGTGCGCTAGAAGCTATTTTTCCTGATTAGCTACTTGCCTCAGACATACCACCACAACCGTTCGCCCTGAGCTTGGCCTGTCGTGGGTTTATCGAAGGGTCGAAGGGCTCAATTTGCAAGCCCTTCGACAAGCTCAGGGCGAACGGGGTTTTCATGGGCGTGGTTGCGTTCTGAGGCAGGCACCTAATCAGGCTATTTTTATGCGCAATAGGGCTGATCTCAGAAAACATAAAGTAAAGCAAGCTAAGCCCTGACGTACTATTTCCAGCAGCGACTTCTTTGGCTCAGTGAGAGCTAAGTCTGCCTGCGTAACTTCTCCACTGTGCAAATCCCTGCACTCTTCCGGAGAAGCATCATGTACCGCTACACCAAAATTTTCTTACTGGCTATCGCCATTGCAGCGACAGGGGCCGTGGCCTACGCCGCCAAAGGTGGCATGGAAAACGACGCCTTGGCAATCAGCAACGCCAAGATTCCGCTCGCTCAGGCCGTCACTGTCGCCGAGCAACACGCCAACGGCAAGGCGTCGCGCGCCGAATACGAGAACTCGAAACAAGGCTGGGTCTATGACGTGGAGGTCGTCAGCGGAGCCAAGGTCTTCGATGTCCGGGTTGATGCCGACAAAGGCACGGTTATCTCGTCTGCTGAAGATAAGGCAGATCACGATGACGACCACGACAAGCAGGACTGACACCTCGCCAACATGGCCGGGTCGTCTCTAGTACGGCGATCCGGCACGGAGACCGCATGGAATCACTCAACCACACACTGTTTCTCTGGCTGAACGCGCCAGAGCGTCCCAGCGCTTTGGCGCTGATGCTGGCCACCTTCTTTGCCGAGCAGCTCATCTGGGCGGTACCGCCTCTGATCGGTATCGGCTGGCTGCGGGGCAGCGAAGGCATTCGCAAGGCCATGCTTGTTGTAAGCGCGTCGGGGGTACTGGGCCTTCTGATTAACCAAGCCATCGGATTGGCCTGGATGCACCCCCGACCTTTCATGATCGGACTGGGGCATACCCTTATCCCTCATGTTGCCGACTCCTCATTCCCAAGCGATCACCTGACGCTGTGGTGGGCAGTTGCGTTCAGCCTCCTGCTACAGCAACAACATCGCAGTACAGGCATCGGCCTGGCCTTGTTGGGCGTCCCCATCGCGTGGGGTCGCATCTACCTTGGTGTGCATTTCCCGTTTGACATGTTCGGGGCGATCTCGGTGGCCTTACTCAGTGCTTGGCTGACCTTGCGCACAGCCCACTGGTATCTGGGGGCTAGTTACAGACTCGCCACCGCAATTCATCACCGGCTTTTTGGCAAATTGATCGCGCTCGGATGGGTGCACGACTAAGCCTATGGGTTGGCTAAGTCTGGCCAGACAAACTGACGCCAACCATTTCAACTCAGCAGGAGAACACCTTGAACAAATTACCCACGAGCAGCATCACAGGCTGGCTCAACAAAGTCCCGGAGGTCGCTCTTTCCTTCTGGATCATCAAAATCATGTCCACTACGGTGGGGGAAACTGTTGCCGACTATCTGGCAGTCGAGGCAGGCTTGGGGCAAGGCCTGACGCGAAGCGTCATGGCAGCTCTGTTGGCAGCCGCCTTGTTCATGCAGTTGCGTACCCACCGCTATATCCCTTGGATTTACTGGCTGACGGTGGTACTGGTCAGCGTTGTCGGCACCCAGATCACCGATCTGCTGACCGATGGCCTTGGCGTCAGCCTGTACATCAGCACCTCGGCGTTTGCCGTTGCGCTTGCCGCGATCTTCTTCGTTTGGTATCGGGTCGAGCGCACCCTGTCCATTCATGACATCGTGACGCGCAGCCGGGAGCTGTTCTATTGGGCAGCCATCCTATGCACCTTCGCGCTAGGCACGGCTGCTGGCGATTTGGCGACGGAGGCATTGGGCTTGGGCTTTATCTGGGGCTCGGTGGCGTTCGGTGCACAGATCGGCATCACCTATGCGGCCTGGCGCATGGGCGGCAACGCCGTACTGACCTTCTGGATCGCCTACATCCTGACCCGCCCCTTCGGCGCCGCGCTGGGCGATTTGCTGACCCAAGCCAAGACCTATGGCGGTCTCGGCATGGGTGCAATGTGGACGAGTGCCCTGTTCCTCTCGGTGATCGTCTTGCTGGTGGCTGTCGCGCAAATCGGCATGAACGCAAACCGCTCTACCCAACTCGCTGAATAAGCCAGTTCCTAAACCACTTTCCACTACTCAAGGGAAAAAATGACCCATCGCCACTCAATCGCTCGCCCTTTTTTCACCGCTTCCGCAGCCGTATTCCTGGCTCTGACAGCGGGTTGCTCCAAGCCAGCCGATCAAGGCAACACAGGCGCAGCGTCGACCTCACTAGGCCAAAGCATCCCGGCCCAGCAAGGCAAGGTCGCCTCCAAGCTAGGCGACCTGTCGGCCTTCCGCAGCATTGCCGCCGATGTGGCCACCATCGTGGATAAAGGCGACTTGCCCGCTGCCAAGGCCCGTATCAAGGACTTGGAGGTCGCATGGGACTCCGCCGAGGCCGGTTTGAAACCACGGGCGGCCGATGATTGGCACGTGCTCGATAAGGGCATAGACAAGTCGCTTTCGGCACTAAGGGCTGACGCGCCGAGTCAGACTGATTGCAAGGCTGCCATGGCTGCGCTATTGAAAACCTTCGATGCGCTACACGGTTAACTATAAGGATGCCATCATTTATCGAATTCAGGTGTAGCCTTGAATAATTGACTATTGGAGGGGGAATGCGGGTATTGCTGGTTGAAGACGATCCGATGATCGGTGACGCGATCTACGGTGCGTTGAAGGATGCGTCCTACGCCGCCGATTGGGTGAAGGACGGACAGACGGCACTCACGACGCTGGGCTGTCAGCACTACGATCTGGTGCTGCTCGATCTGGGCCTGCCCGGCAAGGATGGGCTTGAGGTGTTGGCCAGCCTCCGCGCTAAGGACAACCCTGTTCCCCTGCTTATCATCACAGCGCGTGACGGCTTGGATGATCGCCTGCGCGGCCTAGACGGCGGGGCCGACGACTATGTATCCAAGCCTTTTCAGATGGCGGAGCTACTGGCTCGGATGCGCGCCGTTTTACGGCGCAAGGGTGGGACGGCAGCGCCGGTAATCGGCAATGGCGTGGTGTCGCTCGATCCAGCCACCAAAGAGGCCAGCGTCAATGGCGGCTCTCCTTTGCAATTGTCCAACCGCGAGTTCTCGCTGCTGCAAGCCTTGCTGGTACGGCCCGGAGCCATTCTTTCGCGCAGCGAGCTGGAGGATCGCATCTATGGCTGGGGGGAAGAGGTCGAAAGCAATGCTGTCGAATATCTGATCTATGTCCTGCGTCGCAAGCTGGGCAGCGAGGTCATCAAAAACGTCAGGGGGATCGGATGGATGGTTTCAAAAAGCGCTTGAACGAGTCGGTTCAGCTCAAGCTGTCCTTCACCCTGTCGCTAGCCATTCTCGCGGTGGCCATCGTGGCGGGAGTCTTGTCGTTCCTGTCCGCCTTCGATGAAGCCCACGAGCTACAAGACGATGTGCTGCGTCAGGTGGCGCAGCTCATGGACCGTCAGCACCTGGCACCAGTTGCGCCAACCACCGATTCCCGTCTCAAGTACGCCGATGAGGAATCGCGCGTGATCGTCCAGCGCTTGGGTGAGTTCAGCCTCTCTGCGGTAGGGCTGGATGCAGGAGGAACACTCCCGCTTCCAGCCACGCTGCCCGACGGACTACATACGCTGGAGGTTGGCGGCGAAACGTTCCGCGTGCTGGTCAAGACTACAGCCGCTGGTGAACGCATTGCCGTGGCTCAAGAATCTGGTTTCCGCAATGAGATCGCCCGCGACGGGGCACTACGCACGGTGATGCCCTTCTTGATTCTCGTGCCGGTGTTGCTGTTAATCGTTGCCGACTTGGTGCGCAAAATGTTCCGGCCCATTGCCGCGCTCTCCAAGGAAATCGACCAACGGGCCGACCAGGAGTTGCACCCTATTGACGCTCGCCACTTTCCAACCGAGGTTCGCCCCTTCGCTGCAGCGATAAATCGCCTGCTCGCCCGTGTAAATCAATCGATGGAATCTCAGCGCCGCTTTGTGGCGGATGCAGCGCACGAGCTGCGTTCGCCGTTGACGGCCTTATCGCTACAAGCCGAGCGGCTGGCAGACATAGAGATGTCTAGCTTGGCACACGAACGGCTGATAGTGCTGCGCCAAGGAATCGAGCGTGGCCGCGACCTACTGGATCAACTTCTGACTTTGGCTAAGGCGCAGTCGGCTACCGACTTTCCACAGTCGCCGTTATCGGTTCAGGGCGTCTATCGCCGCGTGCTGGAAGACCTCATACCGCTGGCCGAGGCCAAGCGCATTGACATCGGTGTCGAAGGCATCCAAGACGCCGAAGTCTGGGTGAGTGAGCTGGACATGATCGCCGTGGTCAAGAACCTGGTCGATAACGCCATCCGTTACACGCCAGAGGGCGGGCAGGTTGATCTTTCGGTGGAGGTGTCGGACGCGAAGGCCAAGCTGCGCGTCCAGGACAACGGGCCAGGTATTCCATTGGCCGAGCGGGACAGGGTTTTTGATCCCTTCTATCGCACGCTGGGCAGTGGGCAGATTGGATCTGGTTTGGGGCTTTCCATTGTTCAAACGATTGCTCATCGCATCGGTGCCGAAATTCGCCTCGACTTCGCAGACGAATCTCAGCAAACCGGCTTAATCGCTACAGTTAGCGTTCCCATGAGGTAACGAATAAAAACCAATAAAGGGCCCAAATGGCTACTTCAATGGGGTGGTTTTATTGGGCTACGACCGCTGCGACCAGCCCGGTGTGCACCATTTTCCGTTTTCTGAGACGCCCCCAATGCGGACCGTATGCGTCACCATTATTCGCATAACGTATGTTGATATTGTTCTATAGCTACATACACATCTAAACCTAAGATTCCGCTCCAAGGCCACCGCTTGCTGTGGCCGCAAACTATCAGGAGCTGGAAGCATGCGATTCGCACAAAAACTATGGACGGCCGCCGTGGGCGCGCTGGTATTGGGCACCGCCCTCACGGCCACAGCGGCCGACAAAAAAGTAGTGGTGGGCTACCAGACGGACGCCCTGCCCTCGTCGGTCGGCATTGCCAATGGCGACTACGCCAAGGCCACGGGTTACGACATCGACTTCCGCCGCTTCAACTCCGGCGCGGACATCTTTGCAGCCATTGCGTCGGGCGATGTACAGATTGGCTATGTGGGCTCCAGCCCCTACGCCGCCGCCACCTCGCGCGGCCTGGACGTGAAGGCCTTCTACGTGGCCTCCACCTCCGGCACCGACGAGGCACTGGTGGTGCGCAACGGCTCGGGTATCCACAGCCTAGCCGACCTGAAGGGTAAGAAGCTGGCCGCAGCACCCGTGTCAACCGACCACTACCAGCTCTTGGCGTTGCTGAAAACCCAGGGCCTGACTGAAAAAGACGTGCAGGTTTTCGCCATTCCCCAGCCCGACATCGTGGCCGCGTTCAACCGGGGCGATATCGATGGCGGCTTCGTCTGGGACCCGGCGCTGACCGAGCTGAAGAAAAACGGCAAAGTCCTGGTGACCTCCAAGGATGTGGCCGACAAAGGCGCGCCGACCTTCTCTGCCTGGGTCGCCACCGCATCCTTCGCCAAGGACCACCCCGAGTTCCTGAAGTCCTTCTCCAGCGTGGTGGACAAATACACCACCTCCTTCACCAGCAACAAGGCCGCTTGGACCGCCGACAGCGAGAACACCAAGCTGCTGGCCAAGCTGCTCGGCGGCACCCCGGCCGACCAGGCTGCGGCACTGCAAAACCTGTCGCTGCTGAGCCTGAACACCCAGGCGTCGGACGCCTGGCTGGGCGGCGGCGAGAAGTCCGGCATTGCCAAGATCCTGAAGGAAACCTCGGTGTTCCTGAAAGAGCAAAAGAAGATTCCAGAGGTATTGCCCAGCTACGCGGCCTTTGTGACGCCTGCCGCCGTGGTAGCCCTGAAGAAATAAGCGCATCCATGCTCCGCGTCCAACACGCTAGTGTATTTTTTGAAGCCCGCGACGGCCGGCCGGTGCATGCGCTGGACCGGGTGTCGCTGGACATCCCGCAGGGCGGCTTTGTGGTGGCGCTGGGCACCTCCGGCTGCGGCAAATCCACCCTGCTGAACGCCATGGCGGGCTTCCTACCCTTGTCCGACGGCAGCATTACATTGGACGGCCGCCCGGTGGAAGGCCCAGGTGCCGACCGGGGCGTGGTATTCCAGAAGGACACGCTGCTGCCCTGGAAGTCCGTACTCGACAACGTCGCCCTGGGCCTGCAGTTTGCCGGCGTGGCGCGCGCCGAGCGCCGCGAGCGGGCGCTGGAATTGCTGCGCCTGGTCGGCCTGCAGGACTTCGCCAACGCCGCACCGTACGAACTGTCTGGCGGTATGCGCCAGCGTGTGGGCCTGGCCCGCGCGCTGGCGCCCGACCCGGACATCCTGCTGATGGACGAGCCCTTTGGTGCGCTGGACAGCATGACCCGCGAGCAGATGCAGGAGCTGCTGGTATCCGTCTGGGCGCGTACCGGCAAGCGGGTGTTTTTCATCACCCATTCGATTGAAGAAGCGCTGTTCCTGGGTACCGAGCTGATCGTCATGTCACCCCGCCCGGGCCGCATCGTGGCGCGCTTCGACCTGGACTTTGTACGCCAGTACGCCCGTGATGGCGATGCCCGCGCCATCAAGACATCACCTGCCTTCGCCCAACTGCGCGAAGACATACGCGCCATCATCCACCAGACTGAACACCGCACAAAAGACACAGAAGAGGCCACCACATGAGCGAACTCGCCGCTCCAGGCAACATCCACAGTGCTGCCGCAGCCCCCCGCACGGCCAGAGAGGCCGCCATGCCACGACTAGTGAAAATGCGCAGCTTCGGCATTGGCGAGAGCTCCACCGTGACCACCAGCATCGCCACGGCGGCCGCCATCCTGCTGCTGTGGTGGGCCGTGGCGCAGACCGGGCTGGTGCCACATTTATTTCTGCCCACCCCGGCCGAGGTACTGGCCACAGCCCGCAGTATCTGGGACGACGGCTATGCCAACGCCACGCTGTGGGAGCATGTGTCGGCCAGCCTGGTGCGTATCCTGTCCGCTGCCGCCATTGCTATTGCGCTGGGCATACCGGTCGGTATCGCCATGGGGCTGAACCGCTGGGCCAAGGGTGTGCTGGATACGCCCATAGAGTTCTACTGGCCGCTGCCGCCGCTGGCCTACCTGCCGCTGATGATCATCTGGCTGGGCATAGGCGAGGCGTCGAAAATCACCCTGCTGACACTGGCTATGTTTGCGCCCGTCGTGCTGTCGGCCCAGGCCGGCGTGCGGTCCCTGTCGCAAGAGCGGGTGAACGCTGCGCTGTCGCTGGGCGCCAACCGCTGGCAGTTGTTCAGCCAGGTGGTATTGCCGTCGGCCCTGCCTGAAATTTTGACTGGCATCCGCATTGCGCTGGGCGTGGGGTGGAGCACGCTGGTAGCGGCGGAGCTGATAGCGGCCACGCGCGGCATAGGCTTCATGGTGATGTCGGCGTCGCACTTCCTGGCGACCGACGCGGTGTTTGTCGGCATCGTCATCATCGCCGCCTGTGCGTTTGCGTTCTCCCTGGCCATGCGGCTGCTGGAGCGCTGGCTGCTGCCCTGGAAGGGAAAGAACTGAGTGCTTCCAATTTAATAGCTACTCGCGCTCGTATTACCTGCGCTAGTAGCCAATTAAGCTCTCAAATTCACCGATGTAAAAACCCTGTCATGTAGGACAGCGGCTACGCGTACTGGCGACATCGTCCGCTGTGTGGACCTGGGGTAATTTTTCATACTGTGGACATTCCATACATCCCTAGGAGAAACCTCATGAACCAATTCACACGTTATGCCGCCAGCGCCACCATCGCCGCAGTCTTGCTCAGCATGGGTGGCTGTGCCGGCATGTCCCGCCAGGAAAAGGGCACCGCTACGGGCGCCGTGCTGGGCGGTGTCGCCGGCAATGTCTTGGGTGGCGGCGTGCTGGGTACGGCAGCCGGCGCAGCAGTGGGCGGCGTCGTCGGCCACGAAGTCACCAAGTAATCGCCAAGCCATTTACGGCTGCACAAATACGCCTGCCGGAGCACCCACGCCGCCCCGGAGATGCCCCTACGGATTGCTTCCAATTTGATAGCTATTGACGTAGGTATTACCTGCGCCAGCAGCATATTCAGGCCAACATCTCCTGGGCGATGAAAACCTCGTTTGTAGGAATCGGGCTACAAGCAGTGTCGGCATCGTCTGCTGTGTGAACGCGGGCAGCTTTGGGATACTGGGGGCACATAAAAACCCACAGGAGTAATTCCATGAACACCAACTACCGCATCCACCGCACCATCGCCGCCGCCACCATTGCCGCCGTCTTGCTCACCCTCGGTGGCTGCGCGGGCATGAACCGCAGACAGCAAAACACGGCTACCGGCGCGGCTATCGGCGGTGCAGCCGGCCTGGTTCTGGGTGGTGGTAGCGCAGTTGGCACGGCCGCTGGCGCAGCCGCCGGTGCCTTCATCGGCAACCAGGTCAGCAAGTAAGCCGGTCTGCGCTGGTCAGTTCGGCCAGTTAGCGCGACACACCCAAAAGCCTGCTGAGCAGCTCCGGCTGCTCTTGCAGGCTTTTTGCCGTTCCGGCGTAGACCACGGTGCCGCGGTCCAATACAGCAGCCGTGTCAGAGATCGCCAAAATCGCCTGCGGATGCTGCTCCACGATGATGGCCGACAAACCTTCTTCGCGGGTAATGCGCCGTATGGCCCGCAGCAGCTCCTGCACGATGATGGGCGCCAGGCCTTCGCAGGGCTCGTCCAGCAGCAGCAGCGTCGGGTTCAGCACCAGGGCCCGGCCCAAGGCCAGCATTTGCTGCTCGCCGCCCGACAACTGCGTCCCCAAATTCGTCTTGCGTTCCGCCAGGCGTGGGAACAGGCTGTACACCCGCTCAGGCGTCCACGGGCTGGACGCGCGCCCTGCCCGCGCCGGCCGCGCCACGGCGGTCAGGTTCTCGTGCACCGTCAGCGATTTGAAAATATTGCGTTCCTGCGGCACCCAACCGATGCCGACGGCGGCACGTTCGTGCGAGGGCAGCTTGTGTAGCGCCACACCACCGAGCTGGATGCTGCCGGCGTGCTGGCGCGTGGCACCGGCCAGGGTGTTGATCAGCGTGGTCTTGCCGGTACCGTTGCGGCCCAGCAGGGCCAGGGTCTGGCCTTCATTCAAACTCAACGCGATGCCGTTCAGCACCACCGCCTCGCCGTAGCCGGCGCTCAGGCCTTGCACATTCAGCAGCTCAGCCATGGGCGAATCCTCCTTGGCTAGCGGCATGGGTCTCGCCTTCGCCGTGGCCCAGGTACACGGCCTTGACCTGCGGGTCGTTCGCAATCGTCTGCGGGTCGCCCTCGGTCAGCACCGTGCCGTTGACCAGCACCGTCATGCGCTTGGCGAAACTGAAGACCAGGTCCATATCGTGCTCAATCAACAAAATCGATACCTCGGGCGGCAGTGCGGCCACGGTTTGCAGCAGCTCTTCGCGTTCGCCGGCGGGCACACCGGCCACCGGCTCGTCCAGCAGCAGCACGCGCGGCTCGCAGGCCAGCGCGATGGCGATCTCCAGCAGCCGGCGCTTGCCGTAGGCCAGCACCCGGGTTTCCTGGGCCATAACAGCCGTCAGGTGGAATTGCTCCAGCAATTGCTCGCAGCGCTGCGTCACGTCGCGGCGCGCACCCAGCGCCTGCCACCATTTGCTGCCCAGGCCCTGGTGTTGCGATACCGTCATGGCCAGGGTCTCCAGCGGCGTCAGCGTGTCAAACAGCTGGTTGATCTGGAAGGTGCGCACCATGCCACGGCGCACACGCTGGTGCGGCGCCAACTGGGTAATGTCTTGCCCTTCCAGCACGATGCGGCCAGACGTAGGTTGCAGCACGCCCGTCAGCAAATTGATCAGCGTGGTCTTACCGGCACCGTTCGGCCCAATCAGCGCGTGGCGCGCACCTTTTTGCAGGTGCAGCGTGACGTTGTTGGTAGCGGTGATGCCGCCAAACTGCATCACCAGGCCTTCGGCGGACAACACGGTAGCTGCGCTCATGACCGACCTCCGCCCATGCGCGGCAAACGCCAGGTCCAGGGGCGCAGCAGGCGCTCGCGGCCCACCAGCACCAGCACCACCAGGAACAGGCCGATCCAGAAGGTCCAGTACTGCGGTGTGATGCTGGACAAAAAGTCCTGCATCAGCTTGAACACTACCGCACCCAGCACGCCGCCATACAGCCAGCCGACCCCGCCGACCACCAGAATCAGCATCACATCGGCAGAGCGGTGGAACTCGAACAGGTCCAAGGAGGCAAAGCCTGTCGTCTGTGCCAGCAAGGCACCAGCCGCACCGGCCACACCAGCCGCCACGGTGTAGACCACCACCAGCCGGCTATGCACTGGGATGCCGATGGCCATGGCGCGCAAGCGGTTGTCGCGGATGGCTTTCAGCGTCGCACCAAATGGCGAATGCACCAGCCGCCGCGCCAGCACGAACAGCACCAGCAGCACGCTCAGCGAGTACCAGGCCGAGGTCTGGCCCATCAGGTCAAATTCAAACTGACCCAGAAGCGGGCCCATCACCACGCCCTGCAGGCCATCGGCGCCGCCGGTCAGCCAGTCCAGCTTGTTGGCCAGTTCCATCAGGATCAGACCAACGCCCAGCGTCACCATCAGCCGCGTCAGGTCGGTGCCGCGCAGGATGGTGGCGCTGCAAATAGCGCCCAGCAGCGTCGCAGTGGCGATGCCGAACACCAGGCCCAGCAGCGGGTCGGGCATCACCAGCTTGGCGAATAGCGCCGCCGAGTACGCCCCCATGCCGAAGAAAGCGGCATGGCCCAGCGAGACGATGCCGGTGTAGCCCAGGATCAGATCCAGCGACAAAGCAAACAAGGCCACGATGGCGATCTCGTTGATGATCAGCGCGTGACGCGACAGCAGCCAAGGCGCGGCCAGGGCCAGCAGCCACAGCGCAAACTCCCAGGACTTCCAGCGGCCGCTTTTCAGCAGCAGGTTTTGCGAATTGGTTTGCATCATTTGCCCCCTCGGCGAACGAACAGGCCTTGGGGCCGCCAGATCAGAATCCCGATCATCAGGCTGTAGACGATGAAGGCCCCGAGCTTGGGGATGTAGTACTTGCCGGCCACGTCAGCAATGCCCAGCAACAGCGCCGCCAGCAGCGGCCCGGTGATGCTGGAGGTGCCCCCCACGGCAACGACGATCAAAAAGTAGATCATGAATTTCAAGGGAAAACTCGGGTCCAGACCCAGCACCTCGGCACCCAGCGCGCCGCCCAGGCCGGCCAGACCGGAGCCCACGGCAAAAGTACCCAAAAACACCAGGTTCACATTAATGCCCAAGCCGGCCGCCACGCGCTGGTCGTCCACCGAAGCGCGCAAGCGGCTGCCGAAACGGGTGCGCGCCAGCACGTACTGCAGCGCCACCGTCAGCGCGGAGCACACGGCGATGATGAACAGCCGGTAATGGCCCATGCCCAGCATCCAGGCGCCCTCGCCCAGTTCAGTGCGGCCCTTGAGCCATTCGGGTAGCTGGATGATCTGCTGGCTGGAGCCGATGAAGTAGTCGGCGCTGGCCACCGCCATAAAGGTCAGGCCAATGGAAAACAGCACCTGGTCCAGATGCGGCTTGCGGTATAGCGGCCGGTAGAGCGTGCGCTCCAGCACCGCACCCAGCAGGGCCGAGCCCAGGAAAGCCAAGGGCAGGCACAGCAGAAACGGAACACCAAAGCGCTGCATCAGCAGCACCGTGATGTAGCCGCCGACCATGGCAAAAGCACCGTGCGCTAGGTTGATGAAATTCATCAGCCCCATCGTCACCGCAAGGCCGACAGCCAGGATGAACAACAGCATGCCGTAGGCGATGCCGTCAAAAAGAATCGTCAACATAAATAGGCCCCGAGCAGACGCAAACCGGCGGCCAGGCCGCCATACGGAGAGTTACTTGGTCTTTCCGGGATCTTTGACGTCTTTGATCACGGCGAACTCGACGTTGTACAGCTGACCGTTCTTGCGCTCCACTTTGCGCAGATAGATGTTCTGCACGATGTCACGGGTTTGCGCATCGATGAAGATCGGGCCGCGTGGGCTCTCGAAAATTTGGCCCTTCATCGCGCCCAGCAGTGCATCGCCGCCGCCCTGGCCCTTGGTGGCACGCAGTGCTTCATAGATCACGCGCATGCCGTCGTAGCCTCCAACGGCCATGAAGTTAGGCCGCAGGCCCTTGTTGGCCTTGGTGAAGGCATCGACAAACTTGGCGTTCAAAGGCGAGGGATGGTCGGCCGAATAGTGGTGCGAGGTGACCACGCCCAGCGCGCCGTCGCCCATGTCATTCAACTGGTCGTCATCTGTCACGTCACCCGTACCGATCAGCTTGATGCCGGCCTTGTCCATGCCGCGTTCCAGGAACTGCTTCATCACCGCCGCACCAGCGCCAGAGGGTACGAAGACGAACAGCGCGTCCGGCTTCAGGTCACGCACTTTTTGCAGGAACGGCGCAAAGTCCGGGCCGCGCAAGGGCACGCGCAGCGTCTCAGGCACCTGCCCGCCGTTGAACAAGAAACGTTCCTTGAAATACTTCTCCGCGTCCAGGCCAGGGCCGTAGTCACTGACCAAGGTCACTACGGTCTTGATGCCATTCTTCGGCGCCCAGTCGGCCATGCTGACCGCTGCCTGTGGCAGGGTAAAGCTGGTGCGCACGATGTACGGCGAAGCCTGGGTGATGCTGCTGGTAGCCGCAGCCATCACAACCTCGGGTGTCTTCGACTGGGTAGCAATGGGCGCGGTGGCCAGGGCCGACGGTGTGATGCCGAAACCGGCCAGCACATTCACCTTGTCATTCACCACCAGCTCCTGCGCCAGGCGCTTGGTGACGTCGGGCACGCTGGTGTCATCTTTGACGATCAGCTGGATCTTCTTGCCGGCCACAGTGTCGCCGTTCTGTGCCATGTAGAGCTTGGCGGCGGCTTCAATCTGGCGGCCGGTGGAAGCTTGCTGCCCGGTCATCGGGAGAATCAAGCCGATTTTGAAAGTGTTGTCCTGCGCTATGGAATACGTAGCACCCAGCGCAGCAACTGCAAGCACTGTGGCTCGAATTAATAATTTTCTTGGCATGTCTTGTCTCCTGGTAGAGGGGGAACGGCAGGTTCTAGCTGGCTGCTGCGCGAGACAACGCTACAGCAACCAGCCCTACACGATCGAGTGTAAGAGGTTGCAACATATAAGCAATCACTAACAGCTATATCAGCGCCGCACACCCATACAAGGGCTAACCCTATTGCGCCCAGAGCCTTCAAGCGTTCGCGATGGCTGCAAGAGATGCCTGCGGCAACCGAGCCTGGCCATCGGCTTCTACGACCGCAACGGACTCCAGCCGGAACACCGACACCACCTTCACCAGCTCGCCGGCCTGGCTCTTGAGGCCGCTGGCGGCGGCGGCCATCTGCTCGACCAGCGCGGCGTTCTGCTGGTTCACATGGTCCATCTGGGTCACGGCCTCGCCGATCTGCGATACGCCGGTGCTCTGCTCGGAGCTGGCTGCGCTGATCTCACCCATGATCTCGGTGACCCGGCGAATGCTGCCGACCACCTCGGTCATGGTACTTCCCGCCTGGTCCACCAGCACCACGCCCTGCTCCACCCGCTGCACGCTGGCCGAGATCAGCGACTTGATCTCCTTCGCTGCATCGGCCGAGCGGCTGGCCAGCGAACGCACCTCGGACGCCACCACCGCAAAGCCACGGCCCTGCTCGCCAGCCCGCGCCGCCTCCACCGCCGCATTCAGCGCCAGAATATTCGTCTGGAAAGCGATGCCGTCAATCACGCTGATGATGTCGGCAATCTTGCGCGACGAGGCATTGATGCCTTGCATGGTCTCGACAACCTTGCCCACCACCTCACCGCCGCGCACGGCCACGGTGGAGGCGCTCATGGCGAGCTGGTTGGCCGTACGCGCGCTGTCGGCGTTCTGCCGAACGGTGGAGCTGAGTTCTTCCATCGATGCGGCAGTTTGCTGCAATGCGCTGGCCTGGTGTTCGGTGCGAGCGCTCAGGTCGTGGTTGCCCTGGGCGATCTCTGCGCTGGCGGTCGCCACGCCATCGGCGCCCTGGCGGATGGACTGCACGATCTGCGTCAACGAGGCCTGCATGCGCGCCATCGCCGACACCACGCTGTGCGCGTCACCGGGTCGCAAAGCAATCGCCGTGCTCAGATCGGCATGGCTGATCGAGGTCGCCATGGCGACGACTTCCGCCGGCTGCCCGCCGAGTTGCTGCAGCAGGTTGCGGCTGATAAAGAAAGCCAGCGCAATCGACAAGAGCACCGACGCCGCCGCCACACTGGCCAGCACCTGATTGGCCTGCAGCACCGCGTCGCCGCCCTGGGCCTTGGCCTGCTCGGCCTGGTTCAAATGGCTTTGCCAGAGTTTTTGCACCGCCTGGTAGGCGTTCTGGTAGGCCTGCTGGCTCGGGCCGTCGAAGAAGTCACTGGCATCGGTGACGCGCTCGCCCTCAGCGCCAGCGGCGGAATTCGACATCTGGAAGAAGGTGCTGCGCAGCGCATGGAATTTGGCCACCGCGTCGGCCAGCTCCTTGTGCAGCGCCGGATCGGCCAGGCCGCCCGCCGTGGTGTTGTAGCGTGCCAGCGCAGCGTTAAAGCCCTGCACCGCAGCCTTCACGGCGACTTCCTCGCGGTCCTTGGCCGGCATGGTCAGCGCGGCCAGGTGCTTCAACTCGGCAATGCGCACGCCCTGCAGCTTGTCGTTCACCTCACCCAGCGCCGTCAGCGCCGGCAAGGTGGTGTCCACCACCGATTCGAATGCGCCGTGCATCGACAAAATCCGGCTCCAGGCGGTCAAGGCCAGCGCCAACACGAGCACCACCACCAAACCAAAGGCCAAGCCTAGTTGGCGCCCCACACTGATTTTGGAAAGCATGCGTATCTCCAGCTAATTGCCAAGGGCTGTGTATTGGCCGTACGTCTTGCGACCCGGCATGGCATCCACCAACAAACGATGGAATAGATACATCAGCTTACATTTCACCCACCCAAGCGACCTATACCGGCTCGCCGATTGCTGATACGAAAACCGCGATCCGCATGGGGGAATGCCCTAGGCTTGGCAGCCAGACGCAAAAAAGCCGCAGGGCCGATGACGACCCTGCGGCTGGTAGAGGCTGTGCCCAGCCCCGTGGCTAGCTGCTTAGGGCGACGCTGAACAAGCCCCCGCGAGGCTGCGCGCCCTGGATCGGGATGGGATGCAAGGCGCAAACCGCAGACATAGCTTGGGCTATGGCGAGGATTTGCAACGTAGCAGACCGCCCGAGGCCAGGGATGCGCAGACCGCGAGGGACTTGTTCAGCGTTGCCTCAGCCCAGCCAGCGGCGCGCGTTGTGCCAGAGCTGCATCCAGGGGCTGAAGCTGCTGACGTCGCCGCTGGTCCAGCTCTTCTGCACGTTGCGGAACACGCGCTCGGGGTGCGGCATCATCGCGGTGAAGCGGCCGTCGGCCGTGGTCACGGCGGTCAGGCCGCCGGGGCTGCCGTTGGGGTTGAACGGGTAGGCTTCCGTCGCAACGCCATGGTTGTCGGTGTAGCGCATCGCTGCAATCGCCTGGGAGGCGTCGCCACGGTAGGCAAAGTTGGCATAGCCCTCGCCGTGCGCTACGGCAATCGGCATGCGGCTGCCGGCCATACCTTGCAGGAAGACGCTGGGCGACTCCAGGATTTCCACCATCGCCAGCCGCGCTTCAAAGCGCTCGCTGCGGTTGGTGGTGAAGCGTGGCCAGGCCTGCGCGCCGGGGATGATGTCGGCCAGTTCGGCAAACATCTGGCAGCCGTTGCAGACGCCCAGTGCCAGCGTGTCTTGCCGGGCAAAGAAAGCCTTGAACTCTGCTGCCAGCACCGGGTTGAAGGTGATGCTGCGCGCCCAGCCAATGCCGGCGCCCAGGGTGTCGCCGTAGCTGAAGCCACCACAGGCCACCACGGCCTGCATGTCCTGCAAGTGCACGCGGCCGGTCTGCAGATCGGTCATGTGCACGTCGAACGCATCAAACCCAGCCTCGGTGAAGGCGTAGGCCATTTCGGTGTGCGAATTCACGCCCTGCTCGCGCAGCACGGCCACTTTGGGACGGGTCAGCTTCAAAGCTGGCGCCGCTATGGTTTTCGTAGCTGCTTGCGCAGATAATTCCTGCGCCAGAGGGCTATTTGGCTGGATAAATACATGCAGGCCCGGGTCGCTGGGCGCACCGGCTGCGGCATGCTCTGCGTCGGCACAGGCGGGGTTGTCGCGCTGCTGGCAGATCTTCCAGCTCACGCTGTCCCAAACCTGGTGCAAGTCAGCCAGCTTGGCGCTGAATACGGCCTTGGCATCGCGCCAGACCTGCACTTCACCCACGCCAGCAGGAATCGCGCTGTCGGCGGGCCGGGTCTTGCCAACAATGTGGCTGTGCTTACCCAAACCATGCGCGCGCAGGGTCTGGATGACGGCGTCGCGCTCCGAGGTACGCACCTGCAGCAACACACCGAGTTCTTCGTTGAACAGCGCCTTCAGCGTCAGTTCTTCGCGGCGCGCGCCGACTTGGCCCGCCCAGTTCTTGCTGTCGCCCACGTCCATGCGGCTGTCGGAAATGCCGTCGCCTTCCGTCACCAGCAGGTCCACATTCAGCGCCACGCCGACGTGGCCGGCAAAAGCCATTTCACAGGCTGCGGCGAACAGACCGCCGTCGCTGCGGTCGTGGTAGGCCAGTATCTTGGGGCGAATGGCGTTGACGGCATTCACCAGATTCACCAGGTCTTGCGCATCGTCCAGATCGGGCACGGTATCGCCCACCTGGTTCAGCGTTTGCGCCAGGATGCTGCCGCCCATGCGGTTCTGGCCCTTGCCCAGGTCGACCAAGATCAGGGTCGTGTCTTCCGTCGCGTTCAGCTGCGGCGTCAGCGTACCGCGCACATCGGGCAGGCTGGCGAACGCGGTAACGATCAGGCTGACCGGCGAGGTGACTTTCTTTTTGTCATCCGCGTCGGTCCACTGCGTGCGCATGGACAGGCTGTCCTTGCCCACCGGGATCGAGATGCCCAGTGCCGGGCACAGCTCCATACCCACGGCCTTCACCGTGGCGTACAGGGCTGCGTCTTCACCGGGTTCGCCGCAGGCGGCCATCCAGTTGGCGGACAGCTTCAGGCGCGGCAAATCAATCGGCGCGGCCAGCAGGTTGGTGATGGCCTCGGCCACGGCCATGCGGCCGGATGCAGGCGCATCCACCGCTGCCAGCGGCGTACGTTCGCCCATGGCCATGGCCTCGCCGGCAAAACCCTTGTAGTCGGCCAGGGTGACGGCGCAGTCCGCCACAGGTACCTGCCAGGGGCCAACCATCTGGTCGCGGTGGCTGAAACCGCCCACGGTGCGGTCGCCAATGGTGATCAGGAAGCGCTTGCTGGCCACGGTGGGGTGGGCCAGAACGTCGATGGCGGCCTTTTGCAGGGCCACGCCGGTCAGGTTCACCGGGGCGAAGCTGCGGGCCACGGTTTTCACGTCACGGTGCATCTTGGGCGGCTTGCCCAGCAACACGTTCATCGGCATGTCAACCGGCGTTTCTGCGGTGGCATCGGCCACGATCAGCTGGCGCTCTTCGGTAGCGACACCAACCACCGAGAACGGGCAGCGCTCACGCTCGCACAGCGCGGTGAATGCATCCAGCGATTCCGGCGCAATGGCCATCACATAGCGTTCCTGGCTCTCGTTGCACCAGATTTCCTTAGGTGACATGCCGCTTTCTTCCAGCGGCACGGCACGCAAGTCGAAGCGCGCGCCACGGCCGGCGTCGTTGGTCAGCTCGGGGAAGGCATTGCTCAGGCCGCCAGCGCCCACGTCGTGGATCGCCAGGATGGGGTTCTTGTCACCCTGCATCCAACACTGGTTAATGACTTCTTGCGCCCGGCGTTCGATTTCCGGGTTGCCGCGCTGCACCGAGTCAAAGTCCAGCGAGGCCGCATTCGCGCCGGTGGCCATGGAGCTGGCGGCACTGCCGCCCATGCCGATGCGCATGCCGGGGCCACCGAGCTGGATCAGCAGCGAGCCGGCGGGGAACTCGATCTTGTGCGTCTGCGTCGCGTCAATGGTGCCCAGGCCACCAGCGATCATGATGGGCTTGTGGTAACCGCGGCGGATGCTGTCCACGTCGGAGGTGACGGTCTGCTCGTACTCGCGGAAGTAGCCCAGCAGGTTGGGCCGGCCGAATTCATTGCTGAAAGCCGCGCCACCCAGTGGACCCTCGACCATGATCTGCAGCGGGCTGGCGATGTGCTCAGGCTTGCCGATGGACACGTCACCCTCTTGCGGCCAGAGCTTGGAGACGGTGAAGCCGGTCAAACCCGCCTTGGGCTTGGAGCCACGGCCCGTTGCACCTTCGTCACGGATTTCGCCACCCGCGCCGGTGGAGGCGCCAGGGAATGGGGAGATAGCGGTGGGGTGGTTGTGCGTCTCGACCTTCATCAGCACGTGGTGCAAGGCGCTACTCTTTTCATAGCTGCTTGCGCTGGTATTACCTGCACCAGATGCCGATTTGGCCAAGAACCGCTCAATCTCAAAGCCTTCCATCACCGAGGCGTTGTCCGAGTACGCCACCACGCTGTGCTGCGGCGCCAGTTGGTGGGTGTTGCGGATCATGCCGAACAGGCTTTTCGGCTGCGCCACGCCGTCGATGGTGAACTCGGCGTTGAAAATCTTGTGGCGGCAATGCTCGCTGTTGGCCTGGGCAAACATCATCAGCTCGACGTCGCTGGGGTTGCGCTTGAGCGTGGTGAACGCGTTGACCAAGTAGTCGATCTCGTCGTCCGCCAGGGCCAGGCCGAATTCGGTGTTGGCCGTCTCCAGCGCAGTGCGGCCACCGCCCAAAACATCGACCTGCGCCAGGGGCGCAGCTTCCAGCGAGGTGAACAGCTCTTGCGCCTGGCTGCGGTCCAGCATGGCGCTTTCGGTCATGCGGTCGTGCAACAGATCGGCCACCTGGGCCAGTTGCTCGGCGGACAACACAGTTTTGCCCAGCAAGGGCTGCTTGACGGTCAAACGGTATTCAACCAGGCGCTCGACCCGGCGCACGGCCAGGCCGCAGTTGTGGGCAATGTCGGTGGCCTTGGAAGCCCAGGGCGACACGGTGCCGAAACGCGGTGTGACAACCAGCAGCGGGCCCTCAGAGGGGCCGGCATAGGGGTCGCCGTAGGTCAGCAGACCGTCCAACTGGGACTTGACGGCCTCCGCCAGTGGCGCATCGCTGGCCACCAGGTGCACGAACCGGGCGCTGACGCCCATGATCTTGTCGTGGATGGCTTGCAGCCGGGGAAGGATTTGTTGAACGCGGAAGTCGCTGAGGGCATTACCGCCCTCAAACTGGGAAATATGCAAGGTCACGTTGGCGGCCCGGGTTGGGAAAGTTAGCCTCTGATTTTAACTGCCCACGTCATAGCCGAGCCGATACTCCTCTTCCAGAGACACCGCAGAACCGGCTCTGCCGGGCTGCTGGTATCGCCCCCGGCAAGGGGGTTGGCGAAAACACGCAGTGTGTAGCCTGGGGGATAATTAGCGGATGACTATCACCTACAAAGATGCGGAAGGCATCGCAGGCATGCGCATCGCAGGCCGCCTGGCTTCCGAAGTACTCGACTACCTGACCCCCCACGTGGTGCCCGGCGTTACCACCAACCAGCTGGACAAGCTGGCACACGACTACATCACCCAGGTGCAGGGGGCGATTCCAGCGCCGCTGAACTACACCGCCGGTGGCAATGTGCCCTACCCCAAATCCATTTGCACCTCGGTCAACCACCAGGTTTGCCACGGCATCCCGAACGACAAGCCGCTGAAAAAAGGCGACAGCGTGAACATCGACGTGACCGTCATCAAAGACGGCTGGCACGGCGACACCAGCCGAATGTTCATTGCTGGCGAAGGCAGCATCCTGGCCAAACGCCTGGCAGCACTGACGTATGACGCAATGTGGCACGGCATCAAGATGGTCAAGCCCGGCATCCACCTGGGTGACATCGGCCACGCCATCCAGCGCTTTGCCGAGAGCAGTGGTTTCAGCGTGGTGCGTGAATTCTGCGGCCACGGCATTGGCCGCGTGTTCCACGAAGAGCCGCAAGTGTTGCACTATGGCAAGCCAGGCACGCTGGAAGTGCTAAAGCCCGGCATGACCTTCACCATCGAGCCGATGATCAACGCCGGCAAGAAGGAAATCAAGGAAGGCCCGGAAAAAGACGGCTGGAGCATCGTCACCAAAGACCATTCCCTGTCCGCCCAGTGGGAGCACACCATACTGGTCACCGAAACCGGCTACGAGGTGCTGACCGTTTCTGCGGGCAGCCCCGCGATCCCCGCATTCGTGCCAGCCCAAGCCTGAAGCGTATACGCGCCCTCCCATGACCGACATCCAGGCGCTGCGGGCGCATTACCTGCAGGAAAAATCGCGGTTGCTGCAAACCGTGCGCGACAGCGGCCCCAGCACCCGGGGCCTGCGCAAGGCTTTGCAAAACCTGTCCCACCTGGCGGAC
Organism: Rhodoferax sp. SPJ21; assembly: GCF_058216335.1. NCBI lineage: Bacteria > Pseudomonadati > Pseudomonadota > Betaproteobacteria > Burkholderiales > Comamonadaceae > Rhodoferax > Rhodoferax sp. SPJ21. The sequence goes on from NZ_JBYZMO010000004.1 coordinate 87,536, forward strand.
GAAACCTTGCGCGACCTCTGGGTGCGCGCCGGCTTCACCGCCTCCTTTGCCCTGGTGGCGGTGGGCGGCTTTGGCCGGGGCGAGCTGTTCCCCTACTCCGATATCGATGTGCTGCTGATGCTGCCCGAAGGCGAGTCGCCCGAGGCCGACCCAGCCCTGAAATCACGCATCGAGGACTTCATCGGCAGTTGCTGGGACGCAGGCCTGGAGATCGGCTCCAGCGTGCGCAGCCTGGAAGACTGCCTGGCCGAGGGCAGCAAGGATGTGACGGTGCAGACCGCGCTGATCGAGTCGCGCCTGGTCACCGGCGACGCCAAGATGTATGCCGAATTCCGCCAGCGCCTGGGCACGGTGTCCGACCCGCGCGCCTTTCTGGTGGCCAAGACGCTGGAGATGCGCCAGCGCCATAACAAGTTTGAAAACACGCCCTACTCGCTGGAGCCCAACTGCAAGGAATCGCCCGGCGGCCTGCGCGATCTGCAAACCATTCTGTGGGTGGCCAAGGCCGCCAACCTGGGCAAGAGCTGGGAAGAGCTGGTGCGCAGCGGCATCGCTACACCGCACGAGGCCAAGCAAATCAAGCGCAACGAAGACCTGCTGTGCCTGATCCGCGCCCGCCTGCACCTGACAGCGCATCGCCGGGAAGACCGCCTAGTGTTCGACCTGCAAACCGCTGTGGCCGAATCGTTTGGCTACAGCTCCGAGGACGACGACGGCCAGCCGGTACGCGCCAGCGAGGCGTTGATGCGCCGCTACTACTGGGCGGCCAAGGCCGTAACCCAGCTCAGCCACATCCTGCTGCTGAACATTGAGGAGCGGCTGAACCCCTCCACCCACCTGCTGCGGCCAATCAACGCCCACTTTTTTGAAAAAGCCGGGATGATCGAAGTCGCCAGCGACGACCTGTACCACCGGGAACCACACGCCATTCTGGAGACCTTCCAGGTCTACGCCTGCACGCTGGGCGTGCGCGGCCTGTCGGTACGAACGCTGCGGGCTCTGTACGGCGCGCGCAGCCTGATGACCTCTCAGTTCCGCAAGGACCCAGTGAACCGCGCCACCTTCATGCGCATACTGCAGCAGCCGGCCGGCATCACCCATGCGCTGCGGCTGATGAACGATACCTCCGTGCTGGGCCGCTATCTGTGGGTGTTCCGGCGTATCGTCGGGCAGATGCAGCACGACCTGTTCCATGTGTATACGGTGGACCAGCACATCCTGATGGTGCTGCGCAATGTGCGCCGCTTCTTCATGGCCGAGCACGCCCACGAATACCCGGCCTGCTCGCAGCTGGGCGCGGGCTGGGACAAGCCCTGGATCTTGTTCGTGGCGGCGCTGTTCCATGACATCGCCAAGGGACGCGGCGGCGACCATTCCGAGCTAGGTGCGCTGGAAGTGCGCCGCTTTTGCAGCCAGCACGGCATCAACCGCGAAGACTGCAAACTCATCGAATTTCTGGTCAACGAACACCTGACCATGAGCCGCGTGGCGCAAAAGGCCGACCTGAGCAACCCGGACGTCATCAATGCCTTTGCCAAACGCGTGGGCAACGAGCGCTATTTAACAGCGCTGTATCTGCTGACCGTAGCCGACATCCGCGGCACCAGCCCCAAGGTCTGGAACGCCTGGAAGGGCAAGCTGCTGGAAGACCTGTACCGCACCACCCTGCGCAGCCTGGGTGGCCGCGCGCCCGACCCGCAGGCCGAGGTAGAGGCCCGCAAGCGCGAAGCCCTGGTGTTGCTGGCCCTGCACGCACAACCTTTTGAATCGCACAAGGCCCTGTGGGACACCTTGGACGTGGGCTACTTTATGCGCCACGACGCGGCCGACATCGCCTGGCATACGCGCCAACTGTCGCGCCACCTGGCCTTCCCGGCGCCGCTGACGGTGCCACCGCATGCAGTAAAGCCGGTAGTGCGCGCCCGCCTGTCACCGGTGGGAGAAGGCCTGCAAGTAATGGTCTACACGCCGGACCAGCCCGATCTGTTTGCCCGCATCTGCGGCTTCTTCGACCAGGCCGGCTTCAGCATCGTGGACGCCAAGGTACATACCGCCAGTAACGGCTTCGCGCTGGACACCTTCCAGGTGGTCACGGCCATGCTGCCCGAGCACTACCGCGAGCTCACCAGCATGGTGGAGAACGACCTGGACCACACCCTGTCCAAGCAAGGCCCGCTGCCGCCGCCCAGCAAGGGCCGCGTGTCGCGCCGGGTGAAGAGCTTCCCCATCGCGCCGCGTGTGGACCTGCGGCCTGATGAGAAAGCCCAGCGCTGGCTGCTGAACATCTCCGCCAGCGACCGCGCCGGCTTGCTGTACCTAGTGGCCCGTGTACTGGCCAAACACAGTCTCAGTGTGCTGCTGGCCAAGGTCACTACCCTGGGAGAGCGGGTGGAAGATAGCTTTTTGGTGCAAGGCCCGGAGCTGCAGTACAACCGCAACCAGATCGAGATCGAGACCGAGCTGCTGGACGCGCTGGCTGCCAAATGAAGCACGGCGTAGGTCAAAAACCCGCGCCAAACTGATAAGCTCGAGAGCACAGAAATCCTTCTGAACTGGCCCGCCCTGCGCATGGGGCGGCCAGCCTGTTTCCACCTATCCACCGGAGAAAACCATGGCCAAAGGTCAACAAAAAACCAACAAAGAAGCCAAGAAACCCAAGAAGGACACCTCTCCACCCAAGCCTATTTCGGGCGAAGCAGTGCGCCCCACCATCACCACCGTGGTGCCGGTGCGCGGCAAACTCAAGAAGGTTTAAAAAGATTTAAAGGCGTCCTGGCTAACGCTATTGAATCAATAGCTACCTCCGCAGGATATACGTGCGCTAGCGCCTGATTTCCCTAAAATATCCAGGCTACGGACGGAGCCTCTCACAGCAAGGGACGCAGCTCCCTTGCTGCCTCCAACAACACCGGCAACAACTCTTTGCGCAACACCTCTTGCTGCAGCCGTTGCGGCGTGGTCACCACATTCAGCGCAGCCACCGTCTTGCCCTGCAGATTGCGCAGTGGAATCGCCAGGGCGTGCACGCCCAGTTCATGCTCCTCGCTGGCCACGCAGTAGTCATCAACACGTACCTGCGCTACCACCGCGCGGAAGACTTTGGTGTCGGTGATGGTGTGCGCCGTCAGCCGGGCCAGGCTACGCCCTTTCATCCAGGCATTGAAGCTGGACTTGGTTTCCGCCGCCAGTAACACCCGCCCGGTAGAGGTGGCATGTGCCGGCAAGCGTGCCCCCAAGTGCAGCCCGTACGCCAGCACCCTCAGAGGCCCACCACTGCGGTCGTTGCCACTGCGGGCCACGATGACCACCTCGTCGCCATCGCGTACCACGGCCGAGAACGACTCCAGCGTCTGCGCGGCCAGCCGGTTCAGCGTGGGCTGCAATACCCGTGGCAACTGGGCCGACGCCAGGTAGCTACCTGAAAAGCGCAGCACCTTGGCCGCCAGCCAAAAGTAGCTGCCATCCGTATCCAAATAGCCCAGGTGTGCCAAGGTCAGCAGATGGCGCCGGGCGGCCGCCCGCGTCAGGCCTGCACGCTGGGCCGCCAGGGTGGCGTTCAGGCGCTGGCGCTCCGTGTCAAAACTCTCCAGCACCGCCATGCCTTTGGCCATGCCTTCGATCAAGTCGGCTTTCTGAATCTCCATGGGCTTCCTCCAGCTTATGTTTGCGCGGTGATCGCACAGTAGTCACGATGATCGCACAAAGAGCGCCGCGTGATCAGTGGAGAACACCCCTATCGGCCTAAGCTATCGAACAAATCACATCCTCAGGAGACATCCCATGCGAACCCAGGTTGCCATCATCGGTGCCGGCCCTTCCGGCCTGCTACTCGGCCAATTGCTGCACAAGGCCGGCATAGACAACATCATCATCGAACGCCAAAGCCCCGACTACGTGCTGGGCCGCATACGCGCCGGCATCCTGGAACAAACCACGGTGGACATGCTGCGCGAAGCCGGTGTGGGCCCCCGCATGGACGCAGAAGGTGTGGTGCACCACAGCATCGAGCTAGTCTTCTCGGGTGTGCGGCATGCCATTGACGTCCATGGCCTGACGAATGGCAAGGTAGTCACCGCCTACGGTCAAACCGAAGTTACGCGCGACCTGATGGATGCACGCAGCGCTGCCGGCCTGACGACCGTCTACCAAGCCGCCGACGTCAGCGTGCACGACTTCGACAGCGAACACCCCAAAGTGCGTTACCAAAAGGACGGCCAGAACTTCGAGCTGGAATGCGACTTCATCGCCGGCTGCGACGGCTTCCACGGCGTTTGCCGCGCCAGCGTGCCGGACGGCGCCATCACCGAATACGAAAAGGTCTACCCCTTCGGCTGGCTGGGTGTGCTGGCCGATGTGCCGCCGGTGTCGCCACATGCCATTGTCTACGGCAACAGCGAACACGGGTTCTCTCTGTGCTCGATGCGCAGCCTGACGCGCAGCCGCTACTACGTGCAGTGTCCTTTGACAGACAAGGCCGAAGATTGGAGTGACCAGCGCTTCTGGGACGAACTACGCAGCCGCCTAGACCCGGACCTGGCCGAGCGCATCGTCACCGGACCTACGCTGGAGAAAAGCATCGCCCCGCTGCGCAGCTTCGTGGCGGAGCCGATGCGCTTTGGCCGCATGTTCCTGGCTGGCGACGCGGCCCACATCGTGCCCCCCACCGGTGCCAAGGGTCTGAACCTGGCCGCCAGCGACGTGAAATACCTGTCCAGCGCCTTCATCGAGTTCTATGCCGAGAAAAGTGCCGCTGGCATCGACACCTATTCGCAGCGCGCGCTGGCCCGCATCTGGAAGGCCGAGCGCTTCTCGTGGTGGTTGACCACGCTGATGCACAAGTTCCCCGACACCGGCGCCTTCGGCCAGCGCATGCAGGAAGCCGAGCTGGAATACCTGGTGAACTCCACCGCAGCCTCCACGGTGGTGGCGGAAAACTATGTGGGCTTGCCGCTGAACCTGGGACGCTAAGTCCTTATTTTTGCTATTAAATAGATAGCATCTTGCGCAGCTACTATCTGCGTAGGCAGCCTATTTTCTATAAAAGCAATCAGACCAGCGCGCCGGCTTCGATGGTGATGCGGCGCTCGCAACGGGCGGCGATGGCGCGGTCGTGGGTCACCAGTACCAGGGTCGTGCCCTGCTCGCGGTTCAGCGTGAACATCAGCTCCATGACAGTCTCGCCGGTGGCGAAGTCCAGGCTACCGGTGGGCTCGTCGGCCAACAGCACGGCCGGCTGCACCACAAAAGCCCGTGCCAGGGCCACGCGCTGCTGCTCTCCGCCGCTGAGCAGCTTGGGGTAATGGCCCAAGCGCTGGCCCAGGCCCACGCGTCCCAGCATCTCGGTGGCTGCCTTGCGTGCGTCCTTGCGGCCCATGAGCTCCAGCGGCAGCATCACGTTCTCCAGCGCAGTCAAATTGCCCATTAACTGAAAGCTCTGGAACACAAATCCCAGCTTCTGCGCCCGCAGCGCGGCCCGGGCGTCTTCACTCAGCGCAAAAATATCCTGACCGGCGATGTGAACTGTGCCCTGCGTTGGCGTATCCAAGCCAGCAATGATGGACAACAAGGTGCTTTTGCCGGAGCCTGATGCGCCCACGATGGCCACAGTCTCCCTGGGCGCCAGTGAGAAATCGATATCACGCAAAATGGAGAGCGTGCCGGTGGAGTCGCTCACCGACTTGGAGACATGCTCTACAGAAATCACAGCACCTGGGGACAGATTTGGCATGAAAGGCTTTGAGTTTTGAAACGTAGACACTTTATCGCGACATGGGCCCTGGGCGCCGCCGTGGGGTCATCTGCGGCCTGGGCGAAGATCACGCCGAACATTCTGGTGGTGGGCGACAGCATCAGCGCCGAATACGGCCTGCCGCGTGGCACAGGCTGGGTGGCCCTGCTGGAACAGCGCCTGGCCGAACAAAAGATCCAGGCAGTGGTGCACAACGCCAGCATCAGCGGCGACACCACCTCGGGTGGCCGCTCGCGTCTGGCCGGCCTGCTTGGCTTTTACCAACCGACACTGGTGGTGATTGAGTTAGGTGGCAATGACGCGCTACGCGGCCTACCACTGCAGTCCACCGAGGACAATTTGCGCCAGATGACCGAGACTGCCCAAAAGGCCGGTGCCAAAGTGCTGCTGGTAGGCATGCAGGTGCCGCCGAATTACGGACGCGACTACGCAAATCGCTTCCAGAACACTTTTGAGCGGGTGGCAAAGTCGGAGAAAACCGGTTTGGTGCCTTTCTTGCTGAAAGGCGTGGCGGATGCGCCGGACCCGGTGGCTTTGTTCCAGCCGGACCGCATCCACCCCAAGGCGGAAGCGCATCCTACGTTGCTGAACAACGTGTGGCCGGAGCTGAAAAAGCTGCTGAACTAGAAAACGAATGACAGGTCAAGCGTCGCCGGAGGCGTCGGGCGGCGGGGTTTGCGTTGCATCGCCCTGATCCTGCACACCGTCGTCAGAGACGCCGTCGTGCTTTCGCTCGCTCTTGGCCTTCAGCTTGTCTTCCTTCTTCTTTTTCTTGGCCAGCTCTTTTTGACGCTTTTCGTATCCGTAATTTGGTGTTGCCAAGGTGGTCTTCTTTCAAAATAAGGCTACCACTTTAACAGCTTGGCCAGCGCCCAGATATTCGCCTGCCCTAGTATCTACCCGCTGGGCTACGCCAGTTTCTGTAGCGCCTGCGCCAAGTCGGCCTGCAGATCCGAAACGGCCTCCAAACCCACAGAAAAGCGTACCAGCGTGCCACGCGCCAGATGGCCCGGCCAGCCCACCCGCATACGAGCCAGTTCGTATGGCACCACCAGACTCATCGGGCCGCCCCAGCTATAGCCCAGCTTGAACAAAGCCAGGGCATCACAGAAGGCGTCCACCTGCGCCAGGGTGTAGCGAGGGTCCAGTACCACGCTGAACAGGCCAGCGGCCGCATCCTGTGCACCGCACAGCGCCTGCCAATGCGCATGGCCAGGCGAGCCAGCCAACGCAGGGTGCAGCACCTGCACAAACTCGGCCTGCTGGCTGCACCATTGTGCGAGGGCGCGGGTCGCCACGTCGTGGGCGCGGTAGCGCAAGGCCATGCTGGGCAAGGAGCGCAGCACCAGCTCGGCATCATTGGCGGCCACACCCAGGCCCAGATGCATATGGGTGCGCTGAACCCTGCGGTGCAGCGCTGGGTCGCGGGTGACGACGCTACCCATCAGCACATCGCCACCGCCGCTGGGGTATTTGGTCAACGCATGGACGGACACATCCACGCCCAGCGTGGTCCCGCTGCCAGGCAGTAAATCAAAGGGGTTAAAGGCCAAGCCTGCGCCCCAGGTGTTGTCCAGCGCGCACCAGATCTTGCGGTCACGGCAGACCTCCAGCAGAGCCGGCAGGTCCGGGAACTCCAGGGTGACGGAGCCCGCAGCCTCGACCCACACCAGCCGGGTGGCCGGCGTGATCTTGGAGACCAAATCGGCTGGATTCATGGGGTCGTAGACCTGGGTGCTGATACCCCAGCGCGCCAGCTCACCTTCGGCGAAGGCCTGGTTGGGGCCATAGACATTGTCGGGCAGCAGCATGGCGTCGCCAGCCTTCAACAAGGCCAAGGCCGCGATGGCGATGGCCGCTAATCCGCTGGGTACCAGTACACAGTAGCGGCCACCTTCCAGCGTGGCGATGCGCTCTTCCAGAGTGTAGGTGGTGGGCGTGCCGTGCAGGCCGTAGGTGTAGGCCGACTTATCCTTCCATTCGAACTCGCGCATGGCGGCCACGGACGGAAAGATGACAGTAGATGCCTTGAACACGCCAGGCTGCGGCGCCGCAAACGCCGCTGGCGGCGTGTACGGGTGGTGGATCAGCTGGGTGGAAGGATGGGGTTGGCTCGCCACAGATAACTTGAGTCTGCCGCGCTTACAGCTTCCACTTTTCCATCAGCTGGGCCGGACGCAGCGCGTCATAGCCCTCGAACGGCTGGTGGATCCAGGGGTTGGTAGGCAAAAACTCGACCGAATAGTCGGGCGTGAAGACGGAAACCGCCTTGGTCCAGATCACGGCGCTACGCAGCTCGGTGATGGGCGCGTAGTCGCTCTTGAGCTGGCGCACCACCGCGTTCAGGGTGTGGCCGGTGTCGGCCAAGTCGTCTACCAGCAGCACCTTGCCTGCGATTTCGCCCTTGGGCGTGGTGATGAAGCGGGCGATGTCCAATACGCCCTGCTGGCGGCCGGCATCCGCGCGGTACGAGCTGGTGGACATGATGGCCAAGGGCTTGTCGAAGATGCGCGACAGCACATCGCCGGGGCGCAATCCGCCGCGCGCCAGGCACAGGATATTGTCAAACTCCCAACCCGACTGGTGGACTTTGAGGGCCAGCTTTTCGATCAGGCTGTGGTATTCGTCATAACTGACGTACAGGTGCTTGCCGTCTTCTGTCAACATGGGGTTACTCCTGAAATAATAGCTACTGACGCAGGCGCTACCTGCGCCAGCGGCCAATTTATCCAATAAATTATGCAGCCTTGTAAGGGTGCTGCATCATGATGGTGTGGTCGCGGTCCGGGCTGGTCGAAACCATGGCGATGGGCACGCCCGTCACCTCTTGAATGCGGCTCAGGTAGCGGCGGGCATTTTCGGGTAGCTTGTTGTAGTCGGTCACACCCACGGTGGAATCGGTCCAGCCATCAATGGCTTCATACACCGGCACGCAGCGGGCAATATCGTCTGCACCCATGGGCAGGATGTCTACCAGTTCGCCGTCCAGCATGTAGCCAGTGCAAAGTTGCAGCACGTCGATACCATCCAGAACATCCAGCTTGGTGATGCACAGGCCGCTCAGGCCGTTGACCTGGGCACTGCGCTTGAGCAGCGCCGCATCGAACCAGCCGCAACGGCGGCTGCGGCCAGTAGTCACACCTTTTTCGGCACCAATGGTGCTCATGTGGTAGCCAGGCGTGCCGGGCTTTTCCCATTCGAGTTCGGTGGGGAACGGACCGCCACCCACGCGGGTGCAGTAAGCCTTTGTGATGCCCAGGATGTAATGCAGCATGCCCGGGCCCACGCCGGAGCCGGCAGCGGCATTGCCGGCGACGCAGTTGCTGGAAGTCACATAAGGGTAGGTACCGTGATCCACGTCCAGCAGCGTACCTTGCGCGCCTTCAAACAGCAGGTTGGCACCCGCTTTGTGGGCGTCATTCAATTCACGCGAGACGTCGGCCATCATCGGCTTGAGCAGCTCGGCATGGCGCATGGACTCGGCATAGACCGTATCGAAGTCGATGGCTGGCGCATGCAGGAACTGGGTCAGCACGAAGTTGTGCAGCTCCAGCAGCTCACGCAGCTTGGTAGCAAAACGCTCGGGGTATTTCAGGTCCTGCACGCGCAGCGCGCGGCGGGCAATCTTGTCTTCATAGGCGGGGCCGATACCGCGACCGGTGGTACCAATCTTCTCAGTGCCGCCTTTTTCACGCAGCGCTTCGCGGGCGATGTCGATGGCCGCGTGGAACGGCAGAATCAGCGGGCAGGCCTCGCTGATGCGCAGGCGCGAACGCACTTCCACGCCAGCTTTTTCCAGGCCTTCGATTTCTTCAAACAGCTTGGCAGCCGAAAGAACCACGCCATTGCCGATGTAGCACTTGACGCCGGCGCGCATGATGCCGCTGGGGATCAGGTGCAAGGCCGTCTTTACGCCGTTGATAACCAAGGTGTGGCCTGCGTTATGGCCGCCCTGGAAGCGCACCACGCCTTGGGCGCTTTCGGTGAGCCAATCGACCAGCTTGCCCTTGCCTTCATCGCCCCATTGCGTACCCACCACGACAACATTGCGACCAGGAACCAGATTTGTTTGGGTGTTCATCTCAGAAATTTTCTTAAATAGCTTGCACGACCCACTGCCCAGCCGCTTGCTGAAGCACGCGATCGCAATGGAACTCATCAACTTCACTCTCATGGCCTGGCAACACGCAGACCACAATCTCACCTTCGGCGCGCAGCGCAGCAATCGCCGCACGCAGATCGTCGGCATGGCCCCAGGGCGCGCGGATGGCGGCCCGCAGCGGACGCGGACCCACGGCCCCCACCAACTGCTTCAAGTCCAGACTGAAACCAACCGCTGGGCGGTTACGGCCAAAGACCGCCCCCACCTCGTTATAGCGACCACCACGCACCAACGCGTCGCCAGCGCCTTGCGCATAAATCGCAAAACGTGCGCCGCTGTAGTAGGCATAACCGCGCAGATCTGCCAGGTCAAAGCTGACTGGCGTTCCAGCCAGCTGCTCCGCCAGCCACTGCAGATCGCGCAGAGCATCCTGGATGGCCGGCAAACGTGGCAATACGCGCAAAGCCTGCTGCAAAATGTTGGCATCGCCATACAACTGCACCAAGGCCAGCAGGCCGTCGCGCGTCGCCGCAGGGAAGCCCTGGCACAGCTCAGCCAGCTCGGTCGCATCCTTGTTGGCCAAAGCAGCATGGATACGCGCCAATAGGTCGGGCGCAGGCGCCACCTCTGCCAGCAAGGCACGCGCAATACGCGCATCCCCCATATCGACCATGAGGCCTTTGACCTCAGCAGCCCGCAGGCAGTCCAGCGACAACTGCAATACCTCCAGGTCAGCTTCCAGGCCGGCATGGCCGTAAATCTCGGCACCCAGTTGTAGCGGTTCACGGGTAGCATGCGGACGGTCTGGCCGGGTATGGGCCACCGGGCCGCAATAGCACAGGCGAGTCACACCCTTGCGGTTAAGCAGATGGGCATCAATGCGGGCAACTTGGGGCGTGGTGTCGGCGCGCACGCCCATCATCCGCCCAGACAGCTGGTCCACCAACTTGAAGGTTTGCAGATCCAATGCCTCGCCGGTACCGGTCAGCAATGATTCCAGATGCTCCAACAGAGGCGGCATGACCAGCTCGTACGCATAGCCACGGGCGGTGTCGAGCAAGGCGCGACGCAGTTCTTCGATGTGCCGGGCCTCGGAAGGCAGGACATCGGCAATGTGATCCGGGAGGACCCAAGCAGACATGGAATTTGGGGAGGCTGTTAAAAAAGAGATTTTACCGGGCTTGAGCACGGGTAAAAACCGCCACGGTACTTTTCCTGCAATCCGCGGCGTTGCAGCGGGAGGCTTCCGCTAGGTCAACAGCAGAAACAAGACCAGTCCGAGCAGCATGCTGCACAGGCCAAAGAAGCGCAGCTGCCCGTCTTGCAGCTCTAAAAGCTGCTTGAACATATTGCGCCAGGTAGGCGGCGAAAGGAAGGGCAGCAGCCCCTCTATCACCAGCACCAGGGCCAGAGCAGCCCAAAGGCTATTACCGTCTTCCAAGATTACTTCTTACCGGCAGGCGCAGCAGCACTGCTGCCGCTACCCCGCATGGCTTTAAAGAAGTCCGAAGAAGGGTCCAAGACCATCACATCGCTCTTCTTGTTGAAGCTGGCTTTGTACGCATCCAGGCTACGGTAGAACTGGGCGAACTGAGGGTCCCTACCAAATGCGTCGGCATAAATACGAGAAGCTTCGGCATCGCCCTCGCCCTTGATCTTCTGGGCCTCACGGGTTGCATTGGCGATGGTCACCTCACGTTGCTTGTCAGCATCAGCGCGGATTTTTTCGCCTTCAGCTGCACCTGTGGAACGCAGCTCATTGGCCACGCGCTTGCGTTCCGCCTCCATGCGGCGGTAGACCGATTCGGTAATGGCCTCCACGTAATCCACACGCGTGATACGCACATCCACCACATCCACGCCCCAGGGCTTGGAACCTTGCACCGCTTCCTGAACTTCACGCTTCACATCGGCCATCAAAGCTTCGCGCTTCAGCGACAGCAGCTCTTTCACAGTGCGCTTGTTGACCTCTTCCTGAAAGGCATTGCGCACCACGCGGTTCAGCTGGTTAGCGCCCGCGTTTTCGTCCAGGCCCACATTCCGGATGTAGTCGGACGGGGCAGAAACACGCCAGCGCACATACCAGTCAATCACCACGCGCTGCTTTTCAGCAGTCAGCATGGGTTCTGCGTCGGTGCTATCCAGGGTCAGCAGGCGCTTGTCGAGGTAGGTGACATTCTGGAAAGGTGGCGGCAACTTGAAGTTCAGACCAGGCTCGGTAATCACCTCCTTGATCTGGCCCAACGCGTAGACCACACCAAACTGGCGCTGATCCACCACAAACAACATGGAGCTCAGCAGCGCGAAAACCACCAGCAGGGACGATGCAATAAAACCAACTCTGTTCAAAGTATTCTCCTAACGCACGTCACGGTCACGCGAGCGCGAGTTGTCGCGCGTGCGGGCATCATTCGACACTATCGCTGGTGCAACCGGCACCACCGAGCTACTTGCCATCGGATCGGCCGCAGTGCTGCTGCTAGCAGCGCCCACCGCAGCCTGTCCTGACATCTGCATGATCTTGTCTATCGGCATGTACAACAGATTGGAACCCTGCTTGGAGTCCACCAGGACCTTGGTGACATTGGTATAGATTTGCTGCATGGTGTCCAGATACATGCGGTCGCGGGTCACCTGGGGTGCCTTCTGGTATTCGGTCAAGACAGAGCGGAAACGTTGCGCATCGCCGTCAGCTTGGGCCACGATACGCGCCTTGTACGCCTCAGACTCTTCCTGTAGACGGGAAGCAGAACCCACCGCACGTGGAACCACGTCATTGGCATAGGCCTGGGCTTCATTCTTGGCACGTTCACGCTCCTGACCAGCCTTCAGCACATCGTCAAACGCGGCCTGCACCTGCTCGGGCGGACGCACGCCGCTTTGCTGCATATTGATACCCACTACCTCCACGCCCAACTTATAGCGGTCCAGAATGGTTTGCATCAGCACGCGCACGCGTGGACCGATCTGGTCTCGCTCCTCTGCCAGCGCCGTATCCATACGCATCTTGCCGACCACCTCGCGGACCGCCGTTTCTGCAGCTTGCACAACGGCTCCACTGGGGTCCTTGCTTTCGAACAGGAAGGCACGAGCGTCGTTCAGACGGTATTGCACCGCGAACTTGATCTCGACGATGTTTTCGTCCTCAGTCAACATAGCGGATTCGCGCAGGCCCGTTGCCTTGATGATGGAATCGCGGCCCACATCTACCGAACGGATTTGGGTCACGGAAACCAGTTCGTGGCGCTGCACCGGGTACGGCAGGCGCCAGTTGAAGCCAGCACCCACCGTGGACTTGTACTTGCCAAACTGGGTAATGACCGCCTGTTGGCCTTCCTGCACGATGAAGAAACCGGTACCCAGCCATATCAGCAGAACCACGCCGGCGATCAAACCGATGCCCACGCCTGCATTCTTCATATCGGGCTGAAAACCTCCACCGCCGCCACCGGAAGACCCGTTGCCGCGCGAGTTGTTCTTGTTGCCGCCAAACAGTCCGCCCAGCTTGCGGTTGAAGTCGCGCCACAACTCATCCAGATCTGGCGGGCCCTGGTTCGGGCCCTGGCCACGGTTGGGCGTGTTCTTGGCAGGCTCTTCCGGCTTTTGAGAACCATCAGACCCGTTGTCGTCACCACGGCCCCAGCGAGGGTCGTTCAAGTTGAACATACCCCGGAGTCGTCCTGGCAGGATGGCCATCGTAAAAGCCCGTATATTGAGATTCATTCGCGCAAGTCTCTCGGTTGTCATTCCTGTATTGTGCCTATGGAAACATCATCTTCGAGCCATTCCGGGGATTGCGTGGGGGCATCTTCCTTAGACATCTTGGCCAAAGCGAGCTCCGCCAGCTTTTGCCGCAATGCCGGCATTCCGTCTCCGGTGCGGGCACTTAAAAAAATCCGGGGGACCTGCTGGCCATCCACCGCAATTTCATCTTGCATCTGGAGCGGCCAACGCGATTTATCAAGAGCATCCAACTTGTTAAATACCAGCAATTGGGGAACATCGTCAGCGCCTATCTCACGCAGCACCATGCCAACTTCGACCATCTGCTCAGGAAAGTTTGGATTGGATGCGTCCACCACATGCAGCAGCAGGTCCGCATCGGCCGCTTCTTGCAAGGTTGCGCGGAACGCATCCACAAGGCCGTGTGGCAGATCGCGGATGAACCCCACGGTATCGGACAGGGATACGGATCGCCCTGCCTCACCCAGATACAGCTGGCGGGTGGTGGTGTCCAGCGTGGCAAACAACTGGTCGGCGGTGTAAGCCCGTGCCTTCACCAAGGTGTTGAACAGCGTGGATTTGCCTGCATTGGTATAGCCGACCAGAGAAATCGTAAAAGCGTCGCGACGTGAACGTTGGCGCCGCTGGGTGCTGCGCTGGCGCACCACTTTTTGCAGCCGCTCCTTGGTGCGCTTGATGGACTCGCCCAACATGCGGCGATCCAGCTCGATTTGCTTCTCACCCGGGCCGCCGCGCATACCGATGCCGCCGCTTTGCCGCTCTAAGTGAGACCAGCGCCTGACCAAACGCGTACTCAGATATTGCAGCCGTGCCAGTTCCACCTGCAGCTTTCCTTCATGGCTGCGCGCGCGCTGGGCAAAGATAGTCAGAATCAGCATCGTCCGGTCGTTGACCGGCAGTTCACAGTGGCGCTCCAGATTGCGCTGCTGCGCGGGACTTAGGCTCTGATCGAAAAGAATCTCGGTGGCGCCGTGCATTTGGGCCAGCAGCTTGATCTCATCGGCCTTGCCACTGCCTACAAACAACGCAGCATCGGGCGCCTGACGCTTGCAGGTAATGCGGGCAACCACGCGCATACCTGCGGTGTCTGCCAACAGGCCCAGCTCTTCAAGTTCTTTGTCAAAATGCGGTGCCCCCAAATCAACACCGACCAGTACGGCCAGTGGCATGTCAGGCGAATCAGAAGAACTCAAATCAGGAAACAGGTAGAGGGGGAAGGCTTTAGTGGACCGGGCAACGCTGTAGAAGCCCGGTCACTAAAAGAATGGCCGGCAATCTCAGGCGGCTGCGTCGGGAGCCGACTCATCCGCAGCGGAGAAATTCACAGCACGGCCAGGAACAATGGTCGAAATGGCGTGCTTGTACACCATCTGGGTCACGGTATTGCGCAGCAGCACAACGTACTGGTCAAAAGACTCAATCTGGCCCTGCAGCTTGATGCCGTTGACGAGGTAAATCGACACTGGCACATGCTCGCGGCGCAAAGTATTGAGAAATGGGTCCTGAAGAAGCTGCCCTTTATTACTCACGATATTCTCCGTGTTGTGAAGATGTTAAAGAAGGTTGGACCTTACCACAGCGATACCGGTACTTACGCTAGGTATGCCTAAGGCCCCACCAAAAATGTTGAGACTTGTTCAGTCGTCTTTGTCGGCGTAAGGATTCGCTGCCGACTTCATCTGGATACGCAACGGGGTACCGGTGAGATTGAAGGCCTTGCGGAAGCGCCCTTCCAGAAAGCGCTTGTAGGCGTCGGTCACATGCTCCAGCGAATTGCCATGGATGATGATCACCGGCGGATTCATGCCACCCTGGTGAGCGTAGCGCAGCTTGGGACGGAACATACCGGCGCGCTGCGGGCTTTGGAAGGCCGTAGCCTCCAACAACAAACGCGTCAGCACCGGCGTGGACATCTTGCACATCGCCGCTTGGTGCGCCTGTAGGATGGAGGCCCACAACGGCCCTAGACCCTGGCGCTTCGTTGCGGAGATGAAATGCAGGGACGCAAATTTCAAAAACGCCAGTCGGGTTTCGATCGAGCGCTGCACCAGTTGCCGCTGGTAGGCATCCACCGCATCCCATTTGTTGATGGCCAGCACCACAGAACGCCCGCTTTCCAGGATGTAGCCTGCGATATGGGCGTCCTGGTCGGTCACCCCCTGGGTCGCATCAATCAGAAGCAGCACCACATGGCAGGTCTCGATCGCCTGCAAAGTCTTGACCACCGAGAACTTCTCAATGGCTTCAAAAACCTTGCCTTTGCGGCGCAGCCCGGCGGTGTCGATTAACTCGAACTTATGGCCATTGCGCTCGAAAGGGACACTAATCGCGTCACGGGTCGTACCGGGCATATCGAACGCCACCAGGCGCTCCTCGCCCAGCCAGGTATTGATCAGCGTCGATTTGCCCACATTCGGGCGACCGGCCACAGCCAGCTTGGTCACACCGATGTCTTCGGCCTCGGCCTCTTCATCCGGGTCGGGCAGATTCAAAGGAGCCAGCGCCAGATCGACAAGACCGCGAATACCCTGCCCGTGGGCTGCGGAGACGGGATATACCTCGCCCAAGCCCAGTTCGTAGAAATCCACCAACTGGTGGCCTTCCTTCATGCCTTCGGCCTTGTTGGCCGTCAGTATGCAGGGCTTGCCCAGACGGCGCAGGTACTTGGCAATATCGTGGTCTTGGGCAGACAGGCCACCGCGGGCATCCACCACAAAGATCACCACATCGGCCTCGGCAACCGCCTGGCGCGTCTGCTTGGCCATTTCCTTGTAGATACCGCTTTCGGCATCCGGCTCGAAACCGCCGGTATCAATCACGATGTACTCGTGCTTGCCCTGGCGGCCATTGCCGTAATGGCGGTCGCGGGTGAGCCCAGCGAAGTCCGCCACGATCGCATCACGCGACTTGGTGAGGCGGTTGAAGAGTGTAGATTTGCCCACATTGGGGCGACCGACTAAGGCCAAGACTGGTTTCATGGTATGGCGCAGATCGGCTGACGCAAATTAATTATTCAGGCTGAAAGCCAAAAACACCGCCGCTGCGGGTCACAACGACTACGGTGTTGCCCGCCAATACGGGGGGCGTAATGATGGGCGAGCCATCGGTGGGCAAGCGATTCAAGAGAGAACCGTCCTCACGGGAGACGAAATGTACCAGACCCGTGCCATCGCCCACTACCAACGAGCGGCCAACGGCCAGCGGCGCGGACAGGTTGCGGTAGCGCAGACGCTCGGAAACCCAGGCGCGCTCGCCATCGGAACGACGCCAAGCCACGATATTGCCATCATCTTCAGAGCCGTAGACAAAGCGGTCATCGCCATGCACACCAATGGAGCCCACGTCTGGCTTGGTCCACAGCAGACCGCCACGCGACGCGTCCACACAGCCCACAGCAGCCTGGAAGGCCCGTGCGCACACCACATCGCCAACCCGGCTGACGCCACCCACCAAATCCACCAGGCGCTCAACATCATTGGTGCCACGCGGCGAGGCAATCGGTGCCTCCCAGCGGGTACTACCGTTGTTCGGATTCATGCCTACCAGGCGACCCGACATGCCGGCGACCAAGGTGTCACCTACGGCCATCAGCACGCCGGACTGGCTGAGCACCAAGGCCTCGCCAGTGCGTTGCTGGCTCCACAATTTGCGGCCCGTCGCGCCATCAAAGGCATTGACGGAGCGGTCTGCCGCCAACACGAACACGCGTCCTCCAGCCACCAACGGCGCGGTCAGGGTTTGGGCTGCCAGGCGCTGGCGCCACAGTACACGGCCAGCCTGCAGGCCGACCACCTGGTTGTCACGTGTGACCACGGCAGCCAATGTGCCGTCGCTGCCCACACCGGCAGACAAGGGGCCACCGACAGCTACACGCCACAGCGATTGGCCGCTTTTCGCATCCAGCGCAGACACCGCGCCATCGGATCCTGCCAGGGTCACGGTCCCGCTCGAGACATTGACCGACAGCGGGAAACCCGCCTCACCCAGTCGCACGTTCCAGGCCGTGCGCACGCCCAGCAGGGCCACGTTGGCGGGTAAATCTGCGGGCTTGGGTTTTTCGGGGGTGCTGGAACAGGCAGCCAGCACCGCTACCAAAACAATAGCTACTGGTGCACGAAATATCTGCGCAAACGGCATATTTTTCATTATTTCTTGACTTCCACAGAGACGGGACCTGCAGACGTGACCACAGGGACCGCAGGACGCGGATCTATGCCCAGACTGTTGAGCTTGACCTCCACCAGGCGGCGATACTGGTCTTGTTCGTCCAAGCCCTTGTAGGCAATCTGGTACTGGGCGATGGCGTCGGTCTTCTTGTCTTGCAGCAGGAAGATATCGCCCTTGCGGTCGGCGACCAGGGGTTCAAAGTCCTTGGGAAAGCTGCCCGACAACTGCTTCAAAGCATCGTCGTAGCCCTTGGCGTCCAGCAGCACGCCGGCCAGACGCAAATGCGCGATGGCCTGGTAGCCCTCATCCGAGGACTGCTCGGCGACCCAGGTCAGGGCCGCCTTGGCTTCATCCGGCTTGCTCTTTTCATACAGGGTCTTGGCAGCCAGCAGGCCAGCCTGCTGGGCGAATGCCGTACTGCCGAACTTATCCTTCATATCGGAAAAAGCGCGCTCGACCATGGCCACGTCACCGGCTTTGGACGCGCGATCCACCTCGTCGTACAGGGCGGCCGCTTGGGCCGCCTGGCTACGCTGCCAGTACTGGTAGCCGTTCCAGCCGGCAAATGCAGCCAGCACCACAATCAAAGACCAGGTGATCAGATTGCCAAAACGGTTCCAGAAAGCTTTGAGCTCGTCAAGCTGTTCTTGTTCTTCAAGGTCGAGGTGGTTTGCCATAAGGTTCTAAAAGTCAAGCATTCGATTGTAGGGTCGGCGCCCAGGTGGCCACATCGGCCAGAGACTGGGTGGTTTGCACTCCGCTGCCGTCGCGCAGGGATTTGACCGTGACCAGGTTTTGCGCCAGCTCGTCAGCGCCAAATATCAGCGCAAACCGAGCGCCACTGCCATCGGCCTTTTTCAGCTGCGACTTCATGCTACCCACACCCTCGCCGGCTCCGGCGTGCATCTGCACTTGCACGCCCGCGCGGCGCAACGTCTGCAAGGTTTGCATGGCGACCGGCAAGGCAGTAGCGTCAGGCACGACCGCGTAAGCGTCGGCCGCCTGCAGAGGCAGCTCGGCGCCCTGCTCCTTGATCAGCTCCAGGACACGCTCGATGCCCATGCCCCAGCCAACAGCCGGCGTAGGCTTGCCGCCGAGCAGCTCGAACAGTCCATCGTAGCGGCCACCGCCGCATAACGTGCCCTGAGCGCCCAGCTCGTCGGTAATGAATTCGAACACCGTGTGGCTGTAGTAATCCAGGCCGCGCACCAGGCGCGGATTCACGGTCCACTGCACGCCACAGCTGGTCAGCAGGGTCTGCACCGTGTTCAGATGCTTCAGCGAAGCCTCCCCCAGGTAACTGAGCAGTTGCGGCGCATCATGCACCATGGCCTGCATGGCCGGGTTCTTGGTATCCAGAATCCGCAGCGGGTTGGTCAACAGGCGGCGCTGGGCGTCGGTGTCCAACAGTTCGCGGTGTTGCTCGAAATAGGCGATCAGCGCGGCGCGGTGCGCCTGGCGCTCAGCCGGCACACCCAGGCTATTGAGTTCAACCCGCACATTGCGCAGGCCCAGGTTGGCAAACAACTCGTGCGCCAACAGCATGATCTCGGCATCCACCTCGGGGCCAGAGAAACCCAAGGCCTCCACGCCGAGTTGGTAGAACTGGCGGTAACGGCCGCGCTGGGGCCGCTCATGGCGGAACATCGGGCCCATGTAGTACAGGCGCTTGCCGCCGTCATAGGTCAGGTTGTGCTGGATGGCCGCGCGCACCACGCCGGGCGTGTTTTCGGGGCGCAGGGTCAGTTGCTCACCGTTGAGCCGGTCCTCAAAAGAGTACATCTCCTTTTCGACGATGTCGGTGGTTTCACCGGTGCCCCGCACAAACAAGGCCGTGGGCTCGACGATGGGCGTGCGGATCATGCGGTAGGCCGAGCGCGCCATCAGCGTGCGGACCTTGTCCTCCAGCCACTCCCAGCGCGCGGAGTCGGGAGGCAGTATGTCGTTCATGCCTTTGACGGCAGTCAGTTTGTCAGCCATGGGATCAGATGCTATTGAATGTATAGCTTCCAGCGCAGGTATCTCCTGCGTCAGAGGCCTTTTTGTATAAATTTTTGCTATGCCGCCGCGTGGTCGCCAAAGCGTTTTTCGATGTAGTTTTCGACGATGGCCTGGAACTCCTGGGCGATATTCTCGCCGCGCAGGGTCACGCTTTTCTCACCATCGATGTACACCGGCGCAGCCGGTGCCTCACCGGTGCCGGGTAGGCTGATGCCGATGTCGGCATGCTTACTCTCACCCGGGCCATTGACGATGCAACCCATTACCGCCACCTTCATCGCCTCGACGCCAGGGTACTGCTTGCGCCAGACCGGCATCTGCGCGCGCAGGAAGTCATCGATCTGCTTGGTCAGTTCCTGGAACGTGGTGCTGGTGGTACGGCCACAACCCGGGCAGGCGGTGACGCTGGGCACAAAGCTGCGCAGGCCCAGGGACTGCAGAATTTCGGAAGCCACCACCACCTCTTGCGTGCGCGCTTCGCCCGGCTGCGGCGTCAGCGAGACACGGATGGTGTCGCCAATGCCTTCTTGCAGCAGGATGGACAGCGCGGTAGCCGAGGCGACCGTACCCTTGGTACCCATGCCCGCCTCGGTCAGGCCCAAGTGCAGCGCATAGCGGCAGCGCTGCGACAGCGCACGGTAAACGGAGATCAGGTCCTGCACGCCGCTGACCTTGCAAGACAAAATGATTTGCTCTGGTGACAGGCCCATGGACTCGGCCAACTTGGCGGACTCAATGGCGGATGTAATCAGCGCCTGGTACATCACCGGCTTGGCATCCCAGGGTGTGGCTCGGCGGCTGTTTTCGTCCATCAGGCCGGCCAGCAGTTCCTGGTCCAGGCTACCCCAGTTGACGCCGATGCGCACGGCCTTGTTCCAGCGGACCGCCGCTTCGATCATCTGGCCGAACTGGCGGTCACGCTTATCGCCCTTGCCCACATTGCCGGGATTGATGCGGTACTTGGACAAAGCCTCAGCGCAAGCCGGGAACTCGGTCAGCAGGCGGTGACCGTTGTAGTGAAAGTCGCCTACCAGCGGCACATCGATGCCCATGCGGTCCAGCTGTTCGCGGATGTAGGGCACGGCCTGGGCGGCCTCGGGGGTGTTGACTGTGATGCGCACCATCTCCGAGCCAGCCAGGGCCAGCTCTTTCACCTGGATGGCTGTACCAATCGCGTCCACCGTATCGGTATTCGTCATGGACTGGATGCGCACGGGGGCGTCGCCACCCACCGTGACATCGCGGGAGCCCCAGCGAACATGGGCTTGGTAGCTATTGCGCGCGCGCGGCGCGGCTGCATCTACAGGCGTCAGAAAGTCCATTACTTCACCTCGAATCGGGCGACATGGTCTTTGGCAAAAGGCGTCATGTCAAAAGCCTGGCCGCGTACGTTCAACTGCACGGCATCCACACGTCCCACTACCATAGCGAACGGCGGCGTGCCGGAGGGCTGGACCACCTCGCCTGCATTCAGCGTACGGCTAAACGCCACCACGCCCTTGGCATCCGTCACTTTCAGCCAGGACTCCCCCGTGGCCGTTACGACCATGATGGAGGGAGCAATGGCTGCGGCAAGCGGCGCACTGGCGGCAGGCACCACAACTGGAGCTGGAGCAACAGGCGCGGCGGGCGCTGCTACCAATGGAGCCGGCAGCACAGCAGAAGCCGCCGGTGCAGGGTCGGCCAGGGGTTCCACCACAGGCGTCGGCGCAGGCACAGCCGTAGACACATCTGCGCCCTGGGACACATCTGCCGCCTCTTCCTTGCTTTTGGGCCACAAGAACACAGCTAAAGCCGCGACCAGCAGCAAGGCCACAGCCACTACGGACGGACTGGGCATTTGCCCCTTCAGACCGAAACGCGGACCCGTATGCGGCTGCCGAAAAGGCGTGTTTATCCCGGAGTCCGCTGCGCCAAGCCGCGAAGCAGCGCCCTGGGGAAAGTGCGCCAAAACCGGTGCAGCGTCAATCTTGAGGCTGCGGCACACGCTGGCGGCCAAAGCGCGCGCAAACATCACGTCAGGCAAGGCATCCAAGCGACCGGCTTCCAAAGCCTCGAGCTTGCCCACGGGCACCTTGAGCGACACGGCCAAAGCGGCTACATGCAGGCCCACTGCCTCACGGGCCTGGCGCAACAACTGTCCAGCGCGCACAGCCGAGGGTTCACCCTGGGCCTGGATTTCAGACTCCACCGCAACGGGTGCCACCGGCACCACTGGCTCATTCATCAAATGCCCCTCTCTCGTACGCCGCCAGTTCGCGGGATTGTGCATAACGCTTTCGCAGCTGGTCTACCAGCTGCATCATTGCCTCACGGTTTTCCATGCGGCGCTCAACCTTGATGCCCAGCCACAAGGACTCGGAATTCGCAAGCTCGGAATTATTGATTCTGCGGATGTAGAACTGCGCACGCGTCCACTCTCCTCGCTGGTACAGCAAAGTGGCCAGGTTGTAGCCGGTGATGGGGTTGCCAGGATCGAGCTCATAAGAGCGAGACAAACTGCGCTCAGCCTCGGGCAACAAATTGGCGCGCTGCTGGCAAAGGCCCTCCGTCATCAGAGTTTTGGCGCGCGCGCTGTAAATGGGGTTAGCTAAGGCCTGCTCGAACATTTGCACAGATTCCGCGTAGCGGCCCTGCTGGCACATCAGCCAGCCATAGTTGTGCATGGTATTGGGCTCGCGCGGGTTCAACGCCAGGGCCCGGCGGAAACTGTCTTCAGCCAAACGCAAGTCGTTCAAGCGCATGTAAATCAACCCACGCAGATTGAAGGCGTCAGAAAACGAAGGGTCGATCACCAGAGCCTGCTTCAGCTCGTCCAGCGCCACCGTGGTTTGGCCTTGCTCGAAATAGCCGATCGCCAATTGCAGGCGGGTACGGGCATGCTTGCGGGCTTCAGGCTCATCCGACGACGTCACGATGTCAGTCTGGCTGCCAGGATTCACGGCTGCCGCTGGAGCCACACGACCAGGCGCACCGCAACCGGGTAGGCTCAATGCGATAGCACACCCCGCCAACAGCGCCAACAGACTGTTACCCCGCAATTTTTTTTGCATTCCTCAGACCCCTTTGGGCGGCTCAACTACTGACGGCACCTGCGCCATCATCACCATACGTTGCTGGGCCATGCGCTTCACCACCTGGGTGCGGTCCTTGACATCACCAGCCAATTGACCACAGGCCGCATCGATGTCTTCACCTCGAGTCTTGCGCACGGTCGTCACGATACCTGCGTCACTCAACAGCTTCCCAAATGCCGTTACACGGGCCATCGGTGAACGCAACAATCCAGACGCCGGAAAAGGGTTGAATGGAATCAGATTGAACTTGCACCACACGCCGGGGCGTCGGTATTGCTGCACCAATGCAATCAACTCCTGGGCATGCTCAGGCTGGTCATTGACGCCATCCAGCATGCAGTATTCAAAGGTGATGAAGTCCCGAGGCGCATGCTCTAAGTAGCGATTGCAAGACTCCATTAGCTCGGCCAGGGGGTATTTACGGTTCAAAGGGACCAGGTTATCGCGCAAAAGATTGTTTGGCGCGTGCAGTGATACCGCCAACGCCACAGGGCAATCCTGCGCCAGGCGGTCGATCATCGGCACTACGCCAGAAGTAGAAACCGTCACCCGGCGGCGCGACAAACCGTAGCCATGGTCGTCCAGCATCACCCGCAGGGCCGGCACCAAGGCGTTGTAATTCTGTAACGGCTCACCCATCCCCATCATGACTACGTTGGAGATGACGCGGTCTTCGGTTTTGAGGTGTTTACGCAGGAAATGTTCAGCAAACCATAGCTGGGCCACGATTTCACCGGTGGTTAGATTGCGGCTGAAGCCCTGGTGCCCGGTGGAGCAAAACCGACAACCTACAGCGCAACCGGCCTGCGATGAAATGCACAGCGTGCCACGGTCGCTCTCGGGGATAAAAACCGCCTCAACGGCATTCCCCTCACCCACATCAAA
Organism: Rhodoferax sp. SPJ21; assembly: GCF_058216335.1. NCBI lineage: Bacteria > Pseudomonadati > Pseudomonadota > Betaproteobacteria > Burkholderiales > Comamonadaceae > Rhodoferax > Rhodoferax sp. SPJ21. The sequence continues at coordinate 111,261 of NZ_JBYZMO010000004.1, forward strand.
CAACCATTTGATAGTGCCATCGTTGGAAGCATGCTGGCTAATCACCGGCAAGCCCTGCACATGCGCGCTACCTGCCAATTTGCCACGCAAGGATTTGGCCAGATCACTCATCTGGTCAAACTCTGTGGCTCCACGCTGGTGGATCCATCGAAACAACTGCGTCGCGCGAAAACGCTTTTCCCCTAGCCGCTCACAAAATGCGGCCAAGCCGTCGAGATCAAACTCGAGCAGATTGGTCGTCATTTGAGGCGCCGCTCAGGGCTCACCCCCACCAGCGATGCCCTCTTGCAGAGGCAGCGAAGCATGAGGGTGCACATAGTTAGCGGGAGTAGACGTTCAGGCCAGCGAAGAAGAAAGCGATTTCTTCCTTGGCGGTTTCAGCAGCGTCGGAACCATGCACCGCATTGGCGTCGATGCTGTCGGCGAAGTCAGCGCGGATGGTGCCGGCGTCAGCCTTCTTGGGGTCCGTTGCACCCATCAGGTCACGGTTCTTCAGAATGGCGTTTTCGCCTTCCAGGGCCTGGATCATCACAGGGCCGGAAATCATGAAGTCCACCAGATCCTTGAAAAAAGGACGGGCTTTGTGCACAGCGTAGAACGCTTCGGCTTCGCCGCGCGACAGGTGCGCCATGCGAGCTGCCACGACCTTGAGGCCAGCAGCTTCGAAGCGTGCGTAAATTTGGCCGATCACGTTCTTGGCGACTGCGTCGGGCTTGATGATGGAGAGGGTACGTTCGATTGCCATAATTTTCCTGAACTTAGGTTTTTAAAATTTTGCTAACAAAGCAAAGCCTGCGAGTTTAACCCGCCGGCGTGCCCACTTCATGAATAGGCCGTGGCGGTGTACGCCATTGCCTTGGTCAATTTAAAGATTAGCGGCTACGGCCACCACTGCGACGCGGCCCGCCGTTACCACCACCGCCTCCGCCAGAGCCTCCGCTACGTCGTGGCCCGCCCTGATTGGACTCCTTGCGCTGCCGGGTAAAACTATCAGCACCAATGTAGCCAAACGCGGTTTTCATCGGATCTGGCTGGCCGCCACCGGCAGCCCGGTCCGCGACATCCTTACGACCTTGACCACGGCCTTTGCCGCCAATCTGATTAGTCACCAATGGATTCGGACCCGCAGGTAGGTTGACACCAGATGGACGGGGACCGCGGCCGCCGGTATTGCGGCCGCCGCGCGTGCGGCTCGGGGCGGGTCGGGCATCAACAGGGTTAGGTGGACGACGGCTCGGAGCGCGGGTCTGGCGCGGCACGTCATCAAACTCGCTCGGTGGAGCCTTGTTGGCCGCCTGCACCAAGGCCTGGATATCCCGATCGTCGAGCTCCATCCAGCCGCCGCGCTTGAGACCGCGAGGCAACAACATGGCACCGTAGCGTATGCGAATCAGCCGACTCACCGCATGCCCCACGGCTTCAAGCATGCGGCGAACCTCACGGTTGCGACCTTCGGAAATGGTTACGCGGTACCAGCAATTGGAGCCTTCACCGCCGCCATCTTCTATGCTACCGAACGAAGCCATGCCATCATCCAGCTTGACACCATCAAGCAGACGCTGCTTTTCTTCCTTGCTCAACGCGCCCAGCACACGGACCGCATATTCGCGCTCCAACCCAAAACGCGGATGCATCAACTGGTTTGCCAATTCACCCGAGCTGGTAAACAGCAACAGACCTTCGGTGTTCAGATCCAGCCGCCCGACCGACTGCCACTTGCCCTGGAATAATTTGGGTAATTTACGGAACACGGTCGGACGATTTTGCGGGTCGTCATTGGTCACCACCTCACCCACAGGCTTGTGGTACGCGATCACCCGAGCAGGAGGCGGCTCGATCCGGAAGCGTACAGGCTTGCCATTGACCTTGACCGAATCCCCAAATTGGACGCGCTGACCAATGTGGGCAGGCTCGTTATTGACCGAAATGCGCCCCTCCAGAATTAGCTGCTCCATCTCCAGGCGCGAGCCCATACCAGCCTGGGCCAGCACCTTGTGCAGCTTTGGACTCTCCGCAAGAGGCGCCAGCACGCGCTTCAGCGGCGCAACGTCGGCACTTTCTTCATCAGCATCAAACTGGCCCGACACCACATCCAGAAAGCGGTTTTCCGCGTCGTCTGATGGCGCCGGCACAGGTCGGGAGCCAGCTTCGGCGCCCACGGTCAAACCCTCTGTAGCAGGAGGCGTAAACGGCGCGGGGTCAATAGGAATGTTATGCATGAGGCGAACTTGTTATCGGAGAATCACCGCTAACGGTGAGTGGGTCAAGAAGAGGCTCGGAGGACTCCAGCAAAGCTGGTGACCCATCCGCAGCAGGGTTATCGATCGGCAGTGCCGCTTGCGCAAAATCTTCGGCTTGCGTCAAAGAGGCCAGCAGCTCAGCACTTTGCACGGGGTCATCCGCCAACGGCAGCTGGTCCAAGGAGGTGAGACCCAGATCGTCAAGAAACTGACGCGTGGTCGCAAACAGCGCAGGACGACCCACCGTTTCTCGGTGGCCAATGACCTCAATCCAGCCGCGATCTTCCAGCTGCTTGATGATCATTGCACTGATGGTGACGCCACGGATCTCCTCCATGTCCCCCCGGGTAGCAGGCTGGCGATAGGCAATGATGGCCAACGTCTCCAGCGTCGCACGCGAATAACGGGGCGGCTTCTCAGGATGCAAACGATCCAAGTACTCGCGCATCTCAGGCCGACTTTGAAAACGCCAGCCGCTCGCCACCTGAACCAGCTCCACGCTACGTTGCGACCACTCACCTTGTAAATCCAACAATAGAGACTTCAACGTGTCTGCACTCAGTACATCGTCAAACAGGACACGCATATCGCGGACAGGCAAAGGCTGCTGCGAACAAATCAGTGCAGCCTCGAGGACGCGCTTGGCCTCTGCCGTATTCATGTGTGTAGCTATTCCGGGGAAAACGCCATTCAAGGACGCAAAATCGACAGCGCGGAACTCACAGTACACGCGACCCGCTGGGGTGTCGTCAAAAAAACTGATAGCGTCAGGACAAAAGCCCGAGCATCAAACGCTTTTATCCATTGTAACCGAGACCCCAATCGGCCAAGGCTCGACGCATGTCCTGCGGCAATGGTGCATGGAAGCGCAACGCCTCCGCCGTCATCGGATGAACAAATGCCAGTTGAGTCGCATGCAATGCCTGGCGGGCCATTCCGGCAGCAGCAGCACCGCCATACACAGCATCCGCCACCAGCGGGTGCCCATCAGCGGCCATATGCACCCGAATCTGGTGGGTGCGCCCCGTGTGCAAGGTGCAGCGAACCAGGCAACCCTGGTCGCAATTCTCCAGCAAAGCCACATCCGTCCTCGCAGTTTTACCCGCATGCAAGGCCAAATCAACAACTGCCATGCGCAGCCGATTGCGCGGATCACGCCCGATCGATGCATCCAAGCTGCGGTTTACTGGACCAGTCCACGCCTTGTGCGCCAAAGCCAGATACTGCCGGCTTACGTCTCGCGCCGCGATCATGGCCACCAATGCGTCCATAGCGGCCCGGCTTCTGGCCACGACCATCAATCCGCTGGTGTCTTTGTCCAGCCGATGAACAATGCCTGCCCGGGGCAACATCTGGGCTTGTACATCGCGCGCCAGCAGTCCGTTGAGTAAAGTTCCGCTCCAATTTCCCGGTGCGGGGTGGACCACCAAGCCAGCCGGCTTGTTGATTACACGGAGGAAAGCGTCTTCAAAAACAACCTCCAGCTCCATGGGCTCTGGCTTGAAAGCCTGACTTTGCTGCGTGGGACGCAACTCGATAAGACCCGCATCACCCGCCTTCACTTTGGCCGCAGGCTTCAGTGCAGGCCGGCCATTCAAAGTCACGGCCCCGGCTTCAATCAGTTGTTGCAAATAGCTGCGCGAGAACTCAGGCACCAACTCGACAAGGGCACGATCCAGCCTTTGCCCATGTAGCGTTTCGGCAATATGCAATGCACGCCGCTCGGACTCAACCTCCACATCCAGAGGATCCGTAAGGTTTTCTGCCAAACCTTCGGTGGCGAGGTCGGTCGATATAATCAAATCGCTTAGTTTCAAGAAAGTGGCCAGTGATGTTGCGCTCTAGATTATCGGTGTTCCCTGGCCTGCTGGCCGTCGTTCTGACTTGCGGCCTATCTGCCTGCTCAACTGTGACCGAAGACAAAACGGTCGGATGGAGTCCCAACAAGATTTACTCCGAAGCCAAGGACGAGCTCAACTCGGGCGCGTATGACAAGGCCATTGGCTTGTTTGAAAAGCTGGAAGGCCGAGCCGCAGGAACGCCATTGGCACAGCAGGCAGAGCTCGAGAAGGCATATGCTTACTACAAATCAGGAGACAAGGCGCAAGCCCTGGCCACCCTGGACCGTTTCCTCAAGCTGCACCCTGCCAGCCCCGCCCTGGACTATGCCCTTTACCTCAAAGGTATCGTCAACTTCAACGAAGACCTGGGGTTATTCTCTTTTGTAACCCGACAAGATCTGTCCGAGCGCGACCAAAAAGCAGCCAAGGAATCCTTTGAGTCATTCAAGGAACTGAGTAGCCGCTTTCCCGAGTCTCGCTTTACGCCCGATGCGCTGCAGCGCATGGTCTATATCGTCAACTCCCTGGCCCAGTACGAGGTGCATGTTGCACGTTATTATTACAGCCGCGGAGCCCATGTAGCAGCAATCAACCGCGCCCAGTCAGCTTTGATGGACTACCAGAATGCCCCTGCACGTGAAGAGGCCCTGTACATCATGGTCAAGTCATACGAAGCCCTGGGAATGACGCAGCTGCGAGACGACACACAACGCATACTGGCGCAAAACTACCCCAAGAGTGAGTACGTGAGCCAAGGCTTCAAGGCCAAGGATTCTCCGTGGTGGAAGATTTGGTAAGCGCCTGTAAGGCTGTCTGAAATTCGACCTCCGTTTTCAAGACCCGCATAGGGGGCAGAGCAGCACGCAAACGCTTGCCGTAGCCCATACTGACCAGACGCACGTCGCACACCACCAGCAAGCCTCGGTCTGTTTCGTGCCGAATCAAGCGCCCAGCGCCCTGCTTTAATGCAATGGCGGCCTCTGGCACGAAATACTCCATGAAGGGATTCCCTCCCTCTGATTCAATTCTCTGGGCTCGCGCCTCTGTCACAGGATCGTTGGGCGGCGGGAACGGCAACTTATCAATGATGACGAGCTGCAGCACATCACCGGGAATATCAACCCCCTCCCAAAACGAGGCGGAAGCCACCAACACACAGCCAGGCTGCCCATTGGATGCCCCCTGGCGGAAGCGCTCCATCAAGCGTCGCTTGGGCTGATGTCCTTGCACTAACACATCCAGCGCCAAATCCCCAGCGAATGCAGCCCGCAAGGTATCACCAATTACCTGCAACGCACGAAGAGACGTCGTCAAAACCATGGTGCGTCCACCCAGACTGCGCACTGCCGCTTCAGCAAAGAGCGATACCTGGGTGCTGTGCGATGGCTCGCTAGGCTTGGGCAGATGACGCGGAACGTAAAAACCGGCCTGGCCGGCATAGTCAAAGGGGCTTACCACGCGAACACAGGCTGCACCATGGAGTCCGCAACGCTCAGTAAACCAACTCAATTGCGCGTCGTCTCCCAATGTCGCTGACGTGAATATCCACGACTTCCCGGCTTCCACTGCGTCCACCCCAAATAGCCGTGCTTTGACGACCGACGCGATATCCAAGGGCGACTCTGTCAGGCGCAGATGCATACCCACTTCAAGCCAGCGCACAACCTGGGAAGAACTGGCCCGTGAAAACTGCAGAGCCACGGAGTGCAAAGTCATAGCCCGCTCATGCAGCCGCACAAAGTCTGGAGCGAGCTCGCTGACCATATCCAAAGCCATCGCCGATTGCTGCAAAGCATCCACCACGTCCACCATGGCCTCGCACCAAACTGTCTCCTGCAGACCCTCTGGCACCAAGCCTGTCCACCGCAAGCGCGTATTGGAACCGGCCTTACCAACCACCAGCCGCAGCTCGCGCGCGGCTCGCTCCAAGACAAAAGCCGTTTTCTGCCAATCAACCAAACCACGCGCTTGCTGCAAACCCGCAGCCAGCAGGTCTCTAGCAAAGTCCAGCAACTGCCCGGTTGTGCAATGGGTACCCAAAAACTGAACTCCGGTTTCGTTCAGTTGGTGCGCCTCATCGAAAATAGTTACCCGCGCGGTAGGCAGTAATTCAGCCACTCCACTCTCTCGCACCGCAAAATCGGCAAAGAAAACATGGTGGTTCAGCACCACCACATCGGCCGCCAACGCCTCTCGACGGGCCAGATTCACATGGCAATCGCGAATCCTGGGACACTGGGAACCTAGACAATTCTCACGGGTTGATGTCACCCGCGGAAGCAAGACTGAACGCTCATCCAAACCGTCAACTTCCGCCATATCTCCGCTGCGAGTCACCAAAGACCAGCGCTCGATATCGGCCAAGGTCTGCAGTTCAGAGCGGTCCACCGGATGAAAATCAAAACGAGCGTGCTCCAGACGCTGGAGGCACAAATAGCTGGCACGGCCTTTTAGCAAAGCGATCCGCACAGGCAGACCCAAAACACGCACCAAAAACGGCAAGTCGCGGGCAAACAATTGATCCTGCAAATTCTTGGTCGCGGTAGACAGCAGGACACGCTCACCACTCAGCAGCGCCGGCACCAGATACGCAAAAGTTTTTCCTACACCGGTCCCTGCCTCGACCACCAACACACCGCCCTCCGCAATGGTCTTGGCCACACTCAAAGCCATATCCAGCTGGCCAGGACGGAGCTTGTAATTACTCGTGGTGCGCGCCAGAACCCCGTCAGACGCAAAGACCTCTTGAACCTGCTGGCCCAGGCCCATCAAGCAGGCTCTTTGGGATCAAGCGACATTTCCAAGCGCGCAATTTTGTCGCGCAGAGCCAGGCGGCGCTTTTTCAGCCTTTGCAGCATCAGTTCATCCAGGGGTTTATGCTCGACCATGTGGTCAATGCTGGCATCCAAATCGGCGTGCTCCATGCGCAATTCGATCAGTTGGCGTTCAGGGGAGTGGAGATTAAGATTCAAGACGGCAATCTAGGACAAGAAGAGCCAGACGCATTCCAGCTTGGCTGGATAATACGGGCGAGTAAAGTTTGTCTGCACATTATGTGCGTAGCCGCTTCCTGCGCCAACCATAGAACTAAGCATTTCATATATGTCCCCAGGTTTTCGGATTACCGCTTCGACGGGCCTTCACAAAGGCGATCGCGAATACCAACAAGACCAGCTCCTCGTGCTCAGCCATGCCCGTGTACACGGCTGCGTGTTGGCTGCAGTGGCCGATGGCATGGGAGGACGCAGCGGTGGCCGCAAGGCATCCGACCAGGTCATGATGACCGCACGCCAGCTCTTCGAACGCTTTGATCCCTACAACGATGACCCGCGCGACCTGCTGAAAAACATCATTGCTGAGGCCCATCTGGTCATCAAGTTGACAGCCATTTCTGCCGAGGAAGAGCCACACAGCACGGCCGCCCTGTTTTTGATTACCCCGCAGGGCCAGTGCCACTGGGCACATGCTGGCGACTCTCGGATCTACCACTTTCATAAAGAACGACTCGTCAAGCGTACGCTGGACCATTCCTTTGTACAAAACCTGGTGGAGCGCGGCGAAATCACCCCCGAAGAAGCGAACACACATCCCAACGCTAACATCTTGCTAGGCTGCCTGGGCACTGAGGCCGACCCGCCCGTGGACGAACACCTGCAGCTACAGCTGCAGCCTGGCGATACGCTACTGGCTTGCAGCGACGGCCTGTGGCACTACTTCACCGACAATGAATTGGGCAGCATCTTGTCCAGCCTGCCACCGCGTGAGGCGAGCGAAATACTGGTGGAACAAGCGCGCAAGCGAGCCCGAGGCACGGGTGACAATCTCTCACTGGTTCTGGTGCACATCTCCGCACTGTAAGCACGCCCATACAAAAAGAGCCCGTCAACCTGAAGATTGACGGGCTCTTTGCAATTCTCACCGCGTGCCGCTATAGCAGCCGCACGCAGGAGTATTAGTTGCGGGTTTGGTCGACCAGCTTGTTCTTGGCGATCCATGGCATCATCGCGCGCAGCTGGGTCCCGACCTTTTCAATCGAGTGCTCTGCGGTCAGACGGCGACGGGCGGTCATGCTGGGGTAACCAGTACGGCCTTCCAGGATGAACATCTTGGCGTATTCGCCGGTCTGGATACGCTTCAGTGCGTTGCGCATTGCTTCGCGCGATTCAGCGTTGATCACTTCGGGGCCGGTCACATACTCGCCGTACTCGGCGTTGTTCGAGATCGAGTAGTTCATGTTGGAAATGCCGCCTTCGTAGATCAGGTCCACGATCAGCTTCAGTTCGTGCAGGCACTCAAAGTAGGCCATTTCAGGAGCGTAACCGGCTTCAACCAGGGTCTCATAACCCATTTTGATCAGTTCGACAGCGCCGCCGCACAGAACGGCTTGTTCGCCGAACAGGTCGGTCTCGGTTTCTTCCTTGAAGTTGGTTTCGATGATGCCGGCCTTGCCGCCACCATTGGCCATGGCGTAGCTCAGAGCCAAGTCACGGGCCTTCCCGGTCTTGTCCTGGTGCACGGCCACCAGGTGGGGCACGCCGCCGCCCTGGGTGTAGGTGTTGCGCACGGTGTGGCCAGGAGCCTTAGGGGCGACCATCCACACGTCCAGGTCAGCGCGTGGCACGACTTGGTTGTAGTGCACGTTGAAGCCATGGGCGAAGGCCAGCGAAGCGCCTTGCTTGATATTGGGTTCGACGTTGTTCTTGTAGACGCCAGCGATGTCTTCGTCAGGCAACAGGATCATGACTACGTCAGCAGCCTTGACCGCGTCGTTGACTTCCAGCACGTTCAGGCCAGCTTTGCCAACCTTGTCCCAGGAAGCGCCGCCCTTGCGCAGACCGACCACGACCTTCACGCCACTGTCGTTCAGGTTTTGCGCGTGCGCATGGCCTTGGCTGCCGTAACCGATGATGGCGACCGTCTTGCCCTTGATCAGGCTGAGGTCACAGTCTTTGTCGTAAAAAACTTTCATGTTCTGCTTTCAAAAATTAAAGGTTTGGCGAAATGCCCATCGACAGGCTCAGGGCGAACGTTTACCGCAATCGCCAAAAATAGTCCGTTCGCGTTGAGCCCGTCGAAACGCGCGTACGGACGACTCAAAACTAAACCCGCAGGATGCGCTCACCACGGCCGATGCCGCTGGCGCCAGTGCGCACGGTTTCCAGAATTGCCCCACTGTCCAGCGCCTCTAAGAATGCATCGTTCTTACCCTGGTCGCCTGTGAGCTCGATGGTGTAACTCTTCTCGGTCACGTCGATGATGCGGCCACGGAAGATGTCGGCCATGCGCTTCATTTCTTCGCGCTCTTTGCCGACGGCACGCACCTTGACCATCATCAGTTCACGCTCGGTATAAGCGCCTTCGGTCAGATCGACGACCTTGACCACCTCGATCAGCCGATTCAGGTGTTTGGTGATCTGTTCGATCACGTCGTCCGAGCCGGAGGTCTGGATGGTCATGCGCGACAAGGTGGCGTCTTCGGTCGGAGCGACCGTCAGCGACTCGATGTTGTAACCACGAGCGGAAAACAGGCCCACCACACGCGACAGAGCACCGGGTTCGTTTTCCAGCAAGACAGCAATGATGTGTTTCATAAGACTAGATTCCTCTTTTTGCTACCCTCCCCTGCACACGGTAATGTGCAGGCTCGGCAGACAATAGATTCGTCAGAAAGTTAATACTATCGAATTGATAGCTGCCAGCGCAGGCAGTACAAGCGCCAGAGCCGCATTTAGCTTGAAAACCTGGTTACAGATCCTCACTGCCCAGCAGCATCTCGGTGATGCCCTTGCCGGCCTGCACCATCGGGAACACGTTCTCGGTGGGGTCGGTACGGAAGTCCATGAACACCGTGCGATCCTTCAGCTTGCGGGCTTCCCGCAGTGCAGGCTCCACGTCTTCAGGGCGCTCGATGAGCATGCCGACGTGGCCATAGGCCTCAGCTAGTTTGACAAAGTTGGGCAAGGCATCCATGTAGCTGCTGCTGTAACGGCCGGCGTACTCCACCTCTTGCCACTGTCGCACCATGCCCAGGTAACGGTTGTTCAGAGAGCAAATCTTGATCGGCGTGTTGTACTGCAGGCAGGTCGATAGCTCCTGGATACACATCTGCACCGAGCCTTCGCCGGTGATGCAGAACACTTCGCTGTCGGGCTTAGCTAGCTTCACGCCCATAGCATAGGGAATGCCCACGCCCATGGTGCCCAGGCCACCGGAATTGATCCAGCGACGAGGCTCGTCAAAGCGGTAGTACTGCGCGGCCCACATCTGGTGCTGACCTACATCGGAAGTAATGTAAGTATCGGCATCCTTGGTCATATTCCACAGGGTTTCGACCACGTACTGAGGCTTGATCACATCGCTGGAGCCCATGCTGTACTTCAGGCACTTGCGGTTGCGCCAGCCTTCGATGGTGTCCCACCAGCCACCCAAAGCATCGGCATCTGGCTTGGTGCCAGCTTCCTTGATCATAGCGATGAGCTCAGTCAGCACTTCCTTCACGTCGCCAACGATGGGCACATCGACCTTGACGCGCTTGGAAATGCTTGAGGGATCGATGTCGATGTGGATGATCTTGCGCTCAACCTGGGCGAAATGCTTGGTATTGCCGATCACACGGTCGTCAAAACGGGCACCGACAGCCAGCAGCACGTCGCAGTGCTGCATCGCGTTATTGGCTTCGATGGTGCCGTGCATGCCCAGCATTCCGAGGAATTTCTTGTCGCTAGCCGGGTACGCACCCAAGCCCATCAAGGTATTGGTGCAGGGATAACCCAGCATGTCCACCAAGGTGCGCAATTCCTGCGAGGCATTGCTCAGCAAAACGCCGCCGCCGGTATAGATATACGGGCGCTTAGCCGCCAACAGCAGCTGCAAGGCCTTGCGGATCTGGCCACCGTGGCCTTTGCGCACCGGGTTATACGAGCGCATGGCGACAGTTTCGGGGTAGCCGTGGTAAGGCGTCTTCTTGAAGGAGACGTCTTTCGGGATGTCCACGACCACAGGGCCGGGGCGACCGGTGCGGGCAATGTGGAAGGCCTTCTTCATGGTTTCCGCCAGATCGCGCACGTCCTTCACCAGGAAGTTGTGTTTGACGATGGGGCGGGTGATGCCGACGGTATCGCACTCCTGGAACGCGTCCAAGCCAATCGCGTGGGTCGGCACTTGGCCGCTGATGATCACCATCGGAATACTGTCCATGTAAGCCGTGGCGATACCTGTAACTGCATTCGTCAGACCCGGACCGGACGTAACCAGCGCCACGCCCACATCACCGGTCGCACGCGCATAACCGTCGGCAGCGTGCACCGCAGCCTGCTCATGGCGCACCAGCACATGTTGGATAGTGTCTTGTTTGTAGAACGCGTCGTAAATGTACAGAACGGCACCGCCGGGGTAACCCCAGATGTGCTTGACGTTCTCGGCCTGGAGGCATTTCACCAGAACCTCTGCACCCATCAGCTCTTGGGTGGTAGTACGCGGGGTGTTTTGTGCGGCGGTAGACGCTGCGGCCGCCGAATTGATTTCGGCTTTTGACATTTCCATGATGAACCTTTGTGAATTTCTCTAACGAAATACCTTGGGTGCTTCTTCACGAACTCTTTTGGAGACGTGTTGAAACTTAAGACCAAAGCCATGGGTGGGCTGCTTGCACCACCGAACCATGATCCGTTTGCGTTTTACTTGCGCCTTAGATTATGTCACTGTGCAACGCACAAAATCCATAAAACCCAAGAAAATACGACCCCAATGCCATAATATCGTCCGACAAGCCCTTTCTCGGTGCAGATTTCCCCATCGAGAGTCCACTGCCTTTACCAAACGTCCTCCAGACCCGATCTTCTTGGCTACCGAACGCGAACTCTCTGATTTCCTCAAAGGCGTCGAAAAACGGGCGTTCAAGCGCTCGATGTACCACGTGCGCAACGAGGAATCTGCGCTGGACATAGTGCAAGACAGCATGATGAAATTGGCTGAACACTATGGTGACAAGCCGGCAGAAGAACTGCCCATGCTGTTTCAACGGATTCTGTCCAACTGCACCCTAGACTGGTTTCGCCGCCAAAAAACCAGAAACACGCTTTTCTCAAACATGAGCGACTTCGAGTCTGGCGATGGCGAGTTCGATCTATTGGAGACCTTCGAGTTATCCGACAGCTCCGAACAAACAGAAAGTGCAGAAGACTCCACCCGCCGGGCACAAGTTTTGCGCGAAATCGACGCGCAGGTTCAAGAACTCCCAGCGCGTCAACGAGAAGCGTTCCTCATGCGTTACTGGGAGGAAATGGATGTTGCGGAAACCGCCAGCGCCATGGGCTGCTCAGAAGGCAGCGTAAAAACCCATTGCTCCCGCGCGGTTCAATCGCTCAGCAAAGCACTCAAGGCACGAGGAATATTTTTATGACACAGTCGCTCGCACACCGCACGCTTTCTGCGGAAGACCGTTTTGCCCTCAAGCTCACGGCACGCCTGTCTGAAGGCAGCAGCGAACTGCCACACGATATTTCCGAGCGCCTTCGTGTCGCCCGTATGCAGGCCCTGGCCAAGCGCAAGGTAGCGCCGTCCATCCGCACGGCTACCGTAGTATTGGGCCAAGGCGGCAGCGCAACCCTGAGTATGGGCAACGAAAACCCTGGCTGGTGGAGCCGACTTGCCTCTGCGGTACCAATTTTTGCGCTGGTCGTTGGCATGCTTACCATTTACGTTGTGCAAAACGATAACCGCACCGACGAACTGGCCGAAGTGGACTCCGCCCTGCTGACGGACGACCTACCCACTGCGGCCTACACTGACCCTGGATTTGTAGAGTTCCTCAAAACCAGCCGAGACACAAGCCAATAACCCGGACCAGATACGGATGTTCCTTTCGAGCAACGGTCAATTTCTCTCGCTGCAAGCTTGCGCGGCTGTGGCGAGCTTGTGTCTCGCGGGCTGTTGGGCTCTATCTGGACCCGCAGAGGCGCAGGTCGCCAATATGGTCAATGGGCCGGCGTCCATTCCTCTGGGTGTCACGGCAAAATCCGAACTTCGGCCGCTATGGAAGGAGCTTACGCCCGCCCAGCAAGAAGCGCTCAAGCCCCTGGCACTGCACTGGAACGACATCAGCGAGCCCCAAAAGCGCAAATGGCTGGCCTTGTCGGCAAATTACGGAAAGATGAATGACACCGAGCGGGCCAATCTGCATGAACGTATGCTCGACTGGGGTTCGCTCAGCGTGGCCGAACGCAGCCGTGCACGCCTGAATTTCGCCGAAGCCAAACGCCTGACGCCCTCCGAGAAAAAGGCAAAGTGGGAGGCCTACCAAACTCTGTCTGCGGAGGAAAAAAACCAGCTGGCCAAACAAGCGCCCGCCAAACTGCCAGGTGCAGCCACTGCGGTGCGCCCTGTTTCTCCGCAAAAACTGGTGGCAGTTCCGCCTGCTCGCAAAGACGTGGTCAAAAACCAAAGCATCGCGACGGAAGCACACCAGATCGACCCCAAAACCCTACTCCCACTGGCTCTGCAACGCGTAGAACTGAGTAATCCGGCTGGATCCCCCCCCGCCAAAACAACAGCCCAATGACACCGCCTGCCTCGGTGCTGGGTGGCGGCACACTCACGGCGCCCAGCTTGCGCCGGCGCATGGCCTGTTGGCTGTACGAAGGCATGCTGATGTTCGGCGTAGTGTTCATAGCAGGCTATTTGTTCAGCACACTCAGCCAAACCCGCAACGCGATGGACAACCGTGGCGCCCAGCAAGCCTTTTTGTTTGTCATATTCGGCATCTACTTCACCTGGTTCTGGTCTAAAGGTCAAACGCTGGCCATGAAAACCTGGCACATGCGGGTCGTAGACAAAAACGGTGCAGCCATCACACAGCGCCGGGCATTTGTGCGCTATCTGTGTAGCTGGTTGTGGTTCTTGCCACCTCTGGTGGCGCTGGCGCCATTTGAGATTTCAGTGCAGGAAAAAATGCTGGTGTTCTTCGGCTGGATTGCCGTTTGGGCAGTTCTGAGTCGCTTCCACCCGCAACGCCAGTTCTGGCACGACGCACTGGCCGGCACCCGCCTGGTCGCCTCCCAGCCTTTAAGCCGCTAAAGCCGTTCCCGGCTGCGGCTCGGCGACAATCAGGCCATGTCCTCTTCACCCATGCACTCCGAAGCCAACCCCCAAAAATCCCGCACCGGCCTAAGCCGCATCTGGCACGCTGCGGGCTATTCAATCGCAGGTTTGCGCGCGGGCTGGCACGAAACAGCTTTTCGCCAAGAAGCCATCGCCGCCATAGTGCTGATTCCAACGGCAGCCTGGCTGGCCAATAGCTGGGTGGAGTTCTCGTTGCTGGCAGGTTCCATCGTCATGGTGATGGTGGTGGAACTGCTGAATACGGGGATTGAAACCGCCATCGACCGCATCGGCCCGGAATGGCATTCGCTGTCCAAACGCGCCAAGGATATGGGCAGCGCGGCCGTGCTGCTGAGTCTGCTGATGACCATTGCCATTTGGGGCATGGCGCTGGCCCAGCGCTTCACGGCTTGGATCTAACTGCTTTAGACCGCAGCTTCGTCCTGTTCGCCGGTACGAATGCGCACCACGCGCTCCACGCTGGTGACGAAAATCTTGCCGTCACCGATCTTGCCGGTGCGGGCTGCGCGCACGATGGCGTCCACACAGCGGTCCACGTCGTCGGTTTTAACCACGACTTCGACCTTCACCTTGGGCAGAAAGTCCACCACGTATTCAGCGCCACGGTAGAGCTCGGTATGGCCTTTTTGGCGACCAAAGCCCTTGACCTCGGTCACCGTCAGGCCGGTCACGCCACATTCAGCCAGTGCTTCGCGGACTTCTTCGAGCTTGAACGGTTTCAGAATGGCGGTAATTTGTTTCATGGTTTTCTCGCTATAGAGTGGAAAAGTTAAGCCCGGAAGCTGCTGGTAATAGGATAGCGCCAATCTTTACCAAAGCTGCGGTGGGTCACGCGAATTCCCACTGGAGATTGGCGGCGTTTGTATTCATTGATCTTGATGAGCCGGGTTACGCGCTCCACATCGGCGCGCTCAAAGCCGGCAGCGATGATGGCCTCCAGGCTTTGGTCGTTCTCCATATAGCGCTCCAGAATCGCGTCCAGCACTTCGTAAGGAGGCAGGCTGTCCTGGTCGGTCTGGTCGGCGCGCAGCTCGGCGCTGGGTGGGCGAGTGATGATGCGCTCCGGGATCGGGTTGCTGCCGGTGCCATAAGGGTCGTTGGCATTGCGCCAGCGCGCCAAGGCGAACACCAAAGTCTTGGCCACGTCCTTGATGACGGCAAAGCCGCCGGCCATATCGCCGTACAGCGTGCAATAGCCGGTGGCCATTTCACTCTTGTTGCCGGTGGTGACCACGATGCTGCCGAACTTGTTGCTCATGGCCATCAACAACGTGCCTCGGATGCGGGCCTGGATGTTTTCTTCAGTTGTGTCCTCCGCCCGGCCCACAAAATGCGGCGCCAGCGAGGCCTTGAAGGCCTCGAACTCGGGCAGGATGGAGATTTCGTCGTACTGCACGCCCACGCGTGAAGCCATCTCACGGGCGTCGATCCAGGAAATATCGGCGGTATAGGGTGACGGCATCATCACCGTGCGCACACGCTCCTTGCCTAGCGCGTCCACCGCGATGGCCAGCACCAGGGCCGAATCGATACCACCCGACAAGCCCAGCAGCACGCCAGGGAAGCGGTTCTTGCCCACATAGTCGCGTAGACCCAGCACCAGCGCGTCCCACAAGTCGGCATGCAGGCTACGCTCGGGCACTAGGCTTGCTTCCAATTTGACAGCTGCCTGCGCAGATACTGCCTGCACGTAGAACAGATTTTCCTTGAATGCCGGGGCGTGGCCGCTGAGCGTGCCGTCGGCATCCACGCAGAAGGAATTGCCGTCGAACACCACCTCGTCCTGCCCGCCCACGATGTGGGCGTAGACCAGCGGCAAGCCGGTAGCGCGTGCCCGGTCGGCCATGCGCAGCACCCGCTCGCCGCCCTTACCCACATGGAATGGCGAGGCGTTGATGACGGCCAGCAGCTCGGCTCCGGCCTGCTTGGCCAGCGCGGCGGGCTCGTCGAACCAGGCGTCTTCGCAGATCAGCAGGCCAACTTTCACGCCCTCCACCTCGAACACGCAGACGCCATGCCCGGGCGTGAAATAGCGGCGCTCGTCGAACACCTGGTAATTCGGCAGCTCGCGCTTGGCGTAGGTGGCCAGCACCTGGCCTTCGCGTAGCACGCTGGCCGCATTGAAGCGGCGCTGCACGGCGACGGACTTGGTGCGGTCATCACCGCCGCTGGGGTGGCCGACCACCACCACCAGGTCTTTTAACCCGGCCAGCTCGCGGGCCACTGTTTTCACGGCATCATCGCAAGCAGCGGTGAAGGCCGGGCGCAGGAACAAATCCTCGGCGGCGTAGCCGCAAATCGAGAGTTCCGGCGTCAACACCAGGCGCGCGCCTTCTGCATAGGCGGTGCGTGCCGCATCGATGATTTTTTGCGCGTTGCCGGCCAGGTCGCCGACGACAAAATTGAGCTGGGCAACACAGAGTTTGAGAGTCATGGAAACAAAAAATACGGTGGCAGCAGCAGGCCTGCGGGGTGGGAAATGAGTTCGGTTGATTATGTCATCCGGGTACTCGACTCGCCGCTGCAGCTACCTGCGGCAGACTGGAACGGACTGCTGGCTATGCAGGCCGACGCCAGCCCCTTCATGCGCTGGGAATACCTGGCCGCGCTGCACCAAAGCGGCAGCGCCCTGCCCGCTACCGGCTGGACGCTGCAGCTCATCACGCTCTGGCGCGGCGACACGCTGCACGCGGCCACCGCGCTGTACCTGAAAAGCCACTCCTATGGCGAATACGTGTTCGACTGGGCATGGGCCAGCGCCTACCAGCAGCACGGAGTGCCCTACTACCCCAAGGCCGTGATCGCCGTGCCCTTCACCCCCGTACCCGGCGCACGCCTGCTGGCGCGTGACCCAGGCGCGCGAGCCACCCTAATGAAAGCCACGGTTGCCTGGTGCGAGGAGCAAGGCCTGTCCTCTTTGCACATGCTGTTTGCGAACCCGGACGACGTGGCGGCGGCGCAAGATGCCAAGCTGATGCTGCGCCACGCAGTGCAGTTTCACTGGACCAATAGAGCCACCACGCTCGGCACTGGCGTGTGCTCCCTGCCCCCCGAGGGGGAGCGTTTAGCCTTGGGGCGGCCCGGCGGCGAAACCGTGCTCGGCTACCGCGACTTCGAAGACTTTCTCGCCTCACTGGCGCAAGACAAGCGCAAGAAGATCCGCCAGGAGCGGCGCAAAGTGACCGACGCGGGCGTCCGCTTTCGCTGGGCGCGCGGGCGCGACATCACGCCGCAGGACTGGGACTTTTTCTACCGCTGTTATGAGCGCACCTATTACGAGCACGGCAACGCACCCTACCTGAGCCGCGACTTCTTCCAGCGCATGGCCGACACCATGCCGGAGAACTGGGTGCTGTTTGTGGCGGAACGCGAACTCGATGGCGTCGCCAAGCCTGTTGCTACAAGTTTAATAGCTATTAGCGCAGATATTGATTGCGCTAGCGGCCTAAAAAGCCCACAAGATTTGGTTGCCTATGGCCGCTACTGGGGCGCCCTGGAGCGGGTGGACTGCCTGCACTTTGAGGCCTGCTACTACCAGCCGCTGCAGTGGTGCATAGAGCACGGCGTGTCTCGCTTCGAAGGTGGCGCCCAGGGCGAGCACAAAATGGCCCGCGCCCTGCTCCCGGTCAAAACCACCAGCGCCCACTGGCTGGCCCACCCGGCATTTGCCGACGCGGTGGAGCGTTTCCTGGAACGCGAAGGCGCTGGCATCACGGACTACCTGGGCGAGCTGGCCCAACGCAGTCCGCTCAGGCAAGAAGGTTAGGCGACGCTGGATAAGTTTCCGCGAGGCTGCGCGCCCTGGATCGGGATGGGCAGCAAGGCGCAGACCGCAGACATAGCTTGGGCTATGGCGAGGATTTGCAACGCAGCAGACCGCCCGAGGCCAGGGATGCGCAGACCGCGAGAGACTTGTTCAGCGTTGCCTCAAGGCAAGGCCTGCGCAAAGTCGGCCAGCAGGTCGGCTGCGTCTTCCAGGCCCACCGACAGGCGGATCAAGCCATCGGCAATGCCCATCTGGGCCCGTACCTCGGCACCGGCCTCCCAGAAAATAGTGGGGGCCACCGGGATGATCAGCGTGCGGGTGTCGCCCAGGCCCGTAGCCTTAACCGGCAGCTGAAGCCGGTTGATGAAGGCCAGGCAGGCATCGGCATCGGCCAGTTCGAACGACAGCAACCACGAGCCAGCGCTGAAGTGCTGCTGCGCCACGGCGTACTGGGGGTGCGACTCCAATTGAGGGTAGAACACCTTGACCACCGCTGGGTGGGCTTCCAGAAAGCGGGCCAGCTCCAGGGCGGTCGCGCTGGTCTGGGCCACGCGCAGGGCCAAGGTTTCGGCGCCCACAGAAATGCTATGCGCCTGCTCAGACGACAGCGATGCCCCCATGTCGCGCAGGCCCTTTTTCCGAATCTGCGCCAAACCCCACTGCCGCGCATCGCCCTTGCGGTACGCCGGGAAAATATTCGGATAAGCCGACCAGTCAAACAAACCAGTATCCGTGACTGCGCCGCCCAGCGCCGTACCATGACCGGCAATGGTCTTGGTGAGTGAATTCACCACCAGGCTGGCATCCACGGTTCGGGGCTGAAACAGCGCGGGCGAGGTAATGGTGTTGTCCACCACGTACACCAAGCCCTTGCTGCGGCACAGCGCGCCGATGGGCGCCAGGTCGGGAATCTGGGTGCCGGGGTTGGCAATGGTTTCGACGAAGACCATGCGGGTATTCGGCTGCACAGCGGCTTCCACATGGGCCACATCGGTGGCGTCCACCGTGGTGACCTCAATGCCCAGGCTGCGCAGCGTGCCGAAAATGCTGTTGGTATTGCCGAACACATAACGGCTGGCCACCAGGTGGTCACCCGACTTCAACAGCGTCAAAAATATCGCCGCGATGGCACCCATGCCTGTGGCAAAGCAGATCGAGCCCAGGCCGCCTTCCATGCGGGTGAGCTTGGCCTCCAGCGCCGCTGTGGTGGGCGTGCCCTGGCGGGCGTAGTTGAAGCCGCCCTTGAGCGTGCCCTGGAACACGCCAATCAGGTCTTCAACCTTGTCAAACCCGTACTGCACCGAGGTGTGGATGGGCTTGTGCACCCCTCCGTGTTCCACGCCCATGGCCTTGTCGCCGTGCACGATGGTGGTGGTAAATCCTTGCGTAGCCATGCTCATTTCCTTGAATTCATATCAGTGACGGCAATTAAATCATCCCTACGGGGGTATCCAGACAGCCCGCTAATTGCCTATGCCGGTGTACATTTTGCCTTCGCGGCCATGTCACTCTGCTTCGGCCCCTCCGTGCACCTTTCTGCACCTTTTTGCAACTTCTAGCCCCCATCACCACACCATGCTGCAATCCGTAGACGCCCGCACCGGCTCCCCCGTCGGCGCACAATTTCCTGAATCCACTCCCGCCGAAATCGACCAAGCCGTAGCCGCTGCCGTGGCCGTGGCCGACGCCTTCGCCGCCACCTCGGCCGCCCAACGCGCCAGCCTGCTGCGCGCCCTGGCCGTCTCACTGGAAGGCAGCCGTGAAAGCCTGGTGGCGCTGGCGGACCGGGAAACCGGTTTGGGCCTACCGCGCCTGAACGGCGAGCTGGACCGCACGGCCTTCCAATTGCGCGGCTTTGCCGATGTGCTGGACCAAGGCATTGCGCACGCCGTGGTGGATGACCCTGCCGTGGCAGGCGCCCCGCCTGTAGGCCGCCCCCGCCTGGCCAAGGTCCGCGTGCCCGTGGGCCCGGTCGCCATGTTCTCGGCCAGCAACTTCCCGTTTGCGTTCTCGGTACTCGGTGGAGACACCGCTGCAGCACTGGCCGCCGGCTGCCCGGTGGTCGTCAAAGGCCACCCTGCTCACCCTGAGCTGACCCGCCAAACTGTGGCTTTAGCGCAAGGCGTGGTCGCAGCCGAAGGCCTGCCGGCGGGTGTATTCGGCCTGGTGCAAGGCGGCTCCATCGCTGTCGGTGTACATCTAGCGCAGGCGCCCGGCATCGCCGCAATTGCCTTCACCGGCTCGTTCAAGGGCGGCACAGCGCTGGCCAAGATTGCCGCAGACCGGCCACGCCCCGTGCCGTTCTATGGCGAGCTGGGCTCGGTCAACCCGCTGGTGGTCTTGCCCGCAGCGGCGGAAAAGAATGGCGCCGAGCTGGCCAACACGCTGGCTGGCTCCATCTGCCTGGGTGCAGGCCAGTTCTGCACCAGCCCGGGCGTGATCGTGGTCCAGAAGGATGCCGCATCCGATGCCTTCGTTGCCGCGTTTGCGCAGGCGCTGCAAGCCTTGCAGCCACACACCATGTTGTCCGGCGCAATCCGCTCCACCTTCGACAAGGGCGTGGCCCGCTGGAAGAGCACGGCCAGCCTGAAGCCCCTGGTGGACGGTAGCGCCGAAGCGTCGGCCCCTCCCCGCCCATTCCTGGCCGAGGTGCAGGCAGCGGACTTCATTGCCGACCACCAGTTGCACGAAGAAGTGTTTGGTTCGGCTGCCCTGGTCGTCCGTACCGCCTCGGTGGAAGAAACCCTGGCCGTGCTGCGCGCTATCGGCGGTTCGCTGACCGTGACGCTGTGGGGCGCAGAGACCGAAAGCGAAACCACCCGCAACCTGGTGCGCGCGGCCACGCAAATCGCTGGCCGGGTGCTGTTCGCAGGTGTTCCCACCGGTGTGGCCGTTACCGCGGCCCAGCACCATGGCGGCCCCTTCCCCGCGTCGACACAACCCTTCACCACCTCGGTAGGCTATGCCGCGCTGGACCGCTTCCTGCGCCCAGTGGCTTTGCAGGACGCACCGGACTGGCTGGTCGCTCGCAAGGGCGTGCCTTGCTAGGTCGGGACTAGCAAGTAAACGATCGCTGGGCGGCTACACGCTGCCCAGCCCCATGGACCGGGTGATCACTTCCTTCATGATCTCGTTGGTGCCACCGTAGATGCGCTGCACCCGGGCATCGGCATAGGCCCGGGTAATCGGGTATTCCCACATATAGCCGTAGCCGCCATAAAGCTGTACGCAGGCGTCCATCACCTTGCATTGCAAATCTGTGGCCCAGTACTTAGCCATGCTGGCGGTGGCGGTGTCCAAGCTGTCCTTCAGCAGCAGCTCGATGCAGCGGTCCACAAACACCTGGGCAATCTGCACCTCGGTCTGCAGCTCCGCCAACACAAACCGGGTGTTCTGGAACCCGGACAAAGGCTGGCCAAAGACCCGGCGCTCCTTCACATACGCCACCGTGCCCTCGATCGCCGACTGCGCGGCTGCCACGGCCGTGATGGCGATTTGCAGGCGCTCCCAGGGCAGCTGCTCCATCAGACAAACAAAACCATGGTTCTCCAAGGCCGGCCCGCCCAGCAATTGCTCTGGTGCAAGGCGTACATGGTCAAAGAATAGCTCAGCCGTGTCCTGCGCCTTCAGGCCCAGCTTCTTCAAACGTTTGCCCGGCGCAAAACCAGGCATGCCGCGCTCAACCAGAAACAGGCTCGTACCTTTGCCACCTGCCGTTGGATTGGTTTTAGCGGCCACCAGCACCAGATCGGCGTGCCAGCCATTGGTAATGAAGGTCTTGCTGCCATTCAACACATAGCTGCCATCGGCCTGGCGCAAGGCTGTGCACTGCATGCCTTGCAAGTCCGAGCCCGCTGCCGGCTCACTCATGGCGATGGCTCCCACCATGGCGCCGCTGGCCATGGCCGGCAGGTATTTGTGCTGCTGGGCCGGTGTACCGTAGTGCAGCAGGTAGGGCGCCACGATCTCGCTGTGCAGGGTGTAGCCAATGCCGGTAGTGCCGGCCCGCGCCAGCTCTTCCATCTGCACAACCGAATACAGCCTGTCGGCACCAGCGCCACCGCATGCCTCGGGCATGGAGGGGCACAAAAAGCCCTGCTCCCCGGCCTTATTCCACACGGCTCGGTCCACATAACCTTGCTCTTCCCACTGCGCATGGAAAGGCACGATCTCCCGGGCGATGAACTTCTGGAAACTAGCCCGGAAAGTCTGGTGGTCTGAGCTGAAAAGTGTGCGTTCTATCATGCTCTCTAATTTGATATATTTGATACAAAAGAGAAAAATACTACTTTGCAATGTACCCCAGGCCCGCCAAACCCTGGGCCGCCACTTCCTCCATTTGGGTGAAAAGAATCTGCCGGATAGGCCTCAAACGGGTCGTCATAATGGTGCGATGAGCACCTCTCACGCACCCGCCCCCGACCGTCCAAAGCCCCGATCCCCCACAGATTTGTTTCTGTCCTTCACCTGGCTGGCACTGCAAGGTTTTGGCGGAGTTCTGGCCGTGGTGCAGCATGAGTTGGTAGAGAAAAAGCGCTGGCTGACGACCGAGGAGTTCGTTGAAGACTGGGCTGTGGCGCAGATCATGCCCGGCCCCAACGTGGTCAATTTGTCCATCATGATTGGCGACCGCCACTTCGGCCTGCGTGGCGCCATGGCGGCGTTGGCCGGCATGCTGACGATGCCGCTGCTAGCGGTGCTGGCACTTGCCCTGGCATACACCCAGTACGCGCATTACCCCCAGGTAGTGGGAGCGCTTCGCGGCATGGGCGCGGTGGCAGCGGGTTTGATCACGGCGGCCGGTCTGCGCCTGCTTCCTGCGTTGCGACGGCATGCGCTGGGTATCCCGGTGTGCGCAGCCCTGGCCGTGGCCTGCTTCATCGCGGTGGGCCTGCTGCGCTTCCCGCTCGCCTACGCGCTGCCCAGCCTGGGTGGCTTGGCCTACCTGCTGACCTACCGCAAGCTCAAGCCATGAACACCTTGCACGCCATCAGCATGCAGGCCCAGGATTGGCTAAACCTGTTCCTGCATTTCGTATCACTGTCCTTGCTGGCGGTGGGCGGCGCCATCACGACCGTACCGGATATGCACCGCTACCTGGTAGACCAGCAAAACTGGTTGACCAATGAACAATTCAACACCGCCATTGCCATCGCCCAGGCCGCGCCTGGGCCCAATGTGCTGTTCGTCGCCCTGTTCGGCTGGAACGTGGGCCTGAACGCCGGCGGCGGCTGGAGTGCACTGCTGGGCATGACCTGCACCATGCTGGGCCTGCTGCTACCCAGCACCATACTCACCAGCGTATCCACCCGCTGGGGCCACCGTAACCGCGAATTGCGTGCGGTGCGCGCCTTCAAACAAGGCATGGCGCCCATCGTGATTGCGTTAATGGTGGCCACAGGCTGGGTGCTTTCATCGGCACAGCACGGCCCGCGTGGAGACTGGAATCTGTGGCTGCTGACTGCCGTGTCGGCAATCATCATGTGGCGCACCCGACTGCATCTTTTGTGGTTGCTGGGCGTAGGCGCCATCCTGGGAGCTTCGGGCTGGGTTTGAACAGGGTAAGGGGCCCAGGTTGTTAACTGCCGAAAAATTAGGCACCGCAATGTTTACCCTTTAAAAACAAGGGTTTACCCCAGTAATACAGCATTCATTCAGAGTTATCCCCAAAGTTATCCAGCGCCAACGGGGAGAACTTGCCATGTTCCATAAACAAGCCTGAATTGCTATTAATTTAATAGCTCCCTGCGCAGGTATTTTCTGCGCTAGAACCTTATTTCACGCTTAATTTCTGGCAGGAGTCGGGCCTGATACGGCCGGCCACCAGGTGGCCCGCACAGCACCGCCAGGCGCGCGCGCCAGCCCTGGGCTCGCCGCAAGGCCCGTCCCAGCTGCCACCAACCATGCAGGGCCAACCGAAAAGGGTTGTAAGTAAGCACCGGTTCAACCAAGCCGTATCGGATGGGAATATCCGCCCGCTCTTCCACAAAGGTACCGAACAAGCGGTCGAACACAATCAGCACGCCGCCGTAATTGCAGTCCAGGTATTCGGCATTGCTGCCATGGTGTACGCGGTGGTGCGACGGCGTGTTGAACACCCACTCCAACGCGCCCAACTTGGGAATCCAGGTGGCGTGTAGCCAGAACTGGTACAGCAGATTCGCCGCTAGCACGCCCGCCACGGCCATCGGTGGAAAGCCCAGCCACACCAACGGCACAAAGAACAAACCAGTACCGGTGAGCTTGCCCGTCCACCCCAATCGCAATGCCGCAGCCAGGGTCAACTGCTGGGGCGAATGGTGTACGCAGTGCGTGGCCCAGAACCAGCCCACGCGGTGTGCCGCGCGGTGGTACCAGTAGTAAAAAAACTCTTGCGCCAAAAACAGGCCGCCCACCGCCGCCACACTGGACAAACCTATATCCCCCAGCCGGTGCATGTAGGCCCACGCAAACACAGGCGCGGCCAAAGACAGACCCAACGCGTCGACCAGCCTGCGCCCCAACATATCGGCCACCGATGTGGCGTAGGCCCGCCAGTCGTAGGGCTGGTGCCGCACGAAGCATTGCACCAGGCCTTCCAGGGTGGCCGCCAGCCAGACCAACCCCAGTAGCCAAAGCAACCAGGGCAGGTATTCCGGCGCTTTGCTGAACGGCTCCAGCATCTCAGCGGCCCGCCACAGGCTGCATGGCACTCACCCAAACTAAGGTGGCCAGTACATGGCAACACATTCCGGTTCGCATACGCTGCTCCTGGGATCTTATGGATGAAGGCGGCTGGCGGCTTAACGCGCCACAGCCACGGTGCCGGTCAGCCCATTCGGGCCGGTCACCGTGGATTGTGAACCGGCGCAGCTGCGCATCATTACCCGGCTGGCGGCTTTTTCATTCGGCCCTATCCAATTAGCCGTGGCAGCGGCTCCTTCATCTGCTCTACTTCCCACCGCTTTTGCTCTGCGGTGCGTCTCATCTGCTTCATCATCTGCCTTTTGTGCGCAGCCCTACTTTGCTACTAAATTCTGAGGCGACGACTATCGTGACATGATGGGAGTGGAAAGATACGCTATTGATCAGGCTGTACGTCTTCGCACGGCTCCTGATGCAA
The DNA here is from genome assembly GCF_058216335.1 of Rhodoferax sp. SPJ21. Classification (NCBI taxonomy): domain Bacteria; kingdom Pseudomonadati; phylum Pseudomonadota; class Betaproteobacteria; order Burkholderiales; family Comamonadaceae; genus Rhodoferax; species Rhodoferax sp. SPJ21. The sequence goes on from NZ_JBYZMO010000004.1 coordinate 136,329, forward strand.
TCAATAGGATGGGGGTCATAAAACAGGCTGAGTCTCCTGCTTATTCTTGTATTGCCCACCACCTGCGGCAACCATTTTTTATGCTGAGCCCCACATCTTCTTTAATGGATGTTAGTGACACGCATATTTAAAATGTAAAGAATAACTGACTGCGCGCAGCTTCAGCCCCTTTTCAGCTAGGGGCAAGCCCGCAGTCGGGCGCAGAATGACACGCTTTTGTGTGGTATCTCGCCCGTTTGGGCTACAAGCGCTGGCGCAAGGCCTCATAAAGGCAGACGCCGCTGGCCACCGACACATTCAGGCTTTCTACCGCGCCCGCCATGGGGATGCCGACCAACTCGTCGCAAGTCTTGCGCGTCAGCTGGCGCATGCCGTCGCCTTCGTTGCCCAGCACCAAAGCCACCGGGCCCTTCAGGTCCACCTGGTACAAAGTCTTGGGCGCGTTGTCGCTGGTGCCTATGCACCAGATGCTGCGCTCTTTCAGCTCACCCAAAGTGCGCGCCAGGTTGGTCACCATGAAGTAAGGCACGGTCTCGGCTGCACCGCTGGCCACCTTGGCTACCGTGGCGTTGATGCCGGCGGCGTGGTCCTTGGGAGCGATAACGGCATGGGCACCGGCGCCGTCGGCCACGCGCAGGCAAGCACCCAGGTTGTGCGGATCGGTCACGCCGTCCAGCACCAGCAGCAGTGCGGGTTCAGTCAGGCTGTCGAGCAGGTCGTCCAGCGAATGCACCTGCGGAATATGCTCCACGCGAGCCGCCACACCCTGGTGGCCGTGGCTGCCGCAGAGCTTGGCCAGGCGCAGGCTATCACCTTCAATCAGGCGAGCACCAGCTTCATTGGCCTTTTCCAGGAACTGGCGCATGCGCGCGTCACGCCGGGTGGGCTCGTAGTAAATCTCGATGATGGACTGGGGTGCGGTTTTCAGGCGCACGCCAACGGCGTGAAAGCCGAAAAGAACTTTGGGAGAAGACATGAGGAGATTGCTACGTTATTTATAGCTGCCAGCGCAGGTGAATTCTGCGCCAGCAGCGGTTTTTTCTTAAAACTTCTACAGGTTCAGCGTGGCTTGCGCGCCACCTTGCGAACCGGCGCCTTACCGGATCCGTTGTCGCGCGGCGGCAGGCCAGTGTGCTGCGTCAGCAACCGGCCCTTGGTCACCGGCGAGGACTTGGTCACCACAGTCGAATTCTTCTTGCGCGCGCTCTCATAGCCGCCATCGGTCATGGGCTGATAGGTCGGAATCAGATGGTGCTTGCCGTTTCCGATCAGGTCGGCGCGGCCCATGGCCTTCAGCGCATCGCGCAGCAGCGGCCAGTTGTTGGCATCGTGGTAGCGCAAAAAGGCCTTGTGCAGCCGGCGGCGGCGGTCGCCACGCACGATGTCCACGGTTTCGCTGTCGCGGGTAATTTTGCGCAGCGGGTTGCGGCCGCTGTGGTACATCGTGGTGGCCGTGGCCATGGGCGACGGATAGAAAGTCTGCACCTGGTCGGCGCGGAATCCGTTTTTCTTCAGCCACAGCGCCAGGTTCATCATGTCTTCGTCTGTCGTCCCTGGATGGGCCGCGATGAAGTACGGTATGAGGTACTGCTTTTTGCCGACCTCGGCGCTGAACTTTTCAAACAACTGTTTGAACTTGTCATAACTGCCGATACCGGGCTTCATCATTTTGGACAGCGGGCCCTGCTCGGTGTGCTCTGGCGCAATCTTGAGATAACCACCCACGTGGTGCTGTACCAGCTCTTTCACGTACTCAGGGCTTTGCACAGCCAGGTCGTAGCGCAGGCCAGAGCCAATCAAGATCTTCTTGATGCCCTTCAATGCCCGGGCACGGCGGTAGATTTTGATCAGCGGGTCGTGGTTGGTGCCCAGGTTCGAGCAGATGCCGGGGTAGACGCAGCTGGGCTTGCGGCAGGCGGCTTCGATCTCGGGGCTCTTGCAGCCGAGTCGGTACATATTTGCCGTGGGTCCGCCCAGGTCAGAGATGGTGCCGGTGAAGCCCTTGACCTTGTCGCGGATGTCTTCGACCTCTTTGATGATCGATTCTTCAGAGCGGCTCTGGATGATCCGGCCCTCGTGCTCGGTGATCGAACAGAAGGTGCAGCCGCCAAAACAGCCGCGCATGATGTTCACGCTGAAGCGAATCATTTCCCAGGCTGGAATCTTGGTGGCGCCGTCATGGCTGCCGTTCTCGTCGGCATAAGCGGGGTGCGGGCTGCGGGCGTACGGCAGGTCGAACACTGCGTCCATCTCGGCCGTGGTCAGCGGAATGGGAGGCGGGTTAATCCACACGTCGCGGGCCGTCACGCCTTCGCCGTGGGCTTGCACCAGCGCACGGGCATTACCTGGGTTGGTTTCCAGGTGCAGCACGCGGTTGGCGTGGGCGTAGAGCACAGGGTCGGCCTTGACCTGCTCAAAGGATGGCAGGCGGATCACCGAGCGTTCGCGCGGCGGCACCTTTATCTTGGCCAACTCTCGGGCTTGTGACCGGGCCAGCGCATCGCCCAGCGAAGGGCTCATCTTCACCACAGATTCGGCGGGTACTCCCTGCGGATTGGCGTCGTCCTTCGAGCAGGTCGCACCCTGCTCTGCCGCTTGTTCGGACGTAGTCTGGTAAGGGTTGATGTGCGATTCGACGCGGCCCGGCGTATCTACCGAGGTGGAATTGATCTCGATCCAGTCGCGCCCGGTCGGGTCGTCACTGCGGCGGATGAAGGCCGTGCCGCGCACGTCGGTAATGCTTTGCACGGGCTCCTTGGAAGCCAGACGGTGGGCCACTTCGACGATAGCGCGCTCGGCATTCCCGTAGAGCAACAGATCGCACTTGGCATCGACCACCACGCTGCGGCGCACCTTGTCAGACCAGTAGTCATAGTGCGCGATGCGGCGCAGAGAGCCTTCTATGCCGCCCAGGACGATGGGCACGTCTTTGTAAGCTTCGCGGCAGCGCTGGCTGTAGACGATGGCCGCACGATCCGGGCGCTTGCCGCCGATGTCGCCGGGGGTGTAGGCGTCGTCGCTGCGGATCTTGCGGTCCGCTGTGTAGCGGTTGATCATCGAATCCATATTGCCGGACGTGACGCCGAAGAACAGATTCGGTTTGCCCAGGGCCTTGAACGGGTCGGCGCTTTGCCAATCAGGCTGGGCGATGATGCCGACGCGAAAGCCCTGCATCTCCAACATGCGGCCGATCACAGACATGCCGAAGCTGGGGTGGTCCACGTAGGCGTCACCGGTGACAATGATCACGTCGCAGCTGTCCCAGCCCAACACATCCATCTCGGCACGGCTCATGGGCAGGAATTTGGAGGTGCCAAAGCGCGCCGCCCAGTACTTGCGGTAGCTGGTCAGCGGTTTGGCGGCGCGCGCGAAAAAGGAAACGTCGACGGGGGCGTTCATGCAAAACTTTGTGGGGATTAACCCGCGATTTTAAGGGCTGAGGCCCCGTTACGCACCCAGCCACACATAAGGCCCCAAGTCCCCCTACATGGACCTTGGGGTACAGCGCCGCAAACTCACACAAGAAAACCGGCACTAGCGCATATAGAAGCTACGCCATCCGCTCCTATAAATATAGCAATCAGCCTTTAGCCAGGCGACTGAAGGTCTTGCGGAATTTCTCCACCTTGGGTGCAGCCACCATCAGGCAGTAACCCTGGCTGGGGTGCTTTTCAAAGTAGTCCTGGTGGTATTCCTCGGCGGGCCAGTAGTTGGCCAGAGGCAGCACCTCGGTGACCACGGGGTGGCGGTAGGTCTTGCTGTCATGGACCTCACGCAGCACGGACTGCACCACTTCCTGCTGGTCGGGTGAGTTCACGTAAATGCCGCTACGGTACTGAGTGCCTACGTCATGGCCTTGCTGGTTCAGGGTGGTCGGGTCATGGATCACGAAGAAGATTTCCAGAATCTCACGCAGGCTGATCTGGGCCGGGTCAAACTCCAGCTTGACCACTTCGGCATGGCCGGTCTGGCCGCTGCACACGGCCTCGTAACTGGGGTTATGCGTCGTGCCGTTGCAGTAGCCGCTTTCTACATCGGTAATGCCGCGCACCTGGACGAACACGGCTTCGGTGCACCAGAAACAACCACCGCCCAAGGTAATGGACTCACTTTGGACGGCACTGGACGAGGATGTGGAGGAAGGCGAATTTTGCATAAGCTACTTTGTACACCGATTCGACATCGTACGACTTGTACACTCGCCCTGCCCCCTGTCCCAGCCTGGAAACTGCCCGTCTTTTTACAAACAAAAACATAGTTTAGCGCAGGTAATACCTGCGCCAGCAGCTATCGATATAAGAGCAAATGAATCCTAGTGAACTTAAGCCCATACTGACTGCTTTGGCCATCCCCCCAGCCGGGCCTTTGCTGCTGGCGGCGCTGGCCTGCGTGCTGGCGCAGCGGCGCAAATGGCTGGGCCGGGGCATCGCCGTACTGGCCCTGGTGGGTTTGTGGCTGCTGAGCTGCAATGCGGTAGCGGTCTGGCTGGCGCAAAACCTGTTGCCGCAGGTCGCTGCCATTCCGCCCGCCACGGCGGCCAGCTATCTCCAGGAACGTCACGTCCAAGCGATTGTGGTGCTGGGCGGTGGCGTGCAGCCCAGCGCGCCCGAATACGGTGCGGCCCAGCCCTCGGCCCAAACCGCTGCGCGGCTGCGCTACGGCGTCTGGCTGGCGCGCCGATCCGGTCTGCCACTGGCATTTGCTGGTGGCGTGGGCTGGGCCAATAGCGGCAGCAGCGTCTTGTCGGAAGGCGATGTAGCCAAGACCATGGTGTCGCAGGAACTGGGCAGCAACCTGCGCTGGGTGGACGACCAATCCCGCGACACGGTGGAAAACGCGCAGCAGATGCAGCGGCTGCTGGCGCGTGACGGCGTGCAGCGCATCGCCCTGGTGACCCACGCCTGGCATATGCCGCGCGCTGTCCAGGCCTTCGAGCGCGCCGGCTTGCAGGTCTTGCCAGCGCCCACCGGCTTTACCCTGCCGCAGCAGCGCGAACTGCTGGAATGGCTGCCCTCTGGCAGCGGCCTGCAGTCCTCGCGTGAGATCCTGCGGGAATGGCTTGGCATGCAGGTTGCTGGACGCGTCTAGGTACTGCGCATCGTTGCGGGAACAAATACCGCATGCATAGACCCAAGCCCAGCCAGAACAACCCGAACGTTGACGCCGTATCGGCAACGGGCTATATTAATAACCAGCCAGTCAGTAAAAATGTCCCCTAGCTTAGAGTCCCCGCCCACGCCACAGCCCGCCAAACGTGCGCGGCGCAAAGAAGCGCGCCCGGGCGAACTGCTGGCTGCGGCGCTGGACATCTTTGTTGAAAAGGGTTTTGCCGCAACCCGGGTGGAAGAAGTTGCCCTGCGCGCCGGGGTTTCCAAAGGCACGCTGTTTCTGTACTTTGCCAGTAAAGAAGAGCTGTTCAAGGCGGTTGTACGGCAAAGCCTGACCAGCCACTTCCACGAACTGAACGGCGAAGTGGATGGCTTCACTGGCAGCATCGCCAGCCTGCTGGAGCATGGCATGCTGACCTGGTGGGAACGCGTGGGTCGCACCAAAGCCGCAGGCATCAGCCGCCTGATGCTGCTGGAAGCGCACAACTTTCCGGAAATGGCCGCTTTCTACCAGGACGAAGTGGTCCACCCTTACCAAAATCTGGTGCGCAAAATACTGCAGCGCGGCGTGGAAAGTGGTGAATTCGCGCCGCTCAACCTGGACCTGGCAACCTACAGCGTGACCGCGCCATTGATATTCATGTCGGTTGGCCAACGCGCTGACGGCAGCCACCCTTGCACCCAGAAGCCGTTCACTCCCGAGGAGTACATTGCCTCGCAGGTGCGCATCACGCTCAACGGGCTGCTTGCCCGCCCCGAGCAGTCCTGAGCCGCTAGCCCATGAACCCTGAGCCGCTGCAGTACACCTCGCCGCCTGAGCCGGGCAGGGCCAGGCAGGGCCGGAAAGTAAATGCCCCAGCTGCCTGCCGAACCCACCTGATTCCCCCCCTAAAATCTACGGCTTACTTCGCCTTCGCCACAAAGAACCACCATGACCACCACCGTCCAGATTGAAAAACTACGCTTCAACATGATCGAGCAGCAAATCCGTCCCTGGGATGTGCTGGACGCCTCGATCCTGGCTCTGTTGTCTGTCGTCAAGCGCGAAAAATTTCTTCCGCCCGAACACCAGACCTATGCCTTCGTTGACATGGAAGCGCCCCTGCCCGGCGGCCAATGCATGCTGTCGCCCAAGGTTGAGGCCCGCGCCCTGCAAGATCTGAAAATCCAGAAGAATGAAAAAGTGCTGGAGATCGGCACCGGCTCCGGCTACATGGCCGCCCTGCTGGGCGCCTGCGCGCAAGGCGTGCTATCCCTGGAAATCTTGCCGGAACTGGCCAGCCTGGCCCGTAAGAACCTGCGTGACGCCGGAGTGCACAATGTAGAAGTACGCCAGGCCGACGGCGCCCAGGGCGCGGCCAGCGATGGACCTTTTGATGTCATCGTGCTCAGCGGCTCCGTAGCTTCGGTGCCCGAGGTACTGAAAGCCCAGCTCAAAGTGGGCGGCCGCCTGTTTGCCATCGTGGGCCAAGACCCGGTGATGCAGGCCAATTTCATCACCCGTACCAGCAGCACCAGCTACCAGACCACCACCCCCTGGGATATCGTCGCCCCCCGTCTGGCGAACTTCCCCGAACCTTCGAAGTTCCAGTTCTAAACCCCATGCTCGACCAGATCACCCCCGCCCAACTGGCCCAGTGGCTGCAAAGCCTCCCCCCCACGGCAAAGCCGGTTGTGCTGGATGTAAGGGAGCCCTGGGAATGGCAGACCGCCAGCGTGCAGGCCGAGGGCTTTAGCCTGGTGACCTTGCCCATGGGCGAAATCCCGGCACGCCTGGCGGAGCTGGACCCCACGCAACCCGTGGCCTGCCTGTGCCACCATGGCGCGCGCAGCCAGCGGGTCGCCATGTATTTGCTGCAGAGCGGATTCGAGCAGGTCGTAAACATAGCTGGCGGCATCGACGCATGGTCGCAACAGCTGGATACCCGTGTGCCCCGGTACTGACATGACAAGGAAGAACATGCAACGTTTCCCGTTCGGCGCGCTCGCTTTGGCGGTGGCTGTCGTTTTTGCCTGCACTGCCCATGCGCAGAGCCTGCAGGAGCTGTATGACTCTGCCCGCGCCACGGATGCGACCTACCAGTCGGCCAAGGCGCAGTACGACGCCAATCTGGCCAAGGCCGACCAGGCCAAAGCAGGCATCTTGCCCACCGCAGGCCTGTCCGCCGGACTGAACCGCAGCATGCTCGACAGCGTAAACCCCACGCTGGACAAGGACTACACCACCCAGACAGCGGCCCTCAGCGGCACGCAGCCACTGTACCGCCCCGCCAACTGGATCACTTATGAGCAGGGCAAGAAGTCGGTAGAAGTCGCCCAGGCACAACTGGTTGTGGCCGAACAAGACCTGGTGGTGCGCGTGGCGCAAGCCTACTTCGACGTCTTGGCCGCGAGCGACACCCTGGCCTTTGTACGTGCCCAGAAGACCGCTGTGGCGGAGCAACTGGCTTCTGCCAAGCGCAACTTCGAAGTGGGCACGGCCACCATCACCGATACCCGCGAAGCCCAGGCCCGATTCGACTTGGCCCGCTCGCAAGAGATCGCGGCGGAGAACGACCTGCTGGTGAAAAAAATAGCGCTGGACACCATCGTCGGCAAAACCAATGCCCAGCCCACGCCACTGGCCCAGCCCGCTGTCCTGCCCAGCGTAGAAGAAGCCGATGTTTACAAATGGGTGAGCCAGGCCGAAGGCGCCAGCCCGAATGTGCAACAAGCCCTGGTAGCCCTGGACGTAGCCCGCCTGGAAACCCAGAAGGCCAAGGCCGGCAATCTGCCCACCCTGGACCTGACGGCAGCCTACAACGTCAACCGCTACCCCAACGGCACCTCCAGCCTGCCGTCCAACTCGCGCAACAACACTGCCGTGGTGGGCCTGAGCCTGACCATTCCGTTGTTTGCTGGCTATTCCGTTCAGAACCGCATACGCGAGACCTTGTCGTTGGAAGACAAGGCCCAGGCCGACCTGGATGCAACCCGCCGTGCGGTCACGCAATCCACCCGCACTGCGTTCTACGGTGTGCTGTCCGGCCTGGCCCAGGTCAAGGCCCTCGAAGCCGCTGAAAGCTCCAGTCAGATCGCGCTGGACGCCAACAAGCTGGGCTACCAGGTCGGCGTGCGTATCAATATCGACGTGCTGAACTCGCAAAGCCAGCTGTACCAGACCAAACAGAGCCTGGCCCAGGCCCGCTACAACGTGCTGGTGGGTTCGCTCAAGCTGCGCCAAGCCAGCGGCAGCCTGAAGCCGGAAGACCTGCAGACGGTGAACGCACTACTGGCCCGCTAAAACCTCAGGCCTGTAACAAGGCCTTGATTGCCGCAGCCGTCTTCTGGGCAGCACCGCGATGGGCTGCGGCAAATGCCGGCCCGGCTGCGGCGGCGGCAACCAGCCGGTCCGGCGCCAGACACCAGGCCCGCACCTGCTCCAGCGCTGCGGGCATATCGGCCACACGGCAAGCAGCGCCGGCTTGCGTCGCCAGTTCTGCCGCCTCGGCGAAATTGAAGGTAGACGGCCCCAGCACCAAGGGGCAGCCACAGGCCGCAGCCTCGATCAGGTTCTGCCCGCCCAGGTGCGCGAAACTGCCGCCCAGCAAAGCCACATGGGCCAGGCCGTAGTACAGCGCCATCTCACCCAAGGAATCCCCCAGCCAGATATCGGCCTCGGCCGGGGCATCCAGCCACTGGCTGCGGCGCGACACGCTCAGCCCGTAGGTCTCCACCAGCGCCGCCACTTCGTCAAAACGCTGCGGATGGCGCGGCACGATCAGCCACTGCACACCGCTCGCTCCTATTTTCATAGCTTCTGGTGCAGATGAATCCTGCGCCAGAGCCTTAAAAGACTTCAAAGCCTCCAGCAGCATGCGCTCCTCGCCTTCGCGCGCACTGGCCAACAGAACCACCGTACGGCCCGCCGCCTGGCGCCAACTGCGGCCTCGGGCACACTGGGCGGTATCCGGGCTGGCATCAAACTTCAGATTGCCAAGCACCTGGGGCGTGGGCGCACCGGCCGCGACGAAGCGCTGGGCGTCGGCATCGGTCTGCGCCCACACCGCGCTCAGCGCGCCATAGGCCGGCCGCGACAACCAGGCCAGTCGCTGGGCCTGGCGCAAGGACTTGCCGCTGAGCCGGGCATTTGCCAGTACCACCGGTATGGCGGCGCTGCGGCATGCTGCCAACAGGTTCGGCCAGATCTCGGTTTCCATCAGGATGCCGATACGCGGCTGGAACTGATCGACAAAACGCTGCACGGCGCCCGGGGTATCCCAGGGCTGCCAGACCTGTATATCGCCGGGGCGCAGCAGCGCGCGACCCTCGGCCCGGCCAGTCGCCGTACCGTGGGTCAGCAGCAGGCGCAGATCCGGCATCTCCTTGCGCAAAGCAGCCAACAAGATAGCGGCGGCCCGGGTCTCCCCCAGCGACACCGCATGCACCCACACCCAGCCTGCGCTGGGCGCCTGGGTGTAATGGCCAAAACGTTCGGGTGTGTGTTTCGCATAGCCGGGCTCGGCCACGGCACGCAGACGCAGCTTTCGGCGCAGCAAGGGACTGGCCAGCCACAGTAGCAGGGAATACAGCGCGCGAACCAAGAGCGCTTAGTCTCGCAGCGCTGCCAGGGCCGAGGCCTGCATCCACGCACCCCAGACTGCATCGACCGTGGGCGTAGTGTCGGACACCACGCTGATCTGGTGGTCGTTTTGCAAGGGGCCGGTGCGCCAGGCGGTGTCGAAGTTATAGATCTGCACATGCGGCAGGTCTAACGCCACGGCGATATGGCTCAGGCCGCTGTCAACACCCACCACGCCCATGCATTCGGACATGGCATCGGTTAGCGCGTCCACCTTCATGCGGGGCCAGACCACCGCCTGCTTCAGTCGGCTGGCAATGCTCTCGCTGCGCCAGAGTTCCTCATCGTTGCCGTGCGTGAAAGCGACCGTGTAGCCCAAGGCGTTCATACGGTGTCCCAAGTCCAACCAATGCTCCACGGGCCACTGCTTATCGGCGCGGGAAGTGCCATGCACAAATGCCACCACCGGCGCCGGAGACGTGACGCCGGAGTCAAAGAAATTGTTGGAAATATTCTTGAGCGCGTTCACATCCACGCTGGAATGCGACACCAGGCCGAAATTGACCTTCTCCGGCAGCGCATACACCAAAGCCCGTGCACACATCACCCGGGAGCGGTTGATAGCGTGGATGCGGGGCTCCACCGGGATAGCCACATCGGCCACCCAGCGGGTTGGCGCTTCAAAACTGGAACCCTCGGTCTGGTTGGCCAAGGCGTAGCGCAGGCCGTCCGGACTCAAACGTGCCATTTTGGCCACCAGCGCAGATTTGCTCAGGCCCTGCAGGTCCAGCACCGCGTCATAGGTTTCCTGCTGCAGGTCAGCCGAAAAGGCGCGCCAAGCGTTGCGGGTATCCACGGTGAACACGGTCTTGCGCCAGCGGCGCAAGTCGCACTCGATCACCCTACGCACACCCTCACAGCGGCGCACCAGTGGCGCAAAACCTGGCTCGACCACCCAGTCCACCTGGGTGCCGGGCAACTCAGAAAGGATGTCCTGCACAGCCGGCATGGCGTGCACCACGTCTCCAAGAGACGAGAGTTTGACAATCAAAACATTCATGCCAGATACCTGCAGTCGGCAGCGGCCACCTTAGTGGGCAGAGGCCGCAAAGCTGGCATCGGGCTTGACGCGGCGCAGCAGCGCCAACACATCGGCCTGGATGCGGTCCAGCGCCGCCTGTGTGTGGCCTTCAAAACGCAGCACCAGCACCGGTGTGGTGTTGGATGCGCGGATCAGACCAAAACCGTCCGGCCAATCCACGCGCAAACCATCGATGGTACTGACCACCGCGGGCGCTGCAAAGTCCACCAAACGCAAGGCTTCCGCCACCACACGTGGCGGCTCGCCTTCTTGGCAGGGCACGTTGAGTTCGGGCGTAGAGAAGCTGGTCGGCAAGGCGTGCAATACCGCATTGGCGTCCGGCGACTGGCTCAGGATTTCCAACAAGCGGCAGCCGGCATAGGTGCCGTCATCGAAGCCAAACCAGCGCTCCTTGAAGAAAATATGGCCGCTCATCTCGCCGCCGAGCGGCGCCTGGCCGCCCGCAGCTTCGATCTCTTTCATCTTGGCTTTGATCAAAGAATGGCCGGTCTTGAACATCAGCGGGTGGCCACCAGCAGCGGCAATCGCTGGTGCCAGACGCTGCGAGCACTTCACGTCAAACAAGATGGTGCCACCAGGCACGCGCCGCAGCACGTCTTCGGCGAACAGCTGCATCTGGCGGTCGGGGTAGATATTGCTGCCGTCCTGGGTCACGATGCCCAGGCGGTCGCCGTCACCGTCGAAAGCCAGGCCCAGCTCCGCACCCGTAGTCTTCAGCGCGGCGATCAGGTCTTCCAGGTTTTCAGGCTTGCTCGGGTCCGGGTGGTGGTTGGGGAAGTTCCCATCCACCTCGCTGAACAGTTCCACCACTTCGCATCCAATAGCCCGCAAAATAGCAGGGGCCGAAGCGCCGGCAATGCCGTTGCCCGAGTCGACCACGATCTTCATAGGCCGGGCCAATTTAATGTCGGACACGATACGCGCGGTATACGCTGGCAGTACGTCCACCTCGCGCACCGAGCCGCCGGCCTGGAACACCCAGGTTTCCGCCTCCATCATGCGGCGCAGCGCCTGGATTTCCTCGCCATGGATGGCACGCCCACCCATGATCATCTTGAAACCGTTGTAGTCTTTGGGGTTGTGGCTGCCGGTAACCTGGATGCCGCTGCGGCACAGGGTGTGGGCCGCGAAATACAACAAGGGCGTGGTGGCTGCGCCTACGTCAATCACCTCCACACCTACCGCGACCAGGCCGCGGATCAGGGCGGCCACCAGACTGGGTCCACTCAAACGGCCGTCGCGCCCGACCGCAATAACCTTCTCACCTTCGGCCAGCGCAATCGTGCCGAACGCCCTACCGATTCCCTCTGCAACCGCTTCGTCTACCGTGGTCGGCACGATGCCGCGGATGTCATAGGCCTTGAAGATGGAGCTGGCAATGTGCATGGTGTAAGTAAGGTCGGGTAAATCAGAGATCCGACCCAGGGGGCCTGACCGCGAGCGCGAATTGTAGGTTTTTCGCAAGCCGGTTTTGACAGGCTTGCAATCCACCCGCTATGCAGCCTGTGCCGGCACACCCAAAGCTTGGTACAAGGCCAGATATTGCATCGCCGCTGCCGCCCATGAAAAGTTCTGCGCCATGCCCCGGCGTTGCAGCTGCTTCCACACGTCCGGCTGCGCAAAGTCATGCACGGCACGGTGTACTGCCAAGGCCAGAGCCTCGCGGGTCGCCGGGCCAAACATGAATCCCGTTGCGGTGTTCGCCTGCAGGCTGGACGCATCCGCATCCACTACCGTGTCGATCAAACCGCCCACATGGCGTACCACGGGCACCGTACCGTAACGCAAAGCGTACAGCTGGGTCAGGCCGCAGGGCTCGAAACGGGATGGCACCAACATGGCGTCCGCCCCGGCAATCATCTGGTGGGCAAAAGTTTCGTCATAGCCTATGCGTACCGCCATGGCGCCGGGATGCGCAGCCATAGCCTCCCTAAAGGCCTTTTCCAATACAGCATCGCCCGTACCCTGAACCGCTAGCTGCGCACCTGTAGCCAGCATCTCGGGTATGGCAGCCAGCACCAGATCCAAGCCTTTTTGCGGCGTCAGACGGCTCACCAGGGTGAAAAGTGGGGCCTTGGCATCCACCCGCAAGCCCAGGGCCTGCTGCAGCGCGGCCTTGCACACGGCCTTGCCAGCCAGGTCGGATGCGGAATAACGAGCGGGAATATCCTTGTCGGTGGACGGATTCCACACCGCGTCATCCACCCCGTTCAGGATGCCGGACACATCTGCGCCACGTGAGCGCACCACCCCGTCCAAACCGCAGCCAAACTCGGAGGTAGCGATCTCCTGGGCGTAGCTGGGACTCACCGTGGTGATGCAGCGGGCGCTGGTCAACCCCGCCTTCATGAAGGAAAACTTACCGTGGTACTCCAGGCGCGTGGGGTCCATATAACGGATGGGCAGACCCAGCAGGTGAAAGTCCCTGGCATCAAACAGCCCCTGGTAAGCCAGGTTGTGCACGGTAAACACCGTCGCCACCTTGGCACCTGGGTTCGCCGCCACGTAGGCACACGCCATGGCAGCGTGCCAATCATGGGCATGCAGCACGTCGGGCGCCCAAGCAGGGTCCAGGCCGCCAGATGCCACCTGGGCCGCCACCCAGCCCAGCAAGGCGAAACGCTGCGCGTTATCGGGCCACTCCGAGCCGTCTGCCGCCAGATAGGGATTTCCTTCGCGCTGGTAAAAGTACGGGGCGTCCACCACGTAGGCCGGTACACCACTGACGGCCAGGGTGCCGCACAGCAAACGCACCCGCCCCGCACCAAACACAGCACCGACCTCACATACCAGTGCGGGCTTCTTCAACCCCGCCAGAATGGCCGGAAAGCCAGGCAGCAGCAGGCGCACATCAGCCCCCTCTGCGATCAAGGCCTGGGGCAGAGCCCCCATGACATCTGCCAGCCCGCCTGTTTTGACCAGAGGAAAAACCTCGGCGCCTACTTGCAATACTTTCATCCGGCCAACTTCTTCAACATGGAAGGTGTCACCAAAGTAATGCCATTCTCACTGCGGTGGAACCGCTCGGCATCCAGCGCGGCATCTTCGCCAATCACCATGCCATCGGGAATGACGCAGCCACGGTCTATAACAGCCCGCGTAATACGCGCACCCCGGCCCACCTGTACGCCCGGCAACAGCACCGACCAGTTCACACTGGAATGGGAGTGCACCCGCACACTGGAAAACAGCACGGAACGGAACACGCTACCCGACACAATGCAGCCACCTGACACCATGGATTCGATCGCCAAGCCGCGCCGGTCATCCTGGTTGTGCACAAACTTGGCCGGAGGCAACTGCGCTTGGTAGGTCCAGATGGGCCAGCGCGTGTCGTACAGGTTCAGCTTGGGCTCGGTGGCCGTCAGATCAATATTGGCATCCCAATAGGCATCAATAGTGCCCACATCACGCCAGTAGGGCTCTTCGTCGTCAGCATTGGGCACACAGCTCAGGGAGAACGGGTGGGCCGACGCATTGCCATTGCGAACCGCGCGCGGAATGATGTCCTTGCCAAAATCGTGGCTGGAGTCTGGGTCCGCCATATCGCGTTCCAGCTCCGCGTACAGATACGCCGCATTGAAGATATAGATGCCCATGCTGGCCAGAGACATGTCCGTACTGCCAGGCATAGCAGGCGGGTCGGCCGGCTTCTCCAGAAATTCGGTAATCAGGCTGTTCTCGCCCACCGCCATCACACCAAAGGCCGATGCCTCGCTGCGCGGTACAGCAATACAGCCCACGGTACATTGCCGCCCCTTGGCCACGTGGTCGGCCAGCATCAGGGCGTAGTTCATCTTGTAAATATGGTCGCCAGCCAGCACCACAATGTAGTCCGCACCGTAGCTTTCCAGAATATCCTGGTTTTGGTAGACCGCATCAGCAGTGCCGCGGTACCAGTTTTCGTTGTCATTGCGCTGCTGGGCAGGCAACAGATCCACGAACTCGTTCATCTCGTTCTTCAGGAAGGCCCAGCCACGCTGCAAATGGCGCAACAGGCTGTGCGACTTGTACTGGGTAATCACGCCAATACGGCGAATACCTGAGTTCAAGCAGTTCGACAGTGCGAAATCAACAATACGGAACTTGCCGCCAAAGTAGACCGCCGGCTTGGCACGCCTATCGGTCAGGTTCATCAGGCGGCTGCCGCGCCCGCCGGCCAGTACCAATGCAATGGCACGCTTAGGCAAATCCAGCCCGAGTGCCAAATCATTTTTTTGCATCAAGTGTCTCCAGAAGAAATTAATTGTTGATTGGCTTTCCGATTACCGCCAATATCTTAAACCTCGAAACCAAAAAAATCCCACGACCCAACCCTGCGTGCGAAAATTCAAAAAATAAGCCAATTTCAGCAATTCAAAGCGCTTAGACTCTGCGAAAAGCCTCCAAATGGAGTGCAACAGCCTTGACCACATTCGACAAAGGATGCCCCTGTGCCCCAGTGTATTACCCCCTCCGCTGACGATATCCATGCTGCCATTGAGCAGCACTTGTTGCACACCGTAGGCGTTTCACCCGCTGACGCAACCGCTAACGACCTGATGCTCGCAAGCTCGCATGTTGCACGGCAACAACTTTCAGCGCGCTGGGTTCAAACCCAAAACCAGGAAAAATCCCAGAAGGCCCGCCGTGTGGTCTATCTTTCCATGGAATTTCTGATGGGCCGCACCCTGTCCAACGCCCTTGGCGCCCTGGAGCTGCGCGGCAGTGCCGCCGAGGGCCTGACCCGCTTCGCCCAAAACCTTGAAACCGTGGCCGACCGTGAACCCGATGCCGCGCTGGGCAATGGCGGCCTGGGCCGCCTAGCAGCCTGCTTCCTGGATTCGATGGCCACCGTGGGTCTGCCATCCTTTGGCTACGGCATCCGCTATGAATACGGCATGTTTGCGCAAAACATCCAAAACGGCGCGCAGATGGAATACCCCGATCCATGGCTGGAAAACGGCACGCCTTGGGAGTTCCCCCGCGCAGACATCAGCTACCCGGTGCGCTTTGGCGGCTGGGTGGAGCACGTGAACGGCGCTTCCGTTTGGCGTCATGCGGGTGAAGTAGCAGCCAAAGCCTATGACATGGTGGTGCCAGGCCACGGCACACCCAAGGTCAGCACGCTGCGCCTGTGGAAAGCCGTGGCACCAGCCCATATCGACCTGAACGCATTCAACACCGGCGACTACGCACGCGCCGCCAGCCTGAAAAACGAATACGAAAATATTTCTTGGGTGCTCTACCCCAACGACAGCACGCCCGCCGGACGCGAGTTGCGGCTGAAGCAGGAATACTTCTTCGTCGCCGCCTCGGTGCAAGATCTGGTCGCACGGCATCTGGCCGAACACCCGTCGCTGGACAATCTGGCGGAGCACGTGGCCATCCACCTCAACGACACCCATCCTGCCATCGGCGTTGCCGAGCTGATGCGTGTGCTGTGCGACGAGCAAGGCATGCCCTGGGACAAGGCTTGGAACATCTGCTGCAAAACATTCTCGTACACCAACCACACCTTGATGCCGGAAGCGCTGGAAACCTGGCCAGTCAGCCTGATGCAGCATGTGCTGCCGCGCCACCTGGAAATCATCTTCCGCATTAACAAGGAGTTCCTGGACATTGCCGCCGCCCACCGCCCGGGCGACAACGGGTTCCTAGCCCGCCTGTCACTGATCGACGAACTGGGTGAGCGCCGGGTACGTATGGCGCACCTATCCATCGTCGGCAGCCACAAGGTCAACGGCGTGTCTGCATTGCACTCCGAGTTGCTGGTACAGACCATCTTTGCCGACTTCGCCAGCATCTGGCCCGACCGCTTCACCAATATGACCAACGGCGTGACCCCGCGCCGCTGGCTGGCCCAGGCCAACCCGGGCCTGTCCACCGTGCTGGACAACACCATTGGCAAAGGCTGGCGCCAAGATCTGGACCAGTTGCAGAAGCTGAGAGCCAAGAAGGACGACGCGGACTTTCAAAAGTCGTTCATGGCCGTCAAGCGCGCCAACAAGGTGCGCCTGGCAGCAGCCATTCAGCACAGCACCGGCATCACCGTCAGCCCGGACAGCCTTTTTGACGTGCAGGTCAAGCGCATCCACGAATACAAGCGCCAATTGCTTAACGTGCTGCACGTGGTGACACGCTACCAGGCCATCCTGGCCAACCCGAACGGCGACTGGGTGCCGCGCACCGTCATCTTCGCGGGCAAAGCTGCTTCGTCCTATGTGGCAGCCAAGTCCATCATCCACCTGATCCACGATGTGGGCACGGTCATTAACAACGACCCGCGCATAGGCGACAAGCTCAAGCTGGTGTTCATGCCCAACTACAGCGTTTCTGTGGCCGAAGTGATCATGCCTGGCGCCGACCTGTCTGAACAAATCTCCACTGCGGGAACCGAAGCCTCGGGCACCGGCAATATGAAGCTGGCCCTGAACGGCGCTCTGACCATTGGCACCGACGATGGCGCCAACATCGAAATCCGCCAGAACGTGGGCGATGACAACATCTTCATCTTCGGGCTGAAGACCCCCGAGGTGCAAGCGTTGAAGCAAAGTGGCTACCAGCCCATGCGCTACTACGAAAGCACGCCGCAGTTGAAGGCCGTGCTGGACGCGATCGCCGGTGGCCAGTTCTCGCCGGACGAGCCCGGTCGCTACCGCGCCCTGGTGGACTCGCTGCTGTGGGGTGGCGACCACTACCTGCTGCTGGCAGACTACGCCTCCTATGTGGCGACGCAGGCCCAGGTGGATGCGCTATACCGCCAGCCGGCGGCCTGGTGCGCCAAGGCCATCAGCAATGTGGCGGGCATGGGGGTGTTTTCGTCCGACCGCACGATCCGTGAGTACGCAAAAGAAATCTGGCACATCACGCCGGATGCATCTGGCGCGCCATAAGACACATGCGGTGACAGACAACACCGCATAGCTCCGCCCAGTTCTGACTAAACCTACTCCAAGATCGGTTTTTATGTTGCACGCCCACGATATTGAAATGATTTGTGGCGCACGCCACGGCGACCCATTTGCGGTGTTGGGGCCCCACCCTTCAGATGCGGGCCACACCTCAGTGCGCTGCTTTTTGCCAGGTGCCCAGAGTGTTGCCGTGGCGTCGGCCAAAGGCGCGCTGCTAGGGCCGCTGGTGCAGCAGGACAGCGCAGGCTTCTTTAAGGGCACAGTGGCACTTTTGCCCGGCGCTGCATACCGCTTGCAGGTGCAATGGGCCGATGGCCACAGCAGCACCATAGACGACCCCTACCGCTTCCCCGTGGTGCTGGCAGAAATGGACGTCTGGCTGCTGGGTGAAGGCACGCACCTGCGGCCTTACGAGGTACTGGGCGCACAGCCCTGCAGCATGGAAGGCGTAACCGGTACCCGCTTCGCTGTGTGGGCGCCCAATGCCAGCCGCGTCAGCGTGGTGGGGGACTTCAATTTCTGGGACGGGCGCTACCACCCCATGCGCCTGCGCCGCGAATGTGGTGTGTGGGAGCTGTTCCTGCCCGGCGTACACGCCGGCAGCAAATACAAATACGAGATCCGCACGCACGACGGCCACGTGCTGCCCGGCAAGGCCGACCCCTATGCCCTACAGGCAGAGTTGCGCCCCGCCACGGCCAGCATCGTGGCGCCGTTGCCGCCCTTCGTGCCCGCATCCTCTGCACGCAAGCACGCCAATGCACTGGATGCGCCCATCAGCATCTACGAGGTGCACCTGGGCTCCTGGCAACGCAAGACCGAGGAAGGCAACCGCTGGCTGAACTGGGACGAACTCAGCGACAGCCTGGTGCCCTACGCACGCGACATGGGCTTCAGCCACATAGAACTGCTGCCTATCAGCGAGCACCCGTTCGACGGCTCCTGGGGCTACCAGCCCGTGGGCATGTATGCGCCCACCGCCCGCTTCGGCGATCCGGCGGGTTTTGCCCGCTTCGTAGCCCGCTGCCATACCGAAGGCCTGGGCCTGATACTGGACTGGGTACCCGCCCACTTCCCCACCGATGCGCACGGCCTCGGCAACTTTGACGGCACGCACCTATACGAATACGCCGACCCGCGCGAGGGCTTCCACAACGACTGGAACACCCTGATCTACAACCTGGGCCGCACCGAGGTCAGCAACTTCCTGGTGGGCAACAGCCTGTACTGGCTGGAACGGTTTGGCGTGGACGGCCTGCGCGTGGATGCCGTGGCATCCATGCTGTACCGCGACTACAGCCGCAAGGCTGGCGAGTGGATTCCCAATGTGCACGGCGGGCGCGAGAACCTGGAAACCATCGCCTTCCTCAAGCGCATGAACGAGGTGGTGGGTACCGAACGCGCCCAAGCCATCACGCTGGCAGAAGAATCCACAGCCTTCCCTTCCGTCTCACGCCCTACCTATGCAGGCGGCCTGGGCTTCCACTACAAGTGGAATATGGGCTGGATGCACGACACGCTGGCCTATATGGAGCGCGACCCGATCTACCGCAAGCACCACCAGGGCGAAATCAGTTTCAGCCTGGTCTATGCCTTTACCGAAAATTTCGTGCTGCCGATCTCGCACGACGAGGTAGTTCACGGCAAGGGTTCGCTGCTGAACAAGATGCCCGGCGACCGCTGGCAGCAGTTTGCCAATCTGCGCGCCTTCCTGGGCTATATGTTTGCCCACCCGGGCAAGAAACTGCTGTTCATGGGCTGCGAATTCGCCCAGGACCGCGAATGGAACCATGACCAAAGCCTGGACTGGCATTTGCTGGAGCATGCGCCCCATGCCGGTATACAGCGCCTGGTGCGCGACCTGAACCACTTCTACACCGCCACCCCGGCGTTGTACCAGCTGGACTTCGTGCCTGAGGGCTTCCAGTGGATAGAGCACAACGACACCGAGCATTCCGTGCTGGCCTTCATACGGCGGGGCTTGGATGCAAACTCGTTCATCGTTGTGGTGTGCAACTTCACCCCCAATGTCTGGAACGGCTACCGCTTGGGCGTACCGTGTGCTGGGACTTACCATGAAAAGCTGAACACCGATTCGGCCCACTACGGCGGCAGCAATGTGGGCACGCCACTGGGCACCGCCACCGCAGAAGACGTCGCCTGGCAAGGGTTCGCGCATTCTGTCGTCCTGAACCTGCCACCTTTGGCTACAGTACTGCTGGAATGGACAGCCTGAAATCACCCCCACCACCCCTGCCCGCCTTGGCCAGGCCTGATACCTATGCCATGACCCAGGGCCAACCCTGGCCCCTGGGCGCCAGCTTTGATGGCCAGGGCGTTAATTTCGCCGTGTTCTCCGCCCATGCCCAAGCCATGGAGCTGTGCCTGTTCGATGCCACGGGCACACAGGAGCTGGCCCGCTTGCGGCTGCCCGCCCATACCAGCGACGTCTGGCACGGCTACCTGCCCGGCGCCCAGCCCGGCCAGGTATATGGCCTGCGCGCCCACGGCCCCTGGCGACCCGACCGAGGCCACCGATTCGACGCATCCAAGCTGCTGCTGGACCCCTACGCGCGCGACATCGTCGGCCACTTTGAATGGCGCGACGAGCATTTCGCTGGCGACCGCCTGCACCCACGCCATATGGACACGCGCGACAACGCGGCCTTTGCACTCAAAGCCCGCGTCACGCACGACCAGTTCGACTGGGGTGGCGACAAGGCGCCCCGCACAGCCCTTGCCGATTCGGTGATTTACGAATGCCATGTCAAAGGCTTTTCGCGCCTGAATGACCAGATGCCGCCCGCCTTGCGCGGCAGCTTTGCGGGCCTGGCGCATCCGGCCTCCATCGCCCATCTGCAGCGCCTGGGCGTCACAGCAGTCAGTCTGCTGCCGGTGCACTACGCCGTCAGCGAAGAGCGCCTGGACGCCATGGGATTAAGCAACTACTGGGGTTACAACACCCTGGGGTTTTTCAGCGTCGACCCGCGTTTTGCCAGCGGTACCCCGGGTGTATCCCCGCGCGACGAGTTCCGAGGCATGGTGAAAGCCCTGCACGCCGCCGGGCTGGAGGTGCTGCTGGACGTGGTCTACAACCACACAGCCGAATCAGGCGAAGACGGCCCCAACATCAGCTTTCGCGGGCTGGACAACCGCAGCTACTACCGCCTGCCGCCAGAAGCCCTGGCCTACTACGACAACTACTCCGGCTGCGGCAATACGCTGGACATACGCCAACCCCGTGTGCTGCAAATGGTGATGGACAGCCTGCGCTACTGGGTGGCAGACATGCATGTCGATGGCTTCCGCTTCGACCTGGCCCCCGTGCTGGGCCGCACCGACACCGGTTTTGAGCGCGGCAGCGCCTTCTTCACTGCCGTGGCGCAAGACCCGGTGCTATCGCGCGTGAAAATGATTGCAGAGCCCTGGGACGTGGGCCCCAACGGCTACCAGACCAGCAACTTCCCGCGCGGCTGGCTGGAATGGAACGACCGCTTCCGCGACTGCATGCGCGGCTTCTGGGTGCAAACCGCCGCCGCGCCCGAAGCCGCCCTGCCCGACAACACCCGTGCCGACCTGGCCCTGCGCCTGTGCGGCTCGTCCGATATGTTCCAGCCACGCCAGCGTGCGCCGGCCGAATCGGTGAACTACGTGGTGTCGCACGACGGCTTTACCCTGCGCGACCTGCTGAGCTACAACCAGCGCCACAACGAAGCCAACGGCGAGAGCAACCGCGACGGCCATGGCCACAATCTGAACTTCAACTGCGGCGTCGAAGGCCCCAGCGACGACCCCGTGGTCAACGCCCTGCGCGGGCGGCTGCAGCGCGCCCTGCTTGCTACCACTTTGCTAGCACAAGGCACACCGCTGATCTGCGCTGGCGATGAATTGGGCCATACCCAGGGTGGCAATAACAACCCCTACTGCCAAGACAACCCAACCACCTGGATCGACTGGTCCGAAGCCGACGAAGACCTGATCGCCTTCACGGCCCGCGTCATAGCGCTGCGCCGCCAGGCCCTGCCGTTTGCCAACCAGTGGTACAGCGGTGTGGC
Organism: Rhodoferax sp. SPJ21; assembly: GCF_058216335.1. Lineage (NCBI taxonomy): Bacteria > Pseudomonadati > Pseudomonadota > Betaproteobacteria > Burkholderiales > Comamonadaceae > Rhodoferax > Rhodoferax sp. SPJ21. The sequence goes on from NZ_JBYZMO010000004.1 coordinate 158,048, forward strand.
CGATGCCCTGGGCCTGCACGACCTGGCATGGCTGCGCGGCAGCGGCCGGCCGCTGGAGGGCGATGGCTGGCGCGACCCGCACTACCGCTCGCTGGGCTGCCTCATAGGCCGGCCCGGCCGGGCCAAAGCGCCCTTGCTGCTGCTGGTGAATGCCGGCCATACCGACGACCCGTTCTGGCTGCCTGCTGGCGTATGGCAGGTGGTACTGGACAGCAGCCACCCACGGGGCCAATCCAACTGGGTCGGCCAGGGCGAGGTGATGTTCCAGCTGCCGGCGCACAGCCTGGTGTTGCTGGCCGCCGCCGGCTCCGGCCTCAACCTGTAGGCGCTACTGGCGCGCGCCTTCCAGCGTGCGGCCAGCCAAGCGCGACAAGATGCCCAGGGGGCTTTGCGCCGGGTCGTACTGGTGCTGGGGTGGGATGAAAAAGGTCTGCTCCATCATGAACTGGCCCCGGTCCACCGCGTGCAGGGTTTGGTCGGAAAAGCACACCCAGGTGCTACCGGGCGCAAATGCCATCACCGTTTGGGGGGCATTCTTCTGGTAGGCCGTGTCCCGCTTCATCTTGTCGTGCAGCTGCAGCATCATGTGGTCGTACTCGCTGCGCAAAGATTTGGTGATGCGCATGCTGCGCAGCAAACGCGCCTTCCAGGCGCGGTACGGTGGCAGCTGGGGCCAGAACTTATGCACCATGTCCTCAAACGGTTCACCCACCCGCCACATGCGCGGATCTTGCGGATTCACGTTGCTGAACACCCGCAAAATGCGCTCGCCCCGGTTCGGCCGGGAAGGAAACGCATCCACATGCATGCGCTTGTCATCCGCCCGCCAAGACTGCTTGCGAGACGCCACCTCGGTCGGCCGGAAGCTGGTGGGCTCCATACGCAAATAAGCGCTGTAGCGGGGGAACATGTCCTGCACCAACTGCACCGCCTGCTGGCGGTAGCGGCGCATCATCGCGTCCAGCAGGGCCAGCTCGTCGGGCGAACCCAGTGCGCCCTTTACCTGGCCCTGCGGCGGCTGGCTGATATTGCGCGCCTTGGGGTCGCGCATATCGGGGCGCAGCAGGCCCTGCTCGGCAGGCGACATGGTGAACGCCATGGACGGGAAATACAAAACCCCGCCGCTTTCCAGTGCCTGGGTTAGTTTTGATTCGGTAGGACGGCCAGACCAGTGGGCGCCAGGGACTTCGACGATGGGTTGGTGCATGGCTTTATTTTCCCTGAGAATTGCCCCGCACCAAGCACGCTGCGCGTAAATTGTGGGCCGCAAAAAGACCACACACAGCACCCCAATCATAGGTCCGGAAACGGCTAATCCATGCCCGCGCCTGGCGTACCATGCCACCTATGACCCCCGACAGCACCAGCCGTTTTGACGATACCTGCTACCGCGCCATGCAGGCACGGGACGCCCGTTTTGACGGCTGCTTTTTCACCGGCGTGACCTCGACCGGCATCTACTGCCGGCCGGTGTGTAGCGTCAAAGCGCCCAAGCGCGAGAACTGCCGCTTCTTTGGCCACGCAGCCCAGGCCGAGCACGCGGGCTTCCGCCCCTGCCTGCGCTGCCGGCCCGAGCTGGCACCGCACTCGCTGGTGTGGTCGTTCCAGGACGCCACCACCATCCTGGCCCAGCAAGCCGCCCGCCTGCTGGACGACCCGCAAAGCTGGAGCGACAGCAGCAACATCTCGGTGGCCCAGCTGGCGGCGCGCCTGGGCGTCAGTGACCGGCACCTGCGCCGCATCTTCGAGGCCCAGCTGGGCGTGTCGCCCCTGCAATACTTGCAGACCCGGCGCCTGCTGGTGGCCAAGCAGCTGCTGGCCGACACCCAGTTGCCCATGGCCCAGATTGCACTGGCCAGCGGCTTTGCCAGCGTGCGCCGCTTCAACGCCGTGTTCATGGAGCGCTACCAGCTCAACCCCAGCCAGCTGCGGCGCCAGGGCACCCAACCCGCCGCCCAGGGCGGCACGGCCATCAAGCTCGGCTACCGCCCGCCGTATGACGTGGCTGCGATGCTGGGTTTTTTACGCAAACGCCAGATAAATGCTATCGAATCCATAGCTGCCAGCGCAGATAATTCAAGCGCTACGCGCACTTTTCGCTTGGAATCGGGTGACCATATCCACAGCGGCTGGTTGCGCGCCGAGTTCATCCCCGGCCAGACCCATGTGTTGCTGCACGTCAGCGAATCGCTGCTGGGCGTGCTGCCGCAGGTGATACGCCGGGTACGCGCCTGGCTGGACCTGGACGCCGACCCCAAGGCCATCAACCCGGTGCTGCACGGTGACTTCCCCGACGGCGACGGCCTGCGTGTACCCGGCACGCTGGACGGCTTTGAGCTGGCCGTGCGCGCCGTGCTGGGCCAGCAGATCACCGTGGCCGCCGCCCGCACCCTGGCCCAGCGCCTGGTGGAACAGTTTGGCGAGCCACTGGAGACACCCGTGCCGGGGCTGAACCGGCTCTTCCCCTCCGCCCTGGTACTGGCCGGGTTGAGCGGCGATGCACTCGGCGCGCTGGGCATCGTGCGCCAACGGCAAAACGCCATTCTGGCCCTGGCCCGCGCCGTGGCCGAAGGGCAGCTGCAGCTATGCGGCAGCGGCCCCATACACGCCACCATGGCCCAACTGCGCGAGCTGCCCGGCATCGGTGACTGGACTGCCCAGTACATCGCCATGCGGGCGTTGCGCTGGCCTGATGCATTCCCGGCCGGCGACGTGGCCCTGCACAAGGCCCTGGGCGTGCAGCACGAGGCGAATGTGCGCCTGGCCAGCCGCGCCGCCGAAGCCGCCTCGCAGGCCTGGAAGCCCTGGCGCAGCTACGCCGTGCTGCGCGCCTGGGCCGGCCTGCCCACCCCTGCTGCAGCCGCCCCACCATCGCTACCAAAACAATAGCTACCACCGCTTGATTTACCTGCGCCAAAGGCCTATTTCTTATGAATTTTTCATCCACCACGGTCAAGACCCGATTCGACTCACCGCTGGGCACCATGCTGGCCGCCGCCAGCGACCAGGGCCTGTGCGGCCTGTGGTTTGACGGCCAACGCCACCTGCCCGATATGTCAGGCTGGCCAATGGTGCCGCAACACCCGGCACTGCAAGCCACTCACACCTTTATGCAGGCCTATTTTGAAGGCGACACCAGCAGCTTCGATATGCCGCTGGATCTGCAGGGCGGCACCCCTTTTCAGCAAGAAGTCTGGCAGGCCCTGCTGCGCATCCCCAGCGGTGCCAGCACCACGTATGGCGCGCTGAGCCACAGCCTGGGCCGGCCCAGCGCGGTGCGCGCCGTGGCCGGCGCGGTGGGGCGCAACCCCATCAGCATCATCGTGCCCTGCCACCGGGTGCTGGGCTCGGACGGCTCTCTCACCGGCTACGCTGGCGGGCTGGAGCGCAAGACCGCGCTGCTGCAGCTGGAAGCCAAGCGCCAGGCGGTGCTGCTGTGAGTGCTGTGCCCAAATCTCTTGCCAAACCCTGGCTGCTGGACTTTGTGGCGTTGGCCGCCATCTGGGGCGCGTCCTTCCTGTTCATGCGCATCGCCACGGTGGAAATGGGCGCCGTGCCCACCGCCGCCGTGCGCGTAGCCATTGCCTCCCTGGCCCTGCTGCCGCTGCTGTGGCTGCGCGGGCTGATGCCATCCCTGCGCCAGCACTGGAAGCCGGTGCTGCTGATCGGCATGCTGAATTCGGGCATTCCGTTCGCGCTGTTTTCGTTTGCGCTGCTGTCCATCACCACCGGGCTGTCGGCCATTTTGAACGCCACCGTGCCACTCTTCGGCGCCCTCATCGCCTGGGCCTGGCTGAAGGACCGGCCGAACAGCTCGCGCAGCCTGGGCCTGGTGATCGGCTTTGTGGGCGTGGCCCTGCTGGCCTGGGACAAAGCCAGCTTCAAGCCCGACGCCCATGGCATCGCCCCCGGCTGGGCCGTGCTGGCCTGCCTGCTGGCAGCCATCTGCTACGGCATCAGCGGCAGCTACACCAAGCGCTTTCTCACCGGCGTACCTCCCCTGGTCACCGCCACCGGCAGCCAGGTCGGCGCCACGCTGGGCCTGGCCCTGCCCGCGCTGTGGCTGTGGCCGACCCAGTGGCCCAGCGCCCACGCCATGTGGGCCTTGCTGGCGCTGGGCGTGGTGTGCACCGGCCTGGCCTACATCCTGTTCTTCCGCTTGATCAGCAACATCGGCCCCGCCAAGGCGCTGACCGTGACCTTCGTAGTGCCGGTGTTCGCCGTGTTCTACGGCGCCGTGCTTCTGGGCGAGACGCTGACGCCCTGGATGCTGGGCTGCGGTCTGGTGGTGGTCTGCGGCACGGCCTTGTCTACGGGGCTGATCAGCCTGCCTGAGCGCAAGAGATAGTACCCGGGACATAGATAACCGCATCGAACGGCGCCATGCGCAGCGTCCAGAGCGCGAAGCAAAACAATCGCATGTTTGCGGCATGCACATGTCGCCTTGGGGACGCTCTGGAAAACTCCCAGCGGCCTACGGCAGCACGGCCTTGGACGTTTTGCGGCGTTGCATTTCTAGACAATAGCTATGGCTATTGGTTGCAAAATGCGCCTTACGTCCAATACCAATCAGCTTGACCACGTCCTAACTTGAGTTTTGCAGAACATCCCCAAAGGGTGGAGTTAACCGTTTCAAATGTAATTTAATTTAATGAACACTGGAGTAAAAATGTGGATTTTTACAATTATCACCCTAACCATTATTGTGTTTTTAATCCCCAATCGATGGTTTGCTTTACTAGGCGCAAAGTTAATGGGCGTTTCGAGTAGCGCAACTCTTGATGCAATTGGCGAGGAAAATTCGTGCGTAGTATCTTATGATGATGAAAAAATAACGCATACGCGGCGAAGTACGGGAGCGATTGATTCTATTAGATGGAATGAGCTGGCAGAGATTTACATCCGAATAACTGACAAAGGGCCCAATGAAGATGATGCCTACTTTATGTTCATTGGCAATGGTGACGCTGGATGCAGCATATTGACCTCAACCGAAGGCATGGAGGACTTACTTCAAAAAATAAAATTTCTTCACTGGTTTTCGGATGATCAACTAAATGCAGGGCTGGAGGCGATCCGTGAACGCCAGCTTGGAATTCGAAAATTTCTGCTGTGGTCTGCCAATAGAGATGGAGTTGAAGTTCCTATTGGTTATGCACCAATTGCCTCTACGGATACAATTAAAATCGATGAGCATCTAATTACATGCAAAATAGAATCGCAAGATGATATTTCAATTGATTGGCGCGATTTATCCAAAATTCAAATAATCCTTGAGCCGACAGGCTATTTCTTCAATTTTATTGGATCAGGGAATACATTCAAGACTTCAGTTTTAACCAGCGGGATTACAGATGTACTGAAAAAAGTTAAATCAACCTCTGGATACAATCATGCAGAGAGTGATGCGGGCATCAAAGCTGTTCGCGCATGTGATTTAAGCCGTAGGGAATTTACTATTTTTCAGGCGGCCTAGTTTTTGACCCCAACACCATCCCAGCTGGTTTATATTTTTCTTATCGGGCTTTAAGGACGCTCTGCAAAAACCGGTGCGTAATGTGCTTGCACTCTAATCTTGAAATCACGCATTCCACCATCGAAAACTTACATTTTCCTTTCAGCACGACGTCTCCTCTGCTATATAAAAAATAGCTGCTAGCGCTGGTACTACCAGCGCTGGTGACCTAAAAGACACTAAAAACCGCCGCAAACCAAGGCCCCGCCGTACACAAACACCGCTGACACCCACAGCGCCACCGGCTGGGCACCTGGCACCTCGCAAATGACGTCGTTGGTGGCCGTACCCTGCACTACACCTTTACGGTGACATAGGCCATGGGTGGTACGTGGATGCGGCGCTGGACACAGGGAATTTCATGATCTTTGGCTTTGACGGCTGGGTGCTTTTGTAGCTTCTGTGCGAAGTCTTCATCGCCTCCCATACTGAGGGCTGGCCGATAAGCTTGCTACGCAAAGTAAGCCCCCCCCGGCGTGCACAGCAAGCCTTTTCCGCAAAAGATAACCCGCTTCGCGGGTTTCTATAAAAGTTAATGCGCCGCCGGGCGCACACCTAGGCCAGGGATCGCACGAGCACGAGGCGCTATCTGTACGACAAAAACCCTTATTAAAGCCTGCACATAAAAACCCGACTCCAGCCCAAATTAAAAAACTACACACAGCAATGAAAAATGGAACACTTGGTAGTTCCACCTTTTTAAGGAAATAACGCCTGAGGGGCGATATTCGATTGGTTAAGTCGAGTTATATTACCAGACATCCTTTAAATAAATAGCGTAAAAATCATTAATCCTCTTAAAAACCCGCCACCGAAGTATTCGATGCATACGAAAGATTTCCACACCATGATTAGACGATCTTTAAATTTTTTGCTGGCGCTCTTATGTATTGCAATATTATCTCCGTGTCACGCTAACGAAGCCTTTCCTCCCGAACTTCGCCAGGTAGAAGCATGGATACGCTGTGCTGAAAAACCAAATCCATGGGAATGCCGAGCCGAACTACCAGAACACTTCGATACGCCTTTTGCACGCGTAGAGAGAGGGTATGCGGTACTACTAACCCTGGCAAAGTACGCAGAAGCCGATAGGGTCAAATTTGCTTCCGAAGACTTTCAATGGGCTGCAGACCGAGGTTATTTAGCTGGGTATGAAGGCCTAGCAATGGCCGTCGGCCAAACAAATCAACAGAAGGGGTTTGAATGGCTGCGTAAATCAGTTGAAAGTGGTCTAGCCGGTGCCGCAAGCTACCTAACAGACTCTCGTGGCACCGGGCGTGATGTTCTATCGCCAGAAGATTATTTCGTCTATATGTGCATCGCTGCACATCCCGCAACGATAGAGTCCACTTATTTTCTCAGGGACATGTGGGAAAATAGAAAGGAAGCAATACCTGATTCGAAGATACTCCTAGAACACTATATGCAAATGCTACAAGAACGTGCAGCAAGAAAGTTAGAAATTTTCGAAAGAAGCTGCGCGCTAGACAACCAGTATTTCTGGAATTCAACGCCAGCCACCCTCGAGAGGAAAAAGCAAACCGTTCGCAAGCGCTTAGCCATTACTTTAGAGGTTATCAGACAACAGGTTAAACTATATCCAGAACTTCGCTACTTCAGCAGCCCTGAATATCTGAACCTATTACCAACCTTTAAACCACGCTAATGCACAAAACAAGACCTTACACCATCGGGTAGCTATCACGGCCCAATAAATTCAAAAACCACCATATAGGCCATCAACCCTCGATAATCCAAAAAAGATAACAACTTATAAAAAATAACGCTTGAGACGGGGTACTCCCTTTCATTCGCCAGGCGACCGCCATATCGAAAATAAATAAATATTACTCAATCCTTCACGCAAAGTTTTATGAAAAAATTAAGAGGTACTGATGGCATTAAGCGATGGGCGAGAAACCTCGGCGTGCAAGTTGCGTTACTCACTATGCTCTCGGGATGCGCTCCCTTTATGCACGGCTACGCATCCCTTAGCGGAGGGGGTAGTGGAAGCACCTGTCAATTCGAGGGTTTGTTCCGAGGAAGTGATTGCTTCAACGCAATCACCTCGGTCTATCTTTCAGACGAAACATGGCGGGATCGCCCCAGAGTCTGCGGATCGCTAACGACTTGGAGCGTGTTCGGGACGAAAAATTGGCGCCTGGGGGAAAAGTGCTTCGACGACTTACCGACGTACTGCCAGTCCAGCGTGCTAATTCCTGGGCTAGATAATCAAATCCTGAAAGAGCATGATGTATTAACAAACGCCCAATTTAACAAGGAAGAGTTGTGCTCGCTTCCCATGACTGCTCAACTTCTACTCTATAAGAACGTACAGATGGAATCGACAATCACACTTGTTTGGTCAAACGCAGTATTTAAGAACGCCTACGGCAAAACAATCCGTATTGAAAAGCCCGGCGAAGATTTAGCAACATACTGCCATTCCAGCTTGCTCGTTCCAGGCGTTGACGAAGATATGCTAAAAGACTACGGCATTATGAAAGAGGCAGCCCACCAAAAGGCTAAGTTGTGTGGCGAGCCGCAGTAATCCGTGCGAGGCCCCACCCATTACAAGGACTTACAAAACAGAGGTGTAGCAGCGCGGCATTTTTTTCTGGAATACGGTACCTCGTGCGTTAAATCAGCGGAAGTGGCGTTAAAAGAGGAACAGGCTGCAGATCTACAAACGGCCTTATTGCCCTGGTTTTTCAGTGCGGCCCCAGATACGAACAGCTCAACGGTGCCCCATTCCGATCCCGTAGTTGCTGCAGTGGGTTTGCACCACAAAGGGTTTGTCGTACTTGGCCGCTTACAGTCTGACCTGGATGCGGGCACGGTGCTTCGCCCCAGTGCGGGCAGCCGGCCCATCCATTGGGGCGCCCGCTCTGGGTGCACGCGTCACAGAAATAGCGGCCTGAACGGCCCTCGAATCACGCCATAATTTGCGCCGTAGGCAGGGGGAGTTTGAGTAATCCCCTATCCCGTCACCAAATATCAACGGCCATTGCGGGCGCTGGTTCAGTCCAACAAGGTTTATCCGCCGCGTATGCACATCGCCATCGTCTCTTGCAGCGCCTCGCGGCAGATAAATGCTATTCGTTAGGCATCCGAATGACACTTCACACCACCATGCGCGTTCCCGTCGACGACACATACGTTGCACTCGTTGGAAAGGCGGTGTACGTCTTCGCCTACTACGAGTGGACTCTCATTTACATCATCGAGTACCTCAGAAACGGCTTTGTCGCGGAATACAGTCGCGGCAAGCCGCTCACGTCAGGGAGTGTCAAGGATGAACTCCAGAAGACGATCAATAACCTCTCTCCATCCTTTCAGAAGGTGCCTGCTTCTGACTTACAGAAAATCTGCGATGACTTCGACATACTGATCGTCAAGCGGAACGCGTTGATCCATGCACATCCAATCACAGACACGGACGGAGCGCAGATATTGGCTTACCAAACCAAGGTCACCAAGCCGTTGCCCGATATGAAATGGCCCAAGACAGAAGTCGAGTCAATCATCGCAGCCTTTGATGCTGCGGCATGTGAGGCCGACTCTATTTTGGAACACTTGCGTTAACGCGCGGATGCCTAACCCCTCGCTCAAGCGGAGCGCCAACGCTAAGCAACTGAACCATATCAATGCGCCTCCACCTTATCTGCCTAGCCCTCCTCGCACCAATTGCGGCTGCAGCACAGGCAGACGCATCGCCTGCCGACGTAGCCGCGTACGTTCGTGAACGTGAACTGTGTGATCACTGGCGCGGAGAAGAGCCATATGACGCAGCGCGGGCCGAGGAAATCAATACCGGCGCATGCTTAGCTTGCAACGGCACCGACGCTCGGCTAGCCAAACTCAAATCGAAGTACCGCAAGAACAAGCAAGTCAGCGCGGCGCTTGCGCAGTTTGATGCAACAGCCGAGGTCAAAGCCCAGCCTGGCAAGCCCAATCCATGCACAGAGATACTTGAGAAGCACGGGAAGGTCGTCAAGTGAAGATCGCTTCAGATGCCTTCTGTCCTTGCACAAGGATGGGGGCAGGTCTTGTAGCGACGCATTCCACCACCGCAAACCTGCATTTCTCCCTCAGTACGAAGTTTTAATTGCTACATAAAAAATAGCTGCTAGCGCTGGTATTTCCTGCGCTAGCGACCTAAAAAGCACCAAGAACTGCGCCGCATACCACTGGCACCCGCCCACTGTCGCACCTGGGCCAGGTGGCAGCCGAACGCCTAGGAACAACCCGCATTCGCAACCCATTTTCACCCCGTACAATCCGCTTCCCCACGCATTCAAAGCGCTTTGGAGAAGCCTCTATGTCCGCCCCCTCTTCTTGCCCCTCGTCCAGCCGATTACGCCATTTCTGGCAGCAGCTCTACCCCGACCAGCCCACCGCCAAGCTGGACGCCTTCCTCGCCGAGCTGCAGCAAGCCGCCGCCCAGGCCAGCCCGCCACCGCCGGCCACCTGGTTCAAGGAGGTGGTGGTGTATTCGCTGTACGTGGACCTGTTCAACAAGGACTTCAAGGGTCTGCGCGACCGTCTGCCCTACCTGCAAGACCTGGGCGTGACCTGCCTGTGGCTGCTGCCCATACTCGACTCGCCCATGCGCGACGCGGGCTTTGACATCAGCGACTACACCCGCATCCGCAGCGAGCTGGTGGGCGGCAGCGACGCCGCAGCCCAGGCTACGTTTGCCGAATTTCTGGCCGAGGCGCACCGTCGCAATATCCGCGTGATCTTCGACGTGGCGATGAACCACTGCTCGGACCAGCACCACTGGTTCCAGGAAGCCCGCAAGGGGCCGGACAACCCCTACCGCGACTACTTCATCTGGAGCGACACGACCGAGCGCTACAAAGAGGCGCGCATCATCTTCAAGGGCATGATGCCGAGCAACTGGCATCCGCTTCCGGAAGATCCTGGCACCTATTTCTTCCACCGCTTCTTCGACTCGCAGCCCGACCTGAACTACCGCAACCCCGAGGTGCTGCTGGCCATGTGCCGCGTGCTGCTGTTCTGGGTGGCGCAGGGTGTGGACGGCTTCCGTGCCGATGCCATCCCCTACCTGTGGAAGGAAGAAGGCACGATCTGCGAGAACCTGCCAGGCACGCACACCATCATCAAGTTCTTCCGCGCCGTGCTGGACACCGTGCGCCCCGGCACCATTCTGCTGGCCGAGGCCTGCCAACCGCCGGCCGAGGTGGTCACCTATTTCGGCGACAGCGACGAATGCCAGGCGGCCTACCACTTTCCGGTGATGCCGCGCATCTACCTGGCGCTGGCACAGGGTTCGGCAAAACCTATTTTTGACACCTTATCGACCACGTTCACGCCCGATATTCCGGCCGACTGCGGCTGGTTCTCCTTTCTGCGCTGCCACGACGAGCTGACGCTGGAGATGGTGACGCCCGAGGAGCGCAAGGCCATCCACGCCGCCTACTGCCTGCAACCGGAATGGGACTTCCGCCAGGGCGAAGGCATCGCTGCGCGGCTGGTAGACCTGTTCCGCCACGACCCGGCCACCATCCTGCTGGCTTTCAGCATCAGCTTCACCCTGCTGGGCACGCCGGTGATCTTCTACGGCGACGAATTCGCCAAGCCAAATGACGACCAGTTCCAGCGCGACCAGGAGGCTCTCACCGGCTACCAGGATGCACGCTACCGCGTGCGTGGCGCGGTGGACTGGCCGGCGGTAGACCAGGCCCTGGCCACACCCGGCAGCCTGCCGGCGCACATCCATGGTGCTGTGCGCGCCATGTTGGCCGTGCGCCGCAGCCAGCCCGCACTGAGCGGCGGCAGCTTCCAGCCCGTGCCAGGCTTGGCCGACAGCGTGCTGGGCTATGTGCGCTCTAGTGGCGACAGCCAGGTGCTGGTGCTGCAAAACCTGGGCGACACTGCGGTGGACATCGCATTACCAGCGGACTTGGCAAGCATGCAATGGCACACTGTGTATGGTGAACACAAGCTGGCACGCGGCGCGCTTACGCTACCTTCCAAGGGCTTTGGCTGGTTTGCCGCCTGAAATATCCAAACTCATTACCAGGACCCGCGCACCATGGCATCCGACCTTTTGAACCAACGCACTTCGGGCGTACTGCTGCACCCCACGTCCCTGCCCGGCCCGCATGGCTGCGGCGACTTTGGGCCAAACGCCTACTATTTTGTGGACTGGCTGGAAGTGGCCGGCCAAACGCTGTGGCAGACACTGCCGCTCGGCCCCATCGGCCCGGGCGATTCGCCCTACATGGGCAGCTCGGCCTTCGCAGGCAACCCCTTGTTTGTAGCCTTCGAACCGCTGCAGGAGCGCGGTTGGATCAACGCAGCATCCCTGCAAGCCGACTTCAACGCTCAAAAGATTGACTACAGCCTGGTCGTGCCCTGGCGCCTGGCCCGGCTGCGCGAGGCCTTTGCGGGCTTCCAGCAAGCCGCCCTGCCGGAAGACCAGCAGGCCTTCCTGGCATGGCTGCAGGCAGAAGCCAGCTGGGTGGACGACTACACCCTGTTCATGGCTTTGGACCAGGCGCACAGCCCCGCGCTGTGGCCCGACTGGCCGGCTCCGCTGGCCCATCGCGAACCGGCCGCACTCGCCCAGGCACGCAGCCAACATGCGCAGGAAATCGCCTTCTGGGGCTTTGTGCAATGGCAGTTTGATGTGCAGTGGAAGCGGCTCAAGGGCTATGCCAACCATAAGAACATCCACCTGGTGGGCGACTTGCCCATCTTCATTGCCCACCACTCCAGCGATTGCTGGTCGCGCCCCGATCTGTATGAACTGGACCCGCAGGGCCACCCCAACGTCATTGCCGGCGTGCCGCCCGACTTCTTCTCGGAAACCGGCCAGCGCTGGGGCAACCCGCTGTACAACTGGAAGGCCATGCAGGCCGATGGCTACGCCTGGTGGATAGAACGCGTGAAGCGCCAGCTGAGCCTGGCAGACGTGGTGCGCATCGACCACTTCCGTGGCTTTGTGGGCTACTGGGAAATCCCCGCCAGCGAACCCACCGCCGTCAAAGGCCGCTGGATGCCGGGGCCGGACTATGACCTTTTCGCCGCCATCGAAGCCGCTCTGGGCAAGCTGCCCATCATCGCGGAAGACCTGGGAGTCATCACGCCCGAGGTCGTGGCCCTGCGCCAGCGCGCGGGCTTCCCCGGCATGCGCATACTGCAGTTCGCGTTTTCGGACGATGCCGGCAACAACTTTCTGCCACACAACTACGCGCGCGACACCGTGGTCTACAGTGGCACGCACGACAACGACACGGTCAAGGGCTGGTGGGCCGATTGCACCGAGCGCGAACGTGCCTATGCCGGTGAATATCTGCACACCGACGGGAGTGATGTGCACTGGGCCATGGTGCGTGCCTGCGCGCAGTCGGTGGCCAACCACGCGCTGTGCCAGTTCCAGGACGTACTGGGCCTGGACGGTAGCCACCGCATGAATACCCCCGGCACCGTGGGCTGCTGGACTTGGCGGTTTCTATGGGACTGGGTAGGGAACGAGCCCGCAGAGCGCCTGGGGCGCATCACCGCCGCCAGCGGACGCACACGCTTTGATAGACTGCCTCTGCCCGCCTATCCAGAAGGCAAAAACAAGCCGTAGATGTCCTCCAGCCGCGATGCCGTGGCGTTTGGGGGCCACTACATTTTTAATAGCTACCCCCGCAAGCTCTATGTGCGCCGGACGCATATTTGGCTTGAAACTTGCTGTCTCCGCACGCTATGAGCAACTCCGCCCTTCTATCCCTGGCTGCAGCCCTGGTCTGCGCCCTTATCGGCCTATTCACTGCGTTTGCCGGGCTAATTGCCCACAAGGCGGCTAAAGCGGCCAGCGCGGCCAGCATGGCATGCGAACGCATGCTTCGCTTGATGGAGGTACGCGAGGCCGTCGCCGCCGCTAGCGCAGTCCAGATGGAGGCCGAACGGGCGCAACACCAGGCCGCCGAGCTCAGCCGCGCCTACGGACTGATGGGCTTGTTCACCACCGTAGGCGAGCTGGATGCACACCAGTCGCAGCTGGCAGCCGATGCCAAGGCCGATCTGGCCGGAGAAATCGCCGCCCATGCGCAGCGCTTCATCCACGCCCGTAACGAGCTGGAAGAAAAGCCGGTGCACGACATCGACCGTTCACTGACCGAATTCCAGCATGCGCTGACAGAAATCCGCCGGCTGCGCAAAGAGGTAGAAGAAGAACAGGCGACCGTGGCGCGCAAGCACACCACCTACACTTGAGACGCCGAGGAGCAGCGACCTAGACGCGGCGCTGCCACCAGCCCAGCAGTTCGTTGCCCACCAGCGCGGCCACGACCAGGATGCCGCCCAGCAAAACACGTGGATCAGGCGCCTCGTTGGCGCCCAGCCAGGCCAGGGCAATACCAAACAGCACCTCCAGTAACTGCAGCAACGACACCTCGGGCGCCTTCAACACCCGGGCGCACCATACCGACAGCACGCAAGGTATCGCCAGCTGCACCGAGCCCAGCAGGGCCAGCAAGCCCATATCGTGCGCAGTCGCCTGAAATGGCAGGGCCAAAGGCAGGGTCAGAGCCGAAGAAATCAAGGCCCCCACCAGCACCGAAGGCACCAGGTCCACATCATGGCCCTGGGCACGGCTGCGCTGCAAAACGGTCCAGTTCACCGCGCCAGCAATTGGCACACACAAGGCGACCAGCGAGCCCAGCAACTGGTCCAGCCCACCGTCCAACGAGAGCTGCGCGCCATACATGGTGGCGATACCCACACCGGCGACGGCAATCGCCGTCCAGGTACGCATGGGCAAGCGGTGGCCGATCACGAAGCGGGCCAGCAAAGCCGTAAACAAGGGCCCCAGCGCCATGGTGACCAGTACATTGGCCACAGGGCTCATGCTCAGGGCCAACATGAAGGCGGTAAACATTACCGCCCAGCACACGCCCGACAACCACAGCGAAACGCCACCCCGGGCGATTTTGGTGAAAACGGCACGGCCCTGCAGGATAGGCAAGATCACCAGCAGTGACAACACCGTAAAGGCGCTGCGCCAAAAGGTGATTTCAAAGCTGTGGGCAGACTCCAGGTGGCGGGTGGTCACCCCGGCGATAGACCACATCAGGGTCACCAAAACCATCATGAACAAGGCGCGGGCGTGGGATAAGTGCATGCCCTATTGTCGCCTGCCGAGACACCGCAAGCTAAGCTGCAGCTTGCGGCAAACCAGTCAGCCCCATGCGCCGGCACAAGGCATGCGCCGTCTGGTACAGGCTGCGCAATTGTCGTGCCGCGTCTGCACAAGCGTCGGCACTGAACTCCGGTCCGGCGCGTTCAATCTGCCCAGCCAGGGCCGCCAAAGCATGGAAGCCCAGGCTGGCGCAACCACCCTTGAAGGCATGGGCTACCTCCTGCAAGTACGCCGTATCGGCCGCGTCCAGGTACGCCACCAGGGTCTTGAAACTGCGCGACTCGTCGTTGAAAAAGCTATCCAGCAAGGAGCGGTAACCATCCAGAGAGATCGCCACACAGACCTCGCCCAACATGGGCATGTCCAGGTGCCGGGCCACATCGTCCGAGCGAAAGCGCCGAGGCTCGGCCGGCGTAGGCGGAGCCACTGGCACCGCCTCTTGCGCTGGGATGCGGCCTTCCCTCTGGCCAAACCGCTGCTGCAGCAAGGATTCAATCTGGTCCATACGCACTGGCTTGGACAGAAAGTCGTCCATACCCGCCGCCAGCGCACGCTCGCGAGATTCGGCAAAGGCATCGGCTGTCAGGGCCACGATGTAGACGCGGGACGCCGCACCGCCGCCCGCGCGCAGCACCTGGGTGGCTTGCAGGCCGTCTAGCACAGGCATGTGCACATCCATGAACAGTACATCGGGCACGGCGCGCTGCGCCTCGGCTACGGCCTGCTCACCGTCCTCAACAAAACGGATGCGGTGGCCCAGCCGCTGCAGCAAGCCCTCCATGTACTTGCGGTTCACCGGGTGGTCCTCGGCGACCAGGATGTCCAGGCCGCTGCTGGCACCAGCCTGTGTTACCTGCGCAGGGACTACCGCAGGCACCTGCTCGGCACCCTGCGGCGCCGGCACGCAAGGCAAGGGCAGCGCGAGGCTGAACTGACTGCCCCTGCCGGGCTGGCTTTGCACCGTGATGTCGCCTCCCATCAGCCGGGCCAGGCTGCGCGATATCTCCAGGCCCAGACCGGTGCCCCCGAAACGACGGGAAATACTGGCGTCACCCTGTGAAAAACGCTGGAACAGACTGTCCAGCGTAGGCGCGTCCATACCTATGCCCTGGTCGCTGACGCACAACTGCAGCGCAACCGAATCGGCAGGCGTAGCGTCTCCCAGAGGCTCGCAGTCCACACTCAACACGATGCGGCCCTGGGCGCTGAATTTGATCGCGTTGGACACCAGGTTCAGCAGAATCTGCTTGATGCGCGTACCGTCGGCCTGCACCCAATCGGGCAGCGGCTTATGCAATACCAGCACGAACTCCAGGTGCTTTTCTTTGGCCAGCGGGCCCATCAGGGCATCTACATCGTGCAACAGCCGGGTGAGCTGCAACGGCGAAGGATTGATGGCCATCTTGCCAACATCCATGGCTGACACGTCCAAAATGTCATTCAACAAAGCCAACAAATGGTTGGCCGAGCCACGCACAGTCGCAACGTAATCAGCCTGCCGCGCATTCAGGCGCGTATCCTCCAGCAAACCCAGCATGCCCAAAATGCCATTGAAAGGCGTGCGCAGCTCATGGCTCATATTCGCCAGGAACTGGCTCTTGCCGCGGTTGGCGCTCTCGGCCATGCGGTTGGCCTCGACCAGGTCATCCGTCAATTGTTGCAACGCCTGCCGCTCTTGTTCCTGTTTGCGCTGGCGTAGCACTAAGGCAGCGGAGGCGACCAACAGCACCACAAGTTGCGCCAGCGTCAGCCAGACGATCAGATTGTTCTGCGCAAGCATGGTGGTGCCCTGGCCCTCCAGCTGCAGCGATACCTGGCTGTTGGCGGCCATGCTCAGTGCCTGTACTTCGGGGCCGATGGCATTGAAGTCCTGAAGCAACTGATCCAGGGCAGCGGGATCGGGTTCAGCAGAAGCGAATACTGTGTCGGTTCGCTCCACCAGCTTTTCCATCTGCGGAATGACAGCCGCATATTCTGGGCGCCCTTGCAAGATGGCAATGCTCGGGTTGTCGCGTAACAGACCCAGGCGGCTCACAAAAATATTCAGGCGCAAAGACAACTCGTCGAGATCTGGCGGGGTCCGGCTCTTGACCCGACTATCCAGTACCTGGCGAAAGCGCAAGAACTCCCGCTCGAACTGGAAAGCCATCGCGGTAATGGAGTCATTTCCCAGGTGGCTACTCTGGCGAATGGCTTGGCGCTGGGTCAATTGAAGGACCAGCATGATCGCCATGGCCAATGCCATCACGACAGTGACCAAAGCCACCCATAACAAATAACTGTGGTACTTCTTGCGCCCGTGCATCAAGCTGGCCTTATTCGACTTTTATCTGCTTGAGCTGCCAAGCAGAGCGCTCATAGTAGCGTGTGGTTTGCAGTTCGGATTTCGAATCAAAGGGATAAATGATGAACAGTGGGCCCTTTGTCTTCACCGGGATGGCTTGGCCGTTGAGCTTGTAGGCCACGATCACGTCAAATTTCTGCGCATCCTCCATCGGAATGGTCGTTTGGTAATCATTCAAGGCCAGGGCCTTGATGCTGTTGCCTTGGGCTTTCGCTGCCGCCAGCACATCGCGCAGCAATGGCCCGGTAAATTGCACAGGATGCTTGTCCCAAGGTGTATGCGTTGTGAAGGTCTGCTGAGGCAATTGCTCCAACATGGCCAAGTCGAACTGCGCTGCTGCGTCGGTGTTCTTGTCTCCTACGTGGCCAGTGATGGTCAAAATTACTTTGCCCTTGGCAGCTGGCAGAGCGTGGGCGGATATGGCAATAGCACTGGCTGCAAGTAGGCATACAGGAGCGACCCGGCGCAGAAAAGTACGTGACATAGGAACACCTTTACATCGATAAAATTCAATTTTATTATTTAAATCATATTTTTTGATAAAAATAAATATCAAATGATTTATTCGGCAATATTTCACACCGATGGGCCACAAAAAAACCCCGGCACGCCATGACGGCGCCCGGGGCTTGCAAGCGAGCGCCACATTGCCGTGGCGGCTCCGAATCAGGGCTTAACGGCCTGCGCGCTTGCGGTCACTTTCCTTCAGATGGCGCTTGCGCAGACGCACCGACTTGGGCGTGATTTCCACCAGTTCGTCGTCTTCGATGAACTCAACACCGTACTCCAGCGTCAGCTCGATGGGAGGCGTGATCTTGACCGCGTCTTCCTTGCCGGACACGCGGAAGTTGGTCAGCTGCTTGGTACGCGTAGCGTTCACCACGAGATCGTTGTCACGGCTGTGGATACCGACGATCATGCCTTCGTACACCGGGTCATTGGCGCGCACGAACATGCGGCCACGGTCGTCCAGCTTGCCCAGGGCATAGGTGAAGATTTCACCGTCGTCCATGGAGATCAGCACACCGTTCTTGCGGCCGCCGATATCGCCCTTGTGCGGCTCATAGCTGTCGAAGATGTTGGAGATAAGGCCGGAACCACGGGTCAAGTTCAGGAACTCATTGGAGAAGCCGATCAGGCCACGGGCCGGGATGCGGTATTCCAGGCGCACACGGCCACGGCCGTCCGGCTCCATGTTGACCAGTTCACCCTTGCGCTCGCCCAGAGCCTGCATCACGCCGCCCTGGTGCTGTTCTTCGATGTCTGCGGTCACCAATTCGATGGGCTCATGCTTCTCGCCATTGACGTCCTTGAACATCACGCGTGGCTTGGATACAGCCATTTCATAGCCTTCACGGCGCATGTTTTCCAACAGGATGGTCAGGTGCAATTCACCACGACCCATCACTTCAAAGATACCTTCTTCGTCGGTTTCGTTGACGCGCAAAGCCACGTTGTGTTGCAGTTCCTTTTGCAGGCGGTCCCAGATCTGGCGGCTGGTCACGAACTTGCCTTCACGGCCAGCCAGCGGGCTGGTGTTGACGCAGAAGTTCATGGTCAGCGTGGGCTCGTCCACCTTCAGCATGGGCAGCGGTGCAGGCTTCAGCGGATCGGTCACGGTCACGCCGATGCCGATGTCTGCAATACCGTTGATCAGCACGATTTCGCCGGGGCCGGCTTCCGTGGCTTGCACGCGTTCCAGACCTTGGAAGGTCAGCACCTGGTTGATACGGCCCTTGACAACCTTGCCGTCCGGACCTTCCATGACCACCACGTCCATATTGGGCTTGATCGTGCCTTGGCTGATACGGCCAACGCCGATACGACCCACGAAGGTGGAGAAGTCGAGTGCGGAGATTTGCAGCTGCAGAGGAGCTTCTGGGTCACCGCTTTGCGATGGCACATGCTTCAGCACGGTATTAAACAGGGCCGACATGTCGGGGCCCCACTGCTCACCAGGAGCGCCCTCTTCCAGCGAGGTCCAGCCGTTGATACCAGAGGCGTAGACGACAGGGAAGTCGAGCTGCTCGTCGGTCGCGCCCAGCTTGTCGAACAGGTCGAAAGCGGCATTGACCACGTGCTGGGGACGCGCACCAGGCTTGTCCACCTTGTTCACCACCAGAATAGGCTTCAGGCCCAGGGCCAGCGCCTTCTTGGTCACGAAACGGGTTTGCGGCATCGGGCCTTCTTGTGCATCGATCAACAGCACAACGCCGTCGACCATGGACAAGGCGCGTTCCACTTCACCGCCGAAGTCCGCGTGACCGGGGGTGTCAACGATGTTGATGTGCGTGCCTTCCCAGCTCACGGCGCAGTTCTTCGCCAGAATCGTGATGCCACGTTCTTTTTCGATGGCGTTGTTGTCCATGACGGTGTCAACCACTTTTTCGTGCTCGGCAAAGGTGCCGGACTGGCGCAGCAGTTGGTCAACCATGGTGGTTTTGCCATGGTCAACGTGGGCGATGATCGCTATGTTACGGATTTGTTTAGTGCTCATATTTCTCTACTCCTAAATCGAAAGGCTCTCTGCTTTTTGCGCCTGGGCCAGAATTTGGCCTATGTCCAGCGGGCTTAGCAGTCGCCCTGGTATCAATTCACCGTCCTTCACCTGTGCCGTTCCCAGCAAGGTGGCAGGGCTGTCGCCGTACACCGCCACATGGGCAGCATCAGGCCATTCACCCCGGCGGCGCACGCCGCTCAGAAACCGCCCCGCATTCTGCGTGTCCAACATGACATGCATGTGCTGGGCCAACAATGCGTCCACCGGTAGCAGGCAGTCCAGGCGCTGGTCTTCCGTCATGGCCTCCAGCGCCGCCAAAGTGACGCACTGCGCAATCCCGAAATCACCGGTTGCGATGCGGCGCAATGCCGTCAAATGCGCGCCGCAACCCAGTGCCTCACCAATGTCTTCACCCAGCGTGCGGATGTAGGTGCCCTTGCTGCACTTTGCTACTATTTCTATAGCCTCTGGCGCAGACTCCGCCTGCGCCAAAGCCACTTTTAATTCAAAAATCTCGACGTTCCGCGCGGGCCGCTCAATCTCCACGCCGGCACGCGCATATTCATACAAGGGCTTGCCGTCCTTCTTCAAGGCGCTGTACATGGGCGGCACCTGCTGGATCGGACCGGTGAACCGTTTCTCCACAGCCGCCACTTGCTCTGCACTGACCTGTACTGGCCGCGTCTCGATCACATCGCCTTCGGCGTCACCGGTAGAGGTTTTCACCCCCAACCGGGCCACCGCCAGATAGGTTTTGTCGGCATCCAGATGCAGCTGGCTGAACTTAGTCGCCGAACCGAAACACAGAGGCAAGACACCGGTAGCCAAGGGGTCCAGGGTACCGGTGTGTCCGGCCTTCTCGGCGCGCAGCAGCCATTTCACTTTCTGCAGCGCATCGTTGCTGGACAGGCCCAAGGGCTTGTCCAGCAGCAGCACCCCGTGTACGGGGCGCCTGGCAACCCGTACACGTGGCGTTGCGGTCATGGGGCTCAGTCTTCCTTGGCCCGGGATGCCACCGCACGCGCAATCAACGCGTTCATATCGGCGGCTTTCTCGGTCGTCCGGTCAAAGTGAAAGTGCAATGTCGGCACGGTATGAATGTGCAAGCGCTTGAACAACCCAGCGCGCAGGAAGCCTGCGGCCTGGTTCAAACCCTCGGTACATTCGTCCGGGTTGCCCGTCAACACACTGAAGAAAACCTTGGCGTGTGCATAGTCGGGGGTGACCTCCACCCCCTGGATGGTCACCATGCCCACCCGTGGGTCTTTCAACTCGCGGGCGATTAGCTCCGTCAGATCCCGCTGGATCTGGTCGGAGACTTTGAGGCTGCGGTTGGGCGCAGCGGCTTTGCGTTTGACCATTACAGGGTACGGGCGATTTCTTTGATCTCAAAGAATTCCAACTGGTCGCCCACGGCGATGTCGTTGTAGTTCTTGAGCTTGATACCGCACTCGAAGCCTTCGCGCACTTCACGGACATCGTCCTTGACGCGCTTGAGCGAATCAATTTCACCGGTGTAGATGACGATGTTTTCGCGCAGCAGGCGGAAGCGTGCACTGCGGTTGACCGAGCCGTTGGTAACCATACAGCCTGCAACCGTACCAATCTTGGAAGCCACGAACACGGTGCGGATCTCGGCCATACCGATGACCTCTTCGCGTTGCTCGGGTGCCAGCATGCCGGCCATGGCTGCCTTCAACTCATCCACGGCGTCGTAAATGATGTTGTAGTACTTCACGTCCACCGCATTACCTTCGGCCAACTTACGGGCACCGGCATCGGCGCGCACATTGAAGCCGATCACGATGGCCTTGGACGCAATCGCCAGGTTGATATCGGACTCGCTGATACCGCCCACAGCGGCGTACACCATCTGGATCTTGACTTCGTCGGTCGACAGCTTGAGCAGCGATGCAGCCAAAGCCTCTTGCGAACCCTGCACATCGGCCTTGACGATGATAGGCAGCACCTTGACTTCGCCTGCCGTCATGTCCGTGAACATGGTCTCGAGCTTGGCGGCTTGTAGCTTGGCCAGCTTGGTATTGCGGAACTTGCCAGCACGGTAGGTGGCGATTTCACGGGCCCGGCGCTCGTCCGGCAGAACCATGAACTCGTCACCTGCCTGTGGCACTTCGGTCAAGCCCTGGATTTCCACCGGAATCGATGGGCCAGCCGACTTGGAAGGACGGCCATTTTCATCCAGCATGGCGCGAACGCGGCCATAGGTAGAACCTGCCAGCACGATGTCGCCTGTTTTCAGCGTACCCGACTGCACCAGCACGGTGGCCACAGGGCCCTTGCCCTTGTCCAAACGCGCTTCGATCACCAGGCCCTTGGCCATGGCATCCACCGGTGCTTTCAGTTCCAGCACTTCGGCCTGCAGCAGCACCTGCTCCAGCAGTTCGTCAATGCCCTGACCGGTCTTGGCCGACACCGCCACAAATGGCGAGTTACCACCGAAGTCTTCGGGGATCACGTCTTCCACCACCAGCTCGTTCTTCACGCGCTCGGGGTTGGAATCTGGCTTGTCGATTTTGTTGATGGCAACCACGATGGGCACACCAGCCGCTTTCGCGTGCTTGATAGCTTCCTTGGTTTGCGGCATCACACCGTCGTCGGCAGCCACCACAAGAATCACGATGTCAGTTGCCTGGGCACCACGGGCACGCATCGCGGTAAACGCTTCGTGGCCCGGCGTATCCAGGAAGGACACCATACCGCGTGGGGTTTCCACGTGGTAAGCGCCAATGTGCTGGGTAATGCCACCGGCTTCACCCGATGCCACTTTGGCACGACGGATGTAATCCAGCAACGAGGTCTTACCATGGTCCACGTGGCCCATAACGGTCACCACAGGCGCACGCGGCAAGGCTTCGGAATGCTGTTGCGACACTTCGTCATCGGTGAAGGCTTCAGGATCGTCCAACTCGGCAACGATAGCCTTGTGGCCCATTTCCTCGACCACGATCATGGCCGTATCCTGGTCCAAAGGCTGGTTGATGGAAACCATCTGACCCAGCTTCATCAGGTGCTTGATCACCTCGGAGGCCTTGACCGCCATCTTGTGGGCCAGTTCGGCCACGGTGATGGTTTCAGGCACGTGCACTTCAATGATGCGCGCTTCCTGCGGAGCTTGTTGTGCGTGGTCGTCATGCTGGTCGCGGTCATTGCTGCCACGGCGACCACGCGGTCCACCGCGCCAGTTGCCACGGCCACCCACGCCACCACTGGAATCGCCACGGGTGGGCAGCGGCTTCTTCTTAGCGGGGTCTGCCCAGCTGCTCGACAGCTTAGCCGACTTAACTTCCTTACCGGCACCCGCACCTGTGGTGGCAGGCGCTGGCGCCGGCTTGGCCGGAGCTGCACCGGCAGCAGGCTTGTGCAAGGTGCCCTTCATGCCGGCCTTGGCCGCATCCGCAGTTGCGGGTTTGGCGACAGGCTTGGGTTCTTCCGGCTTCTTGGCGACCAACACCTTCTTGGGCGTGGACATCATCAAACGGATAGCGGCAGCTTCTGCTTCGGCCTTACGGCGGCGATCTCCCAGATCAACCACACGGGCAGCTTCCTCATCCGCACGGGCCTTGGCTTCCGCGGCTACTTTGGCGCGGGCATCTGCTTCGGCCTGGGCCTTGGCTTGTGCCGCAGCAGCTTCGGCTTGCGCCTTGGCCTGCGCAGCAGCTTCGGCAGGTGCATTGATGTTTTGACCAACGGCGGACAAAGGTGGAGTGGGCGCAGCCGCTTTTTGCTGCTCTGCCTGGGCGCGTGCTGCAGCCTTGGCCGCCGCTTCAGCTTCTGCCTTTTCAGCAGCAGCCCGCTCACGCGCTTCCTGCTCTTCGCGTTGGCGGCGCTTTTCGATCAATTCTTCTTCCTGACGGCGCATCAGTTCTGCCTGGCGGCTAGCCTCTTCTTCACGGCGAGCCAATTCAGCTTCTTCAGCAGCATTGCTGGAAGGTACTTCCAACTCAGCTTCGAGCACAGCACCTTCTGGGCTTGCATCCATGCCTTCATCACGCTTGATGAAGGTGCGCTTCTTGCGCACTTCGACCTGGATGGTGCGGGCACGGCCAGTGGAGTCGGCCTGCTTGATTTCGCTGGTGGATTTCTTCACCAGGGTAATTTTCTTGCGCTCCAGCGTGGCAGTGCCATGGCTGGCCTGCAGATAGCCTAACAAGCGTTGCTTGTCGGACTCGCTCAGAACGTCAGACACAGCGGCTTTGACAACACCGGCACCCCGGAGTTGTTCCAGCAGGGTGTCAGGAGATTTTTTGAGTTCAGCAGCAAACTCGGCGACGGTAGTAGTGGACATGTATTGTGTGACCTTTCATGACCATTACTCTTGAGAGGCGCCGTCATTGGTAAACCAATGCGCGCGCGCCTTCATGATCAAGGTCGTGGCCTCGTCCTCAGACTGGCCGGTAATTTCGGAGAGCTCATCACCAGCCAAATCGGCCAGATCGTCGCGTGTTTGGATGCCGCCCGCATGGAGCTTGGCAATCAATTCGGGGGTCAGACCTTCCAGGTCGCGCAGGTCCTGGGATACCGCTTCGGCATCTTCTTCCAGGGCGATTTCCATCGTCAGCAGCACGTCCTTGGCACGCGAGCGAAGCTCGTGTACGGTGTCTTCGTCAAAGCTTTCAATTTCCAGCATTTCTTGCAGGGGCACGTAAGCAATTTCTTCCAGGCTGGTAAAGCCTTCATGGATCAGGATGTCGGCCATTTCCTCATCGACATCGAGCTTTTCCATGAACAGCTTGCGGCTGGAGTCTGTCTCAACGGCCTGCTTCTGGGCAGACTCGGCCGCGTCCATGATGTTGATCTTCCAGCCTGTCAACTCGGCGGCCAGGCGCACGTTTTGTCCGCCACGGCCGATCGCGATCGCCAGGTTTTCTTCGTCCACCACCACATCCATGGCATGGCGCTCTTCATCCACCACGATCGAGCTGACGTTGGCCGGAGCCAAAGCGCCAATCACAAACTGGGCTGGATCTTCGCTCCACAGCACGATGTCGACGCGCTCGCCAGCGAGCTCGTTGGTCACGCCGTTGACGCGGGTACCACGCACGCCGACGCAGGTGCCGATAGGATCAACGCGCTTGTCATGCGACAGCACGGCGATCTTGGCGCGCGAACCGGGGTCACGGGCGCAGGATTTGATCTCTAGCAGACCTTGCTCAATTTCGGGCACTTCCTGGCGGAACAGTTCGATCATGTAAGCAGGCGAGCTGCGTGACAGGATGATGGGAGCACCGCGCAGAGTCAGGTCCACTTCCATGATCATGGCGCGAACGCGGTCACCAGTACGCAGATTTTCCTTGGGGATCATCTCGTTGCGGCGCAGGCGGCCCTCAACACGGCCGCTCTCGACGATGATGTCGCCCTTGTCCATCCGCTTGACGGTACCAACAAAAATCTTGTCGCCGCGACTCATGAAGTCGTTCAACAGCATTTCGCGCTCAGCATCACGAATCTTTTGCAAAATGACCTGCTTGGCGGCCATCGCGCCAATGCGGCCAATCGGCAGGGACTCGATCGGTTTTTCGATGTAGTCGCCTTCTTCGATGTCAGGAATATCGTCGCGCACGTCCGACACCAGCTCTTCCGCTTCCGGGTTTTGCAAACCGGCAGAGTCCGGCACTACCAGCCAGCGGCGGAAGGTTTCGTAGTTGCCGCTATCACGATCCAGCGCCACGCGGATATCCACTTCGCCCTGGTACAGCTTCTTGGTGGCTTGCGCCAAAGCCGATTCCACTGCGCCAAACACAACGTCCCGTTCCACGTTCTTCTCACGTGAAATGGCATCTACCAACATCAACATTTCGCGATTCATGTCACGAATCTCCTGAACACTTAAACCAACAAAACCAAACCCGCTGAGCCGCATCTGCACGCTGGCGTTTACGGACCATCACCCAAGCGCCGCGCCAGTGTCTTTTGCGTTGCGGCCATTGAAACTTACGATGGGTGCCAAACGGGCATCCCGAATCTCATCCAGAGTGAACCCCAGCGCCTGCATCGGCGCGGGAGCCCGCTTTTTGCTGATACGCGCACCGGGCTTAGCCACGGGCTCGTCGCTCCAAACGATTTGCCAGGTGGGTGCAGCATCAGGGGCCACGGCAGCAACGCTTTCCAGCGTGCCGCGAAATTTCTTGCGGTTGGCGTTGACTTGGCCGGCGGCCGCCATGCCAATGGCGACCTTAAGGGTGATATCAATCACCGAGCCTTCGAAGCGCTCAAAGTCGGTCTTGTGGCGTAGGGGGCGATCGATACCGGGCGAAGAGACTTCCAGCCGCTTGTACTCGACGCCATCGACTTCCAGCGAAAACTGCAGTTGGCGGGTGACTTTTTCGCAGTCTTCCACGTTGATGAACTGCTCAGGCGCACCCGCAACCCAAGGATGGTCGATAGTGATGCGCAGCAAACCGCCAGCAGAGCGATCGATCTCTACGAGGTCATAACCGAATCCGGTCACGGTTTGTTCAACGATGTCTTGTAACGCCACGTGTTATGAATATGAGTACATTGGGCCTGACCGCACCACCCAAAAAGCAGGTGCCGAAAGGCGTGTTAAAAACAATCGACCAAAAAAAACGGGCCGGTAATTACCCGCCCGTTTGGTCGTGAGCCCGGATTGTAGCGCAAAAATGGCTTTAATCCATTGATACGTAAGGGTTTTAGCGGGGCTTGACCGGCATTCAGGCTGCCGCAGCCACCAGCGCCCGGGTATAGCCATGGCGTGGCGCGTCCAGTACCTGGTCTACCGTGCCAGATTCCAGGATTTTGCCCTCCTGCATCACCAGCACTTGGTGGGCCATGGCCCGTATCACCGCCATATCGTGGGTAATCAGCAAATACGCCATGCCGTGCGTACGTTGCAACTGTTGCAACAACTGCAGCACCTGCTTCTGGATGGTCACATCCAGCGCGCTTGTGGGTTCGTCCAGCACCAGCAACTGGGGTCGCACGATCAGAGCCCGTGCAATCGCCAGCCGCTGGCGCTGCCCGCCCGAAAAAGCATGCGGGTAGCGCTGCAGCAGGCCCGGGAACTGGGTTTCGCTCAAGCCCACGTCGGCGAGGGCCTCCAGCACCAATTTTTTACGATCTTTTACACCTACATGCGGCGCATGCACGCGCAAACCTTCGCCTACGATCTCCTCCACCGTCATGCGTGGCGACAAGGACGAAAACGGGTCCTGGAACACCACCTGTAGCTTGGCCCGCAGGGTCTTGTTGGCCGTAGCATCACGGCTCCAGGCCTGACCCGCGCATTGCACGCTACCGGAAAATTTCTGCAGCCCGAGCACCGCGAGGGCCAGAGTAGATTTGCCCGAACCCGACTCGCCCACCACGCCAAGCGTTTGGCCTGGGGGGATGGCAAAGCTGGCCTCCTGCAGCGCCACAAACTCGGCTTTGCGAAACCAGCCGCGAATGCCGGCAATAGGCACCGGATAAGCCACCCGCAGGGCCTGCGCCTGCAGCAAGGGCGGCGCGGGACTGTCGGGCACCACATTTCGCACTGGCGTACTGTCGATCAACTTACGGGTATAGGCATGCCGCGGACGGGCAAACACCTCGGCCACCGCACCAGCTTCGACGATACGGCCCTGCTCCATCACCGCCACGCGGTCGGCAAACTGGCGCACCACATGCAAATCATGGGTAATCAACAGCACGGACATACCGTACTGGCGCTGCAAGTCCGACAACAACGCCAGGATCTGGGCGCGCACCGTGACGTCCAGCGCGGTAGTGGGCTCATCCGCCAGCAAAAGCTTGGGTTTGCAGGCCAGGGCCATGGCGATCATGGCGCGCTGGCGCTGGCCACCGCTGAGTTGATGCGGGTAGCTACCCACCCTGCGTGCGGGCTCGGACACACCCGTGCTTGCTAGTATTTCAATAGCTGCCTGCGCAGATTGCACCTGCGTCAGGCCCTGTTTTAGTTCAAAGACCTCGGCAATCTGGCGGCCAATCGTGAACAGCGGGTTCAGCGCTGTCATGGGCTCCTGGAACACCATGGCGATGTCCTGCCCGCGAATGCCGCGCATGACCCGCTCAGGCAGGGTCAGCAAATCGGTTCCGCCCCACAGTGCCCGGCCGGAAACCTGGGCATCGTCCACCAAACCCAGCAGACTGAGCGCCGTGATGCTTTTGCCGGAGCCCGATTCGCCCACCAGTGCAAATTTCTCCCCCGGCTGAATCTGGAAGCTGATGCGGTCCACCACCGGCTTGTCGCCGAAACGTACGCTCAGCTCTTGCACATCCAGCCAACTCATGCCTGGGCCTTTCGCGGATCGAGCGCATCGCGCAACGCGTCGCCCATGAAGGTCAGCAGCAGCAAGGTGACCACCAGCACCACAAAGGTGGACAGCGAAATCCACCAGGCGTCGATATTGTTTTTGCCCTGGCTGAGCAACTCACCCAGCGACGGAGTGCCCGGCGGCACACCCAGGCCCAAAAAGTCCAGCGAGGTCAGCGTGAGTATGGAGGCACTCATCTGGAACGGCAAAAAGCTGACGACCGGCGTCAGGCTGTTGGGCAGTATGTGGCGCCAGATGATTTGCATATCGCTCACCCCCAGGGCGCGCGCCGAGCGCACATAGTCCATCTGCCGGTTGCGCAGAAATTCGGCGCGGGTGTAGTCACTCAGGCCCATCCACCCAAACAGGCTGAGCAAGACCAGCAGCAGACTGATGCTGGGCGTGAAGATCGCGCTGAAGATGATCAGCATGTACAGATACGGCATCGAGCTCCAGATTTCGATAAAACGCTGGAAGACCAAGTCCGTCTTGCCGCCCAAATAGCCCTGCAGCGCCCCTGTCACGACACCCACCACCACGCTGACCAGCGTCAGCGCCAGGGCGAACAGCACGCTCACGCGAAAGCCGTACAGCAGTTGCGCCAGCAGGTCACGCCCCCGGTCGTCGGTACCCAGCCAGTTGTCGCGCGACGGCCCGGATGGATTCGGAAACTTGGCGAAATAGTTCAGCGTCTTGGGGCCGTAACGGTTTGGCGCGTACAGCACCCAATTGCCATCCTTGGCCAGCTGCGCCTGTATGAACGGGTCCAGGTAATCGGTAGTAGTGTCAAAGTCTCCACCAAAGGTTTTTTCCGAATAGTCATGCAAAAGTGGGAGGTACAACTGTCCTTGGTATCGCAGCACCAGCGGTCTGTCATTGCTAACCAGCTCGGCGGCCAGGCTCAGCAACACCAGCACACAGAAAACCACCAGGCTGAAATACCCCAGGCGGTTGCGCTTGAAGCGTTGCCAGGCGCGGCGACCAGGCGATGGGCTAATCAAATCTGACACGCGGATCCACCCATACATAGCAAAGATCGGAAACCAGCTTGGTCACCAGGCCAATCAGCGTAAACAAATACAGCGTGCCCAGTACCACCGGATAGTCGCGGCGGATCACGCTCTCGTAGCTCAGCAGGCCCAGGCCATCCAGAGAAAACAGGGTCTCGATCAACAAAGAGCCCGTGAAGAAGGCGCCAATGAAAGCCGCCGGGAAACCGGTGACGATGGGGATTAGTGCGTTGCGCAACACATGCTTGTACAGCACCTGGTTCTGCGATAAGCCCTTGGCCCGCGCCGTCAGCACATACTGCTTGCGGATTTCTTCCAGAAAGGCGTTCTTGGTCAGGATGGCGGTGACAGCAAAGCTACCCACCACCATGGCCGTCACAGGCAAGGCGATGTGCCAGAGATAGTCCACCACCTTGGCGCCCCAGCTAAGCTCCGCGAAATTGCTGGACACCAGACCGCGCAGCGGAAACCACTGCAGCTGCCCGCCAAACACAACCAGCAACACCACTCCCAGCACAAAGCCGGGAATCGCGTAGCCCACCAGGATCAGCAGCGAAGTCACCAGGTCAAACGTGGACCCGGCCCGCACCGCCTTGGCAATGCCCAGCGGCACCGCGACCAGATAGCTGATGAAAAACGTCCACAGCCCCAGGCTGATGGACACTGGCAGCTTCTCCCACACCAGCTGTGACACTGGCTTGTTCTGGAAAAAGCTCTTGCCCAGGTCAAAGCGCAAGAACTGCCCCAGCATCTGGATGAAGCGCTCATGCGCAGGCTTGTCAAAGCCATACAGCGCCTTGATCTGCTCAATACGCTTGGGATCCACGCCCTGCCCGCCACGGTAGCTGAAGCCCGCCCCCTCACCCGCTCCTCCGCTGCCGGCTGCACCAGCCTTGGCCTCTGCCAGGTACTGCTCCACCGGGCCGCCAGGCACAAACTGCACCACAGCGAAGGTGATCAGCAGCACGCCCAGCAGCGTGGGCACCATCAGCAGCAATCGCTTCAGTATGTAGACAAACATGGTTTACGGTGCTTTGGCAGGCCGGGCCCACCAGGTATGGATGGCCCAGCTTTCACCAGGAGAATACGGCGGCACCACACCAGGACGCGCCAGGCGCCAGGCGTTATAAGCCATGCGGTGGGTGGTGGCCGTCCACTGCGGAATCAGCACATGGCTATGGCTGATCACGCGCTCCAGCGCACGGCAGGCCGGCAGCAAGTCCGCCTTGCTTTTGGCAGCGGTCATGCGGGTGATCAGCGCATCCACTGCCGGGTTGCGCAGACCGTTGTAGTTGCCAGAATCTTCCACATCTGCGGCCTTGCTACCGAACAGATCGGCAAACTCCTGGCCAGGGTTGTTGGTGCCGGGGTAGTTGATGGAGATCATGTCGAACTCGAACTTGCTCAAGCGCTGCTGGTACAGCGCAAAGTCCACCGGCCGATAGTTCAGCTGAATGCCCAGCTTTTCCAGGTTGCGCGCCCAGGGGCTGACCACGCGCACGCCGCTCTCGCTGCTGTCCAGCATTTCGATTACCAGCGGCTCGCCCTTGTCATTGCGCAGCGCACCGTCACGCACCGTCCAACCAGCATCCTGCAACAAGGCCTGAGCGCGCCGCAGATTGGCGCGCAAGGACGAATCGCCATCGGTGCGTGGCGGCACCGTCATCGGGCCGAAGGCCGCAGCCGGAATGTCCTTGCGCAGCGGCTCCATCAGGGCTAGCTCCTGCGGGCTGGGCAGGCCCGTGGCCCCGCAATCGGTATTGCCAAACAAGCCATTCACGCGCTGGTAGGCGCCGTAGAACATCTGGCGGTTCATCCACTCGTAGTCCATCGCCAGGCCCAGGGCCTGGCGCACTCGCACGTCCTTGAATTTTTCGCGGCGCAGATTAAGCACATAGCTTTGGAAGCCCGAGGGCAGGCGGTGCTGAAATTCACCCTTGACCAGTTCGCCCGTGTCAAAGCGCTTGCCGTTCACGCGGCGCGCCCAGTCGCCGGCAGAGAAAAAGCGCATCAGGTCAAACTCACCGGCCTTCAGCGCCTCCAGCCGGGCAGTGTTGTCCTTGTAGATCTTCACCGTGATGCGGTCGAAGTTCTCGGTGCCGCGCTTCACTCCAATGTCGCGCGCCCAGTAGGCCGGGTCACGCACATAGGTGATGTCCTTGCCAAAATTCACTGGGCCTATACGGTAAGGTCCGCTGCCGATCGGGATGTCCATCACCACTTCGTCAAAACGCTTGGCCTTGCCGCCCTCCACGCCCCACTGGTGGCTGAAGATGGGCAGGCCGCCCACCGTCAGTGGAAGCTCCCGGTTCGGCTTCTTGAAGCGAAAGCGCACAGTGCGTGTGTCCAGTACGTCCAGACCAGCCACATCTTCCAGCGCCGTCTTGTAGCTGGGCGAGGTGTACGGGCCCATCAGAGTATCAAAACTGAACTTCACATCCTGCGCCAGCACCGGATCACCGTTGTGAAAACGGGCTGTGTTGCGCAGCACGAATGTGGCGCTCAGGCCGTCGGGGGCGACGTTCACGTCCTCGGCCAGCAGGCCGTAGCCTGCGCCGTTCTCGTCCATGGAGCCGACCAGCAGGCTGTCGAACAGCATCTCGGTCAAATAAGCCGGCGCACTACCCTTGATGGTAAAGGGGTTGTATTTGTCGAATGTGGAGCTACGAACGTTGCTAACCAGGCGCAACTCGCCACCCTTGGGCGCACCAGGGTTGACGTAATCAAAGTGCGTGAAACCGGGCGGGTATTTCAGCTCGCCCCACAGCGCATAGCCAGGCGCGGCACAGGCCGACGCGGCACACAACAGTCCCCCCAAAGCCAGCAGAAATCGCATGCGACAATTCTGCAATACTTTTAGGCGCTAAACGACACGCTTAGCGCTGCTCACTTTTCTTGGAGACTTTAGTCATGGGATTTCTTGCTGGCAAAAAACTGTTGATCACCGGTGTGCTGAGCAACCGCTCGATTGCCTACGGCATTGCCAAGGCCTGCCACGCACAGGGTGCCGAGCTGGCATTCAGCTACGTGGGCGAGCGCTTCAAGGACCGCATCACCGAGTTCGCCGCCGAATTCGACTCCAAGCTGATTTTTGATTGCGACGTGGGCGACGACGCACAGATCGACAAGCTGTTTGCCGATCTGGGCCAGGTGTGGCCAAAGTTTGACGGCTTTGTGCACAGCATCGGCTTTGCACCACGCGAAGCCATCACCGGTGACTTCCTGGAAGGCCTAAGCCGCGAAGGCTTCAAGATTGCGCACGACATCAGCGCCTACAGCTTCCCGGCGATGGCCAAGGCCGCCCTGCCCTACCTCAGCGATAAGTCGGCCCTGCTGACCCTGACCTACCTGGGCGCCCTGCGCGTGCTGCCCAACTACAACACCATGGGCCTGGCCAAGGCCTCGCTGGAAGCCAGCGTGCGCTACTTGGCCGAGTCGGTCGGCCCCAAGGGCGTGCGCGTCAATGGTATCAGCGCCGGCCCGATCAAGACCCTGGCCGCCAGCGGCATCAAAGACTTCGGCAAAATGCTCAAGGCCACGGCCATGAACCCCATCCGCCGCAATGTGACGATCGAAGACGTGGGCAATGTCGCCGCGTTCTTGCTGAGCGACCTGGCTGCCGGTGTGAGCGCTGAAATCACCTACGTGGACGGCGGCTTCAGCCAAGTCGTGGGCGGTATCGGCGAGTAAGCATCACGCGGTAGCTGCTGCACGGATTTAATTAAAAAGGGGCGCTGGCGCAATTAGCACCAGCGCTCCTAGCTATATTTTTTATAGCTATTTGCAGGCTTAGTAGCCCTCGGCCAAACCGGTATTGCGGCGGGGATCGTTGGCACCATAGAAGCGGAAGTTGCCGCGCGGCTTGCCGCCCAGCGTGGGCGCACCGACCAAGATGGCTGCCAAGTGGTTAGCTGGCTGCGGTGCGCCCAGGTTGTGGCCCATGCCTTCCAGAATCTTGCGGGTGTCCGGGCTGACGCCGAAGGTGTCCACGTTCGTCAGGTCGGGCAGCCACTGCTGGTGAAAGCGTGGCGCATCCACTGCTTCTTGCACGTTCATGCCGTAATCAATCACGTTCCAAATGGTGTGCGTTACCGCAGTGATGATGCGGCTGCCGCCCGGCGTGCCCACCACCATGACCGGCTTGCCGTCTTTGCTGACGATGGTCGGACTCATGGAGCTCAGCGGGCGCTTGCCGGGCTCAATCTTGTTGGCCTCACCCTGCACCAGACCGTACATATTGGGCACCCCCACCTTGGCGGTGAAGTCGTCCATCTCGTTGTTCAACAACACGCCGGTCTTGGCTGCCGTCACCTTGGCACCAAACCAATCGTTCAGCGTGTAGGTCACCGATACCGCGTTGCCATCTTTGTCCACGATGGAATAGTGGGTGGTGTTGCTGCCTTCGTGCGGTTCAACGCCTGGCTTCAGGTCCTTGGAGACCCCGGCCTTGCCCGGGTCAATGGCGGCGCGGATCTTCGCGGCGTAGCCTTTATCCAGCAGGCGGTCCAGTGGATTCTTCACGAAGTCTGGGTCACCCAGGTAGCTGTTGCGGTCCAGGTAGGCGTGGCGCATGGCCTCGATCTGGTAGTGCACAGCTTGGGCCGAGCGGAAGCCCAGCTCTTTCATGGGATAGCCTTCGACGATGTTCAGAATCTCGCAGATGACCACACCGCCCGAGCTTGGAGGCGGCGCCGAGACGATGTGGTAGCCGCGGTAGTCGCACTCCACCGGCGCCAGCTCACGCACCTTGTACTGGTCCAAATCGGACTGGGTGATGATGCCCTTGCCGGCCGTACTGGCGGCCACGATATTGGCGCCGACAGTGCCTTTATAGAAGCCATCGGCCCCCCTCTGGCTGACCAGCTTAAGCGTCTTGGCCAGATCCTTCTGCACCAACTTTTCGCCGATTTTGAAAGGCTCACCTTTATTCAAGAAAATAGCGGCAGAAGGCGCATCTTTCTTGAAATCCTCGGTGGAGGTTTTCAGCATGTCGATATCGCCCTCTTGCAGCACAAAGCCGCGTTCGGCCAAGGTGATGGCCGGGGCGATCAACTTGGCGCGAGGCATGGTGCCGTATTTGGTCCGGGCCTCTTCAAAGCCGGCTACCGAGCCGGGCACCCCCACGGCCAGATAGCCATTGGTGCTGGCGCCCTTGACCACGTTACCAGCGGCATCGAGGTACATATTTGCCGTGGCAGCCAATGGGGCTTTTTCGCGGAAGTCAAAGAAAGTCTTGCGGCCATCGGCCAGCTGCACGGTCATGAAGCCACCGCCACCCAAATTGCCGGCAGCCGGGTACACCACCGCCAAGGCGTAGCCTACGGCCACTGCCGCGTCAATGGCATTACCGCCGCGTTTGAGTACGTCAACACCGACCTGGGTTGCCAGGTGCTGGGCGGTGACCACCATGCCATTTTCAGCGGCAACCGGCGCCACGGAAGCGGCCTGCGCCATACAGCACAAGCTGGCAGCGCTAGCGATCAACGCCAGACGGAAGGAAAGAATTTGCATACGAAGAGATCTCCAAACTGAGGGGGACATGCCGCTACAAAAAATTTACAGCGACACGCAAACCACTGTAACAACAGCCGCGAAGAAAACAGCATGCATTTTTATATGCGAGTCATGCTGCTTTGTAAGGAAAAATGACCGGCTCCGGTATTTCCTGCGCGCCGAGGGAGGCGTCAAATGTCGGTATGAAAAATCCTACATCTGCACCGACTCTTACACGCCGCAGCGTCCTGCAGTGCGCACTACTCTTGGCCGCCAGCGGCATAGCCCCGATACGCGCACGGGCGGATGCGCCGCCGCTGATGCAACCCAAGGTCTACCGGCAGGGCGTGCCACTGGAAGGTTATTGGGTCAGCGAGAAATTTGACGGCGTGCGTGGCTACTGGGATGGCGCGCAGCTATGGACGCGCGGCGGTCAGCACATCACGCCGCCAGCCTGGTTCACCGCAGGCTGGCCAAAGGTACCCATGGACGGCGAACTTTGGGCCGGGCGTGGCGCGTTTGCCAACGCCGTATCCACCGTGCGTCAACAAGCGGCCAGTGATGCGGCGTGGCGCGAAATGCACTTCATGGTGTTTGATCTGCCTGCGCAGGTCGGCGTATTTGACGAGCGGCTCAAGGCACTGCAGCAGCTGTCTGTGCCTGCCTGGGTGCAGCCCGTGGCACAGTGGCGCATTGCCAGCCACGCGGCCCTGCAGGCCCTGCTGCGCAAAACTGTGCAGGACGGGGGCGAAGGCCTGGTGCTGCACCGTGGCGACTCGCTATACAGCGCGCAGCGCAACGACGATTTATTGAAGTTCAAACCCTTTGACGATGCCGAGGCCAAGGTGGTGGCGCATATTCCGGGCAAGGGTAAATTCGAAGGCATGCTGGGCGCGCTGCTGGTGGAGACACCGCAGGGCCAGCGCTTCAAGCTGGGCACCGGTTTGAGCGATGCCCAACGCCGCGATCCGCCGGCTATCGGCAGCTGGGTGACATACCGCTTCCGCGATGTCAACCCCAGCGGCATCCCCCGCTTTGCCAGCTATTTGCGGCAGCGGGAAGATGCGGATTTATGACCCTATCGTTTCTGATTCAGTCCGAGATTAGGCGCGAAGCCGCAGACAGTACTTGCGTATGGCAAGGCGAAGCAACGACATATCGGGCTGAATCAGAGACGAAATTACTTGGGCAGCAAGACCTTGTCCACAACGTGGATCACACCGTTGGACTGGTAGACGTCGGCAATCGTCACATTCGCAGTGCCGCCTTTTTCATCGGTGACCGTGACGCCCATGCCGTTGGCCTTGGCGGTCAAGGTGCCGCCGCTGACCGTCTTCAAGGTGGCCATGCCCATTCCATCCTTAACCATCTTGCTGATGGCGGCTGCATCGTATTTCCCGGCCACAACGTGGTAGGTCAGGATGGTGGTCAACGTGCCCTTGTTTTCAGGCTTGAGCAAGGTGTCTACCGTGCCCGCAGGCAAGGCTGCAAAGGCCGCGTTGGTAGGCGCGAACACGGTGAACGGCCCTGGGCCTTTGAGCGTTTCCACCAGACCCGCAGCCTTGACGGCGGCGACCAGGGTGGTGTGGTCCTTGGAGTTGACTGCGTTGTCGATGATGTCCTTGGACGCCAGCATGGGTGCGCCGCCGACCATCACATCGGCCATGGCGGCCACGGAAACGGCCGACATCACGAGGGCCAGGCTGAAAGAGGCCAGCTTGCGGGTAGTTTGAATCGAGACCATGGAATGCTCCTAGTAGGTTGATGACAAGCCGAAATGTTGCGGCTGATCTCAATACGGAGCGGGTCCGGCTTTGGATGCAGAAAACCCCTGGACTTTTCTGGGGTTTATAAAAAACAAGCCGCTAGCGCAGGTACTACCAGCGCTAGCGGCTACATTTTTGATAGCAACGCCAGTTTTAGAGCTTGACGCAGTCGGCGTAGTAGTGGTGCTTGCCGCTTTCATCCACCTCTTCCACCAGACCGTGGATATCGGTTTCAAAGCCGGGGCACTGGGTGTTGAACTCGCGCGAGAACTTTAAATAGTCCACGATCTTCTTGTTGAACACTTCACCCGGAATCAGCAGCGGAATGCCTGGTGGGTATGGCGTGACCAGCCCCACGGTGACGCGACCCTCCAGGTCGTCGATGGCCACGCGCTCGGTCTTGCGCAGGGCAATGTGGGCGTAGGCATCGCTGGGCTTCATGGCCGGGGTCAGGTCGCTCAGGTACATGTCCGTGGTCAGGCGGGCGATGTCGTACTTGGCATACAGCGCATGCAGATGCTGGCATAGGTCGGCCAGGCCCATCTTTTCGTAGCGCGGGTACTTCTGGCAGAACTCCGGCAGGATGCGCCACATGGGCATGTTCTTGTCGTAGTCGTCCTTGAACTGTTGCAGCGCGGTCAGCATGCTGTTCCAGCGGCCCTTGGTGATGCCGATGGTGAACATGATGAAAAAGCTGTACAGGCCGGTCTTCTCCACCACCACGCCGTGCTCTGCCAGGAACTTGGTGACGATGCTGGCCGGGATGCCGGTCTTGGCGAACTTACCGTTCAGGTCCATGCCGGGCGTCACGATGGTGGACTTGATCGGGTCCAGCATGTTGAAGCCGGTGGCCATCTTGCCGAAGCCGTGCCAGTTGGCCTTGGCATTGGTCTTGGATTCGCCCTTGATGATCCAGTCGGTGGCGCGGCCTATGCCCTCCTCCACCAGCTTGTCCGGTCCCCAGACCTTGAACCACCAGTCGGTGCCGTATTCCTCGTCCACCTTGCGCATGGCGCGGCGGAAGTCGAGTGCCTCGGCAATGCTTTCTTCGACCAGCGCAGTGCCGCCGGGCGGCTCCATCATGGCCGCAGCCACGTCGCAGCTAGCGATGATGCTGTACTGCGGGCTGGTGCTGGTGTGCATCAGATAGGCTTCGTTGAACAAATGCCGGTCGAGCTTGACGTTCTGCGAATCCTGGATCAGCACATGGCTGGCCTGGCTGATACCGGCCAGCAGCTTGTGGATGGACTGGGTGGCATACACCACCGCGTGCTTGGGGCGGATGCGCTTCTTGCCCATCGAGTGGTAGCTGCCATAGAACGGATGGAAGGCCGCGTGCGGCAACCAGGCTTCGTCGAAGTGCAGGTTTTCCACATAGCCATCGAGCATGCTCTTGATGGTTTCGGTGTTGTAGAGCACGCCGTCGTAGGTGGACTGCGTGAGTGTCAGGATGCGCGGCTTGACCGTATCGGCGTCCACATGCTGCAGCAGCGGATTGGCGCGGATCTTGGCCTTGATGGCAGCGGGCTCGAACTCGCTTTTGGGGATAGGCCCGATGATGCCGAAATGGTTGCGCGTGGGCTTCAGGAACACCGGAATCGCGCCGGTCATGATGATGGCGTGCAGGTTCGACTTGTGGCAATTGCGGTCGACCACCACCACATCACCCGGGGCCACCGTATGGTGCCAAACCATCTTGTTGCTGGTGCTGGTGCCGTTGGTCACAAAGAAGCAGTGGTCAGCATTGAAGATGCGGGCGGCGTTGCGCTCGCTGTCGCCAATCGCGCCGTTGTGGTCCAGCAACTGGCCCAGCTCTTCCACCGCGTTGCAAACGTCGGCCCGCAGCATATTTTCACCGAAGAACTGGTGGAACATCTGGCCCACCGGGCTCTTCAGGAAGGCGACGCCACCCGAGTGGCCGGGGCAGTGCCAGGAATACGAGCCGTCTTCGGCGTAGTCCAGCAAGGCCTTGAAAAACGGTGGCTGCACGCCTTCAAGGTAGCTCTTGGCCTCGCGGATGATGTGGCGCGCCACGAACTCGGGCGTGTCCTCGAACATATGGATGAAGCCATGCAGTTCACGCAGGATGTCGTTGGGCATATGGCGCGAGGTTTTGGTCTCGCCATATACATACAGGGGCACATCCAGGTTCTTGCGGCGCACTTCGGCAATGAAATGGCGCAGATTCAGTACGGCCGGGTCCAGATCCGGGCCGGGCGAGAACTCTTCGTCGTCAATCGACAAAATAAAAGCGCTGGCACGGCTTTGCTGCTGGGCGAACTGGCTCAAGTCGCCATAGCTGGTAACGCCCAACACCTCAAACCCCTCCGATTCAATCGCCTGGGCCAGGGCACGGATGCCCAGGCCCGAGGTGTTCTCAGAGCGGAAATCCTCATCGATGATGACGATAGGGAAACGAAACTTCATGCCGGCCTCCAGCCAATACGTGAATCAAGCTACCACACCCGCCCGGCGCCGCCCAGGGCCGCGCAAGCGGGGACAAATCTGCAAAATAGGCGCGAAGTGTAAGGACATCTGGTGAAGCTTCTCCGACACAGGGCTGCTTTTGTCCCAAAATGTGGCGCTAGCAACACAATCGAGAGCAATATGGCCGAATCGACCTTTTGGTGGCTGCTGGCAGGTGCCGCAGTCGCCGTGGAACTTGTCACCGGCACCTTCTATTTGTTAATGCTGGCCATTGGCTTTGCCGCAGCGGCCCTGTTGGCGCTATTCGGCGCAAGTACCACGGTGCAAATCCTGCTGGCCAGCGCTGTCGGCGGCGGCGCGGTGATCGTCTGGAGTCGCATCCGTGGCAAGCATCCCAAGACCCTCCCGGCCAGCGCCAATCCGGATGTGAATATGGACATCGGTGAAACCGTGATGGTCGATGCCTGGCAGCCCGACGGCACCGCCCAGGTGCACTACCGGGGCGCCCAATGGACGGTGATGCACCGCGCAGGTAACTTGCCCAGTAGCGGCCCTCACCGGGTTGCGGAGGTGGTGGGAAATCGCCTGCTGGTCGACAAACTGTGAAACACTGGGCACCTGCCTACTACCGGAGTTGTTATGGAAATTGCCCTCGTCGTCCTCGTTATCGCCATCATCTTTGTCAGCCGCACCCTGAAAGTCGTGCCCCAGCAGCACGCCTGGGTCATAGAGCGGCTGGGCAAATACCATGGCACGCTGACGCCTGGCCTGAATTTCCTGGTGCCCTTTGTAGACCGCGTGGCCTATAAACATGTGCTGAAAGAAATCCCGCTGGATATTCCCAGCCAGGTTTGCATTACCCGCGACAACACCCAGCTGCAGGTGGACGGCATTCTGTACTTCCAGGTCACGGATGCCATGCGCGCCAGCTATGGTTCCAGCAACTACATCATGGCTATCAGCCAACTGGCGCAAACCTCGCTGCGCAGTGTGATCGGCAAGCTGGAGCTGGACAAGACCTTTGAAGAACGCGACATCATCAACGCCCAGGTGGTCGCCGCCATCGACGAAGCCGCGTTGAACTGGGGTGTCAAGGTCTTGCGCTACGAAATCAAAGACCTGACCCCCCCCAAGGAAATTTTGCATGCGATGCAGGCCCAGATCACCGCTGAGCGCGAGAAGCGCGCGCTGATTGCAGCCTCCGAAGGCCGCCGCCAGGAGCAAATCAATATCGCTACCGGCGAACGGGAGGCCTTCATCGCCCGCTCAGAAGGCGAAAAGCAGGCTGTCATCAACAAAGCGCAAGGTGAAGCCGCGTCCATCACCGCGGTCGCCACCGCTACCGCAGATGCCATCGAGCGCGTGGCCACCGCGATTAGGCAACCCGGCGGCGAACTGGCCGTGCAGCTCAAGGTGGCAGAAAAAGCTGTCGAAGCCTATGGCCGCGTCGCCGCTGATGCCAAAACCACCCTGATCGTGCCTAGCAATATGACCGAGGTATCGGCCTTGATAGGCTCGGCTATGAAGATGGTCAACGCAACCAAACCGCAATAGGAGCCCTATGGAAGACCCGGCCATGGAACACAACGTACTCGGCTCCGAGCTGCTGCCCTGCTCCTACGACCCGCTGACGGGCTACTTCCGTGACGGCTGCTGCAACACGGACGATAGCGATT
Source organism: Rhodoferax sp. SPJ21 (assembly GCF_058216335.1). Classification (NCBI taxonomy): domain Bacteria; kingdom Pseudomonadati; phylum Pseudomonadota; class Betaproteobacteria; order Burkholderiales; family Comamonadaceae; genus Rhodoferax; species Rhodoferax sp. SPJ21. Next base: position 198,233 of record NZ_JBYZMO010000004.1, read on the forward strand.
CGGCAGCACATGTGATTTGCGTCAAAGTGACACGCGAGTTCCTGGCCTTCTCAATGTCACGCGGCAACGACCTGTGTACACCCCGGCCCGACTACCGCTTCGCCGGACTCAAACCCGGCGACCGCTGGTGCCTGTGCGCCAACCGCTGGAAGGAGGCACTGGAGGCCGGCGTAGCTCCGCCGGTGGTGCTGGACTCCACCCACATCCGGGCGCTGGAGTTTGTTTTATTGGAAGACTTGATGCAACATGCAGTGCCAGGTCGAAATACCGCCATTTGACTGCTATAATTCGAGGCTCTGGAACGGTGGATGAGCGGTTTAAGTCGCACGCCTGGAAAGCGTGTGAGGGTTAATAGCCCTCCGCGGGTTCGAATCCCGCCTGTTCCGCCAGATTGGCTTCCAAAGCCTGAAAAAAGCCCTAGCGCGTTAAACCGCTAGGGCTTTTTTTTCGACTTTTTCATACCCCGTGCTTCAAGCAAAATACATCCAAGCACCGTATCTATTTTTTGACCCACACGCACAAGCGCACCATGTCCATCGCTACCGAAATTTCCCCTGGCCTCACCGTCCAAGGCTTTACGCCACCGCTGCGCCTAAGCGACTTCAAGCTGATCGCATTTGACATGGACTCCACTCTGATCAATATCGAGTGCGTGGACGAGATCGCAGACGCTGCTGGTCGCAAGGCCGAAGTAGCAGCCATTACCGAAGCCGCCATGCGTGGCGAAATCACCGACTACAAGGAAAGCCTGCGCCAACGCGTGGCCCTGCTCAAAGGCGTGAGCGTGGCCAGCATGGAACAGGTCTATAACGAACGGCTGAAACTCAACCCAGGTGCTGCCGCCTTGGTGGCTGCCTGCAAAGCCGCCGGCATGAAGGTGCTGCTGGTCAGCGGCGGCTTCACATTTTTTACCGACCGCATCCGTGATCTGTTGCACATAGACGCCACCCGTTCCAACATGTTGGAGGCCGTGGATGGCGTGCTCACCGGCCGCATGTTGGACCAAGCCTGGGGCGACATTTGCGACGGCGACGAAAAGCGCAAGATGCTGCTACAGACCTGCGCCGAAATGGGCATCACAGCCCAGCAAGCCATTGCCATGGGCGATGGCGCAAATGATCTGCCGATGATGGGCGTAGCCGGTTTGTCGGTGGCTTACCACGCCAAACCGGCCGTGCGCGAGAAGGCCATGGTCGCCATCAACATCGGCGGACTCGACCGTTTGCTGGAGGTAGTGCACTAATTCCGTCCCCTTCTGCGCAAGTGGTAAACGGAAGGCCTATGATGGTCGTTAAGTAGATAAAACCTTTAGCGAGAGCAGCGAATCCAGACCGTATAAGTCCATTGCACATATTAGGAGAATGCCATGACCATTTTCACCCGCTACCAAGGCCGCTTTGCAGCAGCACAGGAAGAGGAAATGTCGGTTCAGGACTATCTGGAGTTATGCAAACGCGACCCAACGGCCTACGCCAGCGTGGCAGAACGCATGCTGCTGGCGATTGGTGAGCCCGAGTTGGTAGACACCCGCACCGACCCTCGCCTATCGCGCATCTTCGCCAACAAGGTTTTGAAGGTCTACCCCAGCTTTAGAGACCTCTACGGCATGGAAGAGGTGATAGAGCACATCGTCTCCTACTTCCGCCACGCAGCCCAAGGCCTCGAAGAAAAAAAGCAGATTCTCTATCTGCTCGGGCCCGTCGGCGGCGGCAAGTCATCCCTGGCTGAAAAGCTGAAGGCATTGATCGAAAAAGTGCCTTTTTACGCCATCAAAGACTCCCCGGTCCATGAGTCCCCGCTGGGTCTTTTCAACCCGGCCGAAGATGCCGAATTGCTCGAAACCGACTACGGTATTCCACGCCGCTACCTGGGCACCATCATGAGCCCCTGGGCGGTGAAGCGCCTGCAGGAGTTCGGCGGTGACATCACCCGCTTTCGCGTGGTGAAGCTACGCCCCTCGGTACTGTCCCAGATCGCGGTTTCCAAGACCGAACCGGGCGACGAAAACAACCAGGACATCTCATCCCTGGTCGGCAAGATCGACATCCGCAAGCTGGAAACCTATTCCCAGAACGACCCGGACGCGTATTCGTACTCGGGCGGCCTGTGCCTGTCGAATCGCGGCGTGCTGGAGTTTGTGGAAATGTTCAAGGCCCCTATCAAGGTCTTGCACCCCTTGCTAACCGCCACGCAAGAAGGCAACTACAAGGGCACGGAAGGCTTTGGCGCCATACCGTTTGACGGTCTGGTACTGGCCCATTCAAACGAGGCCGAATGGCAGGCCTTCAAGAACAACCGCAACAACGAAGCTTTTCTGGACCGCATCTACATCGTCAAAGTGCCCTACTCGCTGCGCGTATCCGACGAAATCCATATCTACGAAAAGCTGGTTGCAAATTCTTCGCTGTCGCAAGCGCCCTGCGCGCCCGACACGCTGCGCATGCTGGCCCAGTTCTCGGTGCTGTCGCGGCTGAAAGACCCCGAGAACTCCAGCATCTTCTCCAAGATGCGGGTCTACGACGGAGAAAACCTCAAGGACACCGACCCCAAAGCCAAGAGCTACCAGGAATACCGCGACTTCGCGGGCGTAGACGAAGGCATGACGGGCTTGTCCACCCGGTTCGCATTCAAGATCCTGTCGCGCGTATTCAACTTCGACCACCGCGAGGTAGCAGCCAACCCGGTGCACCTGATGTATGTGCTAGAGCAGCAGATCGAGCAAGAGCAGTATCCGCCCGAGGTAGAAGAAAAATACCTGCGCGCCATCAAGGAATTCCTGTCGCCACGCTATGCGGAATTCATAGGCAAGGAAATTCAGACCTCTTATCTGGAAAGCTATTCCGAGTACGGTCAAAACATTTTTGACCGTTATGTGGTCTATGCCGACTTCTGGATCCAGGACCAGGAGTACCGCGACCCCAACACCGGCGAAATGCTGGACCGCAGTGCGCTCAACGACGAGCTGGAAAAGATCGAGAAGCCCGCAGGCATTTCCAACCCCAAGGACTTCCGCAACGAGGTGGTCAACTTCGTGCTGCGCGCCCGCGCCCGCCAGGACGGCCACAACCCGCTGTGGACCTCGTATGAGAAGCTACGCGCGGTGATCGAGAAGAAGATGTTCTCCAACACCGAAGAGCTGCTGCCGGTGATCTCGTTCAACGCCAAGGCCAGCGGCGATGAACAGAAGAAGCACCAGGACTTCGTCAACCGCATGATCGCCAAGGGCTATACCGAGAAGCAGGTGCGTTTGCTGTGCGAATGGTATTTGCGGGTGCGCAAATCCTCGTAACGCAATAGCCTCAAGACCCGTCTGCGCCATGTGTGCAGCGCACCACAGCAGACGGGTTCCTTCAAGTCAACGGGAGACTCTATGACGGTGCGCATCGTAGACCGGCGGTTTGACAGCAAGCACAAGAGCTCGGTCAACCGCAGCCGCTTCATCCAGCGTTTCAAAGGCCAGATTCGCAAAGCCGTTTCAGACGCAGTGAACAAGCGTGGCATGCGCGATCTGGACAACGGCGAAAAAATCAGCATTCCCGGCAAAGACATAGGAGAGCCCCAGTTCGAACACGGCCAGGGCGGTGTCTGGGAAGTGGTGCGTCCGGGCAACGACCGCTTCCACCGTGGCGACCAGGTGGAGCGCCCCCAAGGCGGCGGAGCCGGCGGCAAGGGCAAAGGCCAGGCCAGCAACGAAGGCGAAAGCTTGGACGAATTCGTCTTCACCCTGACACGCGACGAATTTCTAGACATCTTTTTCGACGAGCTGGCCCTGCCCAATCTGGTCAAACAGCAGTTGGCACGCATAGACCAGTACCGCCGCGTGCGGGCCGGCTTTGTACAAACTGGCGTACCCACCAACATCAATCTCAGCCGCACCATGCGTGGCGCAGCCGGGCGGCGCATTGCGGTGGGTGGCCCCTACGCCGCGCAGATTCGCGCCCTGGAAGCCGAGCTGGAAGAACTGCGCAAAACCCGGCCTGAAGACGACCCGGATGTGGAGCAACTGCGCCGCGACATCACCCACCTGCGCGCCAAGATCGAGGCCGTGCCTTTTGTGGACACCTTTGACCTGCGCTACAACAACCGCGTACGCATTCCCCAGCCCACCACGCAGGCCGTGATGTTCTGCCTGCTGGACGTGTCGGGCTCGATGGACGAGGGGCGCAAAAATATTGCCAAGCGCTTCTTCATGCTGCTCTACCTGTTTCTGACCCGCAACTACGAGCGCATCGAGGTGGTCTTCATCCGCCACCACACGGTGGCCAGTGAAGTGAATGAAGACGACTTCTTCACATCGCGCGAATCCGGCGGCACCGTGGTGTCCAGCGCACTCAAGCTGATGCATGAAATCATCACTGCGCGCTACAACAGCCACGCCTGGAACATTTACGGCGCGCAGGCGTCCGACGGCGACAACTGGCATGACGACTCGCCCCTGTGCAAAAACCTGCTGCAAGAGTCGCTGCTGCCTTTGTGCCAGTTCTTCGCTTACATCGAAATCACAGAAGGCCCGCCGCAAAACCTGTGGGACGAATACACCCAACTGCAAGGCAGCGCGGGCGGCAATTTCGCCATGCAACGCATCGCCACGGTGGCCGACATCTACCCCGTGTTCCGTGAACTGTTCAAGCGCCGGGCCTGAACCATGGGTGAATCCAAACTCCTCCCCACCGGCTCCGAATGGACCTTTGAAGCCATCGAGGCCTACGACCAAGCCATAGGCGAAGTCGCACGCCGCTACAAGCTGGACGGCTACCCGCACCTGCTGGAGATCATCAGCGCCGAGCAGATGATGGACGCCTACGCCTCCATCGGCATGCCGGTCTACTACCACCACTGGTCCTTCGGCAAACACTTCCTGGCCACCGAAAACCGCTACAAGCGCGGCCAGATGGGCCTGGCGTACGAGATCGTTATCAATTCCGACCCTTGCATTGCCTATCTGATGGACGAGAACACCCTGCCCATGCAGGCGCTGGTGATCGCCCACGCGGCCTACGGGCACAACTCGTTCTTCAAGGGCAACCACCTGTTCAAGCAGTGGACCAGTGCGGATGCCATCGTCGACTACCTGGTGTTCGCCCGCAACTACATCGCCCAGTGCGAAGAACGCCACGGCGTAGAAGCAGTAGAGCAACTGCTCGACGCCTGCCACGCGCTGAGCAACCTGGGAGTGGACCGCTACAAGCGCTCGCCCCGCCTGTCGCTGGAAAAAGAAACCTCGCGCCTGAAAGAGCGTGCCGAATACCTGCAAGCCCAGGTCAACGACCTGTGGCGCACCTTGCCGCCGCGCGCCGAGGCCGAGGCCGAGCACGAAGAAAAGCGCTTTCCGCTGGAGCCCGAGGAAAACTTGCTTTACTTCGTCGAAAAGAACGCCCCGCTGCTCGACCCCTGGCAGCGCGAAGTGGTGCGTATCGTGCGCAAGATCGGCCAGTATTTCTACCCACAGCGCCAGACCCAGGTAATGAACGAAGGCTGGGCCACCTACTGGCACTACACGCTGCTGAACACCTTGTACGACGAAGGCCGCCTGGCCGACGGCTTCATGCTGGAATTTCTGCAGTCGCACACCAACGTGGTCTACCAGCCGCCATACAACAGCCCCTACTACTCGGGCATAAACCCCTACGCGCTGGGTTTTGCCATGTGGCGCGACATACGCCGCATCTGCGAGGACCCGACCGACGAAGACCGCGCCTGGTTCCCCGACATCGCCGGCTCCAACTGGCGCGAGACCTTTGACTTCGCGATGCACAACTTCAAGGACGAAAGCTTCATCGCACAGTACCTGTCGCCCCGGCTGATGCGGGAGTTCCGCCTGTTCAGCGTGCTGGACGACGACGCCCGCAAAACCCTGGAGATCAAGTCCATCCACGACGACAGCGGCTACCGCGCACTGCGCCACCAGTTGTCCGAGCAATACGACCTGGGCCACCGAGAACCCAATATCCAGGTCTGGAATGTGGACCTGCGCGGCGATCGCTCGCTGACCCTGCGCCACTTCAGCCACCAGCGCCGCCCGCTGGGCGATTCCAGCGCCACCGTGCTCAAGCACATGGCCACGCTATGGGGCTTCAATGTGCGGCTGGAGCGGCAGAACGCCGACGGCAGCACCAGCCTGGTGGCAGAGCACCTTAGCGAAAAGCGCCGCCGTGCGCCCGGCAAAGGCGCGCCCTGAGCGCCATGGCACCACGCTACGCTTTTCATAGCTGCCTGCGCAGATAAATCCTGCGCTAGAACCCTATTTTTCATATATTTCCCGATGCATCCATTTGCAGTGTGTGGTTTTAAAAACCATCCCATCACCATCCATACGGATGGTGCATACTGCAAGCATGAAATCTTCTAGTGCAAGCGAATCCGCCAAAGCCAAGGCCCAGGACTCTGAAAAAATCACCATCAACCTGGGTTTTGTAGACCTCGGCCATGTGGACCTGCTGGTGTCGGAGGGCTTTTACGCCAACCGTACCGACTTCATCCGCACCGCCATCCGCAACCAGCTGACCACCCACGCCGACGCCGTCAAGCAGGTGGTCGCGCGCAAGATGCTGGTGCTGGGCATGCAGCATTTCAGCGAAAGCGATTTGCTGGCGGTCCAGGCCGCCAACCAAAAACTGCAAATCCGGGTGCTGGGCTTGGCCAGCATTGGCCATGACGTCAGCCCCGAGCTGGCGCTGGCCACCATCGACTCGCTGGAAGTGCTGGGTGCCCTGCATGCCAGCCCTGCCGTCAAAACGGCGCTGGCCAAGCGCCAAGCCTGAAACCCCATGTCCACCGACTCACAACGAAAGCCCGCATGAGCACACTGTTTAAAAAGATCATGCAAGAAGCCACGCGGCTGACGCAAAGCGGCCAGCTGCAAGATGCCACACGGGCCATCCAGCAAGCAATGGCACGGGTTACCGAGGGCTTTGCGACGACCAAAGCACCCGCCCGCCCGGCGCCAGCCAACGCACCAGCAGCCTCCCCATGGATATTCGACGGCTATGTCACCGAAGTGCCGACAAAACCCAGCGCACCTGTCACACAACCGGTAGAAGCCCCTACGCAACCAACCGCCCCTGAAGCGCCGGAATCGTTTATCGACGGCCAGTTCGAACATGCCCTAGGTACGCTGCAGTACAAGCTGTACACGCCGCCCGCCCCCCAGGACCAGCCCATGCCACTGGTCCTGATGCTGCACGGCTGCACGCAGAACCCGGAGGACTTTGCAGCCGGCACCGGCATGAATGCCGTCGCGCGAGAGCATGGATTCGCCGTGCTCTACCCCGCCCAGCAGCCAAGCGCCAACAGCCAGCGCTGCTGGAATTGGTTCAAACCCACCGACCAGCAACGCGACGGCGGCGAGGCGGCCCTGCTGGCAGCTCTGGTGCAGCATGTGATGGCTAGGCACGAGGTGGATCCACGTCGCGTGTACGTAGCTGGTTTGTCCGCAGGCGGCGCCATGGCCAGTATCCTGGGCCACACCCACCCAGACCTGTTTGCCGCTGTGGGCGTGCATTCCGGCCTGGCTTGTGGCGCGGCTAGCGGACTCATCAGCGCCCTGTCGGTCATGAAAAGCGGCAATGGCCGCAGCAGGCTGCAGTCCACCGTGCCCACCATCGTCTTCCATGGAGACGCCGATACCGTGGTACACCCGCACAACGGCCAAGGCGTGCTGCAATCGGTCGTTGGCGCAGCTCACCATTCCACGCCCAGCAAGGTCCAGGGCACGTCGCCCCAGGGCCGGCGCTATACCCGAACCCTCTACCAGGCTGAAGACGGCAGCAGCCTGGCCGAATACTGGAATCTGCACGGCGCCGGCCATGCCTGGTCGGGCGGCAGCAACAGCGGCAGCTACACCGACCCGCTGGGTCCAAATGCGTCGGCAGAAATGTGGCGCTTCTTCAATAGCCATACCCGCCCACTGGTGCATTGACGGCGGCATCCACTGGTGCATTCGCTACACTGCCGACCCCAACCGCGTACGCCGAATTGCATGTCTGATTACCTCACCGCCGCCTTCTACCAGTTCGTAGAGCTGCCCGACTACACCGCCTTGCAGGCACCACTGCAGGCCTGCTGCGAGTCGCACGGCGTCAAAGGCATGATTCTGCTGGCCACCGAGGGCATCAACGGCACCATCGCAGGGCCGCCAGACGGAGTGCATGCGGTACTGGCCTGGCTGCGCTCTGACGCGCGGCTGGCCCGCCTGCAGCACAAGGAGGGCTTTGCCCAGCATTCACCCTTCTACCGCATGAAAGTGCGGCTGAAGCGCGAGATCGTCACCCTGGGCGTACCAGGGCTGAACCCCAGCCAAATGGCCGGCCAGTACGTCAAGCCCGAAGACTGGAACGCACTGATCGCCGACCCCGACGTGGTGCTGGTGGATACGCGCAATGAATACGAGGTGAAGATTGGCACTTTCCAGGGTGCCATCAACCCGCACATCGACAGCTTTGCCGAATTCCCGCAGTGGGTGGAGCAGGCCCGTGCCGAGGGCCAGCCACTGCACCGCAAGCCCAAGGTCGCCATGTTCTGCACCGGCGGCATACGCTGTGAAAAATCCACCGCCCTACTGCGCACCCAGGGCTTTGACGAGGTCTACCACCTGGAAGGCGGCATCCTGAAATACCTGGAGACCGTGCCCCAGGCCGAGAGCCGCTGGGACGGCCAGTGCTTTGTGTTTGACGAGCGCGTCTCGGTAGGCCATGGCCTGTTGCCCGGCACGCTGGAGCTGTGCCGCTCCTGCCGCTGGCCGCTGGGCGAGGTCGATCTGGCATCGCCCCACTTTGTGCGCGGCGTGTCCTGCGCGCATTGCCACGACCAAAAGACCGAGGCCCAGAAGCAAGGCTTTTTGGAGCGTGAGCACCAGATGGCCCTGGCCCGAGCGCGGCAGCAGCCGCATGTGGGCGCCAAGCTGAAATCCTAGTGCGGCCCATCCTGTATTCCTTCCGCCGCTGCCCCTATGCCATGCGGGCACGGCTGGCCTTGTGGGCCAGCGGCCAGGTCTGCGAGCTACGCGAAGTGGTGCTGCGCAACAAGCCCGCTGAGCTGCTCGCCGCATCCGCCAAGGCCACCGTGCCGGTGTTGCTGCTGCCCACTGGCGAAGTACTGGACCAGAGCCTGGACATCATGCTCTGGGCGCTACGGCAGAACGACCCGGCCGGCTGGCTGGCACCTACACACGGCACACTGGACGACATGCTGGCCCTGGTGGCCCGCATCGACGGCGACTTCAAACACCATCTAGACCGCTACAAGTATCCGGGTCGCTATGAAGAAGATAGCACCCAGCGCAGCACGCACCTGCACCGGGCTGCTGCAAGCATGTTGCTGGATGCATTCGAAACGCGGCTGGCAGCGCACGACTTTCTAATGGGCCAGCGCACCAGCCTGGCCGATATGGCGGTGGCGCCCTTTGTAAGGCAATTTGCCCATGTGGACCCAGATTGGTTCGCAGCCCAAGCCTGGCGCCGGCTGCAGGCCTGGCTGGCCGCCTGGGAGGCTTCTGATGCCCTGGCCCAGGTGATGCCCAAGTTCCCGCCCTGGCAGGCCGGAGCGCCTGCCGTGTGCTTTCCTATAGCGCCTTGATCCCCGCCAGCAGCAGGCCGGCAGCCAGCAAGCCGCCTTGCAAACGCAGGGCCGAAGGCATGCAGACCAACCGGGTTTCCACGTGAAGGTACAGCCAGCGTCCACTGAGCATGGACGCCGCAAACGCCAGCAGCATGCCAAAGGCGTTCACCCAGGGCTGGGTGGGCCAGAACTGGTTGAACGCGGTGTTCACCAGCAGGCACACAGGGAAGTGCACCAGAAACACCGAGTACGACATCTGACCCAAGCGCTGTAGCGGCGCCAGAGGCGACCAGTGGCGCACGCTCTGGCTGGCCTGCAACACGCACAGCACCAGAGCCATGACCACCGCTACAGCGATGCGGCCCCGGAAGTCCCAGGCCAGCGCCGCCACGCCCAGCACAGCCAAGGCCAGCAGCCACAGCAACGGACGCTGGCTACGCCCGGCCCAGAAGGCCAGCATGCCCAGCCCATACGAGCCCAAGAAATACAAGGCCCAGGTGTCCAGCGACGGTATGCGGTTGAAATAAACCAGAGAGGCACAGGTCAGGCCCAGCACCAGCACGGGCGCAAGCCAGGGGCTGCGACCATGCGTGGGCCAGGCACGCGCCAGGCTGAACACGGCTACCGCCAGCACGAACAGCTGGAAGTCGATGGCCACGTACCAGACACCGGCCGACAGCGCCTCAAAGCCCAGCACATCCTGCAGCATCAGCACATGGGCCAACAGCTGCGGCAGGGACGGCTCGGACGGGATGGACGAGTGCTCCATGCCATTGCGTGCCAACTCGGCTGCCAGCAAGCTCAGCAGCAGCGCTGCCAGATACGGGGTGGACAGGCGCACAAAGCGGCGCTGCACCTGCGGCCAGGCCTGCTCGAACCGGGCCACGCCGGTAGGCGCCAAGGTGCTGGCCGCCAGGTAGCCACCCAGCACCAGAAACACCTGCACCGCCATACGGCCGTAGTCGAACAGCCAGTCCATCAGACCAGGGGCCAGCGGGAAAGCGACGTCCGACATAGGACCGTAAAAAACCAGGTGGTGCCCCACGACCAGCATGCAGGCCAGTCCTTTGAATACATCGAGCAGGGGAATGCGAGAAGCGCTGGAACGGTAAGAGGAAGAAGGCATCGTCACACAAAAGGCGCCCCCCGCAACAGTCCGGGGTCCGCAAAAACAAGGGGAACGCACAAGGCGTTCCCCGGTCAAAATTTAAAGGAATAGGTTAAAGGGACAAACGGGCTTTGGCCTCGGCGTATTCACGCCGGAGCTGGGCCACATAGTCGCCTGCAGGCTGGATTTTACGGACTGCGCCAATGCCCTGGCCGCAGCCCCAGATATCTTTCCAGGCTTTGGCCGCCGTATCACCGCCAAAGTTCATTTTGCTGGGGTCGCTCTCGGGCAGATGCTCAGGGTCCAGGCCGGCCGCGCGGATGGACGGCGCCAGGTAGTTGCCGTGCACGCCGGTAAACAGGTTGGTCAACACGATGTCGTCAGAATCACCGTCCACAATGGCCTGCTTGTAGGCGTCTACGGCGCGCGCTTCCTCGGTGGCGATGAAGGCCGAGCCTATGTAGGCAAAGTCGGCCCCCATGGCCTGTGCCGCCAGCACCGCGCCGCCGGTGGAGATGGCGCCGCTCAGGGCCAGCGGGCCGTCAAACCATTCGCGGATTTCCTGCACCAGGGCAAACGGGCTTTTCACCCCCGCGTGGCCGCCGGCACCGGCCGCCACGGCGATCAGGCCGTCCGCACCCTTCTCTATCGCCTTGTGGGCAAACTTGTTGTTGATGATGTCGTGCAGCACCACGCCGCCATAGCTGTGTACCGCCGCATTCACGTCCTCGCGCGCGCCCAGCGAGGTGATGATGATGGGCACCTTGAACTTCACGCAGGCCTGCAGGTCGTGCTCCAGCCGGTCATTGGACTTGTGCACGATCTGGTTGATGGCAAACGGCGCCGCCGGCGCGTCGGGGTGCGCCAGGTTGTAGGCGGCCAGGGTTTCTGTGATCTCGGCCAGCCAGTCGTCCAGCTGCGATGCTGGGCGGGCATTCAGCGAAGGCATGGAGCCCACCACCCCGGCTATGCACTGGGCAATCACCAGCTTGGGGGTGCTGACGATAAACATCGGCGAGGCGATGATGGGCAGCGGCAATGCATTCAACGGGGCAGGCAATCTGGACATGGGGTCTCCGGGAAATTTATAAGAAATAGGGCTGCAGCGCAGGTAATACCTACGCCACTAGCTATTTATTCAATAGCAAATCAGAATGCATCCACGGCCAGCGCCGTGACGCTATCGGAACCTTCCAGAATGCTGTCGCGCAGGCTTTGCGCGCCCACCAGCACATGGTCGGCATAGAAGCGCGCGGTACTGATCTTGGCTTGCATAAAGGCTGTGTCTTCACCCTTGGCCAGCAGGTCCTCTGCCACAAGCAGCGAGCGCGCCAGCTGCCAGCCGGCGACCAGTTTGCCGGCCAACATCAGGTAGGGCACGCTGCCGGCAAACACCGCATTCGGCTGGGTCTTGGTGTTGCTGACCACAAAAGCCACCACATCCAGGAAGGCAGTGCGCGCTGCCTTCAGCCGCTTGGCCACGGCCTGCGCGTCGGCGCTGCCGCTCTTGGCCAACTCGGTCTCGGTGACCACGATCTGGCGCGCAATCGCCTTGGCGGTGGCGCCGCCGTCGCGTACCGTTTTGCGGCCCACCAAGTCGTTCGCCTGGATGGCCGTCGTGCCTTCATAGATGCTCAGAATCTTGGCGTCGCGCAGATACTGCGCAGCGCCGGTTTCTTCGATGAAGCCCATGCCGCCATGCACTTGCACACCCAGCGAAGCCACGTCCAGGCTCATCTCGGTGCTGTAGCCCTTGACCAGCGGTACCAGGAACTCATAAAACGCCTGGCTTTGTTGGCGCGTCTCGGCATCGGTATGGTGGTGTGCCGTGTCATAGGCGGCTGCGGCCACGGCAGCCATGGCGCGGCAGCCCTGGGTGTGGGCACGCATAGTCATCAGCATGCGCTGCACATCGGGGTGGTGGATGATGGCCACGCTGGCCTTGACCGATCCATCGACCGGGCGGCTTTGTACCCGGTCCTTGGCGAACTGCACGGCCTTCTGGTAGGCCCGCTCGGCCACCGCAATACCCTGCATGCCGACTGCATAACGGGCCGCGTTCATCATGATGAACATGTACTCCAGGCCCCGGTTTTCCTCGCCCACCAGGTAACCCACGGCACCGCCATGGTCGCCGTACTGCAGCACGGCGGTGGGGCTGGCCTTGATGCCCAGCTTGTGCTCGATGCTGACGCAGTGCACGTCGTTACGCGCACCCAGGCTGCCGTCTGCATTGACCAAAAATTTAGGGACCACGAACAGGCTGATGCCCTTCACACCCTCCGGCGCGCCGGTGACGCGGGCCAGCACCAGATGGACGATGTTCTCGGCCATGTCATGCTCACCCCAAGTGATGAAAATCTTGGTGCCAAACACCTTGTAGCTGCCATCGCCTTGCGGTTCGGCGCGGCTGCGCACCATGGCCAGATCACTGCCCGCCTGTGGCTCGGTCAGGTTCATGGTGCCGGTCCATTTGCCGCTGACCAGGTTTTCCAGATAGGTAGCTTTGAGTTCGTCGGAGCCGGCGGTCAGCAGGGCTTCAATCGCGCCGTCGCTGAGCAGCGGGCACAGCGCAAAGCTCAGGTTGGCGCTGTTGCACATCTCCACGCAGGCCGCACCAATCGTCTTGGGCAGGCCCTGGCCGCCGTATTCGGTGGGGTGCTGCAGGCCCTGCCAGCCGCCTTCGGCAAATTGTTTGAACGCGGCCTTGAACCCGGGCGTAGCCGTGACCACGCCATCTTTCCAGCTAGACGGATTCTTGTCGCCCTCCCAGTTCAGCGGGGACAACACGCCTTCATTGAACTTGGCCGACTCTTCCAACACCGCCTGGGCCGTGTCCAGCCCCGCATCCTCAAAGCCTGGCAAAGCAGCGATCTGGTCGATATGGGCCAGATGCTGGATGTTGAAAAGCATGTCTTTCAGCGGGGCGGTGTAGCTCATGGTTTGTCTCCGAAATCAAAAAAAGGTACAAAAAAAGGCACCTCGCAGGATGCCTTATCTTGCTGTTGTACGCCTTACAGCGCTGCGACCAACGCAGGCACAGCCACGAACAGGTCCGCCTCCAGCCCGTAGTCGGCCACGGAGAAGATCGGTGCTTCGCCATCTTTGTTGATGGCGACGATCACCTTGCTGTCCTTCATCCCAGCCAAGTGCTGGATGGCGCCGCTAATGCCGGCGGCGATGTACAGCTGGGGTGCGACGATCTTGCCAGTCTGGCCCACTTGCCAGTCGTTCGGGGCGTAGCCCGCATCGACGGCAGCGCGGCTGGCACCCAGTGCGGCGCCCAGCTTGTCGGCCAGCGGAATCATCACTTCATTGAACTTCTCGGCGCTGCCCAAGGCACGGCCACCGCTGACGATGATCTTGGCGGCGGTAAGTTCGGGGCGGTCGTTCTTGGCGATTTCGCTGCCCACAAAGCTGGATTGGCCGGAATCTGCCACGGCGGTCAGTTGCTCGACAGCCGCGCTACCGCCGCTGGTCGCCACCGGGTCAAAGGCGGTGGTGCGCACGGTCAGGACCTTGGTGGCGTCCAGGCTTTGCACGGTGGCAATCGCGTTGCCCGCGTAGATGGGGCGCTCGAAGGTGTCGGCGCTGACGATCTTGGTGGCGTCAGAAATCTGGGCCACGTCCAGCAGTGCCGCGACACGTGGCGCCACGTTCTTACCGCCAGCGGTGGCCGGGAACAGGATGTGGCTGTAAGCCGGAGCAATGGCCAGCACCTGGGCTGCAATGTTCTCGGCCAGTCCATGGGCGAACTGGGCGCCATCGGCGTGCAAGACCTTGGACACACCAGGCAACTGCGCTGCAGCAGCAGCGGCTGCGCCGGCGTTGCTGCCCGCGATGAGGACGTGCACATCACCACCGCACTGGGTGGCGGCGGCGACGGTGTTCAGGGTGGCGCCCTTGAGGCTGGCGTTGTCGTGTTCGGCAATAACGAGTGCGGTCATGGTCAGATCACCTTGGCTTCGGTTTTGAGTTTGGCTACGAGAGTGGCAACGTCCGGGACTTTGATGCCGGCGCTGCGCTGTGGCGGCTCGCTGACCTTCAGGGTCTTGATGCGGGGGGCGACGTTAACGCCCAGGTCTTCCGGCTTCACCACTTCCAGCGGTTTCTTCTTGGCCTTCATGATGTTGGGCAAGGTGACGTAGCGTGGCTCGTTCAGGCGCAGGTCGGTGGTGATGATGGCCGGCAGATTGACCGCGATGGTTTCCAGGCCACCATCGACTTCGCGGGTGACGTTGGCTTTTCCGTCGGCAATTTCCACCTTGCTGGCGAAGGTGGCTTGGGGCAGATGGGCCAACGCGGCCAGCATTTGGCCGGTCTGGTTGCAGTCATCGTCGATGGCTTGCTTGCCCAGGATCACCAGGCCGGGCTGTTCTTTGTCAACCAGAGCCTTGAGCAGCTTGGCTACGGCCAGGGGTTGCAGTTCTTCGCTGGTTTCGACCAGGATGGCGCGGTCGGCGCCGATGGCCATGGCGGTGCGCAGGGTTTCCTGGCATTGGGTCACGCCGCAGGACACGGCGATGATTTCGGTGACTGCGCCCTTTTCTTTCAGGCGAACCGCTTCTTCGATGGCGATCTCGTCAAACGGGTTCATGCTCATCTTGACATTGGCAATGTCTACACCCGTGTTGTCCGACTTCACCCGGACCTTCACGTTGTAATCCACTACGCGTTTGACTGCTACCAGGACCTTCATCACTGCACTCCTCAGAGTTATTGAATTGACGTATACGTAAACTTGCTGATTCTATTCCGCAGCACGTCCAGTCTCTTGCGACCATGCCGATGACCCTGAGGGAATCATTAAAAAGCACGATCGTTCTTTTTAATTATAGGGCGCAATCCGCGCCCCACCGTCATCCAGGCGACAGCTACGGCTTCAGCACCGAGCGTTCTTTTTCAAACTCGGAATACGGCTTGGCGTAGCGCCCTGCCGTACAGGATTCCATGGGGCCGCTGCGCTGGGTTCGGCAAGCCTCTTGCGCGCTTTGCTGCATGCCGTTGTACCAAGCCTCGGTAGAGCAACCGCTCAGTAAAAGCGCCAGCGCAGCGCCCAGTAAAACTGTCCGTAGTTGCATCATTCACCCGCCTGTTTTCTGTGTCGCTGCAGCGTTGCGGGCGGCACGCTCTTGCACCTTCAGTTCACCCAGGGTGCCCGCCCACAGCATGTAAAAGCCCTCCTGGGCCGAGGTCTGCAGCCAGCTCTCCCAGCGCGTGTGGTCCAGCGTCGCATCGCTGGTCACCACGCCGTCCTGCGCAATACCCACCGCCAGGCTGCCGCCGGTGCCGCTGCGGCGCTCTGCCTGCAGGCGCAGAAACTGGGCCTGGATGCGCTGCAGCTCGGCCTGCGACGCAGGAGCGAAGCGGTACACCATCCAACGCCGCCCGGGGCCTGCGGGCTCCAAGCCCATGGCCGGAGCCGCCGTCACACTCAACTGCATGGGCAGCTTGCGCTGCACGGCCTCAAAAGCACCGGCGACGGCGGGCTGGATGTCGATACTGAAGGTGGGCGTGCCACTGACGGTGGGCAGCAAACGGTTGTCCACCTGCACAGCGAACATGATCTCTGCCGGGTTGGCGTGCAGCAGTTGATCGGGCAACTTGACCAGCCGTGCCATGGAGCGGATGGGTATGCCAGAACAGGCCGCCAGGCCCAGCAGCACACCGGCGAATATCACAAACGTCCAATGGTTGCGCATGGCAATAATTTCTAGTGAAGATCAATAAATTATTGTTTTACAGAAATTATTTGTCAAATTAAAATAAATTCCTCGCAAAGGAACAACCATGCAACACACCACAGCAGCACCCGCATCCGACCCCTTGGCATTGCGCCGCACCAGCCGCATCCTGGCGGTCGCATGTGGAATATTGGTCTGGGTTCTGCCCCTGGCGGTGCTGGCCTGCTGGGCTGTGGCCGACACCAGTACCCTGGCAGCCCAGGCCCAGCTGGTGCCCGGCGCCATACAGGGCGCGCTCACGCCGCTACAGCGGGTGGCCGGTGCGCTGCTGACTTGCGTGCCCGTCGGCCTGCTGCTGCGCGGCCTGTGGGAGGCACGCAAATGCTTTCAGCGCTTTGCCCAGGGCCAGGTGTTCACCCCGCAAGCGGTGCTGGGCCTGCGCCGCTTTGCCGCGTGGACCATGGCCTCCGTGCTGGCGGGCATGCTGCTGGTGCCCGCCTTGTCGGTGTTGCTTACGCTGAACAACCCACCGGGCATGCGCCACCTAGCCATCGCGCTGGGTTCGGGCCACATCTTCACCTTGCTGTTCGCCGGGGTGGTGTGGCTGATGGCGGCCATCATCGGCCAGGGCCAGGCGCTGGCCGAAGAAAACGCGGCTTTCGTTTAAGGGCTCCAGATGCCAATCGTGGTGCAACTCGATGTAATGCTGGCGCGTCGCAAACTCAAATCCAAGGTGCTGGCCGAGCTGGTGGGCATGACCGAGGCCAACCTGTCCCTGCTCAAGCAAGGCAAGGTCAAGGGTGTGCGCTTTGATACGCTGGAGAAGATCTGCAGCATCCTGCAGTGCCAGCCCGGCGACCTGCTGGTCTACGAAGCCGACGCAGACACCACCGCTGCGCCCTGATCCGCTTCGCCAGCGGGCAGCACACGGGTGTGCACCACGCGCTGCGGGTAAGGCACGTCGATACGGTGCTCGCGCAGGGCTTTCAAAATGCGCAGATTGATGGCCGAGCGCAAATTGCCCTGGCCGTTCTCCGGGTCGTTGATCCAGTAGCCCAGGTTAAAGCCCAGGCCGTCTGCGCCAAATACCGTCAAGGTGGCCGCGGGCGCAGGCTCGCGCAGCACGCGCTCTTCCTGCAGGGCAGCATCCACCAGCAGGCGCATCACCAGGTCCACATCGCTGTCATAGCCCACAGAGACTTCGGTGGACTGCGAAATCCGTGAGTTGTTCAGCGACAGGTTTTCCACCCGCTGGGTCAGCAGCAGCTCGTTGGGCACGATGGATTCGCGGCCATTTGGGGCGCTGATCACGGTGTAGCGCGCGTTGATGTCGGTGATGCGGCCCTCAAAGCTGTCCATCTTCACAAAGTCGCCAATGCGCATGCTGCGCTCGGCCAGGATGACAAAGCCGCTCACATAGTTGGCAGCCAGTTTCTGCAAGCCAAAGCCGATACCCACACCCACCGCGCCGCCCAGCACCGACAAGGCCGTGAGGTCAATCCCCACCGCCGACAAGGCCATCAGCAGCCCCAGAAACATCAGCAAGGCGCGCGTGGCATTGCTGATGGCTTTGCGCAGTGACAGCACGCTACCCGTGGCCTTGCGCAGCAGGCGCGACTCTATGGCCGCCGAAATCCACAGCGTCACGATCAGCACCGCACCGGCCGTGATCGCGCCCTCCAGCACATTGCGCGCTGACATGGTGGACGCACCCACCTTCCATCTGATCTGGTCCAGCTCGTCCAGCAGCACCGGCAGCAGGCCACTCACCCACAGCACCATGGCCAGCCAGGCCAGCCAGGAAATGGTGCGCTCCAGCAGGCGCACCACCGGTGCATCATGGAAGGCCGCCTGCAGCACCTTCACCCCGGTGCGAATCACCACCAGCGAAACGATCACCGGCATGGCCAGCTTGTACACCGCCAGCGACATCCAGTGCCCCAGCAGCAGCTCGGCCAGGGTGCCAAATGCCAACAGCAGGAAGGGGAACAGCACACCATCCACAATGCGGCGGCCAAACAGCACCGAGCGCGGGTCCGGCGTATCCACCGCCTTGCGCGCCGTCCACACCACGGCCCAGGCCAACAGCAGGCACAGCGCCAGGCTGGCCAGTTCAAACAGGGTGACGGGCCGCAGCAGCGCGGCAATCCAGCTGTCCAGATCGGTAATGGGGGCTTGGGGGGTGGTCGTCTTCAAAAAATCTATCATGCAAAACCTTGGCGAATCGAAGCCGTCGATTATCCCGGCGTGACGCCCCACACCCGTAACTGGGGAGGTTACAAGTCGGCCAGCACGCGGATATGCGCTTCCACGCTGCGGCCCAGCGCGCTCAGCGCGTAGCCGCCTTCCAGGCAGCTGACCACGCGGCCCTTGGAAAAGCGGCGGGCCACGTCCTTGATGCGCTGGGTGATCCAGGCGTAGTCCTGCTCCACCAGGCCCAGTTGGCCCATATCGTCCTCGCGGTGCGCATCAAAACCCGCACTGATGAAAATCATCTCGGGCCGGTGCTGCTCCAGCCGGGGCAGCCAGTACATCTCGATCAGCTCGCGGATGTCCATGCCTTTGGTGTAGGCAGGCACCGGCACGTTCACCAGGTTGGGCGCATCCGACTGCGCTCCGCCCACTGGGTAGAACGGGTGCTGGTAGAAGCTGGTCATCAAAATGCGCTCATCGCCGGCCACGATGTCCTCGGTGCCGTTGCCGTGGTGCACATCAAAGTCAACGATGGCCACGCGCTTCAGGCCATGGCGCTCCAGCGCGTACTTGGCGGCAATCGCCACATTGTTGAAAAAGCAAAAGCCCCCTGCACGGTCACGGCAGGCATGGTGGCCAGGCGGGCGGATCGCGCAGAAAGCGTTTTCCAGCTCGCCCGCAATCACCGCGTCGGTGGCGGCAATGGCCGCGCCGGCGGCGTGCAGGGCCGCATCCCAGGTGTAGATATTGATGCTGGTGTCGGGGTCGATCTGCGCGTGGCTGGGGCCACCGGCATTCATGTCTTCCCGCAGGCTATCGCCCAGGCCACGCAGGGCGGAAATATGGCTGCGGCTGTGTGCCAGCTCGATATCGGCTAGTGACGCCGCATCTGCTTGGCGCGGGTCCAATGCGTCGGCCACGCCAGAAATCAGCAGCCTGTCGTCGATCGCATCCAGCCGCTCGGGGCATTCTGGATGGCCAGGGCCCATCTCGTGCTTGCGGCAGGCGGGGTGGCTGAAGTATCCGGTCTTGTTCACGGTCATGGGCGTGGGACTTGAAAATTCATGTAACGTCTTGGCATGCATGTACAAAACAAACTCCACGCACTGCTGAGTCAGCTTAACACGGTGATCGTCGGCAAACCAGCCCAGGTGCAGGACTGCGTGGCCTGCCTGCTGGCCGGCGGCCACCTGCTGATTGAAGACGTGCCCGGCGTGGGCAAGACGACCCTGGCCCATGCGCTGGCACGCACCTTTGGCCTGCAGTTTTCGCGCGTGCAATTCACCTCGGACCTGATGCCCAGCGACCTGTCTGGCGTGTCCATCTACGAGCGCGGCAAAGAGGCTTTTGTATTCCACCCCGGCCCGCTGTTCGCGCAGATATTGCTGGCCGACGAGATCAACCGCGCCAGCCCCAAAACCCAAAGCGCGCTGCTCGAAGCCATGGAGGAAAAGCAGGTCACGGTCGAAGGCGCCACCCGCCCCCTGCCCTCGCCCTTCTTCGTCATCGCCACGCAAAACCCCATGGACCAGTTGGGCACCTTTGCCCTGCCCGAATCCCAGCTGGACCGCTTTCTGATGCGCATCTCACTCGGCTACCCCGACCGCCAGGCCGAGCGCGAGCTGCTGGCCGGGCAAGACCGGCGCGAACTGGTAGAGCATCTGCCCGCCCTGCTCAACGCGGCCGAGCTGCAGGCCTTGCAGCAGCAGGTGCTGCAGGTGCACACCGCCGCCCCGCTGCTGGACTATGTGCAGGACCTGGTGGCCGCCACCCGTTCTGGCCGCTGGTTTCTGCAGGGCCTGAGCCCGCGCGCCGGCATTGCCGTGGTGCGCGCCGCCAAAGCACAAGCACTGCTGAGCGGACGCGACTACGTGGCGCCCGACGATGTGCGGGCCATCCTGGCGCAAACCGTGGCCCACCGTCTGGTGCCGGTGGGCGACGCCGGCAGGGGGGCGGTAGCCCAGGTGCAGGCCATGCTGGACGCCACACCGCTCCCCTAAGCGGCCTGCCGTGACGCTCTGGAACCCCATCGCCCCGCTGCGCGCGCGCTTTCAGCGCTGGTGGCAGGCGCGCATCCAGTTCACCGACACCACGCTGCTGACCCAGCGCAACGTTTACATCCTGCCCACCGCCCCCGGCTTCATGCTGGCCGCCACCCTGGTGGTACTGCTGGTGGCCAGCATCAACTACCAGCTGAACCTGGGCTATCTGCTGACCTTTTTGCTGGCCGGCTGCGCCGTGGTAGGCATGCACGTGGGCCACGCCACGCTGCGCGGGCTCAGTATGCATTTGATAGCACCCGACGCACAGTACACGGGCGCCAACGCGATTATTTCCATACAGCTCAGCAGCACGCGCAAGACCATTCGCCACGGCATAGGCCTGGGTCTGCTGGGCTCTGGCCACTGGGCCTGGACCGATGTGCCCGCCCAGGGCAGCGCCCAGGTGCAAATCGCCTTCACCCCCACCGAGCGCGGCCTGCAGCGCGTGCCCGCCATCACCGCCGAGACGCGCTTCCCGCTGGGTACCTTCCGCGTGTGGACCTACTGGCGGCCAGCGGCCCAGCTGCTGGTCTACCCCCGGCCCGAAGCCCACCCGCCGCCGCTGCCGCCCGGCCAGCCGCGCCCCGGCAGCGCCAGCCACAGCACGGCCCAGGCCAGCGGCGACTTCGACGGCGTGCGCGCCTACCGCCGTGGCGACCCGCTGAAGCTGGTGGTCTGGAAGAAGGCCGCCAAGGCCGATGAACTGGTCAGCCGCGACAGCCAGCAAACCCAGCGCAGCGAACTCTGGCTGGACTACGCCCAGGCCGGCAGCCTGGGCACCGAGGCCCGCCTGTCGCGCCTGTGCGCCTGGGTACTGCTGGCCGACCGCCTGGGCCTGGACTACGGCCTGCGCCTGCCCGGCCTGGCCGTGCCGCCCGCTGCTGGCGAGGCCCATAAACGCCGTTGCCTGGAGGCGCTGGCTTTATGCTGAATAGCCCTCCAGCGCAGGTAATACCTGCGCAAGCAGCTCTCATTTTGATAGTAGACGAAGCATGCGCGGAATGAACGCCATCAGCGCCCTGCCCCGTGACAGCCGCGACACCTTGTTCCTGCTGCTCGTTATCGCCTGGGTGGTGCTGCCCCAGGTGGGCAATCTGCCGCTGTGGTGCACCGGCCTGTCCGCCGGTGTGCTGCTGTGGCGCGGCTGGCTGGCCTGGCGTGCACGGCCGCTGCCCTCGCGCTGGTGGCTCGCAGCGCTGCTGGCCGTCACGCTGGCGGCCACCTGGGCCACGCACAAAACCCTGCTCGGGCGCGATGCCGGCGTAACCCTGATCGTGGTGCTGCTGGCACTGAAGACGCTGGAACTGCGCGCCCGGCGCGACGCCTTTGTGGTGTTCTTCCTGGGCTTTTTCACCATGCTCAGCAACTTCTTCTTTTCGCAGTCGCTGCTGACAGCGGCCGCCATGCTGATCGCCCTGCTGGGCCTGCTGACGGCCCTGGTCAACGCGCACATGCCCGTGGCCCCGCAATCCGCCCTGCCCGAGGCTGCCAAGATCGCTGGCGGCATGGCCCTGCTGGGTGCGCCCATCATGGCCGTGCTGTTCCTGCTGTTCCCGCGCATGGCGCCGCTGTGGGGCGTGCCCAGCGACGCCATGGCCGGGCGCAGTGGGCTTTCTGCCAGCATGCAGGTCGGCACCATGGCCCAGCTGGCGCTGGACGACAGCATCGCCATGCGCGTCCGCTTTGAAGGCCCGCCACCGCCGCAGCAAGACCTGTACTTTCGCGGCCCGGTGCTGTCGCGCTTTGATGGCCGCGAGTGGCGGCCCCAGTACAGCGAATTCAGCCTGCAGCCGCCCAGCGATTTGCAGGTGTCCGGCCCGGCAGTCAACTACCAGGTCACGCTGGAGCCCAGCAACCGCCCCTGGCTGCTGACGCTGGACGCCACGCCCCAGCGCCCCACCCTGGCCGGCATGGACGCTGCCATGACGCCCGACCTGCAGTGGCTGGCCAGCCGCCCGGTCAGCGACCTGCTGCGCTACCAGGTGCAAAGCTACCCGCAGTTCCGCTACGGGCCACAGCAAACCGATACCAAGAGCAGCATCAGCCTGCAGCCCTATCTGGACCTGCCCCCCAGCTACAACCCGCGCACCCTGCAGCTGGCCGCCGACATCCGCCGCGCCCAGCCCAGCGCCAACACCGCCGCCCTGGTCGCGCTGGTGCTGGAGCGGCTGCGCACCGGCGGCTACAGCTACACGCTGGACCCCGGCGTCTACGGGCGCGACACGGCAGACGAGTTCTGGTTTGACCGCAAGGAAGGCTTTTGCGAGCACATCGCCTCGTCCTTCGTCATCCTGATGCGGGCGCTAGACGTGCCGGCCCGCGTCGTCACCGGCTACCAGGGCGGCGAGCTCAACGGCGTGGACGGCTTCTGGGTGCTGCGCCAAAGCGACGCCCATGCCTGGGCCGAGGTCTGGCAGGCCGGCCGTGGCTGGACCCGCGTAGACCCCACGGGTGCCGTGTCGCCCGGGCGGGTCGGCAGCTTCCAGCGGCTGCAGGCCCCCAGCGGCGTGGTCGGCACGGTGCTGGGCACCGTCAGCCCCGACATGGCAAAGCGCCTGCGTGCCGCCTGGGACGCGGTGAACAACGGCTGGAACCAATGGGTGCTGAACTACAGCCAAGGCAAGCAGCTGAACCTGCTGAAGAACATAGGCTTTACCGACCCCGACTGGGAAGACCTGGGCAAACTACTCGCCGGCCTGCTGGTGCTGGCCACCCTGGGCGGCGCCGCCTGGGCGCAGTGGGAACGCCTGCAGCACGACCCCTGGCTGCGCCTGCTCGACGCCGCCCGGCGCAAGCTACTTAAAGCCGGCATCACCCCGCCCCCAAACGCCCCACCCCGCGAACTGGCCGCCCTGCTGCCCCAGCACCCAGCCATACAGCAATGGCTGCTGCAGCTGGAAGCCCAGCGCTACGCGCCCCAGGCGCCCAACACGGCCCACACGCAGCACAGCCTGGCGGCGCTGCGGCGCAGCTTCAAAAGCCTGGCCTGGCCCCACTAAACTCAGGCGGCCACTTCCTATATGCCATGCACCTATTCCGCCCGATTGCTCTCGTTTTAATAGCTGCTTGCGCAGCATCTGTCTGCGCCAAGCCCGCAAAACAGCCCAAAGTCAAAAAACCCGCCAAAGTCGCTGCCGCCATTGCCGCTGGCCCGCTCTACGCCAGCCGTGACGACGCCATGGCCGCCGCCGACGACATCGCCGAGCGCCGGGGCCTGGACGCTGCCTGGGTGCACACCATCCTGGGCCAGGCACGCTTTCTGCCCAGCGTGCCGCGCCTGATGGCCCCCGCGCCCCGAGGCACAGCCAAGAACTGGAAGGTGTACCGCAGCCGCTTCATCGAACCCATCCGCATCGCCGCCGGCGTGCGCTTCTGGCAAGACAACCGCGCAGCACTGGAGCGGGCTGAAAAAGATTACGGCGTGCCGCCCGAAATCATCGTCGGCATCCTGGGCGTAGAAACGATTTATGGCCAGCAAATGGGCAACTTCCGCGTCATCGACGCACTGGCCACGCTGGCCTTTGACTTCCCCGCCAGCCACCCGCGGACCAAAGAGCGCAGCGCCTACTTCAAGGGCGAGCTGGAGCAGTTCCTCAGCCTCACGCAGCGCGCCGGCATCGACCCGCTCAGCCTGCGCGGCAGCTACGCCGGTGCCATGGGCATGCCCCAGTTCATGCCCACCAGCTGGGTGCACTACGCGGTGGACTTCGACGGCGACAGCCATGTAGACCTGTTCGGCAGCGCCACCGACGCCATCGGCTCGGTAGCCAGCTACTTCAAGGCCTTCCACTGGCAACCCGGTATGCCCGCCACCTACCCGGTGCAACTTGCGCCGAATGCGGATATGGACGCCCTGCTGGCCCCCGACATCCTGCCGACGTTCAACGCAGCCAGCTTCCAGGCCAAGGGCGCCCTGCTGGACGGCCCCGCCCTGCAACACACCGGCCCCCTGGCCCTGGTGGAACTGCAAAACGGCGACAACCCGCCGCAGTACGTTGCCGGCACAGAAAACTTCTACGCCATCACCCGCTACAACTGGAGCAGCTACTACGCCATGGCCGTGCTGGAGCTGGGGCAGGAAGTGGCAGCGGTGGTGCGGGCCAAAGGGCCGTAAGGGTTAGGCCAAAAGCGAGTGCCCCTCAAACACCTATTCCACTGCAAAATAAATAGCTACCAGCGCAGTAAATACCTGCGCCAACAGTCTATTTGGCCCATGAATTTCAGCACGATATAAGCGCGCAATGGCCGGAAACCAAGGGCGAGACGGCTTCATGCCTTCGGACCGTTTCCTTTGGCCACCCCAAGCACGCCAACGTCCATAAATCGCACTTGGTACAAGCAAATTGTCCTGTGGCAATGGCTATAGTGCATGCACCCAACCCGCTCGCGCATCTGATCGAGCAAGTGGATGGACTGCAACCGAGGAGTGCCGGGTTTCATGGAACATTTATACCTGATTTTATATACAGTTCATGTGCCGCGAGCCCAACGCACAAGCGGCTTACAGCGCTTTTTTCCAAAAGATGTATCGTCAAGCGCCGGATGTATCGACCGGGGTTTGCGGTCTACATCACGTTAGGCCTCACATGAACCGCCCCGAAGCTGTCGACGAATTAAAGCGCGTCTTCGCTGTCCTTAATGATGATCTAGAGGCATGCCTTGAGCTGGGTAGAGCCTCGCCGACTCAGTTCGCCCACCGAACGCTGTTCCGCACATACTTCGCATTTGTGGAAGGACTTGCCTTTCAGCTTCGTCAGGTTACGTTGGCTTCACTTCAGGACACACCGCTTCTCACGGAGGGTGAACTCGCTCTTCTGCGTGAGGAGCGATACCAACTTAACCAGCGCGGCCAGCCTGAAGCGAAGGAGAATTTTCAGGCGACCCTTCCAAGCCTGCTTTTCTCGCTTCGGTGTTACGTCAAGAACCATGGAGCCACCTACCAGCCGGACATCGGGCACCATGGTTGGGAGTCCATGAAGAAGGCAGTCGCCGTACGAGACCGACTCACTCATCCAAAGTCGGCGGCTGGGTTGGTGGTCTCGGATGAAGACGTCAAAGCATTCACCGAGGGGGCCGCGTGGTGGAAAAGGATGCTTATGGAGATGTTTGCCGCGTGTGGTGAGGCGGACGAATTCTTCAGCAAGCGGGGCGCTAGGTGAGGCCTAACCTGTCGTTGGAACCGACGCTATGCACCGCCGGGCCGCGAAGCGCCCCGGCTCATGTTGCGCTTCGCGGCCCGGCGCTGCACAGCGCGGCTCAACTTTGACGTTGAAGCTGTAAAAAACCTCCTACAAGCCCTTAACGCAAAGCTGCCGAAGCTTCTACTCCCCCTCAAACAACCGAAGTCTTCAAACCCCAATCCCCCACATACCGCTCCTGCGCCAATTCAATCAGCCGGGTAATCAACGCGGTATAGCCCAGCCCGCTGCCCTGCCACAGCTTGGGGTACATGTTGATGGAGGTGAAGCCGGGCAAGGTGTTCACCTCGTTGACCAGTACTTTGCCTTGCGGCGTAAGGAACACGTCGACGCGGGCCAGGCCCGCGCAGTCCAACACGCGAAACGCCTCCAGGGCCACACGGCGGACTTCGCTGCTGGCGGCATCGTCAATGTCCGCAGCTAGCACGTCCGTATCCACTCCGTAAACCAGGCCCGCTCCTACAGCTTTCTCGCTGACTTTGGGCTCCAATGCAAGCACAGGCGGTCACTTGGCCGCGCTACGAAAAGGAGCAGCACATGCACAAAACAACTTTGATCGCCGCACTGACCGCAGCCATCCTATGCCTGGGCAGCGTAGCCCAGGCACAAGGCCGATCCGGGGGAGACGACGACTGGAGGCGCCCGAACCAACGTGGTGACCAGCATGGCGAGCAACGCAATGACCAGCGCGGCGACCAGCGTAATGGCCCGCGCCAAGATCAACGTATGGACCGCCCCATGCCGGGCCAAGACCATGGACGGCCCATGCAGAACGAGCGGCCCAATGACCGCCCCATGGCCATGCAGGAACGCGGCGCCGGGCCGGACCACAACTTCCGCAGAGGTGGCCGCCTGCCACGCGAATACCGCAACAACACCTACGTGGTGAACGATTGGCGCGGCCACCACCTGAGTGCGCCGCCGCGCGGCTACCACTGGGTACAAACGGGTGGTGACTATGTGCTGATCGCCATTACCACGGGCATCATTGCGCAGATTTTGCTGGGCAATTGATATGAGCCAAACAGGGCTCTAGCGCAGGTATTACCTGCGCCAGCAGCTCCTAAAAGTAGAGCATCCCGGCGACTACCGCGTCTGGCGCCGTTCGGAGTCGGGTGCGACGAATTTGCGCAGCAGGCGCAGCAGCTCTTGCCGCTCTTGCGCCTCCAAGCCGTCCATCAGCTGGACCTGCATGTCTTGCATGCCGGGCACCAGAGTCTCCAGCAGCGCGGCGCCGGCCTCGGTGAGCGCCAGGCTGCGCTGGCCGCGTGCCAGCACGGCGCGGCTGATCCAACCCTTGCTCTCCAGCCGCACCGCAATGTCAGCGGTGGTGGATGTGTCCAGCGCCACCTCTTGCGCCAGCGTGGCTTGGTCTATGCCCGGCTTGGCCTGCAACACCCGCATCATGGCGTACTGCACGGGGGTGACCTCGCGGCCCAGATGCTGGTGGAAGCTGGCCACGGCAATCTGGTGGGCCCGGCGTATCAGGTGGCCGGGCTGGTCGTTGAGGTCGATGGGGGCGGCGGTGGCTGGTGTGTCGGGCATGGGCTCACAGGTCGAGTACAAGTACCGGTGATTTTGACCGCGAACAGCAGGGGGTGAACTGGTCGTTGGCGGCCTGTTCCTCGGGGGTGAGGTACAGGTCTTTGTGGTCGGGCACGCCTTCGATCACGCGGGTCAGGCAGGTGCCGCACACGCCCTGCTCGCAGGAGTAAGGCACTTCCACACCGGCCAAGGCCAGGGCCTGGATGACGGTTTGCTCCGCTGCAATATGGATCACCTTGCCGCTGCTGGCCAGGCGCACGTCGAAGCTGGCGTCGTTGGCCGACTGCACTACCTGCGCCGAGAAAAACTCATAGTGCAGCTGTTCTTCAGGCCAGCCGCTGGCGCGGGCGGTACCCAGCACCGCGTCCATGAATCCCTTGGGCCCGCACACGTACAGATGCACGCCGGGCTGCGGCTCGGCCAGCAGGTCGGGCAGAGACAGCGCTTGCACGCTGCCGCCGTCGTCGAAATGGAAGTGCACATCGCGCGCAAATGCGCTGGCACGGATGCGCTCAACAAAGGCCGTGCGCTCCTGCGAACGGGTGCAGTAGTGCATGTCGAAGGGCTTGCGGCTGGCCGCCAGCTGCTGCGCCATGGCCAAGATGGGCGTGATGCCTATGCCGCCGGCCAACAGCAGGCTGCGTTGGGCGTCCGTTGCCAGGGGGAAATGGTTCTTGGGTGCGCTGATATCTAGCTCGCTGCCCTCGGCCAGGGCGTGCATGCCCTCCGAGCCGCCGCGCGATGCCGGGTCGCGCAGCACGCCCAGGCAGTAGCGTTGCGTCTCCTGCGGGTCGTTGCACAGCGAGTACTGGCGCGTGATGCCACCGGGCAGGTGCACGTCGATGTGCGCGCCAGCGGTAAATGCGGGCAGCGCCGCGCCGTCCGGCGCCACTAGTTCAAAGCCGCAAATGCCCTCGGCCTCCAGCCATTTGCGGGCTACGCGCACTCGCAGCTTGTCGCTCATACGGTCACCTGCGTTGCTTCTTGGGCCAGCAGGCGGTCTATCACCTTGCGCGACTGCACGCCGCCGGCGTCGATGTTCAACATGAGCAGCTTGCGGTCTGGGTGGGCCAGCAGGTTGCGCTGCTGCTTTTCCAGCATTTCCAGGTCTTCGCTGAAGATCTTGCCCTGGCCTTCACGGATGCTGGCGGTGAGCGCTGCGTCCTGCGGGTTGAAGCTGCGCGCCATGCCCCAGAAGTACCAGATGGAGGTCTCGGTCTCGGGGGTGATGAAGTCCACCACGATGGAGGCCGCCTTGTGCTCGGCCGGCGCGTCGTAGCCGCCCTTGCCGGCATGGGCCACGCCAACTTCAATCATCACATGGCTGGGTGGGGTGAAGCGGCAGACTTGCCAGCGGTCCACCGGCACGTCGTCGGCCAGGTTGTTGCCGCGCAGGGCCATGCGCCAGAAGGGTGGCGCGGAGATGTTTTCCATGTAGCGGCTGGTGATGACCTCGTCGCCATTCACCACGGTTTTGACCGGCGCCTCGTCGATCTCTTTCTGGCCGATGCTGCTGGCGTGCACATAGGTTTCGTGCGTCAGGTCCATCAGGTTGTCCACCATCAGGCGGTAGTCGCAGTTGATGTGGAACAGGCCGCCGCCGTAGGCCCAAGCAGGGTTGTCGGCCCATTCCAGGTGGTGCAGCTTAGATTCGTCGGCCAGGTCGGGGTTGCCGGGCCAGACCCAGATGAAGCCGTAGCGCTCTATCACGGCGAACTTGCGGATCGGCGGGAAGCCGCGCACGCGCTGGCCGGGCATGGCCACGGTCTTGCCGTCGCAGCCCATTTCCAGGCCGTGGTAGCCGCAGGTCAGCTTGCCGTTTTCCACCTTGCCCAGCGACAGGGGCGCGCCACGGTGCGGGCAGAAGTCTTCCAGCGCAACGGCCTGGCCCTCGGGCCCACGGTAGAACACCATGGACTCGCCGCAGATCTTGCGGCCCAGGGGTTTGTCGGCGATGTCGTCGGGCATGCAGGCGACGTACCAGGCGTTTTTGGGGAACATGGCGTGGGCTCCTATCGTGGGTTGAATCGTTTCGGCAGGCTGGTTTAGGCCCGCTTTTTCTTACGATCAGTATACGGATCGTGGATTCAAAACAAAAGGGGCTAGGCCTCGGTACTTACCCGCGTGCTGCCCCTTTTTCATAGGAACCATACGCTACACAATTCGTAGCTGCTTGCGCAGGTATTACCTGCGCTGGAGGCCAATTTTCCTTAAAGTGCCTGGCCCAGGCGGGCAATGCCCTCTTCGATCTTTTCCACGCCCACGGTGGCGAAGCTCAGGCGCAGCGTGGACAGGTCGGCATCGTGCGCATAGAACGGCGCACCAGGCACAAAGGCCACCAACTTCTCAATCGCACGCTTGGCAAAGGCGCCGGCGTCGCGGCCTTCGGTGAGGCGCGCCCAGAAGAACATGCCGCCCTGCGGCGCGTTGAAGGTGATGGCGCCACCCAGTTCACGTTGCAACGAAGCGGCCATGACGCGGGCACGCTCGGCGTAGACCTTGCGCACTTCGACCAACGTAGCGTCAAGCCGGTTCAGGCCGAGGTAGTGCGCAGCCGTAGCCTGGGTCAGGTTGCTGGTGTGGGCGTCGCTGAACTGCTTGCACATGGTGGCCTTGGCCAGCAGCTCGGGCGGGGCAATCAGCCAGCCCACGCGCAGGCCGGGGCTGAGGATTTTGCTCATGGAGCCGCAGTGCGCCAGCCAGTCGCGGCTGCCCGGCACGTCGGCGCTCAGCGCCAGGATGCTGGGGGGAGGCGGCTGGTCGAAGTACAGCTCGCCGTAGGGGTCGTCTTCCACCACCAGGGTTTGGGTGCGTACGGCGATCTCCAGAATGCGCTTGCGGCGTTCCAGGCTGAGCGTAGCGCCGCTGGGGTTGCCGAAGGTGGGGATCAGGTAGACCAGCTTGGGTTTGTGTTCGTCGATCAGCTTTTCCAGCGCATCCACGTCCACGCCGTCGGCATCGATGGGCGCGCTGATGACCTGTGCGCCGTACAGGCGGAAGCACTGGATGGTGGCCAGGAAGGTCGGGCCTTCCACGATTACCTTATCGCCGGGGTTGATCATGGTCTTGCCGATCAGGTCCAGCGCCTGCTGGCTGCCGGTGGTGACGATCAGGCCGTCGGGCGCGACGGCCACACCCTTGTTGACCATGAACTTGCTGAGCTGTTCGCGCAGCGGGTTGAAGCCTTCGGTGGCGCCATATTGCAGCACCGGGCCGGGGTTGTTCGCCAGCACGGCAGCGGTAGACTGTGCGATACCAGCCACATCAAACAGGGCGGGGTCTGGGAAGCCGCCCGCAAAGCTGATGATGCCGGGCGTGCCCAGCAGCTTGAAGAGTTCGCGGATGGCGGAGGTTTCAACGTTGTTGAGTCGGTCGGCAAATGGCAGGGACATGGTCTGGTTTCTCGCTTTCTGAACCGCATTGTCGCTAATCCAAAAAGGGACGCTCCATGCTTGTAGAACTGAGGTTGCTGCCGCCCATGCACTTGGCCTATATGCGCTGCACCGGCCCTTATACCGGCCCTTATGACGGCACTGGCAGCAACGCCAGCATCCAGACATGGGGCCGCTTTGCCGCATGGTGCCACCAGCACGGGCTGGACAACCCAGACCGCATGCTGCTGGGCATACAACAAGACCGGCCCAGCACCACACCCGCCGAGCTATGCCGCTACGACTGTTGTGTACAGGTGGACGAGGGCTTTATGCCCAATGCCGAAGTGGCGGTGCAGGACTTTGCCGGCGGCCGCTATGTGTGCGGCCAATTCACCGGCACTGCAGCCGATATCCAAACGGCCCGCATGCACCTGCGCAATGAATGGCTGCCCAGCGCGACAGCCGATGGAGCCTGGCGCCTGATGGAGGCGCCGCTGCTGGAAATCTACCCCCAAGGCTACCGGGTAAACGCCGAAACCGGGGTCCTCCAATGCAGCTTATGTTTGCCTATTCGCGCCGCATAAATAGGTAAGAATAGGCCCCATAAGCATGTAATTCAGTCACTTCATCCATCAGCACAGGAGACCCTATGTCGGACATCTCGGTATTTTTTCAATCCGTCAAATTGCCCGTCATGTCGGAAGTAGCCCACGCGCTGATCCGCACACTCAACGATGAAGATGCCACTGGCCCGCAGGTGGCCGCGATCATCACCAAAGACTCCACCCTGACCGCGCGCCTGCTGCGCCTGGCCAACAGCGCCAGCTTCGGCCTGAGCCGCAAGGTGTCCACAGTGGACGACGCCATCACCCTGGTGGGCATGGGCCGGGTGCGCACCCTGGGCCTGGCCGCAGCCATGGGCGACGCGTTTCCGGTGGTAGACGGCCTGGACCGCAAAGAGTTTTGGCGCAGCTGCATGGTCAGCGCCGGTTATGCGCAATGGCTGTCGGCCCATCTGGGTCTGGACGGTAGCGAAGCCTGGTTGGCCAGCATGATGGTGCGCCTGGGCGAGCTGATGATTGCCCAGGCCGAGCCGGGCAGCCTGAAAGAGATTGAGAAGCTGCCGCACCAGCCTGGTGGCCGCTGGGAGCGTGAACAACGCCTGACTGGTTTCAGCGAAGGCCAGATCACCGCCGAGCTGGCGCGCCGCTGGAACTTCCCACAGGAGATCGTGCGTGCGCTGGACATCTGCTCCGACCCGCTGGCCGCCCACCCGTTCAACCGGCTTGGTGGCATCGTGCATCTGGCCATGTTGCTGGCCGACATGCCGGCTGGCGGTGCAGAAATGCTGGAGGAGTTGCCTGAAGAAGTTGTGCGCACCCTGCAGCTGAACCGCGAATGGATGCAGGCCAAGTTCCCGCTGCCCGACTCGTTTGTCGATATCTCCTCACTTTGAAATGAAACTCTGCCAGGCATGAATCGCAAATCCATCGCCGGATTTTTTGCCACCCTGCAGGCGGCCAACCCACACCCCGTCACCGAGCTGGAATACAGCAGCCCGTTTGAGCTGCTGGCGGCCGTGCTGCTGTCGGCCCAGGCCACCGACGTGGGCGTCAACAAAGCGACGCGCAAGCTGTATCCGGTCGCCAACACGCCGCAGGCCATTCTGGACCTGGGCCTGGAGGGACTGGAGAGCTACATCAAGACCATAGGCCTGTACCGTAGCAAGGCCAAGCACCTGATACAGGCCTGCCGCATGCTGGTAGACCTGCACGGCGGTGAGGTGCCGCACGACCGCGAGTCCCTGGAAGCCCTGCCAGGCGTGGGCCGCAAGACTGCCAATGTGGTGTTGAATGTGGCTTTTGGCGAACCCACCATGGCGGTAGACACGCACATTTTCCGCCTGGGCAACCGCACAGGGCTAGCGCCCGGCAAGACCCCGCTGGAGGTGGAAAAAGGCCTGCTCAAACGCATCCCGGCCGAATACATGGTGCACGCCCACCACTGGCTGATACTGCATGGCCGCTATATCTGCCAGGCACGCAAGCCCCTGTGCTGGCAGTGCGGCGTATCCAGCTACTGCGACTTCAAACCAAAGACTGCGGCGCCCTGAATCCTGAGTCAGGCCAGACGGGCACCTGCCTTGGCCCGGGACTGCAGCCATTGCTCCAGCCCGGCCGCAGGCGAAGTCCTAGCAAAGAGATTGCCCTGTAACACCGGGCAGTCGCGGTCTGTAAGGAAATCTGCCTGCAGCTGGGTTTCCACGCCTTCGGCAACCACCGTCAAACGCAGCCCATCGGCGATGCACGAGACGGTATTGGTCAGCGCCTGTGCTACAGAAAAATGCCTTGCAGCGCAGATAGAATATGCGCCAGAAGCTATCAATACAATAGCAAACAGCAAATCATGGAGCGGCGCTTTGCGAGACGCCGGCCGCTGCAAAACTGGCCATGTCCGCCAGCACAAAGCAGGCTGACTGTAGCAGCGGCCAAGCCATGGCAGCCCCGGAGCCTTCGCCCAGGCGCAGGCCCAAATCCAGCAACGGCGCCGCACCCATATGGTGCAGCATCAAGGCATGGCCGCGCTCGCCCGAGCTGTGGGCAAACACACAGCGCTGCAACACCAAGGGCTGTAGCGCATGCGCCACCAGCACCACTGCACTGGTGATGAAGCCATCGACCAGTATCACGCGGTTTTCTTGGGCCGCCTGCAATACGGCGCCCAGCATAGTCGCCATCTCGAAACCGCCAAACGCCTCTAGTGCCTCCAACGGATCGATCACACCAGCATGGCGCTCCAGCACCTGGGTCAGCACGGCGATCTTGCGCTGCAGGCCCGCATCGTCCAGGCCGGTACCCACGCCGGTGCAATCCGCAATATCCAACCCGGTCAAACGGGCCATTAACAGCGAAGCTGCAGAGGTATTGCCAATGCCCATTTCGCCCAGCAACAAGACGTTGCCGGGCAGGCTTTTCACTACCGCGCGGCCCTGGGCAATCGCGCGCTCGCATTCAGCGGCGCTCATGGCCGCTTCCTCCAGCGCATCGGCTGTGCCATATGCCAGCTTGTAGTCCAGCAGACCGGGGCGCGGCGCAAAGTCATGTCGCACGCCGCAATCCACCACCGTCAGCGCAATGCCGTGCTGGCGCGCCAATACGCTCACACAGGCTCCGCCGGCCAGAAAGTTTTCAACCATCTGCCAGGTCACATCGCTGGGATAGGCAGACACACCACGCGCGGCCAAGCCATGGTCGCCAGCAAACACCACCAACTGGGGTTGCTCCAGTACAGGGGCCTCGGTACCCAAAATCTCGCCCAGTTGCAGCGCCAAGGATTCCAGCCGCCCTAAAGAACCCAAGGGCTTGGTCTTCTGGTCGAGTTTGAGCTGTAACAATGGGCGCAAGGGAGATTGGGACAAATCCGTCAAAGTCATGGAGGGTTCTCGGTCGATGCAAAATACGCAGATTACAGCAGACCCAAGAAGCACCCCACCTTGCCAAGCTTGGTATGGGTCTTGCATTCGAAGCAACCTAGCTGTTAAGGGCAAACCCCTGCCGCTGCGCACCACCTTGGGGCCTAAAATTCAAGCCCCTAAAGTGTGTCCTGCAAGCTATTTTTGACACCCCCTCCTACCAGGAACATCAATGAAGAAAATCGTTCTGTCTTTCGCCCTGAGCGCCCTGTCTATTGCCGCAATGGCACAAGGTAAAGACCTCAAAGTCGCCATCGACCCCACCTACGAGCCCTTCACCTTCAAGACTGCCGACGGCAAGCCCACCGGCTTCGACGTGGACATCGCCAGCGCCCTGTGCGAGAAGATCAAACGCAAATGCGTGTTCGTCGAACAGGTCTGGGACAGCATGATCCCCGGCCTGCAAGCCAAGAAGTACGACGCCATCATCAGCTCCATGTCGATCACCGAAGACCGCCTCAAAGTGGTGGACTTCACCGACAAGTACTACAACACCCCTAGCAAGATCGTCGTCAAGAACGACATCAAGTTCACCGACCTGGCATCCCTCAAGGGCAAGAAGATCGGCGTGCTCAAGGGCAGCACACAAGAGAAGTACGCCAACGGCGAACTCAAGAAGGTCGGCGTGGTCGTCACCCCCTATGAAGCCCAGGACCAGGTCTACCTGGACATCAAGGCTGGCCGCCTGGACGGCACTGTCGCTGACATCATCGAAGTCACCGGTGGTTTCCTGAGCAAGCCCGAAGGCAAGGACTACGTCGCCGTGGGCCCAGAGTTGTACATCCCCAAATACTTTGGCGGCGGTGCTGGTGTGGCCATCCGTAAGGGTGACAAGGCACTGAAGGAAGAGCTGAACGGCGCCATCAAGGCTATCCGCGCCGACGGCACTTACAAGACCCTGAACGACAAGTACTTCAAGATCGACGTGTACGGCAAGAACTAGGCTCACCCCCAGGCTGCAGCGCTTCGCGTCTTTCGCCAACCCCCTTGCAGGGGGCGAACCCGGTGGACCGGCAGAGCCGGATCCACGGGTTCCTTGGAAGGGGAATCGGGGTGTCTATTGCGGTAGCGGTAGCCCTAGCCGTGGTCTTGCCGCGCAACTTTCTGCGCGGCGGCCACGGCGTATTTTTTTCTACTTGGGAAATGTGTTTTGTCTGATTACTACTGGTCCATCCTCCACGGCGCACTGCTCACGGTTGGCGTGTCCCTGGCCGCACTGGTGGTCTCGGTGCTGCTGGGCCTGCTGGGCGCGGCTGCCAAACTCTCCGGGCGGCCCCTTTTGGTGGTGCCCGCCACGCTGTACACCACCGTCATCCGAGGCATCCCGGACCTGGTGCTGATGCTGTTGGTGTTCTACGGCGGCACGATTGGCGTGAATTCCCTGCTGGAGTTGGCCGGCAGCGAGGCGACTCTGGACCTGGAGCCGTTCACGGCCGGGGTGCTGACCCTGGGTTTCATCTACGGTGCGTACATGACCGAGACGTTTCGCGGCGCCATCATGGCGATTCCGCGCGGGCAGTTCGAGGCTGCGGCCGCCTTCGGCATGGGGCCGCGCCAGGCGTTCCTGCGTATCACGGCGCCGCAGATGGTGCGCTATGCCTTGCCGGGCTTTACGAATAACTGGCTGGTGCTGATCAAGGCGACGGCCTTGGTGAGTTTGATTGGTCTGCAGGAGATGACCTATCTGGCCAAGCAGGCCAGTGCGGCGACCCGCTCGCCGTTTGTCTATTTGCTGTTT
The DNA here is from genome assembly GCF_058216335.1 of Rhodoferax sp. SPJ21. Lineage (NCBI taxonomy): Bacteria > Pseudomonadati > Pseudomonadota > Betaproteobacteria > Burkholderiales > Comamonadaceae > Rhodoferax > Rhodoferax sp. SPJ21. Next base: position 234,142 of record NZ_JBYZMO010000004.1, read on the forward strand.
GCCGGGGCTTTGTTCCTGGTCTACACCTGGGTGTCGCTGGAGGTGTTGCGCAGGCTGAACGCCCGCTACAGCCTGGGCACCAAGCGCATTACGCTGTGAGGATGACGTTATGAACTGGGAAGTCATCTTTCGCGAAGAAAGCCTGGCCATGTTTGGCGAGGGGATTCTGAATACGCTGTGGCTGTTGGTGGCCTCTGTCGCCATCGGGGCGGTGCTGGCGGTGGCCTTTGCTTTGGCTTTGACGAGCAACAACACCGTTCTCAAACGGTTGGTGGGGGCCTATACCTTTGTGATTCGGGGTACGCCGCTGTTGATCCAGGTGTATTTGATTTACTACGGTCTGGCGCAACTGGAGTGGATACAGGCGCGCTGGGACACGGTGTGGCCGCTGGTGTATTTCAAGAACGCGTTCTTCTGCGCTCTGCTGGCATTTGCACTGAACACCGGGGGTTACACGGCGGAGATGCTGGCCGGGGCCATCCGCGAGACCAATGCGGGGGAGATCGAAGCAGCGCAAGCCTTTGGCATGAGCCACTTCAAGATCATGACCCGGGTGGTGCTGCCCAGCGCCATGCGGCGTACCTTGCCCGCTTACAGCAACGAGGTGGTAATGATGCTGCAAAGCACCAGCCTGGCCAGTGCGGTGCCGGGGCTGCTGGATGTGACGGCGGCGGCCAGCCGCATCTACTCGGACTTCTACCTGCCGTTTGAGGCTTATCTGTTTGCTGCGGCGATTTACCTTGTTGGTACTTTTGCGCTGATCGCAGCTTTCCGTTTGGCTGAACGGCATTTCCTGGCTTACATGGCACCTCGTAAACACTGATGCAACGCCACGACCACCTCCTACGCACCCAAAGCCTGGGTAGCCAAAAAACCCTGACCAGCTTCCACTTTGGCACGCCGGGTGCCCGGCCCAAGGTGTACATCCAGGCCAGCCTGCACGCTGAAGAGCTGCCTGGCATGCTGGCGGCCTACCACCTGCGCCGCTTGCTGGAACAGGCCGAGGCCCAAGGCCAGATCCAGGGCGAGATCATTCTGGTGCCTGTCGCCAACCCCATGGGACTGGCCCAGCGACTGGACCACAGGCCCATGGGCCGCTTCGAGCTGAATACCTCGGAGAACTTCAACCGCCACTACCCCGACTTCTGCGCAGCCGTATTACCGCTGGTGCAGGACAAGCTCGGCTCTGATGCCGCGCACAATGTGCACACCATACGCCAGGCCGTCGGACAGTACCTGCAAAACTGGGCACCCGAAACCGAGCTTGCAAGCCAGCGCAAAATTCTGACCAGCATGGCCTTTGATGCCGATGTGGTGCTGGACCTGCACTGCGACTGCGAAGCCGTCATGCACATGTACGCAGAGGTGCCTTGCTGGCCCACCCTGGAGCCGCTAGCCCGCCTGCTAGGCACCCAGGCCGTTCTATTAGCCAAGAACTCTGGCGGTCTGTCTTTTGACGAATGCATGTCCGGACTGTGGTGGCAACTGGCCGACAAGCTGGGCAATGCCTACCCGATTCCACAAGCCTGCTGCAGCACCACGGTAGAGCTGCGCGGTGAGGCCGAGGTCGGCCACGCCTGGGCCCAGGCCGATGCCGATGCCATCTTTGCGTATCTGCAGCATCTGGATGTAGTTGGCGGCACCAAGCCTGCCCTGCCCGCTTTGGCCTGCGCGGCAACGCCACTGGCCGGCGCCCAATTTGTCAAATCACCCGTGCCCGGCGTACTGGTGTTTGCAGCCAAACCCGGCGACCACCTGGCGCTGGGCGATCTGGTATGCGAAGTCATAGACCCTATTGGCAATACCGTGCACGCCCTGCGCGCCGAGGTACCTGGCGTTATGTATGCACGCACCAACGAGCGCTACGCCACGCCCGGCGACGACCTGGCCAATATTGCGGGTGCTGTCCCCTTCCGTACTGGCAATTTGCTGGGTGCCTAATTTTTCTGAATACCGCTTATGACCACCCAACCCCTAAAACTCCAGGCCATAGACATCCACAAGAAATTCGGCTCCAACGAAGTGCTCAAAGGCGTCTCGCTGGAAGCGCGCGCAGGCGATGTGATCAGCATCATCGGCAGCTCCGGCTCCGGCAAGAGCACTTTTTTGCGCTGCATGAACCTGCTGGAAAAGCCCAATGCGGGCCGCATCATCGTCGCCGGTGAAGAGCTGAAGCTGGTGCCCGACAAGCATGGCGAACTGGTGGCCGCCGAGGCCAAGCAGCTGCAACGCATGCGGACCAAGTTGGCCATGGTGTTCCAGCATTTCAATCTGTGGGCGCACATGACGGTGCTGCAAAACATCATCGAAGCACCGGTGCATGTGCTGGGCGTTCCCAAGGACGAAGCTATCGAGCGCGCCCGCAAATACCTGAAGCTGGTGGACCTGCAGAACAAGGAAGACAGCTACCCCGCCCATATGAGCGGCGGCCAGCAGCAGCGCGTGGCGATTGCGCGCTCCCTGGCCATCGAGCCCGAGGTGATGCTGTTTGACGAACCCACCAGTGCGCTCGACCCGGAGCTGGTCTCCGAGGTGCTGAAAGTGATGCAGAAGCTGGCCCAAGAAGGCCGCACCATGGTGGTGGTGACACACGAAATGGGCTTTGCCCGCGAGGTGGCCAACCACCTGATCTTTCTGCACAAGGGCCAGATCGAAGAGCAAGGCGTGCCGCGCGAGGTGCTGAGCCAGCCCAAGAGCGAGCGCCTGCAGCAGTTCTTGTCGGGCAGTTTGAAGTAGCGCAGAGCCACCACCCTTCGCCCGGGAAACCCGGTCGGGCCAAGGCATTGCCTACTTGGGTGGTGGGCGTGTTCACTTTGCGAATGCAGCTCCGTGGGCTACCCCGGACGCGTCTTATGATTTAATAAATTGTTTGCATACTTATTTATTAGTCATAACAAATCCAACTCACGACTATGACGACCTCCAAGACCATGGCCACCAAGCCCAAGGGCAAGGCATCCAAAAGAGTGACCATGACCGACATCGCCACGCAAGCCGGGGTGTCACAGTCCACCGTATCGCTGGTGCTGAACGCCATGACCGGCACCAAGCTATCAAGCGAAACCCGCCAGAAAGTATTGCGCATAGCCGAAGAACTCGGTTACCGGCTTCCCGAAGGGCGCAAGCCAGCGGGCACCGTGATAGCAGACCGATCTGCCACCACCGCGCCGGTACCGCCACGGGACGGCCGCCGGCTGGTGCTGTATCTCGTCGATGAAATCTCGACCAGTTCGCACCCGGTGGTCTCCGTGGATGGAGCGAAAGACGAAGCCTGGAGCCAGGGCACGCTGGTCGCCGTGTTTGCCACACGCTCCAACACCGACATCGAGTCCGCTGTACTCGAATCGATGCTGGCGAACCCCCTGCTGGCAGGGGTGATCTACTCCACCATCTTCACACGCCAGGCAGTGGCACCTGCGGTGCTTGCTTCCGTACCCACGGTGCTGCTCAATTGCTATGTGCCCGAAGGCGGCGAACCCCACTTCTCCTCCGTAGTACCTTCTGAAGTGGTCGGCGGTGCTACCGCGACCGAACATTTGATCCAGGCAGGCCACAGACGCATTGCCTTCATCAATGGCGAACCCTGGATGGACGCGGCCAAAGACCGCCTCAAGGGCTACCGCCGCGCGCTGGCCAGTGCCGACATCGCGTTTGACGACATCCTGCTGCGCGAGGGCGACTGGCAAGTTACCACCGGCTATGACTGCACGCTGTCATTGATGCGCGCAGCCCACCCACCCACCGCCATCTTCTGCGCCAACGATCTGATGGCTGTGGGATGCCTGGAGGCACTACAGCACCTTGGCTTGCGTGTGCCAGAGGACGTGTCCGTCGTTGGCTACGACGACCAGGAAATCGCCCGCCACACCCACCCTCCCCTCACCACACTGGTGCTGCCCAACTACGAAATGGGCCGCTTGGCGGTTGAGCTGCTGCTGGACGAGGCCAACGGCATGCCGCACCGCAAGCGGCGTATCAAAGTGGACGTGTCCCTGGTTGAGCGCGGCACGGTCGGCCCACCACGATCGCACACTTTAGCTATCGGATAGCCGTTAATAAATATTTACTAATATTAGTAATAACACCGATGAGGCAACGCATGATTATTCATACCATGCGTTGTCTTCATTCGATACCCCGTTTGAGGACTCTGTTTAACCACATAAAAAAGAGGACTCATGCGCTTTCACCACACACTCCTGGCCGTCGCAATGGCAGCCATCCATTTTTCTGGTGCGGCCGCTGACGCACCCAAGGTCGCCCAGAAAACCACCTACAAAGTGGGCTTTGCCCAAACCGAAAGCAACAACCCCTGGCGCCTGGCCGAAACCAAGAGCTTCCAGGACGTAGCTGCCTCCTGCGGCTGGCAAGTGATCTTCACCGACGCTGGTGGCTCCGCCGCCAAGCAGGTCGCCGACATCGACTCGCTGATTGCGCAAAAAGTGGATCTGCTGGTGTTCCCACCCCGTGAAGACAAGCCTTTGATTCCTGCAGTGATGAAGGCCAAGAAGGCCGGCATTCCCGTCATCCTGGTAGACCGTGACGTGGACCACAAGCTGGCCAAACCAGGCGTGGACTACATCACTTTCATTGGCTCGGACTTCATCGACCAAGGCCGCCGTGCAGCCCAGGCACTGGTAAAAGCCACCGGTGGTAAAGCCAACATCATCGAGCTCGAAGGCAGCACAGGCGCATCCGCCGCGACCGACCGCAAGAAGGGCTTTGACGACGAAATCGCCAAGAACCCCGGCATGAAGATCGTGGCATCGCAGTCTGGTGACTTCAACCGCGACAAGGGCCGCCAACTGGCGCAGACCCTGCTGCAAGCACACCCGGAAGCGAATGCGGTCTATGGCCACAACGACGAGATGGCCGTGGGCGCCATCACCGCCATTGAAGCCGCCGGCAAGGTGCCAGGCAAGGACATCTTCGTAGTGTCCATCGACGGCCAGCGCAACGCATTGGACGCCATCATCGCCGGCAAGATGGTTGCCACGGTGCAATCCTCGCCGTACTTCGGCGGCATCAGCTGCAAGACGGCCCAGGCTTCCGCCAAGGGTGAAAAGATCCCACCATGGGTCAAGGTGGAAGACAAGATCTACGACATCAGCAATGCGGCCAAGGACCTGGCCGAAGGCTTCTGATCAGCGTTCATCGCGTTTGATCGAAGCGCCGGTACAGCTGCAACGCGCAGGCTGAACCGGTTGCCACAGCCTCGGGGCGCAGTCACCACTGCGCCCCTGCCCAAGAAGTCACCCCAGGGATTAAAGAACTGTGTCAAACAACAGTCCGCCGCTGCTAGCCATGCAGGGCATTCAGAAATATTTTGCCGGCGTACCCGCTGTACGCAATGGCTCACTGAGCTTGCAGGCCGGTGAGGTACATGCGCTGATCGGCCAAAACGGTGCCGGCAAGTCGACGATGATAAAGATCGTCACCGGAGCATACGACCTGGATGGCCCGCAAGACGCCGGCGGCATCCGGTTCGAGGGCCGTGAAGTCCGCTTCCAATCCCCCAAGCAAGCACGCGAAAGCGGCATCAGCACCATCTACCAGGAGATCAACCTGGTGCCGTTTGCCTCGGTGGCAGAAAACATTTTTCTGGGCCGCGAACCTCGCCGGCTAGGCCTGATCGACTGGCCGCGCATCCACCGCGACGCCCAGCGGGCGGTCGAGTCTGTCGGCCTGTCGGTCGATGTACGCAAGCCCGTGTCCTCGCTGTCCACCGCCGCCCAGCAGATGGTGGCGATTGCGCGCGCAGTGTCGGTCGATGCCAAGCTGGTGATCATGGACGAATCTACCTCCAGCCTGGACGACCGTGAAGTCGATGTGCTGTTCGATGTCATCCGCCGTCTGAAAGCAGATGGCCGTACCGTGGTGTTTGTATCGCACCGACTGGATGAGCTGTATGCCATCTGCGACCGCGTCACCGTGATGCGCGACGGCCAGACGGTGCATGTCTCGGCCATGGCCGACATCTCCAAGCTGGACCTAGTGACCACCATGCTCGGCAAAGAGCTGGCCGTGGCCCACCGCAAGGCCGGTAGCCACAAGCCGGTAGCGGGCCTTGCGCCGCTACTGAAAGCCGACGCACTGCAAGCAGCACCCAAACTGCGCAATATCTCGCTGCAAGTGCATGCGGGTGAAACCGTGGGCCTGGCCGGCCTGCTGGGCTCGGGCCGCACCGAGACCATGCGACTGGTTTTTGGTGCCGACCGGCCTGATGGCGGCACCCTGCACTTCAACAACCAGGCCGTGGATTTCAATGCACCATCCGACGCCATCGCCCAAGGCATTGCCTACCTGTCCGAAGACCGCAAGATCGAAGGTATCTTCCCCGACCTGTCGGTGCGCGAAAACATGACCATGGTGATGCTGCCGCAGCTGGCCAAGCTCGGCGTGGTAGACCGCGCTGCGCAGATGCGCATCGTCGACGCCTTCATTGCCCGGCTGGGCATCAAGACATCCGGGCCAGAGCAGCCCATCAAGGAGTTATCAGGCGGGAACCAGCAAAAAGTCTTGCTGGCGCGCTGGCTGGCGCTATCACCCAAGCTGCTGCTGCTGGACGAGCCCACGCGCGGTATCGACGTCGGCGCCAAGGCCGATATCGCCAACCTGATCCACAGCCTGGCTGCCGACGGCATGGGCATTTTGATGTCAGCCTCTGAGCTGGAAGAACTGGTGAGCATGGGGGACCGTGTGGTCGTGGTGCGCGATGGCACCAGCATTGCCGAGATAAGCGGAGACGGCCTAAGTGAGCAATCCATCATGTCGGCTATTGCCGAAGGCCGCAGCGCCCACGCGTCGGAGGTCCAGCATGGATAAGCTGCAACACTGGGCTAAAAATAATATGAAGAACCTCATGCAAAGCGGCGGCGCACTGCTGGCGCTGGCCTTGCTGGTCGTCTTCAACCTGCTGTTTACCGATAGCTTTATATCGCTGCAAACGCTGAACGTGAACCTGACCCAGGTCACCACCATCGTGATTGTCGGCGTCGGCATGACGCTGGTCATCGCCACCGGCGGCATCGATCTGTCAGTCGGTGCGCTGATGGCGATTGCCGGCACCCTGGCGCCGCTGATTTTCCAGGCCATGCCCGGCCCGCTGGGCTTGCTGCTGGGCGTCGTCCTACCCATCCTGGTGGCGGCCGCCTGCGGCTGCTTCAATGGCTGGCTGGTGACAAGTTTCAACATCCAGCCCATTGTGGCGACGCTGGTGCTGTTCATCGCCGGGCGCGGCGTGGCCCAGGTGCTGACCAATGGCAATCTGCTGGCCTTCGCCAACGAAGGCTTTGCAATGTTGGGCAAGGGCAAGCTGCTGGGCATACCGGTGCAGGTGTTGCTGATGCTGGTGATCGTGCTGGCGGCGTCCTGGGTGCTGCGGCGTACGGTGTTTGGCCGCTTCATCGTAGCCACCGGTGCGAATGCGCGGGCCGCACACCTTGCGGGCATACCGGCTGCGCGCATCAAGGTGCTGGTCTATGCACTGTGCGGCGCCTTGGCAGGCTTGGCCGGGCTGATTACGGTATCGATCAACGCCTCGTCGGATGCCAACCAGAACGGCCTGGGCATGGAGCTGGACGCGATTGCCGCCACCGCCGTGGGCGGCACGCTGCTGGCCGGCGGGCGGGCCAACATTTTCGGCACGCTGGTCGGTGCACTGATCATCCAGCTCATGCGGTACACCCTGCTGGCGCACGGCGTGCCAGACGCGGCGGCCATGCTGGCCAAGGCGGCAATCATTGTTATCGCCGTATGGGTGCAGAAAAAATGATGAAAAACAAAGAACTTCTAGGTGTGTCCAGCGCCGTCATCCTGCTGGTATTGCTGGGCACGCTGCGGTATGAAAACTTCTTCAGCGCCTACAACCTGCTGGAATTCGGCCGGTACAACGCCATGTTTGCGCTGATCTCCATCGGCATGGCGTTTGTCATCATGGCCGGTGGCATCGACCTGTCGGTCGGCACCGTGGCGGCGCTGGCATCGGTGGTGTCGGCGCTGCTGTCGCCACACAGTGCCATCGGCGCCGTCATCGCCGGCACTCTGGCTGGCACGCTGTGCGGTGTGGTCAATGGCTTGGTGGTCTCGCGCATGCGCATCCAGCCCTTCATCGCCACGCTGGCGATGACCTTGGCGGCCCACGGCCTGGCGCTGTTGCTGGCGGACAACCAGGCGGTGTCCCCGTCCTACGACACCGGCTTTACCGAAGTCGGCCAGGGCGACCTGCTGGGCGTGCCGGTACCGATGTGGATCTTGCTAGTGGTGCTGGCGCTGGCCGGCGTGGCCCATGTGTACAGCGCTTTTGGGCGCCACACGCTGGCCATCGGCGGCAGCGAAGAGGCGGCCAAGCTGATGGGCCTGAACGTGCATAAAAACCTGCTGCTGGTCTACGCGCTGTCGGGCACTTTGGCCGGCCTGGCCGGCGTGCTGCTGGCGGCGCAGGGCTCGGGCCAGCCGAACGAAGGCATGGGCTGGGATTTGTTCGCCATTTCGGCGGTGGTGGTCGGCGGGACCCTGCTCAGCGGCGGTGCCGGCTCCATAGCGGCCACGATGGTAGGCGTGGTGCTGCTGGGCTTGGTGTTCAACCTGCTGAATTTTGAGAACGGCCTGGGCCAGTTCACGCTATCGTCTTACTGGCAATCGGTGGTGCGCGGCGTGTTCCTGCTGGTCGTGGTGCTGATCCAGGCCCACCTAATGAAGAAAAGGAGCCGCTGATGCGCCTGACAAGTTCAGAGCTCGACGCCCATGTGGCGGCCTTCAACCGCGACGGCATGGTGATGCTGCGCGGCCACTTCTCCAAAGACGTGCTGACCGCCTGGCGCGCAGCCTTCGAACCGCTGCTGCAGGCGCATATCGCCAGCGAACACGACAAGCCGAACCGTGGCACCCAGCGGCACTATGTCACCCTGCCCTTTGCCGGCCTGTTTGCCGACCCGGCCATCCACGCCGACCCCGATGTGCTGGCGATTGTCGAACGCGTCGTTGGCGCCGCCCCGGTGCTGTGCCAACTGGCCAGCGACACACCGCTGCGCGGCTCCGACTACCAGCCATGGCACCGCGACACACCGCCGCTGTTCGAAGAATGGGGCCGAGAAACACCGTCGTTCCAACTGGCGGTGAACTTTCCGCTGTGCGACGTGACGCCGGAAAACGGGCCACTGGAAACCACGCTAGGCACCCACGTTCTTGAGAAAAATAGGGTTCTAGCGCAGATAGATTCTGCGCAGACAGCTATAGAAAGCGTAGCAATGCAGCTGGGCGACGTGCTCATACGCGATGTGCGCCAGATCCACCGCGGCACGCCCAACCAGACCGACCAGCCGCGTCCGATGGTGGTGCTGGGCTACAGCCGGCGCTGGCTGTACCGGCCTGAAGTACATATCCGCGTGCCACAAGCCACCTGGGACACCCTGCCCGCACAAAGCCGCCAGTTGCTGCGCTTCAACCCCATCGTTTCGGACAACGGCGCGCCACTCGATAACTACCGGCAATTCGCCTACTAGATGCCGATAGCCCAACCCGCACCCCTGCTCTGGCTGCAGGCCGGCAACACCTACATGGCGCTGGCCCCTGAAATCGGCGGCTCCATCGCCGCGCTGTACACCGCCGATACGGCTACCGACCTCCCGCAGCTCGACCCCTACGGGGCTTTCCACTGGCTGCGCCCGGCAAGCGTTGCGGCGCTGCAGGCACGCGACCCGCTGGGCATGGCCAGCTTTCCACTGGTGCCATGGTGCAACCGCATCCGAGATGGCCGGGCCGAGGTACATGGCCAGCAATTGCAGTTACCTTCGCCTGGCAGCATGGACCACGCCATCCATGGCCTGGGCTGGCAAGATGCCTGGGAGACCATCGCCTACACGCAGCACAGCGCCACGCTGGAATATGCCTACCCCGGCGGTGCCTGGCCCTGGGCGTTCACGGCGCAGCAAAGCTTCACCCTGGCAGCCGACGGCCTGCATTGCGCAATGTCATTGCGCAACGACAGCCTGCGAACCATGCCGGCTGCACTGGGGCACCACCCCTACTTTCCGCACCGTGCTGGCACCCGGCTGCGCTGCGCGGTGGATGCCATGTGGGAGTCGGATACCGACATGCTGCCGCTGCGCCGCAGCCAGCCAGCTTTTCTGCCAGCTCTGTGCCACGGCATGCCTTTGAGCGAACTGAACCTGGACAACAACTTCACCGGGTGGGACCGGCAGTTCAGCATCGACTGGCCGGAGCAGCGCCGGCATCTGCGCTTGACGGCCGATGCACCACTGGACTACTTCGTGCTGTTCTGTCCGCAGGGTGCAGACCATTTTTGTGCCGAACCGGTGAGCAACTGCACCGACTGGCTGAACCGGCCACAAGATGCCCATGTGGGCGGCACGAGCTTGGCAGCCGGTGCAGAGCTGGTGAGCGGCTTCCGCCTGGCCTGGGGCCCATCAGGCTAGCTGCTTCTCTGTCCAGTTTGCGGTGAAAGCCCCCACCAATTCGGCATCCATGGGCTTGGCAAACAGATAACCCTGGCCATGGCTGCAGCCTATGCGCTCCAAAATATGGCGTTGGGCGGCGGTTTCCACCCCTTCCGCGGTGGTCTCCAACGCCAAAGCCTGGGCCAAAGCAATGATGGTCTGCACAATGGCCACCGCGCTGGCATCGCTCTCAGTCGCATCCAGAATACTGACAAACGAGCGATCGATCTTGAGCTTGTCTAGCGGGAAGCTGCGCAGATAGGACAACGAGGAATACCCGGTTCCAAAATCGTCCAAGGCGATACGTATGCCCTTGCGGCGGAAGTTGCGCAAAATGGCCTGTGCGGTCTGGCTGTCCTGCATCAATGTGGACTCGGTAATCTCCAGTTCCAGCCGCTCGCCAGGCAAACCGCTATGCGACAAGGCCTCTTCCACCATGGGCAGCACATCCACATTCGCCAGCTGCACGGCCGACAAATTCACCGCCACCCGCAGCGGATGCGGCCAGCGCATGGCATCCGTGCAGGCTTGGCGCAGCACCCAGGCACCCAGGGGTACGATCAAACCGCTCTCCTCGGCCGCCGGAATGAACTCGGCCGGCGACACCATGCCGCGCTGGGGGTGCATCCAGCGCACCAAAGCCTCAAAGCCCACCAAAGTACCGTTCAACAGGTCGATCTGCGGCTGGTAGTGCAGCACAAACTCACCCCGCACCAGGCCGTGGCCCATGTCGCTCAAAATATTCAGCTTGTGCTGCGCAAGCGCGTCCATGGCTGGATCGAAGAAGCACAAGGTGTGGCGGCCGGCCGCCTTGGCGGCATACAAAGCCATGTCGCAAACCTTCAGCAACTGCTCCGCACTGTGCGCGTCCTGCGGCGCAAACCCTATGCCTATGCTGGCGCGCACCTCAATGCGGTGGCTGTTCACCGACCACGCCTGGCCCAACGCAGCTTGCAGCCTTTCACCATAGGCCTGCGCTTGCGCCCGGGGCAGCTGTCCGGGCACGATCAGCGCAAACTCGTCGCCGCCCAGGCGCGCCAGCAGCTCACGTGGCCCCACCTCGGCCGTGAGGCGCCTGGCTACCTCCTGCAGCAGCAGATCACCCACGGCATGGCCCAGAGAGTCATTCACGGTCTTGAAGTTGTCCAGGTCGAACAGCAGCAAGGTGCAGGCAGCGCCACATCCTGGAGGCGAAAAATAGGCCTCCAGCGCATTGCCAAACTGCAATCGATTGGCCAAGCCCGTCAGCGCATCCTGGTGGGCCAGGCGCACCATTTCCATCTCGCGTAAACGCGCTGCGGTGATGTCAGAGCCCACGCCTCGCCAGCCTTGCAGCAGCCCTGCGGGCCCCACCAAAGGCTTGGCGGTCAGGGACCACCACTGCAGCTGCTCCCCCACCATCACAGGCACTACCACTTGGCGGAAAGGCGTGTCCAGGGCCATGCAGGCTTGCAGGTGCAAAAACATGTCCTGTTCTTCGTCGCGCAGCTGCGGAAACTGGGTCGACAGCATCTCGACCAGGTTGCGCCCGTGCAGCATTGCGGGTGCCACGCCCATGGCCGCCGCCAGGCGCACCGACACATGGCGCAGCCGGCCATTGCGGTCTGTTTCCCACAGCCAGTCACTCGCGTTTTCCTCGAAGTCGTTCAGCAGCAGGCCGACCAACTGTTTCTGTCGCTCGATCTCGGTTTCGGCATGCAAGCCATCCAGGAACATACGCGCGGTAATCTTTATAGTCCCCAACATGACGAAGGCATACAAGCACAGCAAGCCGATCATGTAAGCGTATACCGCCTCTGGCCGCACTGCGAGCGCAAACCCGACGCCTGTACACAGAATTAGCGCCCAGGACGTAGCCACCAGAGGGAGATAGGCAAACATCCAGCTGCCGGTGCCGACAAAACAGGCGGCCGTCGCGAGTAGAAATGCACGCCCGTCCGCATCGCTTAGGCTGAGTAGGTACCAGAATACCCAGGAGAACAATACTGCGGCAGCCGCGATGGAGATCGCCAGCGTCCAGCCTTTGAACTGCGGTACTTCATACGCCGCATGCATTGCCCGGTGCCCCCACCAGAGTGCTAGGTTCACGCCCGACGACACGGCCACAAGTAGCAGCCAAACCATCAAAAGCCCATGCTGCGCCTCTTGCCAAAAGGCCAACACCAGCACCACCGCCGAGACCATCATGCCCAGGCTGCTAAATGGAATGCGCTGTAGCACCGCCCGGAACTGGCGCCCACGGTAGGCCTTGGCCTGCTCGGGAAACGGTTTCACGTCGTGCCAAGCCAGGGCTTGAGCCCACCCGTATTGACGAAAGTGCTGAAAACGCATGGCCCAGTGTACTCAGCGCCTGGCGATCAGGGACTGTAGGAAACCCGGCTCAAAATGCGGCTCCAGGTAGTCGGCCAGCCCGTCAAACACCGCGTCCAGGGTGGGTACGCTGGCACCAAACAGGGCACGCAGCACGGCCGGGTCTTCCAGCATGCCGTGCAGATACAGGCCCAGCACATTGCCGGCAGCATTCTGCCAACCCAGGCCATCGGGCAGCACAGCATGGGCTATGTCGCCGGCCTGGGCCATGGCGCTGTGCTGCAGCGTTTGTCCGTGGTGGATTTCATAGCCCGCCACCGGCACGCCGGCCAAGGCGGCCCAGGGGCCGACCATAGCTTCGGCAAAACAGCTCTGCCGGTGCTGCACCGTCTTACGCTCTTCAAACTGCGTCACCAGGGGCAGCAGGCCCAGACCGGGCGCATTGCCGTCTATGCCATGCGTGTCGATCAAGGCCTCGCCCAGCATCTGCAGCCCGCCGCAAATGCCCAGCACGGCACCACCCCGCGCGGCATGGGCAGCCACCGCCGCGTCCAGGCCCCGCTGGCGCAGCCAGGCCAAGTCGCCACTGGTGTGCTTGGAGCCGGGCAGGATGACCCAGTCCGCACCTGCCAGATCTGCCGGGCTGCGCGCCCACACCAGGCGCACGCCGGGGACGTTCTTCAAGGGCTGGAATTCGTCCAGATTGCTGATGCGCGGATAGGCCACCACGGCGATGGTGCGCGTCACCGTGCCACTGCTATGGCTGCGGTCATCAAACACACCATCTTCCTCGGGCAGGCCGTGCTGCCACCACATGGGCAGCGTGGCCACCAGCGGCACGCCAGTCAAAGCCTGCAGCTGCTGCGGGCCTGGCGCCAGCAAGCGCGCATCGCCGCGGAACTTGTTCAGCACAAAGCCGCGCAGCAGCTCGCGGTCTGCCTCGGGTAGCAGGGCCCAGGTACCGTACAGGTGGGCAAACGCGCCCCCACGGTCAATGTCTGTGACCAGCAGGCAGCGCGCATCTGCATGGCGGGCCACACGCATATTGACGATGTCGCTGTCGTACAGATTGATTTCGGCAGGAGAGCCCGCACCCTCGATCACCACCACATCGTTTTCGGCACGCAATGCGTCCAATGCCTGGGCTACCACTGGCCAGACCTTGGCACTGCGGCTGCGCCAGTCCAGGCCCGTCAACTCGGGGCTGACCTGGCCCAGCAGTACCACCTGGCTATGGGTGTCCCGCTCGGGCTTGAGTAGCAGTGGGTTCATGCGTACATCGGGCTGAACCCTGGCCGCCAGCGCCTGGAAGTACTGGGCGCTACCGATTTCCCCACTGAACTCTGCCCCCACGCTTGTCACTGCGTGTACTGCGCTGCCCCCCGAGGGGGTCGCGCCTTGCTTGGGGCGGCCCGGCGCGGCGGCGACCACACGTGCGTTATTGCTCATGTTTTGCGCTTTGAAGGGGGCGACCTTCAGCCCCTGGCGGGCGTAGTAGCGACACAGGGCGGTGGTCAGCCAGCTTTTGCCAGCCCCGCTGGTGGTGCCCAGCACCATGGTGCAGACGGCAAGGCTCATGCGCGGAAATACCTCATTGGGGCGGTAGAAAAAAGGTGCAGACTGGGCACCGGTATTATGAATAAAAAATGGCTCTAGCGCATATTCTATCTGCGCCAGCAGCTATCGATTAAATAGCAAACTAAACGGCCCACATGCTACGATCCCGGCCAGCACCCTTGGCCTGGTACAGGGCTTCATCGACGCGCTTGTACACGCTGCGCACATCGTCACCCGGCCGCAGCTCGGTCATACCGGCCGAGCAGGTGTAGCCAAAATCCGGGTGCGCTGGCAACGGATGGCGCTGGCGCACCACATTCAATAAAACCGACACCACACCGCCCAGGTTCTTGGGAGACATGCCGCGAAATAGCAACAAAAACTCTTCTCCACCCAGGCGGCCAAAACCATCGTCGCGCCGCAGCGAGCGCTGCACCGTATGGGCAAAGTCCTTTAGCACGGCATCACCCGCCGGGTGGCCATAGCTGTCGTTGACCCGCTTGAAATAGTCCAGGTCCAGCAAGACCACACCGCAAGGCGTATCGCGCTGCTGCCGCTCGGCTATGGAGTCGCGCAGCTGTTCCATGATGTGCGCGCGGTTGCTGATGCCGGTCATACCGTCGGTCTGCGCGGCGCGCAAGGCCACGTCGCGTTGCTGGCGCATGCTGCGCTCGCCGCCTCTCAGCACAGTGATGTCCGACGCCACACACAGCATCCAGCCGTCGGCGCGCAAGGTCTCGGTCATCCAGATCCAGCGGCCATCGCACAGATCGGCCTCGAAGGCACGAAATGCCTGCTTGCCCCGGCGCGAACGGATAGTGGCCAGCCAGGTATCGATGTCGAGGGTTTCGATATACGCGCCGTTGCCTAGCGCATGGTTGCGGCGCATCAGCGCGCTCCAGCTGATCAGTTCGTCGGCATCCAAACCGTAAGCACTGCGAAAAGCAGGGTTGGCGTAGCGAAGGTGGTCGCCCGCGTCCAGTAGCGCAACCAACAACGGCGAATCGTTGTAGGCCATCAGCAGCTGCTGCGCGATCGGGTCGGTGCAAGCGGGATGCGGCATAAAAATCATCATACAGACGACAGGGCCAGAGCGCGAGCGAGACTGCGCAATCCCACGCCCACACGACCCACATAGCGCGGCCCTTGACATAGCGATGTCACATCTGAGCCAGAAGATGCACGTCGCCTACCGAACGTTCCCTCCAGCCCCTAGAACAAGGAGATCCCCATGACTTCCATTGACCGTCGCGCCCTTTTGCGCGGTGCGGCCGGCGTTGGCCTGTCCACCGTCTTCCCTGATGCCATCAAACAGGCCCTGGCGATCCCCGCCAACGCCGTGACCGGCACCATCCAGGACGTACAGCACATCGTGGTGCTGATGCAGGAAAACCGCTCGTTCGACCACTACTTCGGCACGCTGCGCGGCGTACGCGGCTTCAACGACCCGCGCGCCGTGCGCCTTTATGGGTCGGGAAACTCGGTATTCCAGCAGCCCAATCTGAACTCGTCCGGCGTCACACAAACCCCTGCCACGCTGCTGCCCTTCCGCCCCGCAGGCGCCGACTTGGGGCTGGCATTTCTGGCCGACCTGGCCCACTCCTGGAAAGACGCCCACGGCGCCTGGAACAACGGCCTCTACGACAAGTGGATTCCGAACAAGACCAGCAAGACCATGAGCTACCTGCAGCGCTCGGACATCCCCTACTACTTCTCGCTGGCCGATGCCTTCACCGTGTGCGATGCATACCACTGCTCGATCATGGCCTCCACCGACCCCAACCGCTACTACCTGTGGAGCGGCTGGGCCGGCCAGAACGGCACGCTGACGCCCGATGGCAGCGCCACCGGCAGCACCCCTGGCAACGTGGCCCTGGCGGGCAATGGCAATGGCGTGCCGCCCTACGGCCCGGTGGTGACCAATGCAGAAGCTGGCTACAACTGGCGCACCTACCCCGAGCGCCTGCAAAACGCTGGCGTGAGCTGGAAGATCTACCAGGACATCGGCGTAGGCCTGACCGCAGAAGGCTACTGGGGCTGGACCGGCCAACCCTACATCGGCAACTACGGCGACAACTCGCTGCTGTACTTCACCCAGTACCAGAACTCCACGCCCGGCCAGCCCCTGTATGACCGCGCCCGCAGCGGCACCAACATCTACAACAACGGCGCCTTCAACAACGGCGGCCTGTTCGACCAGTTGCGCAGCGATGTGATGAACAACACCCTGCCCCAGGTGTCGTGGATCGCCGCGCCCGAGGCCTATACCGAGCACCCCAACTGGCCCACCAACTACGGTGCCTGGTACGTCAACAACGTACTGGCCGCGCTGACCGCCAACCCCGCCGTCTGGGCCAGCACCGTGCTGATCATCTGCTACGACGAGAACGACGGCTTCTTCGACCACGTGGTGCCGCCCACCCCGCCCATGACAGCCGCGCAGGGCAAATCCACCGTCAGCACCGTGAATGAAATCTACCCTGGCAACGGCACGGCCAGCTACCCCGCCGGCCCCTACGGCCTGGGCGCACGGGTGCCCATGCTGGTGGTGTCGCCCTGGAGCAAGGGCGGCTGGGTCAACTCCCAGGTGTTCGACCACACCTCCATCGTCCAGTTCATCGAAAAACGCTTTGGCGTGATGGAGCCGAATATCTCGCCCTGGCGCCGTACGGTGTGCGGCGACCTGAGCTCAGCACTCGACTTCTCCATCGCCAGCGCCACCGCCTCGCGCCTGCCCAGCACCGCCGCCTATGTGCCGCCGGCAAGCGACGTCACCAGCGGCAAGACCTACCCCAACCTGGCCGTCACGCCGCCTGCCAACCAGACCATGCCGTCGCAAGAACCCGGCGCCCGCCTGGCGCGTGCCCTGCCCTACCAACTGCAGGCCCTGGGCGTGGCGAACGCGGCGGGCCAGAGCTTTGGCATCAGCTTCAGCAATACTGGCAGCGCTGGCGCCTGGTTCCATGTGCGCACCGCCAACGGCACCGTGGCCGGCGGCAGCACCGGCCCCTGGAGCTATACGGTAGAGGCCGGCAAAAGCCTGGCCGACACCTGGACACCCGCTGCGGGCACCAGCGCCTATGACCTGTCGGTGTACGGCCCGAATGGCTTCTTCCGCAAATTCGCAGGTGGCACCGGCGCATCGGCGGCCAAGCTGACCGTGCAAACCGTGTACGACACCATTGGCGGCGGTATTTCGCTGGTGGTCACCAACATCGGCACCGTCTCCACCAGCGTCACCGTGACCGATCAGTACATGAAGAACGCGTCGCACCAAACGGTAGCCCCAGGTGCCAGCTTCCGCTCGGACTGGACGCTGCAAACCAGCGCGCGCTGGTACGACCTGGTGGTCACGGCCAGCACCGACGCCAGCTTTGTCTGCCAATGCGCTGGCCATGTGGAAACCGGCAAGCACGGCGTCAGCGACCCGCTGCTCTGAGCCCCCTCAATCTATAGATGTCAGGAACAGCTATGTTTTCCCCATTGAAAATGTCTTTCCGCCAGGCTGCCGTGTCCGCTGGCGCCTGCCTGTGCTTCGCCATGGCCCTGCCCGCGCAAGCCACCGTGGTCTACAACAACCTTGACGCCGTACAAAGCGGCTCCGATGCGGTGTACGGCACCGGCCCGCTTGCCAACTCGTTCAACACTGGCACTTACGGCGGCACACTGAACAGCATCCAGGCACTGCTGATGAACCTGGGCCCGGACCTGAGCTCCAACCTGCAGGTCAGCCTGCTGTCCAGCAACAGCGGCGCCCCTGGCAGCCTGCTGGCGACTTTCGACAGCCTGTCCAGTTCTACCATCTCATCCAGTGGATTCGGCTCCTACCGTTTCTCGCTGGCATCCGGCTACAGCCTGGCGGCCAATACCACCTACTGGATCGAGATCGCCGCAGCCGACCCGAATGCGGTCCAGTGGTCGTATTCGTCCGACCTGTCCGCGCTGGGTGTGGCCGGTGAATCGTCTTACAGCGCCGCGTTTGGTGTCAGCCCCAACGACACGGCAGCATTGGCCGGCTTTGGCCCCTACCAGATGGCGGTGGAGTTGCCCGAGCCTGGCTCGCTGGCCCTGATCGGCCTGGGCTTGGCGGGCCTGGTGTTCATCCGCCGCCGCGCCTAAGCCACCAGCGCGTCAGCCCGGGCACGGGTCTGCTGCACGATCTCGGCGTTCAGCTGGTCGTTCATGGCCACCCGTGCCTGCGCCTGGGCCACGCTGAAACCCCAGGCCGCCTGGTGGCGCGCCACCAAGCGCTGCAGGGCTACGTCCATGGGCACATCAAGGTACCAGCGGGTATCCAGCAGCCCGTCCAGGTTCCAGCCATGTTCGCGGTGTAGCAGGTAAAGCCCCTCCACCAGCACCAGGCGCACAGCCGCATCGATCTGCACTGCGCCCTCCACCGGGTCACCCACGCTGTGCTCGAAACCGGGCCAAGGCACGGGGGGCGCATCAACAGCCGCGTTGCGCACCGCGCGCAGACGGTCCGCTAGACCGGCCGGATCGAAAGTCCAGGGTGATCCACGCCGGGCCAGGGCCGCCTCCGGGTCGGGCATGCGCGCCAGGGCCGCCCGGCTCAGGTGGAAGCCATCCATGCCCAAGACTACCGCCGTACCTGCACCCGCCTCGGCATTCACCGCTGCCACCAACTTGTCAGCCAAGGTACTTTTGCCCGAACCAGGCAGTCCCACCAGCCCGACGATGCGGCGGCGTGGCCCCGGCGTGCGCAGCATTTGCAGCAACTGCTGGACGGGGTCGGTGAGTACGGGGGGTGCAATGTCTAAAGTCGCCATGGGCATTTCTCAGTTCTTTCTTTTACGTTCCAGGTCTTGCAGCGCCGCTTCCAGGCGCTCAAACCGGAAATGGTAGCCGTCTGCAAGCAGGCGCCGCGGCACCACGCGCTGGCCTTCGGTCAGCAGGCAGGCCTGCTCGCCCAGCATCAGCTGCAGCAAGGCCGCCGGCACGGGCAGCGCCAGCGGGCGGTGCAATACCCGGCAGACGGTGTCGGTGAATTCCTGTTGGCTCACCGGATGGGGTGCGGTCAGGTTGTAGGCGCCGCTGGGCGGCATATCTGGAGACTGGTGCAGTTGGGCCAGCAGATGCAACACGCCGGCCACCACATCGTCCAGATGCACCCAGGTCAACACCTGGTCACCCCGGCCCATGCGCGTGCCTACACCCAGGCGGAACGGGCGCAGCATCTCGGGCAACGCGCCCTTCAGGCCCAGCACTACG
This sequence comes from Rhodoferax sp. SPJ21, assembly GCF_058216335.1. NCBI lineage: Bacteria > Pseudomonadati > Pseudomonadota > Betaproteobacteria > Burkholderiales > Comamonadaceae > Rhodoferax > Rhodoferax sp. SPJ21. The sequence continues at coordinate 253,695 of NZ_JBYZMO010000004.1, forward strand.
CCCAGCCGCACACAGGCCACCGCCACGCCCTGGGCGGCCATGCCCTGTGCCGTGCGCTCCCAGCGCTGGCACAGCTCAGACATGAAGATAGGCTGCGGCGGCGCATCCTCGCCCAACGCGGCCGCGTCGCCCGGCGCCTGTATGCCGTAGTAGCCAATGGCGGAAGCACTCAGCAGCAGGCGCGGTTTGCGCGCCGATGCCGCCACCCAATCCACCAGGGCCTGGGTCACACCGCTGCGGCTGGCATGCAGCTGCTGCTTGCGCTGCGGCGACCAACGCGGGCCCAGTATCGGCTCGCCCGAGAAGTTCAGCAGCACATCCGGCATATCGTCTGGCGCCACGTCGGCCAGCCTGGTCACATGGCGCACTGCGGTACCAAAGAGCGCTTCGGCCTTTTCGGCATTGCGCACCCACAACGTGAGCCTATGGCCCTGTAGCAACAGCGCACGGCACAGCGCCTGGCCAAGAAAGCCGGTGCCACCGGTCAGCAGAATGTGCAAGGGCGGGACATTGGGGGCGGAACTGTGCGGGGTGGTGGGCATACAACTCCAAAGGGAAACGAACAGAGACTGGCGACGATTGTGGCGCGCCGCGCGGATTGCGCTAGAGTCCTAGCCCCATGTCCCTCCAAACCGCCGCCCCAACCGCCCCGGACGACGCCCTGCACAGCATTGGCGCTTCCTGCCAAATCAGTGCGCGGGCTCGGCACAGGGTGGCCACCCTGACTGTTCACGCCGACCTGCTGATCTGGGTACAGGCCGGCAGCAAGACTGTGCAACATGCGCGAGGCAGCCACCGTTGTGGCCCGGGCCAACTGCTGATGCTGGCACAAGGCAGCGTATGGGACGTGGTGAACGACCCCACACCCCACGCCAGCTACCAGGCCTGCGCACTTCAGATCGCCCCCGAGATGGTGGCCGACTTCAGCCAGCGCTACCCTGCCCTGGCAGGGAATGCACGCACCGCTCTGGCCAGCCTGCTCACGGTGGACGACAGCCTGGGCCAATCGCTGCAGGCCGCTGCAGACGCACTCGCCGGCAGGGGCCAGTTTCCAGCCTCGGTCCGCCGCCACCGTGCGACCGAGGTGCTGCTGATGCTGGCCGAGCGCGGCTGGGCATTTCCGCCGAACGGCACGCTGCGCGCCACAGAGCGGGTCCGCCGCGTGGTTGCAGGGCGGCTATACGCCGACTGGACAGCCGAAGAGATCGCCCAGGCGCTGCACACCAGCCCCAGCACCCTGGGTCGCCAGTTGGCCAAGGAAGGCAGCAGCATCGCCGCAACCGTGCGTGCTCTGCGGCTGGAGACGGCGCTGAACATGCTGCAGTCCAGCGCGCTGCCAGTGGGCGAAATTGCGCAGCAATGCGGCTACACCTCGCACAGCCGGTTTGGCGCTGCCTTCAAGGCGCGCTTTGGTTTTGCCCCTTCGCTGTTGCGCGAAACGGCATAGCTGCTGCACGGCGCGGGCTAAAGCTTTGGCGGGTCTGCGGTGACAGTAAGGCCTTGTCTACAAGGAGTCGTATGTTTACCCGCCTGTTCCCCCGCTTGATACCACCTATCGCTGCAGCTGCTCTGTGCTGCGCCAGCCTGGCCGCCCAGGCCGAACCCTTCACCCTCACCAGCCCCGACATCACGGAAGGACGCAGCCTGCTCGCTACCCAGGTGCTACAAGGCTTTGGCTGCAGTGGCGGCAACCAGTCACCCGCGCTGCAATGGCAGGGCGTGCCGCCCGGCACCCAAAGCCTGGCGCTGACGGTGTACGACCCCGACGCACCCACCGGCTCCGGCTGGTGGCACTGGGTGGTCTACAACCTGCCGGCCAACACGTCCGGCCTGCCCGCCCAGGCCGGCAGTGGCCAGCCAGGTTTGCCAGCGGGCACGGTACAGGGCCGCACCGACTTTGGCGCGCCAGGCTACGGTGGCGCCTGCCCGCCAGCCGGCGACCAACCGCACCGCTACATCTTCACGCTGTACGCGCTGAAAGTTCCGCGCATAGACCTGCCCGCCGATGCCAGTGCCGCCATGGTCGGCTTCATGCTCCATGCCAACACCCTTGCTCAGACCCAGCTGACGGCCATCTACGGGCGCTAAAAAGCCAGTACGGTCGTGTGGCAACATCCAGCCATGGACAACAGCATGATGGATAACTACCAATTTCTGGCGCGCTACAACCGCTGGTTCAACCAACGCCTGTACGCCTGCTGCAGCGGCCTGGACGATGCCACACGCAAGCAAAACAGCGGGGCCTTCTTTGGCTCCATCCACCGCACGCTGAACCACGTGCTGGTGGGCGACCAGGTTTGGCTGCAGCGCTTTGTGCAATGCGGCGCCGACCATGCCAGCGCTTGGCCCGCGCTGAGCGGCGCCATCCACCTGCCGCCCGGCTACCAGCTGAACCAGCCGCTGTACGACGACTGGGCCACGCTCATGGCCCGGCGTGAGGTGCTGGACGCAGCCATCGAAGCCTGGCTGGCCAGCGCACCACCCGACATGACAGGCTGGACCATGCGCTACAGCAACACCTTGGGCACGCAACGCCAGCACCCGATGTGGCAGGCCTTGACGCATTTTTTCAACCACCAGACCCACCACCGTGGCCAGGTCACCACTCTGCTGTCGCAGCAAGGTGTGGACGTGGGCGATACGGATCTGATCAGCCTGGTCTAGCCCGGTCTGGAGGGCCATCCATGCAATTTTGATAGCAGCTAGCGCAGGTAATACATGCGCTAGAGCCTCATTTCATATAAAAGACCGGACCACACGGCAGCAGGCAAACACTGCCAAAATGCGAGTCCCTCCGCCCAAACGCCCCCAACATGCACACCCCCTACAACCGCGCCACCGAAGACGTAGGCAATATCGTCGAGTTTGGCCACGTCAATGTGCGCGTAGCCGACCAGCAGCAGGCCATCATCTTCTACGGCATGGGCCTGGGTCTGACCCGCGACCCCTACCAGCGCACCGGCATCAGCAATGCCTGGATGAACGTGGGCAGCTGCCAGTTCCATCTGCCGGTAGGCAAGACCGAGGTGCTGCGCGGCGTGGTTGGCCTGGTGCTGCCGGAGCTGGACAGCCTGGTGCAGCGGCTGCAGGCCGTGGCCCCGCTGCTGCAGGGCACGCAGTTCCGCTTTGAACGCCGTGGCGATGTAGTGGACACCGTCTGCCCCTGGGGCAACCGCATCCGCGTGCACGCCCCGGACCCGGCACGCTTCGGCCCGCTGCGCCTGGGCATGCCCTATGTGGAGGTGGACTGCGCACCCGGCACGGTGGCCGGCATTGCCCGCTTCTATACCGAGGTGCTGGCCGCGCCGGCCACGCTGGGATCGGATGCAGACGGCAACTTTGTGCGCATTCCCATCGGTCTGGCCGAGAGCCTGGTGTTCCGCGAAACCACACGCAGCCTGCCGCCATACGACGGCCACCATGTGCAGATCAGCGTGGCGGATTTTTCAGGGGTGCACCGCCGCCTGCTGGCGCGCGGCCTGGTGACGGAGGAAAGCGACCAGAGCCAGTACCGCTTTCAGGACATCATCGACCTCGACAACGGCCAGGTGCTTGCCACGCTGGAGCACGAGGTGCGCAGCATGCGCCACCCGATGTACGCCCGCCGCCTGGTGAACCGCAACTTGGACAACGGCCCCGACAGCTTTGTAGGCGGCTACGAAGAAGCCGCCTGGCGGCTGCCGCCCACCGCTGCGAATTAACTGGAGCTTGCGTCCCAGCCGAACAGGCGCCGGGGCGTGTCCCACATCAGCGCCTGGCGCGCCGCCGCGTCGGGCACCAGCTTGTCGAACAGGGCCAGCAAGGGGCCGTAGTCCACCCGCGCCGGGGCCCGCAGAAACGGCCAGTCCGAGGCCCAGACCAGGGCCTGTGGCGTATAGGCCTGCAGCAGCGCCTGCACAAAAGGCCACATGTCCGCATGCGGAAAAGCCTGGCCCGAGCTTTTCACCAGGCTGGAGAGCTTCACGCAGGCGCGTCCCGTTTCAGCCAGGCCCAGCAAAGCCTGGAAGCCAGCCTGGCCCACGCCCGCCGCCGGGTTAGGCCGGCCGCAATGGTCGAACAGCAGGCGCGCGCCGCTGTCCACCAGCATGGGCTTGAGCGCTACCAGTTGGTCCTGCTGCACCTGCACCTGGGCCCACAAGCCCAGCGAACGCAGGCGCTCCAGCAAGGGGCCTATGCCGAGGTAATAGTCCACGCCCAGCAAGGCTGGGTTGAAGGCCACGCCAACCACGCCCTGGGCCTGCAGATCTTGCAGCTCGCCCAGGCTGGCGTCGTTGCGCAGCACCACCACGCCCTTGTAGCGGCCCCGGCCCCGCGCCAGCGCATCCAGCAGGCAGCGGTTGTCCAGGCCATAGCCGGAGTTGGGGCCGACCAGCACCGCATGCTGCACGCCGTGCGCGTCCAGCACGGCGTCCAGTTGCTCAGCCGTGGCCAGCTCCTGGCCCGAGGGCCGGTAGGCAGTGTCGGGCTGGAAGGGAAAGCGCGCCGGGTCAAATATGTGCACATGGCAATCCACCCTGGGCTGGGCGTACGGGTTGGCGGGGCTGGTGGTCATATCGTCATCTCCTTCACCTTGCTGTATTTGGAGGGCTTAACCTGGCACATCTGGATAAAACAAAGGGTAAACCCTTTATTTTGAAAATGAACTATTTAGTACATTTCGAGCCATTCTAGCGATAACATGCGGGGTTCAACACCCGCCCCCTCTTCCGCCCGACCGGCCCCTCAACCCAAGGAACTCCCATGCGCATCCTCGTACTCCACGGTGTCAACCTGAACATGTTTGGCAAACGCGACCCCAAGCAATACGGCACCACTACGCTGGACCAGATCAACACCAGCCTGGTGGCGCTGGGCCAGGAACTGGGCGCGACGGTAGAGCACTTCCAGACCAACCACGAAGGCGCCATGTGCGAGCGCATCCACCAGGCCTACGCCGACAAGGTGGACGCGGTGCTGATCAACGCCGGTGCCTGGACGCACTACAGCTACGGCATCCGTGATGCGCTGGCCATCCTGCCCTGCCCCATCATCGAGGTGCATATGTCCAACATCCACGCCCGAGAGGAGTTCCGCCACCACTCGGTGTTCGGTGAAATCGTCAAGGGCCAGATCTGCGGCTTTGGGGCCGAGAGCTATCTGCTGGGCCTGCGTGCCGGTGTATCCGCTGCCCAGGCAGCACAAAAGGCATAAGGAAGCACCATGATCAGCGGCAAAACCGAGCTCATCGCCCACATCGGCTTCCCCACCCACGCCTTCAAGGCGCCGATGATCTACAACCCCTATTTCGACCAGGCCGGCATTGACGCCGTGGTCGTGCCCATGGGCTGCAAGGCCGAGGACTATCCCACGTTTCTGCGTGCCGTATTCAGCCTGCAGAACATCCGTGGCGCGCTCATCACCATGCCGCACAAGGTCACCACCGCCGGCCTGCTGGACGAAGTCTCGCCCACGGCGCAGATTGCCGGCGCCTGCAACGCCGTGCGCCGCACCGAAGACGGCCGCCTAGTGGGCGACATGTTCGACGGTGAAGGCTTTGTGCGCGGCGTGCTGCGCAAGGGCCAGAACCTGACCGGCATCCGCGCCCTGGTGGTGGGCTGCGGCGGCGTGGGCTCGGCCATCGCAGCCTCGCTGGCGGCGGCGGGCGTCAGCACGCTGCAGTTGTTCGACGCCTACACACCCTCCATGGAAGGCCTTGCCAGCCGCCTGCGCCAGCACTACCCCGCCTTGCTGGTGGAAACCGGCACCAACGACCCAGCCGGCTGCGACCTGGTGGTCAACGCCACGCCCATGGGCATGAACGAAGGCGACCCCCTGCCCATGGACGTAGACCGCATCGCCCCCACCGCCTTTGTGGGCGAAGTGGTGATGAAGGCCGAGACCACCGCCTTCCTGGCGGCGGCCCAGGCGCGTGGCTGCCGGGTGCAGGTGGGCACGGACATGCTGTTCGAGCAAATCCCGGCTTATCTGGAATTCTTCGGCCTGCCCAGCACCACGGCCGAGGTACTGCGCGAAGTCGCCACGCTGAAGTACTGAACGCCCTTGCACAGGCCGGGTCTGTCTACTTTTTGACATGCCCGGCCCGTAAGTCCCCTACCGCAACACCACCCCAAGCATGCTGCAAATCCTGGCCATCACCACGCCGATCTACCTGATCATCGCAGCAGGTTATCTGTCTGTGCGATTTGGCCTGTTCAACAAGCCCGACATGCGGGTACTGGGCCGCTTTGTCATCAACTTCTGCCTGCCGGCGCTGATCTTCAACGCCCTGTCAAAGCGCCCGCTGGGCGAAGTGCTGAACGGCCCTTACCTGCTGGCTTACGCCGCTGGCTCGCTAACCGTGGTGCTGATCGGCATGCTGGTCGGCCTGCGGTTGCGCCGCCAAAGCATGCCCCTGGCCACCATGCAAAGCCTGGGCATGGCCGCATCCAACAGCGGCTTTGTGGGCTACCCCATCGTGCTGCAGCTGCTGGGCCCCACGGCCGGCGTGGCCCTGGCGCTGACCATGGTGGTCGAGAACCTGCTGGTGCTGCCGCTGTGCTTCGCCATGGCCGACAACGAAGGCCAGGACGCCGCCCAGCGCTGGCACCACACCCTGGCTGTCAGCCTGCGCAACCTGCTGAAAAACCCCATGGTGCTGGCCATACTGGCCGGCTTCGGCTTCTCGCTGTCGGGTCTGCACCTGCCTGCCGTGCTGGCGCAAACCGTGCAAATCGTAGCCACTGCCTCCAGCCCGGTGGCGCTGTTCGTCATCGGCGGCAGCTTGGTCGGCCTGAAGCTGGCCGGCGTGCGCCGCGACCTGGCCTGGGTAGCCTGCGGCAAGCTGCTGCTGCACCCGCTGGCCGTATTCACCATGCTGTGGCTGCTTCCTGCCGGGCTGGTGGTGGCGCCCGAGCTGCGCGTCGCCGCCGTGCTGTTTGCCGCCATGCCCATGCTCAGCATCTACCCGGTGGTAGCGCAGAAATACGGACTGGAAGGCTTCACCGCCGCCGCCCTGCTGGTGGCCACCGTCAGCTCGTTTTTCACCATCAGCAGCCTGCTGTGGGCCATGCACCATCTGCTGGGCTGGGTGGCCTGAGGTTCAGCATCAAATAGGCCTGCGGCGCAGACGATACCTGCGCAACATGCTTTTAATTTGATAGCATATTGCAGCCGCATTTCTGCCCACGGTGCAAGGCAGATGGTTGAGACGGATTGGCTCGCCCCTGGGGCAATGCCCGCAACAGCGGCTACATTCGTCACTCCACCATACCCGGCGATCTTCACGTAGCCGTAGCCTCCATTTACCCGTGACAACCGAAGCGGCCCCACCCTCCACCAACCCCAGCGACGAACCCGGCGATGCGCAGTGGCTCAGCCCCAGCGCAGTCCCTGCCCGGACACGGCTGCCCGTGGGGCTGGTGCTGTCGCTGCTGTTCCATGCGCTGCTGCTGAGCCTGAGCTTCGGCGGCCAGGGCGATGGCCTGCCGGGTTTCGACTTCCCCTGGCAGGCGCGGCGCGCCGAGGTGCCAACCGTGCGTGTGGTGCTGGACCCGGCGGAACCGGCCAGCGCCGAACCCACGGGCACGGAGCCGTCGCAAGATACCGGCACCAGCACCGCAGACGCCCTGAACACCACGTCCACGCCAGCCCCCCAACCCACCGACAGCGACGAAGCTGCGGCCTTGCCCTTCGATGGCGCCGCCACCTGGGTCGCACTGCCCACGCCCGCCGCTGAGACCGCCCAGAAAGAAGCAGAGCGTCTAGAGACCAAACGAAAGGAAGCCCAAGCAGCCCGGGCAGAAGCTGCCCGCCAGGCCGCAGCAGTCGCTGAGGCCCGCCGGCAAGAGGCGCGGCAAAAAGAAGCCGAGCGCCAGGCCACGGCCCGCCTGGAAGCGGCCCGCGCAGAAGTCGCACGCCTGGAGGCTGCGCAACAAGCCGCCACCCTCGCCGCCACACATCAGGAAGAAGCCCAGGCAGCACGCGCCAAAACGGCCAAGCTGGAGACAGAACACCAAGAGAGCTTGCGCCAGGACACAGCCCGGGCCGAGGCCACGCGCCTGGAGGCGCTACGCCAAGAAGCCAGCCGCCAGGAGGCAGCGCAGGCAGAAGCCCCACGGCAGGCCGAGGCGCAACAGCAGGTCCTGACCGTCGCCCGCGCAGAAGCCGAGCGCCTGGAAACCGCGCGGGTCGAAGCCGCAAAGCAGGAACGTGAACGCCAAGACGCAGAGCGGCAGGCCAGCGCACGCCAGGATGCTGCGCGGCTAGAGACGGCCAGGGCCGAGGCTGCCAAGCAAGAAGCTGAGCGTCTGGAAGCCGCCAAGAAAGCCGCCGCACGGCTGGAGGCCGCCCAACAAGAAGCCGCAAATGCCGCCAAGGCAGCACGCGCCGAAGCCGAACGTCAAGAGGCCGCACGCCAGGAAGTTGCACGCCTGGAGGCCGCCCGGGCCGAAGCCGCCAAGCAGGCGGCCGCACGCCAAGAGGCCGCCAGGATAGAAGCCGCGCGCCGGGAGGCTGAACGCCAGGCCGCCGCCAAGGCAGAAGCCGAACGCCTGGAAGCCGCCAAACAAGCTGCCGCGCGCCAAGAGGCGGAGCGCCAGGCCACAGCCCGGCAAGAAGCCGCCCGGGCCGAGGCCGCCAAGCAAGAGGCGGCCCGCCTGGAGGCCGCCAAGGCAGAAGCCGCACGACGTGACGCCGAGCGCCTGGAGGCGGAAAAGCAAGCTGGGGCAAAGCAAGCTGCGGCACGGCAAGAAGCCGCACAGCAGGAAGCCGCCAAGGCCGCCCGGGCCGAGGCCGAACGCCAGGCCACCGCACGCCAGGAGGCAGCAAAGGCCGAGGCAACCAAACAAGAAGCAGCGCGCCAGGAAACAGCACGCGCCGAAGCCGCCAAGCAGGAAGCTGCACGCCAGGAGGCCGCCAAAGCAGAAGCCTCGCGACGCGAAGCTGAACGCCAGGCTGCGCAGCAAGAAGCGGCAAGGGCCGGAGCAGCTAAACAAGAGGCCAAACAAGAGGCTGAGCGACAGGAGGCCGCTAGGCAGGAGGCCGCGAAGCAGGAGGCCGCAAGGCAGGCTGCTGCACGCCAAGAAGCGGCCCAGCAGGAGGCTGCCAACGCCGCAAAGGCCGAAGCCGACCGCCAGAACGCCGCCCGCCAGGATGCCGCACGGGCCGAGGCCACCAAACAAGAAGCCAAGCGCCTGGCCGCCGAACAACGCGAAGAAAAGCTCAAGGCCATAGGACGGCAGCTGAACGAAGAAGCCGACAAGCGCGAGGCCGCAGCGCGCGCCGCCAACGCACTTCCCTCCTCCTGGAGCAGCGCACGCCGAGGCAGGATCTTCGGCCGCATCGACACCAACGAGGAAATGGTGCGTTACGCTGAAGCCTGGACCCGAAAAATCGAGTCCCCCATGACCTTCGATGCTGCAGTCCGCCAAGTCGTCAAGCAGCCCCATGCCGATCCCCTGGTGCTGGTGGCGGTGCGAAGCGATGGTTCGGTGGAGTCGGTGAGCTTCGTCATCTCCAGCGGCGTACCAGCCATCGACGAGGCGATCCGCCGCATCATCTACGGCCAGGCGAACTACCAGGCCTTCCAGCCCGCCCTGGCCCGCGAATTCGACGTGATCGAAATCCGCCGCACCTGGTACTTCGACATGGCGATACGGTTGTATTGATGGCTCATTGCGTGCGCGACCCGCGTTAAGGCGCATTCTGCATGAGTGCCCACGCCTTGGCATCAAATACCCTGCTAGCCCTTATTTCACCTGCGTAATACGCTCTCTATTCAATAGCACCAACATCCAGGGGCGCAGCACGCTTGGTTGCAGCCTACGGGGCCTTTCGCCTTGCCTATTCGAGCCGGCTTACAGCATCCACCAGCCGCGCCTGCGCCGCTCGTGGGCATACCTTCATGAGTTGTTACAAAATGTGTATACTATTGAAACACCCCGATTTGCACCTGCATTACTAGCCACTATGTGCAGCGTGTCGCCCAACCTTACAAGCACATCGACTCCGTGCTGCAGCCAAGCCACAACCTCAAACGCAATGCACTGATGGCGATTCTGGCCCTGAGCTGGGTCGGCTCGGCTGCGGGCTGGGCAGCCATGGAGTTGCGCGGTGTGTCATCGACCGTCTTGCGCGGAGTGTTTGGTGCAAACATGCTGTTCCACCCGGTCATGTTCATCATCCTCTGGAGAAAGCTGCTGTCGCAGCGCGTGGTCGATGTGGCGTGTTTGCTTTTTGCAGTCGGCCTATGCGCTGCCTGCATGGCCCTGCGGCTGTACGCGCCAGTTTTTGGCGCCAGCATCGACCTGCAGCCGCTGTACCTGTGGATTCCGGTGATCTACGTATTTGCCTTCACGCAGATGGGCCACACATCCAGCCTGAAACTGGCGCTGGCCATTCTGGCAATCTTCATCGTGATCAGCCTGCCCTATCTTGTTTTTCATTTCGACGAAGGCTACGGCAACTTCACAGTCCAGCTGCACATGGTGTCTGCCGTGTTGATTGCGGCGCTGTATTTCTTCTCCAGCTACCAGCACCGCTTCCAGATTGCCCAGCTCACCGTGGACCAGCTGGCGCGCCTGGCCAATACCGATGAACTCACCCAGTTGGCCAACCGCCGCCGCATGTCCGAGGCCATTGAATCCGAGTTGCTGCGCTTCGCGCGGTATGGCCACGCCTTCGCCATCATCCTGATCGACATCGACCACTTCAAGACCATCAACGACCAGTTCGGCCACAGCGCGGGCGACACCGCACTAGTGGCATTGGCGCAACGTGCAACCGAAGTGCTGCGCGATGTCGACACGCTGGGGCGCTGGGGCGGTGAAGAGTTCGTGGTGATCCTGCCGGAAACCTCGTTCACAGAGGCAATGCACAAAGCCACGGCGCTGTGTGCCCATGTCGCCGCCAAGCCCTTGCTGGCCGAAAACACAATCACCATTAGCTGCGGAGTGGCAAGTGTTATGGCAGCCGACACCGCCGATGCCCTGCTGCAGCGCGCAGACGAAGCGCTCTATACGGCTAAGCGCCTTGGCCGTAACCGGGCCGAGGGTGTTGCCCCGAACCGGGTGTAACCGGCAGGCGCTAGCCCGTAATCCGCCCATTAAGATGGCTTGTGGCTAGCATGCCCCATTCCCACACCAGAGGCTGCATGACTTCTTCCCCTAAGCTCCGTATCGCCGTGGCCGGCGCCGGCACGATCGGCGTGGCGCATATCGCCGTGCTGAAGCGCAGTCCGCGCTGCGCACTGTCCGCCATCGTGGACCCCTCGCCCGGCGCGGTTGCCGTTGCTGAACAAGCCGGCGTGCCGCTGTTCACCTCGCTGGCCGATCTGCTGGCCCAGGCCCGGCCCGACGGCGTGCTGCTGGCCACGCCCAACCATCTGCACCTGCCGCAGGCGCTGGAGTGCATCGCCGCCGGCGTGCCCATCCTGCTGGAAAAGCCCATTGCCACCACCCTGGCCGAAGGGCTGCAGCTGCAAAAGGTGGTGGAAGACACCCAGGCCCGCGTGCTCATAGGCCACCACCGCGCCCACAGCCCCATCATGGCCAAGGCCAAGCAGGTGGTAGACAGCGGCCAGCTGGGCCGCTTGGTGAGCGTGACCGGTAGCGCCCAGTTCTACAAGCCCGACGACTACTTTGCCAGCGGTCCCTGGCGTACCCAGGCCGGCGGCGGCCCCATCCTCATCAACCTGATCCACGAGGTGCACAACCTGCGCATGCTGTGCGGCGACATCAGCGCCGTGCAGGCCTTTGCCAGCAACGCAACGCGCGGCTTCGCAGTGGAAGACACCGTGGCCATCAACCTGCGCTTTGCCAACGGTGTGCTGGGCAGCTTCATGCTGAGCGACACCGCCGCCAGCGCCCGCAGCTGGGAGCAGACCAGCCAGGAAAACAAGGCCTACACCACCTACACCGACGAGGACTGCTACGTTATTGCCGGCACCCAGGGCAGCCTGGCCGTACCCACCATGCGCATCAAAACCTACCCCCGCCCGGACGACCGTTCGTGGTGGAAGGAGTTTGAGGTAGGCACCATCGGCATGGTGCGCGACGACCCGCTGAAGCACCAGATGAACCACTTCGCCGACGTCATAGAAGGCAAAGCCACCCCCCTGGTCAGCGCCCGCGACGGCGTGCAGAACCTGCGGGTGACAGAGGCCATTGCGGAAGCCGCCCGCACGGGGCTGGTGGTGCAGATTTAGGCTTTCTACGTCTTCTGGTCGCCCGGTTCATTTGCTATAGAAATAGGAGCTTCTTGCGCAGGTATTTTGTGCGCTAGCGGTCGATTTGGCTTGTAGTTTCTTTGGGCGCTGATAACGCCACCAACATCCCTGGCCGGGTAGTGCGCCCGGCGGCGCAGTCACTATTTTTGCGTGGCCAAAAATAGTAACCACAAAAAGGCCAGCCGAAGTCGTCGCCCCCTTCGCTGCGCTGCGGGGTACGCTGCGTTGCTCGGTCTGGTCGGGGTCCCGCTCGAACTCGGCCTGCGGCCTCAAACAATCGCGGGCCCTGATCCGCCCAGCCCTGCGCTACTCGCCGACGCCACACGGCGGGGGAGCGGACAGCCGAACAGCCAGCCCGGCTGCGCCGGGCATCGCGTATCTCGCGAACCCCTCACCCCAACCCTCTCCCCGCAGGGGCGAGGGAGTCATGCGGGGACACGCGTAATTTTCACGCCGGTATTGCCCCCTCTCCCCAGCGGGGAGAGGGCTGGGGTGAGGGCAAACTCGCGCCCTAGGCGCGATGTGGCGCTGCGCGCCACCGATCCCGATCCCCGGGGTTCCCCTCTGTATGCGCCGAGGAGCACAGCTTTGGGCGGATCAGGGCTGGCGTTGTCTGAGCGCAGCGAGTTTAGCCAGACCCCGACCAAAGCGCGCACCGCAGGTTCCCGTAGCGCAAGCGGAGGGCGCAGACAGTGGGGGTGCCTTTCTTTTGGTGACTTTTCTTTTGCGCAAAAGAATAAGTTACTCGCCCGCCGGGGCGAACTCCCGGCCGGGGATCGCATAGACGTCAACCCCACCTACGGTCATCAACCATCCCCAAAAACCACACTCAGCCCGGCAATGCCAACGCATCCTGCCCCAACGGCGGCAACACTCCCAGCCGCACATATCCCGGCAAGCCAAAAGACGCAGCATCCCGCAGCTTGATACCCCGCGCGCGCAAACGCTGCAAGCGCAACGGCATATCATCCCCGCTGGGCCGAGCGCAGAAGAAGTTGGCGGTGCTGGGCAAACACTCCCAGCCCAGGGCGCGGCACAGAATGATCTGCCGGGCCTTCCAGGCACGCAGCTTCACCAGGCTCTGCGCCAGCCACTGCTGGCTGGCCGGGCGGCACCAGGCTTGCAGCATGGCCACGCCGTGCGCACCCACCGGCCAGGACGGACACAGGATCGACACGATCTGCACATCCGCCCCCAATGGCGCAATCGCGTAAGCCGCACGTATGCCCGTCAGGCCCAGAGCCTTGTTGGGCGTCCACATCTGCCAGACCCGGTCGCGCTGGGCGGCATCCAGGCTGGGGGCGCCCTCCAACCGTAATGGAGCGTAGGCGCAGTCCAGCACCAGTTGCTGGTCTGGCCGCAAGCCGTCCACCAAGTCGGCCAAACCAGGGTGGGCCTGGCCCAAGGGGCTGGACGGCTCGCAGGCCCACAGCAAATGGGCTTCTTGCGCATCAGCCTGGGTCAGCCCCCAGGCCTGGGCGGCTTGCAAGTAGTCGCCGTAATGGTGCTGCGGCAGGTACACCCGCTGGCGCTGGTGCGCGGCACTGATGCGGTGGATGAACTCACTGGCGCTGCCTGCCAGCAGGATGCGCTGCGCGGCCACGCCGTGGAAGGCCGCCAGCTGCTCTTTCAAGGCGGTGTAATGCGGGTCGGGGTAGCGCGTGGCATCGGCCTGCTGCAGATCGGCCAGGGCGTGCGGGCACGGGCCGCAGGCGTTGCTGTTGGTCGAGAAATCCCAGCGCGGCACGCCCAGCGCATCTGGGCCGCCATGGGTGAAAAAAGAGCTCATGTGCTATTCAATATATAGCTGCCTGCGCTGGAAACACATGCTCCAACACGGCATAAGGCTGCAGAGTGTAGGGCAAGCCTGTGACAGGCGTTGTACATGCCACACGCCACTGCGCGCAGTCACTCACCGCGCTATAAAAAACAAAGCTAACAGCGTAATCAATACCAGCGCCAGCAGCGCATTGCGCGCATGGATTCCGGCGCGGTACATATCGGGTGCGCCCGGTACGCGGCCGGTGGGGTGCAGCACGTAAACACCGGGCTTGCCCAGCCGCACATCCAGCGCCAAGGCCATGGCGGCCATGGGCCAGCCGCTGTTGGGCGACGGCGTGTAGGCCGCCTGCGTGACCAGGGCGCGCCAGCCACGGCCGCCAGAGACCAGCAGCAACAGCACGGCGGTGATGCGCGCGGGCAGCCAGCTCAGCACGTCATCGGCCCAGGCAGCCCATTTACCAGCCCATTCCCAGACCTGGCCGTTGCGCACGCCACGGTAGCCCCACATGGCATCAGCGGTGTTGGCGAAGCGGTACAGCGCCGCGCCGGGCAGGCCCAGCAGCAAAAACCAGAAAATGGGGGCGACCACCGAGTCGTTCAGGTTCTCGGCCAGCGACTCGATGGCGCTTTCACGCACCTCGCTCTCGCTGAGCTGCGTCACGTCGCGGCTGACCAGCCAGGACAGGCGTTCCCGCCCCGCTGCCAGCGACTCGGCCAGGGCGTCCTCCACCGCCTGCACCTCGCTGTACAGCATGGCCCAGGCCAGCGTCGGCTTGAGCACCAGGCCCAGCAACACCATGGCCAAGGCCGTGGCCCACAGGCTTTGGTAGTGCTGCGGCAGCCATAGCAGGCCTTTTTGCACCGCCACAGATGCTACACAAACCATAGCTGCCCCCACACACCACACCAGCGCCCCCAGCCCAAAAGACTTGTAATCCGGGTCGGGTGCCGGAACCGGGCCGTCCAGCGGCGCCACCCGGCGCCCAGCCCAACCCAGGGCCTTGCCTATCCACACCACCGGGTGGCACCAGCTGGGCGGCTCGCCCAGGCGCCAGTCCACCACGAGAGCAATCAACAGTACGACAGCAATCAGCAGCATGCTTTCAAACACGGGCCAGCGGCCGCAACTGGTCGGCGAGCGAGCGCGTTTTTTCAGTGGCCACGTCGCCGGTGTGCAGCGTCGATTTGCGCTCGATCAGCATGATGTGGCATTCCTCCTGCGCCACGGGGTTGTGCCGCGTGCCTTTGGGCACGACATACATCTCGCCCTGGCACAGATCGACCACGCCGGTTTCCAGCTCGATGCGCAGATGGCCTTTGAGCACCATGAACAGCTCGTCCTCGTGTTCATGGCTATGCCAGGCCAGAGAGCCCAGCACCTTGGCGACCTTGATGTAGGAGTCGTCCAGCTCGGCGATCACGCGGGGCGACCAATGCTCGGTCAGCGATGCGGCAATGTCGGCAGGGGAACTGATGGGTGTCATGGAAATCCTTGGTTTGTTCAAAGCGCTGACTGCGCCGGGCCGTCCGGTATCAGGCGCTTGCCCAGGCTCACGGCCTCGTCCTGCGCGTAGCCCAGGTGGCGGTAAAAGGCCAACACGGCGCTGTTGCTGGTGCGTACCTGCATGTTCAGCTTGGGGCAGCCCATCGCCAGCAGCTGTTGCTCAATGTGCTGCATCAATTGGGCCGCGTAGCCGCGCCGCTGCTGTTCTGGCGCCACGGCCAGGTAGTTGACCCAGCCACGGTGGCCGTCGTAGCCAGCCATGGCCGTGGCGATCAGCTGGCCGTCCAGCTCACCCACCAGGAACAGCTCGGGCTGCACCTGCAGCTTGCGGGCGATGTCTTTGTAGGGGTCGTTCCAGGGGCGGGTCAGGCCGCAGGCCTGCCACAGGGCGACCACGGCGGATTCGTCGGAGTTTTGGTAGCTACGGATCTGCATGAGGGCTATTTTCCCTCTGCGAACAAGGTGGATGTTTGGCCCCACTGGTCGTCGAACACCAGGTCGGCCAGGGCTTCGCGGCGGGCCCAGTTTTCTTCCTCCAGCATGGGCCGGTCGTAGAACTGGGCCACCGGCCCCAGGCACAGCAGGCCCACCGGCTCGGCACCTGCGGGCAGGCCCAGCACCTCGGCCACGGTGAGCGGGTCGAAGATCGACACCCAGCCCATGCCCAGGCCCTCGGCGCGCGCCGCCAACCACAGGTTCTGGATGGCGCAGGAGGTGGAGGCCAGGTCCATCTGCGGCAGGGTGCGGCGGCCAAAGATGTGCTTTTCGCGCCCATCGGGCAGCACCACGGCCAGCAGCTCGGCAGCGTCCAGCAGGCCCTGCACCTTCAGGCGCATGAAGTCGTCCTCGCGCTCGCCCATGGCCTGGGCGGTGCGGATGCGCTCCACCTCCACCACGGCGTGTAGCTGCTGGCGCAGCGCCAGCGCAGAGACGCGGATGAAGCGCCAGGGCTGCATGAAACCCACGCTGGGGCCGTGGTGCGCGGCCATCAAGAGCCGGCGCAGCAGCTCGGGCTCAACCTCGCCGCCATTGAAGTGGCGCATGTCGCGGCGCTCGTAGATGGCGCGGTAGACGGCTTGGCGTTCGGGCGCGCTGAAGGCGTGGTCGTTCATTCTGTTTACTCTAGTTTTGGTAGCGCAACCCATTGGTTGGCTATACGGTGGACGGCGATGCGTCCGTCAAAAACCTGTTCCAGCGCGCGGTGGCTGGCGGCATCGTCGCAGGCGCCCTGGTGCAGCACCCGGCCCTGGGCCAAGATCAGCATGTCGTCGGCCTGCAAGGCCATGGACACCTCATGCAGCACGCTGACCACCGTGTGGCCGCGCGCCACCAGCGCACGCACCAGCAGCAGCCAGTCGGTCTGGTGTGGCGGGTCCAGGTTGGCCAGGGGTTCGTCCATCAGCAGCACCGGGGCCTGCACCGCCAAGGCCCGCGCCAAAAGCACGCGCTGGCGTTCGCCGCCGGACAGCTGGCCCAGGCTGCGGGTGCGCCAGTCCCAGGCCTGGGTGGAACGCAGGGCCTGCTCCACGGCGGCATGGTCGGCGGCACTGGGTGCGGCCAGCCAGGGCTGGTGCGGCAGGCGGCCCAGCATGGCCACGTCCCACACCGTCAAATCGTCAGCGCTGCCCTCACCACTTTCGCCCTGCCCTAGCCAGGCCAACTGCTGTGCGCGCTGGCGGCCCGATAAGGCGGCCAATGGCTGGCCCAGCAGCTCGACGCGGCCGCTGCAGGGCAGCAAGCCGGCCAGCACCTTCAACAGGGTGGATTTGCCCGCACCATTGGGGCCGACGATGCTGGTCCAGCGGCCTGCGCCCAGCGCCAGATCGATACCGTGCAGCACAGGCACATTTCCCAGGCTGGCGCAGATTCCACTTGCGCGGAAAGCTATATTATTCATAGCACACCTGCCGTACGCTTGTGCATGCGCCAAAGCAGATAGCAGCCACCCAGCGCGGCCGTCAACACGCCCACCGGCAGCTCCTGCGGCGCGGTTAGCCAGCGCGCCAGGATGTCAGCAGCCATCAGCAGCACGCCACCGGTCAGGCTGGACAACACCATCCAGCGGCCATGCGTGGTCGGCACCAGGGAGCGCGCCAAGTGCGGCGCCACCAGGCCAACGAAGGCGATCATGCCGCTCTGCGCCACGGCCGTGCCGGTGGCCAGCGCCAGCACCGCAATTAGCGCGGCGCGCATCTGCAGCAGCGGCAGGCCCAGGCTGCGTGCGGTGGCCTCGCCCAGGCTCAGGCCGTCCAGCACCGGCGCCAGCACCCAGGCCACCAGCAGGCACACCAGCCACACGCCGGCCATCAGCACACAGGCGCTCCAACCTATGAAGCCGGTGGTGCCCAGGTTGAAGCCCACGCTGGCGCTCAAAATCTCGGGCACGGCCTGTAGCACCAGGTCTTTGGCGGCGCCCAGCACCACGCCGACGATGACGCCGGCCAGCAGCAGGCGCAGCGTGTGCTGCACACCGCGCGCCAGCACCAGGGTCAGCAGCACGCCGCCCACCGCACCGGCGAACGCAGCCCCCGTCAACCCAATGCGCACCAGCCAGGCCGTAGCGGCCGGCGACACACCCAGCAGCGCCAGGGCCACGGCAATCGCCAGCGACGCACCGGACGCGCTGCCCAGCAGATAGGGATCGGCCAACGGATTTCGAAACAACCCTTGCGCCACCGCACCGGCCAGCGCAAACAAGGCGCCCGCCAGCCAGGCACCCACGGTACGCGGCAGGCGGATATCCCACAAAATTTGCAGCGCCACCGGGTCATGGCGCGCGGCCAGCAGGCTGTCCAGCCCGGTACTGCCTATGCTGGCGCCGACCAGCAACAAGGCCAGGGACAGCAGCAGCAATGCCGCCCCCGTGGGCCAGGGTGTACGCCGGTTCACGGAGCCTTGTCCTGCAGGCAGGCAGCCATGGTGCGGGCGGCCTCGGCCATGCGTGGGCCGGGGCGCACCAAGGTATCTGACTGCTCGGCCGTGAAAACGCAGACGCGCTTTTCACGGATGGCGCGTATTCCGGCCCAGCCGGGGCGCTGCGCCATGTTCAGCGCATTGCGGTCGCCCACCATGATCAGGTCCGGGTTGGCGCGCACCACGAATTCGGGGTTCAGTTTGGGGAATGGCCCCAGCGCAGCAGGCACCACGTTCTGCGCGCCCAGGCGGGCCAGGGTTTCACCGATGAAAGACGCTGTGCCGGCGGCATAGGGCGCGGCATTCACCTCAAAGTACACCCGCGTGTTTTTGACCCGGGCCGGCAGCGACTGGGCCGCAGCGGCCACGCCAGCGTCGATGTTGCGCCAGATGCGGGCGGCATCAGGCACGTCCAGCAGCTGGCCCAGCTTGTCCAGCACGCGGCGCACATCGGCCGAGGTTTTGGGCTCCAGCGCCACTACCTTCAGGCCCAGGGCTTCCAGCCGGGCACTGGCGCGCGAGGCGGTGGCCAGCACCACCACGTCGGGCCGCAGGGCGACGATGGCCTCGATATTCGGGTCCAGCCCACCGCCCACCTGGGGCAAGCCGCGCACGCTGGCCGGAAAATTGGAATAGCGGTCCACGCCTACCAGGCGCTGGCACTGGTCCAGCGCGCAAATGCTTTCGGTCAAGGACGGCAGCAGGCTGACGATGCGCTGCGGCGCCTGGCTGAACTGCACCACAGTGCCTCGGTCGTCGGTGAGCTGCAACGCCTGGGCAGGCAGGGCCAGGCATAGCAGCAGCCACAGAAACAGATCTGGCAGCTTCAAGCAGCGCCCTTCAGGCTCAGCGGCAAACCGGCGGCCATCAAGGTAACGCGCTGGCAGCGCTGCGCCACCTGCTGGTTCAGGCTGCCCAGCGCGTCCACAAAGGCGCGTACCTCGCGGCCCAGCGGAATCACGCCCAAGCCGATCTCGTTGCCCACCAGCACCAGCGGGCCGGGTGCCTGTGTGATCGCTTCCAAAAATATAGCTACTGGCGCAGGTATTTCCTGCGCTGCAGGCCTTTTTTCTTCAAAGTCTGCGGGCATCAGCAAGTTGGTCAACCACAGCGTCAGGCAGTCCACCACCACCAGGGTGTCGGCACGGCTGTGCTGGGCGATGGCTTCGGCCAGACGCAGCGGCTCTTCCACCGTCGCCATGCCGGGTACGCGCTCGGCCCTGTCGCTTTGGTGGCGGGCGATGCGGACGCGGATTTCCTCGTCCCACGGCTGGGCGGTGGCGATGAAGACGGCGCGGTGCGCGGGCGATGCGGCCAGCCAGTCGGCGGCCAGCTGTTCGGCTCGGCGCGACTTGCCGCTTTTCTGGCCGCCGAGTATGAGTTCACTGCGAAATGTGTGGACGGACATGGTCCTGGATAAGCACTTGCGTGGATAGGGATGGTGGAGGAATGGATGCGGGGCGTCCGCCCGTGGCTGGCCCGCTGTCGCAAGCCGCTGTACTGCGGCGTGTGAACCATGCTGCGCGTAGCGAGTGCATGATTTTACGACGCCACGGCGCACCACTACAATCACAGAGCTTATGGCCTCCCCCACCCAAATTGAACACATTGCTGAACGCACCGAGCGCTTGCTGCTGCGTTATAGCGAGCTGCAACGCACCAACCAATTGCTGACCGAGCAGGTCAACAGCCTGGCGCAGGAACGCGACTCGCTGAAGTCCCGCCTGGGCGCCGCACGTGCCCGCATCGACGCCCTGCTGGAGCGCCTGCCCGAAATCAGCAGCCCGCCCGCCGTGCGCGCAGCCCCCCGCAAGGACCAGCCATGAAGCAAGTGGAAGTACAGATCCTGGGCCAAAGCTACCGCCTGGGCTGCCCCGAGGACGGCGAAGCCCGTTTGCTGGATGCGGTGAAGATGGTGGATACGGCCATGTGCGCTATCCGCGATGGCGGCAAGATCAAGGCCCGCGACCGTATTGCGGTGCTGGCTGCGCTGAATCTGGCGTTCGACCTGTCCGACCGCAACAACCCGGCCGCAGCGCCACTCAGCCCCCGCGCCGAAGCCGCAGAAGACGGCGATCCTGCGCTGGCAGCCCTTATCACCAAGCTCGACCTGGCGCTGGGCGACGACGGGCAATTGCTGTAAAGCAAGCCCAGGATTTAGCGGCTGCGGCGTCGGCGCGGCACTTAATGGCCTAGAATTGCGTTGTCTGCGATGTATGCTGGGCTTTATATTTCCTTGAACCAATGCTCTATGAGCCCGGGCCTGGAATATCCCCTGGGGAGCGTGATCATCTCGCGTTAGATGAACCCAACTTCAGGGTGACCTAGCCCACCTGAACCCCGGTTCAGGATGCCGGTCCGGTGACATTCGCAGACACCTAGCTTCTCAGTTAATGCGTTGATTTATAAGTGTTTTATGGCAAAAGCTCCACTCAAAACACACACGCATTCAACCATATTCAGCACCAATAGAATCAATCACTTACGCGATGGTTTTGAACTAGACGGCTGCATTTATGACGCCAGGCGGCGTATCAGCTTAATGCAGTGCCCCACCGTCGCAGCCTTCAAAGGCTGGCCCCGCTTGATCAGGTAAGCGCGGTAAGCGGTCAGCGCCTCAACAACTTTTCCGAGGTCAACCATGGCGCGGGAATCGTTACAAACTGGCAAAGCTCGAATCGGTTATCTCCACCCCGGGTTTCCCAGATGCCGTCAGTTCAATCCAGTGCATGGGTATATCGTCCACGACGGTGGGCCGGTGCACCGTCACATTCACCAAGGGCATGCGCTCCAGCAGCAGCCGCAAATGCAGGTCGGTGACGGCGGCGTACACGTGCGCAATGCCCATGTCCTGAAATGGCTTGATGCCTACCTGCTCCATGAGTCGATAGAAGCCTGGCCCCATCAGTGTGTCGATCACGGCGTTGTCGCCCATTCGGGTCAGCTGCAGGCTGGAGGTGGGGCGCTTGTCTGGGCCGCGCTCGAACACAAGCATGGTCACGCGGCGATCGACTATGCGGTGCGTGACGGTAGCGGTCATTTTGGCCAGCCGTCCTGGTACATCAGGGTGTCAGAGGCGTGGCCATCAGCCTTTTCCGCGACTCCTCCACCAGCTTTCTCCAGGTCTCCAAGTACGGCGTTTGCGGCTGCGGCGTAGTTGCGGCAGGCATCGAGGGTGGCGCGGGACAAGTTTGCGGTGTTGGCGTCGAGATCCCGGCGCAGGCCGTCAGACTCAGCGCGCACGCCAGCTGCAGCCACCTGCAGGCCCTGAACACGTTTGGTACTTGCATTTTGTGCCTCCACTACTTTGGCCGACCGGAGGGATTCCATGCGGCGAATTTCTTGTACTGAGGCCAAATCAACGGCCGCCTGTTCAACCTTGGACTTGTCCCAGTCCGCCCGCACGCTGGCCTTGCCGGCGCGGTAGATGAATGCATGGGAAAACGCCAGGGCGCAGGCTAGCGCAATCGCCAGCCACGCCTTGGGGGACAGCAGATCCATCATGGTTTCCCCAAGCCAGCCATCGCGGCGCGCGCACGGTCTGTCAATGCAGTGCGGCGGCCCAGAGCTTCGTCACCACCTTGCACTCGCTTGGTCACCGCCTCCGGGTCGTTCAGGATGGCGTCAGGGATACGGTTCTCCCACCAGTGGATGCCAGCTTCTAGGGCGTAGTGCGGCTGAGTCAGCAGCTCGGGTACGCTTTCCAGGCTTTGTCCGATCAGGTCGCCCGTGAATGCATAGCCCGTGCGGCCGGTGATCATCGGGAAGCCTCGGCCACGAAACCGCCAGCCGTCGCCCATCTCCACGTTGCCCATGCGGCCGCCGTACGTACGATTGGCCAGCGCTTCGGGGTTATGGGCGTAAGGCCGAGCATCGGCTAGTTCCGAGAAGCGGCGCGGCCACACCGCGCAGATGCGTTCGGCACTGTAGTTCAAGTCCTCTTCCAACTTCTCCAGTAGGCTGGACTCAACCAGGATCTGGCCCAAGAACGGCGCCAGGTCATCCGGGCTGCTGAATGTGGTGTCCTCGATGGTTTCGGCGAACACCGGGCCCCAAGCTGTGGCCGTTGCGGACTTCACGGTGCACGCTATCAAGACTTGGGTCCATTGGTCTGTTGTGTACATGGCGCACTCCTAGTTACGCCGCGTCCGGCTTCTTGGCGCCGAATCCGGAGGTTGCATACTTCTCGGCCATCACTTCCAGCGCCTTGGAGCCCAGGAAGCTGGCGCTTAGCACGGACCCCAGCGTGGGCCATAGGTCGAACTGGTACTGCCGGCTGATGATGAAAGCCAAGATGCCGGCCAGCCACGCTCCGAACATGTGGGAGCTGCTCATGATCCAGGGGCGCGGCAGCGGTTTATCGGGCGATGCGCTCAGCTCTCGGTCAATGCGCATAAGCAGCGACGTTGCCCCGGCCATGGTGCTAATCACCACGGCTAGGCCCATCAACACTGGCGGGATGTTCAGCGGGTCCTCGATCGTGGCCACTGGTGCAATGGCGGCGATGGCAGGCAGCGCAGCGAACGGAGCCCACACCAAAAGGATCACGCACCAGATAAGGCGTCGCAATAAGGAGGCTGTCAACCGGGCGCTAGGCTCTGTCGTCAGGCGGTCGTGGAGTTCTTGCATCATTGCGGGGCCCGGTGGCGTTGAAAGAGATCAAGGAATGCGACGGCAGCGGAGACGATGCCATTCAGCAAAAATGGCAAGACCAACGGGCGAAAGGTGCTGCCATCGCCGGCCACAAAGACATAGGTCATGCAAAAGATGCCCATGGCCAGGGCGATGTAAATCAGGTGCCGATAGCGCTTGGCGCTGATGAGCTTGAATTGGTCTGGTAGCAGATCGTTTACGACGACATCGGCGATGGCAACGATGCAGACGGCCCCCAGGATGCCGACCATCACCCAACCCTGCTGCCCGCTGGCATCAATCAGCTTGTGGGTCAACGCCTGGGGCTCGTACCACGATGCCAGGATGTTGAATAGGATGGACAGTGCCACATACAACCTGGTTATCCAGTAGCGCGGCAGCGTGCTGATGTGGCGGCTGCCCAGCTGCTCAATGTCGCCCCATGCGGATGGACTACCGGTTGCTGTGCGGGCGGTCATGGCTGCAGTCCATGCACATTGGTTGCAAGCGAGAGGGTCGGGGTTATCTGGCTCATGCCCCGATTCTGTTTTTCAGAGCCGGTTGGACAAAGCCCTACTGGGGGGGGGCTAGTTCTCGCGGATGCGCAGGTAGACGGTCTGGTCCTGCTTTTCGCCGTTCGCGGCAGTGAGGCGGCACGTCACCGGGTAATCGGCGCATTCTTCAATGACAGCACCGGGCAGGCGCTTGATCATCACCAACACCACGCCGTTCAGCACGCCAGCCTCGGCAAATGTCAACTCGGGGGCCGTGATGAACTCGTGGCTGCCATAGGCGGAGTTGATGCCGTCTTCGCTCAAGAATCCGGACCAGTCGAATGGGATAACGCGTTCTGCATCAGGATCGAACCAGGCCCACGGGTGGATAGACTTTGGGGCGTTCCATGCCTTGCCGGTAGCCGCAGTGCCCTGGGCAGCCGGGCCGACGCGAAAGATCCAGAACTTTCCGTAGGCCGTGAGATCGGCGGGGGTGCCGGTGTAAATCGTGTTGTAAAGGGATAGCAGCATGTTGAACCTCTGGGAATAGACCTGTGTTTGGTGGATTCTGGTTTTTTTGGCATCTGGTCAACAAGCCATAGCGGGGGTTTTGTTCCAATAAAAGAAAAGCCGCCTGCGTTACCACGGGCGGCTCGGGTCGCTTACTTTCTGAAAATCATGGGTCAATCGCCAAGTGCTTCCAGTCACCAGCACTCAGGCCGCGATCATCGTTGTAACGGTCGGTCATCGATTGGCTCTTGTGCCCCAGCAGCGTTTGCGTATCGATACCTTGCTTACGATAAAGCCGCTCGGCCAGCGACCGGCATTCGTGCAGGCTGGGGCGCACACCGTGAGGCCAGGTACCGATGTTGTTGATGCACTCTTCGAAACGGTAGCTCAGCATCTCAGGCCGCTCGAATGCAGTGCCGTTTTTCTTTCGCAGCATGGTAGGGCCAAGCTTGGCGTAACAGCGGCATAGCTCAATCACGTCGCCGACTGTCATGGCGATGACTTCAAGCCGCAAGACCAACGGTATGGCCACGCGCGCACCGTGCGCCTTACCCGCCTTCTTTTGCTGCTCTATGTGGAGGTATCCGTCGCTCACATCATCGAAACGCATCTTGCAAAGATCGGCCCGGCGCTGCCCAGTTACCAGCGCCAACAAAAGCATCGGCTCTAACCACTTGATCGACCCGGCAGCTGCGAGCGTGCGCATTTGCTGCCACAGCTCCAGCGTGAGCCGCTGGCGCTTGACTTTGGCTGCTGGGCGACGGACGTGCAACGCCGGGTTCAGATCCAGCCATCCATTAGCCACCGCCTCCGTGAACACATCGCGTAACTCGTCGAGCACGCGCTGCGCAGTAGGTGCCCGATCTGGCAAAAAACTGCGGATAGCCGTGGTCAGATGATGGGGCCGAATGCTGCGCATTGTGTGGCTGCCAAGGCCTCGGCGAATATGGCGCACACAAATGGACTTGTTCTTGATGGTCTGCGGCTGGTACTCGCGCTGGGCAATGATCCCCTCGTACACGTCCAGCCACTCACCTAGCGTTCGCCACCGTGGCGACATGCGCCCCAAAATGTTCGTCACGAAACTCATTTTTAGCCCTATTGTTGGAATTCAACAATAAGTCTAATAAATGGATTCCAAAAAACGCGTTTGCTTGTATTTATGGATTCCAACAAACGAGCATAAAATCACGAAATGGAACCATCAAAACCCAAGAAGGGGCCTGGCCGCCCTGTTACGCCCGGCGATCAATCGCTGGAAGCCATGTCGATCCGCTTCAATGCCGGTCAGCGAGAGAAGATAAACATAGGTGGCCGACAGTGGTTGCGTGACCTAGTAGACGCTGCACCAATGCCAAAACCATTGACGAAAAAGCCACCCGCAGGTGGCTCAAAAGACTGACGCTTCACCGGTAGGGGATGGGAATCGATTTAAACGACCGTGATGGCATCCAGCAGCGGGGCGATTTCCGCTGTGATTGCAGTGATATCGCCACCGGTGACATGCCGCCCAATAGTGCTGCTGTTTACCCAGGTGTCGTAGACATGCTGGCCGAGCTGGCCTTTGAACTTGTAGAAGTCGCCCGAAGCACGAATACTTGCCAGGTCCAGCAGCACATCGATCGTGCCGGCATTCTTGTAGGCCACCATAGCATTGTTGAATGCGCCCTGGTTTCCAGCCGCTCCGCCGTCGGTGTAGGCCTGGTCAGCCTCGACGTTCCAGTCGTTACCCCAAATGACCGTGCCGGTAGCCGTTCCCGTGCCAGTGTTGACGTTGGAGCCCGCCTTGCTGCAGGTGAACTGCCCACTTCCCGAGGAAATTACCAGGTGGCGAGTATTGAGGCCTGCGGGCATAGCGCCAGCAACGTTGACTGTCTGCCCAACCTGCGGTAAGGCCGCAGCGGTTTGCACTGTCAGCACGGTCTTGGTGCCGTCGTAGGCATAAGTCACAGAGGTCGTGCTGTACTGAGCAGTAGTTACAGAGGGCGTCAGCTTGGTTTTGACGATCTTCTGGATACCACCACTGCGGGCCTTGGGCCAGGACACTCCGAAAGAGGTGGAAGTATCTGTGCTGTTGTTGATGCCCATAGCATCGATCAGCACATTGGCGTACTGGTAGGTCTCGGTGCCGAGCCAGGTAACGTCGCTTTGATGGCCGCCAGAAATCGCACACTCGCACAAGGCGGGCATACCCTGCGAGGAGCCCAGTAGAGCCGCACGAATGAAGCCCAGACTCGCGTCTTGCAGCGAATCTCCAGTTATGAGGTACGCCTTCTTGCCAGCGTTGCGGTTGCGGCCCAGCAAAATCGGGCAGTAGCCGAACTGGCTTGCAATTGGAGTGGCCGCAGTGCCGGTAACGGTTGGGGTTGTACCCCAGTTTCCCGGGGTCATGATCGAACCGGGAGTAGTAACCGCAGGATCGTAAGTCCAGCAGCGGAATTTGACAGTTCCGCTCATGTCTGCACCGTCGCCCTCGTTGTAGCGGCGGGAAGTCATCAACGTGTTTCCGGCTGCGGGGACATTCAAAATCCCACGCACTCGATACTTGTCACCTTGCGTGAACTTCGTCGCACCGAATGCCGTTGGGGATATTTCGTCGGAGAGCTTGCCGACCTCGCTTGCGGAAAGGGTGACACCATTCGCCCCGCCCACGGTAAAGCGCACGCATTGGTTGCTAACGCTGCTGTTGGCTGACTCCAACACCAGATCCGTAATAGTGACCGTATTGGTGTTGTTGATCGCTGGGCCAGAGGTCCCAAGTCGGATGTTTGGCAAAAGCAGAGCCAACGAATCTTGGTCATCGCCGCCGATGTACACGTCGTAGCTAAAGAAGGCAGAAAGCTGCGTACCGGTCAGCGCAGAGCTTGTAGTCGGAAATTTGTTGATAGAGGACGCGTAAAGAAGTGGACGCAGCGCAATGGGCGTGACGGAATTGGACTGCGCCGACCAGGGGCCGTAACCCTGCGCGTTTCTGGCGCGGACAGCGCCAATGTACGCTGAGCCGTTGGTTTTCCCGGTAAAGACAGCGGGGCTTGTGCTGACCACTTGGATCGTGCCGTCGATTACCTGTGCCTGGTAGTCGAGGATCGCACTCGCGCCTGGATTGGCCGGTGCGGTGAAAGGAATCGTGACTGTGCCATTCCCAGCGGTGGCAGTGCCGATGGTGGGCGCACCTGGAACAAACGGCCCGATACTCCCACCCCCATCCACCCGGGAGAAGGATGTCTGCGCCGCGTTAATCACATACCGCTTTGTCGGATCAGCAGCATCGTAGAACGTAGTGCCCGCACCGAGGGCAATGTCGGCAGCTTGTGGCGCAGCAGCGAGTTGCGCAGCCGTGCGAGCGATCGCGCCGCTTTGGGCGGGATTAAACATTGGCATAAATTAATACTCCCGTGCAGCGAATGCTTGGCCTGTCGTCGCGCCAAAAATAGACAAAGCGGTGGGCGACACGAACGAAGGTGACTCGTAATATGCGCCCGCTACGATTTTTAAACTGGGCTGCACTGCGGCTGCAGTGCCGACGCCGGAAACCCACAGATCGCCTGTAGACAAATTTTGCAGCCACCACCCGCGACGCGACGCGTTCGCGGCCATAAGCGCTTGCGCCGTGCCGCCCGCCGTGATCGTGCCACTGCGGTCGGCATGCGTAGCCGAAGTGCCCTGGGCGACAACGGGCACGGCTCCCCCGAGCAGCGTAGGGCTGTTGGCTGCAAGCATGGCTAGGCTAGCGTTGCCTGTATCTTGTTTCGCTGCTGTAGCGCCCGCAGCGTTTACGATAGGCACTGCGCCTCCAACCAGTGCTGGGGCTTTTGAGTCCAGGCTAGTCAGCAAGGGCCCGCCCACCTGCACGGGATCAGTTGCCTCGTTTGCAATTCGCACATTTTGGATAAACACGGTGACAGCGTTAATCAAGCGCATAACACCTGATACTTTTTTTCCGCTGTTCGGCGTATCAACCGGAAGAGTGTTGAAATCGGGTGTGTCGGCCATCGCTAAATCCTTTTGGGGGTGTAACTGCTACTCCCTAGATTCTGCGAAGCCATCCATATGTGGCATAACCCTAATGGGGGTGGCCTAAAATCCGCCGATGCTCACAAAGATCATCCACTGGCTGGTGGTTATCGCCCTGGCCCTGCAGTTGTATTCCTGCATTTTCTTGGGCCAGAGCAATATGCCAGGGGTCGGCTTCTAAGCTGGGTTCAACACCCTGGCCCGCTGATCCTTCTGCTCCTGCAGCTTGCGGATCAACTCCCGCTTGGTATCCGGGTCCACGTTGCTGCGCTCGATCATCCGCTGGCGAGCATTCAGCGAAGCCTCTGCCTTCTTCACCTGCTCCACCTGCCTATACCGGCTCAGCTCGTCCTGATGGTCTTGCCGGAATGCCTGGGCCTCTTCGACCTTGCCTTCCTTCACCAACGATTTCCAGGTGCCATATGCCTGCTCCAGCTCCTTGGCCTGGGCGTACATAGCGGACACGTAGCGGCTAGGCGCGTTACGCAAGTCGCTCACGATACCGCCGGTTGCGTCCTTCCAATAGTCGGGCGTGGCCTTCTCCGGCTGGTCGGTCGCCGGCCGGGCCAGCACGTCAGCTGCACCCACCACGAATGAACCCAGCCAGCCAAAGTAGCCACGCAGCATGCTGTCGATCTGCACCGGCGACAGGGAGTCCTGGCCCACCAGTCCGGTTACCGCGTTCATGCCCGTGCTCAGCGCGCGCGCCGTCATGCTGGTGTTACCGTTAAACCGGTATTCCGACTTCAACTTCTCCATGCCCAGCGACTCGATGGGCCGGCCTGAGAAACTGTCCTTGTTCGCGTACACGTCCAGCATGGGCTTCACCAACTGCGGGATGGGGTTCATGGACAGGTTGTCGCCGGCCAAGGTCATCACCTGGTCCAGGAAGCGCTTATTTGTCATTTCCTTATCGAACGCCAGTTCAAAGCCCCGCTCGGCCAGGGTGCCGATGGCGCCCATTTCGAATGGCTTGGGAATGCGGATGGCCGTGCCGCCCACCTTGAACCACCAGAAGTTATTGCGGTCCCAGTCTTCGCGCTTCTTCCAGTCGTCGTCATCAGCGTAGGCGGTCAGCAAGCCCACCGACACAGCCGCTACGGCCCCCAGCACCGTGGCGAACTTGGCCGGGTCTTCCTTGGCCGACTTGCCCAGCTTGTATAGGCCCTGTATGCGGGCATTCATAAACGGAACCACCTGAGTCAGGAATCGCACGGTGGCAAAGCTGCCCTGCATGGAGAAGTCCATCAGGTCGCGGGCCTGCAGGCTGGCCTCGGCGTGGCTGACGCCGCGCTTCACGAGTTGGTCGTACAGCGCCGCACGGTTGATGGCCTCGCCCCGATCGCCCAGCTCGTTATAGGCATGCACCGCAGGCTGGACATACCTCTTGTAAAAGGCGTTGACCGCGTTCTGGTCTTTCAGGATGGTGGCCGCGTCCACGCCGGATTCCACCAGCTGCTGGATACGCTTGCCCTGCGAGCCCTCCAGCATGGTGCCGAAGTGGATGGTGCCACCGCCGGCCAGCAGCCGGAAGTAGGCATCACTCTTGGGGTCCGTCAGCTCCCAGCCCTGGGCCAGGTTGGCCGCAGGGTTGTAGCCCAGCTCGGACACGCCAATGGCCTGCACCGAGTCCCGGATCAAGTTGCGCACCTTGAAGAACGGCGATGCCGTCACGCCCAAGGTCAGCGCGTGCTTGAAGGCCGACATGGCGTTCATCACCGGGTTCTTCATCCCCGCGTATTCCAGGCTGGAAATGGCCGTCAAGATCCGGGGCCCAGCGTCCTGGTCGGAGATCAGGCTGTACCGCTTCTGGCCACCGTCCATGAACCAGACCACGCCCTTCTTGTTGCCGATGCTGGATGCCATCTGGCCCAGGGTGGCCTCAGTACCGGGCATGGCCACGCCCATACGTTCCGCCGCTTCGATCGTCGCCTTAGCCGCCCGGTTCTTGGCCGCCGCGTCCAGCAAGTGGGCCCAGTTCATCAGCGTGTTGTCCATCAGGTCGGCGTTCAGGGCGTTCTTGCCCCCCTTGAGGGCCTTGAATGCCTCTTGCCGAACATAGCTGCCCTTGATATTTGTGCCGCCGGCGCCGCCATCCTCCGAAACGCGATAGAACGGCACATAGAACTCGTGTTCCCACAGGTGGCGTGATCCCCCATCGATCAGGCCCGACTGCTCGGCCAGGTCCAGCACGTTCTTGTTGAAGCCGTTGAACGTCACCAGGGAGTCGCGGTAGATCTCGGCGCGGTTGCGCGTCACCTGGCCCTTGCGAATCCCGTTCTGAACGGTGTAGTCAAAGCCGGTCTGGCCTTGGGCCAGGGTCTTGAAAGCCGCGATGTCTTCGGGCGAGAACAGGTTTTCCTTGCCCTCCCCGCGCAGGCGCTCGGCCCGGTTCGCCGCAACCCAGCGGAAAAAGTCGTGGTGCTCGCCACCCAGTGGTTTCAGCAGTCGATCCACCACCCCGCCCTTGGAGCTGCCGTCGAAGTCATAAACCCCGTCGGTCAGCTTGAGCTGACCACCTTTGAGCAGGGTTTCGAACGCGCCGGCGGCGCCTTTGGCCAGGCGCATCAGGCCGTAAGCCTCTTTGTCCAAGTCTTTGATCGGGGCGAACTGGTCCACGATGCCCTGCGCCAGCTTCTTGCCAGCGTCCTTCCAGATCGCCTGGGCCCGCTCCTTCATGGTCGGCACTTCGACCTTGAAACCTACGTGCTCCATGGCGCGGAGCAACTCCGGCGAGTACACGCGCTTGGTCTCCCCTATGATCTTGGAGCGGCTGTACTGCTGGTCGCCGGACGAATCCCCTAGCTTTGCCCCCTCGGCCGGGGCGCTTTCTTGACCCGGTTTCGCGTCTGGGTAGATAATCCGCACATCCCCGCCGTCGTTTCGCACGTTGAGAAGGACGGACCGGATCGCTTCGGTGGCATTCTTCGCGGCGGGGTATTTTCTAATGCTGGTCATCGCCAAACGGTTTTTACCCGTGCGGACTTCTTCGATGTACAGCGCAGTCCCATCGTCTTGCACCTTCACGTAGCCCACCAGGTCACGGCCAATCTTGCTTTTGGCACCCAGGATGTAGGCATCTGGAGCAGCCAGGATCTCGGGGATTCGTGCAATCTCGGCATCGGTGATCGGCACCTGGCCACGGGCACGCTCTGCAGCCTCGTCGCCGTGCTTCTTGAACGCATGCCGCACCGCGTACACGTCGGCCGTGTGCGTGAAGCCCGGCGTCACCGGCAGGCCTTCACGCGACAGCACAGCCGCCTGGTCAGGCGACACCTTGCCCATGTCCACCGTCAGGTTTTCGTTTGAGCCGGCGCGCGCCAGGGTAGCCAGCGCTTTGAGCCGTTCGGGCGTGGGCGCCATGGCTTCGGCTACGGCCGGCGCGTGCTCGGGGTTCTCCATCTGGGCAATACCGAAGGCCAAATCCACCAAGTCCTGGGTCTTGAACAGGTCCGGCTTGCCGGTGATCTTGTCCCAGGCCTCGCGCATAGCTTTGGTGACCGCCGCCAGCCAGCGCGCCACGGTGCCCTGGGGGGCCATGGCATTTGGCCGCACGCCGTATTCCAGCGCGACCTGCACCGCGTAGGGGAACAGCTCCTGGTTGGACAGGTCGGCGCCGGAATCGCGCACACGCTGCGCGGCTTCCTCGTATACCTCGCGCTCCAGGCTACCGGGCTTGGCCTTCGCCCAACCCTCAATGGCACCGTGTAGCTTGTCCCAGCCCTCTTTGCCCAGCACCGTCTCGCCGTGCTTGTGCATCAGCTCGTGGGCGGCCACACCCATCTCCTGGCCAGCCGGGATGTTGTCGGCAATCAGGAATACAGTTTTCGTCTTTGGGCTGTAGAAGCCCAGAGCATCGCCTTTAGATTCAGATTTGACATCGACCTTGCCAATCAATGGCTCCCAGTCGGACTTGATCTTGTCTGAGGTCGTGACCACGATGCGGCCCAGGCTGTTGGGCAGCACGCCGATTCCGTTGACCAGTTGCCGCACGGCGGCCTGTACGGATTCGACGGACGACATGGGAGTGCGCAAGGCGGCGGCCAGGGCGGCCTCTGGCGGAATGTCAGACCGGCTGTAGAGTGCAGTGCCCTTGTCAGTTTCCTTGGTCTGTATGGTGCTGGCCAGATTGTCAAAAGCCGCGTTGATGGTTGCACGCTCCTGCCCCGTCGGGTACGGGTTGCCCTTGTAACCACCACCGGCAAAGCGATCTTCCTCCACGCCGTGCACCAGGTAATCCGACTTCGCGCCCATAGCGGCCACCTTGTCAAACACCCAGCTCTCAAAAGCACGAGCAAACATCTCAGTTGGACGAGTCCAGTAGCCCGTTGCCGACTTGCCCACCAGCTTCTGCGCTTCACCGGCATACGATGAGCGGCCCTTGGGGTAGGTCTTGTCCTCGGGGTCTTTGCGCAGTTCCTCCAATGCCTGCTGGCGAGACTTGATGCTGTTGAGGTAGACCGCCTTCATTTCTGGGTCGATCTCCTTGTCGGCCAGCGCCTGGTAGCGTTCGATGACTAGCTCGTCGCTACGCACCATTTGCGCTTTTGTTTCCTGTCCGCTGAATAGCGCCGACATGACATCATCAAAGGCCTTTGCCATTTCTGGGCGCATGTTGTCCAGCCGCATCTTGGTGACTTGGGCCCACTTGCCTTGAGCATCCCTTTCCATTCGGGTTCTTGGCAAACCCTTGTACTGCTGCTCGTCATACCAGCCAGATGCGCCGCGCGCCTTAGTGGTGTAAGCATCCTTTTGGTTCAGCTCTCCAAAGTAGTGGTCCAGCGCATGAGCCCACTCATGGGCCATGCTGCCGCCGCCATTGATCTTGGTCATGTTGATGACCAGCTTGCCGGGTTCATAGTGAGCGGCAGCCTTCCCGCCGCCACGCGAGCCGAAGGCCATACCTAGCGTTCCATCCAGGCTCATGGCTTTAGGCGGAACGCCCATGATCTCGGCCAAGTCCATCAGCCCGTCATACGCCATGTTGATGATGCGCTGGCGCTCGTCCTGGGCGGCCCAGTTGCCAAACTCCACGCCACGGTAACCGAAGTCCTTTACAAAATCGTCGGCTGACACGTCTCGGTCAATGCGCTTGGGTAGGTTCTCACGCTTTAGTGCATCCAAGTTCGGGCGAGCGGGCTCAATTTTCTCAGAGGTTGTTTTCTTCAGGTCGCGCTCATAGATCGTTTTGGCGGTGGCTTCGGCGTCCACCTTGGTGGGCGCGTAACCCACGACGTTGCCATTCTTGGTGGTGATCCGGTAGAAGCCAGCTACAAGCTGCTCCTTGGAGAGTGGGGTGCCCAGTCCAGCAGATTCGCTCAATGTGATTCCCATACCGTGCGGCGTTAATCCGGCGCCTGAATAGGCGCGCAAAGCCAGACGTTTCTTCCATGGTTCGCCTTTAGCAGGGAAACCGTCCTCCACCATCTTTTTAGCCTTTGATAGCTCGGTGTAACCCATCACGAATGGATCACTACGGCCCTTGTATACGGAAAACAGCACTTCGCGCGCCAACTTTTTGGCAGCAGGATCGTCGGTGTATAGGCCAATGGCACGCTTCACCTTGTCACCGGCCTGCTTCACGTCCTCGGGGCCCTTGGCTTCGGAGTAGGCTTTGCGTACGGCTTGCATCATGGTGACGTAGTTGCGGCGCCCTACAGGTGTGTTCGCCTTGGGCTGGGCAGCTAGCTGGTCATAAACTGTCTTCACCATGGCGGCCGTCACCGGTTCGGTGGCCTCGGCCATGGCCTCATAGTCAGGCTTCCAAACATTGGCCTTGGTCGCCATCTCGGCACCTTCGGTTTCACTCATGGCGTCAAGGTCCGATAGGTCTAACCCGCGCTCCTTCCACCGGTCTTTGCGCGCGCCGCCGATCTTTTCTCCGCTGTCTTCGATCTTGTTGGTGGCCGTGACTTCTTTCGCTGGATAAGCCGACGCCAGCTCTTCCGGCGTGATGGCCCCAGCTTTCACATCCTTTAGCGCCTCGATGCGTTCCTTGCCGGTGACCTGGGCGGCGTCCAGGATGGTGGCAGCCTTGGCGGCGGGTGCGTTTTTTTGTTCTGGACTATCCACTACCGAAGTGCTGGGCGAATCTTTGGAGGCATGCTCTGCCGCATAGCGGATAGCCTCATCCTCCGTGGCGAACCGATGACGCTTTTGCGGGTCTGCTTCCATGCGAACACCGCGCTTATCCACCAAACCGAATAACCCGTTTTCCTTGGGTACGACTGTGGCGGCCTCTCCGCGATAGATTACCTTCGGGTAGCCGTTTTTGTCGCGGCTCACTGGGGTTGAGAGTTCACGACCCACCACCGCAAAGCCGTTCTTCAGCTTGTCGTCTTCCTCTACGGTGTACTGCACGCCTGGATTGGCTTTGGCCAGCTCGTTGCGGCGCTGGTTGGCGCGGAACTCGCTCATGCCCTGCTTGAACTGTCCGATGTCGCGGGAGACCTCCTTGCCAAGCGAAGCAGCGGCGGCCTTAGATGGCATGCTATCCGCTACGGAATTCATAGCTACTGGTGCAGATGTCGTTTGCGCCGTAGCCTCATTCACTGGCTTTTTCGTGTCGCCATTTTTCAGCCAGCCCTTGAACTCGTCCACCGACATCGTTTTGACTGGACCGACCTTCCAGCCCTTGTCAAAGTTGGATCGGTAGGCACGCATGGCCGCCATCTGATTGGGGAAGCCGATTAATGCTTTGTGCTCATCGAAACCGCCGGTCTTCTGGTCCAGCTGGTCCACCACGAACACCTTGGCGCTATCAGGCTGCGGCCCCACGTAAACATCGACCTGCTCGTTGTCGGCACCCACGGTGCGGCGGATGTAGCCGTAGTGGTCGCTCATGTCGTGCGACCAGGTGGAGCCGTCTGGCCGCTTGCCCGTGCGCGTGGAGCCTGCGGGGTTCTCCACCGAAATATCCAGGCCCTGGACGTTGATGTGACCCTTCTTGTAGTTGCCGGCCTCGATCTGCCCCTCAGTCGGAGCCTGCAGATCGTTGTGCGGACTGGTCGCAGCCTCGTGTGCTGCCACGTCCACCGGCGTTTCAGGTGCTTTCAGCGCCGGCTTGGTGCTGTCTGCTGGAACGGCAGTGGCTTGATTTGTTCCGCTTTCTGGGGTTGCTGTCGCGGGAGCTGGCACATCTGGAACGCTTTGTGCCGCTTCTGTTCCAACCTGCGTTCCAGCCGCTAGTGCATCGGTAGGCCTTCCGTCAGCTCGTGCAGCCATATCGCCTGGGCTATTGGCCACATCGATTCCGGCAGTGTTCTCTCCCCGTCCGGTGGCGTCAAGTTCTGCTCGTCCTGCATCTGCCAGGCCTGGGCCAGCGTCAGCACGCCCTGCATCACCAGTGTTTCCAGCCACTCGTCCAGGTTCGCCAGTTGTGCCATCTGTGGCTTCCTTGGTTGCGACATCTTCAACTGGGCGGACAACAAAGCCGCCCTGCACTGGCACCAGCTCGTGGCCTGGGCCCGCGTCCCGCAGCGCTTTGCCAGCACGCACGCGGTTGCTGATTACCTCTTCGGCGTTCTGTTCGCGGCTGATCGCCTCTGCGCGGATCTCCGGGCGGGCCACACCGTCAGGGCCCACCACCAGGGTGCCGGTGGGCGAGGTGTCCATCGGGATGCGGGCTTGCTCAGCGGCGGGCGCGGGCTGATCGATTGGCGTCACGGGGGTGAATGGCGACTGGCCCAGCTCCACACGGCGCTGGCGGGCCTCTTCTTCGGCCTGGGCCTGCTCGGTAGCGGCCTGCTGGCGGTTCACCACTTCGGCGCGGCCTTCCTGGCGCACGCCATCCTGGCCGGCAATCATCGTGCCGGTGGGGCTGTTGTCGTAAGTCAGAGCAGGCGTGGAGTCCACGGCGATCACAGCAGCCGCCGACAACGGGCCGGCGCTAGGGTCCAGGCCCATGGCCTCGGAACGCTTCACCGGCTGCGGGTTGGTGCGGTGCTGGAACTCCTGTTCGCCGTCCAACGTCACCGTGCCGTCCGGGTGGATGGTCGGCGTGCCGGCCAGCGGGCTGAACCCTAGCGCTGGCGCCGGGCCCTTCGGCTGATCGGCTGCAGTTGGTGCTGCCTCGGGTGCGGTCGCACCATCGTGATGTCCTTCCAGCGGGCCGCTGATCCCACCCGTCAGGCCACCGGTCAGCAGGCCCTGGGCGCCAGCTGCTGCAGCGCCCTCGTCCCATGGCTTGCCCTGGGCGATGTTCTGGGCCACCTGCTCCTGGTAGGACTGCGGCAGCTCCTGCAGCGCGCCCTCGGTGGCAAAGCCCTCGGCCGCCTTGCGCGCGATGCCCTTCTTGGCGCCAGCCTCCACCGCCTGCTCGCCAGCCGCACCCAGCTTTCCCTGGGCCAGCATGGTCTGCACATCGCCGATGCCCAGCTTGTTGGCTACCTTGCCGGCGGCGAAGCTCAGGCCACCGGTCAGCGCACCGGATGCAGCCAGGATGGCAGCCTGGCTAGGCGTCAGCGTGCCATTGGGATCTTCCTGCCGTACCTGCTCGGCGTTCTGGCCAGCAGCGACAGCGCCCTCGCCCGCCGCGCCGGCGGCCACAGCGCCCATGCCGGGCGCCAGCTTCATCAGGCCGCGCGAGATCCCGCCGCCCAGCAGCATGGAAGGAGCCGACTCCACAGCCGAATTGACGATGGTGGACGGGTTTTGCACCATGGCGCCGACCGTCGGCAGGAAGCCCTGGGCGTCCTGCACCTGCTGATTGGCCGCCTTCTGTTCAGGAGAGTAGTAATCGGACAGGATCTGCTTGGCCTCGCCCGGGCGGAACCCGGCGGACTCGGCCAACTTGCCGATGCGGCCACCGGTGACCAGATCACCCAGGCCCACTGCGGCCTCGGGCACGCCGATGACGCCCTTGGCCAGGGAGATGCCGGCATCACCAAGGCGGCGGATTACACCGCTGGGTTTAGGCGCTTCGCCATCCAATTGCCCGTCAAAAGGCTTTAGGCCAGGACCATCGAGTGAGCCAGTAAAGGGCTTTAGTTCTGCCATATCAGTTCCCTATGAAGCGCTTACCAGACGCATCCTCATACACCGGTTTGCCACCGGATGTACCCACTTGCCGTGCCATTCCTGCTGGCAATTTATCCGCCCCTGCCTGGCGAACCTCGCCAGTTTGTTCATTGAACAGCGTTACCGTGCCATCGTTCGTGCTGCCGTCAACGTTCTTGCTACCTGCCGTGGCCACACCTTTCCACTGAGCAGGTACCTCTCTAGCCTTACCCTGCAGAGACAGCAAATTGCTTTGAGCTGCGGCCCGTTCCTCTGGCGTCTTGGCGTTGGTAAGCGCATCTTGGGCCGCCAGCAGTTGAATACGGCCGCGCGTGTCCAGGCCTGCTGTTGCGGTGTCCAGGCCGAGACGTGCCTGGGCG
Organism: Rhodoferax sp. SPJ21; assembly: GCF_058216335.1. Taxonomy (NCBI): domain Bacteria; kingdom Pseudomonadati; phylum Pseudomonadota; class Betaproteobacteria; order Burkholderiales; family Comamonadaceae; genus Rhodoferax; species Rhodoferax sp. SPJ21. The sequence goes on from NZ_JBYZMO010000004.1 coordinate 291,123, forward strand.
ATCTGGTTGCTGGCCGCCTGCTGTGCGCCGGACTGCTGCACCTGTTGCTGTTGCAGGCGCAAAGCCTGGGTGCCGAGCTGCGCCTTGGTCATTGGATTGTTGCGGTCGAACTGCGCTTGGTTGAATGCCTGGGCAGCTGCCACCTCTTGGTCGTACTGCGCCTTATTCTGCGCAGCGCGGATCTCGGTTGAACCATCGTTGCGGGCAGCAAGGGCATCTGCAGCCGCCATGTTCTGAGCGCTGATTGGGCCCATTCCAAGGGCTGGTAGGGGTGCTGGGGACATTTGCGAAATACGCCCTGGCATACCCCCCACTCCACCGGGTGGAACGGGCGTCTGGCTGGATGCCGGCTGCGGGCGTCCATCGGTAAAGACCGCGCCATCCATGCCGGGAGCTGCAAACGAGTTTGGCTTGCCGTTGGCATTCAGGCCCTGAACATAGTTTCCAGTAGGCGCACCAAGCATCTTCAAGTCGCGCCCTGCGCCGTCCGTCATTTGCACTTGCCCGTCACCGTTTAACCCTACGTTTTTGCCGCTGTAGGTCACACGACCGGTCTTGGGGTCAACAGTCTTGATCACGACGCCGCCCGGCATCTCCGATGGCAGTTCTTTCGGCACCGAATTCAATGCGCCAGTGAAATCCGGCGGTGCAGGCACAACGTTTGCAGGGTTGACACTACCCCGGCCTGCGTTGGCAGGCTGGGCCAAGTTGGCAATCTTCGGGGTGGTTGATGGTGGCGCGACTGGTGCAGCAGCCGCGTCTTGTGCTCGGATACGGTCATAAAACGGTGTTTGGGAACCAGGATCAGAGCCCGCCGGCGCAAGCATCGGGCTGACGTATCCAGCATTGATGCCAGCCGCACGCATAGGGCGCACTACGGCAGAGTCGTAGGCACCCGCAAGACCACGAGGAATGAAGGTGGCCACGTCCGCAATCGCCGCACCGACTCTCTGGTTGACGTCCTTGACGGTGCCCGCCGCGTTTGCGATGGACGCGCGATCTGACGCAGCTTGGTCATCCAGTGGCGCAACGCCTGCCACTGCAGTGTTTTGCTGCGCCATGCGCGGATCGTAGATGGTTGCCATGGAATGCCCCTTCAAATGGGAGCATTCTTTGCGTCCACCGCCCTGTGGCCAAACCCTACCGGGGGCCTACTGATTGATGATCTGCGACGCCAGTGTGTTCATGCCGCTCATAGCTGCGCTGGCCGCGCCGGTCAGGGTGTGGGCGTTGGATGCGCTCAAGTCGGCAATCGTTTTGCCATACGCCCGGCGGCTCTCTGCCTCCTGGATCTGGGTTGTCATCTTCAGCTCAGCGTTTTTGATCGCCACAGTAGCTGCCGACTGGTAATAGGCGTGCTGCACCTGGGCCTTGGCTACTTGGGCTTGGGCCTGGGCCGAGAACGCAACTACGGATTGCCGTTGATTTTCCAGCTTTGTGCGTGCCACTTCGCCAGTAGCCTGCACAACGGCACTGTAGCCGGACAACACAGCGGAATACTGCTCGGCCCGTGCTTTGTTTGTCAGTGCCTGTGACTGTGCCGCTGCCGACTTTCCGTCGATGGCCGCCTTGTAGCCGTTGATCTGTGCCCCAAAGGCCTCCACCTGGATACCGAAAATCTTGGCCTTGGCTGTCTGGCCTTCAATGGCCGCCACATAGCCCTGCCACTCCGAATTCTTGGCCTGCACCTGGGTGGCGTAGGTCTGCACCCGTGCCTGGAATACCTCCAGCTTGAGCTTTTCGAGATTAGTGCGGCCTACCACGGCATCGATCTGCGAACGGTAAACGTTGGACAGGGTGTTCAGCACGCCGATGCGGGCCTGGTACACCTCCACCTTGGCCCGATCCACGTTGACCATCGCCTGCAGCGCGTCTATCTCGGCCCGGTAGACTTCAATGCCAGCCATTGCCGCTTTGAGCCGGGTTTCGTACACCGCAGCCTCGGCGCGGTAGGCATCCAACTTGGCACCGAAGGCCCGCACCGCAGCGTTGTAGACCTCGATGATGGCGCTCAGTACCGTCTTGGCGTAGTCCAGCGCCTGGCCGTTGATGCCAACCAGGTTCTGGTGGTAATTTAGGGATGCACTCAGGATGGACTGGCGCAGGTTCAGCGAGGTCGTAACCGCAAACTGCAGGTTTTGCTGCTCCATCTGTGCCTGCATCACCACAATCTCGCGCGCCGCCGTGGCATTGTTGTCGGCCCCGGCCTGGCGGGCCTGCTGGATGGCGGACAGCACGGCACCACCAGGCAGTGTGAAGCCACGCGCCGCCGACTCGGCGTAGGTAGCATCCCGCACGCGGCGGGCTTCTGCACTACTCTTGGTGCGGGCCCGTTCGTAGATGGCGTTTTCGACGGCAGCATTCAGCCCGGTCCCGCCTTGCAGGTACTTGGCCAGCTGATCCTCGATCTTGCCCATCTGCTCAAAGTAGCGCGGGTTGTTCTTGGCGATGAACGCATCCACCTGGCCGTTCAGCATGGTGATGAAGCTGGGCGCGGCATTGCGGTAGGCGGCATCGAAGCTGGCGTCCAAGTCGTTCGGCGTATCAGGCATGCCGGTAGGGGCCATGGCGGTGAAGGACGGGATCAGCGTCTGTGGCTTGTCCGGCTCGGCCCGGTTGGGCAGCACAGGAGCATCCAGGATGGGGTGCAACAGCTCCGATGGCGGCTCGGGAAATGCGATGCTAGTGTTGATGGCAGGTGCCGACTCGGTGAACCCGGCCAACTGCGAGGGCTGAGTGGGTAGGTCAATCGTGGGGGGCGTGGCTGACAGCACGGGTGCGTTCCCCGCATCAAAGTTGGAAATGTCCTGGAAGGTTGGCGCGGTGCCTGGGCTGGCGGGCAGCACCAGGTCCACCGGGCTGAAATTGGGCAGCGTCAGGCTTACATCTGTCGGCGGCGGTGATGGCAGGTTGACTGCCACAGCGCCTGGGACAATAAAACCCACCTGCTGCACAGCCTGGGTGGCAGCCGCCATAGCAGTTGTGGCGGTGGAAACAATGCCAGCAGCATAGGCCCGTGCATCTGCCGTAATGGATTCAACGCTCATATCGTTCTTTCAGGTTGTGTGCTTCAAATTCCGCGCGACATGCCGTCGATTGGAATGTCCAAGGTGTCAATATCCATAACCCCACCATCCTGGTCAGCCAACCCGAAACCGTAATAGCGCGACTTTAGGCCCTTGCCCAACTTGATGCGGTAGTTCTGCGCGCCGGTTCGTGGCGTGGCGTAGCTGTAGGCCTGATCACCGCTCTCACCCACCACGGCGGTGGCGGTGGCCGTCGGCCCAATGCGGCCACCCACGTACAGTGCTTCGGGAGTTTTGAGCTTGAAACTGCCGAAGTCTGTCAAGTGGGTGCGCCAGTCGCTAGCAATAGGCTGACCAGCATCGGTATCGCCCCCCAGCAAATACAGCCCATCAGCTGCTACACCGTAATACGCATTTCGGTACCGAAGGATCTGGGTGAATGGGAAATTCGTGTAGTGCGTGACTTCGTTCGGCTGGCCTTCACGCGTCTTTTTCAAATTGATGCTGTAGGCCTCGTAGGTATAGGCCACTACGGTATATCCACTAGCCAGGGCCTGCAGCACCGGCAGCGTGACCCGCACGACACCTCGGTTCGTCGCCTGCAGCATGGGCAGAATGACCGCCACGCTGGCTTTGCTTTGTGGCGTGCCGCCCAGACCGGCTTTCAATGAGGGTAGGACCACCGCGAGGGAGGCAACGACGCCACTGGTGCTGCCACTCTGGCTGTTCAGGCTCGGTAGACTAGCCGACGCATTGCCGCCAGCCTGGGCCGCAGCGCTGAGCATGGGCAAGCCGACGGAGGAGCCGCCCACCGCACCGGGCGTGCCGGACGCGCTGGCTTTGGGTGCAGGCAGCACGGCCGAGGTCTGCACCCAGCCATAGAACGTCGCTGTGGAGAGCGCATTTAGGCTGGGTAAGCCAAGTACCGCGTTGGCTCCGCCCTGACTCCCAGCCTGGAGTGAGGGTAGCGATATGCCCGCGCCGTACGGCGTCGTGGCAGATGCCACGGCGTATGCACTAAGTGCGGGTAAAGCTACCCCGGCATTCGCGCCGCTCTGCGCCTGAACTGCCAACTTGGGCAACACGAGCGCGTATTGATTAGCCCCGAAAATCCGAGGCACAAGACTGGGCAAATTACTAAGAGCCTGCGCTGCACTGTAGGCGGTGACCGCCAGCATCGACAGGGCAGCAGAAGCGGTCACAACCCCATCCAACAGATACAGATCCCGGTATGTCTGAGGGGCCCAACCAGCGGTCAAGCCCGTAAAGCTGCGGATTACCGCTTCCTCGCCGGCAAAAGCACCGGTGGCGCTCCCAAGAACTTGTAGGTCAATAGGGTACCCGCTGGACGAATCCGGCATGTACCTGACACGGTTCACATCCACGCTAATACCGAAGTCAACCTGTATCCATTGCGACGCGCCCGGGTCCAACGCGCTGTGCCAGCGGCTCACATCCCCCGTCGTTGCCCCGTCGAACGCCAAGTAGGGGGGGTAAGACGAGCCGCTGGAATAGTAGCTAGAGGCCGTGATGGCATAGGGGGCCGGAGCGCTCGCCCCGGTCATGGAAGGTACTAGCGACGACCCCGAAGCGTTGAGGAGCTGAATTTCCTGAGCGCGAACTGCACCCGCTATGCCGTCGGTGCCACCTACCGGATCGTGCCATCTGGTGATAAGGACTCGTACGAATCGGAATGCGGTCATTTATTTGGGCCTTTAGACATAACCGACGAAGACCGGCATACCGCCGCCAGTGGTAATGCCGACAGGCGCGGGCAGCTTGTCTGCAATAACGACTGGATGGCGCGTTGACGCACCTGATAGCACCTTGAACTGGCCGGTGGCTTCGTCTGATTCAGGGTCGTGTAGCTGACCGATGCCGTCGAAGTTCGCAAGCTGCAGACTGCCGGCCTTACAAATCAGTTTTTTTGTGTCGAAATCGTTGAGGGTAGTGGTCTCGTATATTGGGGTATCCGGCCCCCGGGAAAAACCGTTTTCCCCTCCGAACGGGTTCCACCCGTACGACGTGAAGTAAAGCGGAGCGCTAAAGCTCCCCCCCGAATATATAGACACCCACGTCGTGTACCCGAACCAGCCGTAGGTCCAGTGACTGGTTGACCCAGTTTTGATCCGCAGTTTGTTTTGGCTGGCCTGGAGGTAGATGGCCTCCGAATCGTAGGGGGGCACCACAGCGGTTCCGATGCTGGACCACTCCTCATACACAGAATTGACCTCTATGTCGTGATCTCCCGTTTCCACGTAACTCGTGTTGACGACGGTCGTCGGGAAGGGCCCAGCAGTCGAGTAAGGCGGGTAGCCATATGAAAACGATCGGTTGTTTTGGAACGTAGGATCATCGTTGCTGTAACGCGGACCAATACGGGTTGTAAAGGTCTTCGTGAATTCTTTGTTGCTCTCGTTCTCGACTCGGCCCCACAGCATAGGGCCGGATGATTCGCTACCGCAAGAGATGGTGCACGAGTAATACTCGCTGCCGTAGTCCTTGGCCCGATAGTACCCAGGCCTGTCACCGAGGGAGCCCGGGGTCGTGCCGTGATATAGATCGTCGCTCGCGGCCACCGAGGGAGGCGGAGGGGTGTGCGCTGAAAACTTCACGCGACATAGCCGCAGCTCATCACCGACATAAAAAGCATAGAAAGGCGCATCGCACGTGAACAGCTCTGACCAACGTGGTGTAGTCTTGAGGAGCGTGCCAGCGGCCATGTCAGGCTCCGCAATGACCCAGTACGTCCGGTTGATGTACCAGCGCTTGTTGACCTCTAGCGGGGCCAATGCCGCCGACCAAGTGGGGGGAACTTTTTGGCTGTCTACATCAGGGTTGTGCTGCACCGTCATGCTGATACGGTAGTGGGATGACACCATGGCGGAACGCCGGTCTGCCTCATTCTCCGGGTGTTGCAGGTACTGGTCGTTGGTAACGATATCCGCCGCCGTTCCGCTCCAGTTCCAGTGCCAGCTGTACCCCATCGAGTACCAGCTCATCGTCAGCGGGCAGGCTGCTAATTGCGCGTTCTTCACGTCAGGTAGGCAGCGCGACAGGATGTAGGCCTCCAGGCGTTCTAGGGCTTCCGTGTCGAGTGCCGGAAGCCCCGCCGGGTAAGGTGCCTTGAGGAATCTGCGCATGGACTCTGCACAGGAGTCACCGACCAGCGGGGTCGCTACAACCCCGGCACCAGAGATCCCCAGCAACCAGTGAGCGCCGGTCGTTTTATCGAGGTAAACGCCGGTGTTGGTGAACACCGAAACATCCGGGTACTCTGCCTTTTCATCTGCGCGTCGGTACGCAGGTATCGTGATGTAGGGCGGAGAGCCAAACACCAGGCCTATGGTGACGCGGTCAGCGGTGACCTCCCCGCCAGACCGGGCGTACAAATGCCGGCCGTATAACGCCTGTACATAGAGCCGGGTCTTGCCGGTGAATATGGACGCAGGGCACAGTACGGCGGTTATTTTTTTTGCCCATAGCGCCTCGTCGTTTTTAGCCTGCCCCCACGTGGCCGGCACGGTGGTGTTGTCCAGGATAGGCTCGGGGGCGAAGGACGCAGCCGTTGCTTTATCGGCTGGTAGCTTCCCTTTGAACTTCCCGGCCTTGCTCGCTTTTACTATGCCGGCGAGTTGTTTACTGCTGGCCGTGGATGGGTTCAGTAGCCAGTCACCGCCGTCGGCCGGCAACACGAAGGAGGCGTTGTATATGGCGCCAGCATCCGTCTCGTGCATGATCCCCGGCAAGAATCTGGCCGGGTTCATCTCTAGTACGGCAGAGACATCCACCACGCCGCTGTCCATCGCCAGAGTGCAAGTACCGCCGCTTATCGTGATGTACTCGTGGTCCAGAGCGATCTTGACCTCAACCAGCGCATCCCCCATGTCAAAACGCTGGCTGGCGTACTGCAGCCCCGTCGCCCGCAAAGCCTTGACGCGGCTGCGGGCAAACGGCAGGTACTGCTCCCCGCCCTGGACCAGCTTGTGCTCCACGACTTACTGCGCGGGCATCGTGAAGCTGAACGTGTCGATCGTGTTCGGTGCGCCCACCGCGACGGTGATATTCGACAGCGACATTTCAGCACCGGAGGTGGCAATGGCACCATCCATACGGGCCAGCCACGGGGCGGCGGATACCAGGGCACCGGCATCGCTCACGCTGGCCACGATACGGTACCAGCCGGCAGTGCCGGCGGCAATACCGGTGAAACCCCACACCTGGTTGGAAGGCTTGTTTAGCACGCCTGCGGAAGGCTGCCCGAAGGACAGGCCGTTGGCCGAGTTCACACCGCCGGACATGTTGGCGTAGGTTGCGGTCAGCGTCGTGGTGGCGGTCACCACGTATCCGTTGTGCGAGGCGCCGACGCCGGGACGGGGCTTGAGCGTCACCACGGCACCGGAGAAGGTCGCCGAGTAGACCCCATTGCGGTTGATTGCGTCGGCCAAGTCCGATGCAGTCTGCGTAGCGGAGGTGTTGTATGGCACATCGGTGTCACCGATGATGTCGAAGCCGCCCACCGTCAGCGCTGTGATGGAGCCGCTGGAACCAGTGATCGTCACGGTACCGGCGGCCTGGGTTTCTGCAGTGTAGGCCGCAGAACCAAGGGTCACGGTGCCCAGCAGCGTGCCGGTGGCTGCAGCGTCAGCCGTGGCTGGCTGCGTACCGGAGTAGATGTTGACAGCACATTTGTTGAACATCCCCGACAGGCCCAGAGGGCCTAAGAGCCCGTTGCGGGCACCGGTAGAAAGGCGGTTGGTCATGATTTTCCTTTGGGGTTAGCTATGGAGGTTGAAGGCGGTACCGCCTTGCTTGATGGAGACGATGTAGCGTGTGTTCCCGCCGCTGTGCACAACCGTGCCGCCAGCGCTCAGTCCTGGGGCCACGCTCACAGCACCCTCGGTCAGGTTTTCAAATGGCAGTGCCGCGCAGGCCCCGCGCTCAGTCCAAAAGATGGCGCGCGCCGTGGGCTTGTCGTCTTCCAGGGACCAATGCTGGCCAGGCACCACGCCGTAGCTGGCAAGCTTTGCCAGGCTGGTGCCGTCGTAGGCATACACCGCCTGGAGGGCGCCGATTAGCAGGCCGGTGGGCTGGGGCGCCAGCATCACCACGTGGCCGGGCACCAGCAGAAAGTCGCTGGAGAGATTGAACAGGTGGAAGCCCAGCGGCTGCGAGAACCAAATGACCGATTGGTCTGCCTCGGGCAGGTACTGCGATGCGTAGATCCGCCCACGCCAGGCCTGCAGCACCTCGGTGCCAATGGGCAGCGAGTCCAGCAGCAGGTTCTGCAAGTCGGTGCCCAGTGCGTCCGGCGAGAAATTCCACACCATGGCAGTCCCAGAGGGCATGCCTGCAAACTGGTACACCGTGCTGTTGGCTGGGGCGATGTAAACATGAGTAGAAGCCCCGGCCATCTTGGGGATGCCCGAGATTTGCACCGCCTGGCCATCGGTCAGCGTGATCTCGGCGCTATCGCCTGAACCAGTTTCGCGGCCATCGGCGAGCACATACGTGCAGCGCACCTGGTACAGGCCTGCGGCCAGAGAACCGGTGACGGCAGCCAGGGCGGGCGCAGCGGGTGCGTTCCAAGCCCAGTCCAATACCTCGCCGCCGGGCTGGATGATCCCGCTGTCTTGGCCGTTGCTGTAAAAAACCTGGTCGTTGATCTCGGTCCAGTACATCGGCCGGGCCGACAGCCCAGTACGCAACACGGCACCGTCAAAGCTCTTTAGGCTGCCCGCGTCAACAAGATAGCCGCGCTGGTAGTCGATGGTGGAATAGGCCCCACCTAGAGGAATGATTGCGGGGGTGGCCAGCGCGTAGCCATCGCGGCGCTCAATCTTTCCGGCTGCGGTGATATTAATGTTGTCAGCCTTCGACAGCCAAGACAACCCCAGGCCCAGCGGGTCGCTGACGTTGTTCAGTCCGTTGAAGGTTTTGACTTGCATGGCCGCAAGTCTCGGAGAGGGTCAGCCTATGGCAAAACCCTACTGGGGGTAGCTAAAAGTAGCCTTCCTCTTCCATAAAGCCCTGCTCGTGCTGGATCCAGGTTTCATCCACGGCACTGCTTTTCTTGCCGAACTCGTTCTCGAAGAACGCCAGGTTCGTGGCCGCCTTCTTGTCGTCCTTGGTTTCGCTGTCCTGCTTGGAATAGGCCCGGTACAGCATCCAATACAGCAGCGACTCGTGCAGGTGCAGCTTAATCTCCGGCGTGTCGTCCAATTCCTCCATGTTCGCCATGGGTAGGCGTACCACCGTAAGCCGAACAATTCCAGCCTCAGTCGGTGTAGGGTATGGCCGGAACTTGTCGGTATCCATATCGGGAATAAAACCACGGGGTTCACCGACTTCATCTTCCCAGTCGGGTGCGCACTGGTCGAGGTCTTTGTAGCTGACGCGGGCGAGAGGCTGCGCCCTGCCCTTCAACTTTGCCCGCCGGATGAACAGCACGCGCTGGTCAAGGTCGTACACCCTGCCGCCAGCGCGTAGACGGATTTCGCCTATATCGCAGTTGGATGAATCCACGATCAGGCGAGCCCGGCGGCAGGCTTCGCGCTCGGCATCGTTGGCGAAGCTGGTCCACTCTGCATCGGACCACAGGAACGGAGCTGCTTTGTCATCGCTGCGATCACGAGCAGTGGAGATCAGTTCGCCCAGATTCATGATGTCACCTTGAGGTCGTTGAGCACCTGCCATTCCTGGTAGTGCTGCTTGATGGCCGCAAATGTGTGCTGCGGTGAAATGTCCACTTGGCACGCGGCGGCACCTGTGACCTGATCCTCGCGGCAGAACTCGCGGCCAAAGTGCAGGCGGTGGCAGGGATAGCAGGAGGTGCTGGCCGGGGTGAGCGTGTCGGCATTCACCCAGTGCTTGGTCAGGTTCTCGGCGGAAGAATGGGACAGCATGATGACCTTGGCCATAGGCTCAAAGGCCACAGCGTTCAGCACACCCGTTTCTGGGCCGACGACGCAATCCACCTGCTGGGCCAGCGCCAGGGTCTGCCGGATGCCCATCTTGCCGGACTCCAACCGAATGCGTGGTTCGTTCTCCCAGCCTACCTCCAGGATCTGGCAGGCCTCGTCACCGTTGAAGATGATGGACGCCATCGGTAACTCGTCCAGGATCCAGGCGATCACCGTGTCCTGGTGGGGGTAGAACTTGTGCGGGGCGGACCCGGACAGGCACCACAGGATATTGAAGCGGGGTGGCAGACGCATGCCTATGGCGAGCTCGCCCGCCTGGGCGCGCCGGAATTCGCCCAAATAGGACCAGGCCAGGGCCTTTTCCTCGGCCGACGGGTAGAACCGTGATTCCGATGCATAGGCCAGCTCAGCCAGCTGCGACGTCCACTCCAGGTAGTTCTTGCTGCCCATCTCAGCACGGCGCACAGAGTCTGGCCAGGAATGGTTTGCGCGGCCCGGGTAGGCCAGCAAGGTGCCCTCCACCGACTCGCACAGGTTGATGAAGCGGTCATAGCGCAGGGACTGGGCGGTCCAGTAGTACAGCAGTTCCTGGTTTGGCACCTGGTCGTCGTCCTGGATGGCCCAGGCGTCCACGTGCGGGTCATGCTTGATGACCTCGTAGCCGCGCGGCGTGGTCATAAAGGTGATGTGGTAGCCCTGGCGCTTGAGCTCGGGCAGGATATTGGCCGCCTGCAGGGTGTCACCGAAGCCGCCGTAGCGCACCACGCAGGCGGATTTCAAGGGCAATCGGCCGCCTGTTGGCAACAGCGTGCCGTCTTTGCGCTTTACCAGTATGGACAGCTCGCCACCTTGCACGCTGACCAGGTGGCCTCCGACCTTTACCAAGCTGTCCCAGCCGGCTGGCGATTCGGTCGTGAAGACGAAATCCAGACTTTCGAATTCTTCCATGTCGCCCGGCGGCCGGAAATGCGGATACAGCTGCCCGCCCCCCACCTCTACCCCGTTGCCACGGGTGTACTGCACGATGTCGTATTTAAAGCGGAGGGCGGGATGGTCGGCCATATCAACCGTTCAGCTGCTGGTCTACCTGGGAATCCGTGGGCGTCGCGGTGGCGGAGGGCACGGGAGATGCAGCGACGATGGCAGCGCGCAGCTTCACAGCACCCAGCTGGGGCGGCAGACCCAAACTCAAATCGATAGCGATCTGCTTGAGGGCTTGCTGGTCCAGGTCGTCCAGCACCAGCGGTACGCCTTTGATCAAGGCGATCTGTGGCGCGGCGGGAGCCTTGGAATCGGTCTTGGTGGTGTCGGTGTCGTCTTCCACCACGATCTGCTTGCCCTCGTGGTCGAAGTACTTGCCGTCCTGCTCGTAGCGGTGCGGCGCACTGTCGCCGAAGACTTCACCGTAGGGGCGTTTTCGGTCCAGAGTTGCGGCCATATCAGTCATCTCCATCTGGATACATGTCGGAATCACCCTCGAAAGGGGCATCGCTGCGGGTCGCGTTGCCGAGGCCACCCAGGCGGTTGGTGGCGTTGCCAGAGATGTCAGCACCATAGGTGTCGCCATTCAGGCCAGTGCCCGTGCCACGGTCAGGCATGGGCTTGGTATCGCCCTGCAGCTGCCCGCTGGGCGTGTACTTGTCAGTGCTCATGGAAGCTCCTTGAAGTGAAAAAAGGGGCGCCCATCACAGGCGCCCCAATGGATGCCGCACTTAGGCCGCACTGTCCCACATCACGATGCGGGAGTTCATGCTGTTGTTCGCAGCATTCAGTGGGTGCACGATGCCGAAGCCACCGATGTAGTACCAGGCGATGCCGCGATTGCGACCAAAGTCGGTAGGAATCTTCCCGCGCATCTCTTCTGGCACCGCCACACCCTCGGCCACCGTATCCTGACCAAAGAAGAACGCCCAGCTGGATTTGCCGTTGTTCCAGGGATCAGGGGTATCCGTGGTGGGGTTGAACGTCAATGAGTCAGCAGCGCCGCCCTTGGGGATGTTGGTCTGCTCCACGAAACGGGTGTTTTCGTAGCGGCCAATCTCACCGTTCAGGATCAGCTGGAAGCCGTCATCGGTGTATTGCTTGACGGTCTCCAGCTCGTTCTTGAACGGGCGGAAGGTGCTGGGGTGGCTGATGGAGATGTAGTCATCGCCCATTGCTGGGGGAATGTTCCGCTCCTTCATCAGGTCCACGATTGCCTTCACGTGGGCCTTGCCCAGCGCAACGTTGTTGGTTGCGGTGGCCGTGCCGTTGGTCGTGAGGGTCACCGTGTCGGTGGCCGTGCCCAGGGTGGGAACCACACGCAAGGGGGTGGCACGAAATTGCGCATGGGCCGCAATGTCGAACACCTTCTTCGCGTCGTTCTTCAGCACCTTGTTGATCACTTCCTTCACTGGCTGCTCGGACAGGTCGTCCAGCTTGCCGGTGTAGGGTACGGAGTTACCGTATTCCGTGATCTGCATGGTGCCCTGGGTGATCGTGTAGTTCGTCTCTGGCATGGCGGTGGTTTCCACCAGCGTCGTGCCACGGGTCGCTACATCGGAATACACGTTCCAGTGAAAAACGTCACCCTTACCCTTTTGCTGCAAAGCAGCGTCCTTCACGTCAGCGAACTGACGGAACTTAACCATCGGCTGCACAGCGTTACGGAGCACCTTCGACAGGTTGTCCGAATACATGTAGCCGCCGAGGCTATTGGTTAACCATACTTGTCCTGCCATGGCTGAAAACCTCCAAGTGTTGACTTGGCTATACGTCCATGCCGCGCGCCTTACGCATCTCCGCAATGATTTGCGATGCGGTCTGCACGGGCGGCTCGGTCGTTGTCGCCGATTTATTCAAAGCTGGAATCACATCGATCCCGGCCTTGCGCTCCAGCTTCGCGGCCCTGACATCGGTTGGAGCTGGTGCAGGAGCAGGCGCCGACGATGGGGCCGGGGCCGACACGCCCTTGCTGCTGAGCCAATCTCGCGTGCGGGTGGCGGCGCCTTCGAGTGCTTCGGTGAAGGGTTTACCGCCCTTCAACTCCGCATCCAGGAACTCGTCTGCCATCCGCGCAAGGTATGGGTCGTTCACAATGTCCGCGTGCTTGCTCTTGAACGTATCCAATGCGCTGTCTTCAACCAGCTTCTGCCTAATTGCAGGCGTCAGTTGCGCGGCGAGCTGCTGAGCATCAATCTGGGTAGAACCTTCTTCGGTTCGCCCGATGCCTAGCTTTGCCAACGCTTCCAACGCCTTCGCTTCGTCCCCCTCAAACAGGGCTGACACGAACTCTTTACCTTGCTCTAGGCCCCCTGCGGACTTCGAGCTGGCTGTATCTTCTGCGGCAGGCGTCTTTGCACCAATCCCTACTGGGGGTGGTGCCGCTGCTATCGTTTTTGCTTCGTTCAACAGCTGGGTCGCTTGCTGCAGGCGGAGGTCGGCGGCATTACCCTTCTGGTAGGAGCGCTGCATGTCGGCAACGCTGACTTCGCTCTCCACGCCATCCACCTTGATGCGGACCATCACCTTGTCCAGGCCATCGGTCAGCACGCGCGGGGTGTCAGCGTCCAGCTGGGCGGTGAGCTGGTCCTGCTGTTGGCCCTGGTCCACTTGGTCGTTGTGGTTGCCGTCGTCCACCTGGCCGGTGTCTTCCTTGAACTTGGTGATCTCGTCATTCACAGCAGACTCGCGGCGGGCCGCTATCGCTTCCATAGCAGAGATACGAGGCGATTGCTCTACCTGGCGTTCCTGCTGTGCTTGGGCGCCTGCGCCCGTGGTGTCGTTCTCAGGCACGCCCGATTGGGTAGCGTCTTGGGTGGTCATGGATTAGCTCCTTCGTTGAAAAATCAGTCTTGGCGCTCAATGAACGCCTGTTCGGCCAGCTCGCCCTCGGTGACCAGCTCGCCCATCCATTGCAGGAAGTTGCTGGCCACCTTGATCTCGTTCTGCAGCTTGCGGATGGCTTCGGGGTCGGTGGGGTCCACCGTGCTCAGGCCCTGCAGGGCAGCCTCAATGTCATCGTTCGCCCGCTTTGTCAGGTAGCGGCCAATCTGTGAGCCCATGAACACCTTGGCGTCCATGCCCAAGGCCATAGCGGCCTGGGCTTTTACCAGGTCCGGGTCTTGTGGTTGGCTCACGAGTCGCTCCTGGCTGTTTCAATGCCGGCGTTCTCCCCGACGAATGGGCTTGCGGGCGCCTGCGGCAATGCGGGCGTGTTCGGCGTGGTGTCACCTGGCACTGCAGCTGCTGCACCAGGCTGGCCAGGTTGGAACTCGGTACCGGTATGCCGCTCCTTGATGGTGTTCAGCGCGATCTCCGGCGATGCTGCCACTGGTTGCTGGAAGTTCGGATCGGTACCAGGCACCGACTTGAACCCGGCCTCCTTCACCATGGCGTCGGCAATCGTGGCCACGGCCGGAATGGCAGCCACGACCTCGGCTGCCTGCATGCTGGCGAAGAAGGTTTCCATGTTCTTCTTGACGGCAGCGGCCAGAGTGTCCTGGCTCTTGGAGCCTATGGCCTCGATCTCGGCGTCCAACTTCTCGATCTGCTTGGCCACCATTTCCGGGCTGACCTTCTGGGCCAGTTGTTGCTGCAGCTGGGAGATCGTGTTCTGGGCGGCCGTAAGGCGCGGATCCTGGTCTTGGGTCTTGAAGAAGCGGCCGCCGTCCTTGTAGCCGAGCTTGCCGAATATCTCCTTGATGACTTCTTCGACATCCAGGCCGAAGCGCTCCAGGTCGCCGCCCTGCAGCAGCAGGCGCAGGTTCTGCATGCCCTTCATGAAGTTATCCAGCTGCTGCTGGGGATTGGCTGCGCCAGTGCCAACGTTCACGCGCAGGGTGAGTTCCTGCATCAGCAGATCGTCAGTCACCTGGTCCATGCCAAAGCGCTGAACCAGATTCGCCTGGCGGCCGGCCTTGGCCAGCAGCACCACGTCGGTTTCGTAGTACTGCTCCAGCAGCACCAGCTGGCGCAGCACCGGCTCCACCCAGGTTTCCACGAAGGTGCGCAACTGGTAGCCACCCACCTGGTTCGCGCTGGCGCCCAGCATGGCCATGCCACCCACGGTTTCATTCAGCTTGCGGTTGGACTGCACCGATGATTGCGAGAATGCCCCGGCCACATCGTCAAAGTCGTTGTTCAGCCGGTCCTGCTCCTGGTAGGCCGAGCTGGTCACATCGTTGGTTTCCTGGACCTTCACGTCGTCCAGGCTGTTCATGAGGGTTGCACTGCCCGGCACATTGCGCGTCAGGCTGCGCAGGTCCACCTGGGCGCCACGTTTCACAAAATAGCGCTTGTTCATGGCGAACTTCACGTTGTCCATGCGCTGGTTGGCCACCTCGTTGATCTCGATCTGGGTGTCCTTAGTGATGCCGGCGATGCCGTCGGGGTACACCTTATGCGTTTCCAACACACAGAAGCCCATCACGAACGGGCGCACTCCATGGAAGTACACATCTTTGAGCGGCACGGGCTTGGACAGCAAGGCCAAGGTGCCCAACGTGTAATACAGCATGTCCACGCCGTCCACCTCCACGATGTTCTGGTGCACCCACACGATGGCGAAGTCCCGAATGGCGGTTTGCTGCTCCTTACTGTCGGTACGGCCGCGCTCACGGGTCATGCGGGTGGTATCGCTGTAACCATTGGTGGCCGTGAGTATCTGTGCGTCTTCCACCTTGATCCACTTGGGCTCGCCGGTCTTAGCGTCCGGGTTATTCATGCGGGCCTTCACGTCCTTTACGAACATGGGGATCATTCGGATCACGTACGGGCTGGAGTTGATCGGGTCGGCCCAGTTGGAGCCTGGGTCGATGCGTATGTTCTCCACTGGTAGTAGCTCCACGCACGGCTTATCCAGCTTCTTTTTCTCGCTGTAGGTCCAGTACTGGTGCGAGAGACACACACCCACCGTCTGGGCGTCCTGGTAAGCGCCGATGGCCAGCAGGAACCAGGGTATGGACTTCTGCAGCCGGTAGTCCATCAGGGCCTGCATGACCTCTGCGGAAGCCTCTTGTGCCGGGTTGCTGTCGTCCTCGGCCGTGATCGTCACCACATCGCTGGTACTGAACATGGCTTCTGCGGCCATGGCTTCGTTCTTGCGGATGGTGCTGCGCGTCTTGGGTCGGAATAGCCGCGATCGTGCCTTGTATGTCTCAGAGTGGTACTTCGACCCAGCCGGGTGTACACCTTGGAACTGGCGCAGCGCAGCCTCGATTGAACCCCGGATGCTGCTGTCGAAGTAGGTGGTGGATGTGGAGAAGGCCTCGCGGGCCATAGCCAGGTAGTCGGTCATAGATCCGCCTTCAAACGTCCAGCGAAGTCCATGGGGACATCGGAGTACTGGGTTTCATTGAACGCACCACGGCGCAGGCGATAGCGCTCCAAGATCTCGCCCCCCGCGCGCAGCACGCGCTTCTTGAATTCACTGGCCGTGTAGATGGTGTCCAGGCGCAGGCGAAAGCCCCAGTTGCCGGACAAGGCCAGGTTGCGCACATCGGCAAAGCCGGTCTGGCCATCCACCGAAACAGCCCACATGTGCCCGGGGTAGGCGCTGTGCAGGGCCTCGGCCATCTCTTTGGCCATCAGGATGTCATTGGCAGCGCCAACAGGGTTTTCAGTGACGAGATCGCTCATTTCAGGCATGCCTCTATCGAAACGACGATCCACAAAGCATTTAGACCAACGCCAACAACCCAAAATCCAAGGGGGTCGCAGAGGCGCCATTCATTCATATTTCGAAGGAAGTTCACAGTTCACTCTCCGGTTCGGTTTCTTTTTGGATCAGGCGGGCTTTCTCGGCATCCGACAGCCACAAGTACTGCTGCTCGGTGTATTCCGCCTTGATGCCGTCGGGCAGGGACTCGTAGTCGCTATTCATCTGCAAGCCCCTGGGCCCAGGCGTATGGATCTTTGTCAACAAAGCGCTTTCCATTGCTAAACTGGTATGAAGGGTCGTGCGGCGGTACTGGCTCATTGGCGTTGGCCAGGCCCACCTCTTCGCTCCACAGGCGGGTGCTGATCTTCACGACGGTGCGCGGGTCTTGTTGGGGGTGATTGGGTGTAGCCATGGTCATGCTCCGTCGTTGAAGGTTTCGGGCTCCAGCGCGCGCTGATCCACGATGAGCGGCGGCACGGGCTCCATGTCGTAGATGCGGCTGACCGCATCGATCAAGTCCTTTTTGGAGCTGAATGGGTAGGTCAGGTATTCCTCCAGGAACCCCTTGTTCAGGCTGTACACGTTGCCTTCGTGGTCCCGGCGCTTGACCGGGCGGAAGATGCGGAAGGGCTGGCCAGCCTCGCGGACCTTGACCTGGTTCGAGGTTTCGTAGGCTTGCGGCTCCAGGATGTCCTTGCCCTGCTCGTCCACGCCAACCTTCACAAGCCGTGTGCAGACTTGGGCTAGAAAGAACTTGTGGCCGATGAAATCAGGCTGCAGGCGCTGCACGCGGTCATCCTTGGCCTGGGCGCCGTCGCTGGTCCAGTTCAGCTCGGTGATCTCGAACGAATCTTTCACCAGCAGCATCTGCTCTTCGAAGTACTCCAGGTCGGCCTGCATGCCGTAGCGCTCGTACCCAACCTTGACCATCTGCACGCCTGGTGCGGCACGCCAGAACTTGACAAGGCCATACATGGCTTCCCAGCGCTGGCGCAGGCCCATCTTGTGGCGGTAGCCATCCAGCAGGTACTTGTTGTTGCTGGCGTCGATGCCGACCACGGCCATGGCGGTGTTGTCGCTGCCCTTCTTCTTGGAGTGGGCCGGGTCCACCATGATGTACACGTTGAGCGTCGCCGGCCGCACATCCAGGAAAGCCAGCCACTCTTTACGGAACATGGCTTCGTTGCCGGCGGCCGGGTTCATCAGCTGCTGGCAGGCAATGGTGGCCGGGCCCTGCTTCATCTTGAGGTCTGACCAGGCCGCGCGCGACAGGAACACCGGGTTGCCATCGGGCAGCCCGTTGTCGGTAGCCGGGTAGATGCGCAGTTTCAGCGCGCCCTTGTCGATGATGTCCTGGTAGGTATCGGCGAAGCTGTAGCGGGTGCCGACGTGCCAAGCCCGCTTTTTTCCGTCTGCGCCGCGCGCGCCCAGGTTGTCCGAGATCTCCCAGGCGTTGGTGGTCTTTTTCACCTGCTCGGGGGTGGTGACGTTCTCCAGGGTCACCACGTCGTCATACACACGCAGCAAGAAGTGGGCGCCAGTCGGCTGGCCATCCACCAGACCATGGGCCTCCAGCGTGGCCTCCTTGGGGTTGGAATTGCGCCGCACCACGATGCCCTTGTCCTCCGACCAGCGCGAAGACTGCCGCCTGGGGTCAGCCCAGAACACATCGGGGTAGACCGCCTGTAAGTCGCGGTTGCTCTCCAGCTCCTGCTTGACCTGGTTCAAAAACTTCTTGGCCGTGGGCTTGTTCAGGCTAAACAGGCCAATGGTGATCTCTGGATCGCGTGCAATCTCCTGGATGACGCCGGCGAAGGTGATGATGGTGGACTTGTAGTGCTCGCGGGCCCACAGGTCCAAGTAGCCATCCGGGTTGGCCTCCACCTCTCGGCACCGGGCGTATATCCATGGGTCCACAGCATCGAAGCGGTGCAGCAGGCGCGTCAACAGGTAAAACCGGTCGTTGCGGCCCAGCCAGGCCTTGCCCTCCACGCCCCGCTCCTGCTCGATTGCCTCCCACAGATCCACCACGGCACCGAAGGGCGCCGCCTGCAGGTCTGCGCGCAGTGGGTCTAGCACGTGGGTCATGGCTTGCGGCCCAGCTTCTGCGCGAACGCGGCTTTCAGCCCTTCAATGCCGTTCTCCACCGCCTCGGCCATGCGCGCGGCCGGGTCCACCGGGGTGTCTTCAACGATGTTGTTGACTAGGCGCTCCATGCCCACGATGGTTTTGAAGGTCTCGGACGCCTTGCGCAGCTGGTCCAGCCGCGTGGCGATTGGCAACGGCGGAGCAGCGGGCGTCTCCATTTCCACGACGATGGTGTTGAACAGCACCCGCAGGCGCTGCACCCCCTTGCGCTCGGCCAAGATGATGTTGGCCTGGATCTCAGCATTCGTGGCCACCGTCTCGGCTTCGGTTACAGGATCAGTCGCCGCTGCAACCTGCTCCTGCAACCGTTTGGCCGCTACTTCCTGGCGTGCCACGATGGCATTGGCCTGGGCTGCGATCTTGCCGCTCAGGTCGCGGCCAATACGCAGCTTGTCCCAGTGTTTAAGGATGCCCGCCCGGGAGACATTGAAGTCCTTCGACAACTGAGACACCGAGACGACCCCGGCTTGCCAGAGAGGCTGCATGCGCTCCCAGTCAGTGCGCGGGTTCGGAGTGGCGGATTTGGTCGCTGTCATGTGCCCGCATGATGCGGACGGTCAAGCAGTTGACGAAACCCTACTGGGGGTTGCAGTTACATGGTGGGTGTAACCACGGTGCAACCAGATTGCAGGCAAAGAAAAGCCCGCATGGTGCGGGCTTAGTCAGGGCGCCGAACGGTTTAATGCTCAGGGAACAGCGAAGGTTGCGGGGCCAGCTTCTCCTTGCAGGCGGCCAAGTCGCGCTCGGCCCTGCGCAGGCGGGTCTGCAACTCCATCACCATCACGCCGACCTCGTGCCCGGTCTGGATCGCTGAATACTGGGCCGCAGCCCCGCTAAGCAAGCTGGCCAATTGCCGCTCTTCCCTCGGCCATAGCTCCAAGTACTGGTCCCCGATTTCGATCTTTGTCACACCGCTGGGAACTTTGGTCACCGACACGGGCCGTTCTGGCGGCGGCGTATCCACCGGCACAAACACCCCGGCCTTGACGCGGCGGACCTTCTCGTCAGCGATCATAGTGGCGAGGTGATCGTCAATCAGGGTCATTTTCAGACCGGTGACGTCGCGCAGCACCTCGCGGGTGACTACCTGCTCCTGGTTGTGCAGGTCGCGGATGGCGTCGAAGATGATTTCACCGGTCGTGCGGATTTTGGATTGATCGGTCATGTTCGCGCTCCTTAAATAATAGCTGTCAACGCAGGTAAATCGTGCGCTGGCGACAGATTTGGTGTTGCGTTCAACAGGTCCAGCGCCCACTTGGCGGCCTTGCGGTCAGCCTGGGGCCGGCTGGGGTCGGCGGCTATCTGGCGCCACAGCAGCACCTGGTCGGCGTGCGCGCGCATGAAGGTCAAGCGCTTGATGGACTGGGGCGCGCTGCCTTGGTCCAACCAGCTATGGCAGCAGTGGCAGGCCCAAGCGCTGTACTGGTCATTTGCCTTGCGTGCGCCGGCCTTGCCATGTGCGGCCCAGTTGCTGTGCGCGGCCACGGTGGTTTCAGGATTGCGGTTGCAAACACCTGGGACGCGGAGTAGGCAAGGCATGCCCCGGGCCAGGTCCAGCAAGCGGCGGTTTCGGTGCTGCTGCTCCTTTGGCACTGGCACTACAGAATTAATAGCTGCATGCGCAGGCACCATCCGCGCTGGACGCCATTTATTGTCAGTTTGCACAATTTCGCAAGCTGGTGCATTTTTGATAGCACGCTTCGCACGAATGGCAAGGCGCTGCTCCCGATTCAGCTCTTTTTCCGGGGGTGGTGCTGAACGTCGCATTTCAGTGCGTTTCATCGGCGCGCGATTCAGCATCATTGGGGCATTTCCTCTTCGTCAGCATCTATGCCGCCAGGGTGCGGCACATCGTTGTGGCAGGTGATTTCGGTGTCATCAAAGTGCAGGCGCAGGCAAGGCCCGCACACCACGCAGTAGTGGACGGTGGTGGTCTCGTCTACGCTGGCGGTCATGGTCAGAATGCAGCGATGCGCTCGGTCAGCACTTCGCTGTAGGCCTCCATCAGGGCTGCCTGCTTCATCAGCCGACCACGCTCTTGCGAGCCAAGCTCAACAAATATGGGTTTCCCGAAGAACGCCTGCAGCTTTGCCAAGCGCGAGTCCAGTTCAGATTTCTCTGCAAGCACGCGCTGCTGGTGCGGGGCAAAGCCGGAAGCACCAGGGACTTCGACGTAAGCGCCTTCAAACTGCGCCTTGGGGCTCCAGCTGACATAGCCGGCAAAGTCGGGGTGGTTCGGCTTCCCGCCGTCCAGGTATTCAACCAGGTAGCCTTCGTCGTCGCCGTTCTCGTCGGCAGGGAGCGCCCAGCCGCGCATGGCGTTGTAGCTGGCCCGGGTCATGGGCTGAGCGTTGATCATCTTGGTGCCGATGTAGGTTTTCATGGTTCTCTTTCAGGTTCTGCGCCCAAGGCCGGGGCCGCGCGGCATCGGGTTGGGTTACCAGGCGCGTTTGCGCCCATGGTTGGCCAGGACGCGCAGGCGCTCTTTGCGCTGCTCCAGGGTTTCCGGCCGTGGCAAATCTGTCGCCACGTACGCCGGCGGCTCGCGCCAGACGTAATGACCATTTGTAATGAAGACCACAGTTGGACGCGTGCCCACCGAGAGCATGCCGACCGAGTACATAGGCTTGTCGTTAAATGCAGTCATTGGCCGCCCTCTTCCGTGAACTCCACGCCCAGCTCGCACACGGCGAACGCCTGGACCTGCAGCAGGAACACAGAAAACTGGTCGTCTGTCAGTTCCTCAGAACTGCGATGGCGCTCGCGTACGACCTTCTTGCCCTTCACGACCACCTCTTCGAACGTGGGCGCGATAAACATCTGCGCGAACAGGATCTTCCAGGCCGCGGGCACGTACCGGACGCGGCGGCTCGTCACCGGATCGAACACCCACACCTGCTCGGAAATGTCTTTCAGCACCGGGCCGTGGAACATCTTGCGCAGCTGGTGGCGGCGATCTGGTTCTGAGCTGATCAGCTGCATCAGGAAGCTGCGGCCCTTCTCTGTGCCGCGCCAGGCTGTGCCATAGAGCGCGGTAGCGGCGGCGTGGGCGCTCTGGCGGCTGTCAACTAGGTGCTGGACGATCACGGCAGCACCTCGGTAATGCGGAACTTGGCATGGCCCAGCACCCAGATAGCGCCCACCTCCACCACAAACGGTGCCAGGTGGTAGCCATCGATGTGCATGGTCAGCACATTCCAGCGGCCACGGCCGCAGGGGACTAAGTGGATGGTCAAGCGGCCTCCAGCTGCAGCTCAGCGACAGGCTGCTCCAGCTCCACATTCAGCCGCCGCCACCAGTGCGCGATCAGGATGGCCTCGGCCCGGTTGTGGTCCTTGGCCCGCGCAATCTCGCTGCAGCCCGGGAACAGCGCGCGCGCGGTGGTCATGGCCTTGGCCTTGCGTGCCGTTGCAGTGGCGTCAGAGTCGATCAGCCCATACCAGCGTTTCCATTTTTGCGGGTTGGCATAGGTCACTGGAAATTTCAGGCACTCCGCTACAGTTTCCAGAGCACCCAAAGAACGCAGCAGCGAGCCCTGCGTCTGCACAGCGTTGTTTGCGCCGCCCATGGTGCCCACAGCTTCGATGACAAACGTGGGCTTAGCTTCGCTGGCCGGGCAGTGCTTGAGCAGCAGCGCGCAGAAGGCGCGGCCGTCGATCTTGTTCTGTACCAGCGCCTTCGGGCCAACGCCGGGAATCTTCATCGTGGGCAGGTCGAAGACGGCGCGCAGGCCGTTGTGGTCCAGCACGGCGCAGGCGCCAGTCAATCCCGGGTCACAGCCGATAACTATGGTCATGCTGCCACCAGTTCTGCGCTGGGCGCGGGCAAGATCAGCAGGGTTTCATCAGCGGCATCTTCGCCAGGGTTGCCAATGGGTCGGAGCCAAGCATCAAGCAGGTCCTCTTGGAAAACCTTTCGTCCCTGCCATTCAAACGGCGCGTGAAAAGTACAGTTCCACAGTTTTCGGCCAGAGGCATCGTGTGTTGCTACCCGTTGTCGCGGGCTCATATCGTTCCGGCCACCCGTTCCGACATCAACAAACTTGCCGTCCAAGAGCTTGTCGAATCCAGGTGGAACGACGACATAGGCCAAATCTCCAGGTTTGCAGTTCATGTTTTCTCCGGTTGGTTGAGTGCTTGGGCCCGGCGTGCCTTCTCGGCTTTCACGTCGGCCAGGATTTGCGGGTTTGGGCTGTCCGGGTGTGCGCGGTAGGCCTGCAGGGCGTACTTCGCGTACTCCACTTCCTGGGCCTCCAGCCAGAGGAAGTGCGCCACCATGCGCTGGTTGTGGGCTTGGTAGTCGAACGGCATTCACAGCTCGCCTCCCTTGGGGCGCACGCCGGAGCTGGGGCGATCACCCTGCCAGTCGAAGAAGCGAACCGATTGGCCGGAGTAGTGCATGTCCACCACCATGCCGCTGTCACCGTCGCGCTGCTTGCCCACGATGACCTCGGCGTAGTTCTTCCACTCGTCGCCCAGCTCGGGCTTGATGTGGACGGGCCGGTGGACGAACAAGATGATGTCGGCGTCCTGCTCAATGTCGCCGGACTCGCGCAGGTCGGACATCATGGGCCGCATGTTCACGCGCTTCTCTACCTCGCGGTTCAGCTGGGCCAGCAGCAGGATGGTGCAGTCCAGCTCCTTGGCCAGTGCCTTGATGCCGCGGCTGACTTCACCCAGCTGGGTGGAGCGGTTGGCCTTCTTGTCCGTGCCCTCCATCAGCCCGATGTAGTCGATCATCAGCACACGCAGGCCGTATCGGCGCTTGAGCTTGCGGGCCTTGAGACGCACTTGGTTGATGTTCAGGCCGCCCTGGTCGCTCACGTACACCGGCGCCAGGCGCATCTTGTCCGCCGCTGCGGCCATCTGGGACCATTCCCAGTCGTTCATGCGCTCCGGCCGCTTGAGCTTGTGCAGTGGGATGCCGGAAATCATGGCCACGCGGCGCCGGTTCACCTGAGCCTTCGGCATTTCCATCGACAGAAAACCGACATGCTCATTGGCCGCCGCGACGTTCTCGCTGATCGTCATGCCCAGCGCGGTTTTGCCCATGCCTGGGCGGCCGGCGATCACGATCACCTCGCCCTTGCGCATGCCGCCGTCCAGCCGGTCGTCGATGTCCTTCAAGCCGGTGGGCAAGAAGTCTTCCTCCCCGTCGTGTGCCTTCTGGATGGCGTCAAGGAACTGCACAGTGCCAGCGGCAGGGTCTTGCCAGTCGTCGCGTGGCGAGTCTGGCAGCAGCTTGGCTAGCTTGCCGGCCGCAGTGTCCATCCGCTCTTCAATGCCCACGGTGTGGTCGCGCGCCAGGTCTTGGATCTCGGCGGCGGCGGCCATCAAGTCGCGGCTGAGCGAGCGCTCCCGGATGATGGTTGCGTACTGCCGCATGCTGCTGAACGACGGCGCATACTGGGCCAGGCGGTGCAGGTACTTCAGCTCCACTTCGCCGCCCAGGGCATCGAAAACGCTGATCACGTCGGCTGGCTTGCACGCGTTCACCATCACCATCACGGTCGAAAAGATGGATTGGTGCACTTCGGCGAAGAAGTCGGAGGGCTTCAACGTGTCGCCGCAGGCATCCCAAAGGCGGTTATCGCAGAGCAGGCCGCCCAGGATGGCGTGCTCGGCTTCGGTGCTGGCAATGGCGTCCAGCAGTTCTGGTTCAGCGGCGGCGTTCATGTTGTCTCGGTCTCACGGGTTTTTTCGATCACCTGCGTCATGCCCTTGTCGGTCAGCAGGAAGTCCAGGTCGCACTGCCAGTTCGCGTGCTCGCCGAAACGGGGCGTGCGGCCCATCAGAAAGTCGTTGCTGCGGGCGCGTTCGAAGTAGTTGCGCAGCCAGGCCACCGCCTGCTCCGCAGATTCCGCGCGCCGTGAACCGTCGGACTTCTTTTTCGAAGTCAGCACCCAGTCCCAAATCTTGGCGATGGCTTTCTTGCGCTTAGGCGGCATCAGCCGGACTTTCGGCAGCTCGTGCAGCACCTCGTGGTACAGGTCCACGATGGCGTCGTATGGGCAGGTCGGCAGCTTGGCTGGCGACGTAACTGTCTTCTTTAAAGATTGGTTACTGGTGTCTGGTGACTGGAGAGCATTGCCATCGCTATGCGTTCGCATGTCCGATGCATCATGCGGATCGGATGCGAACGCATCAGGTTCGCTATGCGATTTGTCCTTACTCCACCGTGCATCCGCAGATGCCTTTGCCTTGCGTTGCTTGTCCTGGTAGCGTGCGATTTCGGCGTTGATACGCTTCTGCACATAGCCTGCCTCGGTCTCCACAAAGAACTTGCGCAGCACGTAGTCCACGGCCTTGCGCTCGGCTGCGGAAATGGCCCGGGCTTCCCGATAGATCTCCTTCACATCCAGCGGCAATGGCTTTTCGGTCTGGTAGCACTGGTCGATCAGACGGTTGTAAGCGCCGTCCTCCAGCATGGACAGGGAAACCGTGTCCTTGATGTAGTCGCCGATGTGCTTCTCGTAATAGTTCACAGAGACCCCCCCCTATCCGCTATGGCCTGGCCGTCCAGGTCGCCCGCAGCAGCAAAGAAGCACTCACCCCGCGCCTCAGCCTTTGCCAGCTCGGCGTCCTGGCGCTCGGCAATCAGCGCGTACATCTGCACACGGAAGCCTTCGGCCACGGCGCGCTGGCCCAGCAGCATGGCGCGCTCCAGCTCGCGCCCGGCCAGCCGAATCTTCAAGTGCAGGATCTCGGCGTCTAGCGCCCTGGTGTCGGCGGTCATGTGCGCACCGCCACCAGGATCACCACCGACACGCTCACGCCAGGGAACTCGTTGGCATAAGGGCCGTGGAAAGTCAGCTCAAAGCCTGGCAGCTTGATCTTGGCTGCGCTGGCAGGCAACACCGCAGTGATCTGGCCCAGTGGCGCCACCAGCGTGGCCGCAGCCTGCAGGTGGGCCAACCAACGGCCCTCGCTGAATGGTGGATTCATGACGATGCGCGTGAACGTCTTGCTTGCAGCTGCGGCGTGCTCAGCCCATTCCAGGAAGTCAGCCTCGTGGACGGTGTGGCCCTTGGACCGCAGAATGGTGCAATGCAGTGGAGACACCTCAATGCAGGTGGTCTGCTCCTTCGGCATCAAGTCGGCCAGGCCGCCCTGTCCCGCTTCTGGTTCGCAGCAATCGTCATCTGGCCCAATGTCAGCCAGGTCAATGACTCGCTGAGCCAGCCCGGCAGGTGTGGGGTAGAACTGGTGTGCCTTCTGGTCAGGGATGCAGCCAGATGCCGTGATCAAGTCCAGCACATCCGTCGCGTCGTAGTCGAACTGCCAGTAGTCCAGGTCTTTGCCTGCCACTTTGCGCACGCCACCGATGGCCTGCAGCACGGCTTCTGCCTGCTCCAGCACGATGCCTGTTCCGCCGTGGAACCGCTTTGCATTCGGCACCTGGCGCCATTTCTGCTGGTGCCGAAAATCTGTGCCGTCTGGCTCTTTGTGATCAATCAGGGAAGCCAACAGACCCAGCACAGCGAATGGCAGCGGCTTTTCGATCATTGCGTATTCCTTGGCCTTGCGCTTCGGCTTCTGGCGAAACTGTGCGGGGATGGCCAGGGGGTACAGGTGGGCCAGAATGGAGTTCAGGCGCCAAGCCATGTCGGGGTGCACCTCCATGTGCGCGGTGCCCTTCTTGTAGAGGCGGATCTTCAAGGCGTTGCCATCAATGGCGACCCATTCGCCCCAGTTCCTACGGAGCGTCTGCACAAGGTTGGATGTGCTGTTCCAGTGTGGCTCTTCGCGCCCCATGAACTTCGCAATGACGCAGCGCAGATCGTTGATCAGGCCGCAGGTGGTGTGCTCGCTGGTGTCGTAGCTCGTGAGAACACGGGCAATGATCATCCGCTTGCCGAAGCCCTCGGGGGTGTTGGTTACATGGTCGCCTGACAAGCCACGAAACATGCCGTCAACGCGCTCAGCCAGGAACTGCTGGCGCATGTTCAGCAGGCTTTGGATCGTGGGGCGCACTGCTTCTGCCGTGTACTCTGGCAAAGGCTCGATCTCCCATACTGCGGTGCTGCCGTAGGACTTGC
Organism: Rhodoferax sp. SPJ21; assembly: GCF_058216335.1. NCBI lineage: Bacteria > Pseudomonadati > Pseudomonadota > Betaproteobacteria > Burkholderiales > Comamonadaceae > Rhodoferax > Rhodoferax sp. SPJ21. Next base: position 317,898 of record NZ_JBYZMO010000004.1, read on the forward strand.
TGGACTTCTTGCCGGCGGGGTTCCGAATGGACTCAGCCCACTCGTCACGGCGCTTCTGCGGCATGCAGTTCAGCACGTCGGTCAGGTTCAAGGTCTTCGACCAGTAGGCCGCGTTCAGCGCAGCCACGGCGCCGGGCACCTCGAACATGTTTTTCACATGGCTGATGCGGTTGCGTTCATCGCTGCAGTTGCCTTCGATGAAGTAATGCACCACGCTGCCCAGGGTGCCATCGACGATGCTGCCCAGTTGGTTAATCTGACCGCGCAGCTGCTGGTATTCACCCAATAACTGGTCGATCAAGTCGGAATCGGTGGGCGCAAAGAACTGTGCGCTGTCGTCCACCAGCTCGGTGTCCAGTTGCTCCACTGGGGCCAGGACTTCGCTCATATCGCAGCACCCCGCTGGCGCTTGACCTTCTTGTCTGCCGGCGTAGCAATGGAGCTACCCAGCACCCGGGTTTCCATCAGCACAGTCTTGCGGCCAGCGGCGTCAATGGCATGGCCGAAGCCAGCGGTGCCGTTGTGCATGCGGGTGGCGTACGCTGCAGATGCCGAGGTGGACCATTCAACTGGCTCAAAGCCGGTGTCGCCACAGAATGCGTTTTGCGTGCTGCGCCAAGATCCATCGGGCCACTTTGGCGAGCAGTCAACCCAGGTGGCGGCGCTCATGCTGCAGCTTTCGATTCGCCCGTGCTTGGCATTTGCTCCACATTGCCCACGGCGCGGCGCAACCGGTCGTTCGCTACAGTCTGCAAATGCTCAAAGCCCCACACGCGAACTCGCACTACCGTACGGATGAACTCGCTCAAGTTCATGCGCGATTCGTTGGCCAAGCGCTGCAGCTCGATCAAAGTCTGGTCGTCAATGCGCACTGGAGGCAGCTCGTTGTCCAACTTGCCGAATGCATCCGTCGCAGAACTGCGGGCGAACTCGTTGTGATGGTTCGAAAACTCGTCGTCGTAATCTGGCATGGGGGGAATCTCCTAATCTGCAGGCTGCAGTTCGTCTTGGCGTTCAAGGAAGGCAATGGCGAACTGGTCGCGCTGTGCCTGTTGGCCCAAGGTGAAGGGGTTGGCTTCGTCCAGGTCTTCGCCACGTTCAGCGGCAGCCTGGGCGAGCGTGCAGATTTCGGCCTCGGTCAGGGAGGCCAGGGGTTTGATGGAGTGCATTTACTGCCCTCCTACCGGGGCGGGGTCGGCGGCGACGGACTCCAGTTCTGCACCGGGTGCGCCGACTTGACGCCCCAAGAACAGCTCGGGGAAATCGACTTTGACAGCGGCAGGTATTCCGCGCGTCATCCAGTTTTGGACTCGCTGCACGGCGCCCTTTTCCGTATAGCCCAGACGAGCGGCGAGCTTTGTTGGCCCGCCCAATTTGGTGATTAGTTCGGCATCAGTCATGCCCGGATTAAACACCATGTTTAGTCCTCCGTCAAACATGGCGTGTAACAACGTACTGTTTAGTTTGGCATCATCTCCCTATATGAAAGACATGCCCTCGGACCGCCACCCTTCCCTGGAAAGGTTGCTGTCTGTCGCGCGCGATCTCGACGGATTGGTGGGCCCTGCAGCCCTGGCAAATGCATTGGGACAATCTGAGCAGACGGTCACCAATTGGGGCAGGCGCGGGGTATCCAAGGTCGGGGCACTCAAAGCCCAGGATATTTTTGGGTGTTCCGCAACGTGGGTGATGAAAGGTATCGGCGCTCGCCTGGTCACCGGCGAGGATGAAATAGGTGGCGCTCTTGCTACTCCGAGAGCATTCATCCCACAGAAGCCGGGCATCCGCTACGTTGCGAAACAGCTGGCTGACATGCTGGTGGAGCTGGACCAGGACGATAGAGAGCTGGCCTCGGTGGCGCTCAAGAACTTGGCGCTGCGGCCGGATGACCCGCAGAAAATGATCGATCGGCTCGGCCAGTTGCTGGGGGAAATCGACGCTCAAGAACCCCCGTTGCGCTCCACGGGCACCTAAGTTCTAACGTCTCACGAATCATAAAAGTGGACTTTGTAACACGCACGTTACTGACCTGCGTCTCGGCTTGGTGCGCGCGTGCTGCTTTATCCCCAAATGTGTGGATGGCGATTGACCTTTTGTGACAGATACCGGATGAGAATTCATGTAAAGCACTCGTCGAACACATGAATATTGCTGCAAATTTCATAGCTATCGCACTATTTGCGACATGTACCTATTCACTTTTTTGGTGCACTCCATGAACAGGAGCAACGACGATATTGTTGATGTGGAAGCGCGAGTCCTCATCGATGACAGTCAGGCCACCTACCGGAAAAAACGGCTATTACTTGATGATGGGTGGTCGGCTACTGGTTTGGCAGGTGGAATTCTCGCTCTTAGTCCATACATTATTGGATGGATACCAAACGCCATTTCAATGTGGTTTTCCATGTGGATGGCGGTGGTGGTATTTGCAGGCCTAGTTACGGTGGTGCCTAGCATATTTTTCAGTCGTCTTCAGTCAAAACTAACATCCAACTATTCAATTCTTGTGATGGTGATGGCCGTGCTGGTGCAATTGGGCCAATGGTCGTCTGTGGATCATCCTAGTGCGCCGCCCGCCGTCGATTGGTCGGCTGGTCAGATGTCACCTCCGGCAAAAAACCCTTTCGATGACTTCGCACCCGTTGCAACCATCCCGCCAACCCAGCCGGCAGGAAGCCAGCCACCTACAGCCGCATTCTCTTACGAAGACGCGACCACTCCGACCAAGGCACCAATTGCAGCATGGAACGGGCAACCCAAGGCGAAGCAACAGGCTGAGGCCGTACAAACGATGCCTGCGCCGCGCTTATTCACAACTACAGAGCTTACAGATATGCAAGCTATCGCGGCCAGGGCCGCAGCAGACTATCCCTACCTGGATACACCGGAGGGCGCACCCATCGTTGAAAAGATCATTGTTCGGCGAGATGAACTGATTCAGCAAGGTGTTTACCCATCCATTGCTCTGACCAGAGCTGTGAACGCCTTTGCTGCTGCGCACGCACCATGAAAAATGCTCTTCTATTTATAGCTGCCTGCGCAATATCCATAAGCGCTAGCGCACAGATCATCAAATGCAAGGACTCAGCCGGAAGGATCACATTCAGCGATGCGCCATGCGCAGCTGGGCAGGCGGGCCAGCAGATTCAAAGCGCACCCAATCCCCAGGACATAGCCGCAGAACGAGAGCAGGCGGCCAATGCCCGCCGAGACTTCTTGGCGCGTCAAGCAAGGGAATCCAGGCAGGCAACCTGCAGCAATACGCCAGTGAATCCAAACGCGCTTGAGTGCAAATTCTCTTATTACGCACTGGGTGACGAAAAGGGAAAGCTGCTTGCACAAAATGCAAAGGCTGAGTGCTTGGACAACTTGGTGAAGGCGGCGTGCGGAGGACAGCGTTCTACTCAAGCCTATGAACTCTGGCGCGACCATGCCGGCATCAAAGCTACACAGCGAGCTGCGGCCATTGCAGCACAGCCGAAGACCTGCACCAGGATTGGACCAGACCAGGTCATATGCAATTAATGCTTTTGGCGATCGTGTTATCGCTTGCCGCCCTGCTGCCGCTGGCGGCCGACGCCCGCATCCCTCGCAGCAAAGCCGCAGTGCACGCCTTCCAGGCAGATCACCCCTGCCCTTCCACCGGCCGCATGCGTGGATCTTGTCCCGGCTACCAGGTGGACCACATCATCCCGCTGAAGTGCAACGGACCAGATAGGCCGGAAAACATGCAGTGGCTGTCCATAGAGGACCACAAGGCGAAGACACGGCGGGAGGCAAGGCTATGTCGACACTGAGCGCAACTCTATTGCGAACGAGTGGTACAAACCAAATTAGCCTTCCGCCAGCAGAAATATATATTTAACCATTAGAAAATATCATAACCAACAATGGAACTGTATTTACCAAAGTTTATTGGAAGCCGGGATTTATCCTCGCTTTTCTCACTGAGTACTCAAGTGAAAAACTGCCAGGATTCCAAAATTGTACTAGACGGGTCAAACGTTGAATTTATTGACCCCCTAGGATTATCGACATTGGCGGCATTATTAGCACCTAGAGACACACAAAGAATATCCATGCCTTGGTTACGCAGGGAAATTACAAGCTACATGACCAGGATGGATTTTTTCGAACATATCGACATAAATGATGTCGATATTCCAGAACAAAATAGAACCAACCTACGGGATGGCATGACAGAATTGACTTGCATACACAGTCACGCGGACAGTGATGACGTGGCCAACCGGTTAGCTGACGCCATCACAGGAGCGCTTACCCCTCCCAAAGCTGGAGAGGCAAGCAACCCTGACGCAGACTCCATTAATTTTGATAAATATCGCCATCCTATTTGGTACTCCCTATCGGAATTACTAGAAAACTCATTAACACATGCCCGCCAGAAAAATAACCTGCGAGCCACAGTCTGGGTAGCGGCTCAATATTACAAAGGATCTGGATATGTAAAAATGGCGGTTGTAGATAATGGCTGCGGCATGCTTGAAACGTTAAAAAATCACGCACAACTTATAGAAAAAAGCCATATTGGCGCCATTCAGACAGCTCTACTCCCCAAAGTAAGCTGCAACCGTGATGGGTTGCTTTACAACACCCATGCCAACCAAGGCGTTGGCCTCACTACAACCGCGAAAATAGCGAAGTCTGCCAAGGGTGGGCTCACAATCTCGTCAGGCAATGCGCATGTGGTGTCAAACACTTATGCGACAGAAGTTTGGCCGAATGAAGGGTATTGGGACGGCGTTGCAATCGGCTTCTCTTGCAGGCGTTCGGCGCTACCGTCCATCCGATTGCAAGAACTTTTACCCAAAGAAGATGATCCTTTGGAGGTCTCATTTTTGTGACGCACATCACCAAGTGCTTTTCTCTGCTAGAGTTGCTCTGAAGTTAGATATCGCAAAACTTATATTTTTCCGATGAAGTCTCAGGAGCATTTATGTTGACCGAGCTTTCACTGCACCCTGCTAACCTTGGCCCAATCGTCAGCCCACGAGGCCTTGGAAGTCGACCAGCTGCTGTTCCATTCCGTCTGCAAGTCGAGGAAGCCCTGAGCATGGGCGAAACCGTGATTATTGATTTTGAAGGCACCGAGGCCACTCAATCTTTCGTGGATGAGCTGATCGGTGTTGTAGTGCTGAACCATGGCAAAAACGTATTGCAATCCGTGAAGTTCCGCGGTTGCTCGGATAACATGAAAGCGATCATCAAGTTCGTTGTTTCTGATCGAGCCCGCCAATACGAAGAACCGAGGAAAGCATCTCGCCCTAGTCCGGTTCTGCATTGACGTCTAAATAGCCCGCCCAGCGCGGGCTTTTTTACGTCCTAAAACAGCTGCCCAGTTCCTCCTAGGGCAACACCCTCCCCCGTTTCTAGGTCCAGCCCTACCCGCTTCTCCGGGTCTTCCGGCCCATGAGCTATCAGCTCCAGCGCAGGCAACTTGATCAGTGCCCTCGCCTGCTCCACCGTGCCATGCAGCCAGGCGTCCCAGTCCCCAGCCTCGATGGGCACCACCGCCCGCTTGTCTTGCTCCAGCAGCAGTAGCTTCGTCTTCGGGTCCAGCTCCGGCTTGTGCATCAACTTGAGCAGCGGGTGCGCATCGCAGTTCTGGGTAAGCATGGAATAGCTGGGCACCACCTCGCCTGTAGCCGGGTCGGTCCACTCGCTCCAGATTCCGGCCAGCGCCCAGGGCCGGCCATCCGCTCGGACGAAGCGCCACCAGATGTTCCTGCCGCCATAGCCCCAGTACGGCTCCACATATGCCATGGCCGGAATCAGGCAGCGCTGGCCGTGCTTCCAGGGCTGGGCGTAAGTCCAGGCGCTGGCCACCCGCTCAACGCGTGCATTGTTGGTGGACATGCGACGACCGTCGGCGGTCGTGGGCGTACGCGTCGCAGACCGTGGCGGGATCATTCCCCACTGCCCCACCTGCAGCACCCCCTCCTGTCGAATGTACGGCCCTATCGACAACGGTGCGATCTCCCGGCCAAGCTTGGCTGTTTCCCACCACCGCAGCGGGTTGCGGCCTGTCACCTGCCAAAGGCGCTCCATATCGATTACGTCCGGGGCTGTGTAGCGGTTGCACATCGCGTCATGGTACTGGCACCAGCCACGCCATGCCGTCCTCCATCTTGAGTACACGGCAGCCAATTTTCTAAACATTTTCCTTTTCATACTAAACACCGTGTTTGACAAAACACTAAACGTGCTGTTTAATACGACTTAACAAACCAAACAACCCAGCCGAGCGATACGCGGCGAACCGACAGGATGCAGAAAGGGGTTTAGGGCCGGTGGCCCGTGGTGCGTGAACTGAAACAAACAGGAGTCGAAATGCGCTTAACCACGGGCCGTACTGCGCCCATATCTCAGCCGTTGCTGCGCCAGCCGTACTGGTCCGAAGACACGCCATCGGATGCAGAAATCCGTGATGCCGAGAAGCGCCACAAGGCCGCGTTCAAAGCCGAGGACATCTGCGAGCTGATTAACGTTGAAGACCCGGTGCTGGTGGCCGCGTTCCGTGAGAAGAACGTCACGGTCATCGGTGCCATCTTGTCGCAGCGCTTCGAGGCGCGGATGGACGAGCTGGTGGAGTACTCGGTTTATGGCCGGGTGCTGGACAAAGTGAAGTTGGCAGCGGGACAGGTGGCGTAAATGAACGCGCCGCTATCTCTCCCCGTCCAGCTGCTGTGCCCCGAGCCAGCCCAGCCCGCGCTGGCGGCAGCCCTAGACCTGCACCGCGAAGCACTGGCGGCTTGGGACAACCAAGCAAACTGGAAACCAGAGCTGTACTTTGAACGTGTGCGCGCTTTGCTGGCAGCCCAGACAGTCCTGCCGCTGTCGCCAGCCTGGTGCGCCTCCATCGACGACGACCTGGCCGAGCACGCGGCTGCCGATGCTCTCATCACCCTGCCGACAGCAGCTGTAGCCGAAGGGCTGGAGCGCGACAGCAACAGCTTGGAGCAAGCATCGTGAGCGCGGTGGATGACGGAGGCAACGCGTTCCCTCTCCCTCTAGGAACCATGAACTGCTCCGAGCCTAACGAGAGCGGGGGCATGTCGATGCGTGATTACTTTGCAGCCAAGGCTTTGCCTGCATTGCTCACTTCGACTGCAAGTTGGCGCGATCTGGGCTTGGTACCGTCCGATGGCCTGGATGAAAAAGCCCAATACGCCCGATTCGCATATCAGTTTGCCGACGCAATGCTGGCAGCACGGAAGGGAGATTGACATGCCCATCAACTTCATAGAGCTGTGGGCCGAGCAGAACCCATCCCGCCGCTGGCCTGCCGTCTTCGCCCTGCTGTTCGGGCTGATCTTGGTGGGCTGCAGCCTGGAGTCACCCGAGGACCAATACAGCGAGCCGCTGACCCGCGACGAGGTGAAGGCCTTGTGCCGCCAGGCCAAAGGTGCAGACGCCACGCTGATCGAAACCACCGAGGGCCACCTCATTTGCCGGCGGGGGAGGGCAGCGTGATCCAGCTCCACACCCGCAACGGCGGCCAGGTGATCGACACCGAAGCCGCGCCCAAGCCCAACCGTCTGCGCCCTGCCCTCTGCGGCCTGGCCTTGGCCGCCCTCCTTTTCGCCGAGTGGCAGGCCATCGACTTCCTGTTCTCCCCCCTGATTTCCAACCTTTGGAGCTACTTGTGAAAACCTCAACACCTGAAGCGACCGCGCTTGCAGTGGCCGCACCCCGCCAACAACTCGATCTGAGCCCGCAGAACTTTGATCAGGCGCTGATCTTCGCCGACTACCTGGCCGATAGCGAAATGGTGCCCAAGGACTTCAAGGGCAAGCCCGGCAACTGCCTTATCGCTATGCAGTGGGGCGCTGAGCTGGGTCTCAAGCCGCTGCAGGCCCTGCAGAATTTGGCGGTGATCAATGGCCGCCCTTCACTGTGGGGTGACGCTGTGCTGGCGCTGGTGCAAAACAGCTCGCTCTGCGAGTACGTCCGGGAGAGCGATGACGGCACCGAAGCCACTTGCCGGGTGAAGCGCCGCGGCGATGTTGAGCACGTTGTCACCTTCAGCATGACCGATGCCAAGACCGCCGGCCTGCTGGGCAAGCAAGGGCCTTGGACCCAATACCCCAAGCGCATGCGCCAGATGCGCGCCCGGGCCTTTGCCCTGCGCGACAAGTTCGCCGACGTGCTCAAGGGCATCGCCATTGCCGAAGAACAGCAGGACATTGCAGCTGCAGGTGCAGCAGTGCGCGACATGGGCATGGCCGAGGAAGTGAAGGTGGAAGCGCCCATCACCTACCCCGCCGACAAGTTCGCCACCAACCTTCCGACCTGGTTGAAGGTTATCGCCGATGGCCGAAAGACTGCCGACGAGATCATCCAGATGGCTGAGGTCAAGCACCCCCTGACAGACGAGCAAAAGACAGCAATCCGCAAGAAGCCCGCAGCGCCCACGGCAGATGCCGCCAGCACTCCGGCAACCAGCGCCCAACCGATAGCCGTCACGTATGCGGAGGTAGCCGACAAGCTGCACAAAGCCGAGACAGAAGAGCAGTTGGATGACGCCGCCGACCTGATCAACGCCATCACTGTTCCAGACCAGACAGCCGAACTGCTTGCGCTGTACGACACCCGCCGCGCCCAACTCACCACGTAAGGAAAAGACCATGAAAACCACAACCCTGATCCAAGGCAGCCCCGAATGGATAGCACACCGCCGCAGCCATTTCAATGCCAGCGATGCGCCGGCCATGATGGGCTGCAGCCCGTACAAGACCCGCACACAGTTGCTGCACGAAATGCATACCGGCATTGCCCCGGAAGTGGACCCAGTCACACAGCGCCGTTTTGATGATGGACACCGCTTTGAAGCCCTCGCCCGCCCGCTGGCCGAGGAAATCATTGGCGAAGACCTGTTCCCCGTCACTGGCACTTCTGGCAAGTTGTCGGCTAGCTTTGATGGCCTGACCATGGGCGAAGACACGGCGTTCGAGCACAAATCTTTGAACGCCGAGTTGCGCAAAGCATTCGACGCGATTGACAGCATCGCACCGGAATACCGCGACAAGCATGGCGGTGCTGAATTGCCGATGGCCTACCGCGTCCAGAACGAGCAGCAGTGCATGGTTTCAGGTGCTGGCCGAGTGCTGTTCATGGCGTCCAAGTGGGTGGGCGAAGAACTGGAGGAAGAGCGCCACTGCTGGTATTACTCCGACCCTGCATTGGCCGCAGAAATCCGCGCAGGGTGGAACCAGTTCGAGATCGACCTGGCGGCCTATGTGCCCGCCGCATCGGAAGCGCCTAAGCCCGTGGGCAAGACGATGGAATCACTGCCTGCGCTCATGGTTAGCGTGCGTGGCGAGGTCACTGACAGCAACCTGGCCGCTTACCGTGATCACGCTATGGCAGTGCTGGGCGCCATCAACCGCGAACTGAACACCGACCAGGACTTTGCCACTGCCAAGGCCACCGTCCGCTGGTGTAACGACGTAGAAAAGCGTATCGCTGCCGGAAAGGAGCACATCCTCGGACAGACTCAAACGATCGATGCCGTGTTCCGAACGATGGACGAGATCAGCGCCGAAGCCCGGCGCATTCGCTTGGACCTGGACAGTTTGGTTACTCGCCGCGAGAACGAGGTCAAGGAAAAAATGGTGCTGGACACCCGCACGGCCTACAACCAGCACATCACCGCCTTGAAAGAGGAAACCGGTGGCCCTTGGGTTCCTCTGGTAATGCCAGACTTTGCAGCCGCCATCAAGGGTAAGCGCAACCTGGCACTGATGCAGGATGCTCTGAACACAGCATTGGCGGCCGGCAAGATCGCAGCGGACACCTCGGCGCGAAGCATCCGTGCCAACCTGTCCACCATTGACGCCGCCGGCCATGCCGAGCTTTTCGCCGATCGCGCGCACCTAGTGGGCAAGGCTCCGGATGATCTGGCGCTGCTGATCAAGTCCCGCGTCGAAGCGCATGAGGCTGCCACCAAGAAAATTGCTGATGATGCCGCAGCTGAAGCGATACGAAAAGCGGCAGAGTCCGTGCCAGTGCAGGCGGCTACTGCGCAAGCAGCTACCGAAGCTGTAGCAACACCAGCACAGGCACTATCCGCCAACGTCGTACCCATGCGCGCCGCCGCGCCAGCACCGATTCCTGCCGCCAGCGCGCCGCCCACGCTCAAGCTGGGTTCCATCGCCGACCGCCTGGGCTTCGCGCTGTCGGCCGACTTCCTGCGCTCGCTGGGCTTCGAGCCAGCGGCCAAGGTTGGCGCCCATGGCGTGTACCACGAGGCATCGTTTCCGCTGATCTGCGCCGCCCTGGTGGAGCACATTGAAGCGGTCCAGTCCAAGCAAGCCGCGTAACCGCCATGCAAATCGAACACTCCCGCAGGCTCGACATTGGGCTACGCGACACGGAAATCGACACGCTGCGCGCCGTGCTGTTGCTGGCCCATACCCACCTGCGCAACTCGCCAGAGTTCCAGTTGCATGGCTGCCCGCTGAAACGGCAGGCCGGCCTCTGTGGCCCGGAGCTTGTCCGCGTGAAGGGGATGCTTCTGGATCTGGGTATGACGATTGGCGTTGACCTTCCTTTCGAAGCCAGCCCGGACCCTCAGTTTCCTCTCGCCCTCGTCCCTTGACCAGCCCAACCACCAAAGGAGCAACCATGACCAAGACATTCCCCACCCCCGCCGCCTTCAGCGACAAGCCCCGCCCACCCATCACCCTGGTGCCGGTGCAATCGAATCAGGTGGCGGCTATTGGCTACGAAGAAGCCACCAAGACCCTGGCTGTGCAGTTCACGCGCGGCGCTGGCGCCGTTTATCACTACCCGGATGTTCTGCCCGAAACGCACGCCGCGTTTATCGGTGCCGAGTCCATCGGCACCTACTTCGGCAAGCATATCAAGCCCTTGGCCTTTGAGAAGTTCGCGCCACCCAAGGAAGAAACGACTGAGGCCACGGCCTAAGCCGCTCTCAAATTAATAGCTGCTAGCGCACATAAGGCGTGCGCTGCAGCCTAGTTCCATCAAACAGAAAGCATCCATGACTTCCTTTGCCCTGCGCGAACTCACCGCCGTCCAACTCTCCCATATCAACCTGCGCCGCGAACTGCACGGCGACGATCACGTGCCCGCCATCGACATGAGCATGCGCATCGAAGGCATGAACACGATCTTGAACCTGCTGGACCCCGAGCTGCTGCCGGCCATCTACTGCAACCGCGCCGACAAATCTGGCCAGGAGGAGATCGAGGGCGTGCCCGCTGTGCTGCCCAACCTGCGCAACCCCCACCTGAACAGCAGCAAATTCAGCTGGCGCAAGAAGGAAAAGCGCAAGGGCTATTACATGCACCTGGACTTCGGCCTGGGCGACGACCGCAGCAATATTGACCTGGACCTGTGCACTGTCACCGGGTTTGCATTTGAAGCGAAGGAAGGCGGCACGGTGATCCTGTACTGGACGGTGCAGTATTCCGGCGAACTGCTCACGCAAGAAGTGCTGGGCAAGATCGCCAGCCTGACGGACGAGCAAATCCACATCACGCTGACTCCGCCCGCTGTGGCCCAGGTGGAAACGCCTACCGCCAGCAGCGACAACGATACCAATCCGCTGCCGTTCGACCTGGACCCTGACGATCTGCCGGTGGACCCGTTCAGCCCGGAAGATGCACTGGTGCGTGCGGTGGCTGGGGATGCAGCGTGAAACGTGACACCTTCACCATGCCGCTGGCCTTCCCCGGCGAGCTAATCATCGACAACTTTGCCGGCGGTGGCGGAACCAGCACCGGTCTGGAAGCCGCTTTCGGTCGCCCGGTGGACATCGCTATCAACCACAACGCCGAAGCGCTGGCGATGCATGCGGCGAACCATCCGCACACCCGGCACCTGTGCGAAAGCGTATGGGATGTGGACCCCATCGAGGTGACACAGAACCAGCCCGTGGGCCTGGTGTGGCTGTCGCCAGACTGCAAACACTTCAGCAAAGCCAAGGGCGGCAAGCCCGTGGAGAAGAAGATTCGCGGCCTGGCCTGGGTGGCACTGCGCTGGGCTGCAAAGTGCAAGCCGCGCGCCATCATCCTGGAGAACGTCGAAGAGTTCAAAACCTGGGGCCCACTGATCGTGGATGCCGACGGCTCTGCCCGGCCGGACCCCGCGAAGAAGGGCAAGACCTTCGAGAGCTTCATTCGCCAACTGAAAGCGCTGGGCTATACGGTGGACTGGGAGGAACTGCGCGCCTGTGACTACGGCACGCCCACTATACGCAAACGCTTTTTCATGGTTGCGCGCCGCGACGGCCTACCCGTCGTAGCCCGGCCGCCGGCCACGCATGGCGCACCTGGCAGCCCAGCAGTGCAGACCGGCAAGCTGCTGCCCTGGCGCACGGCGGCCGAGTGCATCGATTGGTCCATTCCGTGCCCATCAATCTTTGAGCGCAAGAAGCCGCTGGCCGACGCCACCCTACGCCGGATTGCCAAGGGGATCATGCGCTACGTGGTGGACGCCGAGCAGCCGTTCATCGTGCCGCTGACCCACCAGGGCGGCGACCGGGTGGAAGCCCTCGATGCGCCCATGAATACTGTTACCGGCGCAAACCGAGGCGAAAAGGCTCTGGTGGACGTGACGATGGCACCATTCCTGACCGAGCACGCCAACAGTTCGACCCAGCGCGTATTCGGCGCCGACGAGCCACTGCGTACCCAGTGCGCCCAGGTCAAGGGCGGTCACTTTGCCCTGGCTGCCGCCACGCTGGTACAAACCGGCTATGGAGAGCGCGAAGGCCAGGCACCCCGGGCACTGGACATCGAGAAGCCGCTGGGCACCGTGGTGGGCGGCGCGGCCAAGCATGCGCTGGTGTCCGCCTTCCTGGCGAAGCACTACACCGGCGTTGTCGGCAGCGATGTGGCCGAGCCCATGGGCACAGTAACGGCGGTGGACCACCACAGCCTAGTGTCGGACACCATCGTGGGCGTGGGCGCCCGGGCCGGCCAGAGTCGCCCGCGCGGCATCGAGGAACCGGTAGCAACCATCTGCGCGAAATACGACACCGCACTGGTGGCCGCGCACCTTGTGCACATGGGCCACGGCGAGCAGGCCAACGGCAAAGCGCGCTGGAGCCATGGCGTACGCGATATTGAGGTGCCGCTGAATACTGTGGCGGCGTCTGGTATGCCTGCGGCCATCGTCACAAGCAACCTGATCAAGCTGCGCGGTACCAGTAGCACGGCGGCGGCCGACGAGCCGCTGCACACGGTCAGCGCCGGCGGCCAGCACCATGCCGAGGTCCGCGCCTTCCTGCTGAGCTACTACGGCACCGACCAGGCGCCGGAGATTACCGACCCACTGGCAACGGTCACCAGCCGCGACCGCTTTGGCCTGGTGACTATCAAAGGCCAGGACTACCAAATTGTGGACATCGGCTTGCGCATGCTCACGCCGCGCGAACTGTTCCGGGCCCAGGGCTTTCCAGCCAGCTACATCATCGGCGATGACCCGGCCCAGGGCCTGGCGCTGACGAAGACGGCCCAGGTGCGGATGTGTGGCAACAGCGTGTGCCCACCGCTGGCTGAGGCTCTTGTCCGGGCGAACTTCGCTCACGAAGCGCAGATCTACGGGAGGGCAGCAGCATGATCCACATCACCCAAGCCCAGCACGATGCATTCACTGCGGCAGTGGCTGAGCGGGACAGGCTGCTGCCGCTGACTGCATGGCTGCCGATAGCCACCGCGCCACGTGACGGCTCCTCCATCATCCTGGGCCGGGCGCCCGAAGAAGACGGTGACCCCGGCGAGTCGGTGCAGGGCTACTGGCTGGAGGCTGAGGAAGACGGCGCCGATTACATGGGTGCGGATGCCGGCTTCACGGACGTGAATTTCCAGAGTATGTCCCCCGGCCGCTCGTTCGGCGCCGAGGACCATCGCTACCCTGGCCGCCAGCCCACGCACTGGATGCCGCTGCCAGCACCGCCAAAGGTTGTGCCGGCCAGCGACGGCGCCCAAGTTGGTGCCGCACCATGAGCGACAGCTTCTACCTGCAAGACTCCCGCAGCTTCGTGGGCAATGACGTGTTGTGGTGGGCCAAGGGCAGCAACGGCTACACCACGGACCTGAGCAAGGCCGAGGTCTACACCAAAGATGACGCCGTACGGATGCACCAGGCGCGCCGAAGCGATATCCCCTGGCCTTGCGCTTATATCGATGCACGGACGCGCCCGGCGGTGGACTTCCAGTACATCAAGCGAGCCGAGGCGCTGGAAGGCACTGGCATCGTTTTGGAGAAGAAAGAGCGGCCAAATGTCCAGCAGTACCGATGCAATGGCTGTGGCGTCTTTGTGTCGGCGGCTGACTACTACGGCGGCCAGTGTGCGCGGTGCGGAACGGACAACCGGCCATGACTACACAGCAATTCACCGCCCTGCGCCCCAAGATCCAGGCTGCCCTGGTGCACGTCAAGACCACGTACTGCGCGCCGCCGGCGTTCAAGCCTGCAGCTGACGTGGTTGAAACGATGCCCTGCCCGAAGTGCGGCAGCGCGCTCAGATTCAACGTGGCTGCGTCATCCGGCGCCAGCTCTGGCCAGTGTGTTGCCGCTTGCGGCGTGAAATGGAGTAACCAATGAAAACAGCGCATCGAAATCAAGCACGCGCCAAGCGCGACCCACGCGCCATGGAGCGAGCCTTTGGCCGAGTTGGATCATTCCAACAGAGCGAGATCACCGCCATCCTCATTCCGCCGCACGCGGCATTTGAGGCAATGAAGACTGGGCGCGCCGTGGAAGAAGACTTCCACACCCTGGCCGGGGCCGCCAATGTCTCGCTTGTCCGAAGCGAATCCATCGACCAGCAGTGTGTCGCGGTATGCCAAGCCGCGATGGATGCCCTGATGCGCATCAAGGCGCGCCATCAAACCACTCAGCGATGGGGATTGGATGGCTTGGGCCTGACAGACATCGCCGTGATGCTGCAACTTTACGACCAACTGGTGGAGAACAGCAGCCCGCAGCAGATGCGCGATGCGATGACTGAGGTGGTGCGCAGGATGAACGCTGGGCATGCTCTGGAGAGCGCAGCATGATCAAGCACAACCGCGAAGCCGAAGTGCTGGACCTCATCAAGACACACGGGCCCATCACAAGCAAAGACATCGCCTTTCGGCTAGGCATGTCTACTGCCAGTGTCAGCTTCTACACCAGCGGACTGAAAGGGAAGATCCATGTTGGAGATATGGATGAAACCCGCAGCATCAGCGGAAAGCGAATCCTGAGCAGCATGTGGGCAGCCGGTCCTGGAACGGACGTCACAAAGGCGAAGTCCAAGCGCGGGGCAACCAAAACAGCGCCACACGCCACCGTGGTGCTGGACCTGGCGCAGATGCCCTATCGCAGCGTGTTTGCCGGTGGTATCAACCCATGGGCGGGGGTGTCGGCATGACCACAATCACCCCGGCGCAGGCGCGCTACATCGCAGACCGAGCTGACGGCAAGCAAATTCCAGCGGGGCTCATGGGCGCCTCTGTGTCGGCCATATCCAGCACTACGGCCCTGCGCTCCCTCGCCGATCAAGTAGAAGCCCTAGAAGCCCAGCTTGCTGCTGCAAACCCAGACGCCCCATGGCTTTCTGATGCGCATGCTTTATGCGCAGACCAGGGCATCCCGCCTGGAAATATCTCCTGGCGTCTGGCGGTATTACGTGGCCTGCTTGCCACTCCAGTAGTGCCAGCACCTGTGGCGAGTAATCCGCAAGTTCTGGAGCTGGATTTGAAGCAGGCAACCGAGTTGCTTGAGATGTACGCGGGCGAACCTGCCGTGATCGGCCTATCGTTAGGCGACGGCCACAGCGGGCGCGGTATCTATGCGCACTACGTGGAGGTGCCAGAGGAAGGCGCTGAGTTCCTGGGCGTAGCTGATGATGAAGCCATGCCGGAAAGCATCAAGCAGACTGAGGCGGCATGTGGCCGCCCGGCCTACCCAGTCGGTGAAGTTGTCGGGCCTTGTGTCTGCGGCTCATGGCCAGGTGGTGAGTGCCTGAAATGCGAATGGGTACCAGCTACCCCACCCCAAGCCGCACCTGTGGCCCAACTGAGTGAGCCGCCGGAAGGATGGAAGCCGATTGAAACTGCTCCCAAGGACGGAACTCGGGTTCTTCTTTTTTGGGATGGTTCTGTTCGCGAGGGATGGTGCGCAGGTGCCGGACTGTCCCGAGATGGTGGGGACTGGTGGCGAAGCCACTCCCTAACCGTATGCAATGGTAGGCCAACCAAATGGCAGCACTTGCCCACCGCCCCCACGACTACAAAGGACTGACTATGAACTACCCAGAATTGCCCACGCATCCAGATCCCCACGTCATGCAGTGGACTGAGTTAGAAATAGCCACTATCAAAAAGTTCGGTGAACAGTGCTTTGAGGCTGGCCGCGCACAACGTGCAGCGCCGGTAAGCGAGGCGAAGCCGGTGGCGTGGCTGATTTATTGGGGCATAGGCGAAATGCGGCCAAGTTACCCAGCGCATACCACCAAGGAGGAAGCCGAAGAAGTCGCAAAATGCATCAAGAGCTACACGGAGGTGCGCCCACTCTACGCCACCGCGCAGTCAGTAGAGGAGCAGCATGTGAGGCTGACGGATTGGGAAATTGACGGCTGCAAGAAAGGCCCTTCCCAGGACTATAGAGAGTTTGCCCGTGCCATCGAAGCCGAAGCCCTCAAGTCACAGCAGCAGGCTATCAATGCGGCTGTGATGGCAGAGCGGTACGCCTGCGTTGACATAGCTAACGAATGGGCCGTGAAATATTCGCAAACAGGTATCGCGTCTTGCACCGCAGGCGCTGCCATCCTGCGCGCCCGCACTCAACCAGCACCCACTAGCGCACAGAAGGAGGAATAACCATGAGCACCGCAAAACCACTCGTATCCCTGACCACCTGGGCGCAGCAAACCTACCAGGAAAACGCGCCCTGCCTGAATACCCTGCGCAAGTGGGCTCGTGATGCATTGATCCAGCCCACGCCCCAGCTGCACGGCCGGGCCTATTACGTAGATCCCGACGCTCGTTACACGCCGGCGGCCAAGAAGCGCTCACTTCGTAGGTCCGCAGCGTAATGGGGCGTCCAAGATCAGCAGCTCGTCGTTCCTTCCCGGATGGCCTCTACGTCAATACCAAGGGGTACTTCTACTGGGTGGACCCGCTTGATGGCAAGTCCTACGGCCTGGGTGTGGACCGGGCTGCCGCCTTTGCAGACGCTCGGGCTGCCAATGCCAAGCGTGCAGCAGAGCAGTCGCGCAGCCTAGTGGATCGCATTTCAGCGAGCGGCGTTCCCACGCTGCGCGCCTGGTTCGATGACTGGATTGCACGCGTCGGCCTGACCCTGGCCGCAAAGACCATCAAAAACCACCAATCTGCCATGCGCGAGCTGCTGGCTACCTGTGGGCACATCCCAATGTGCGACGTCACTACCACCATGATTGCGGACGTGCTGCGCAGCTATGCGGACAGCGGACGGGTGCGAATGGCTGAGTTGATCCGGGCCACTGCGCAAGAGGTGTTCCGCGCCGCCGAGGTGCATGGGCACATTAAAGCCGGTGCCAGCCCAGTGACGGCCACCGCTACGCAGAAATCCAAGGTGGCGCGCATGCGGCTGACGCTGGAGGATTTCTTGAAGATCCATGCGGCGCAGAAAAAGCCATGGGCTAAACGTTCCATGGAGCTGGCGCTGGTGTCGGCCCAGCGTCGGGGCGACGTGGCGGCGATGCAGCGGGCCCATATCATCGACGGCCACTTGCAGGTCGATCAGCGCAAGTCTGGTGGCGAAACTATGCTGGGCATCCCACTATCCCTACGTCTTGATGCCGTTGGCTGGAACCTCAAGGATGTGATTGCGAGTTGCCGCAGCGCCGGGCTGCTCACGCCGCACTTGGTACACCATCGCACTGGCGGTGGTCACTACGATGCCGGCGCTCCAGTGGACGTGGATACTCTCAGCGAAGCGTTTGCAAAGGCCCGCGATCTGGCGGAAATTCCGGTTGAAGATGGCCGCACACCGGCTACCTTCCATGAAATCCGTAGCCTAGCTATCCGCCTCTACCAAGCCCAGTACGGCCAGGAATTCGCCCAAACGCTAGCCGGCCACAAGAATCTAAAAACGACCTTGCTCTATGCCGACCCCCGCAATTCGGAGGCCAAACGCATCATGGTCCCAGACCCCAGGGCCGAGAAAGTTTTAAACGAGTTTTGAACGAGTTTTGAATCAGGGCAACGGGCAAAATTAAAAAAGGGCCACAGCCCTTGTATTTATTGCGCTCTCAGCTACGGTTTATGTAGCATATAAATTTATCGGGTATGCTGACATTCGCAGACACCTTCTACCCCGCTGCTGCCCTATTGACTGGCCTCGGCAAATCTTCCTACCGCATCGTCGATTACGCCATCGAGATCGCCACTCGGCACCGCCGCCGAATACAAAAACCCCTGGTACTGCTCACAACGCAAGCCCTGCAGCACCTGGCGCTGGGCGATGGTTTCCACCCCCTCGGCAATGATGGTGAGCTTGAGCGCACGGCCCATCTGAATGATGGCGCTGACGATCGCCAGATCGCTCTCGTCCGACGGCAAGCCACGGATGAATGAGCGGTCGATCTTGAGCTTGTGGATGGGAAACTTCTTTAGATACGCCAGGCTGGAATAGCCAGTGCCGAAATCGTCAATCGACAGCACCACGCCCAGCGCGGCCAATGCCTGCAGGCGCGCAAAAGCTTCCTCAGCATCCTGCACCAAAATGGACTCGGTGAGCTCCAGATCCAGTAGCCGGGGGTCCAACCCAAATTGGTGCAAAACACCGGCAACTTTCTCTACAAAATCGGCTTGCTGGAACTGCAAGGCCGAGACATTCACCGATACGGTGCGCGCCGTTCCCGCGCGTTGCCAGGCAGCAGCCTGGCGCACGGCCTCGGTCAACACCCAGGCGCCAATAGTGATGATGTAACCCGACTCTTCGGCAATCGGTATGAAATGGGCCGGCGACACCTGACCCAGTTCGGGGTCGAACCAGCGTATCAACGCCTCCACACCCAGCACCTCGCCGTCGTCCAGATTCACCTGGGGCTGGTAATACAGTTGCAGGTGGCCGGCATCCAGCGCCAGACGCAGGCGGTGTTCCATCTTCATGCGCGACAGCAAAGCCACATTCATTTGCGGCTGGTAGAAGCGGAAATGGCCGCGCCCGCGCTCCTTGGCGCGGTTCATGGCGGTGTCTGCCGCCTTGATCATGTCGTCCAGGTTCTGCCCGTCGGCGGGGTACATCGACACACCAATACTGCAGCCCACAGAGAAGTCCATATCGTCCATGTGGAAGGGCTCGGTCATGCTTTCCAGCACCCGCTCGGCCACCATCTTGGCACCTTCCGCATCGGCCTGGTGCACGTACATCACGAACTCGTCGCCTCCCAGGCGACACAGCGTATCCACCTGGCGCAGGCAAGCTGCCATACGGCGCCCGACCTCGATCAACACCCGGTCGCCAAACAAATGGCCCAGGGAATCATTGATGTTCTTGAAGCGGTCCAGATCCAAAATGAGGATGGCGAATTCGCCACCATCACGCTCAGCCAGGCGCAACGCAAAGTCCACGCGCTGCGACAGCATCAGACGGTTTGGCAAGCCGGTCAACACATCCGTGTAGGCTAGCTGCTCGATACGCTGGTGGTTGGCCTTCTTTTCGGTCAGGTCCTTGAAGAAACCTATGCTCTGCACGATCTGCCCCTGGGCGTCGCGCACGGCAATCCACGCCAGATGGACGGTACAGACGCTGTCATCACCCCGGGTATGCAGGGCCTCGCCATCCCAGTGGCCGTCACGCTGCCAGCCACCCTGGATACGAGAGAACAAGGCAGCACCGCTGGTGTCCTGGAACAGGTCCGGGATATACCGGCCCAGCAGCTGCGATTCCAGGCAACGGCTCAGGCGCATGCATACGGGGTTGATGGCCACAACATGGTGCTGCGCATCGGCGATGAAAATTGCGTCCAGGCTGGCCTCGAAGACCTTGCCCGCCAGCTGCAGCTTGGCCTCGGACTCCACCCGTTCGGTGATATCGCGAAACGAATACACCCGCCCTATGGCACGGCCCTGGCTCATTTGCGGCCGGGTCACGCGCTCCAGCACACGGCCGTTGCGCAGCAAAACGATGTCCGTCCCCTGGTAGAGCGGTGTCGCAATAATGTGCTCCATGCGCCGCCGGTATACCGCAGCGTTGTGCACAACCTCTGACATATGCGCGTACAAGGCTTGGCTATTGCGCTCATGCAAAAGCTCGGGCGGCGCACCCCATAGCTCCGAAAAGCGCTGGTTGCACACCGTAACCACGCCATTCAGATTACAGGCCAATATGCCGTCGACAGTGGACTCCAGTGTGGCCTGCATTTCAGCCAGCACCAGCTCCAGTTGGCCTTCGACCAGGCGTAGCGGGCCCAGATCGCGTAGCCCCACCACATAGACCGATTTGCCATCTGGCAGCAAGACCGGGCTGACAGAGCGCTCCACCGATCGGCTGCTGCCGTCGCCGCAGCGCAGAGTGGTTTCCGAGCGTATGCGCTGGGAGCCCCCCTGCTCGACTTCACTCCAGAAAAAAACATCTTCCAGCGCCGCCAGGAACACCGTGACCTGCTGGCCCACCACCTGTTGCCGCAGCATGCCCAGCAGGTCCAGCGCGGCGACGTTAACCTCCATCACAGAGAAATTTACTCCCGACACGATCCAAACGGCTTCTGGCAAGCCTTCGATCAACGTCCCCAACACGGAAGCCGTCATGCGACGCTACCTGGCCTCTCGTGAATAGGCATCTGCTCGAAGTAATACGCTACTCGCTGACGCGGAGACAGGTAATCCTGCACCACGCGCGGCAGCTGCGACGGCTTCAGGCTGCGGCGAATGCCCATCTCGGGTGCATGCTCCAGATTGACGATCAGCGCCTCTTCGCGAGGCACGTTGGCATCAAACACAATTACGCTGGGCTTTAGAGGCCGGCTGGAATTGACCGACACCACCATGGCATAACCGTCGTTGACCAGCTGCACCACCGAACCCGGCGGGTACACGCCCATCATGCGTACAAATGCGCCCAGCGTAACCGCATCGAAACGCGACTTCATCTGGGCAAAAATCAGGGACAAGGCCTCATGCGGCGTCAGCGCATTTACCAGCCGGGGCGGGTTGCACAGATTGTCATAGCGGTTGACCAGGGCCAGTATCTTGCCCATGTCCGACATGTTTGCGCCCACCAGGCCCGATGGAAAACCGCTACCGTCGGCCAGCTCATGGTGCTGCGACATGGCGCGTAAAACATCTTCCGATGCACCCATGCGCCTCGCCAGCACCAGGCTCAGGTCCACGTGCTCTTGGTAGGCCTGCAACTCCGACGCGGAAAAACCCGGATCTGCGGAACGCAGCCGATCGGGCATCTGGATCTTGCCCAGGTCATGCAACAGCCCGGCCATGCCCAGGTCGGCCAGTGCAGCAGCCGGCAGCCCCAGGGCTTTGCCCAGCAGCATCGAAATCACCATCACATTCACGGGGTGCACGGCGCTGCGTTCCCCCATGGCTTCGGACAGTAGGCGAATGGCCGACTCCCCTTCGGCCAGCAGGTCCTGCACGCAACGCCCGACCAGCGCACGGCTTTCGTCATGCAGCTGCTCTGGCCGCAGGGCGGCCTGGTCCGTCAAACGCCGGTATTGTTGTGTGGCCTCGCCAAAACGCCGCTCGCACAGCGCCAGACTGCGCCGCTGCGCCTCCAGGCGCTCACGGCGCAGATCGCGTGCGCTGTCTTGCCCGCCAGCGGGCGCGGGCGCTACAGGCTCATCATCCGGGCTGGGGTGCGTTGACACATCAGACACAGGCTCATGCTGAGGCCCATCCGGCACCGCGGAAATCTCATCGCTTTGGTCGGGGAAATAGCGGACGCGACTCAGGCCCAAGGAAAGAATCGTCTTGATCTGGTCGTCCGAAGTGATCTTGAAACTGCCCTTGGGAAAGGGGTGGTCCATCCAGCCTAGCTCCAGCTGGATAAACAAGCCATGGCGCAGCTGCGCTACATCAATCCATTTAGCGACGCGTTCTCCCATGGTCTTATGTGTATAAAGCTATAAGTGGCATGATTTCATTATGCCGTCTTGGGGTGACATTTTGTTACCAGGTGTGAAATAGTTACTTGAAACCCACAGCCCAAAGGCGTCTTTCCTATCGGCGGCAGATTTGCGTAAACCAATACGAGAGAACCCTAGAAACTGCATACAACTTTTCAAGAACTCTAACGCATGCTACCGATTAAATAGCAAAAGATGTAACAAAAATAAGCGGTAAAGACAGTCTTAATCCGTCTTACGCTGGCGCCCCAGCCACCACCATGCGGCTGCACCGCCCAAGATCATCGGCACGCACAACCACTGGCCCATGCTCATACCTAAAGACAGCAAGCCCAGGAAGGCATCCGGCTCGCGGAAGAACTCGGCAATGAAACGGAACACCCCGTAGCCAAACAAGAAGGCGGCCGCCACCTGGCCCTGCGCACGCTCCTTGCGCGCATACAACCACAGAAGAATGAACAGCAGCAGCCCCTCCATCAGGAACTGGTAGACCTGCGAGGGGTGGCGTGGCAATGGGCCACCGTCGCGGAACACCATACCCCAGGGCAGATCGGATGAACTCAGCCGCCCCCACAGCTCGCCATTGATGAAATTGCCCACCCGGCCCGCCGCCAGGCCCGTCGGCACACAAGGCGCCACAAAATCAGCCACCTGCCAGAAGGGCCGTTTACGCGAATAAGCAAACCAGACCATGGACGCAATCACGCCCAACAGACCGCCATGGAAAGACATGCCGCCTTGCCAGACGTACAAAATCTCCAGCGGGTGGCTCAGGTAAAAGTCAGGCTTGTAAAACAGGCAGTAGCCAATGCGCCCGCCCAGCACCACGCCCATCACCCCAAGAAACAGAATGTCCTCTACGTCCTTGCTGGCCCAGGCGCCTGGACCTTGGATGTTGACAAACGGCGGATGCCGCAAGCGGCGCGTGCCCAGAAACATGAACAAGGCAAACGCGGCCAGATAGGTCAGGCCATACCAATGGACAGCCAGGGGCCCGAGTTGCAGGGCGATGGGGTTGATTTGGGGGTGGATCAGCATAGCGGCTATTTTGCATGCAGCGATGTTGCCGGCCGGTAAAGCCAGGAGCCCGGTTTGAAATTACATGGAAAATATGCCTCTGGTGCAGATAACAATTGCGCAAGCAGCTATCAAAGATATAGCTGCCCTAAACAGCACCCTGCCCCACAAACTCCACAAACCGCTCAAGCGACGGGCCGGCCCCCTGCTCCACCCAGACCAGACTGGTTTCGCAGCCCGGCACACCAGCCGCATCGGCCAGCGCCCGGTACACCACCCCCGGCCGCTGGAACTGGGTCACGCTCTGCGGCACCCAGGCCAGGCCCAGGCCGGCGGACACCAGGTTCACGATGGTCTGCATCTGGATGGCCTCTTGCGCCACCTCGGGCAGGCGCCCGGCCGCGTGGTACACGCCAAAGATCGAGTCATATAAGGACGGCACGATGCGGCGCGGGAAGATCACCAGCGGTTGGTCCAGCACATCGACCAATGCCAGGCGGGGTTGGGCAGCCAGGGCATGCTGTTCGGGCAGGGCCAGCACCAGCGCCTCGCGGCTGACCACCTGCCGCGCCAGGCCGGGCGGCACAAAGCCGGGCGCGTGCAGCATGAAACCCGCATCCAGCTCGCCGCGCGCAAACGCTTCCAGCTGCACGTCGCCCGTGGCTTCGACCAGCTCCATCTGCACCTTGGGGTACAGCGCCCGAAAACCGCGCACCCATTGCGGCAGCAAGGCAAAGCCCACCGTGGACACAAAAGCCAGCCGCAAGCGCCCCAGCTCGCCCGCCGCCGCCGCCCGCGCATGCTCTGGCAGGGCCTGGGCCCGCGCCAACAGGTCCAGCACCTCGGGTAACAAAGCACGGCCAGTCGCGGTGAGCTGCACGCTGCGCTTGGTGCGGTCAAACAAGCGTACCGCCAGCCGCTTCTCCAACTGCGCAATGGCCTGGGTCAACGGCGGCTGGGTCATGAACAGGCGCTGCGCAGCCCGGCCAAAGTGCAGCTCTTCGGCCAGCACGACGAACTGGTTCCACAGCCGTAGTTCAATCGCATTCATATGTTCAGCATATTAATAGGCATCTAAAAATAGATTGGACCCTAGTTTTGCGTCGTAGCATACTCAGCGCTGCAAAAAACACCTCCCCACGCTGAAAAGAGACACCATGGAAACCAAACCAATCCAGATCAACCGCCGCTCGGCCAACATCACCGAAGGCAAGTCGCGCGCGCCCAACCGCTCCATGTACTACGCCATGGGCTACGAAGAAGGTGACTTCAAGAAACCCATGGTGGGCGTCGCCAATGGCCACAGCACCATCACTCCTTGCAACTCTGGCCTGCAAAAACTGGCCGATGCCGCCATCGCCGGCATCGAAGAAGCCGGTGGTAACGCGCAAGTCTTCGGCACCCCGACCATTTCCGATGGCATGGCCATGGGCACGGAAGGCATGAAGTACTCGCTGGTCAGCCGCGAAGTCATCAGCGACTGCATCGAAACCTGCGTGGGCGGCCAGTGGATGGACGGAGTGGTGGTGGTCGGTGGTTGCGACAAGAACATGCCCGGCGGCCTGATGGGCATGCTGCGCGCCAATGTGCCCGCCATCTATGTGTACGGCGGCACTATCCTGCCAGGCCGCTACAAGGGCCAGGACCTGAACATCGTCAGCGTATTCGAAGCCGTGGGCCAGAACGCCGCTGGCAATATGAGCGACGAAGACCTGCTGGAGATCGAAAAGCGCGCCATCCCCGGCACCGGCTCCTGCGGTGGCATGTACACGGCGAACACCATGTCCAGCGCCTTCGAGGCCCTGGGCATCTCCCTGCCCTACTCGTCCACCATGGCCAACCCGCACGACGAGAAGATGAACTCGGCCAAGGAATCGGCCAAAGTATTGATCGAAGCCATCAAGAAGGACCTGAAGCCACGCGACATCGTGACCAAAAAGGCCATCGAAAACGCCGTGGCCGTGATCATGGCCACCGGCGGCTCGACCAATGCGGTGCTGCATTTCCTGGCCATCGCGCACGCGGCTGGCGTCGAATGGAGCATCGACGACTTTGAGCGCATGCGCAAGAAAGTGCCCGTCATCTGTGACCTGAAGCCCAGCGGCAAGTATCTGGCGGTAGACCTGCACCAGGCTGGCGGCATTCCGCAAGTGATGAAGGTCTTGCTGAAGGCTGGCCTGTTGCACGGCGACTGCATCACCATCAGCGGCCAGACCATCGCCGAAGTGCTGAAAGATGTGCCCGACGCGCCGCGTGCTGACCAGGACGTGATCCGCCCGATCGACAAGCCCATGTACGCAGAAGGCCACCTGGCCATCCTCAAGGGCAATCTGTCGCCCGAAGGTGCCGTGGCCAAGATCACCGGCCTGAAGAACCCGGTCATCACCGGCCCGGCGCGCGTGTTCGACGACGAGCAATCCGCACTGGCGGCCATCCTGGCCGGCAAGATCGTGGCGGGCGACGTGATGGTGTTGCGCTATCTGGGCCCCAAGGGCGGCCCGGGCATGCCCGAAATGCTGGCCCCCACGGGTGCACTGATTGGTGCCGGCCTGGGTGAAAGCGTCGGCCTGATCACCGACGGCCGCTTCTCCGGCGGCACCTGGGGCATGGTGGTCGGCCATGTCGCACCGGAAGCGGCGGCAGGCGGCACCATCGCCTTTGTGCAGGAAGGTGACTCCATCACCATCGATGCGCACAAGCTGGTCCTGGAGCTGAACGTGCCCGAGGCCGAAATCGCCAAGCGCCGCGAAGGCTGGACGCCGCCGGCGCCGCGCTACACCCGTGGCGTACAGGCCAAGTTCGCCTTCAATGCCTCCAGCGCCAGCAAGGGCGCGGTGCTGGACGCGTATTAATCGCTTGGCGCCATAAAAAAGCCCAAGGCCGCGAGGCCTTGGGCTTTTTTACTTACGCGAGCAGATTCAGCGAGGCCGCTTAGGCGGCAGGCCCATGGCGTCACGCTGCTTTTCGATACGCGCCTGTTTGCGCTTGTCTTCACGCTGCATGACCTTGCGCTTGGTACGACCGCTGGAGTCTGACCATGTCCACCACAAAGCGGCCAGGGCAAACGGCGCCAACACAATCCACCAGCTCCAACCCGCCACCGGGGCCACCTCCAGGTACTTCATGGCCAAGGCCACTACCCCAATGAACAAGAACCACATCTTCGCCTCCTGGTACAGACCTGCGCCGCAATCCACGTCGCCTACAATTTTCACCAATCACTTTACTCCAAGCCCACTCTCGAAAATGCAACGCACTCTGCTAAGTTTGATGCTGGCCTGCAGCGTGGCCAGCCCCGCCCTGGCAGACTTGGCGCTGGCAACATCCCAGAACTGCCTGGGCTGCCACTCCGTCGATAGAAAAAAGGTAGGGCCAGCGTTCAAAGACATCGCCGCCAAATACCAGGCCGACAAGACCGCCGCCGACCGCCTAGCCAACACCATCCGCAAAGGCAGCGTTTGCAAATCCGGCGTCTGCAACTGGGGCCCCCTGCCCATGCCGGCGAACGAGCGCGTCAGTGAGACCGATGCCAAAAAGCTGGCGGCCTGGGTGCTGACGCTGAAATAGGGAAAGAGCCCAGCCATAAAAAAAGCCCGCAGCATGTGCGCGGGCTTTTAAGCATTTTAGGCCTCTGGCGCAGATATTACCTGCGCCAGCAGCTACACAAAATATAGCAAAACCAATTAATAGGTTTGCCCCAGCTGACCCAGGATCGCCGGGTTCTCCAGCGTCGATGTGTCTTGCGTGACGGTTTCACCCTTGGCCAGATTGCGCAGCAGACGGCGCATGATTTTGCCGCTGCGTGTCTTGGGCAGGTTGTCACCGAAGCGGATGTCCTTGGGCTTGGCGATGGGGCCAATTTCCTTGCCAACCCAGGCACGCAACTCGTTGGCAATTTTCTTGGCTTCGTCGCCCGTCGGGCAACCCCGCTTGAGCACCACAAAGGCGCAGATGGCCTCGCCTGTCAGGTCATCCGGGCGGCCCACCACGGCAGCTTCGGCCACCAGAGCGGTGTGCGACACCAGGGCCGACTCGATCTCCATCGTGCCCATGCGGTGACCGGACACGTTCAGCACGTCATCGATACGGCCGGTGATGCGGAAGTAGCCTCGGTCTGCGCTGCGCACCGCGCCGTCTCCGGCAAGGTAGATCTTGCCGCCCATTTCCTCGGGGAAATAGCTCTTCTTGTAGCGCTCGGGGTCGTTCCAGATGGTGCGGATCATGCTGGGCCAGGGGCGCTTGACCACCAGCAGGCCACCCGTACCGTTGGGAATGTCATTGCCCACCTCGTCCACGATGGCGGCCATGATGCCGGGCAAAGGCAAGGTGCAGCTACCGGGCACCAAAGGCGTGGCGCCGGGCATGGGCGACATCATGTGGCCGCCGGTTTCGGTCTGCCAGAAGGTGTCCACAATCGGGCAGCGCTCGTGGCCCACGTTCTTGTAATACCACATCCAGGCCTCGGGGTTGATGGGCTCGCCCACCGAGCCGAGGATGCGCAGACTGTCCAGATTGAAGCGGTCCGGGTGCACAGCGGGATCGGATTCAGCCGCCTTGATCAGCGAGCGGATGGCCGTGGGCGCGGTGTAGAAGATGCTGCACTTGTGGCGCTCAATCATCTGCCAGAAGCGGCCTGCGTTTGGATAAGTGGGAATGCCTTCAAAGATGATCTGCGTAGCACCTGCCGCCAGGGGGCCGTAGGCCACATAAGTGTGGCCGGTGATCCAGCCGATATCGGCGGTGCACCAGAACACGTCATCAGAACGCAGGTCGAAGGTCCAGTCCATGGTCAGCTTGGCCCACAGCAGATAGCCGCCGGTGCTGTGCTGCACACCCTTAGGTTTGCCGGTGGAGCCAGAGGTGTAGAGGATGAACAGAGGGTGTTCTGCACCCACCGCCACGGGTGGGCAATCGCTGCTCTGGCCGGCAATCGCCTGGGCAAAGGTCTTGTCGCGCCCAGCCACCATATTGCAGGCCGTGGGGGTGCGCTCGTACACCAGGATAGATTTCACCGACTCGCAACCACCCTGTGCCAGGCCCTCGTCCACGATGGCCTTGAGCGGTAGCTCCTTGCCGCCACGCATCTGGTAGTTGGCCGTAATGACCGCCACGGCGCCCGCGTCGATGATGCGTTCATTCAAGGCCTTGGCCGAAAAGCCGCCAAACACCACGCTGTGGGTCGCGCCAATACGGGCGCAGGCTTGCATGGCGATCACGCCCTCCAGCGTCATCGGCATGTAGATCAGCACCCGATCGCCCTTTTGAACGCCTTCGGCCTTCAGGGCATTCGCAAACTGGCTGACGCGCTCCAGCAGCTCCTTGTAGCTGGTGTGCGTCACCTTGCCGTCATCCGCCTCAAAAATCACCGCAGTCTTGTTTTCGGTGGGCGTACCCATGTGTTTGTCCAGGCAATTGGCAGAGGCGTTCAATTCGCCATCGGCAAACCACTGGTAGAACGGCGCATTGGACTCGTCCAGCGTCTGGCTGAATGGCTTGGTCCAGCGCAGGTTTTCACGCGCCAAGCGGCTCCAAAAACCTTCGAAATCCTGCTCGGCTTCGGCGCATAAAGCGTTGTAGCCGGCCATGCCGGAAATACGGGCCGACTGCACCATGGCGTCGCTGGGGGGGAATACACGGTTCTCGATCAACACGGACTCGATCGCAGAGCTGGAACTGGTCATGGGTTTGTCTCCTCAGGGTGTAGTTGGTATGTACTGGGCAGTAATGTGAATCTCGGCTCTTACACGCCGCTGACATGCAAAGCAGGCAATGATTGCCAGTATCCCCAATCCTACAATCCAGCCGTAAAGTTACCAACCCGCTACGCACATATGTCCGAACGCACTCCATCCCCAAAAACTCCGCTAGGCCCACTGCCCAACTTTATTTTTGCCAGCCGCTGGTTGCAACTGCCGCTTTACTTGGGCCTGATTGCCGCGCAAGCGGTGTATGTGGTGCATTTTTTGATGGAGCTATTGCACCTGATACAAGCCACTTTGGGCGACCAGGACGCGCTGCAGATCCTGATTACCAGCGTGGGCTACAAGAACACGACCATTCCGACTGCGTTGAATGAAACCATCATCATGCTGGTCGTGCTGGCGCTCATCGATGTCGTGATGATCTCCAACTTGCTGATCATGGTCATTGTGGGTGGCTATGAAACCTTTGTGAGCCGCATGAACCTGGACGGTCACCCCGACCAGCCTGAATGGCTTAGCCACGTAAACGCATCTGTGCTGAAGGTCAAACTGGCAACCGCGATCATCGGCATTTCATCGATACATCTGCTGCGCACTTTTATCAACGCAGCAAATTACGAGGTAAAAGTGCTGATGTGGCAGACCATCATCCACGCCGTATTTCTACTCAGTGCGCTGGCCATCGCCTATACCGACAAGCTGCTGACAACCACCCACAACGCGCGGCATTAGCAGGCTGCTGAAATACTGCCCACCTTGCCCCCCGCCTGGCACGCATGCTGCTGAGCTGAACGCATCGCCACCGAGCCGAACCACTTTGCACCATGCGCGGTCCCGACACCTTCACCGAGAGCCTGTTCAGCGTCAAGAAGCTTGACGA
>NZ_JBYZMO010000005.1:0-216903 GCF_058216335.1 Rhodoferax sp. SPJ21
GGTGAAGGTGTCGGGACCGCGCATGGTGCAAAGTGGTTCGGCTCGGTGGCGATGCGTTCAGCTCAGCAGCATGCGTGCCAGGCGGGGGGGGCAAGGTGGGCAGTATTTCAGCAGCCTGTTAAGCGGCGGCTTCGACCTGTTCGGACAGGCTCATCCAGCGTTCTTCCAGCGGGTCCAGCTCGGCCACGACCTGCTTCAGGCGCTTGCTGGCCTGGGCGATTTCGGCGGGCGGCAGCTGGGTCATCAGGCGCTGTTCCAGGCCGTCTTTTTCGGTTTGCAGGGCGGCGATGGATTTGTCTAACTTTTCCAGCTCGCGCTGCAAGGCCTTGGTGTTGATTACCGGTGCTGGCGGTGGTGCGGCCACCACCACGGGGGCCGGGGCGGCGCTGGCGTTCTTGGCCTCTTCGCGCAGGCGCTTGGACTCGTCCAACAGGTAGCGCTGGTAGTCGTCCAGGTCACCGTCAAACGGCTCAACGCCGCCGCGCGAGACCATCCAGAACTCGTCGCAGACCGAGCGCAGCAGGGCGCGGTCATGGCTGACCAGCATCACCGTGCCTTCAAATTCGTTTAGCGCCATGGCAAGCGCTTCGCGGGTGGCCAGGTCCAAGTGGTTGGTGGGCTCATCCAGCAGCAGCAGGTTGGGGCGCTGCCAGACGATCATGCACAGCACCAGACGGGCTTTTTCACCGCCGCTCATGCTGCCCACGGCCTGCTTGACCATGTCGCCACTGAAATTGAAGGTGCCCAGAAAGCTGCGCAGGTCTTGCTCGCGCGTGCCTTGACCGGCCAGCTTGCCTGCGGCGGTGGTTTCCTTCACCAGGTGGATCATGTGTTCCAGTGGCGTGTCGGCCGGCCGCAGCACGTCCAGCTCTTGTTGGGCGAAGTAGCCGATGTTCAGGCCCTTGCCTTCGATGATCTCGCCGTGGATGGGCGCGAGTGCACGGGCTACCGTCTTCACCAGGGTCGATTTACCCTGGCCGTTGGCACCCAGGATGCCGATGCGCTGGCCGGCCAGCACCGATTTACTGACCTTTTGCACGATGACCGTCGGGCCGGTGCCTGCGGGCGCGTCTTCGGCAGGCGGGTAGCCAAAGGTGGCGTCCGACATCGACAGCATCGGGTTGGGCAGGTTGGCGGGCTCTTTGAATTCGAATGTGAACTCGGCCTCGGCCAGCAGCGGCGCGATCTTTTCCATGCGGTCCAGGGCCTTGACCCGGCTTTGCGCCTGCTTGGCCTTGCTGGCCTGGGCCTTGAAGCGCGAGATGAACTTCTGCAAGTGGGCGATCTTGTCCTGCTGCTTGGAGAACGAAGCCTGTTGCTGCTCCATCTTCTCGGCGCGCATGTCCTCGAACTTGGTGTAGTTGCCGCCGTAGCGGTTCAGCTTGGCGGTCTCGATGTGCACGGTGACGTCGGTGATGGCGTCCAGGAATTCACGGTCATGGCTGATCACCAGCAAGGTGCCGGTGTAGCGCGCCAGCCAGGCTTCCAACCAGACCAGGGCGTCCAAGTCCAAGTGGTTGGTGGGTTCGTCCAGCAGCATCAGGTCGGACGGACACATCAGCGCGCGCGCCAGCTGCAGGCGCATGCGCCAGCCGCCAGAGAAGCTGTTTACGGGGTTGTTCAGCTCGGTGGTCTTGAAGCCCAGGCCGAGGATCAGCGCCTGGGCACGGGCCTGCGCGTCGCCGGAGCCGGCGTCGTACAGCGCCATATACGCGTTGGCCATGCGCTCGCCGTCGTCAGTCGCCTCGGCGGCCGTGACTTCTTGCTGGGCGGCCAGCAGGGTTACGTCGCCTTCGATCACGAAGTCGGTGGCGCTTTGGTCGGTTTCGGGCATGTCCTGGGCCACCTGGGCCAGGCGCCATTGGGCCGGCACATTGAAGTCGCCGCCATCTTCGTGCAGGGTGCCGTTGAGCAGGGCAAACAGCGTGGATTTGCCTGCACCGTTGCGGCCGACGAGGCCGACTTTCTCACCCGGGTTGATGGTGACGTTGGCGCTGTCGAGCAGAACTTTGGCGCTGCGGCGCAGAACTACATTTTTAAGGGTGATCATGGCAATGTGGCTGCCGTTGGCGGCCGGAAGATAAGAGAGGTGGCCTGGACTGCCGCAAGGGTTTGCGGCGGACGGCATACGGGGATTTTAGGCGGCTCCGCCCTGGTACTGGTGCAGTCCGCCCCGCTGCATTTCTGCGCGAAGAGGAGGGTTTTGTCTCTGCTATTCAATCAATAGCGCTATGCGCAATTGGAACAAGCGTCACCGGTCATTTTCCTGAATTTTACAGGAGCGGGCTGCAGCCGGGCTGCGGGTCTGTAAAAATGCCGGGTGATATTCCGCGCTGTCTAGTGACAGCGCTATCCCAAGAAAGTGTTTATGAGCAGCAAGAAAAGTGATTTTGGATTGATTGGGTTGGCCGTGATGGGCCAGAACCTGGTGTTGAACGTGGAGAGCCGTGGCTTCCAGGTCAGCGTCTACAACCGCACCACCGACAAGACCGACGAATTCGTTGCGGCCAACCCCGGCAAACAGCTGGTCGGCTGCGACACGCTGGAGGCTTTTGTGCAAAGCCTGGCGCTGCCGCGCAAGATCCAGATCATGGTCAAGGCCGGCGCGCCGGTGGACCAGGTTATCGAGCAACTGATTCCCCTGCTGGACAAGGACGACATCATCATCGACGGCGGCAACAGCCTATACACCGACACCGAGCGCCGCGACGCCTACCTGGCCGGCAAAGGCCTGCGCTTCATCGGCGCCGGCGTGTCCGGCGGCGAAGAGGGTGCGCGCAAAGGTCCGGCCATCATGCCCGGCGGCCCGGCCTCCACCTGGGAGGTGATGAAGCCGATTTTCGAGAGCATCGCCGCCAAGGTGGACGGCCAGCCCTGCGTGATCCACATCGGCCCCGGCGGCGCCGGCCACTATGTGAAGATGATCCACAACGGCATCGAATACGGCGATATGCAGTTGATCTGCGAGGCCTATAGCCTGTTCAAGGCCGCCGGCTTCACTAACGACGAGATGGCCGCCATCTTTAACGAGTGGAACGAAGGCGATCTGCAGAGCTACCTGATCCAGATCACCGGCAAGGCGCTGGAGCAAAAAGACCCGGAAACTGGCCAGCCGCTGGTGGAGTTGATACTCGACAAGGCCGGCCAGAAGGGCACGGGCCAGTGGACGCTGCTGAACGCCGCCGAGAACGCCGTGGTCATCAGCACCATCAACGCCGCCGTCGAAGCCCGTGTGTTGTCGTCGCAGAAGAAGCAGCGCGTGGTCGCCAGCAAGCAGCTACAGGGCCCGGTAGCCGACCTTAGCGCCGCCAAGAAGGACCTGGTGGCGAAGGTGCACGACGCGCTGTACGCCTCCAAGGTGATCAGCTATACCCAGGGCTTCGATTTGATCAAGACCATGGGCGAGAAGAAGCAGTGGGGCCTGGACTTTGGCGGCATCGCGTCGATCTGGCGCGGCGGCTGCATCATCCGTGCACGTTTCCTGAACCACATCACCGATGCCTACCGCACCGACCCGGCGCTGGTGAATCTGATGCTGGCGCCGTTTTTCAAGGACTTGCTCAATCACACGCAACAGAACTGGCGTGAAGTGGTGGCGCTGGCCGTCAGCAACGGCATTCCGGTGCCGGCTTTCAGTGCTTCGCTGTCCTACTACGACAGCTACCGTTCAGAGCGCCTGTCTGCGAATCTGCTGCAGGCCCAGCGCGACTTCTTTGGCGCCCATACCTACGAGCGCACCGACAAGCCCGAGGGCCAGTTCTTCCACACTGAGTGGCCGGAAGTGATCGGATGATTCGGGCTTAAAGGGCGTCCAGCGCCTCGCGTGTCACCAGTAATACCTGGTCTTCACCGGCGCTGGTTTCCAGCCACACCACTTCGAGCACCGGAAATGCGGCCTCGAAGTACTCGCGCTCGTTGCCAATCTCCAGCACCAGCACGGCGTCGGCTGCCATCTTGGCGGCGGCATCCTTTAGCAGCGTACGGATGAAGTCCATGCCGTCGCTGCCACCGGCCAGGGCCAGCACCGGCTCGGCCTGGTATTCGGCCGGTAGTGCGGCCATGCTTTGGCTGTTGACGTAGGGGGGGTTGCAGACAATCAGGTCGAACGGGCCGGCCAGCTGGGCCAGGCCGTCGGACTCGACCAGCTGGATGCGGCTTTGCAACTGGTGCTTGTCCACATTGACGCGGGCCACGGCCAGGGCGTCGGGGCTGATGTCGGCGCCGGTGACCTGCACATCGGGGTAGACCATGGCGGCCAGAACAGCCAGGCTGCCATTGCCGGTGCACAGGTCCAGCACCGCGTGGGTGTGCTCGTGCAGCCAGTAGTCGATGCCGCCGTCGATCAGCAGCTCGGCAATGAAGCTGCGCGGCACGATGGCGCGCTCGTCTACATAAAACGGCACGCCCTGTAGCCAGGCCTCTTGTGTGAGGTAGGCGGCAGGCTTGCGGGTTTGAATGCGTGCTTCCAAAAGTGTAGCTACCTGCGCAAGCTGTTCCTGCGCTACAGGCTGATCTGCCACAGAATCCAGATCGTCCAGTGGCAGGCCCAGGCGCCACATGACCAGCCAGGCGGCTTCGTCAAAGGCGTTGGCAGTGCCGTGGCCGAAGGACACGCCGGCAGCGGTGAGCTGGGCGGCGGATTGCTCTATCAGTTGGATGACGGTCATGGATTTGCGGCCAGGTTTTCCAGCGTGCGCCGGTAGATGTTCTTCAGCGGCTCGATGTCGGCCACCACGATGTGCTCGTCGATCTTGTGGATGGTGGCGTTGGGCGGGCCGCACTCCACCACCTGGGCGCAGATCTGGGCGATGAAACGCGCATCGCTGGTACCGCCGGTGGTGGATAGCTCGGTCTCCAGCCCGGTCTCGGCCTTGATCGCTTTGCGTACGGCTTCGACCAGGGTGCCGGGTGTCGTCAGGAAGGGCAGGCCGCCAACGGTCCAGGCGATGTCGTAGCTCAGGCCGTGGCGGTCTAGCACCTCGTGCACGCGGGCTTGCAGGCCGTCGGGTGTGGATTCGGTGCAGAAGCGGAAGTTGAAGTCCACCACCACGGTGCCGGGAATGACGTTGTTGGCACCCGTGCCCGCGTGGATATTGCTCATCTGCCAGCTGGTGGGCTGGAAGTAGGCGTTGCCCGCGTCCCATTCGATGGCAACCAACTCGGCCAGCGCCGGCATGGCCATGTGGATGGGATTCTTGGCCAGCTGCGGGTAGGCGATGTGGCCTTGCACGCCACGGATGGTGAGCTTGCCGCTCATGGAGCCGCGCCGGCCGTTCTTCACCATATCGCCGGTGCGTTCCACCGAAGTGGGCTCGCCGACGATGCAGTAGTCGATGGTTTCGCCGCGTTCTTTCAGCAGCTTGCAGACCACCACCGTGCCGTCCACCGACGGGCCTTCCTCGTCGCTGGTCAGCAGCAGGGCGATGGACAGCGGGGTGTCGGGCTGGGCAGCGAGGTACTCTTCCACAGCGACCACGAAGGCGGCGATGGAGGTCTTCATATCGCTGGCACCCCGGCCAAACAGCTTGCCGTCGCGGTGCGTGGGGCTGAAGGGCGGGCTGCTCCACTGCGTTAGTGGGCCGGTGGGCACAACGTCGGTATGGCCGGCGAATGCTATTAATTTGGGAGCTGCTGGCGCAGGTACTACCTGCACTGAAGGGCTAAAACCCTTGAAAGTGCTTTTGCGTACCGCCCACAGGTTGGTGACGCGGAAATCGTCGGGGCCGCTCACGATCGTCTCAAAAGTGAAACCGAGGGGCGCAAGGCGTTGGGAGATCAGGTCTTGGCACTGCGCGTCCAGCGGCGTGACGGAGGGCAGGGCGATCAGTTGCTCTGCCAGGTACAAGGTATGGGACATCAGGTCTTCACGTCGAGGGTGAATTCGGTAAAGGAGGGTTCGTCGTCGGGCACCTCGGGGGTCGCCGCAGGTGCGGTGGAGCCCCGGGTAAAGTCGTTTTGCAGGCGCCACATCAGGTTGGTGGCCGAGTCGGCATGGGCCAGGCCCTCGGCTCGGTCGATGACGCCGGTGGTGATCAGGCGGGCAATGTCGGCTTCAAAGGTTTGCGAGCCTTCGGCAATGGATTTCTCCATGGCTTCTTTCACGCCGCCGATGTCCCCCTTGGAGATCATGTCGGCCACCAGCAGGCTGTTCAGCATCACTTCCACCGCCGGCACGCGCGTGCCCTTGGGGGTGCGCAGCAGGCGCTGCGAGACGATGGCCTTCAGCGCCGAAGACAGGTCCGCCAGCATGGTGGCGCGCACTTCCACGGGGTAGAAGTTCAGAATACGG
Source organism: Rhodoferax sp. SPJ21 (assembly GCF_058216335.1). Lineage (NCBI taxonomy): Bacteria > Pseudomonadati > Pseudomonadota > Betaproteobacteria > Burkholderiales > Comamonadaceae > Rhodoferax > Rhodoferax sp. SPJ21. The sequence continues at coordinate 6,290 of NZ_JBYZMO010000005.1, forward strand.
TTCAGCGCCTGGTAGCTGTTGTTGGCGTGCAGGGTCGCCATGCAGAGGTGGCCGGTCTGGGCGTAGGCCAGGGCCGCCGTCATGGTTTCACGGTCGCGGATTTCGCCGATCAGAATTACGTCAGGCGCCTGGCGCAGAGCATTCTTCAGGGCGATGGCCAGGGACGCGGTGTCGGAGCCGATCTCGCGCTGGTTGATGACCGAGCGGTTGTTCTTGAACAGAAATTCGATCGGGTCTTCGATGGTCAGTATGTGGCCGCTGGCGCGCTGGTTGCGGTGCTCGATCATCGCCGCCTGGGTGGTGGTTTTACCTGCGCCGGTAGAACCCACCATCAGGATCAGGCCGCGCTTTTCCATCACCAGGTCGCCTAGCACAGCGGGCACATTCAGCGAGGCCAGCTGCGGAACTTCGATGTTGATGTAGCGCACCACCACCGAGTAGCTTCCCCGCTGGCGCATGGCGCTGACGCGGAAGCGCCCCACACCGGCCATGGAGACCGAGACATTCAGCTCACCGGTGGCAGACAGCTCGCGCATCTGCTCTACGGTGGTGACTTCGGCCAGCAGATTGCGCGGTGTGTCGAACTGCAGCACCTGGCCGTTGATGGGCACGCATTGCCCGTTGATACGTATCATGGCCGGCGCATTGGCCGACAGATACACATCCGAGGCATTTTTTTCCTGCATCAAACGCAGAATGCGTTCCATATTGCTCATGGCGTACCTCGGTGTCGAAACAATGGCAGTGCGTGGCCCGCGGCGCGTTGGCGCAGCTTAGTCGCGCAGCAGGTCGTTCAGGCTGGTCTTGGAGCGGGTTTGTGCATCCACGCGCTTGACGATGATGGCCGCGTACAGGCTGTACTTGCCGCCATCCTTGGGCAGGGTGCCGCTGATGACCACCGAGCCGGACGGGATGCGGCCGTAGCTGACGGTGTCGGTGGAGCGGTCGTAGATGGGCGTGCTTTGGCCGATGTACACACCCATGGAGATAACGGAGTTTTCTTCCACGATAACGCCTTCAACCACTTCCGAGCGAGCGCCCACAAAGCAGTTGTCTTCGATGATGGTCGGGCCGGCTTGCAGGGGTTCCAGTACGCCACCGATGCCCACGCCGCCGCTCAAATGCACGTTCTTGCCGATCTGTGCGCAGGAGCCCACAGTAGCCCAGGTGTCGACCATGGTGTTCTCGCCCACATATGCGCCGATGTTCACGTAGGAAGGCATCAGCACCGCGCCCTTGGCGATGTAGCTGCCATGGCGGGCCACGGCCGGAGGCACAACGCGCACGCCGGTGGCCTTCATTTCGTCGGCGCTGAGGTGGGCGAACTTGGTGGGCACCTTGTCGTAGAAGCCCAGGTCGCCGGCCTTGACGATTTCGTTGTCCTTCAGCCGGAAGGACAGCAGCACGGCCTTCTTGATCCACTGGTGCACGGTCCATTGGCCCACACCTTCGCGGGTGGCGACGCGCAATTGGCCGTTGTTCAGTTCGTTGATGACGTGGGCGACGGCGTCACGCACTTCAGCGGATGCGGCGGTGGGCGACAGGTTGGCGCGGTCTTCCCACGCGGCGTCGATGGTGGCTTGGAGTTGTTGGGTCATAGCGTTCTCTGCTTCAGTTTTTGGATTGGATGAATTGGCGGATACGGGTGGCAGCCTCGACGCACTCAGTCGTCTCGGCCACCAGGGCCATGCGGATGCGCTGACGGCCGGGGTTCTGGCCGTTGGTTTCTCGGGCCAGATAGCTGCCAGGTAACACCGTGACATTGTAGGCAGCCAGGAGGTCGCGGGCGAAGGCCACATCGCTGTCCAGGCCGTCCACGATTGCCGGGCCAGGCACCTGAGCCCACAGGTAAAAACCAGCGTCAGGCAGGGCCACGTCCATGACTTCGGACAGGATGGGCGTGACCTGGGCGAACTTGCTGCGGTACAGCGCGCGGTTTTCCACCACATGCTGCTCGTCGTTCCAGGCGGCCACACTGGCGGCCTGTACCACGGGGCCCATGGCGCTGCCGTGGTAAGTGCGGTAGAGCAAAAAGGGTTTGATCAAGTCGGCGTCGCCCATCACAAAGCCGCTGCGCAAACCGGGCACATTGCTGCGTTTGGACAGGCTGGTGAAGGCGATAAGGTTTTTGAAGTCGCTGCGGCCTAGTTTGGCGGCCGCTTCCAGGCCGCCCAGCGGCGCTTCGTCGCGGAAGTAAATCTCGCTATAGCACTCGTCGGAGGCGATCACAAAGCCGTAGCGGTCGCTCAGCGCAAACAGTTTTTGCCATTCGTCCAGCGGCATCACCGCGCCAGTGGGGTTGCCGGGCGAGCAGACAAACAGCAGCTGGGTTTTGGCCCAGACCTCGGCCGGCACGCTGTCCCAATCCACCGCGTAGTTGCGCTTCGGGTCGCTGGGCGCGTAGTAGGGCGTTGCGCCACCCAGCAGGGCCGCACCCTCGTAGATTTGGTAGAACGGATTCGGGCAAACCACGGTGGCACCTGCCTGGGTCGGGTCGATCACGGTCTGTGCAAAGGCAAATAGTGCTTCGCGTGAGCCGTTCACCGGCAGCACTTGAGTGGCCGGGTTCAGCTTCAGGTCGTAGCGGCGCTGTACCCATCCGCAAAAGGCTTCACGTAGACGGGGCTCACCACCGGTTGCGGGGTAGCCGGCCAAGCCGGGTAGGCCGGACACCAGGGCCTCTTCAATGAAGTGGGGCGTGGCATGCTTGGGCTCGCCAATGCCCAGGCTGATAGGGCGGAAATCGGGGTTGGGTGTGACAGATGCAAAAAGCTGCTTCAGCCGCTCGAAGGGGTAGGGCTGGAGTTTGGAAAGCAAGGGATTCATGGGGTGAGATTATGGAACAGCCCCAGGCCGCATATCGCGTAGCGCCAGGTAAACGCAATTTATGATTCCAGCACTAAGAATCCGAAGGAATTTGCCATGACCGTATTTACCAAAGTAGTGCTGTTCACCGACACCGATGGCCGTGCGCGCTTCCGTGACGAGGCGATCGAGCTGACCGAAGGCACGCCCAGCTCGCAGCTGTCGCCCTTCATGCCTGGCAGCGGCTACCAACTACGGCAAAGCCCAGTCGGGTTTCGCAGCAGCTTCCACTGTACGGGCGCGCCGCAGTGGGTGCTGATTTTGGGCGGGCAGATGGAAATTGGCCTGCAGGGTGGCGTGTCGCGCATCTTCAAGGCGGGGGAGCATTTTTATTCGGCTGATGTGTTGCCCGAGGGCGCCACGTTCGACCCCGCCATCCACGGCCATTGGAGCCAGCAAGTCGGCGACGAGCCACTGGTGACCATGTTTGTGCGTGGCTGAATTTGCATAGACCCAAGGCGCGGTTTTCGGGGCTTGGCTGGCTTACACTGCGGTCCCTCTGTTTCATACCGCTTGCGCCTTGGGCGTGTGCCGCGTTTCTTTTGTTTTCTATTCAATTGTCAGGCTCTCGCCATGCATAACGGCAACGACTCCGACCGGGTTCAGGGCGCGCCCGTCCTGGTGCGCAAGCGCCGCAAGGGCATCTACATCCTACCCAACCTGTTCACGCTAGCCGCCTTGTTCGGCGGCTTCTATGCCATCGTGATGGCGGTGGATGGTCGCTTCGATCAGGCCGCCGTGGGAGTGTTCTGCGCCATGGTGCTGGACAGCCTGGACGGCCGCGTGGCGCGCATGACGAACACCCAGAGCGCCTTTGGCGAGCAAATGGACTCGTTGTCGGACATGGTGTCGTTTGGCGCGGCTCCGGCGCTGATTGCGTATATGTGGACCCTGAAAGGCCTGGGCCGTTGGGGCTGGATCGCCGCGTTTGTGCATTGCGCCTGCGCGGCTCTGCGACTGGCCCGCTTCAATGTGAATACCACCGTGGTCGATAAGCGCTATTTCCAGGGCCTGCCATCGCCTGCCGCCGCCGCGCTGATTGCCGGATTTATCTGGCTGATGAACGACCTGGATGTGCCGCCTGCGAACGTCTCGTGGGTAATGTTCGCGCTGGCCCTGTATGCCGGTTTGAGCATGGTGACCAATGCGCCGTTCTACAGCTTCAAAGACATCCAGATGAAGAAAAGCGTGCCGTTTGTGGTGATCGTGTTGATCGCGCTTGGCATTGCCGTCATCACCATCCATCCGCCCATCGTGCTGTTTGGAGCGTTTGTGATCTATGGCTTTAGCGGCTACGGAGTGTACGCATGGCGCCGTTTCAAGGGCGTGCAGACCAGTGTGATCAGCACCTCCAAGGACGAACCCGACGAGCGCGGCCTGCACAAATAAAAAACCGCTAGAATCCGCAACTATGAAAAAATTTTCGCTAGCGCTACTACTGATCCCCTACGGGCGGAGACGGTAGCGCGCGCGCAAATCCAGTCACAACGGCCCGTATGCACCAGCAACGGGCCGTTTTTCATTGGGTTGCTGGGAGGACTGGTTCACCCCCAGGCTACGCACTTCGTGTCTTCGCCAACCCCCTTGCAGGGGGCGATACCGATGGCCCGGCAAAGCCGGCTCCATGGTATCCCTGGCGCAGGCCGGAGTGCATGTCGCAAGGGTGGGCAATTACTAGTTACTTTAGGATCACTCATGTTGAAGCAACCTGCCAGCAAATATCCAGCGTTCCAACCCATTCGTTTGGCTGACCGTACCTGGCCCAATGTCCAACTGACGCAAGCCCCGGTCTGGCTCAGCACCGATTTGCGCGACGGCAACCAGGCGCTGATCGAGCCCATGGACATGGAACGCAAGCTGCGCATGTACAAGCATTTGCTGGCTATCGGCTTCAAGGAAATCGAAGTCGGCTTCCCGGCCGCATCGCAGATCGAGTTCGACTTCGTGCGCCGCCTGATCGACGACAACATGGTGCCCGACGACGTGACCATCCAGGTCATGACTCCCGCCAAGGAGCCCTTGATCCGCCGCACCATGGAAGCGCTGGTGGGCGCCAAGCGCGCCATCGTCCACATGTACAACGCCACCTCGCCTTTGATGCGTCGCGTGGTCTTGGGCATGGACGAGGACCAGATCGTCGAATTGGCCACCAGCCACGCCCGCCTGATCCAGGATCTGGCGCGCCAGCAGCTGGCAACGGCCTGGACCTTTCAGTATTCGCCCGAACATTTCTCAGGTACCGAGCTGGCCTTTTCCAAGCGCGTCATTGATGCGGTCACCGATGTCTGGCAGCCAACGCCGGCCCAGCCCTGCATCATCAACCTGCCGACCACAGTAGAGCATTCCACGCCCAACGTATTCGCCGACATGATCGAGTGGATGGACCGCAATTTGGCGCGGCGCGACAGCATTGTCTTGTCGGTGCACCCGCACAACGACCGTGGCACCGGCGTGGCGGCGGCCGAACTGGCCATGATGGCCGGCGCCCAGCGGGTGGAAGGCTGCTTGTTCGGCAATGGCGAGCGCACCGGCAATGTGGACATCGTGAATATTGCACTGAACCTTTACACCCAGGGCGTGCCGCCGAACCTGGATTTTTCGCAGATCGACGATGTCCGCCGCATGGTGGAGCATTGCAACCAGTTGCCGGTGCATCCGCGCCATCCTTATGTGGGCGAGCTGGTGTACACATCTTTCTCTGGTACCCACCAGGACGCCATCAAGAAGGCCTTTGCCCTGCACACCGAAGATGCGGTATGGGCCATTCCCTACTTGCCGATCGACCCTAAAGACCTGGGCCGCAGCTACGAGGCGGTGATCCGCGTCAACAGCCAGTCCGGCAAGGGCGGCATGGCGTATTTGCTGGAAACCGAATACGGGCTGGAATTGCCACGCCGCTTGCAGATCGAGTTCAGCCAGATCGTGCAGGCCGTGATGGACGGCGCGAACAAGGAGCTCACGGCGCAGGACCTGTGGAATCTGTTTGACCGTGAATACGGCCTGGCCCGCATCGCCACGCCACCATTGCCAGCAAGCGGGCAGGGCGTGGGCCCCATCGATGCCTTTGTGACCCACTGGAACGCTACGTCTGCCACCCAGGTGCGGGTGCTGGACTACCACGAGCACGCCCTGGGCTCGGGTGCCCAGGCCCAGGCTGTGGCGTATCTCGAGTTGCGCATCAATGAGCAGCACACGGTGTTCGGGGTGGGTATGGACGCGAATATCGTGTCGGCTTCGCTCAAGGCCATCGTGAGTGGCTTGCAGCGCATCCAAAAGCGCGAAAATACCCAGTTGACCGAATCCGCATCCGTTTAAGAAAACGACACCCCACAGGAGCCAGCCATGACCGACAAACTCATCATTTTTGACACCACCTTGCGTGACGGCGAGCAGTCTCCCGGCGCGTCCATGACGCGCGACGAAAAGCTGCGCATCGCCCGCCAGCTGGAGCGCCTCAAGGTGGACGTGATCGAGGCCGGTTTTCCCGCCAGCTCTGCGGGCGACTTCGAATGCGTGCAGGCGATCGCCCGTGCCATCAAGGACGCCACCATCTGCGGCCTGTCGCGCGCCAACGACCGCGATATTTCGCGTGCCGCCGAAGCCCTGAAGGACGCGGCCAACGCCCGCATCCACACCTTCATCGCCACCTCGCCGCTGCACATGGAGAAAAAGCTGCGTATGACGCCCGACCAAGTGTTCGAGCAGGCCAAGCAGTCCGTGCGCTTTGCGCGCAACCTGGTGGCTGACGTGGAATTCAGCCCCGAAGACGGCTACCGCAGCGATGTGGACTTCTTGTGCCGCGTGCTGGAGGCGGTGATCCACGAGGGCGCGACCACCATCAACGTGCCTGACACCGTGGGCTATGCCATTCCCGAACTGTACGGCAACTTCATCAAAACCCTGCGCGAACGCATTCCGAACAGCGACAAGGCGATCTGGTCTGTGCACTGCCACAACGACCTGGGTATGGCAGTAGCCAACTCCCTGGCCGGTGTGAAGATTGGCGGCGCGCGCCAGGTGGAATGCACCATCAACGGCCTGGGCGAGCGTGCCGGCAACTGCTCGCTGGAAGAAATCGTGATGGCGGTCAAAACCCGTCGTGACTACTTTGGTCTGGACATTGGTCTGGACACCAAGCACATCCTGGCCACCAGCCGCATGGTCAGCCAGACCACCGGCTTCGTGGTGCAGCCGAACAAGGCGGTGGTCGGCGCGAATGCCTTTGCCCATGCGTCCGGCATCCACCAGGATGGCGTGCTCAAGGCACGCGATACCTACGAAATCATGCGCGCCGAAGACGTGGGCTGGAGCCACAACAAGATCGTGCTGGGCAAGCTCAGTGGCCGCAACGCCTTCAAGCAGCGCCTGCAAGACCTGGGTGTGACCATGGACAGCGAGGCAGACATCAACGCCGCCTTCGCCCGCTTCAAGGAACTGGCGGACCGCAAGAGCGAGATATTCGATGAAGACATCCTGGCCCTGGTCAGCGACGAGGCTGTAGCCAATGACAACGAGCAATACGCCTTCGTGTCCCTGTCGCAGCACAGCGAAACCGGCGAGCGCCCCAGCGCCAAGATCGTTTTCTCGGTGGACGGTAAGGAAGTCAGCAGCGAATCGGACGGCAACGGCCCGGTTGATGCATCCCTGAAGGCTATCGAAGCCCATGTGCAAAGCGGCGCCGAGATGGTGTTGTACTCGGTCAACGCCATCAGCGGCTCGACTGAAAGCCAGGGCGAAGTGACGGTGCGCCTGCAAAACAGCGGCCGCGTGGTGAACGGCGTGGGTGCCGACCCAGACATCATCGTCGCCTCGGCCAAGGCCTACCTGAGCGCGCTGAACAAGCTGCAGAGCAAGGCAGACCGCGTCGCCGCACAGGGTTGACGCCAGGTTGATGCAGCGCTTCAGCCGCATTGACGTCCTGCGTGGGCTGGCCGTCGTCTGGATGACGGCCTTCCATTTCAGTTTTGATTTGGACCACGCGGGCTTGTGGCGGCAGAACTTCTACGCCGACCCGTTCTGGACCTGGCAGCGCACGGCCATCGTTAGCCTGTTTCTGTTTTGCGCCGGGCTGGGCCAGGCGGTGGCGGCGCAGCAGTCCATTCCCTGGCCACGCTTCTGGCGGCGCTGGGCGCAGATTGCAGGCTGCGCGCTGCTGGTGACGGCCGGCTCGGCCTTTATGTTCCCGCACAGTTTTATTTACTTCGGTGTGCTGCACGGTATCGCTCTGATGCTGATCGTGGCGCGGCTGACGTCCGGCTGCGGCGCTTGGCTGTGGCCTATGGGCGCGCTGGCAGTTGCTTCCAAATTCATAGCTGCTTACGCAATCGACATAAGCGCTACAGCCGAATTTTTCAATCAAAGAACCGTGAACTGGCTGGGCTGGATCACGCAAAAACCCATCACCGAAGACTACGTGCCCTTGTTCCCCTGGCTGGGTGTGCTGTGGTGGGGCATGGCTGCGGGATTCTGGTTGCTGAAGAACCGGCCTACATGGCTGAATGGCAGCGCACCCAAGCCTCTGGCCTGGCTAGGCCGCTGGAGCCTGCCGTACTACATGCTGCACCAGCCGGTGCTGATTGGCGCAGTGACAGCTTTCACCTGGCTGAAAACGTAAAAAAGCGGCCGAGGCCGCTTTTTTGCTATGGTTTCAGGAGCTGGTTACGCATATGAAATAAGCGCCAGCGGCCTAAACACATTAAACCCTTCGCACTAGCACTCCTTCCAGAGATACCGCGGGACTGGCTCTGCCAGGCCACTGGTATCGCCCCCTTCCAAAGGGGGTTGGCGGAAAGCGCGTAGCGCTGGAGCCTGGGGGTTACTCTACTTTTGCTGCTGCGCGCAGTTCTTGTTGGAACGCCACCAGCTTTTGCTGTTGCAGTTGCTGGGCGATTTGTGGCTTCACTTCTTCAAACTTGGGCAACTGGGCTTGGCGCTCGTCGTCCAGGCGGATGATGTGGTAGCCGAACTGGCTCTTCACTGGCACATCGGTAGTCTGGCCCTTCTTCAGCTGGATCAGCGCTTCGGTGAATTCCTTCACGTAGCTGCTGGGGTTGGCCCAGTCCAGATCGCCACCCTTGGCGCCAGAACCCTTGTCAGTGCTGGACTTTTTGGCGATGGCGGCAAAGCTGGCACCTTTCTTCAGCTGGGCAATGATGGCCTTGGCGTCAGATTCTTTTTCCACCAGGATATGGCTGGCCTTGTATTCCTTGCCACCGTTGGCGGCCACGAACTTGTCGTACTCGGCCTTCATGTCGGCGTCGGTGACGGGGTTGGCCTTTTGGTATTCGGTAAACAGCTCGCGGATCAGCAGGGTCTGGCGGGCCAGTTCCATTTGGCTTTTGAAGCTGTCGCTGGCGTCCAGGCCGCGCTTTTGCGCTTCCTGCATGAAGACTTCACGGGCGATCACTTCTTCCTTGATCTGGCCTTCCATTTCTGGCGTCACAGGGCGGCCCGACTGGGCGACCTGCTGGGCCAGGGTGTCGACGCGCGACTTGGGAACTGCCTTGCCATTCACGATGGCAACGTTTTGTGCGGATGCCGACAGCGCCAGGCTGCCCAGCAAAGCAGCAGCGACCATGGTGGATAACAGTGTTTTCTTCATGCGTTTTCCTAGAAGGGGGGTTGCGAGCCAGCCTGGAATGGACAGCTCAAGATAAGAAGAGGCTCGGACCGGTTTACAGCACTTCAATAGCAATCGCGTGTACGCCCTGGTCGATAAATTCTTGCAACGCATCATACACAAGCCTATGGCGCGCCACCCGGGACTGCTGGGTAAACAAGGGTGAAGCGATGCGCACCCGGAAGTGCGTGCCCCAGCTGCTGCCGTTGGAGCCGCTGTGGCCAGCGTGGGCCGCGCTTTCGTCCAGCACCTCTAGCTGTGTCGGGGCCAGCGTGCTGCGCAGGCGCTGGGCGAGTTGGTCGGCTGTAGGGGTCATGCTTGCTTGTCGGCGGCGTCCGCCTCGGCGGTTTGCTCTGTGCCTAGGTAGCGCGAGATGTAAATGCCCTGGCCGACCATGAAGGCCAGGGGGAACACATAGCCCCAGATCTTGAAGTTGACCCATTCGTCAGTGCTGTAGTAGGCCGCCACATAGCCGTTGATGCCAGCCATGAACAGGCAGTACAGCATCCAGGCCACGTTCAGGCGCATCCACACCGCGTCGGGCAGCTCCAGCTGGCTGCCCAGCATGAGCTTGAGGTAGTTCTTCTTCATGATCCACATGGCGACGCACATGGCCAGGGCCATGGCGATGTAGAGCACGGTGGGCTTCCACTTGATGAAGGTTTCGTTCTGCAGCACCAGGGTCAGGGCGCCAAATACCAACACCATGCCCAGCGTCATCTTGTGCATGGTGGTGAGCTGGCGCTCGATGGCATAGGTGATGCCCATCTGGACTATGGTGGCCACCATCAGTACACCTGTGGCCACATAAATCGTGGACAGCTTGTAGGTGACGACGAACAGCAGGATGGGGAGGAAGTCGAGCAGGAGTTTCATAGTGGGAGATAGGGGAGGCCACAGGACCGCCAGTGGCACACCCCTGAAGCTTAACTGGCCTTGAAGTCCAGCGAAGCGGAATTCATGCAATAGCGCAAGCCGGTGGGGCTGGGGCCGTCTTCGAACACATGGCCCAGGTGGGCGCCGCACTGCGAGCACACGGTTTCTACCCGGCGCATGCCGTGGCTGGTGTCGGTGATTTCTTCGATGGCGCCGGGCGCAGCCTCTTGCGAGAAGCTGGGCCAGCCGCAGCCAGCGTCGAATTTGGTGGCCGAGTCGAACAGCTTGGCGTCGCAGCAGATGCAGCGGTATTCGCCTTGAGCCCAGTTCTGGTCGTACTTGCCGGTGTGCGGGCGCTCGGTAGCGGCATGGCGTGTGACCTGGAAGGCCACGGGCTCGGCACCTTTTTCGGCCAGCAGGGCCTTCCATTCGGCGTCGGTTTTTTCAATTTTGTGTGTCATGGTGTTGAGCTTACAGCGTGGGTAAAAGCCCTTCTGGGCGTGTGAACCAGGTGGGGGTGCAGGCCTCGGCTTGCAAGCCTTGGACTACGGGCCAGTTGGTTTGGTTCTGCCCCGGCCGATATTTTATGTGTCAAATGGGCTTGTGGCGCAGGATTTATCTGCACCAGCTGCTATCTATTTGGAAGCAATCTACCGGCATCCCCACGTTGCGGGACAACACTGAGACGTGGTCTGCCGGGCCCCGTCGATACTGATGAGGTACCAAAAGGAGATAAGAGATGCTGGGTCTGATGCAAAACCAGGCGATGCTGATTTCGAACTTGATCGAATTCGCCGAGCGCCACCACGGCGATGCCGAGATCGTGTCGCGCCGCGTCGAGGGCGATATTCACCGTAGCGATTACCGCAGGGTGGCCGCCCGGGCACGACGCGTGGCCAACGGGCTGGACGCCTGGGGCCTTGCTTCCGGCGAGCGCGTCGCCACCCTGGCCTGGAACGGCTACCGCCACCTGGAGCTGTATTACGGCGTCAGCGGCTCCGGCCGGGTGCTGCACACCGTGAATCCCCGCCTGCACATCGACCAGCTGGCCTGGATCGTCAACCATGCTGAAGACCAGGTGCTGTGCTTTGACCTGGGTTTTCTGCCCATTGTTCAGGCCGTTTACAGCCGCTGCCCCACGGTGCGCCACTGGGTCGCCTTATGCGATGCCGATGCCTTGCCCCCCAATGCCGGCATTCCTGGCCTGTGCAGCTACGAAGCCTGGATTGCCGGCCAGTCGGACGTGTACGCCTGGCCCAGCCTGGACGAAAACACCGCCTCCAGCCTGTGCTACACCAGCGGCACCACCGGCAACCCCAAGGCTGCGCTGTACAGCCACCGCTCTACCGTGCTGCACGCCTACGCCATCTCCTTGCCCGACGTGATGTGCCTGCGCGCACGCGACGCCGTGCTGCCGGTGGTGCCCATGTTCCACGTCAATGCCTGGGGCCTGCCGTATGCGGCGGCCATGGTGGGCTGCAAGCTGGTGTTCCCTGGGCCAGCGCTGGATGGCAAGTCGGTGTATGAGCTGATGGAGGCCGAACAGGTCACCATGGCCGCCGGCGTGCCCACTGTGTGGCAGATGCTGCTGGGCCATCTGCAGGCTGGCGGCCTGCGCTTTTCATCCTTGCAGCGCACGGTGATCGGCGGCGCAGCCTGCCCGCCGGCCATGCTGCGCTCATTTCAAGAAGACTACGGCGTGGAGGTGCTGCACGCCTGGGGCATGACCGAGTTGTCGCCAGTCGGCACGCTGTGTTCGCTCAAGCAAAAACACCTGGCACTGCCGCCGGATGCGCAAATGAAAATTCGCCAGAAGCAGGGCCGCGCGGTGTTTGGCGTGGACATGGAAATCGTGGACGCCAACGGCAATGCCCTGCCGCACGACGGCCGCACATCGGGCGACTTGCTGGTCAAAGGCCCTTGGGTCGTGGCGGAGTATTTCAAAGGCGAGGGTGGCGACCCGCTGGTGCGCGACGCCAATGGCATGGCCTGGTTCCCCACCGGCGACGTGGCCACCATCTGCCCCGACGGCTTTTTGCAGATCACCGACCGCAGCAAGGACGTGATCAAGTCCGGCGGCGAATGGATCAGCTCCATCGAGCTGGAAAACATCGCCGTGGCCCACCCGGCGATTGCCATGGCGGCCTGCATTGGCGTGAAGCACCCCAAGTGGGACGAGCGGCCGTTGATCGTGGCGGTCAAAAAACCGGGTGCATCCGTGGAGGTGGCCGATTTGCTGCAGTTCTACCAGGGCAAAACCGCGAAATGGCAGATCCCGGACGACGTGGTGTTTGTGGATGCCATCCCCATGGGCGCTACCGGCAAGATGCAGAAGATGCGGCTGCGCGAGCTGCTCAAGGACTACACGCTGCCCGGGACCTGAGCAGTTCGCCAAGAATTTGAAAGAAACAGGGCTGAAGCGCAGGTATTACCAGCGCTGGTAGCTATCAAATAAGTAGCAAATATGCTACCCAAAGTGCGCAGAGCGCGTATTGATCTGGAAATGGATTCACAAGGCTTACTCCCGCTGTGGACGCAGCGGTAACCACAGCGTAAAGCAGGTTCCTTCGCGCCCGGATGTCCAGTGGACGTGGCCTGCCAACGCCTGCGCCCGGCGTTGCTGGTGGTTCAGCCCCCGCCCCGTTGGCTGGAGCAGCGTTAGATCGAGATCAAACCCTTGGCCATTGTCTTCAATGGTGACTTCTACGCCGTCGCCTTGCACGGCGGTGCGTACACGGATTTCGGTGGCGTGGGTGTGCTTCAGAATGTTGGTAAAGGCTTCTTGAAATATCCGCAAAATATGCAGCGCGCTGCGGGGGTTCAGCCAGTCCAGTTTGGGTAAGTCCTGCACTTCCCAGAGTAGGCGCACACCCGCTGCTTTGAGCCGAGGCCCGAGCCGAAAGCGCAGCGTGGCCAGCAGCAACAGCAAGTCGGCTTCTATCGACTCCATCGAGTCAATCGTCAGCTTCAGGTCGTCGATGCAGCCCTTCAAAATTTCGCCCAGCGCGCCATCCGTCATGCGCCCACTCTCCACCACGCGCAGTGCCGTCACCAGCGACGAGCCTAGCCCATCATGCATGTCTTGCGTCAGGCGGAGGCGCTCGTCGCTTAATGTTTGATGGTGTTCCACCTCGCGCAAACGGGCGTAGCTGCTGGCCAGTTCGGATTCTCGGATCTGCAGGCGCTGCGCTAGGTGGACATTCGCCTGTTCGACCTCGACCACGGCCCCTACATAGCGGCGAAACATGATGTACACAAACATCACGAACAGCCCAATGATGGCGTAGGGGTTGGTGTAGATGCCTTCAGGGCTGACCCAGTTGTTTTGCAATGCCAGGTCGTACACACAGCACAGCGTGGTTGCAAAAAGCCAGCCTGCCATCCACCACAGTTCCCGCGACCGGGTGCGAAATCCATTGCGCAAGGCATCGAAAAAGATCAACGCGGCCAGCGGCAGCAGCAGCATGTACAGCATGGGTGTCCACAGCGTCAGACTGGGCAAAAGGGCCACTGCACCTGGCATGGTCACCAGATTGCACAGCACGGTAATACCAATCAACGACGGGGTTAGCCCCCGCATCGGGTGCTCGTGCAGGCGCTCCAGAAAGCAGTGGCACAGCGCCAAAATCCACATCAACGATGCCACAGTGACCCATTCAAACCACTGGTCATTCATCGGCAGATAGCTGCCGCCCACGTGGTAATGCAGCATGCGCACAAACGACATTGCGGACGCTGCAAAAAACAGCAAATACAGCGAATCGCGCCGCAACCGTATCCACACCGCCAGCGAGAAAATTCCCACCGATAAAAATGCCGCCCCGCCAATAAAAGGCAGCTGCGTCTGCAACAGCTGGCGCACCTGGTAACGCCCCACCAGCGGCTGCGCGGCCCCCACCCAGAGGGTTGACAGCGCACTGCCGCTGCTTTGCAAGCGGTCAATGCGCAGCAGCACCGCGGCCGCAGACAGAGTGCCTGCCCCCGGATTGAGCCGCAGCAGCAGCGGGTGGTTGTAGCCGTTGTGCGTCTTGCTGCCTTCGGAGGCATACAGCAACTGCCCATCCGCATAGACCGCTATCTGGCCGATGGTTTTCCAGCGGGGGATGTATAGGTAACGGGGTGCTGGCGTGCTGGGCAGGTCATGTAGATCCAACCTATACCAGTCGGTGACGGTGCGCGTGTCCCCCTGCGCATGGGGTACTAATTCGCGCTCGGCAATATGGGGCAGCGTCACGCCGTGCCAGCCACTGTGCGGCAGCGATGCGGCATCCGCATGGCCCGGTGGGGGCGTATAGCCACTGCCCACCAAAGACAGTAACTGCGCGTCTTGCAAATGCACTGCCACATCGCCATCGGGCGCCTGCGCGCAGCCCGCAAAGAGCAGCACGCAAAGTCCCCAAAGTTGCCAGCAACGGTGTGAGCCGTTTCGCCGCGTCACAGCAACCCCAGGCTTCTTGCCTCAAATATCGCTTCGGCCTTGGATTTGACTTTGAGCTTGCTGTAAATGCGGCGCACATAGGTTCGCACCGTGTGCTGCGACACCAGAATCAATTGGGCAATCTCTTCCGCCGTGAAGCCTTTGGTGATGAGCTCCAGAACTTCTTTCTCTCGGGCCGACAAAGCCGCTGCAGCGTTGTCGTGGGGCGCAACTACCGCGTCGGGGGCCGCCGTGGGCGGGGTCCGAAAGCGCGTCAAAATCTGCCGGGCAATCAGCGGGCTGATGGGGCTGCCGCCGCCATGCAGGCTGCGGATTTCATTCAGCATGTCGCCGGCTGCGCCGTCTTTGAGCAAATAGCCCGACGCACCGGCCTCAATGGACTGCAACACATGCGCCTCATCCGCAAACGTGGTGCACACCATCACCGCGCAGCTGGGCCACAAGACGCTGGCAGCCCGAATCACATCAATCCCTGTCCCGTCGGGCAGCCCCAAGTCCACCAGCAGCACATCGGCGGGCGGCTGTTGCAGCGCCAGCAGACCGGCCGCACAGGTACTGGCAACACAGGCGATGTGCATATCGGGGGACGCATGCACGGCGGCCATAATGGCACTTTGCACTTCCACGTCATCCTCGACAAGCGCCACTTGGATCATGGCTGGGTGGTCTTTGGCGGACATGGCATTCAGTGTTGGCGTGGGAAAGGACTACAGGGACACCACCTCCAGCCCATGGCAGTCGAGAGAATGGGCTGCAAAAAAATTTGAATTATGTGCCCTATTCATGGCGGTGCTTGCCCCCAAAACTGGGGACAGACACGGACGCCAGGCGTCTTTATGCTCTTGAAGTATTAACCCGCATCACGTGTCTATCCGGGTGATCTCAAGCACTGAAAGCCTTTTGCCATGTCCCTATCCCTCTCCACGCCTGTGCCCCGCCCACCACGGCGGCCCGCGTTTACCCTGTGCGCCCTGGCCCTCACTTTGGCCCTCACGGCCTGCGGTGGCGGCTCTGACACGGCCGCCATTACCTCCACAACCGATACCACCACCAAGGTCGCCACCCTGGTGCTGGCCGGTACGGAAGCCGTGGGCCTGCACTGCGCCAGCGGCGGTGCCTACATCAACGCCGGGCTGGACAGCAACGCCAACGGCGTGCTCGATGCGGCCGAGATCACCAGTACCCAGTACGCTTGCAACGGCAGCCTGGGTGCCACCGGGGCGACCGGTGCCACCGGCAGCAGTGGGTTGACTAGCCTGGTGCGTACCAGCGCCGAGGCCGCTGGCAGCCACTGCACCTACGGCGGCTCGCAGATCAGCGTGGGGCTGGACAGCAACAGCGACGGCGTGCTCGACACCAGCGAAATCACCTCCACCGACTATGTCTGCCAAGGCGCTACGGGCGCGACCGGTTCCACGGGCGCAACGGGGACAACTGGGGCTACAGGCAGCACCGGCCTTTCCAGCCTGATCGCCGTGGCCACTGAGGCGGCGGGTGCGAACTGCACCTACGGCGGCCACAAGGTCACCACCGGGCAGGACAGCAACAGCAGTGGCGTGCTCGATACGGCTGAAATCACCAGCACCACCTACACCTGCGACGGCGCTCCCGGCCCCGGCGTAACCTGGGTGAATGTGGCCGGCACCAGCCAGCAGGCACAGTCCAACACCGGCTACATCGCCAACAACGCGGCGCAGGTGGCGATCACGCTGCCCATGGCGCCGGCGGTCGGTGATCTGGTGGAGGTCAGCGGTGCGGGAACGGGCGGCTGGAGCCTGCTACAGAACGCCGGGCAAACGGTAATGACCAAGGCGCTGCCGAGCAGCTATACCAATGCGTATGTCAACTGGACGGCTCGGGCGAACAGCCGCCGCTGGCAATCGGTGGCCTCGTCGGCCGACGGCAGCAAGCTGGTGGCGGCGGTGAACGGCGGTCAGATCTACACCTCGGCCGATGCTGGGGTGAACTGGACGGCGCGGGGCAGCATTGCCACCTCGTTGTCGGTTGCCTCGTCGGCCGACGGCAGCAAGCTGGTGGCGGCGGTGAGCGGTGGTCGGATTCACACCTCGACCGACTCTGGGGTGAACTGGACGATGCAGGGCGGCAGCCTCAGCCTCAACTGGTTTTCGGTGGCCTCGTCGATCGATGGCAGCAAGCTGGTGGCGGTGGTGAACGGCGGTCATATTTACACCTCGACCGATGCTGGGGTGAGCTGGATACCACAGGGCATCAACTTTAACTGGGTCTCTGTGGCCTCGTCGGCCGACGGCAGTAAGCTGGTGGCGGTGGTGAACGGCGGCCAGATCCACACCTCGACCGACTCGGGTGTGAACTGGACGGCGCGCGAGAACAGCCGCAGCTGGCAATCGGTGGCCTCGTCGGCCGACGGCAGCAAGCTGGTGGCGGTGGAGAACAACGGACAGATTTACACCTCGATCGATGCAGGGGTGAACTGGACGGCGCGCGAGAGCAGCCGCAGTTGGCAATCGGTGGCCTCGTCGGCCGACGGCAGCAAGCTGGTGGCGGTGGAGAACAACGGACAGATTTACACCTCGATCGATGCAGGGGTGAACTGGACGGCGCGCGAGAACAGCCGCCTATGGCAATCGGTGGCCGCATCCGCCGACGGCAGCAAGCTGGTGGCGGTAGCGGACGGCAGCCAGATCTACACCACATTCACCAACAGCACAACCCTCGGCGTCACCGGCTCCCTCAGCGGCTCGCAATACGACACCCTGAAGCTGCAATACCTGGGCAGTGGGGTGTTCATGCCGCTGGACTACACCAGCTATTCCGGCAGCTTTGTGGTGCAGTAAACGCCGGCCCGCAGCGTATGGTTTAGGGTGTTTTAACCCTATAGCCCAGGTATCACCAGTGCTGACAGCTATCAAAATGGCAGCAAATACGCTGCCAAAATTGCGCAGAGCGCGTATGCTCACCAGCATGCTGCGCTTGACCCAGGCCCCCAATCTCGCCATCGCCACGCTGTGGGCCGACGCTATGGCGGTGGAGGGCATTGCCGCCAGTGTGCAGCGCCAGTACCTGGTGGGCGTGGCTGGCGAGCTGCCTCCTGACCAGTGCCTGCCCGAGGTGTGGATACAGCACCCAGCCCAGGAGGCCCAGGCCCGCACGCTGTTGCACCACCTGCAAAATGTGCCCCAACGCCGCTGGCAGTGCGCCTGCGGCGAGCTGGTAGAGGGCGGGTTTGAACAATGCTGGAGCTGCGGCGTCTGGATGCCGCGCTAAGCTCGGAGGATGACTTCGCAATTCGAACCCCTGCACAGCCCCGCCGCCGAACGCAATCTGCAACCCATCCTGGCCGAGCTGCAACGCATCTTGCCCGCACAGGGTAAGGCGCTGGAAATCGCCAGCGGTACCGGCCAGCACGTAGCCGGATTTGCCCAAGGTTTACCTGGCTGGCATTGGCAGCCCAGCGACGCCCAGCCGGACGCATTCGACTCCATTGCCCACTGGTGCACCCAAGCCGGTGTGACCAATGTCCAGGCACCCGTGGTGCTGGACGTGCTCGCGCCCGCCTGGCAGTTGGAAACGGTGGACTTGGTGTACTGCGCCAACATGCTGCATATCGCGCCTTGGGCCTGCTGCGCCGGGCTGATGGCGGGCACGGCCCGGCACCTGGCGCCGGACGGCTTGCTTGTTACTTACGGGCCGTATCTGGAGTCGGGCGTCACGACTTCGCCCGGCAACCAGGCCTTTGATGCCGACCTGCGCCAGCGCAACCCCGCCTGGGGCCTGCGCCTGCTGGACGATGTGGTGCACCAAGCGCTGTCGGTTGGCTTGCAATTGCGCGAGCGCGTAGCCCTGCCGGCCAACAATCTGCTGCTGGTGTTTGCCCGCTAAAGCCTACAACTGCATACACACAAGCATGGGTACATCAAAGCGATTTAGGCCATGGATGGCAGTGGCCCGGCGAAGGCTCACATGCTGGGCGGTGGCGTCGGCTGCCGCGGTTGAGCTGTTCGGGTGCGCCTCCCCAGGCCATGGGGATACAGGCGCCCATAGCCTGCATGACAGCCTGCAATCCCTGGCACAGGAGCACCATGTATGCGCGGTGGCGTTGGCTGTCATCAAGAACCGCCGGCTGGATACCGTTGAGTCTGCCTCTGGTTGCACGCCAGCGGTGGCGGTACATGCCGACAGCGTGTTCCAGGCCGCATCCCTCAGCAAGCCGGTATTTGCCTACGCCGTGCTGAAACTGGTGGAGCAGGGCAAGCTGGCGCTGGACGCGCCATTGCTGCAGTACCTTCCCGACGGTTATCGGCACCGGCACCAGCCCTTGAAAGCCGAGCCATCCGACCTGGTCAGCGATCCGCGCCTGCAAGCCGTCACCGCCCGCATGGTGCTGACCCACACATCCGGCTTGCCCAACTGGGCATCTGGGCCGCTGGGTTTCGAAGCTAATCCAGGCAGCGCCTGGGGCTACTCGGGTGAGGGCTTTGTACTGCTGCAGCGGGCCATAGAGGCGGTGACCGGTGAGCCGCTTGATCGCTTCATGGCTGCCCAGGTATTCCGGCCCCTGGGGATGGACCACAGTTCTTATGTCTGGAGCGAGGACATCGCCCGCGAGCTGGTATCTGGCACCAAAGCCAACGGCGGCCCGCGCAAGAACATGGCGTTGACGCAGCCGATCGCGGCTTTTTCGCTGTACACCACCGCGCAGGATTACGGCAAATTCCTTGTCGCCGTGCTGAGCGATGCTCCTTTGCTCTCGCAGGTCACGGCGTCTCCCGTGTCGGTGGAGCCTCGTCTGGGCATCTCTTGGGGGTTGGGCTGGGGACTGGAGACCACCCGCAACGATCTCTATATCTGGCACTGGGGCAATAACCCCGGCTACCGCGCTTTCGTGATGGCGCCCCCCCAAAACAGGCGATGGCTTTGTCATGCTGACCAACAGCGAAAACGGTTTGGCTCTGGCAGAGCCCGTGGCACAGAGGTTGTCGCCGGACAAACACGATCTGTTCCAGTTTTCCATGCTGGGCGATGATGTGTTGGCGGTGATCTGCAAAGCGGTACGTTTGTGTCTTTAAGGTCATTTCCAGGCTGCAATGGCTCGGATTGGTGCAGTTCTAGAAAAACTTAAATGATCACGGACCGTAGGCAGGTCCTAAGTCAGCGCCGGCCCCGTTAAGGCGTGGCTATCGACGTGTCATCGACATCAGGGGACAGGCATGGGCAATCTATGTCTTGGGAGAGCGTGCGCTATTTACGCGGGCGGGCGTCCTTCAATTTTTTGCGGGTCTATTCGTAATAACCCCAAAACAA
The DNA here is from genome assembly GCF_058216335.1 of Rhodoferax sp. SPJ21. Taxonomy (NCBI): domain Bacteria; kingdom Pseudomonadati; phylum Pseudomonadota; class Betaproteobacteria; order Burkholderiales; family Comamonadaceae; genus Rhodoferax; species Rhodoferax sp. SPJ21. The sequence continues at coordinate 26,371 of NZ_JBYZMO010000005.1, forward strand.
AACCCAAATCATGAATTAGTTCCATCTTTGTATCAAGTTAATTCAATACAATAAATTTGTATACAAAGTAAAACAGAAAATTCGTTACCAAAGGGCTAGCGCAATGATTTTTCATTTGTCCCCACCAGCTGAAATCGCGATTGCCAGTGGCATCCAGCAACCCATGCCCACCAGGAAGGCGGGGGCGCGTATTTGTGGTGCCGCATTGGTGCTGTGGACGCTGTTGTTGCGCCAGGCATGGGCAGCGGACGGTTCGGCCTTTTCCATCCGCGCGACCAGCCCGCTAGGTAGCGTCTGGGCCTGGTCTTTGGGAGGCCTGATGGGGCTTGTCATGCTTCTTTTAGCGGTATACACGGCCCGCCATTACCTGTTTTCGTTGAATCGACTGTTTGGAAAGCAGCGCCATCCGTACGCCAGCATCGTCAGTGCCGATTGGCCAAGGGTCACGATTTTTGTAGCCGCGCACAACGAAGAGGATGTCATCCAGGACTGCCTGGAAAACCTGATGCAGGTCGATTACCCAGAGGACCGTATGGTGGTGGTGCCGGTAAACGACCGCTCCAGCGACGGTACCCGCGCCATCATTGACTCCGTGGTTGCCCGGTTTCCGGGCCGCATCGTTCCTTTCCACCGCGTCGGCGGTAAGCCGGGTAAGGCCGCAGCACTGAAAGATGCCACCGAAAGAATCGATACCGACTTCATCATTGTTTTTGATGCCGATTACATGCCGTCACGCGGCCTGATCCGCCGGCTGATGGCGCCATTTTTCGACCCTGAAATTGGCGCAGTGATGGGGCGAGTGGTACCGCACAACGTCGGCGCCAATATGCTGACGCGGTTGCTGGATTTGGAGCGCGCAGGTGGCTACCAGGTGGACCAACAGGCCCGCATGAACTTAGGGCTGGTGCCGCAGTACGGTGGCACGGTGGGCGGCATACGCATCAGCGCACTGCAGGCCGTGGGCGGTTGGCACGACGACGTGTTAGCGGAGGACACCGACTTGACCTACCGATTGTTGCTAGGCGGTTGGCGTACGGTTTACCACAACCGGGCGGAGTGCTACGAAGAAGTGCCGCAAAGCTGGGCGGTGCGCATGCGCCAAATCAAGCGTTGGTCCAAAGGACATAACCAGGCCATGGCGCGACATACCGGTGCCTTGCTTCGTAACCGCACGCTCACCTTGTCCGAAAAACTGGATGGTTTTTTGCTTCTGGGCGTCTACATGATGTCGCCGATTCTGCTGATGGGCTGGGTGTTGAGTGTCCTGATGTACTTCACGGTGTCATTTCAGCTGCTGGCACCGGCACTGTTGATGATGGCCTTCATGGCCCACAGCGCCTTGGGCAATTTCGCCGCCTTTTTTGAAATAGCGACAGCGGTGCATCTGGACCGTTCCCAGAAGCGTGTGCGCTTGCTGGCTTTTTCGTTTCTAGGCTTTATCGTCAGTGCAGTGGCGATTGCCCGCTCGGTGGTGGACCAGTTGCTGCTGGACCGGCTTTCCGGCAGCAAATTTCATTGGGACAAGACGGTACGTTACCGCCGTGCAGAGGCGCCATTGCGTACGGCCACGCCGGGAACGCTCCCATGATTCTGGCCCTGTTGTTTGCGCTGACCCTGTTGGTCATGCTGCTCCCGTTGTTGCCAGCGCTCCACGAATGGATACGGCCCAGCGACGTCGTGCCTTTGCAGATTGACGAACGGGATGCGCTGGATCCGCCATTCTTGGCGAATAGTTTTGCCGCCCGTATTGACGATGCGTTGCGTCAGAACGCCAGCCACCTGGGTGATTCGGTGCTGGTGCGTTTTGTTGCACCCCATTCCACAGCAGCCCTGCCGCTGATGGAGCAAGAGATCGCCGCAAGACGCAGCGAGCGGCTGTGGCACATCACGGGCGATGCCACTCTACCTGTGCACATGGGTTTTTACGCGGAAGTGGCGTCCTCTGCCATGTTGACAACAGCGGAGCAGGGTGTGTACCGAGCTTTGTGGGCAGCAGGTACGCTGCAGCTCACTGCGCGCACCACAGTTTTGCGCTGGGCCCATGGGCTGAAGGTCCGGGTTGCTGAGGGCTGCCAGCTTGCGGGGCGTCTAACGGCACAAGAATGGCTTGGCGTTGCGCCGGGTGTGAAGTTCAAATTGCTGCATGCACCGTTGATACAGTTTGCGGATCGCCTCCCTCGGCCCGCGCGGCAGGCCGAGCAGTGCAGCGCCATCACCAGCTGGCCAAGCCATGTGCAATGGGATGCCATCGTTGGCCGAGGCATTGCCCGGGACGCCTTGCAGATCGATGCACTGACGTCCTGGATTGGGGATTTGGTGTGTCTGGACGACTTACGCGTGGGTATTCACTGCCGTGTGGACGGCAGTCTGAAGACCCGTGGCAGCTTGACTCTGGCGGATGGTTGTCATGTTTCGGGCAATCTTATTTCTGAAGGGCCTATCCACCTGGGTTCGGATTGCGTTGTGGGTGGGGCTGTGGTGTCGGAAACTGCGGTCTATCTTGGCGCTGGCTGCACCATCGGTGCAGCTGGCCGACTGGCCACGGTAGCCGCACCGCACATTCAGGTTGCGCCGGGTGTATGCGTGCATGGAACGTTGTGGGCTGAAGAAGCCGGCCAGACCTTGCCCCCGGCATCCATTGAGGCAGCTGCCCTTGTCATGCCGCCGGTACCGCTCACCATATGACTATTCTGAAAATTGGGCTTAAATCCTGGGCGGTGCGCTTGTGCGCCGCAGCACTATTGGCCGTAGTTTTGGGCGTGTGGGTCTACGGGGCTGCAGCCCGCAACCCGGTGCTGACCCGCCTGGCTCTCATAGTGCCTGATGATGTTTCGGAACAAGATGCCCAAGTGACCGTCTGGCAGGACGCGGCGGCCGAAATGGGCTTTCCTATGTCAGTGGTACGGGTGTCTGCGCTGCTGCGTCCTGGCGGCTATCCGCTGGATGCAGCCCTGATCCTGCCCGATACAGTGCACCGCCGTATGAATAGTGCGGTGGTGTCGCACCTGGAGCAGCGGGTCAGCCAAGGGGCTTTGCTCATGTTGGTGTATGACGCCGGCGTGAGTGACATGGACGGCAAATACCATCCCGAGCAGTCACGCTTGTCCAAACTCGCCGGCGTGAACTACGCGCTGTACGGGGCACTGGGCTCCAAGATGGGCAGCGAACAGGTCGCCTGGGTTGATGGCGGAGCCGTGCCCTTGCTACGCCTGTCCCCCGGCAAGCTGATGCGAGAAGATAGCCAAAGCCCTTTGACCAGCATCCAAGCACCACCGCATGTCGACGAAGAGCTGTCTGTCGTCAGCTACAACTACGGGCGACTGCAATACCCCGTGTTTGCCACCCGTGGTGCGTTTGACGGCCAGCGGCTGATGCATTTTGAGGGCGGGGGGGTCATGGCCGGGCTGCATTCCATGGGGCAGGGCAAGGTGCTCTTTGTCAACATGCCACTGGGTTACCTGAAGTTGCGTACCGACGGCTTTTTCTTGCACAGTTTCTTGCGCTACTTTGCCGAGGACGTGGTGGCGCTGCCCCAGCTCTCGCCTATGCCGGAGGCGCGTGGCGCGCTGATCATGAATTGGCATATCGATTCCGCCGCCGCCGTGCCCGCCATGGAGTCGTTGACGGCGCTGGGTGCGTTTGAGCAGGGCCCTTACTCCATGCACCTAACCGCCGGCCCTGATGTAGACCATGCGGGTGATGGCTTGGGCATGGACTTGCAAAACAATCCCAAGATCCGAGATTGGGTGCGCCGCTTCGTCGCCCGTGGTGACGAAGTAGGTAGCCACGGCGGGTGGATACACAACGAGTTCGGCCGGTTGGTGGACAAGCAGGATCCAGCCCTGTCCATCCCCTTGATCGAGAAAAACCTGGCCAGTGTGTCCGAAGCCAGTGGCAAGCCGGTGCGCGAATATTCTGCCCCCATCGGTAACCACCCAGCATGGGTGACGCCTTGGCTGCGTGCGCACGGCATCCATGCCTATTACTTCACCGGCGACATCGGAATGGCGCCCACCCGCAGTTACCAAGACGGGCAGCGTGGCCCGGCAGATATGTGGTCCTTTCCCGTGCTGAGCTATGGCATTTACGCCAGCTTTGAAGAATCACAGATGGCCCATGTGCCCGAACGTGATATTGCGGTGTGGCTCAAGGATGTGGCGGATTTCTGTGCGCAATACCGCACCGTGCGGTTGGTCTACTTTCACCCGCCAGGCATTGCGATGTTTCCTAACGCATTCAAGCAATGGATGCAGCATACGGCCAGCCTTGTTCATCAGCAGTCACTGCGCTGGATGACCATGGCGCAATACGCGGCCTTTGCCAATGACCGACTCGACGTGGTTTGGGAACTGTCCCCGGACAGCGCCACCCCCGGTGGCTCCGTGCTCAAAGCCCACCACCCGCGTTCGCTCGATCGCTTGACGTGGCTGCTGCCGGCACAGCGCTACGCCCAGCCCAGCCTGATGGAGGGTTCTGCCCGTATCGACCGTGATGGCCCCTACTGGCGCGTGATCGCCGGGCCTTCCACTGTGCTACAGCTGCGCCTGCCTGCCAACCCTATTCCAACAACCAGCATCCCCGCACCATGACTTCTCACGAATCCGCATCGCCGCGTCCCATACTGATTTCAGTCGGGACCCGGCCTGAGATCATCAAAATGGCCCCCGTCTATACCGAACTGCGCCGCCGAGGCCTGCCTGTCGCCTGGGTACATAGCGGCCAGCACCGGGAAATGGCCGATGCGCTGTATAGCTTTTTCGACATACAGCCAGAGCATGAAGTGGTGCTGGAGCGTAAAAACGGCAGCCTGGCGCATTTGAATGCCTTGCTGCTGGAGGGGCTGTCCAACATTTACGAAGCGGTGCAACCCAGCGCCGTGCTGGTGCATGGGGACACCACCAGTACCCTGGGCTCTGCGCAAGCGGCGTTCTACCTAGGGATTCCGATCGGCCACGTCGAGGCTGGTCTTCGGACCTTCAACCCGCGGGAGCCCTTCCCGGAAGAGAAAAACCGCGAGCTGACCGCCCGCCTAGCCCAATGGCACTTTGCGCCGACCGCCGGTGCCGCAGCCAATTTGCACCGCGAAGGTGTCAACGCGGAAGCCGTGCACATGGTGGGCAACACTGCCGTGGACGCAGCCCTTGCAGGTACGGGCAGGCTGCAGCAACTGATGCAAGCGGGGCAACTCACATTGCCAGCTGAACTGCAAGCCTTGCAGTCGCATCTGGGCCAGTGCAAGCTAATTACCGTGACGGCCCACCGGCGCGAGAACTGGGGCCCTGGTATCCAGAACGTGGCGCGCGCCGTTGCGCAGCTGCTGCAGCAAAACCCGGATCTGGCCGTGGTCTGGCCGGTACATGGCAACCCGGCGGTCAGCGACAGTGTCTACGCCGAGTTGGGCAGCCTGGCCGAGTCTCTGGGCGGGCGTCTTTGCCTGTGTGCTCCGCTGGACTATCCAGCACTGCTGTGGTGCTTGCAGAACAGCATCTTGGCCCTGACCGACTCCGGCGGAATCCAGGAGGAGGGCGCCGCGTTGTCGTGCCCGGTGCTGGTGCTGCGTGACACCACCGAACGTCCCGAGCTGATAGAAGCCGGCGCAGGCCTTATTGTCGGCACCGACACCGCCCACATCGTGGCCACCGTCACGGAATTGCTGGCGGGATCTTCTGCTTTGGCCCGTATGCGTGCTGCGGTAAACCCCTTTGGCGATGGGCAGACATCGCAGCGCATTGCCGATGTGCTGGCTAGCGCGTTGGTGGGAGCATGAGCATGCGTAACACTGTAGTTTTCACCGGTGCCGTGCTGACAGCAGCCTTGCTGGTCTCCTCGACTGCCATGGCGCAGGTGGATGCATCCAGCCCGCGCATTACGTGGGACCTGGCCACCACCCACAGCCAGCTCAGCGCAGGCTTGCCCGATGGGGAATCGGTCAACCTGCGTGCAAACATTGCCCTGCCTGGAGGTGACAGCCTGCTGGCAGAAATTTTGGATGAACGCAAGTTTGGCGAACGCGGCGGCGTAGTGGCACTTGCTTATACCGGTAATATTTCCCCGAGCTGGTATGCCACCGGGACAGTGGTGGCCGGCCATGGTGGACCCAACTGGGCCAACGCCAAGATCGATGCGCAGATTTCACGCAAATGGTTGAGCGAGCAGCAACTGGTCACCTCCATCGCGGGGTTCCGCGCGGAATACGACGGCAACCGCAGTGACGAGGGCTTGCGTCTGTCTGCGGCCCTGTACCTACCGGTGGCGGCGGTGCTGGAGGCCGGTATTACGCTGAACGTGAGCCAGCCCGGCCGCGTGGACTCGCACATGCCCTACGCCAGCCTCACGCTGGGTAAAGAGGGCCAGCAGTATTTTGTTTTTCGCGCCAGCAGTGGCACTGAGGCCTACCAGGCTATTGGCAGCACCGCCCAGTTAGTCAACTTTCATAGCCAGAGCCTGGGAACGACCTGGCGCTACTGGTTGGGGCCACGCTGGGGCGTGACGGCGCAAGCCGAGCATTACCGCAACCCGACTTACCAGCGCAACACGCTGGGGGTTGGCCTGTTCGCTCAGTGGTAAGCACCCGCATGGCCAAACCGACGCCCTTATGGGAGAGCATCCGGCACCTGCGCGCACGCGGCCACAAAGGCGGCACGATCCTGCAACACCGTGCCATATGGAGCCTGCGCCTACCGATGCAACGGCTGCTGGCGGGCGTTGCACTTGCGGCGGGGTTCACTACTGGGCTGCTGCTGTTGCGTAGCTGGATTGGCATGGCCTGGGCGACCGAGTTGCTGTGGTGGATACGGGCGCTGGAGCTGCCTGGTCGGTTTGAACCGCTGGCGTCGGGCTCGGACGGCTGGTTGCCATTGCCGGTCCCGTTCATAGGCGTGGAATTAAGCGCTCCTAACGGCTGGGCCACGCTGTGGCAGGGCGGGGCCGTTGTGCTGTTGTGGGTGTGTACCGGTCGGGTGCCGGACGAAGCCAAGCCGGTGGCGTTTTTCATCCGTCTGGCCGCGCTGGTGCATGGCGCGTCCGTGCTGTTCTTCATGTTTTGGCCCGCCAGCTTTACGCATTCGGTGGACGACCACGTCAGCAGCGGTTTGGGGCAGGCTTGGTATTTGATGCTGTTGACCCCCTGGATCCACCTGGCCACCTACTACCTGTTTCCGTTTGCATTCTGGAAGCGCGGTTTGCTTACGCTGCTGACACTGGCCTTTTTGTTCGTGCTCGTGCCTCTGTTGTACGCCCTGCATGTGGCCTTGATCCAGCAGTTCGGGCTTATTTTGATGCCGCTATTGCATTTGTTGTTCGGCGTGATGCTGATGACGATTGGCTTTGTGGCGCTCTACGGCTGGGCCATGGGCTGGCAGACGGCGGCCCAGCGCCCTGGGGTGGGCGGTTGATATGCGGATACGCAAACAGGTTCCCATCGCCGCGCTGGCAGCGCTCAGCCTCTACGTACCAAGCCAAGCCAACCCCGCCGAGGGGCCGTCCCAGTCCTGCAATGCTGCCCCTTTGGTGGATGCCACATTCCGCGACGCGGCGCTACGTACTTTTGAGCGATTAATGGTGGTAGCGCCCGGCCTGCCTGCGGATGGTGCTATCAAAGTTCATCATTCTGCGGGCCACATCGACCCGCAGGGCGCGGACTGGCACCATGTTTCCGCGTACCAGGTGAACCTGGCCTTTTTGGGTGCCTTGCGCGTGAACCCTCAGTTGGCTCCGGCAGCCGCCCGTTGGTTGCAGTGGCAGGCGCGGCACACCACCATGACCGGTTCCGGCCAGGGCGTGGTTTTTGACTACTGGGTCAGGGCCGACGGTTTGCAGGAATCCCAATGTCCACCTGGAATGGACCCTCGGACCTGTCCCCAGGTCGATGCCTTCGACAGCACAGCGGCATCTTTGCTGCTGATGGCAGATGCCTACGCCGAATATGCTCCTCAGCCCTCCATGCTGGAAGAGCCCACCATGCGCGCAGCCCTGGAGGCGGCGGCTGGCACGCTCACGTTGCTAACGCAGCCCGGTGGCCTGAGCTGGGCCAAGCCTGGGCACAAGGTGGCCTACCTGATGGATGCCGTGGAAGTCGCTGCCGGTTGGCGTGCCTGGGCCCGCTTGCAAACCCGCGTGTTCCACGTACCTGCTGCCGCGCAGAACAGCCTGGCCACCGCCCGCCGGGTGGATGCAGCCATCCAAAAGTACCTTTGGCACGCGCCCAGTCAGACCTGGCGGGTCAGCCAGGACGTAGGCAAGCCCTCTTTCTCCCGCTGGTACCCCGATACCGTGGCGCAGGCCTGGCCATTGCTTTGGGACGACGGCAGCGACCCCGCTGCATGGGCCCACGCCCAAGCCGCTTGGCGGCAGGCCGCGGCGCAATGGACAGGCACCAAAAGCTGGTCGCAACGCAATGTGGACCCCGCTGGTTTCTGGTGGCCCGCGGTTGCGGTGGCCGCCCACTGCGTGGCCGAAGATGATGCCGCCAAAGCCTGGGTGGCACGTGCCCGAGCAGCCTGGATGCGTGAGAGCGCTCCGTTTGTCTGGCCTTTTCAGATTGCCGACCTGCTCTGGCTATTCAGGCTGTCGGCTCCGGTAGCTTCCGACCCTTTTCCCTCCTCTGTTTCTTCCCTTAACCCACTCTCCAGGTAACTTATGCACTCAACTTACCCTTCCTGGCAGCTTTTGGCATCGCGCTTGCGCTATGCGATGGGCGGCATTATTGCGGCGCTGGTTTTGCTGGCGTCCAGTACCCAGGCGATGGCTGCGGCCTCGCGCGACTATCTGACCCTGCTCATTCCTGACAATGCCAGCCTCACCAGCTGGCAGGTCCAGGCCTGGACCGATGCTGCGGCAGAAGAGGGCCTGCAGATCAAGACCATCACCGATAGCGCCTTTTTGGCCCTCGGCACTGGTGCGGCAGACAAAATCTCCGGTCTCATCTTGCCGGACAGCGCGCACATCCAGGCCAGCGACGCCCTGGTAGCCGCCGTGAAGCAATACGTGTCCAGTGGCGGTAAATTAATGCTGACCTACGACGCGGGGGCTTTGACCGACACCGGTTACTACTCCTCCACGGGTCGCTCGCGCTTCTCGGACCTAGTGGGTGTGGACTACGTGCAGTATGAAAGCCTGCGTGACCGCGTGGTGGGCTTTGGCCCCATCGTCGGCACCAAGGGCCGCATGGAAAGCCTGTCACTGCCGCCTGGCAAGTACGTGCCTTATACCGCCAGCAACACGGCGGTAGCCGCCACGGCGACCACGACTTTCGTCCCTACCAGCCGCTTTGACCCGGGTGGTTCACTGTTCATGCGCCCGCTGATCGAAGGCCGAGTTGCCACCGCTGCAGCCAGCGCCGCACGCTCGCTCAGCAGCCCCGTGCAGCTGCGCTATGACCAGCGCGTCAGCACCGCCACGCAGTCGCTTAGTCAGCTGCTGGCATCGCTATTCTCTGCGGCCAGTCTGCGTGACCTGGACGAAGTCAGCGCCACGGTCAGTGGCGACGGTTGGGTTGAAAATTCGCCCCTGCTGGCGGCCAGCAAGTTGTCCGCAGCCGACTCCGCCATGCAGGCCGTCAGCGGCTATGGGTTTGGGCAACTGGGCTACTACCACTATGTAACCACCGGTACGTTTCCGGGCAATGTGTTCCTGAGCTCGCCAGAGCATGGTCTGGTCGCGGGCGACCGCAGCTACGGTTCGGGCAAGGTGTTGTTTGTCAATATCCCGCTGGGCTACTTCAAGGCCATCGGTACCGACAGTGCTTTGATCCAGGGCTTTCTGAACCATTTTGCGCGTGACCAAGTGGTTATGCCCCGCCTGTCTGTTCAGCCCAAGGGCGTAGGTGGTCTGGTTTACAACTGGCATGTGGATGACGGCGACGACCTCTTGCCGCAGTTCAAATCCATCATGGCCCAGAGCTTCATGCAAGGCCAGGGCCCGTTCTCTGTCCACTTCACCGCAGGCCCTGACGTGGTCACGCTGGGTGACGGCATGGGTATGAACCTGCCCAACAACCCTGCGGGGCAAGATGTGGTGTTGCAGACTGGCAAGTTTGGCAAGTACGCTTACACCAATACCGTCAAACACGCGCTGGGTTCACACGGTGGCTGGAACCATGACATCTATGGCCTGAACGCCAATGAAGCCAACTCCGCAACCTATCTGCCTTGGGTACAGCTCAACGTGAAGGCCATTGAAGATGTCATCCAGCAGCCGCTGCGTGAATATTCAGCCCCCGTGGGTAACAACCCAGCCTGGGCTACCAAGTGGCTGGAAAGCCATGGCGTGGTGGGCATGTACACCGTCAGCAATACCGGCACTGCTGCTACCCGCGAATGGCGCGGCGGTGAGCGTTTGACCAACAAGCTATGGGCCATGCCGATTGCGCCCTTTGGCAAGTCCGCTACCTTCGAGGAATTTGACCTCAACGGTGTGAGCGACGCCACCTCGGCCCAGTGGCTGTTGGACCTGCAAAGCTTTGTAGCTAACGGCCGTACCAACCGTCTGTTCTATAACCACCCCCCCGGTGCACTCGCCCATTTAGGCGTGGTCAAGACCTTTGTGCGCCGCGCAGCCCAGCTGCAGGCCGCAGGCAAATTCAAGTGGTACACCATGGCCGAGATTGCCGATTTCTCGCAGCGCCGCATCCAGACCAGCTGGAGCAGCAGCGTCGGCTTCCTGGGCTTGACCACCTTCACGGCTGCCAACCCCAGCTCGTTGAGCGATGTGACCTGGCTGCTGCCCCGCAACCAATACACCTTGCCGGTCGTTGTAGGAGGCCAGGGCTACGTTAGCTTGCAGAGTTCCAAATATTGGCTGGTGACCGCAACCGGCGGTACCTCCTTGCGTTTCATTACCTACGCACGGTAAATACCAGGGCGTGCCGTAAACCAGGCGCAGACTTCCGCTCGTCAGAGCCGGAGTCTGCGCCTTTTTTATGCCCAGATGCCGCGAAGAAGGACCTCAAAGGCAGGACATCTGAAGACGAATTCACGCCGCACAAGCGCCTGGCAGTGCCAGTAAATCGGTATCGGTCAACTCGCCCGTATGTGCCTGGCAGATGCGCCCGTCGCGCAGCGCCACGCTAAAGGGCAGGGCGCCGCTGCGGTTGCCGGCGCCGCGCATCAACGCTGCGGGGTTGGCACTGGCGCGCAACACGGTCAGCCCGGTGATGCCGCGCTGCAGCAGGAACTGCTGGGCCAGTTGCGGCGCATCGGTGGCGACCAGCAGCAGGGTCCAGCCAGCTTGGCTTTTGGCAAAGGCTTGCAGGCGCGGCAGCTCGGCCACGCAGGGCGGGCAGTCGCGGCCCCAGAAGTTGACCAGCACCGGGCCGCGCAGCTGGGATAGTTGCACGAAGCGGTCCCCCTCCAGTGTGGGCAGGGTGAAGTCCCATGCGGCGGGCACTGCCAGAGCCGGGCTAGCCAGCACGCAGGCGGCCTGGCCCAGCCACTGCCGCCTGGACAAAGTGAAGCGCGGCTGCATTCAGAACGTGAGCTTCACGCCTGCCGTGATGCTGCGGCCGATGTTCGGGCCCCAGATATGGGTCACGTCGATATTGCCGTTCTGGTCCAGCCAAAGGTAGCTGTCTTTCTTGGCCTGCTGGTAGTTGAAGACGTTGTTCACAGCCAAGTAGGTGGAGACGTTTTTGTTCCACTGGTAGGAGGTGCGCGCATCCACCAGCCAGAAGCTGGGGCTTTTGTCGGATTTGGGTGTGCCGTCCAGGTTGAAGCGCGGGTTGTCTGCGTAGTCGTAGAACTTGGCCAGGTTCTGCGGGCCGGTGTAGGTGGCGCGCAGATTGAAGTTCCAGCCGCCCGCATCGTGGTCCAGGCCGAAGGTGGCGCGGTAGTCGGGGCGGGCGAACAGGCTGCCCTGGAAGTCCGTGGTGTTGAACTTGTACTGGTAGCGCTCGAAGCCGGCGCTGAGCTTGTCGGCCGGCGTGGCCTGCCAGGTGCCCACCACGTCCACGTTGTTTACCGTGTAGCCGCTCTTGGCGGGCTGCAGCAGGTAGGCACCGGAATTGGCCGTGTCGTCCACGAACAGCGCCAGGTTGTTGATGCGCGTGTGGTTGACCGAGGCGGTGAAGGAGTTGCGGTCGGTCTCGATGTTCCAGGCGTAAGAGATGTTGTTCGACTTCTCGGCCTTGGCCTGCGAGCGGTCCACTGCGGGGGCCGACAGGATGGCGTGCTCCAGCTCGAAGAACGACGTGGGCAGGCGGAAGCCCTGGCCCAGCGCCAGTCGGCTGGAGATGGCGTCCGTGTGGTGCCACAGCATGTCCAGGCGTGGCGTGGTGATGCCACCGTAGACGTTGTTGCGGTCATAGCGCAGGCTGCCGGTTACTTCCAGGTCGTCATCAAAGAAGGTGCGGTAGCCCTGAAGGAACACACCCGGCGTACGGTAGGTATAGGTGTCCGCATCGGTGCGGGGAATGCCGAAGGTGGGTGTGGACGGGTCTTCGCTGACGGACAGGCTGTGCAGGTCTTCATAGCGGTAGTTGATGCCGGCGGTCAGCAGCGTGGCGCCTACCCAGGACTGCAAGCTGCTCTCCAGGTAGTACTGCTTTTGCTTGCCGAAGTAGTCGGCATCGCCGCCGTACCAGGAGTCCTGCTTGTGCTCGGCATAGCCGAAGGCAAAGCGCAGCTTGGTGTCGCCAAAGTCGCGCTCGGCCGTGCTGACAAATTGGTCGCGGCGGGTGAAGATGATCTGCGCCAGGCCAAAGCGGCCATCGTCATAGGCCGGCATGGTGCTGCCATCCGATGGGTTGATCCAGCTGTTCGCCACCGGCGAGGCATGCGGCCCCTTGCTGAAGTCGAACGGGTTGCCCGATGTATCGGCTCGCACGCCGTCGTAGTCGTCGCCCAGCGGGCCGCCCATGCGCTTTTCCTCGATGGAGTCGAAGCGAGCCTTGAGCTTGAAGCCGCCCACATTGTCCAGAAACAGGCCCAGGCCGCCCAGCGTGCGGTGGTAGCCGGTGTATTGCGACACGCCGTTGCCCACGCCGTCCACACTGTCGTGTTGCTGTTGGGTGGCGTTGAAGGTGATGGCGCCGCCGTCCAAGGCTTTGGCCGCATAGGCTGTGGCGCGGCGCATGCCAAAGCTGCCCGCGCTCAAGTCCAGCTCGCCCTCGTCTTTGTGGGGCCGCCGGGTGACCAGGTTGACCGTGCCGGCCAGCGATTCGGGGGCGACCAGGCTGGTGCCCGCGCCGCGCGAGATGTCCACCCGCTCCAGCCCGTTCACGCCCACCATGTCCAGGCCGTAGGCGTTGGAGACGGACGAGAAGATGGGCACGCCGTCCAGGGTCAGCGTGGTGTAGCGGCCGGGCAGGTTGTTCAGCGTGATGTTGCGCACATTGCAGACCGAGCATTCCACCTGCACGTCCACGCCAGGCCGGTGTGCCATCAACTCGGTGAGGTTGGTGGCGCCGGTCTTGGCGATCTCTTTGGCGTTGATGCTTTCGGTCTTGACGATGTCACTGCGCAGCGAGCCGGGCTGGGTGACCGTAGGGTTGGCGTTTACCACCACGGGCGCGAGTGACTTGGGTGCTGCATCCTGGGCGTAGGCGCCATGGGCGACCAGGGCGAGGATGCTGGCCGCCAGGGGTGTCAAAGTGAGTTGGTGCTGTGGCATGGTACGGGCGTGGGTTGTCCTGCCCCGGCGCCAGGGGACATGGCGCGCGGGGAGGTTTACAAGAGTTTTAAGGGTCTAGCGCAGGTAGTAACTGCGCCGGCAGCTATCTAATCAATAGCAATGTGGCTCAGCTCTTCTGCATGCCCGCCAGCAGGGCGCTGACGTTGTAGCGGGCCATTTCCAGGTAGGTGGCACCGGGCTGGCCGGGCACGGACAGGGCGTCGGCATACAGGCTGGCACCCACGGTGGCGCCGGCATCTTTGCTGATCTGCTCCAGCAGCTTGGGGTTGCTCATGTTTTCCAGGAACACGGCGTTGATCTTTTCGCGCTGGATCTGCTTGATCAGCTGGGCCACCTGCTTGGCGCTGGGTTCCGCGTCGGTGGAGATGCCCTGCGGCGCCAGGAAGCGGATGCCGTAGTGCGCGGCAAAGTAGCTAAACGCATCGTGCGAGGTGATCACCTTGCGCTTCTCTTTGGGCAGGCTGGCGAACTGCTCTTTGGCCCAGCTGTCCAGGGTTTGCAGCTCTTTCACATAGGCTTCGCTGTTGGCCTTGTAGCTGGCGGCGCCTTCGGGGTCGAGCTTGGCCAAGCCGGTGGCGATGTTGCGCACATACAGCACCACGTTTTCCGGGTTTTGCCAGGCGTGGGGGTCGGTTTCCACGCCCTTGCCGTCATCAGAAGCCATGGTGCGGGCCTTCACGCCGGTGGATGCAACCACGGTCGCGCCCTTGTAGTTGGCCGACTTGGCCAGCTTTTGCGCCCAGTGCTCAAAGCCCAGGCCATTGACCACGAAGAGTTTGGACTGGACGATGCTTTTTGCATCCGCTGGCTTGGGCTCAAATTCGTGCGCGTCTTCGTTCGGGCCGACCAGGGTGCTGACGTTCACACGGTCGCCGCCCACCACGCGCACCAGGTCACCCAGGATGCTGAAGCTGGCAACGACGGGGATTTTGTCGGCGGCGTAGCTGGCGGTGCTGAGCACGGCGGCAGCCAGGGGGACGAGCAGTTTGCGGACGATGTTGTGCATGGGAACTTGGGGTTGGAGTAAAGAAATCAGTCAGGCCACGCGGTGTTCACGCACCCCGTGGCGTTGCAGCCAGCCGCCGGGCGACAGCAGCAGCGAAGCCGCGTACAAAGCCCCGGCGCAGCCGATGATGGTCGGGCCGGAGGGCGCGTCGAAGTGGTAGGACAGCAGCAGCCCGGCAACGCCCGCCAACATGGCCTGCAGGCTGGCGTTGACCAACTGGGCGGGCAGGGTGTCGTGCCAGAGCCGGGCCGATACGGCCGGGATCATCATCAGGCCCACGGCCATCAGAGTGCCCAGGGTCTGGAAGCCAGCCACCAGGTTGATCACCACCAGCATCAAAAATCCCTGTTGCCACAGCCAACCCCGCTTGCCGGCCGCGCTGAGGAAGACCGGATCAAAACTCTCCAGCACCAGGCCCCGGTAGGCGGCGGCTAGGGCCAGCACGCTGATGCTGGCCACCGTCGCCACCAGCTGGAGGCCCGGCCCATCCACGCCCAGGGCGCTACCGAACAGGATGTGCAGCAGGTCCAGCTGCGTGCCGTGGCGCGATATCAGGGTGACGCCCAGCGCCAGCGACACTAGGTAGATCGCGGCCAGGCTGGCGTCTTCCTTCAGCGCGGTGGCACGGCTGATCCAGCCGGCCAGCGCCGCCACCAGCATGCCCGCCACCACACCACCCAGTGCCATGGCCGTCAGCGACAGGCCGCAGAGCATGAAACCAATGGCCACGCCAGGCAGGATGGCGTGGCTGAGCGCATCGCCCAGCAGGCTCATGCGGCGCAGCGTCAAAAACACGCCCAGTGGCGCAGCGCTGAGCGACAAGGCCAGTGTGGCCACCAGTGCGCGGCGCATGAAGGCGAAGTCGGCAAACGGGGCAAACACCAGGTCCCACAGGCTGTGCAGCAGGTCCATCAGGCGGGTACTTTCTGGGCGCTTATCTCGCGCACGGGCATCGGGTCCAACTTGTCTATGGCACAGACTTCGGCGGTTTCGTCCCATGCCTCGGCCATGGCGCGGGCACGGCGCAGATTGCTGTCGGTCATCACCTGGCTGGTCTGTCCCCAGCCCACCAGCTCGCGCGCCAGCAGCAGGGTTTGCGGAAAATGGTCGCGCACCTGGGCGTCGTCGTGCAGCACGGCAATCACCGTGCGCTGCTGGCCGTGCCATTGGCGGATCATGCCCAGCAGGGCGGCGGTGGTTTTGCTGTCCATGGCGTTAAAGGGCTCGTCTAGCAGGATCAGGTCCGCGTCTTGCACCACCATGCGGGCAAACAGCACGCGCTGCAGTTGCCCGCTAGACAAGGAGCTGATGGGCCGCCGCCCAAAGCCATCCAGCCCCACCGCCTGCAGTGCCGTATCGGCGCGGGCCAGCTGCGCCGCATCCACGCCGCCCCAGGCGCCTTGGCGCGGCCAGCAGCCCAGCAGCACGCAGTCGCGCACATCCATGGGAAAGCCACGGTCTATCTCGGCCAACTGCGGCAGGTAGGCAATGCGCTGGCGCGGCACGGCCAGGTCCACCCGGCCCCCCCCCAGAGGCAGCAAACCCATGATGCTTTTCAGCAGCGTGCTTTTGCCCGAGCCATTCGGCCCCACCACGGCCGTCAACGAGCCAGATGCAAACTGACCGCTAATGTGGTGCAGGGCAGGGTGTTGGCGGTAGCTGACGGTGAGGTTGTACAGCGTGACGTCATTCACCATGGCGCAATGTCCATATTGGCCCACGCCACGCCCAGCCAGAGCAGCGCCGCCACGGGCAACAGGGTGAGCACGCGCAACCAGGCGGGCCAGGCCAGCACACTGCGCTGGAAGGTTTTTTGTAGGAAAGATGTGAACATGGCTTTACAAAATGCGGTGGCATAAGGCCACCCGGTTGCGGTAATAATGCAACCAGATTGCGGTTAATGTAATGCAACTTTGTTGCGTTATTGAATTTTTCGCCAAGATTTACAAAGACCTCGCCATGGCTTCCTCACTACCCCCCACCGTTGCCGACCCGATAGATGCGCTGTTGTCGGCCCACGGCCTGCGCCGCACCAGTGCCGCGCGCCTGGTGCTGGGCTGGTTGCTGGCCCACCCGGACACCAGCTACACCCATGCGCAGCTGCAGGCGGCGCTGGCCAGCGACAGCAGCGAAGCGCTGGACCGCGTCACCCTGTACCGCCTGATCGACCGCCTGACCCAGGTCGGCCTGCTGCTGTGCCGCGTGGACGCCAACCGCGTGCGCCGCTACCAGGCCATGCCAGCCAGCGTGCACGCCATCCCCCATTTCGAATGCCAAAGCTGCCACCGTGACAGCCCGCTTGCCGGCGCCCTGAAAGCCAACGCCAGCGACCTGGAGCGCGCCGCCCAGTCCGCCATCGCCGCCCTGCAGGCCCTGGGCTACCAGGACATGAGCATGGATTTCGCCGTACGTGGCGTGTGTATCGACTGCGCCGCCGGGACCAGCGCGTGATCCGTACGGCGGGCCTGGCCTACCGCTACATGAAAGACTCCGAGTCAGGTACGGAGCTGGTGTTTCCCGATATCGATATGCCCCAGGGCGGCACGCTGCTGCTCAAAGGCCCGTCTGGCGCAGGTAAATCCACCTGGCTGGCATTGGCTGCCGGCCTGCTGCGCGCCAGTGGCGGCCATATCGAAGTCGCTGGGCAGGATCTGAATGCTCTAAAAAAAGTAGCTACTGACGCATGGCGGGCGAGCGCTATCGGCTTTTTACCCCAGCGTTTGCATTTGAGCGAAGCACTGACCGTGCGCGGCAACCTGGCCATGGCGCAGTGGGCTGCCGGCGTGGCCGACGACCCGCAGGCGGTGCAATCCACACTGGACGTGCTGGGCCTGACCGAGCTGGCCCAGCGCAAACCCAGCCAGCTGTCTGGCGGCCAAGCCCAGCGCGTGGCCCTGGCCCGGGCCGTGCTGCTGCAGCCCAAGGTGATATTGGCCGACGAGCCCACCGCCAGCCTGGACGACGATGCGGCGCAGGCGGCCCTGGCCCTGCTGCAAAGCAGTGCCGCCCGCTGCCAGGCCACTCTGGTTATCGCCACGCACGACGCGCGGGTGGCGGCCGCTTTGCCCCATGCAGTTACATGTCAAATCGGCCTGCAGCGTACGCATAAACTGCGCGAGAAGCTATGAAAATAGTAGCAATAGCCTTTAAATATCTCTGGTCGCGCCCCCTGGCCGCGTCGCTGAACCTGTTGCTGCTGGCGCTGGGCCTGGCGTCCATCACCTTTGTGTGGGTCACCAGCGAGCAGATGGACCGCTCTTTTGACCGCGACCTGGCCGGCATAGACGCCGTGGTCGGCGCCAAGGGCAGCCCCATGCAGCTGATACTGGCCGGCGTATTCCATATTGACGTGCCGCCGGGCAACATCCCGCTCGCCACCGTGCAAGAGCTGGAAAAAGACAAGCGCGTGGCCAAGCTGATTCCCATCAGCCTGGGCGACACATTTCGCGGCTTCCGCGTCGTCGGCACCACCACTGCCTACGCCGAGCATTACGACGCCAAGCTGGCCACCGGCAGCATGTGGACCCAGCCCATGCAGGCCGTGGTGGGAGCCCAGGTCGCGCAGAACACCGGCTTGGCCATGGGCAATAAGTTCTACGGCTCGCACGGCCTGGGCGGCGGCGGCCATATCCACGGCGACTTCCCGTACTTGGTGACCGGCGTACTCGCCCCGTGCGGCTGCGTGCTGGACCGGCTGGTGCTGACGGCCACCGAATCGGTCTGGAAGGTGCATGAAAAAGCCACCGCTGTGGACGACGAAGACCAGAAGATCATGGAGGCCGAGCGCGAGATCACCCTGGCGCTGATCACCTATAAAAGCCCGCTGGCCGCCGTGACCTTCCCGCGCTACGTCAACACCACCACCGAAATGCAGGCCGCCGCGCCTGCGGTGGAAATCACCCGTCTGCTGCGCATGGTGGGGGTGGGTACCGATGTGCTGCGCGGCTTCGGCGCAGTACTTCTACTGACCGCCGGCCTGAGCGTTTTCATCGCCCTGTGGAATGCGGTGCGCGAGCGCCGCGCCGACCTGGCCATGCTGCGCATGCTGGGCGCGTCGCCGTACAAGGTGGCCGGCCTGGTGCTGTGCGAGGCGCTGCTGTTGGCCGCCATGGCCACGGCCCTGGGCCTGCTGGGTGGCCATCTGCTGGCCCAGCTGGTGGGCAGCTGGCTGCAGGCCGAACGCTCGCTGCCGCTGACCGGCTGGATCTGGCTGCCCTCCGAATGGTGGGTGCCACTGCTGGGTGGCGCGGTGGCCACTTTGGCTGCCGCCTTACCAGCGCTTGAAGCCTACCGGCTGGATGTCACAACCTTATTGAACACTCGCTAATTTTTTGACTCGGAGCTTTGCCATGACCAAAATCACCACCGCCTTGCTGTTGACCCTGTCGGCCGCCAGCGCCTTTTCCGCCGAAGATATGAGTCAGGCCAAGGAAGACATCGCCCGCCACCGCGCCATTGCGGCGGCCCACGAAGCTGCCGCACTGTGCCGCGAAGCCGGCAAGGGCGAAGAAGTGTGCTTCAAGGAATTGCAAGTCGCCTGCAAGGGCATTGCCATCGGCAAATTCTGCGGCATGAAGCACGAGCATTAAAGTTACAACCCACAAAGAAGCCACCGGAGCAAGCCATGAAACTCGCCGCCATCGCCCTGCTGAGCGCATTGACCCTGGGCTCTGCGCTGGCGCAGACGCAGCCTCTGGGCTCTATCGACCTGCCGGCCGGCTCTGGTCCCGGCTACCACAGTCCCAACAGCCCGTTTGCCCCCCTGCAGGAGCGCTCAGACGTGGTGCCCTGGTCGGTACTGACCGCCGTGAAGACCCGGGCCGAAAAAAACCGCATCCTGCCCAATTTCGGCCTTCCCCAGCTCGCTTTGCACCAGAAGGTGCAGCGCGTTCAGGGCTTCATGATGCCGCTGGAGCCCGGTGAGAAGCAAAAACACTTTCTGCTGACCTCTGTGCCCCTGACCTGCTCCTTTTGTTTGCCAGGTGGGCCAGAGAGCATGGTCGAGATAAAAACCAAGACTCCCGTGAAATACAGCATGGAACCCGTGGTTGTGGAGGGGCGTTTTGCGGTTCTGAACGATGACCCTTACGGTTTGTATTACCGTATAGTGGACGCAAACGCGGTGAAGTAGCGCGCTAATTCACCTCTGCCGGTAACGGTGTGAATGCGTCTATAGAATGACAGCATGGCCACCAAAATTCCCAAAAAGCCACCGCCGCCCGTCAACCAGCCGTCGAAATCCGACGACGGCGATTCGGTCGTGCTTGAGCGTCTCACCGAAAAGATTAAGCCGCCGCACATGTACCAGGTGCTGTTGCTCAACGATGATTACACCCCCATGGAGTTCGTGGTGGTGGTGATCCAGGAGTTTTTCAACAAAGACCGCGAAACCGCCACCCAGATCATGCTCAAGATCCATCTGGATGGAAAAGCCGTGTGCGGCGTGTACTCCAAGGACGTGGCTGCCACCAAGGTAGACCAGGTTTTGGAGGCCGCCAAACAGTCTGGACACCCGCTACAGTGTGTCAGCGAGCCATTGGAATAACGGCTGCTTGAATAAGTCAAATTGCATCCCAAGTAGAGTGCGTCATCAGAGTGTTGTAACAGCAAGGCAAAAAAGGAATTCACATGATTGCCCAAGAATTGGAAGTCAGTTTGCACATGGCATTTGTGGAAGCGCGCCAGCAACGCCACGAATTTATTACGGTTGAGCACCTGCTGCTGGCTTTGCTGGACAACCCCAGCGCGGCCGAAGTCCTGCGCGCCTGCTCCGCGAACATTGACGACTTACGTAAGTCGCTGAGCAACTTCATCAAGGACAACACGCCCCAGGTCGCCGGCACTGACGATGTGGACACCCAGCCTACGTTGGGATTCCAGCGAGTGATCCAGCGCGCCATCATGCACGTGCAGTCCACCGGCAGTGGCAAGAAGGAAGTCACCGGCGCCAACGTGCTGGTTGCCATTTTTGGCGAGAAGGACTCGCACGCCGTCTACTATCTGCACCAGCAAGGCGTGACGCGCCTGGACGTGGTGAACTTCATCGCCCATGGCATCAAGAAGAGCGATCCTCCCGAGCCCTTGAAGGCCGCCGACAGCCAGGCTGAAGGGGAAGAGGGCGGTAGCGAGAAGAATGAAAAAGCGTCCCCACTGGAGCAGTTCACCCAGAACCTGAACCAGATGGCCAAAGAGGGCAAGATCGATCCGTTGATCGGCCGCGAGTATGAGGTCGAGCGCACCATCCAGATTCTGTGCCGTCGCCGCAAGAACAATCCACTGTTGGTAGGTGAAGCTGGCGTGGGCAAGACGGCCATCGCCGAGGGCCTGGCCTGGCGCATCACGCAAAAGGACGTGCCGGAGATCCTGGCCGAGGCGCAGGTCTATTCCTTGGACATGGGCGCTTTGTTGGCAGGTACCAAATACCGCGGTGATTTCGAGCAGCGCCTGAAAGGTGTGCTCAAGTCCTTGAAAGACAAGCCCAACGCCATTCTGTTTATCGACGAGATCCACACCTTGATCGGTGCGGGTGCAGCCTCGGGCGGCACGCTGGATGCTTCCAATCTGCTGAAGCCGGCGCTGTCCAGCGGCCAGCTGAAGTGCATTGGCGCCACCACTTTCACAGAATACCGTGGCATCTTCGAAAAAGACGCTGCGCTGTCACGCCGTTTCCAGAAAGTGGACGTGGTGGAGCCGTCTGTTCAAGAGACGGTCGAAATTCTCAAGGGCTTGAAGTCGCGCTTTGAAGAGCACCATGGCGTCAAGTACGCTTTGGCAGCTCTGCAGGCCGCTGCCGAGCTGAGCGCCAAGTACATCAACGACCGCCACCTGCCCGACAAGGCGATTGACGTGATCGACGAGGCGGGCGCGGCCCAGCGTATTTTGCCGACCAGCAAGCGCAAGAAGACCATCACCAAGGCAGAGGTGGAAGAGATCGTGGCCAAGATTGCCCGTATCCCGCCCGCCAATGTGTCGAACGACGACCGCGGCAAACTCAAGACGCTGGAACGCGATTTGAAGAGCGTTGTGTTCGGTCAGGACAAGGCTTTGGACGTGCTTGCGTCTGCGGTCAAGATGGCGCGTTCTGGCCTGGGCAAGGGCGACAAGCCTATTGGCTCCTTCCTGTTCAGCGGCCCCACGGGGGTGGGCAAGACCGAAGCGGCAAAGCAACTGGCCTACATCATGGGCATTGAGTTGATCCGTTTCGACATGTCCGAGTACATGGAGCGCCATGCGGTGAGCCGCTTGATTGGTGCGCCTCCGGGCTATGTTGGTTTCGATCAAGGTGGTTTGCTGACCGAGGCCGTCACCAAGAAGCCGCACTGCGTGCTGCTGCTGGACGAAATTGAAAAAGCCCACCCGGACATTTTCAATGTTCTGCTGCAGGTCATGGATCACGGTACGCTTACCGACAACAACGGACGCAAAGCCGACTTCCGCAATGTCATCATCATCATGACGACCAATGCGGGTGCCGAGACCATGAACAAGGCCACCATTGGCTTCACCAACCCGCGTGAATCGGGTGACGAAATGGCCGATATCAAGCGCCTGTTCACGCCAGAGTTCCGCAACCGCCTGGATGCCACGGTGAGCTTTAAGGCGCTGGACGAAACCATCATTCTGCGCGTGGTGGACAAGTTCCTGCTGCAACTGGAAACCCAGTTGGCCGAGAAGAAGGTGGACGTTACGTTTACCGACACTCTGCGTAAATATCTGGGTAAGAAGGGCTTCGATCCGTTGATGGGTGCCCGTCCGATGCAGCGCCTGATCCAGGACACGATTCGCCGTGCTTTGGCCGACGAGTTGCTCTTTGGCCGCTTGATCGATGGCGGTCGCCTGACGGTGGATATGAAGATCACCAAGGATGAAAAGGGCGTGGAGTCCGGCGAGGTGGAACTCGACATCCAGCCTTTGCCCAAGAAGGAAGGTCGCGCCAAGCCCGAGTCGGAAGAGGCAACTGCGGGTTGAACCAATCCACTGAATGAAAAAGGGGCGGTACTTTCGGGTACCGCCCCTTTTTATTAACTGCTGTTGGTATCGATATAGACCTTACAGCGGCAAGCCTTCTAGTGCCGTGTAAGTCTTCTTCAGCCAGGTTTTGACGCGCTGGCGCTCCAGAATGCCCAGGCCATCGGTTTCGCTGCGCTCGTGTACCGCGCTCCAGAAGCTGGCGTTTTGGCGGTCAATCTTGCGCATGCACGCGTCTTGCAGTGCGGGCAGTTCGATGACGCGGGCGCCTAGCTTCAGTGCTTCGTCCATGGCGCTGGAGGAGCGCATGAGTGAAAAGTCCGAGCCTCGCCCGTGGTTCATCACAATGATGTAGGTGGGGGCGCTGCCAAAGTTTTGCATCAGTTCTGTCAACAAACTGACTGAGTCTTTGCCTTCGTCGATCACGTGCCAAAAGTTGACGGCAATGTTCAGATCGGCAAGCACTTCGAACAAATCTGAGTCCTTGATCCATCGAGCCAGTGGAGCGGCTGTTTGCGCCGCCAGGTCAACGATGACATTCTGGTGGGGGTTGGCCTCGAACGCCTCGGCTATCTGGTCCAGTCCCTCAAAGCTGTCCACCAAGACAGGCGAGGCAAAGTTTGGATAAAAGCGGGTAAATGAATTGTGTGAGCGGTCGGTGTCAAACCCCGTGAAAGCCAGACCGGCATCCAGAAAGTACTGGGCGAGCACACGTGCGGTGACCGATTTGCCTACGCCGCCTTTTTCACCGCCAATAAAATTGATAGAGCTCATTGATTTCCCAGGGTTGTTTATTTGATTCTACGAGGCAAGTTTTACAACTTTTGTGCTTTGTCTTGTCAGCAAGAACCGTGCGCAAAACGTTATTACACGCTACTGCAGTCCGTACATTTTTCAGCTGTTTTTGGTGGCTCCACAGGCTCAATCACTCGGCTGCCCAGGTAGATTTTGTGTAAAGTTGGGGCCCCAAATATCACCTTAAATATATTCGCTAAGTCTTTGATCTTGTGTGAAGTTTTTGATTTGGATACACTCCTGCTGGATCGTTTCTGAACCGGAGATGAACTCATGCCACTCCCTGAAAGCCCTGTTTTGAACCGCCTGCTACAAATTGTTTCTGTTATTACCTGTTCTGCGCTGATGGCAAGTGCCCCAGCGCATGCCGCGCAGCGAAAAAAAGTGAGTGTCGAGAAGGTTCAAGCCGTAACCGCCAAGTCCAAGCGCAGTACGGTCGTGGTGAAAACAAGTCGCAATGCACGTGTGTCCAAAACCCTGGTGGCTACCAAGAAGGTGGCGCGGCCTGTTGCTGCCATCATTCCGGCCAAGCAGTCCTTCGGTGAATTGGCTGGCTTGCACGGGGCACCCGATGCCTTGGCGCTGAAATCCAGCGTCGCCCTGGTGATCGACCAAGACACGCGTGAAGTTCTTTTCAGCAAGAATGACCAAGCCGTTCTACCAATCGCATCTTTAACGAAGTTGATGACAGGTGTGGTGATCAATGAAGCCCATCTGCCTATGGACGAGGACATCACCATCAGCCAAGACGACGTGGATACCGAAAAATGGAGCCGTTCCAGGCTGACGGTAGGTACGACTCTGAGCCGGGGCGAATTGCTGCACTTGGCCTTGATGTCCAGTGAAAACCGTGCCGCCCATGCCCTGGGTCGCACCTATCCTGGCGGCTTGACCACCTTTGTGTCCCTGATGAATGCCAAAGCAAAAATGCTAGGCATGAAAGACACCCGCTACGTTGAACCCACAGGGCTGTCTAGCAATAACCAATCCAGCGCCCGTGATCTAGCCACCTTGGTGAATGCGGCATACAACGAACCCACTTTACGTGAGCTTTCTACGTCTCCTGGCTACCAGGTGGACATTGGCCGCAGAACGCTGCAGTTCAATAACACCAACCGTTTGGTGAAAAGCCCGGACTGGGATATTGGCCTGCAAAAGACTGGCTATATCTCGGAAGCCGGTCAGTGCTTGGTTATGCAAGCCAAGATTGCTGGGCGCAAGCTGATCATGGTGTTTCTGGACTCTGCCGGCAAACTGAGCCGCATTGCAGACGCAGAACGCGTGCGGCACTGGGTGGAGTCCAACCCCGTAGTCAAGACCGCGGGCTAGGTGCATCGGCGCCCGCAGCGCTTGCTTTACCTCTCAGTTGATATCCGCCGTCTTGTAGCCCAGGGCGGCGGATATTCCGTTTGCTGTGTTTTGTAATTTCGGCAGCCATCCCTCGTCCAGACGATCAGCCGGGGCTGAGATGGATAGACCGGCCACCAATTTGCTTTGGTCGTCGTAAATGCCTACTGCGATACAACGCACCCCTAGTTCCAGCTCCTCGTTGTCGCGGGCGATGCCGTACTGCCGGGTTTTGGCCAAGTCACGCTCCAGCATCTGGATATCGGTCAGACTGTTTTTGGTCTGGCCGCTGAGGCCTGTGCGCATCGCATAAGCGCGTACGCGTTGTGGCTCGTCCATGGCCAGAAACAGTTTGCCAACAGAGGTCAAATGCAAGGGCGCTCGCCCGCCAATGGCGCGCACGACCTGCATGCCCGATCGTTCGCTGTAAGCCCGCTCCACGTACACGATTTCGTCCCCTTGGCGCAGGCTCAGGTTCACAGGCTGCTGGGTAAGCCGGTGCAGCTCGCGCATGGGAGCCAGGGCAGCGTCACGCACGTTCAAACGACCTTTGACCAAATTGCCCAGCTCCAGCAAGCGCATGCCCAGGCGGTAGCTGCCAGGCTCAGGGCGGTCTACAAAACGGCCGGTCGCCAGATCATTCAGAATGCGGTGGGTGGTGGAGGGGTGCAGTCCCGTTCTCTCGCTGATTTCCTTGAGCGACATGGCGTCTTCGCGGGATGCCAGAACATCAATCAACGCAAACATGCGTTCTATGACCTGGACTGTGGGAGTGGCGGGCGCACTGGGTTCTGATGGCTTCATTGCAGTTCCCATTAAGAGATACTGGATCTTACCTTATGAAATGTGCGGTTGCACAATATGAAATCAACTTGGGTTCTGTAGAGCGCCCAAAATATGCTTTGGGCTAGCTTGCAACGGCGGTCCATACGCCATCTTTCAAGATTTCATGGGGTGCGAACCGGGACTTGTAGAGCATCTTGGGGCTCTGGGCAATCCAGTAGCCCAGGTAGACGTAGTCCAAGCCCAGTTGGCGCGCCTGTTCGATCTGCCAAATAACGTTATAGGTGCCGTAGCTGGCGCGCTGTTCCGGTTCGTAGAAGGTGTACACGGCGGATAAACCATCGTCCAGCACATCCAAAATTGACACCATCTTGAGTCGGCCCGCAGATCCGTCTGCAGCCAACTCCCTGAATTCGACCAAACGCGAGCTGACCCGGCTTTGCAACAGGAATTGCGTGTACTGGTCAATACTGTCTTGGTCCATGCCGCCGCCTGCGTGGCGGCCATTCTGGTAGCGCAGATACAGCTCGTAATGCTCGCGTACAAAGCCCAATTCCAATACGCGCGATTGCAGTGTGCCGTGCTGTGCCAAGGCACGCTTTTGGCTGCGATCGGGTTTAAAACTATGGACTAACACGCGTAGTGGCATGCAAGACTGGCAGCCGTCGCAATAGGGGCGGTAGGTGAACAGGCCGCTGCGGCGGAACCCCATGCGTACCAACTCCGAATAGGTTTCCGTCTGGATCAAGTGGCTGGGGGTTGCTACCTGGGACCGGGCCTGCCGATCCGACAGATAGCTGCAAGGATAGGGTGCCGTGGCATAAAACTGCAAGGTTTGCAGCGGCAATTCATGGAGGTTTGTCACAGGCCGGGCTTAGAAGCAAGCAGTGCGTTCCAGTATACGGGGTCGAATTGCCAATGTGGAGCGGCTTGGCTGGTATTGCGTGCGACCTGCGCGCAAAAGTCTGCCCTGGGTATTTCGCGCGCGCCCAAGGAGGCCAAATGGGCCGTGTTCTGTTGGCAATCGATTAGCTTGATGCCGTGAACACAGCAAAAACATACCAGAGCGGCGAGGGCGATCTTGGAGGCGTCAGGTACGCGGGTGAACATGGATTCGCCAAAAACTGCCTGGCCGAGGGCCACGCAATACAAGCCGCCAGCCAGCTCTCCGTCAATCCAGGTCTCTATGCTGTGGGCGTAGCCGGCCTGGTGCAGCTCTATGTATGCCTGCATAACGTCTGCCACGATCCAGGTGCCGCTTTGGCCAGGCCGCTCGCTGCCGGAGCAGGCCCGGATGACGTCCGCAAAGGCATGGTCCACCCGGATTTCGCAGCCCGGCGTGCGGATGAAGCGCGCCAATGTCTTGCGCAGCGAACGGTGCAGGTGAAACTCATGGGTGTGCAAGACCATGCGCGGATCGGTGCTCCACCACAGGATGGGTTGGCCCGTGCTGAACCAGGGAAAAATACCTTGGCGATAGGCGCGTTGCAGGCTGTCTGCGTCCAGCGCACCGCCCGCCGCCAAAAGGCCCGGAGCGGGATCGGTCGGGCCCCAGGCCTGCGCAACGGCTGGAAAGGGCTCGCCCGGCAAGAGCCAGGGAATCGGTTTTACCCGGGGCGAGCGCAAGGATGACATGGCAGCAGACTTATACGTGTTTAAGGCGCTAGGCGCTCACGAATCCAGCAGGAGCTGCTATCCAATGTATAGCGAAGGCGGTCATGCAACCGGCTCTTGCGTCCTTGCCAGAACTCCCAGCGGTCGGCCTGCAGGCGGTAGCCGCCCCAATGTGGGGGGCGTGGCGGGTTCAAAAGAAATTGTGCGCCGTACTTGGCGGCATTCGTCACCAGGGTGCCGCGACCGGAAATCACTTGCGATTGGGGTGACGCCCAAGCGCCAAGCCGAGAGTCCAGCGGGCGGCTGTGGAAATAGGCGTCACTTTCGGCTTCACTGACCTTTTCCACGACGCCTTCTATGCGGACTACACGCTCCAGCTCCACCCAGTGGAATTGCAGGGATGCATAGGGATTGCCCGCAAGCTCCTGGCCTTTGCGGCTTTCATAGTTGGTGTACCAAACGATGCCGCGCGCATCGAAACCTTTGATCAGCACGATACGGGTCGATGGACGCAAATTGTGCGCTACCGTAGCCAGGGTCATGGCATTGGGTTCGGGTACCTGGGCGTCTACAGCCTCGTTCAGCCATTGTTCGAATTGCTGTAGCGGGTCTGCACGAGACGCCTCTTCATTGAGTTCTGCGCGCTCGTAGCTTTTACGCAGATCGGCAAGCTGGTTGGTAGTTAGGCTCATGTCTTGGATTGTGCCGCCGAACCAAGCCCTATAGGCCGCCATGGCCATCCACGGGCGGCTTAATTTGAGACGCCGCTGCTGCCATCGGGCTGCAGTAGGTGGGGCTTAGGGCGTGCTCAAGGTCTTAGGCCGCCACCAGGTTCTTGTAGACCCCGCAGCCCACGGCCAGGTCGTCCACCAGTTGGACGAAGGACATCTTGGTTTGCACCCGCCCGGTGCTGGGGTTGGTGATGTTGTATTCCACCCAGCCGGGCTCGCGTTCGGCCTGGGCGTAGATGGCGTCCAGCAGGCCCGCGCCGTCGATACCGGCAATGTCTTGCACCCGCGTGCCGACCTTGGCCGGGTTGCCGCCAAAGGCGCGGTAGTTGCCGCTGCGGTCCAGGGCGAAGACATACATGTCGCGGTCGTGGAAGCCCTGGGTCGGTTGGGTCAGCTCGCGCAAAAAAGCATCTGTAGAGCCACTGCGACGCCGGTGCGCCACGGCCCGATCGACCAGGGCCATGGCTTCTTCGGCCGAGCCCTGCTGCAGCTTGAACAGTGCCACGGCTTCCACCAGGGTGGAAGCACGGCTCTCCAGTGTGGACGCCTGGGTGACCGCGTGCTCCACCATGTGCGCGTTCTGCTGGGTGATTTCGTCCAACTGGCGCACGGCGCTGGTGATCTCGCTCAGGCCGGTGCTTTGCTCGGCGCTGGAGACAGAGATGTGCGCCATATTGCTGGCCACGTCACGGATGCCGGTCACCACCTTGTTCAGTGCGCTGCCCGCGCTGCGTATCTTCTGCACGCTGGTGGCCACCTGGGTGCTGGAGGTGCCGATGAGCAGGCGTATCTCCTTGGCTGCGCTGGCCGAGCGTTGTGCTAGCGAACGAACCTCGCTGGCCACCACGGCAAAGCCCCGGCCGGATTCACCCGCACGGGCGGCTTCCACGGCGGCGTTCAGGGCAAGGATGTTCGTCTGGAAGGCCAGGCCGTCGATCACTCCCACGATCTCGTCCATGCGCTTGGCGCTGCCCTGTATCTCCTCTACGGAGGCGATGGCGTCGGCCATGGTGCTGCTGCCCTGGTCGGCTGCGTCGCGCACACTGGCGGCCTGGGTATTGGCCTGGCTGGCGGTCTGTGCGGTGGTCTGTACGGTGCCGGAGAGTTGCTCCACGCTGGCAGCGGTCTGTTCCAGGTTGGCGGCCTGCTGTTCTGTGCGGTCAGACAGGTCACGGTTGCCGCTGGCCAGACTTTTGCCCGCGTAGGCAACAAAGGCCGCGTTGCTGCGCACATTGGCGACCATGGCCGATACCGTGGAGCCAATTTGCTGTGTAGCGCTGACCAGCGCAGCCAGTTCGTCGCTGCCACGCAATTGCAGCTTCACGCGTAAGTCACCTTTGACCAGCTGGGCCATGGCCTGCTGTACCTGTTGCAGGTCTTGCGCAAGGCTATGGTGAAAGCACAACAGCGCATAGGCCGATACCAGCAGCCCAGACGCGCAAAGCCAGGGCATGGCGCTGGAGGCCGAGCCCAGGAACGCATTCAGCGTGACGCCGACCGGCAGGGCCAGTAGCACCACGGCCAGCAGTAGCACCTTGCCCAGCAAGGGTAGGCGCCGCATCAGCTGTACACCAGGGGAAAGGACGGCTTGGAAAAGCATAGTGGCTGTCTCGTAGATAGTTGTTGTCGTGCTGGTCTGGGCCCTGCAGGGCGGGGCCAGACGGCTGGAACCTTTGTAGGTCCATGGGCTTACACAAAACTGTCAACACGATGTTACGGGGCCCGCAGATGTCTCGCAAGCTGTTTGCTATCAAAAAAGTAGCTTTTGGCGCAGTTTCTGTATGCGCCAGAGGCTATTTTCTTGCTTTAATTTCAAGGATCTGGATGTCTGGGGCCGGGCGCGTCAAAGAGCCTGGTCGTCCAGGCCGAAGGCCAGTGCTTCCACGTCTTCGTGGCGCAGGCCCGCGCCCAGGGTCTTGAGCCGGTCGAACTGGGCCGCGTCCATTAACTGGCGTGCCATGTGTTCGGCACATTCAGCGCAGCGGGCTTCGTTAACCTCGCGCGACTTGCCGTGTGCGGCGTGAACCTTGTCGGCATAGCCCAGCAGGCAGACGGCGGTCTGTGGGCGGTTTTCCAGAGCCGCCAGCAGAGCCAGGTTGTCGGCGGCATACACCTGGGCATCAAAGTGCAGCACCTGCGGCCAGCAGGTATCGGCTAGCGCGCGGGCCTGGGCTGTATCGCCCTTGGCCAGCCAGGCGCCGGTCAGGTGCAGTTGCACCAGAAGCAGGGTGGCCATGTGCCGGGTGTTGGATAGCCGCTGCTGCAGCGCCAGGTAGCGGGTGATGGAGGCATCGACCCGGCCGGCGGCCAGTTCCATGTAGGCGATGATGTCCTCGCCGCGCAGCAGCGCCTCCGAATAGCCGGCCAGTGCGTCCAGCGTGGCTTTTTGCAGCAGCTGCTCGATGGCTTGGTCAAACGCTCCGGCAACGAAATTGCAGGTCAGCGAAGCAAACAGGCCGTAGCTGCGCACAATGGGCGGCCAGGCGGGGTCTTCGATGGCCCACATCTCCGACAGCACCTCGCGCTGTTCCTGGCGCTGATCGGGTCCGTAGGTCAGTGCATAGACCAGCGCGGCCAGCGCGTGGTACAGGTTGCGTTTTTCACCCGGCTGTGCGCGGTACAGGGTGCAGGCGCGGCGCGCCAGGCGGCAGCCCAGGGCGGGTTGCCGGTAGGCCCAGAAATAGGCAGCGCGGCTGGACCAGCGGGCCTGCAGGCCGGTGGGCAGCTTGTCGGTGACCAAGGGTGCGGTGGCTTCCCAGACGTAGCGGCGTTCGCGGCGGCGGTCACTGCTGAGCGCCTCGGCCATGCCCGGGGCGATAGCTACAGCGCTTTGCGGGTCGTTGTGGATAGCCCAATTCAGCGCCTCGCGGCCATTGCCCAGGTCGGGAGCCAGTGCGGCATACCAGTCGTCTATGCGCTGCTTGCCACTGAAGAAGTCGATGTCGGCCTGCTCGAACAGATGGCGCATGGCTAGCGCATGGCGTTGGCGCAAGGCAGGCTCTTCGCTGGCGGCGCCGAGCTGCTCCAGTGCAAAGCTGCGCGGCGTGTCCAGCAGGTGGTAGCGCGGCACCTGTTCGTCCTGGTGGGTGCGTTCTGCAATCACCAGGGAGCGGTCCACCAGCGCGCCCAGTACGTCCACGACGGACCATTCGTCCAGGCTATCGTCTGCCACCACTTGTTTGGCCATTTCCAGCGAAAAGCCGCCAACGAAGACGCCGAGCCGGCGGAACACGGTTTGCTCCACGTCGTCGAGCAGGCCGTAGCTCCACTCCAGCGCCGCGCGCAGGGTCTTCTGCCGTGCCGGAGCGCGTCGGCTGCCGCCATTGAGCAGACGCAGGCGCTGGTTCAGGGAGTTGGCCAGGGGCGCTAGTCCCAGCAGGGGCACGCGGGCTGCTGCCAGCTCAATGGCCAGCGGCAAGCCGTCCAGGCGGCGGCAGATTTCCACCACCGTGTCCAGGTTGTCGGGGCCCAAGGTAAAGCGACGGTCTGCTGCCTGCGCGCGCTGTGCAAACAGGGCTACTGCGCCAAATTCGCGGGCCTCTTCCAGAGCGGCCAAGCGGTCGGGCAGGGCCAGGGCATCCAGCCGGTAGACCCATTCATCGGCCAGTTTGAGCGGCGCCTGGCTGGTGACCAGCACTTTGAGCTGGGGCGCCGCCTGGTGCAGGGCCTGCAGTATGCGGGCAACCTCGTCCAGCAAATGCTCAGCGTTGTCGATGGCTATGAGCATGGACAACGGGCGTACCGCTTCCATCAGGCCTTTGAGCGGGTCACCGTGGCCCGATTGCAGCCCCAGTGCACCGGCAACAGTGCTGGCGACGAATTCGGGTGCGGTTTGTGGTGCCAGATCAACCCAGGCCACGCCATGTTGGTGGGCACTGCGCCGCTCGTGCAGCAGCCACTGCGCCAGCAGCGATTTGCCTATGCCACCTGCGCCCACAATGGTCAGCAGGCGGTGCTGGGTCAGCAAAGTGCCCAGATTCGACACGTCGGAGGCGCGGCCGATCAGGGGAGTCAGTACCGATGGTAGGTGGGTCGCCGCAGGCGCTTCTGTGGCGCTGCTGCTCATGGGCGGCGGTGCAGGCGGTATTGGTGTGCTGGGCGCACCGCTGGCCTCCAGGGCGAAGCGGTAACCGCGCCCTGGGATGGTGACGATGGCCTGCGGTCCCAAGAGTTTGCGCAGTGTGGAAACCTGGGCTTGCAGATTGTTTTCTTCTACCACCAGGCCGGGCCAGGCCATGTCCAGCAATTCGTCCTTGGTGACGACCCGGTCACGGTGCTCTACCAGGGCCATCAACACGTCAAAGGCACGCGCCCCCGGGTTGGTGGCGGTGCCGTCTACAAGAACCATGCGCTGGGATGGCCGGACCTCGAAGCGGCCAAAACGGTAGCTATTCAACAACTAAGTACCTGCATACAAAAATAGGTCTCTGGATGGCACCCTTCCACCAAAGGGTGGGGGCGCCGGGAAATCGCAGATGGGCCGGGTTTCAGAAGTTTTCAGACCGGTTTCAGGCGATTCAAGGACGTATAAACCGGTTCGGAGGAAAGTCCACCCTTGTCACGGCAGCGACATGTTGCCTGATTGTCAAGGACAAAACGCATGACTCCCGAACCATTTACAACTCGTGACAGCGGATTTTCAGAATCTTTGGGTGATTTTTCACAGTTTCAGTCCAGCCCGCATGCGCACGAACCCCATTACTTTGACCGTCCCGGTCTGGCTTGGATCCTGGCCTGCGTACTGTTTGCCACTGCTGCGGCGCGCTGGCTGCCCCATCTGGCCGAGCCTGCCGGCATGCGTGCCGCGCTGGTAGCCATGGGTTTGAGCACCACAGCATCCAAGCAAGCGATGAGTCTGCCACAGGATGCTGGAACCGGCGGCGCAGCGCGGCAGGCACCTGTTCACGAGAGTGTTACGGCTGCTGTTTTTCGTCAATATTAAGGATGCGAAGCATGCACAGCCTACCTAAGATGGATCGCATCACAGGCCTTGTACGTGGCTTGCGTCTACGGCCACAACACGGCCATTCAGCCCATTTTGAACAGCGTTGGCGGTTTGCGTTTCCATCAATCTCGGGCTTAGGGAGTCTATTTATGTTTGCCAAAAAACCGATCACTGTTTTGATTGCCGAAAGCAATCCCGAGGTATTGCTCAAGTTTGCGGCTGCCATCGAGCAGGACCAGGCGCTGTGCCTGGCTGCCGCTGTATCCACGGGTACTGCTGCAACGGTGGTGGTCGAGCAAAGCATGCCCGACGTTTTGCTGCTGGATCTGGCCTTGACCGATATGCCGGCGGTGGATGTGATCCGCCACATGGCATGGGGCTACCCTGGTACCGAGGTGGTGGTACTTACCCAATTTGGCAACGATGAGCAGGTGTTGGCCTGTATCGAGGCCGGCGCAAGCGGTTATTTCTTCAAGGACGCTGCGGAAGATGATCTGGGTAGCTGCATCCATACACTGCGCGCCGGTGGTGCGGCGATCAGCCCGGGTATGGCACGGCGCGTGCTTGGTCGGTTTCGTCTGCGCGCAGGGGTGAGCAGCGTGTCGGCCTGGTCTATGTCTCTGGCGGACTCCATCCACCCCCTTTCGGAGCGCGAGGCCGATATTCTGCGCTGGGTTGCGCGTGGGATGTCGTTAGATCAGATCAGTGAATTGGCAGGTTGCCCGTCGCAAACCCTTTTGTGTCACGTGAAGACGGTGTACGGCAAATTGGCCGCGCAGGCCCGGGGCGATGCAATGGCTTTGTGCCATGAGTCGGAAGCTCGGCAGGACGGCATGGTTTCCTTGCAGCATATTGGTTGACAGGAGTGAACATGCGCACCACAACGGTTCGTCCCAAACCCATGCCCCGCATCCGTGCCAAAAATGGCCCCTGGTGGTCATTGCTAGCCTGGCTGCTGTTTTCTGTCGCGCTAGTAGCGGTGGGTATTTTGCTGACCCCTGACTCAGGCGTTGCCTATGTCGATCAGGGTGTGCCTGCAACCGCAGTCCAGTCCTCGCCTGGCGCAGCCGATGCTGCCGTGCCCATGGCCAGCACGGTATTACTGCCCAACGAGCCTGCAGGCACGCCGGTTGTTTGGGCACCTAAACTTTAAGAACCTGTTCAAGTTCTCGGCCGCTGCTGAATTGCCGCGCCTGGCCGGTAATGGGGTCGGTGAAGGCAATCGAGCGCGCCAGCAGCTGCAGCGGCGCGCTGAAATCTCCATCGGCTACCGGGAGAAGATCGGGGTACCAGTGGTCGTTGCGAATCGGAATGCCCAGGGCGGCCATGTGGATGCGCAACTGGTGGGTGCGTCCGGTCGTGGGGCTTAACTGGTAGCGGGCCCATTCACCCAGTGTTTCCAGCAGGGTGATATGGGTTTCCGCATTGGCTTCGCAGGGCATTTCGTCAGGTGCTTCGCAGTAGCGAAAAAAGGGCTCACTTTGCACGATGCGGCTGCGCCGCACGGCGGGCAGTTCAGCGCGCCAGGGGGCGATAGCCTCGTAGGTTTTATGCACCTGTTGCTGCCGGAATAGCGCGTGGTAAGCATCGCGCTCCGCCGGGTGAATGCAGAACAGTGTGACACCGGCGGTTTCCCGGTCCAGCCTGTGCAGCGGTGCCAGGCTGTCCAGGCCTAGCGCCTGTTTGAGGCGCACCAGCACGGTTTCCTGCACATAGCGCCCGCCTGGCACCGTGGGCAAATAGTGCGGTTTGTCTACGGCGACCAGATGCGCGTCCTGGAACAGCAGCGTGTACTCAAAAGGAATGCGAGGCTCTTCCGCCAGATGGCGGTAGTAGTACAGGCGGGTGTGCGGGCGGTAGGCCGCGTCGGGCAGTACCGGTTGGGCTTGCTCGTCCAGCACCAGGCCGTCCTGCATGCGCTGCAGCCACACCTCGGGCTGTACCGTGGGGAATCTATCCGCCAGGAAATCGATAGTACGGAGCCAGTCGCCGCCGGGCAGCCCCACGCAGCTCGGGCCTACGCCGTTGCGGGTGGGGAGGTGGGCAGGTATCAAACCCGTTGGAACACCAGGTCCCACACGCCGTGACCGAGCTTGATGCCGCGGTTCTCGAACTTGGTGAGAGGGCGGTACTCGGGCTTGGGGGCGTAGTCGGCGGCCGTATTGCGCAGCAGTGGCTCGGCACCCAGCACCTCCAGCATTTGTTCGGCGTAGTTTTGCCAGTCGGTGGCGCAGTGCAAATAGCCACCTGGTTTTAAGCGCGCGGCCAGCTTGGCTACTAATGGCGACTGCAGCAGGCGACGCTTGTTGTGCTTCTTCTTGTGCCACGGGTCGGGGAAGAATACGTGGATGCCGTCCAGACTGGCCAGCGGCAGCATGTGGTCGATGACGTCCACGGCGTCGTGCGAAACGATGCGGATATTCGGTATGGATTGTTCGCCAATGCGTTTCAGCAGGGCACCTACGCCGGGCTGGTGCACCTCGCAGCACAGAAAGTTCTTCTCGGGCAGCACACCGGCGATGTGGGCCGTGGCCTCACCCATGCCAAAGCCGATTTCCAGGATATGCGGGGCACTGCGGCCAAAGGCGGCGTCCAGTTCCAGCGGCGCGGCGCGGTAGGGCAGCAGGAATTGCGGGCCCAGGGTTTCGAAGGCCTTGGTCTGCCCGGTGGTCGTGCGACCAGCGCGGAGCACAAAACTCTTGATGGTCTTGGGATGGGGCACGGCCGGGCGGCCTGCGTCTGCGGGGGGGATGGGGTTTGTTGCGTCGTTCACAGGGTGGGATTGTAGAGAGCGCGCCAGCCCCCTACCCAAGCCGCCAGCGCATCGGCACAGCTGCTGCCCACGGCCGGCAGGCCCAGTACCTGCGCCGCTGCCTGCAAGGCGGCCAGCGGCGCGTCCAGGTCCAGCGCCTGGGCGCCGTTTTGTTTGGACAGCTTTTCGCCATTCGGGCCGCACACCAGCGGCGTGTGCAGGTACTGCGGCGTGGGCAGGCCCAGGGCCTGTTGCAGATGGATCTGGCGCGGTGTGTTGTCGGCCAGGTCCTGGCCACGCACTACGTGGCTGATGCCCTGGGCGGCGTCGTCCACCACCACGGCCAATTGGTAGGCCCACAGGCCGTCTGCGCGGCGCAAGACGAAGTCACCGACTTCGGTGGCCAGGTTTTGCTGCTGCAGACCCAGGCGCCTATCGTGCCAGGTCAGGTTGGTGTCTGCTATTTTATTTGTAGCTGCTTGCGCAGGTATTTCAAGCGCTGGCGTGCTATTTTGTTTAAATGCATCGGTGCGCATGCGCCAGGCACGGGCGGGTCGGCCCTGCAGCCCTGCGCGGCAAGTGCCGGGGTAGACCAGTTCGGCATGGCGCTGGCGCGGCTGGCCGCGTGCGGTGCAGGCCGCTTCTATGTCCTTGCGGGAGCAGGCGCAGGGGTAGGCCCAGCCGCTGTGGACCAGCGCGTCCAAAGCCTGCTGGTACAGCACGCTGCGGGTGGATTGGGCGACAGGTGGGGCGTCTGGCACCAGGCCGCAGGCGGCCAGCTGCTGCAGTATCAGTGTGCTGGCGCCTGGGATGCAGCGCGGCGTGTCTACGTCTTCTATGCGCACCAGCCAGGTACCGCCGTGCGCTCTGGCGTCCAGCCAGCTGGCCAGTGCGGCCACCAGCGAGCCTGCATG
Organism: Rhodoferax sp. SPJ21; assembly: GCF_058216335.1. NCBI lineage: Bacteria > Pseudomonadati > Pseudomonadota > Betaproteobacteria > Burkholderiales > Comamonadaceae > Rhodoferax > Rhodoferax sp. SPJ21. The sequence goes on from NZ_JBYZMO010000005.1 coordinate 62,852, forward strand.
CAACAGGCCGGTAGGCGAGGGCGCAAAGCGCCCGGTGTAGGTCGGCAAGCTACCCGTCAAGCGACTGGTTAAGCAATAGCGAGCGCCATCTCCAGGCCGGAGATGAAAGCGTCTTCCACCCGGTGGCCAATGCACCAGTCGCCGCAGGCACCAATCGCGGATTTGTCATCCCACAGATGGCTTTGGCCCAGGGGTTGCACGGTTTGCGCATAGCGCCAGCGGTGGACGGCAGCAAAGTTTGGTTCGGCGCGGATACCGGTGACCTCGGTGAAGGCTTTCAGCAGCTTGGCTTGCACACGGGCGCTGTCGTCTTCCAGGTGTTCAAGCGACCACGCGGCGCTGGCCTGCACCGTCCAGCGCTCCACGCCACCACGGCCGGGCTTGCTGGACTCGCGTGCCAGCCAGGCGATGCGGTGGTGGTTGCTGCGGGCGGCATTCCACTGCGGGCCCAGGTGCGCCATGGTGGGTTGCACGGCCTGGGGGAAGGCCAGCATCAGGGTCCAGCACGGGGCGACCTGCACGCGGCGTATGTCGCGCACCAGGCGCGCTGCCTGCGCGGATTTTTGCAGCAGGTCTTCGGTTTGCGGGTGCGGCATGGCCAACACCACGGCGTCAAAGCCGGAGAACACGTGCTGGGCCTCGGGCGACCCTGGCATGCCGGTGGTGCGCAGCTGCCATTGCTTTTTGTTCAACGGGTCGCGTTCGATGCGGGTGACCTGGGTTTCCAGCTCCAGGCGCTGGTCGTCCAGTAAGGGCTTGGCCCAGTGCTTGGCCAGGGCATTCATGCCCGGTGTGGGAACCCAATGCGGGTCGCGCGATGGCAGGGCGGCAGCGGCGACACGGCCAAAGGTGTCCAGCACCCGCACCGAGCTGGCGCTCCAGGGGCGGCAAATGCCTTTGGCGGTCTCCAGCGCCAGGGCAAAGCGCGGGTCGCGCACGGTGAAATACTGGGTGCCGTGGTCGAAGGTGCCGAAGCTGCTGCTACGGGTGGACATGCGCCCGCCCACGCCTCGGCTTTTGTCGAACAGGGTGACGTTGTGGCCTGCTTGCATCAGGGTCCTGGCGCAAGTGATACCGGCTATGCCTGCACCCACAACGGCGATCTGGCGCGGAATAAAGGAAGAGCTGGTCTTTGTCATGTTGGCTTTCTTCTTGGTGTGGATGTCGAAACCAGCCCCACTGTACAACTGTTGCGCAGGCGTTCTGCGGAACATCTCAATTGCTGGCCTGGCGGTCCAGTAGGGCCTTGCGGGTGGTCGGGCTTTTCAGCTGCTGCAGCCACCATTGCAGGGCGCGTCCCTGGGCGCCGCCGGTGTCGGCCCGCCAGGCGTAGCTGACGTGGATGACGCGGCTGGGGCGCTCCACCTCACGGCTCACCAGGCGCCCGGTTTCCAGGTACGGGCGTGCCAGGCCTTCGGGTAGAAAGCCGCCGCCCAGGCCGCGCAAATGGGCTTCCAGTTTGGCGCGCATGCTGGGCACGGTGAATACATCCTGCCCACCCAGTAGCCCTAGGGTGAGGGCGTTGCCACGCTGGGTGGAGTCGGCCACGGCCACCGCACGGTGCTGCTGTATCAGCACGTCGCTGAGTGGCTCAGGTGCATTGGCCAGCGGGTGGTGCGGCGCCACTGCGTAGATGAAATGCATGTCGCCCAGGCGTTCACCCAGGATGTTGCTATTGGTGTTGGTTTCCATGGCCACGCCGATCGACAGGTCGGCAATGCCGGAGACCAATGCCTCCAGCGTGCCGTACAGCACTTCTTCGCGGATCTTCAGTCGGGTGGGCGGGTTCAGGGCAAAGAAGGCTTCACACAGCTCCAGCACGGTGCTGCGCGAGATCACGCTGTCTACCGCAATGGTCAGCTGCGGCTCCCAGCCCGTGGCGACCCGTTTCACGCGGTTGGCTACTGCCGAAATATCGTCCAGCAGACGCCGCCCTTCACGCAATAGCTCGGCTCCAGCGACGGTGAGCTTGGCCTGGCGCGAGCTGCGGTCAAACAGCAGCACGTCCAGCGCGTCTTCAATCTGCCGCACCCGGTAGGTGAGGGCGCTGGGCACCATGCCCAGGCTGCGCGCCGCGGCCGCGAAGCTGCCCTCTGCGTGGATCGTGACCAGCATGGACAAGGCTTCTGGTGTCAGTACATCGCGTGCGTTTTGCATGGTCCGTTATTTTCCATTGAAATTTTTCGAATGATGCCATCAAACGGTGTGGACGGCCAGCAGGGTGCTCAGGTCTAAAGTTCACCCCATGGATTCGACAGCCGAATCCCAACTACCAGGAGATGAAAATGCTCACGATTCGCAAATCACAAGACCGTGGCCATGCAGACCATGGCTGGTTGAAGTCCCACCACAGCTTCTCGTTTGCCGGCTATTACGACCCGGAGCACATGGGCTGGGGCAATTTGCGCGTGATCAATGAGGACACCATCACACCGGGCTCGGGCTTTGGCACCCACGGGCACCGCGACATGGAAATCATCAGCTATGTACTGCAGGGCGAGTTGGCCCACCGCGACAACATGGGCAACGTCAAGGGTATTCCGCCTGGCGACGTACAGCGCATGAGTGCAGGCCGGGGCGTGCAACACAGCGAGTTCAACCACGCGCCGAATGCGAGCACGCATTTCTTGCAGATCTGGATCACGCCGAATGTGACCGGCATCCAGCCCAGCTACGAGCAAAAGACCTTTGCTGAATGCGAAAAGCGCGGGGCCTTGCGTCTGGTGGCTTCGCCCGACGGCGCCAACAGCTCGGTAACCATCCATGCCGATGCGGCGGTGTATGCGGGCTTGTTCGATGGCGATGAATCTGCGACGCTTGCGCTGGACCCGGCGCGCAAGAGTTATGTGCATGTGGTGCGCGGTGCGCTGGAGGTCAACGGCAAGCCGCTGGCTACTGGCGACGCGGCACTGATCGAGAGCGAGTCTTCATTGACGCTCACCCATGGCAAGCAGGCTGAAGTACTGGTCTTTGACCTGGCTGCCTGAATTTTTAAATCTATTTACTGAAAGAAAACACCATGTTCAACACTCTGCAAAACCCCCTGAGCTTTATTGGCCGTATTTTGTTGGCCGCCCTGTTTCTGCCCGCCGGCATAGCCAAGATCACTGGCTTCGCCGGCACCGTGGGCTACATCAGCTCGGTGAACATGCCGTTTCCTACGTTGAGCGCGCTGTTCGCCATCCTGTTTGAAGTGGGTGGCGGTCTGGCCTTGGTCTTTGGCCTGGGTACCCGTTGGGCGGCGTTGGCCTTGTCGGTCTTCACCCTGGTGGCCAGCTTCTTCTTCCACGCATTCTGGGCCGTGCCGGCCGAAGCCGCGATGGTGACGCAGCTGCTGTTCATCAAGAACATCGCCGTGGTGGGTGGCCTGCTGACACTGGCCGCCTGGGGCCCCGGTGCTTGGAGCCTGGATGCCCGTAACGGCAACTAAATCCCGTTAAAGTATTTGCGAATTTCTCGTGTGCCTTGTGTTTAACTTTTCAAGAAAGTAACTTGTATGACTAAGACTGTTGTTGTTTACCACTCTGGCTACGGCCACACCCAACGCGTTGCCCAGGCCGTGGCCGAAGGCGCTAATGCCGAGCTGATCGCCATCGACGCCGAGGGCAATGTGTCCGAAGCGGGCTGGGCCACGATCGGTGCAGCAGACGCCATCATCTTCGGCACGCCCACCTACATGGGTGGCCCGAGCTGGCAGTTCAAGAAGTTTGCCGATGCGACCAGCAAGGCCTGGTTCACCGGCGCCTGGAAGGACAAAGTGTTTGGCGGCTTTACCAACAGCGCCAGCTTCAACGGCGACAAGCAAGTCACCTTGATCTATCTGCAAACCCTGGCATCGCAACAAGGCGGCATCTGGGTCAGCCTGGGCCAAATGCCCAGCAACACCAAGGCCGCGACCCGCAACGACCTGAACAACCTGGGTGGTTCCGTCGGCGTGCTGGTGCAGTCGCCATCGGACTCCAGCCCCGCAGAAATGTCGCAAGGTGACCTGGACACTGCCAAGAACTACGGCAAGCGTGTGGCAGACATCACCGCCAAGTTCAAGGCATAAACTGCCAGTTTGGTAAAACCTGAACGCCAGGCCATTCGGCCTGGCGTTTTCATTAGCAAACCAGGAGCCGACTTATGGGAATCGAACATCAGCTGACGGGCCACGCCAAGGATTTGGGTGAAGGCTTTATGGTGCGGCGTTTGCTGCCATCGGCACGGCGCCAATCGGTCGGCCCCTTCCTGTTTTTTGACCATTTCGGTCCGGTCACCATTCCGCCTGGTGGCGGGCATGCGGTGCGCCCGCATCCGCACATCGGCCTGGCCACGGTGACCTATTTGTTCGAAGGCGCGATGATGCACCGCGACAGCCTGGGCGTGGTCCAGCAGATCGAGCCCGGCGCCATCAATTGGATGACCGCCGGGCGCGGCATCGTGCATTCCGAGCGCCCGCCACCGGCGCTGGCCGAGTCCACCTATGTCAACCACGGCCTGCAACTGTGGGCGGCCTTGCCTCAGGCGTTTGAAGAGGTGGAGCCCAGCTTCAACCACACGGCGGCGGCCGATATTCCCGAACTCACGCTGGGCGACGCCGATATCCGTGTGCTGGTGGGCCAGGCCTGGGGTCTGCGTTCGCCCGTACCCACATTCGCCTCCACCCTGTACCTGGACATTAGGCTGTCCGCTGGCGGCACGTTCGAGTTGCCCCCGCTAGAGCAGGAACTGGCGCTGTACTGCGTGGATGCCGAGCTGGAAGTGGACAGCACCGTGCTGCCATCACACACCCTGGCGCTGCTGGCGCCCGGCGTGACCACCACCATCCGCAGCACAGCAGCCGCGCGCCTGGTGGTGTTGGGCGGTGATGCACTGGACGGCCACCGCTTCATCAGTTGGAACTTTGTCTCCAGCCGCAAGGAGCGCATTCTGCAGGCCCAGGACGACTGGGAAGCGCAGCGCATGGGCCAGGTGCCGGGTGAAACGGAATTCATCCCGCTGCCACCTCGCCACCCTTAGCCGCCTTTAGCCACCTTCGGCTTGCTCAGCCCCCAGGCGACGCCAGCCAACGCCACCAGGCCGCCGACGGCGTGGTAGGTGTGCAGCTCTTCCCCCAGCAGAGCCCAGGCCGCCACGGCCACTAGTACGGGCAGCAGGTTCATGGTCACGGTGGCGCGGGCCGCCCCCCAGAACTTGATGCCCGTCATCCAGAAAAACGGCGCGCCTATGGAGGCCGGAATGGCGGCATACAGCACCAGCGGCGCATTGGCCGCGGTGATGGGCGATATATGGCTACCCAACCAGAACGGCAGCAGGCACAAGATGCCCATCGCTATCTGCGCGTACAGCTGCTGCCAGGTGGACAGCGGCAGGTTCCAGCGCTTGAGCAGCACGCCGTACAACGCGTTCGACGACACGGCCACCAGCATCCACACATCCCCCACTTGCACCGAGCCCTGTAGTAGGGCCCATGGTGCGCCGTGCGTGGTCAGCACCAGCAGGCCCAGCAAAGATGCTGCTATGCCCACCAGCTTGCGTGCGGACAGGGCTTCTCCCGCCATGGCGCTTGCCAGCAGTGCCGACAACAGCGGCATGCAGGCCACGATGGCGCCCATGTTCACGGCTGTGGTGGTTCTGGCGGCTTCATAGGCCAGGCTTTGGTAGGTGGCCATGCCCAGGCCGCCCAGCACGGCCAGTTTGGGCAGATGCTGCAGGATGGTGGCGCGGTGCTGCCAGGCGGCGCGCCCGAGAAACGGCGTCAGTATCAAAAACGCCAGCAGCCAGCGGTACAGGGCGATGGAGGCCGGCGCAATCACCGCAGCAGCCGCCTTGGTGACGATGGTGTTGCCGGTCCACAGCAGCACGGCCGCGAGAGGCGCAAGTGCGGCACCCTTGAAGCTGCTGGGGGAGGTTGGCGCGGAAGAGGCGGTGGTCATACGGTTGCCTTGTGGGTATCAAGTTGGGCCCATTCTTGATTGTTTCGATGCATCAATAAAGTGCAAGCTTCGATCTATATCCATGCAAGCTGTGCATGTATGCAGGAGAATTACCGCACCATGGACCTGAACCATCTGATCGATCTGGACGCCTTGCTCAGTGAAGGCAGTGTGGCCGGCGCGGCCAAGAAACTGCACCTTAGCGCACCCGCCATGAGCCGGCGCCTCGCGCATTTGCGCCACGCCCTGGGCGACCCGCTGTTTGTGCTGGCCGGCCGCCGCCTGGTGCCCACCGCCCGGGCGCTGGACCTGCGGGAGCGGGTGCAGGCCGCGATGGAGGATGTGCGCGGCATTCTGGCGCCGCCGGTGGTGGACTTCAGCCGCCTGGAACGTACGCTGACGCTGCGCGCCAACGACGGCTTCATCGGCGCCTGGGCGCCCCGGCTGCTGGCGCGTACCCTGGCCGAGGCACCCGGCGTGCGCCTGCGCTTTGTGCCCCGTACCGACACGCATATGGAGCAGCTGCGCAGTGGCGAGATCGACCTGGACCTGGGCGTGCTGCACGCGCCCGCACCGGAAATCAAAAGCCAGCTGCTCATGCGGGTCGGCTTTGTGGGTGTGGTGCGGGCCGGCCATGCCTTGCAGCAGCTGGCCACAGTGGATGTGGCAGCCTTCACCCACTGGCCGCATGTGACGCCCTCGCGGCGCGGCCGTGCCCACGGCTCCATCGACGAGGCCCTGCAGGCCGTGGGCGCGCAACGCCAGGTGGTGGCGGTGGTGCCGGGTTTCCAGACGGCGTTGGCCATGGTGCAGGCATCGGACTGCATAGCCGTGATGCCGGAGCCCTTTGCGCGTTGGAATGCCGGGGCCGGCCAGTTTTTCATTTTTGCGCTGCCGGTGGCGACGCAGGCAGTGGACATTGCTCTGAGTTGGCACCCGCGCATGCACGGCGACCCGGTGCACTGCTGGCTGCGCGAGCATGTACGTGCAGTTACCGCCAGCGCCTGGCCTGCAGAAATTTATAAGAAATAGGCCTGCAGCGCAGAATTTACCTGCGCAGGTAGCTCTTATTTGTATAGCATGCGGCTGCGGAAAATCCGCTACCCCAAACCGGCGCCCGGCTCCATAATCCGCGCCATGGGCCACACCGCAAGCATTGTTGGCGACGGCAATACCGTCGTCCAAATCGAAGGTGACAACAACATCGTGCAGCTGGGCCGCGCGCATCTGGTGCTGACCCGGTTCGATGCGTTGCGCGGCCTGGACAACCCGCTAAACCAGCTCACCCCCTATGCACGCTCCACGCCCCTGCTGGGCCGCGATGTGGAAATGGCCAGCCTGCGCAGCTTTTTGCAAGACGCCAGAGCCATTAGCGTGCGGGTCATGGTGGGCAGCGGCGGCAGCGGCAAAACCCGGCTGGCGCTGGACCTGTGCGACAGCCTGGCGCAGGAGGGCTGGAACACCGGTTTCGCCACCGGCGCCGAGCTAGACCGCTTTGTGGCCCAGCAAAACCTCAGCACCTGGCGCTGGCAGAAGCCCACGCTGGTGGTGATTGACTACGCCGCCGCCAAGGCCGAGACCCTGAAGATCTGGTTGTCCGAGCTGGCCGACCGCAGCCAGCCCGCGCCTTACCCATCGCATCCGCTGCGCCTGCTGCTGCTGGAGCGCCATGCCGACCCGCAGGGCGGCTGGTGGCAAACCGTGTTTGGTGGCGATGCGCGCCAGTACGCCCGCCAGGCCCTGCTGGACCCGCCCGTGCCGGTGGAAATCCGCCGCCTGGTGGCGCAGCAGGACCGGCTGGCACTGCTGCGCAATATGCTGGACCAGCAGGCCATCTGGCTGCCGCTAGACGGGCCCGTGCTGCAGGCCCAGTTGATGGCCGCGCCCTGGGGCGGCGACCCGCTGTTTTTGATGATGGCCGCCCTGCATATGGCCAGGCTGGGCCATGCCCAGGCCTTGTCCCTGGGGCGTACCGACCTGGCCATGGCGGTCGCGGGCTGGGAGGTGCAGCGCCTGCAGAAAATGGCCCAGGCGCAGCACCTGGACCCGGCCTGGGTGCTGCACCTGGCCGCCTGCGCCACGCTGGCCCAGGGGCTGGAGCACAAAGCGTTTATTGCGTTCGCGGTGGCGGAGAAGGCCGTCTCCGGCTGGGAGGGCGCACCACCCGCCGTGGCCAAGCTGCTGGAGCAAGCCCTGCCGCAGCCCGGCGGCATCGCCCCCGTGACCCCCGACCTGATAGGCGAAGCCCTGGTGCTGCAGGTGCTGCGCGACGACCCGGACGCCGTGCAGCGCTGCTACGCCGCCCTGGGCCAGAAAGTGGCCGAGGCTGCAGTCCGTTGCGCGCAGGACTTTGCCGCCGAGTCACCGCTACCACTGCAGTGGCTGAATGCCATGGTAGATGCGGCCCAGCAGGATGTGCCTGCGCTAGTGCAGCTGCTGTTCAGCCTGCCCATGGGGAGCGTGGTGCTGGGCGATGTCAGCCTGCGGGTGGCGCAATGCCTACAGGCCCAATGCGCTGCCGACCCCGCTGCGAACCCCGGTCTGCAGGCGGCGGCGTTGCTGAGTCTGTCTCTTGCACAGTCTCAGGTGGGCCAGCCCGAGGCCGCGTTGTTGGCCGCGCAGCAGGCCGAGGCGCTGTACCGCCGTCTGGCGGAGCAGCAGCCTGACGTATTCACCGCCGATCTGGGTCGGGCCCTGAACAACCTGGCGTTCATGCACAGCAACCTGGCGCAGGCGAAGGCCGCTGTGCTGGCGGGGCTGCAGGCCGTGGCGCTATACGCCGGCCTGGTGGCACAGCAACCCGAGGCCTTTACGCCAGACTGGGCCGTAGCCCAGCTGAACCTGGCGAAGGCGCAGATCGAGTTGGGGCAGCTGGGGGAGGCTCTGCACACCGTGAATCAATCCATTATCCTGTACCGTGGCCTGGTAGCGCAGCAGCCGGATGTGTACAGCATGAACCTGGCCAGGTCGCTGAACAACCTGGCCTATATCCACAGCCAGCAGGGCCAGTCGCAGGCGGCCTTGCAGAGTGCCCTGGAGGCTGTGGAGCTGTACCGCACCCTGGCCGCACAGCGGCCCGACTTATTTACCTCGGAGCTGGCGTTTTCGCTGTTCAACCTGACCAAATCGCAGGTCGAGCTGGGCCAGTTTCAAATGGCTTTGCCCGTGGCCCAGGAGGCACTGGATTTGCACCGGCAACTGGCCCGGCAGCGGCCGGAGGTGTTTTTGTCGCTGCTAGCACGGTCGCAGACGAATTTGTCGTACATCCACAGCGCATTAGGCCAGCATGCAGAGGCTTTGCAGTCGGCGCAGCAAGCGGTGGACGCCTACCACCAGCTGGCATTGCAGCGGCCCGAGGTGTTCCAGCCCGACCTGGCCATAGCCTTGCTGAATTTGACCAAATCACAAGTGGAATCCGGCGAGCCTGCCGCCGCCCTGCAGTCGGCGCAAGAAGCCGCCGACCTGTATCGCAGTCTGGCCCAGCGCGCACCGGATGTATATACCCCTGAGCTAGGCAAGGCGCTGAGCAATCTGGCGGGTATGCAGCTGGCCAATGGCTTGGTGGACGCCGCTGTGGAAACAGCGCAGCAGGCGACCGTGTTGCACCAAGGGCTGGAAGTGGCGCGGCCTGGCGTGTTTTCTGCGGACTGGGCCAGAGCGCTTTTCATCCTCTGCAGAGCCCATGCCACGCAGGAACAGTTTGGTGCGGCCCGGCAGGCGGCGCAGCAGTCTGTGGATCTGTACCGCCCCCTGGCGGTGCAGCTGCCCGATTTGTATGGCCCCGACCTGGCCCGGTCGCTGTATTTGCTGGCCGTGTGTATCCACAGGCAAGCGGGCGAGGACGCTAGCAGCGCACCGGCCGTAGCCCAGTCGGCGGTGCAGGTTCTGTTGCCGCATTTTCTACAGCGGGCCGAGGCCTATGTGGCGCTGATGCAGCCTTTGTTGAGCGACTACTTTGCGCTATGCCAGGCCGCAGGCCAGGAGCCGGACCAGGCGCTGCTGGCACCGCTGCAGCCTTTTTTTGCCCAAACCGATGAGGACGCACCGCCATGATGGACCCCGCAACCCTTTCCGCCCTGGTCAGCAGCACCGTGGCGCTGCTGTCGCCCCTGTTGGCCAAGGCCGTGGACAAAGGCGCCGAGGAGCTGGGCAAGTCGGCCATGGGCGCATTGCTGGACAAGTTCAAGCAGCGCCTGGGCGGCACACCGGCTGAAAAACCACTGCAAGACCTGTCCAAGCAACCCGAAGATGCCGACAACCAGGCCGATCTGCGTAAGCAGCTCAAGGCGGCGGTGCAGGCCGACCCGGCCCTGGCGGCTTTCCTGCAGCAGTGGCTGGAGCAAGGGAGCCAGCAGGCCCAGGGCATCACACTGACGACAACGGTGACCGGCAACGACAACAGCACGGTTGTTGTTCACGGCTCCAACAACTCCGTATCCAAATGATGATGCTATTGGATTGATAGCTGCTCGCGCAGGTGTTTTCTGCGCTGGCGGCATAAAGGGCTTGAAACCTAAATCTTTGCGCCTGCCAAGTCGCTGGCCGACAGATCGGCCTCCAGCGTGCGCCGCTCGTCAAACACAAAGCAGCTGCCGTGGTAGTGGCTGCCGTCGGTTTCCTCGAAGTACTTGAGGATGCCGCCCTCCAGCTGGTACACATGCTCCAGCCCCTGCTCGCGCATCAGGATGGCGGCCTTTTCGCAGCGTATGCCGCCGGTGCAAAAGCTCACCACGGTTTTGTCCTGCAGCTCGGCCTTGTGCTCCAGCAGAGCCGGGGGGAACTGGCTGAACTTGTCGATGCGCCAGTCGATGGCGTCGTCAAACGTGCCGTGGTCTACCTCGAAGGCATTGCGCGTGTCCAGCGTGACCACGGGGCGGCCTTCGTCGTCCACCCCCTGGTCCAGCCAGCGTTTCAGCGTGGCGGCGCTGACCGAAGGGGCGCGGCCGTCTGGCCGGCTGAAGTCGGGCTGGATGGTGGGGCAGTCCATACGGATGATTTCGTTCTTCACCTTCACCAGCATTTTCTTGAAGGGCTGGCTGGCCGACCAGCTTTCCTTGGGCGCCAGGTCGGTAAAGCGCGGGTCCTGCTGCAGGCGGTCCACAAAGGCGCGCACAGCGGCCTCGGGCGCGGCCAGGAACAGGTTGATGCCTTCGCCGGCGAGCAGGATGGTGCCCTTGAGCTCTAGCTCCAGGGCCCAGGCGTGCAGCCGCTCGCGCAGGGCTGCCGCATCGGGCAGGGGGACGAATTTGTAGGAGGAGATGTTCAGGATGGAGTTCACCCACCGATTTTAAGAGTTGCCCTGCCACCTAAAATGGCCGGATGTTTGTTCACCTCCGCCTCCATACCGAATTTTCCGTCGTTGACGGCACCAACCGCATCGACGAAGTCGTCAAAGCCGCCGCCAAGGACCAGCAGCCCGCGCTGGCGATTACCGACCTGAGCAATCTGTTCGGCGCGCTCAAGTTCTACAAGGAAGGTCGGGGCAAGGGCGTCAAACCCATCATCGGGGCCGAGATTTTTCTGGAAGGCCAGGGCCTGGATCTGACGGCGCTGAGCCGCGTCATTGTGCTGGTGCAGAACAAGCAGGGCTACCTGAACCTGTCCGAGCTGCTGGCGCGCGGCTTTACCCAGAATATTGTGAAGAACCAGGCGGTCATCAAGCTGGCCTGGCTGCAGGAGCTGAACGAGGGGCTGATCTGCCTCTCCGGCGCGCAGGCCGGCCCGGTGGGCCAGGCTCTGGTGCAGGGCGATACCGCGCGGGCCGAAGAGGCGGCACTGCAGTTTGCCGCGCTGTTCCCCCAGCGCTTTTACCTGGAGCTGCAACGCGCCGGCCGGCCGGAAGACGAGGCCCAGGTGGCGGGCGCGGTGCAGCTGGCGGCCCGCTTGCAGCTGCCGGTGGTGGCAACCCACCCGGTGCAGTTCGCCGAGGTGGACGACTACGACGCCCACGAGGCCCGGGTGTGCATTTCTGAGGGCGAGATTCTGGGCAACCAGCGCCGGGTGCGCCGGTTTACCCGTGAGCAGTATTTCAAGACCACGGAGCAAATGCTGGCCTTGTTTGCTGACCTGCCTTCTGCCGTGGCCAACACGCTGCAGATTGCCAAGCGCTGTAACCTGAGCCTGGTGCTGGGCAAGCCGCAGTTGCCAGACTTCCCCACGCCCCTGGTGGATGGCGTGCGCATGACGCCCGAGGACTATTTCCGCTACGCCTCGCACGAGGGGCTGAAAGAACGCCTGCTGCACCTGTACCCCGATGAGGCCAAGCGCGAGGCCGAGCGCCCGCGCTATGTGGAGCGGCTGGAGTTTGAGATCACCACCATCTTGAAGATGGGCTTCCCGGGTTACTTTTTGATCGTGGGCGACTTCATCAACTGGGCCAAGCTCAACGGCTGCCCGGTGGGGCCGGGCCGGGGCTCTGGTGCTGGCTCGCTGGTGGCCTATGCGCTGAAGATTACCGACCTGGACCCGCTGCAGTACAAGTTGCTGTTCGAACGCTTCCTGAACCCGGAGCGGGTGTCCATGCCCGACTTCGACATCGACTTCTGCCAGAGCAACCGCGACCGCGTGATCGATTACGTGAAGGAAAAGTACGGCAAGAACGCCGTCAGCCAGATCGCCACCTTCGGAACCCTGGCCGCCAAGGCGGCCATCCGCGACGTGGGCCGTGTCATGGATATGAGCTACAACTTCTGCGACGGCATCTCCAAGCTGGTGCCCGGCAAGCCCGGCATGTCGTACACGCTGGCCTATCCGCCCGAACCCAAGAAGGACGGCGACAAGAACAACTACGCGCTGGAACTGGAGCCCCTGCTGTACGAGCGCGTGCGCACCGAAGAAGACGTCAAGACCGTCATCGAAATGGCGCAAAAGCTGGAGGGCATGACCCGCAACATCGGCATGCACGCCGGCGGCGTGCTGATCGCCCCGGGCAAGCTCACCGACTTCTGCCCGCTGTACCAGCAGCCCGGCAGCGAGTCGGCCGTGAGCCAGTACGACAAGGACGACGTGGAGGCCATTGGCCTGGTGAAGTTCGACTTCTTGGGCCTGGCCACGCTGACCATCCTGGAGATTGCCAAGGAGTTCATCATCCTGCGCCACCCGGGCCAGGAGAACTTCGCCTTCGAGAACATCCCGCTGGACGACAAGCCCACCTACAAGCTGTTCTCTGACGGCAAGACCGAAGCCGTGTTCCAGTTTGAAAGTACCGGCATGCAGCGCATGCTGAAAGACGCCAAGCCCAGCCGGCTGGAAGACCTGATTGCGTTGAACGCGCTGTACCGACCCGGCCCTATGGACCTGATCCCCAGTTTCGTGGCGCGCAAGCATGGCCGCGAGGAAGTGGAGTACCCGCACCCGGCGGTGGCCGAGATGCTGAGCGAAACCTACGGCATCATGGTCTACCAGGAGCAGGTGATGCAGACCGCGCAGATTCTGGGCGGCTACTCGCTCGGCGGCGCGGACATGTTGCGCCGCGCCATGGGTAAGAAGAAGGCCGAGGAAATGGCCGAGCACCGCGAGAAGTTCCGCGCCGGTGCCCTGGCCACCCACAACATCCCGCAGGCCAAGGCCGACGAAATCTTCGACTTGATGGAGAAGTTCGCGGGCTACGGCTTCAACAAGTCGCACGCTGCCGCCTACTCGCTGCTGGCGTACCACACGGGTTGGCTGAAGGTGCATTACCGCGCCGAATTCTTCTGTGCCAACTTGACGGTGGAAATGGACGACACCGACAAGCTCAAACTGCTGTTTGAGGACGCGGTGAAGATGGGCCTGAGCTTCGAGCCGCCCAATATCAACCTGGGCCGCTACCGCTTCGAGCCGGTGACTGACAAGCTGATCCGCTACGGCCTGGGCGCCGTCAAGGGCTCGGGCCAGCAGGCGATTGAGGCCATCGTGGCGGCGCGCGAAGCCGGTGGGCCGTTCAAGAGCCTGTTCGACTTCTGCGTGCGGGTGGACAAATCCAAGCTGAACAAGCGCACGGTGGAAGCACTCATCAAGGCCGGTGCCTTTGACGCCATCGAGATCAACCGCGCGGCGCTGATCGCCTCCATCGACCGCGCCTTTGCGTTTGCGGCGGCCACGCTGGCGAATGCCGACCAGGGCGGTCTGTTCGACATGCTGGAAGACGACAGCCACGGCTCCAGCACGCAGGAGCCGGACCTGGTCGAAACCCCAATGTGGGGCATCAAGGAGCGGCTGACGCTGGAGAAAACAGCGGTGGGCTTCTACCTGTCGGGTCATTTGTTCGATGAGGTACGCAAAGAGGTACGCCGCTTCGCCAAGCGCGAGATTGCCGACGCAGTGGACAGCCGCGACATCGTCATGCTGGCCGGCATCATCAGCGACCTGCGCGTCATCAACGGTCAGCGCGGCAAGCTGGGCCTGTTCCGGCTGGACGATGGCTCCGCAATGATCGACGCCCGTGTCAGCGATGCGCTGATGCAGGCCAACAAAGATTTGTTCAAGGACGACGAGCTCATCATCGCCATGGGCAAGGTGCAAACCGACCGCTTCGGCGGCGGTGGCTTGCAGATGAGCATTACTGAAGCCTGGAGCCTGGCCACCGCGCGTTGCCGCTACGCCAAGTTCCTGCGTCTGCAACTGCCGCCCAACGCCACCGGCTCCGGCCTGGATATCGCCAAGCTGGTGAAGGACTTCCCGCCGGTACGTGAAACCACCGAGCAGGGCGACGTGGTGCATGGCCTGCCGGTGCGCTTGTCGGTACAGCGCCAAACCCCGCAGGGCGTGGCCGTGGCCGACCTGCTGCTGGGCGACAAGGCCCGCTTTTTCCCCACCGATGCGGCACTGGCCCAGTGCCTGGCGCAGGCAGCGCAGGCCGTGGTGGCCTACGAGGAGTAGGGCGCCTGCTGTGTTTTGCTATTGAATAAATAGCTGCTGCCGCAGGTATTACCTGTGCTAGCGGCCTTTTTTGTCTATAGCCGCCTGCACCGCATCGGCCACACTCCAGAAGCAAACGGTGCTGGCGCTTGGGCCTGGCCCGCGCAGCAGCAACTCGCGCACGCTTTCTTTCACCCGGGCTAGTAGCAGGTGGTGGCCTGTGCGCAGGGCCCAGTCGTGGAATTCGGCCAGGGTCTCTACGGCGGTGCTGTCCAGGTCGGTGCTTTCCTCCAGGCTGAGCACAATGGTCAGCGGCACCGGCTGGGCTTCTGCCAGTCTGCGCACCTCGGCCAGGATCTGCTCGGCATTGGCAAAGAACAGCGGGGCCTCGGGGCGCACCACCAGTACGCCGGGGTGCAGCCGGGCCTCCGGGTGGCGGGCCGCGTCGATGAAGTCGTGCGTTCCCGGCAGCTCGCCCAGCACGCTGACCCTCGTTTGCGAAAAGCGCCGCACGGCCGCCACGATGGACAGCAACACGGCCAGCATCATGCCTTGCAACACCCCCAGGGCGATGACGGCCAGCACGGCGCAAATGGCCAGCACCTCGTCCCGTCCCAGGCGCCACAGGGTCAGCAAGGGGCGCGGGTTGAGCGCATGCGTCAGGGCCGACACCACCACTGCGGCCAGCACCGGCTGTGGCAGCAGGGCCAGCCAGGGGCCTGCCAGCAGTACCAGCACAAAAATGACCAGGGCGGCCAGCAGTCCGGCGGACTTGCCTTGTGCTCCGGCATCCTCGTTGGCGACGCTGGCAGAGAATCCGGCCCCTACCGGCAAGCCCTGGAAGATGCCGGACGCCAGATTGGCCGCGCCCAGGGCCGCCAGCTCGCGGTTGGGCTCCACCGCGTCGTTGTGCTTGAGTGCCAGCGTGCGTATCGAACCCCAGGACTCGGCGTACAGAATCACCACCAGCGGCACCGCCAGCTCGGCCACCCGCAGCCAGGCGTTGCGGTCTAGTGCCGGCCAGGCCAGATGGATGTGGCCCATGTCGATGTCGCCCACCAGGGGCACGCCGTGCGCCGGCAGGTCCAGCAGCGCCGCAGCGGCCATTCCCAGCAGCATCACGGCAAACGCGGCGGGAAACAAGGCGATGCGTTTGAGCAGCTGCAGGCAGACATAGGCCCCGCAGCCCAGGCCCAGCGTCCAGGGGTTCCAGGCCGGCAGGTCCTGCAGCAGCTGCCACAGAATCTGAGGGGCGGTGGTGCCATGCGCGGCCACACCCGCGATATGCGGCAGCTGCTTGATGACGATGGTGACGGCCAGGCCAAAGGCAAAGCCGCGCAGCACCGGCCGCGAGATGAAGGCCGCCAAGTGGCCGATGCGGGCGGCTGCACTCAGTGCAAACAATGCGCCTACCAGCAGCACCATGGCCGATGACAACATCAGCGCGCTGGTGGTGTTGAAGCCCGCCGCCGCCAGTGTGGCAACCGCTGCGGCCAGGATGGTGGCCGACGAAGAAGTGGGCGACACGATGGCGTACCGGCTGCCGCCCAGGGCGGCATAGGCCAACAGCCCGGCCACGCTCGAGACGATGGCGTGCTGCGGCGCCACGCCGGCAATGCCTGCGTAGGCAATGGCTTCTGGGATCAGCAGCCCTGCCACGGACAGGCCCGCCACGGCATTGCGCAGGTGTGAGGGGCTGGCGTCGTCTGGAGTTTGGTGTTCTTGCGGGTCCATCGGATATGTCTTTGTTGGTTTTCTTGGTAGCTGTGGCCATTACACACTAGCCGCTTGAAGGGGCATATATGCGGATGCTGGGTCATTCAAAATACTGTATATTTAACCAGTATTTTAAAGATTTACCCCATGCCCGGCAACACCGTTCCCTTTCTCGACACCGTCTGGCGCGCCAGCGAGTTGAGCCTGGGCGCCACAGTCACCGTGTCTAGCGGCCATGCGTTGCTGGATGCGGCCTTGCCCGGCAGTGGCTGGCCCTGCGGTGCCCTGACGGAAATCCTGCAGACCC
Source organism: Rhodoferax sp. SPJ21 (assembly GCF_058216335.1). Lineage (NCBI taxonomy): Bacteria > Pseudomonadati > Pseudomonadota > Betaproteobacteria > Burkholderiales > Comamonadaceae > Rhodoferax > Rhodoferax sp. SPJ21. The sequence goes on from NZ_JBYZMO010000005.1 coordinate 79,631, forward strand.
AGCACGGCGTGCATGAGTGGCGCTTGCTGCTGCCGGCCCTGCGGGCGGTGGCCGGCACGGTGGTGCTGGTGGGTAGCCCGCTGCTGCCGAATATGCCGGCGCTGGCTTGCCAGGGCCTGGCCATGGATGCGCTGCTGCGCATAGACGCCGAGCGCGCGGCAGACCAGCTGTGGGCCACCGAGCAGGCGCTGCGCTGCCGCGATGTGGGCGCGGTGCTGGTCTGGCTGGCCCATGCGCGCTCCGACCAGTTGCGGCGCCTGCACATGGCCGCGCAAAGCGCCAACCAGGCGCAGGCGCCGCTGGTGTTTGCGTTCCGTCCGTTGCTGGCGCAAGACGCGTCTTCGCCAGCGCCGCTGCGCCTGCGTATGGGCAGTGCCCCCGGGCATCGGCTGGAGATCGGCATCCTGAAACGCCGTGGCCCTACGCTGGACCGCCCCTTGTTGCTGCTGCCTGCGCTACCGCCGGCGTTGGTGAAGCCGGCACGGGTGCCGGTGCCTTCTTTCCCCCCGCTCCATGTTGTGGATCGCCCTCGCACCCCTTCCATCACCGCTTGAGGCGAAAGCCGAAGCGGAGGTGGTGCCGGACCTGATCGCAGACGCCGGCGCACTGCTGCAGGCGCTGGCCTGGGCGATGCTGCAGTTCAGCCCGCGCGTCTGCCTGGTGGAGCAGGCGGTGCTGCTGGAGGTAGAGGCCAGCCTGCGGCTGTTCCACGGCAAGCGCGACCTGGTGCGTGCGGTGCAGCAGCAAGTGGCGCTGTGGCAGCCCTGCCATCTGGCGGTGGCACCGACTGCGCTGGGTGCGTTGGCATTGCTGAAGCAGCAAACGGTGCCGCTGGCGGGCTGCAAGCCGCAGACCTTGCAGAGCACGCTGGACGGTTTGCCGCTGCACTGCCTGGCCGCGCTGGCCCGCCATTTGCCGACCCTGCAGCGCCTGGGTTGTCGCAACCTGGGCCAGGTGCGGGCGCTGCCGCGTGCAGGCGTGTCGCGGCGCTTTGGCGCTGGCGTGCTGGATGCGCTGGACCGCGCGTACGGACTGAAGCCGGAAATCTACCCCTGGGTGGCGCTGCCCGAGCAGTTCCGTCTGCGGCTGGAGTTCAGCGGCCGCATCGAGGTCGCGCAGGGCATGCTGTTTGGCGTGCAGCGCCTGCTGCTGCAGCTGAAAGCCTGGCTGCTGGCGCGGCAAAGCGGTGCCATCGGCGTGCGCCTGCACTGGGAGCACGATATGCAGCGCCGCAGCGAGGCGGCGGCCGGGTCCATGGAGGTGCGTACCGCCGAGGCCACCCGCGATACCGCGCACCTGGCCAAGCTGCTGGCCGAGCATCTGGCCCACACCCCGCTGGCCGCACCGGTGGTGGCGATCACGCTGGAGGCGCTGGGCGTGGAGCGGCTGCAGGTCGGCAGCCAGAGCCTGCTGCCCGGGGACCAGGTGCGTGGCGAGTCGCTGCAGCAGTTCATCGAGCGCGTGGCCGCCCGGCTCGGGCCGCAGCAGGTGCTGCGCGCCCAGGCTGTGGCCGACCACCGGCCACAGCACATGCAGACCTGGGCTGCAGCCAGCACGGCGTTGGCCAGCAAGTCGATCACGCCGGACCCGGCCCAGGCCTCGCACCCGCCCTGGATACTGCGCAGCCCGCTGCCGCTGGGCATGGACGGCCACCGGCCGGTGTACCAGGGCCCTCTGACCTTGCTGGCCGGGCCGGAGCGTATCGAGGCCGGCTGGTGGGACGTGCAGGGGGACGGGCACGGGGGCGACCTGACCTTGCGCGACTATTTCATCGCCCACAGCGCGGTATCGGGCCTGCTCTGGGTGTACCGCGAACGCTTGCAACAGCGCGGTGCGATGGGCTGGTTTTTGCACGGTGTGTATGGATAGCCGCGCCCCCTCCAGCCCCACGGCCTTGCCGGGTTATGCCGAACTGCACTGCCTGAGCAACTTCAGCTTCCAGCGCGGGGCTTCGCACCCCCAGGAGCTGGTGGAGCGGGCCCTCAAGCTGGGCTACACGGCTTTGGCGATCACCGACGAATGCTCGGTAGCGGGCGTGGTACGGGCCCATGTGGCGGCGCGCGGCACGCCGCTGCATCTGCTGATCGGTGCCGAGTTCACGCTGCAGGGGGAGGGCGGCGGCACCTTGGTACTGCTGGCGCGCAACCGGCGGGGTTACGGCCAGCTGTGCGAGTGGATAACGCTGTGCCGCGCCGGTAGCCGCACCGAAAAAGACCCCTACCGCCAGGATGCCGCGCATTGGGAGGCCCACGCCGGCGCATTGAGCGACTGCCTGGCCTTGTTTGCACCGCAGCGCCTGGCGCATATAGACGCCATCAGCGCCCGCGCCGAATGGCTGCAGCGCCTGTTTCCGCAGCGCAGCTGGATCGCGGTGGAACTGCTGCAGCGCATGGACGATGCACGCTGGCTACACACGCTGCAGCAGGCCGGCCAGCGCAGCGGCCTGCGTCTGGTGGCGGCCAGCGGGGCGCTAATGCATGCGCGTTCGCGCAAGCGCCTGCATGACGTGGTCACCGCAGTCCGGCTGGGCCGCACCATGGCGGAGTGCGGTTTTACGCTGGAGCCGAATGCCGAGGCCCATTTGCGCACCCGCGTGCGGCTGGCCGGCCTGTACCCGATCGAGCTGCTGCAAGAGAGCCTGCTGGTCGCCGCGCTGTGCACTTTCAACCTGGATGAGCTGCAATACGAATACCCGCAGGAGGTGGTGCCGCCGGACCACACGCCAGCCAGCTTTTTGCGTCTTAGCGCGCTGGCCGGTGCGGCCCTGCGCTACCCGGATGGTGTGCCTGACAGTGTGCTGCAGCGGCTAGAGCACGAGCTGGCGCTGATTGGCGAGCTGCGCTACGAGAAGTATTTTTTGACCGTCTACGACATCGTGCGCTTTGCACGCAGCCAAGACATCTTGTGCCAGGGCCGGGGTTCGGCCGCCAATTCGGTGGTTTGCTACTGCCTGCATGTCACCGAGGTGGACCCGATGCGCAGCAGCCTGCTGTTCGAGCGATTCATCAGCCGCGAGCGCAACGAGCCGCCGGACATCGATGTGGACTTTGAACACGAGCGGCGAGAGGAAGTCATCCAGTACCTGTACACCCGCTTCGGTAGGCACCGTGCGGCGCTGACCGCCACCGTGGTGCGCTACCGCTCGCGCAGCGCGATCCGCGACGTGGGCAAGGCGCTGGGCCTGCCGCTGGACATGCTGGAGGCACTGGCCCACAACCATGTCTGGTGGGACGACCCCGGGGCCATGCCCGAGCGCCTGCGCGAAATCGGTGCAGATCCGGGCGCCAAAGCCATTGCTTTGCTGCTGGAGCTGGCACCCGCGTTGGTTGATTTTCCGCGCCACCTGTCCCAGCACACCGGCGGTTTTGTGTTGACAGGTGACCGTCTTACCTCCACCGTGCCGGTGCGCAACGCGGCGATGGATAACCGCACCACCATCGAATGGGACAAGGACGACATCGACGCGCTGGGCTTGTTGAAGGTGGACGTGCTGGCGCTCGGCATGCTGACGGCCATGCATCGCTGCCTGAATTTCATCAGCCAGTGGCGCGGCTACGCTTTCACGCGGCAGCACATCAAGGAGGGCGACCATGCCACTTACGACATGTGCTGTGCCGCCGACACCGTAGGCGTGTTCCAGATCGAGTCGCGGGCCCAGCAAAGCATGTTGCCCCGGCTGAGGCCGCGCCGGTATTACGACCTGGTGGTGCAGGTGGCCATCGTGCGGCCCGGGCCGATACAGGGCGGTATGGTGCACCCGTATCTGCGCCGCCGCCAGGGGCTGGAGCCCACAAGCCTGCCCAATGAAGCGCTGGGCCCAGCCCTTGAGCGCACGCTGGGGGTACCGATCTTTCAAGAGCAGGTCATGCAGATCGCGATGATCGCCGCAGGCTTCAGCGCCGGTGAGGCGGATGGCTTGCGCCGCGCGATGGCCGCCTGGAAGCGCAAGGGCGGGCTGGAGAAATTCCATCAGCGCATCATGGACGGCATGGCTGAGCGTGGCTACACGCCAGAGTTTGCTGAAGCCATCTTCCGCCAGATGCAGGGCTTTGGCGAATACGGCTTCCCTGAGAGCCACGCCGCCAGCTTCGCGCTGCTGGTCTACGACAGCGCCTGGATGAAGTGCCACGAGCCGGCCTGCTTTCTGGCGGCGTTGCTGAACTCGCTGCCCATGGGCTTCTACGGCCCGTCACAGCTGGTGCAAGACGCGCAGCGCCACGGCGTGGAGGTGCGTCCGGCGGACGTCACGCACAGCGACTGGGACTGCACATTGGAGGGCGGTGGACCGTTGCAACCCGGTCGGCTGCCACAGCCGGCGGTGCGCCTGGGTCTGCGCCTGGTGTCCGGCGTATCCAAGAGACCGATGGAGCGCCTGGTGCAGGCCCGCGCAGACCAGCCTTTCCGCAGCACCGAAGACCTGGCCTTGCGCGCCCAGCTGGACACGCTGACGCTAAACGTCCTGGCCCGCGCTGATGCGCTGGCGGGTTTGTCGGGCCATAGGCGCCAGCAGGTCTGGGATGCATCGGCACTGCACGCCACGCCGGCCTTGCTGCGCGATGCACCGGTGCACGAGGATCTGCTGGCGCTGGAGGCCGCGCCTGAGGCCGAGGAAATCGTCTGGGACTACGCGGCGCTGGGCATGACGCTGCGGCGCCACCCGGTGGCTTTGCTGCGGCCGTATCTGCGCAGCAAACGCCTGCTTTCGGCCGCAGAGCTATTTGCGCTGCCTGAGGCGGCGACGGGCCGCGTGGTACGCGCCTGCGGTCTGGTCACCGTGCGGCAGCAGCCGGGCACGGCCAAGGGCATTGTGTTTGTCACGCTGGAAGATGAGACCGGCAGCGTCAACGTGATTGTGCGCAAGAGCTTGCGCGACAGCCAGCGAACGCAGCTGTTGCACTCCCAATTGCTGGCGGTCTACGGCCAGTGGCAGCGCGTGGGCGAAGTACGCCACCTGCTGGCGCAGCACTTACGCGATGCCAGCCATCTAATGGGCGCACTGGCTACCAGTAGCCGCGATTTTCATTGATGCTTATGCATAAAATGCTATCAAAATGATGGCGCCTGGCGCACAGAATACCTGCGCTGCAGGCATAAATAGCCAGGCTATTTATGCTATCAAAAATGCTGCCACAGACTGCGCTTTATGTCGTCACCGGATTGACACATTTATGTCATCAAATGGGTGGACACTTTCCCTTAGTATCGCGCGCCGCGCGCCCCGTATAGCCCTTATAAAGACCTGATGTCTCTGCATAAAAAATCTCTCACTGCTTCCGCCAACTTGCTTGATGTACCTTTGTTGGACCGAGACCACAGCATCCTGGCCTTTAACGAGCGGGTGCTGGACTGGGCTGTGCGCGCCGACGTGCCCCTGCTGGAGCGTTTGCGCTATCTGTGCATCGTGTCGTCCAATCTGGACGAGTTTTTTGAAGTACGGGGCGCCCCGCATTTGATCGCCGCGCAAAGCAGCGACTACCAAGGTGTGTACAGCGTCCATTCCTTCAAAAAGCTGGCCGCTGCGGCACACGACCTGGTAGCGCGCCAGTACGCCCTGTACAACCAGCATCTGATGCCGGCCTTTGAGAAAGAGGGTTTCCAGATCATCTCGCACGGCGAGCGCAGCCCCGAGCAGCGGCGCTGGGTCAAAGCTTACTTTGACCGCGAGGTGCGCCCCCTGCTGATGCCGGTGGGCCTGGACCCGTCGCACCCTTTTCCCCAGGTGGCCAATAAGTCGCTGAACTTCATCGTACGGCTGACCGGTGAAGACGCTTTTGGCCGTGAAAACGACATAACCATCGTCAAGGTGCCGCGTGTGTTGCCGCGCTTTATCCGCATGCCGGATGCGGTGTCGGGCAAGCGCATCTTTTTTGTGTCGCTGTCCAGTGTGATCCGCGCCCATCTGCAAGAGATGTTCACCGGGCGTACGGTGGGGCAGTTTTCGCAGTTTCGCGTCACCCGCCATTCCGACTTGGCGGTGGATGAAGACGAGGTGCGCGACCTGCGTACCGCCCTGCGCCAGGGGCTGGAGATACGCCACTACGGGCAGGCCGTGCGCCTGGAGGTGTCGGCGGATTGTTCAGAATACCTGTCCGCCTTCCTGCTCAAGCAGTTCAAGCTGCCCGAGCAGGCGCTGTACCGCGTGCACGGGCCGGTGAACCTGGCGCGCCTGACGCAGCTGATCGACCTGGTGAACCGGCCGTCCATGCTGTTCCCGCCATTTCACGCCAGCTGGCCCCAGCAGCTGACCCCGGGGCAGTCGTTTTTTGACCGGCTGAAGCAGGGCGATGTGCTGATCCACCAGCCGTTCGAGAGCTTTGACGCGGTGCTGGCCTTTTTGCGCGAGGCCGTCAACGACCCGCAGGTGCTGGCCATCAAGCAGACCATCTACCGCACCGGTGCCGACTCCGAGCTGATGGCCTTGCTGCGCGAGGCTGTGCGCCGCGGCAAAGAAGTCACCGTGGTGCTGGAGCTGAAAGCCCGTTTCGACGAAGAGGCGAATATCAACTGGGCCGAGATGCTGGAGTCCATCGGTGCCCAGGTGGTGTATGGCGTGGTGGGCCTGAAGACCCACGCCAAGATGCTGCTGGTGACGCGCCGCGAGGGCAAGCAGTTACGCCGTTATGGCCATTTGTCCACCGGCAACTACAACCCGCGCACTGCGCGGCTGTACACCGACCTGAGCTATCTGACGGCAGACCCGGCTCTGACCGGCGACATGGAGCATGTGTTCGTACACATTGCCGGCTTGAGCAAGTTGCCCCGCTTGCAGCGCCTGTGGCTGGCACCCTTCGAGCTGCACGATAAATTGATCGATAAGGTGCGCGCCGTCGGCAAGGCGGCAGCCCAGGGTGTGCCAGGCCGCATTGTGGCCAAGATGAATGCGCTGACGGATGAGCACCTGATTGCGGCCCTGATGTGGGCGGGCCAGCAGGGGGTGAAGATTGACTTGATCGTGCGCGGCGCCTGCATGCTGCCGGCGCAAGAGCCAGGCCGCACAGAGAACATCCGCGTGCGTTCGGTCATCGGGCGCTTTCTGGAGCATTCGCGGGTGTTTTATTTCCGCAGCGCCGAGCAAGAAGACCTGTACCTGTCGAGCGCCGACTGGATGAACCGCAATATGCTGCGCCGTATCGAGCTGGCTTGGCCTGTGACAGATCCCCAGCTGCGCCAGCGTGTGATTGATGAATGCCTGGTGCCGTATTTGTTGGACGAGCGCGATGCCTGGGACATGGTTGCGGGTGGCCAGTATGTGCGAGTGCAACGGCCTGAAGGCCACGGCGCACAGGCCGCCCTGATGGGCCGTTATGGCCTGCATCGACGGGCGCACGACGCGTAAACACCATGGATCTGGTCCTGTGGCGCCATGCAGAAGCAGAAGAGGGGAGTGAAGCTCTGGGCGACATGGACCGAGCCCTGACCTCGCGCGGCAGCAAGCAGGCCCAGCGCATGGCCCAGTGGCTGGACCGTAATTTACCGGAGAGTACGCGGGTGCTCGCAAGTCCCGCGCGCCGCACAGAGCAAACCGTGCAAGCGCTGGGGCGCCGCTACAAGCTGCGCCCGGACCTGGCCCCGGGCTGCACGCCAGAGCAGTTGCTGGCTGCAGCGCAGTGGCCCGACAGCAAATCTGCCGTGCTGCTGGTGGGGCACCAGCCTACCTTGGGGCAAGCCATTGCGCAGTTGCTGGGCTTGCGCGAGTTGGAAGTGCCAGTACGCAAGGGCGCAGTATGGTGGCTGCGCAGGCGCGAACGCGACGGCCAGGCGCAGACTGTGGTGGTCTCCGTGCAGGGGCCGGAGACGATTTAGTTCACATGCTGGCGCCAAGGCGTGGGAGCCCGGACGCCAGATGCGCCGCCGGTATCAGGCCTTCTTGGCGACCTTCTTGACCGTCTTTTTGGGGACTGCAGGCACATCTGCGCTGGCGATTGCTGGACGGCCGGTCTTGATGGCCGGTACGGCTTGCAGGGCGGCGCGCAGCGCGCTGTCCGACATGGCTGCCAGTGCCTTGATGCCGGCACGCAGCAACTCGCTTTTCTTGGCGGGTTGTGCCAGCTTGATGGCGCGTTGCTTCAACTCGTCCAGCACCACATATTCGGCTTTCGGGATGGTGAAGCTGTCACGCACCAGCTTGGGCTTCTTGACCTTGACTGGCTTGGTGGCTGCAACGGCCTTGGGCTTGGTGGCGGCGGCGGCAGCTGCCACCGGGCTTTTCACGGCCTTGGTTTTTACGACCTTTGCCTTGGGTGCGAGTGTGGGTGCGGGTGCCTTGGCTGGACTGGTCTTGGTGGCAACTGTTTTGGTGGCTGCTGGCTTGGCAACAGGGGGCTTTTCTACCGCAGGGGCGGCTACTGCAACGGGCAGGGTCGGGGCTGCGGTGGTGCTTGCAACTTTGGGGCTGGTGGTCATCAAAAAATCCTTTAAACGATTTATATAGTTTATATGGTTTTTGCTGGGTTGCAAAAAAACAATAGCAGATGCGTTTTTTTCATCCCGCTGTCACAGCACTGTATTAACTTGATCGATTGTCATGACCGGTGGAGTGGAATGGTGAATGCTTCTATGGTGGATGCGCCGAGTTTGAGCCTGGGCTACCAGCCGGAGCGTGTGCGCCTGGGGCACGGTGCGTTGGCGCATTTGATGCGCACCAATGCGTTGCACTCGGTGTTTCAGCCCATCGTGGACCTGCGCAACGGCAATGTCTACGCACATGAAGCCTTGATCCGCAGCCAGCCAGATGCCCCATTGCTGGGTGCCGATGCGCTGTTTGCTGCGGCGCGTTCTGAAAACCTGTTGTTTGAATTTGAGCTGTATTGTGTGCGCGTTGCGCTAGAGGGCTGGGGGCGTCTACAGGAGCCCGGCCGCTTGTTTGTCAACATCAGTGCCGATGCGCTGGTGGAGGTGGTTAACCGCCAGGGATGCCAGAAACTACTCGATACGGTGCGCGGCTACGGTGTTTTGCCGCGCATGCTGGTGCTGGAGCTGACCGAGCACGAGCGGGTTAACGACATGGAGCAACTGATTGGTGTAGCCCGGGAGGTGCGTGCGGCAGGCATGTCTTTGGCGCTGGATGATTTTGGCGATGGCCGCTCCAGCTTGCGACTGTGGTCCCAGGTCAAGCCCGAGATCGTGAAGATCGACAAGTACTTCACCAAGGAGATTTCTCAGCACGCCGACAATCTGCAAACGCTGCAAGCCTTGAAGCAGATCGCCACCATTTTTGGCACCCAGCTGGTGGCGGAGGGCATTGAAACCGAAGACGATTTGCGGGTGCTGCGTGACCTGGATCTGGCCTATGGCCAGGGTTATCTGCTCGGACGGCCCGCGGCCTCGCCTCGGGTGAAAGCCAAGAACGAGGCGATCCAGGTGTTAAACGACTCCCTGGTGTCTATCTTTCCGGCGTCGGGTCGGGTTTCGCGCTCGGGCGTGCTGCGTGGGCTGGCTGTTCAGAACGCACCCTGCGCTGGCATCCACACCACCAACGATCAGCTGTCAGCCATTTTTCTGCGGCATCCCGAGTTGCATGCGATTGCCATCGTGGACCAGGACAGGCCTTTGGCCTTGGTGAACCGGCATCAGTTCATGACGCATTACGCCACGCCGTATTACCGTGAGGTGCACGGCCGCAAGCCCTGTTTGCTGAATGCCAACCACGCGCCCCGCCTGGTGGAGCGCGACCACAACGTCGATGAGTTGGTCGGCATCCTGACGTCACAAGACCAGCGCTACCTGACCGAGGGCTTCATCGTGACCGAAAACGGGCGTTACCTGGGCTTGGGCACTGGCGACCAGTTAGTACGCTCTGTGACTGAGGTGCGGCTTGAGGCCGCGCGGCATGCGAACCCGCTCACTTTTTTGCCAGGCAATATTCCCATCAGCCAGCATATAGAGCGCTTGATGGAAGCCGGCGCCGACTTTGTGGCCTGCTACGCCGATCTGAACCACTTCAAGCCTTTCAACGACCATTACGGGTATTGGCGTGGCGATGAAATGATCCGCCTGGTGGCCAAGCTGGCCTTGTCACACTGCGACGCCAAGCGCGACTTTGTGGGCCATGTGGGTGGCGATGATTTCATCTTTCTGTTTCAAAGCCAAAACTGGGTGCAGCGCTGCGAAGTCATCGTGCAGGAGTTCAGTGAGCGTGCCCTGGCCTTGTTTGACGATACTGCACGCATGCAAGGGGGCATCTACGCCGAAGACCGCCAAGGCATTCCGCGTTTTTTCCCTTTCACCACGCTGTCGATTGGGGCCATCCGCATACAGCGCGGCCAGTATGCACAGGCCGAAGACGTCGCCAATGCCGCCGCCTTGGCCAAACATGATGCCAAGATGCAAGGCACCGGCCTGTTTATTCGTGACGGAGCAGTAATCCCTGCGCCTGAGGCGGTGGCGCGGGCATTGCAACACACGAATTTCATGGCGAATGTATGAATAAATTTGCCAGAGCCCAAATCAGGCCGAAAGTCGTTGTAGAATAGAAGACTAGTCGGGGCGTAGCGCAGCCTGGTAGCGCATCTGGTTTGGGACCAGAGGGTCGAAGGTTCGAATCCTTTCGCCCCGACCATTAATAGCAAGGGTTAGTAGATGAAAGTCTACTAACCCTTTTGCTTTTGTGCGGCCTTCAGTGGGGTTCGCATATTTCATCTCAATTGCCGTGCGCCAAGCGCTGTGCCCACGGCGGCTTCTTGATTGCCATATTTCCGGCTGTTCATGCAACCATGATGAAGGTCGCCGAATGACCCTGGTTTTAATGGCTCAGCCGCAGGGTCTGAAGTTATCTTCCGCCCCGAGATTTAGTTCCTCTTGGTTGCTATCAAATTTATAGCTTCTTGCGCAGGCGTTGTGTGCGCAGGAGGCCTATTTTTCTTGCAACGAAATTTCTTGCTACTGTTGAAGGGCTACGCCGACATAGTTCGACCGAGGCTTGTTGCCAGCCTGAATTACTTGGCTTTGCATGCAGCCTCGGATCCATGGCCTGCGCATATGCGCCGTTGGCACAGTTTGGCTTCGGTCCCACCCAGGCGTTTGCAGCGTTTGATGAGCGCGGCTGTGCTGTCTCCTGTACGGCGCTCCACTATGTCTTGTGTGGGTTTCTTTGCTGCTCGTTTTGTGGGGGGCGGTGCGGGCGTGGGTTCCACTTCGGTATGCGCGACCAGTGCTGAAATCAAACTGACGTCGTTGTCGATCGGGTCTATGGATTTGTGGGAAGGAGGTTGGGGGGATTTGCTGCGTTCTGCGGCCACTTTGACGGGCTCTGTACGTTGCGCTGGTTGTGCCGCTACATGTGTTTTGACGGGGGCGTCAATTGGCGTCGAGCCCAATGCCGCACTCATCGTGTTGCTTGGTATTTTGACGCCAGCTTCTAGCATGTTTGCAAGTGGATCCTGATGGCTGTCCTTTGCATCAGAGATTGCTGGATTGGAGGGCTTTTCATCAACATTGATGATGGTTGCTGCTGATGGTGCTGCGGCCAACACGGCTTCGGGTGCCGCTAGCGCTGAAGGCGCAGTCGCCGCCATGGGTGGTGTTGTGGCTGGCCTTAAATTGTCTACTGTCGGGGCATTTGATCCTGTGCGATTGATAAGTCCCCATGCAGCTGTGATTGCTACACCACCAAGCAGAAGCCAAACCAAACTTTTCTTACCTATGTTTGAGGAAAAATTCTGGCGTTCCTTTGCGGAAACGCCGCCCAGAATACGTGTGTGCTCCTTCTCATTTGACACGGTTTCAGAGAGAAGGCTGGGCCGAGTAGAGCTGGGCTTAGGCTGTTCAGGGTGCTGCAAAATGCATGTTCCTCATTGATCTACATTGCAAGGCTTTTGGTGCTTTTCGTCACTCTTGGTGTGTGCTTTTTATTGGCTTGTTTTATTGCCTGGATGATTCTATTCACGTCAGGACGAGATGCAGTGCTGCGACAAGTCGAAGGCATGGCAACAAAGTGTGTGCACAGCATACATCGTGTACTACTCTCCAAAGAGCGAGCAGTGGGCCAATGGGGGCTGTCTTTCCAAAGTGTGTTGCTGGGCCTGGGGCGCAGCTTTCAACGGCATTCTTTGCTGTGGGTTGGAGGGCTTTTTTTAATCTTGCTTCCGCCATTTGCGGCTTTGCTTTTCAGTGACAAATCCATGCTGCAAGGTTTTGATGATTCCAGTCGCAATGCCAACGTGCAAGTGTCGGAATTGTTGCGCGGTGAACTGCTGGCACCACCACCGCCCTTACCTCCAGATTTTTTTACGTCACAAGAAGTAACACTGGTGCGCCCGATGCTGGTTTCAGCAAGTCGCAACTGGCAATTACTCAATAGTGAGTACACCCAGCGCCTGCTACTGGTGTTCAAAATCATGAAAGAAAAATACGATTACGACATGACGATTTTGGAAGGTTACCGCAGCCCTGAACGACAGAACATGCTTGCAGCTTTAGGGCCTAATGTCACCAATGTCGCGGCGTTTCAAAGCTATCACCAGTTTGGTCTTGCTGCTGATTGTGCGTTTATGCGCTACGGGAAATTGGTGATCAGTGAGAAGGACCCATGGGCCATGCAGGGGTACCGTTTGTATGGCGAGGTGGCTGAGTCAGTGGGACTAACTTGGGGAGGGCGCTGGAAGATGATGGATTTTGGCCATACCGAGCTGCATCTGCCCGGTGTTCTGAAGAAGCCATGAAGACTTCTGAAATCATTTTGTGCGCTCTAGATGCAGTGTTGTGCCAGATAGACTAAGACGCTAATAGAAGAACAAGGGATTCGAATGGGAAAGGCATTTATTGTTTTAGGCGATAAAACATCGCATGGCGGCACGGTTGTGTCTGCATCGGGCCAAACCGCCACGGGTGGTGTGGGTGTGGCGAGGATTGGCGACCAGGTGACCTGTCCTATCAAAGGGCATGGCAACAATCAAATTGTGAGCGGCGACGCCATGTTGATCGTGGACGGTGCGCCGGTGGCGCGTGACGGTGACAAAACTGCTTGTGGCGCAACATTGATAGCAAGCCAAGGCGTGACTACATCTTGAGTTCAAGCGCATGCCCATTGTTTTGAGAGCGGATTGCTGATGCTGGCTTGGTTCAAGCGCAGCGCACTGGTGGTGCTGTGCTTCGTCGCAGTGTGGCTGCTGATGGTGGTCTACTGGCGTACTAACAACAGAATGCCGTCGGCTGCAGAGGCTATCTTGTATTTGCTGGTACTGCCTGTGGCCTTTTTGCTGTGCGTTTGGCTGCTTCGCAAGTCACGGGCTTTAGTGGTGGCCCGTGCAGCAACAGGAACTGCCGCCACTGCGGCTGCTACGGCAGTGCAGCCTGTCGCGCACGTGGACAACTCCGTAGCCGAACGTAATTGGCATTTGGCGATGTTGGCTACCGCATTACGGTCGCCACATGGCGCCTCTGCTGAGGAGTTAACGGTTGCGTTGAAATCTCAGGATGTGCGCTTGCAACTGGATGCCGAGTTGACCACGGTGGATGGATTCCCAGTCAAAACCGGACGTATCGCTGATGTAGACAGTAGCGTCGTTCTGGATGCCTTTACGTCTTGGCAAGGCGCCGCACAAGAGCCTGTGCAGAACTGGTCAGATGAGCAGTTGCGCGCCTTGGGCATGGGTACGGATGTGCTGCAAGAGTTGCTTCCGAAGCTGCTTTCTCACCCGCATCTTGCCGCTTACATCCAGTCTGTAAAGACGGGTTCTATTGCGCGCGACGGTGTGACTTTGCCAACGCTGCAGTTGCTTGCGTTTTGGCCGCATCGTTGGACGGATGAAATGTGCCAGGTGTCGTCTCGGTGGTTCAAACACCAGTTGGTGCAGCATGGCTGGCCGCCTGAAAAACTGGAGTTGCTTGTGACGACCAAGGCAGAACCCTTGGCGCAGTTGGATGCGGTGTTGGTGCGGGCCCATCGTCTCGCCGCGCCATGTCTTTGCTTGGTTGTGGCGTGTGAATCCTGGGTAGGTGAAGAAAGTATTCTGGCCTTGGACCAGGCAGGACAGCTGCGTAAGGCCAAAGTCGAGTCGGGACAGACACCAGGCGAGGGCGCCGTTGGATTTTTACTGGCAGACATGCAGACGGCTCACTTGCTGGTTGCCGGTGCTCCGTACGCAAAAATGCACCGTGTGGCTTTGGGGTTCAGAGATAAATCGGCAGATGCGAGTGGGCGCACCAGCGGCGAATTGTTAGCGAAACTGGTGCAAGACGCGGTTCAAACAGCTGGTATTGCGCCTGAGCAGATCAGTTTGATTGCGAGCGATGGTGATCACCGCAGGCTGGCTGAGCTGTTTAGTTTGGAAGCAGGTGTGTTGCCTGCCCTGGACTTTCGCAGCCAGTGTTTAAAAGTGGCAGCAGACTGCGGCAGTGCTGGATCTGTATCTAGCTTGACTGCACTGGCACTGGCACACCATGAAGCGATTGCGGAGCAAGGTATTGCCTTGTGTATTGGCTGCCAGGGTGCTTATGAACGTGTGGTGATGGTCGTACAGCCTGGTACTCCTTAACCCGTCGAAACGACTGTGTCGTAAACGCGTATGGCGTTTCGCACAAGTCTCAACAATGACATTGACTACAAAATGCAACGAATCTGGCAGTTTTTGACCAACACGAACACGTTGGTGGTAATTGGGTTCGCCGCGCTGGCGGGCTTCTTGTTTTTGGGTGCCAGTACGATGCAGCTGGCCGCAATTTGGGCGGTCGGCTTGTTTTTGGTAGCACTTGGTTTATGGCTAGGTTTTCAGCTTTTCAAGCGCTGGCGCGCCAAGCGTGCCGCCGACCAGCTAGGCGATATGCTGGAGAGCCAGGCTGACAAATCGGCTTCCAAAAGCAGCAATTTCCAGCGTGATGAAGTCGAGCTTATCCGCAAGCGTATGTTGGACGCGATCAACACCATCAAGACATCCAAGCTGGGTTTGCGCTCGGGTGCTGCAGCCTTGTATGAGCTGCCCTGGTACATGGTGATTGGCAACCCCGCAGCTGGTAAGAGTACGGCCATCGTCAATTCAGGCTTGCAATTCCCGTTGGCAGACAAGCACGGCAAGATCATCCAGGGCCTGGGCGGTACACGTAACTGCGACTGGTTTTTCACGACAGATGGTATTTTGTTGGACACGGCTGGACGTTACTCCGTGTACGACGAGGACCGTGCGGAATGGTTTAGCTTCCTGGGCTTGCTGAAGAAAAACCGTAAGCAGGCGCCTATCAACGGCATCATCATGGCGGTAAGCATTGCCGAGTTGGTTGGTAGCAGGCCTGAAGCCGTGATCACTCTGGCGCAGAATTTACGTGCGCGCGTACAGGAGTTGACAGAGAAGCTAGAGGTGTTTGCGCCGGTCTACGTCATGTTCACCAAGGCGGATTTGATCACTGGATTCAATGGGTTCTTTGCCGGTAGCGAGCAGTCTGAAAGTGAGCGTGTTTGGGGCGCCACCATGCCTTACGCACGCTATAGCAGTGGGCAGGAGATCGTCAATTTCTTTGATACCCGATTTGACGAGTTGCATGATGGTTTGAAGGACATGAGTCTGGCCAGCATGTCCATGAGCCGGGGTGAACGCCTGCCTGCAGGCGTACTGACTTTTCCCCTGGAGTTTGCCTCCATCAAGGGAGTTCTGCGATCTTTCATCACTACCCTATTTGAGGAAAATCCGTACCAGTTCAAGCCTGTTTTTCGTGGCTTCTACTTCACTAGTGCCTTGCAGGAGGGGAGCGCCTCTGGCTCGTCGGCGCAGCGTATTGCCGAACGTTTTGGCTTGCAGCTGCGCCCGCAAGAGCAGACCGAGGTGCGATCACAGCACGGTTTCTTCTTGCTGAATTTGTTTAAGCAGGTGATCTTTGCGGACAAGCAATTGGTTGCGCAATATGCCAGCCCTGCCAAGACACGTATGCGCTATGTCGCGTTCTTTGTTGCAACAGCTTTGGTTGGTTTGGCGCTCGGAGGCTGGAGCTGGTCCTATGTGGGTAACAAGCAGCTCGCCGCGAATGTACAGGCGGACTTGGACAAGGTGGTAAAGCTGCAAGACAAACGTTTGGATCTGCAGTCGCGATTCGAGGCTTTGGATATTTTGCAAGACCGCATTGAACAACTCAGCAAGCTTCACGCAAGTCAGCCTTTGTCGGTAGGCCTTGGGCTGTACCAGGGGGACCTGCTGGAGCGCAAGTTACGTGAAGAATACTACGCAGGCATCAAGGAGGTCATGCTGAACCCGGTAGCCTCGACTATCGAGGCCTATCTGAGCGAGGTAAATGCTGGTGCCGACAAATTGGAGCCGATGTCAAGGCCGCCCCAGTTTGCCAGCGTGTCTACAGACAAGCCGGCGGGAGCCACACAAAGCTCGCAACAGTACAAGGATGTCTCGCCCGCCAGTGTGGAAGATGCATACAACGCACTCAAAACCTACTTGATGCTGGGAGATAAGTCACGTGCGGAAACCGGCCATTTGAACGACCAGATCACCCGCTTTTGGCGCGGTTGGCTGGAAAGCAATCGCGGCAATATGCCCCGGGAGCAGCTTATACGCAGCGCAGAGCGTCTAATCAGTTTTTCTTTGGAACAGATCAACGATCCATCCTGGCCTGTGATGGACAACAAGCTGACATTGGTGGACCAGACCCGAGAGAGTCTGCGTCGTGTGGTCCGGGGTATGCCAGCACGAGATCGGGTGTATGCAGAGGTCAAGGCGCGCGCATCCACCCGCTTTCCCAGTGTCACCGTGGCCCGGCTTGTGGGTGACCAAGACAAGGAATTGGTATTGGGGAGCTACGTAATTCCTGGAACTTTTACACGAGATGCGTGGGAGAAGTACATTGAAGAGGCTTTCAAGGATGCTGCCAACAAGGAGCTGCAAAGTAGCGACTGGGTGCTGAAGACCGCATCCAAAGACGATTTAACGCTGGAGGGAAGTCCAGAGCAAATTCAGAAGGCCTTGGTAAACCAGTACAAAACCGAATACGCAAAAGAGTGGCAGAAGTTTGTACAAGGCGTGGCGGTCGCCGACTTAAACAGCTTTGAGTCCGCCGTCACGGCAATTAACCGCCTGGGCGACCCCGTGACCTCGCCCATCAACAAGATCGTGACAACGGTGTACCAGGAGACATCTTGGGATAACCCGTCCTTAGTCAATGCGGGCCTCAAGAACGCCCAGTCTGGAGTGATCGATTGGTTCAAGCAGACGGTGCTGGGGCAAGCACCAGCAGCTGTTAACGTCAACCTCAATATGGGAGCTGCTGGTCCTGACATTCCTTTGGGGCCTGTAGGCAAGGAGTTTGCGGGAGTGGCCAAGCTGGTGGTTGTCAAGGACAAGGATGCGTCGTTGATGCGCGGGTATATGGATGCGCTGTCCAAGCTGCGTACGCGCTTCAACCTTATCAAGAACCAGGGAGATACGGGACCTGGGGCAAAGCAGTTGATGCAGCAGACCTTGGAAGGCAGCAGCTCTGAACTGTCCGATGGGTTGAAATATGTAGACGAACAGATGCTGACTGGCATGAGCGATGCACAGAAACAAGCTATCCGCCCGTTGCTGGTTCGACCACTGATCCAGGCGTTCGCCGTCATTGTTAAGCCTACAGAGGCTGAAATGAACAAAGTTTGGCTGGCGCAGGTGTACGAACCGTTCCAAAAGACCTTGGCCGGAAAGTATCCATTCACCGTGGACTCCAAAATCGAAGCAAATAGTGCCGAGATCGGAGCTATCTTTGGTGCCGATGGTGCTATTGCTAAATTTGTGACTACTTCAATGGGTCCATTGGTGGTGCGACGCGGCGATACCTTGGCGCCTAAAACCTGGGCCAATATGGGGGTCAATTTACAGCCGTCTGTTTCGGCAAATTTTGCCGGCTGGGTTGCTCCGCAAGGTAGTGCAGGCGCTGCTTCGCAGGCTGGTGGAGCTGCCGATCCGCAAACCGTCTTCCAAATACAACCCTTGCCAGCGCCTGGCACGACGGAGTACACCGTGGAGATCGATGGCCAGTTGCTGCGCTATCGCAATACCCAGGCCCAATGGACCAATTTTGTATGGCCGAATGCGCAAGGTGTCCCCGGTGCCAAGATCACGGCGGTAACGTTTGATGGACGTACCGTAGAGGTGGCCAACCAGCCGGGACGTTTTGGCTTGGAGCGGTTGATCAATTCGGCAACCCGCAAGCGCAAGGATGGCGGCGTATTTGAATTGAGCTGGAGCAATGGCGGCGTCGGCGTGGCGGTGGACTTGAAAATCATCAGCAGTTCGCAAGTGTCCGGCGCAACTTCAGACAAAGCCGGAAGTACCCCAAGCTTGCGCGGGATGAAGTTGCCCGAGACCATCGCGGGGGGGGGCGTGGCCCCTGCTGACACGATTCAGGCAGTGAATCCACCCGTGTCTGTCGCCTCTAGCACGGTAGGAGCCTCGCAATGAGCAGCGCTGTTACCCCCACCAAAGTGGGTTACTTTGGAAAACTGCCTTCGCGCGGAGACTTTGTCAAAGCTGCGGACAACAGTGCGCTCATAGGTTTATTAGACGATTGGCTGGCCCAATCGATGGAACTACTGTCCGTAGATCCACGCTGGAAGATCATCTACGACGCAGTGCCGCCATTGCATTTTGTTTTCATGGGGCCGCGCAGCAAGCGGGCAATTGCTGGGCATTTGCGGGTCAGCACCGATCAAGCGCAACGGCGCTTTCCGTTCCTGACAATGGGAACGATGGACATCCAAGATCCGTCTGCCTTTGTCAAACGTAGCCCCTTGATTTTGTCCAGGTTGTGGACGCGTCTGGAGTCTTTAACAGCGAGTGCTACGTCCTCTCTGGACCCCGTTGCACCGTTGCAGAGTCTGGCAACTGCGACGGTGGATCTGGAGCTGAATACTGCTGGATACGACGCAGCCTTTGCCGACTTTCTGGAAATGCAAACCGTTGGGGCCTTGGACAGTTTGCTCGCACGTTCCGGTTTTGCTGGCAACGCCCGTCAGTTGATTTTGGCCCTGGGTTTGCTATTGCAGCCGGTTATGGCCAGTAGCTCCAGTCGCTTGGACAAAAGCCTGGTGTTGCCACTACCAAACGATCCCATATACCGGCCGTTGGTGGCTACTTTCTGGATGCATTTGATTTCCCCGTTTTTGCAGCGTGCTGATTTCGAGTTGGCTTTGTTTTTGACCCAAATACATGGCAACCCCAGCATGGTCTTGGGCTTTGGCGGTGCATCCGCTCGCACCTTGCATGCCGTGTTGGACCCCCAGGTCGGCAGCGAACAGCATATTGCTTTTGATTCGGCGGATTGGATTGAAGAACAGTTGGCTGGCGACTATGGCTTGAAGAAGCTGTCCAGCTATTTATCTTTGCCGAATCTGTCTTTGAAGTCTGCACACGATTCGTTTCGTGAAGCGTTTTTGGGAGCTTGATGCCATGCATCGCCTGTGGGTTTTTCTATTTTTGATTCCAAGCTGGGTTAGTGCGCAAACAGTGGCGCCTCCTGTGGTTTCGCCAAATCCTGGACAGGTTTTGGCGGCTGGCACCGTGCCGGACGAAGCAACCAAATCCAGTGTATTGGTCCGACTACGGGAGTTATACGGAGCGGACAAGGTGGTGGACCAGATTGCAATCGGCTCGGTTGCGTCCCCGGCCAACTGGAGCACCTATGTGCAGAAAATTATCGGACCCAATCTCAAGCTGGTCAGTCGTGGCCAGCTCAAGATTGACGGCACGGCAGTCAGCGTACATGGTGAAGTGGCCAATGAAGCACAACGCCAGCAGGTAGCCAGTGCCATTGCCACCAGTCTCAATCCCACATACACCGTCAACAATGGACTGCGCGTATCAGCATCGGAGCAGGGTATTTTGGACAGTGCTTTGGCCAACCGGATCGTGGAGTTTGAAAGTGGGCAGACGACACTTACGCCTACCGGTAAGACCATTCTTGACGAAATGGCGTTAGCCTTGCAAAAGCTCAAGGACCGCAAGGTAGAAATCATTGGTCATACCGATGACAAAGGATTGCGGGCTAGTAATTTGGCACTAAGCCAAGCCCGTGCAGACGCCGTCAAAACGTATTTAGGAATAAAGGGTATCAATGTTGCGCTGCTATCGACCTCGGGGCAGGGGCCCGATCGACCTGTCGCCAGTAACGATACGACAGATGGGCGCGCGCGCAATCGGCGCATCGAATTCCGAATTGCGCAATAGCCCCTCGCGCATCATCCGATGTCGGTTTTAGTGCCCATCGGCTGGAGGCATCTGTAAGCCCAGCAGCTCTTCGATATGGGCCATGGACGCGCTGTCTTTGATGACTGTTTTCAGCCACTCGTGCAGGGGCAAATCACCCCAGTGCGCGGCTTTTTCAGCCAGATAGGCAACGGGGCTGTGGGGTTCGGTTTGTCTAAAGAACTCCGCTACCGCGCGCAGCTGCGCCAAGGCTTGGGTCCGGTTCTGTATCGGACCATTGCGCATGGTGGCGACAGTTGTTGTAGAGGGTAGCGATTCGGTTTCTGTGGTTTCGGCTTCTTCTTTTAGGGTGGATTTGATGCCGATATCGGCTGCAAAGCGGGCGACTGTGCGCATTACTTGGTCCAGGCTATTCTTCGCAGCCGAGAAGGTGGGCCCATCCATGCCAAGACGCGCATCGACCGATTTCTCCATTTGCTGTAAAGCATCCAGGCAGTACTGCGAATCGGCAAGCAGCCCCTCATAAAATTTGCGCGAACTTTTGTGCCGCGCAGCTTCCAGTGTGGCAAGCTTTACGCCTTCCTCCGGGCGTCCTCCTGAGGCTACGTTTTTTTCGGACTGCATGGCACGGGTGCGTGCAGATTCAAAGTCAGCGAGGGAGAACGCCGAGTCTTTGCCTTCGGTCAGCGGTATCTCGCGAAACAGTTGTACCGTACGCGCCAGAATCCAACTCAGGTTTCCAACCCGTATGTCCTGGTCGTCGCCTTCGGCCAGAGGATGGACACCATCCCAATAGCCGTCGCATAGCCCGCCAATCAGGCTGAAGCCGTCACCCAAACCTCGAAAGTGTCGAGTTTTGGCGCTGGCCTCGGTAAACCATACAGCCAACCGCAGATCTTTGCTTCTGGTGGAGAGTAGCGAAGTACAAAGTTGGACTACCGCACTCCAATCGGCTTCCTTGAGCGTAGTGACCCATTCACCCTGGTCCAGTGTGGGGTCGTCAAATCGGCGCGCTTGCGCAATGGCATCCAGTTCAGGGGAGAAAGAGAGATCCTCACCGCAAGGGTGTGCATCGCTGATAGGTTGAAGAAGCGAGCTGACGGCCGACATGCTGATATGGGCTCCTGACATTCGAGAGTTAAGCCCCTGTCAGGGGGCAATGGGCTCTTGATTATCTCGGCTTCTGGTCGGTTTTATATGTGACGCATGACCTAAGAAACGGCTGCTTCTACCTTGGTTGGTTGCCCTAGGCTGCGTAAAACATCTCTCACCATCTGCGCCCGGGCTGTGGGCTCGGGCAACTCGCGTTCGATGCGCAGCTTTTCATTGCCGGCCAGCTTGATGTGCTTGTTCTTCTGGATCAGCTCAATGATGCGCATGGGCTCGATCGGTGGGTTGGTCTTGAAGGTGATGTTGATCACTCCGGGCGCCGCATCCACTTTCACCACGCCGTAAGGGCGCGCCAGTACCCGCAGACGGTGGCCATCAATCAGGGTTTGCGCCTGGGCGGGGAGTTTGCCGAAGCGATCGACGATTTCTTCGAGCAGCGAGTCGATTTGGTCGGTGGTCTTGGCAGTGGCCAGCTTTTTGTAGAAGCTGAGGCGCAGATGCACATCGCCGCAGTAATCGTTCGGCAGCAGGGCGGGGGCATGTAGGTTGATTTCCGTCGTGACACTGAGCGGGCTCAGCAGATCGGGCTCTATGCCGGCCTTCAGGCAGCGCACGGCTTCGTTCAGCATCTCGTTGTATAGCTGGAAGCCGACTTCCAGCATGTTGCCGCTCTGGTTTTCGCCCAGCACTTCGCCGGCACCGCGGATTTCCAGATCGTGCATCGCCAGGTAGAAGCCCGAGCCAAGTTCTTCCATCTTCTGGATCGCATCGAGTCGCTGGCTGGCCTGCTTGGTTAGTCCTTCCAGATCCGGCACCATCAGATAGGCGTAGGCCTGGTGGTGGCTGCGGCCGACACGACCGCGTAGCTGGTGCAGCTGGGCCAAGCCGAACTTGTCGGCCCGGGCCATGACGATGGTATTGGCGCTGGGTACGTCGATGCCGGTCTCAATGATCGTCGAGCACAGCAGAAGATTGAAGCGCTGGGCAACGAAGTCGCGCATCACCGCTTCTAGCTGGCGCTCAGGCATTTGGCCGTGGGCCACGGCGATCCGTGCCTCAGGTAGTAGCTCTTCCAACTTTTGCCGGCGGTTTTCGATGGTCTCGACCTCGTTATGCAGAAAGTAAACCTGGCCGCCGCGCTTGAGCTCGCGCAGCACCGCTTCGCGGATCACGCCATTGCTTTCGGAGCGCACAAATGTCTTGATGGCTAGTCGGCGCTGTGGCGCGGTGGCGATCACGCTCAGGTCGCGCAGGCCTTCCAGCGCCATGCCCAAGGTGCGTGGAATCGGTGTTGCGGTCAATGTAAGAACGTCAATTTCCGCCCGCAGCGCCTTCATCTGCTCTTTGTGGCGTACGCCAAAACGGTGCTCCTCGTCGATGATCAGCAAGCCCAGGTTGGCGAACTTGGTTGATTCACTCAGTAGCTTATGGGTGCCCACCACAATATCCACGCCGCCTTCTGCTATGCCTTTGAGAGCAGCGGTGATTTCCTTGCCAGAGCGGAACCGCGATACCTCGGCCACCTTGACCGGCCATTTGGCAAAGCGATCCACCAGGGTTTGGTAATGTTGCTCGGCCAGCAAGGTGGTGGGTGCTAGTAACGCTACTTGCTTGCCGCCGGTGATGGCAATGAAGGCGGCACGCAGGGCCACCTCGGTCTTGCCAAAGCCCACGTCGCCGCAGACCAGCCTGTCCATCGGTCGCGGGCTGATCATGTCCTGGATCACTGCATGAATCGCAGCCTTTTGGTCCGGCGTTTCCTCGAAGCCGAAGTCGTTTGCAAACACCTCGTAGTCGTTGGGCGAATAGCGAAAGGCATGGCCTTCGCGGGCCGCGCGACGGGCGTAGATGTTCAGCAGCTCGGCAGCCGAATCGCGCACCTGTTCGGCGGCCTTGCGCTTGGCCTTTTCCCACTGGCCGGAGCCAAGTCGGTGCAGCGGCGCCTCGTCGGCACTGACGCCGGTGTAGCGGCTTATATGCTGCAGCTGGCTGACCGGCACGTACAGCGTGGCTTTGTCGGCGTACTCCAGGAACAGAAATTCCTGCAAGACCGGTGAGCCGTCGGCATTCTTGCCCTGGCCCAAATCCAGATGCACCAAGCCTTTGTAGCGGCCAATGCCGTGGGCCGAATGCACCACCGGGTCGCCCAGCGTCAGCTCGCTCAGATCCTTGATCAGCGCTTCCACGTCGCTGACCTGTTCCTGCTTTTTGCGCCGGCGCGTGGTCGGGCTGGCGGCGAATAGCTCGGTCTCGGTGACGAAGTCGATTGCTTGTTCTAACCAGCTGAAGCCGTTGTTTAGTGCGGCGGTGGCGATGCCGACCTTCTCTTTGCTAGCCTGAAACTCTGCCAGCGAGTCGAAGGCTGGCGGGTTCACCTGGCTAGCGCGCAGCAGGTCCAGCAGGCTCTCGCGCCGGCCATTGCTTTCGGCTAGCAGCAAAACCCGGTGCGGCGTGTGCTGGATGTGGGCTTTAAGCTGGATCAGCGGGTCTTCGGCGCCACGCGCCACAGACAACACTGGTAGCACTTCGAAGCCCGTGTCGCTGCTACTTTCCACCGTGCGCAGGGCCAACTGCGCGTGCTGGTTCGTCAGCGTGTAGAACTGTTCGGTGCCTAGGAATAGCGATTCGGGTGGTAGAGCCGGGCGGTCGATATCGCCTTGCACCAGGCGGTAGCGCTCTTTGGTGTCTTGCCAGAAGCGCAGGATGGACGGCTCCAGATCGCCATGCAGTACCACGGTGGCATCGGCACCGATGTAGTCGAACACCGTGGCCGTGTCTTCAAAAAACAGCGGCAGGTAGTACTCGATGCCAGCAGTGGCCACGCCGTTGCCCATGTCCTTGTAGATCCGGCTCTTGGTCGGGTCGCCGTCCAACAGCTCGCGCCAGCGGCTGCGGAACTTGGCGCGAGCGTCGTCGTCCATGGGAAACTCGCGTCCCGGTAGCAGGCGCACTTCAGGCACGGGGTATAGGCTGCGCTGGCTGTCCGGATCGAAGGTGCGGATGCTGTCGATCTCGTCGTCGAACAAATCGACCCGGTAGGGAACGGCACTGCCCATGGGGAACAGATCGATCAGGCCGCCGCGCACTGCGTATTCGCCGGGGCTGACCACCTGGGTCACGTGGCTGTAGCCGGCCAGGGTCAACTGGGCCTTGAGCTTGCCCTCATTCAACTTTTGCTTGGTCTTGAACAGGAAGGTGTAGCCAGCCATGAAGCTGGGCGGCGCCAGGCGGTAAAGCGCGGTGGTTGCCGGCACGATGACCACGTCGGCGCCGGTGTCCTTGTCGCGCTGGCTTATGCGCCACAGGGTGGCCAGGCGTTCGCTGATCAGGTCCTGGTGCGGTGAAAACGTGTCGTAGGGCAGGGTTTCCCAGTCGGGAAACATCGCGCAGCGCAGACTTGGCGCGAAGAAAACGATTTCCTCCATCAGCCGTTGGGCATCTGCCGCGTCAGAGGTGAAGATGGCTGTCAGTGAGCCCTTGGCCTTTTCCCGCAGAGCCAACTGCGCCAGCAGCACCGCATCGGCCGATCCCTGGGGACGGGGCAGGGTATAGCGTTTGCCAGGGGTAAGTTTGGGAAGTTCCATGGGCTGCAATAGGGTTTGATTCTGGAATGCAAAAACACCCCCCGGCACGAGGGCGGGGGGTGTGGATGTGCCTGATTTTAGAATGCAGGCAATGTCTACCGATTCCCTGCCCGCAGTACCCCGTTTTTTTGCCCTGATTCCTTGCGCTGGTGTGGGTAGCCGAGCCCTTGCAGCCGGTGCCGTACCAACCCCCAAGCAGTACCAGACCGTCGCTGGCCAGCCCATGGTGATGCATACCTTGGCTGCTTTTGCCAGCGTGCCGCGGATTGCCGACGTGTTGGTGGTGGTGGCGACGGGAGACGACTTTTTTGAGCACCAAAGCTCAACCTGTGTGGTATCGGATTGCGGCGGCGCGACCCGGGCCGAATCGGTTTTTAATGGTTTGCACGATCTGTTCGAGCAAGGAGCTTTAGGCCATGACTGGGTGCTGGTACACGACGCTGCGCGTTGCCTTATCACGCCGGCGCAAATCGATGCACTGATTGATGCCTGTGAATCGGATGCCGTGGGTGGCTTGCTGGCGCACAAGCTGGCCGACACACTAAAAAGCGAAGACCAAGGCCGTGTGGCAAGCACCTTGCCGCGCAGCGACAAATGGTTGGCCCAAACCCCGCAGATGTTTCGCATCGGGATGTTGTCACATGCACTTCAGTCCGCTGGGGCTGAGGTGACAGACGAGTCCAGCGCCATCGAAGCCCTGGGCCTGGCGCCCAAGCTGGTGCCTGGCAGCGCCCAGAATTTCAAAGTAACCTACCCCGAAGACTTTGCGCTTGCCGAGGCTGTGCTGCGGAGTCGTTCATCTTTCAGGAGTTCTTAATGCAGTTTCGGATCGGAGAGGGCTGGGACGTTCACGCCCTGGTGGCAGGGCGTAAGCTGATATTGGGTGGTGTTGAAATCCCTCACACCATGGGGCTGCTGGGCCATTCAGATGCAGATGCCTTGCTGCATGCCATTACCGATGCGTTGCTGGGCGCCGCTGCGCTGGGAGACATCGGGACGCATTTTTCAGATACCGACCCGCAATTCAAGGGCGCCGACTCTATGGTGTTGCTGGCCGAGGCAGTACGCCGTGTGCAGGCCAAGGGTTATCGCATTGGCAATATCGACAGCACCATCATCGCCCAGGCTCCGAAGATGATGCCGCACATCCCGGCCATGCGCGAGCGCATCGCCAGAGCTCTGGGCCTGTCGCTAGAGCAGATCAACATCAAGGCCAAGACGGCCGAAAAGATGGGTCCAGTGGGCCTGGGGCAGAGCATCGAGGCCCGGGCCGTCGCACTACTGTACTGAAGACATCCGGGGCTTGTTAGCCCGTTGCAGTTTGATGTGGGCTGCCAAACCGCCTGACGAGCTATTCGCCAATTCAAATTCCCCGCCCATGCGCTGTATGGCCTTGTCCACAATCGACAAGCCCAGGCCGGCGCCGGTGGCGGCGGTGCGGGCAGCATCCCCACGGAAGAAGGGCTTCAGAAGATTATCCAGCTGCTCTGGGTTTACCCCCTGCCCATGGTCACGTACTTTCAACAGCACCCAGTCATCCCGTGATTTGGCGGCAATGTCCACCTCGGCAATGCCTGAGCCTTCGGATTTGCCATAGCGGCGTGCATTCTCCAGCAGGTTGGAGATCACACGCGTCAGCTCCACCTCGTCAGCCAGCACCATCAAAGCCTCATCCACATTGAGGTTGATGCGCATATCCTCGTATTCACGCACGGCATACAGACTGGACTCGATGACCGCATTCAGCGACACCGTTTTTAGTTCCACATGGTCGGGCCGCGCGTAATCCAGGAATTTATCGATGATGGCATCCAGTTGCTCGATGTCGGCCACCATGTGTTCACGGGCATCGTAGTCGCCCACGCTCATTTCGGTTTCCAGGCGTAATCGTGCCAGCGGCGTGCGCAGGTCGTGCGATATGCCAGCCAGCATGACAACACGGTCCTGTTCGATCTTGGCCAGTTTTTGCGCCATGCGGTTGAAACCGATATTCACCTCGCGGATTTCACCGGTCACGCCGCGTTCATCCAGGTGGCTGGCGTCAAAGTCACCTTCACGTACGCGGCTGGTGGCGAACGACAGCTGCTTCAACGGTCGGTTGATAAGGCGGGCAATCAGAGCTGCGCCAGCCAGTGACAGGCCTCCGATGGTCAACAGCCAGATCACCCAGGTTTTGTTACTGGCGGGATTGAAGCGTTCACGGTCCAGCTGCAACCAGTTGGGGTCACCATTGATTTGAAAGCCAATCCACAGGCCCTCGACTCCGTTGACGCTGCGCGCCACAACGGTCGCCGGGCCAAGCAGGTTTTTTAGCTCCTGTGCAATGCGCTCGCTCAGGCTGTCATGGTCAAATGGTTGGAACTGGTCGGTCGGCTCACGCGGCAGAATGCGTAAACCTTCTTGTTCGGCCATGGCCTTAATCAACGAGACCCGGGCTATGGGGTCGGTATGCATCAACGCTGCTCGGCTGAGGTTGACTTGTGAGGCGATCTGCTGCGCTGCCTGGATGGCACGTGGCGCAAAGTCGAGCGCCCGCAGGGTCATCAGCCAAGCGAGCATGCTGCCCATGAGAAGCGCCGCCAACAAAAAGAAGGTACGCCAGAACAGGCTGACGACCACCATCTGCCGCGACAGGTGCGACTTCTTATTACGTGCTTCTAGAGGCGCAGGAGCACTGGCATCAATCTGATTGGACCCGCCAGCGTGGTAGCTGGAAGCCTGGCTGGTCCGTGGAGCTTTTCTCAAAATGGATCAACCCGCACCATCGGGTACGAATACATAGCCCACGCCCCATACGGTCTGGATGAAGCGGGGAGCCGCAGCATCCACTTCCACCAATTTGCGTAAGCGTGACACCTGCACGTCAAGACTGCGATCGAAAGGCTCGAATTCACGGCCTCTTGCAAGCAATGCCAGCTTTTCACGTGACAGTGGCTGGCGCGGGTGGCGTACCAGGGCTTTGAGCATGGCGAATTCGCCGGTGGTGAGCGGTAGTTCTTCACCGTTGCGGTTCAAGGTGCGGGACCCCAGGTCGAATGCAAACGGACCGAAGTTGATGATTTCGTTGTCTATCGATGGAGCTCCGGGCGCCTCTTTGGTCGGGCGGCGGCGCAACACAGCGTGGATGCGGGCCAGCAGCTCGCGCGGGTTGAACGGTTTGCCCAGATAGTCGTCGGCACCTACTTCCAGGCCGACGATGCGGTCAATGTCTTCGCCCTTGGCGGTCAGCATGATGATGGGCGTGCGGTCATTGCTGGCGCGCAGGCGGCGGCAAATGCTCAAACCGTCTTCGCCGGGCATCATCAGATCCAGCACTATCAGATCGGCTGTATCGCGCAGCATGATGCGACTCAATGCCTTGCCGTCTTCGGCCAACATGACTTCAAAGCCTTCTTGCACCAAGTAGCGGCGCAGCAAATCGCGAATTCGGGAGTCGTCATCGACAACCAAGATCTTGTCGGGTCGGCTGGCAGTCTGGTTCATAGTCCGTGTACTGAAATGTGTAACAAGGCTGGATTCTGCAGTGTGTAACAACGGAAAATCCTGGCCAACGGCGGCTTTTGACAGACTGTTACAACTTTTGCAAGCCCTTGGCGGCCCGGTTTTGTGGCATTTTCACCAAAAATGGGTTGTGTTTTTCGACCCGATCTTCGATGTCCAACCCCCAAGGAAACAATGCAAAAAATTCCGTTAATTGCTACTAAAATAATAGCTTCAAGCGTAATAGCTATATGCGCTAGCTCGGCATTTTCTCAAGAGTCCACTAGCGCGGCCCCGCTGCGCAATGTGGTGCAGTTATCTGCCAGTGGAGCGGTTGAGGTTCAGCAGGATTGGCTGACCGTGGTGCTGGCCACCAGCCGCGATGGCGCCGACGCAGTCATTTTGCAAAACCAGCTGAAAACTGCATTGGATAGCGCATTGGCCGAGGCTAAGAAATATGCCAAAGCCGGTCAACTGGACTTGCACACGGGAAATTTCAGTCTGTCGCCACGCTATGGCAAAGACGGAAAAATCCAGGGCTGGGTGGGTACGACCGAGTTAGTGCTGGAGGGGCGAGACTTCAGCCGCATCGCCAGCACCGCCGGCAAGATCAATACGTTGACCATGTCGAATGTGGCGTTCAGCCTCAGCCGCAGCCAGCGTGCGCAAGTAGAGGGTGATGCCCAGTTGCTGGCCATAGAGCAGTTCAAGTCCAAAGCCCAGGACATTGCCAAAGGTTTTGGTTTTAGCGGCTATAGCCTGCGCGAGGTTTCTGTGAACACCAATGACACCGGCCCCACGCCCCGCATGCGCCCCATGGCCATGAGTGCCAAATTGATGGAAGCAGATATGCCGGTGCCAACCGAGGCCGGTCGCAGCACCGTGCAGGTGACGGTATCCGGGGCCGTCCAGCTGACGGGGCCGTGATGCATTTCCGTCCCCTGGCTATCGATCCGGCGGAGGTTGAAATCACGGCCATCCGCGCCCAGGGGGCAGGCGGGCAGAACGTCAACAAGGTGTCGAGTGCGGTGCATCTGCGCTTTGATGTGCGTGCGTCCTCATTGCCCGAGGACGTAAAGGAGCGACTGCTGGCATTGCGTGATGCCCGCATTACCCAACTGGGGGTGGTGGTGATCAAAGCCCAACAGTACCGAAGCCAGGAGCAGAACCGGGTCGAGGGCCTGCAACGCTTGCAGGCTCTGGTCGAGACCGTGGCGTTGGCCCCCCGCGTACGTCGTGCAACTAAGCCGACTTATGGCTCGCAGCAACGCCGACTAGAGGGCAAGGGCCTGCGTTCC
Organism: Rhodoferax sp. SPJ21; assembly: GCF_058216335.1. Lineage (NCBI taxonomy): Bacteria > Pseudomonadati > Pseudomonadota > Betaproteobacteria > Burkholderiales > Comamonadaceae > Rhodoferax > Rhodoferax sp. SPJ21. Next base: position 109,211 of record NZ_JBYZMO010000005.1, read on the forward strand.
AGCACCAAGGCACTGCGCGGCAAAATCCGGGATGGATCGTTGTAAGCAGTACGCCCTCAGGCGATCTGGATGCGTTCCAGTCCATTGGCTGAAATACGCAGGGCATCGCCACGCGGGGGTGTGGCGGCCGTATCCCAGTCGCTTAGCACCCAGCGTTCCAAGCCTACGCCCAGCGCATGTTGCGCTGGGCGGTGGGTATGGCCGTGTACTAACACCGAGGCACGTGCGGCAGCAAGCCACTGGCAGACTGCCGGGCCATCCACGTCTGCGTAGACCGCGCCGTTATGTTTGCGGCTTTCACTCTGGCTGCGGATGTTGCGGGCGATGTGCTGGCGTTGCGTCAGAGGCTGTGCCAGGAAATTGCTTTGCCAGGCGGGACTGCGTACTAGTGCTCGGAACTGCAGGTAATCTACGTCGTCCAGGCACAAGGCATCGCCATGGCTGAGTAGCCAGCGGTTCCCGGCGAACTGTAAAACCGTCGGGTCGTCCAGCAGAGTGAGTTGGCCGGCGCTAGCAGCCCGCAGCCCAAACAGAAAGTCCCGGTTGCCATGCATAAAGAAAATTGGGCGCTGTTGGGCGGCTGCCTGCAGCACCTGGAGGCAGGTCGCATCAAACCCTGTCGGGTCTGCTTCCACACCGTCGTCACCTACCCATACTTCAAACAAGTCGCCCAGGATGAAGACGGCGTCGGCCGTGGTGCTTGCCATATAGCGCTGCCACGCAGCAAATGTGGCCGGCTCAGCGGCCTGCAAATGCAAGTCTGAAATGCAATCGACCGTGCGCCAGTGGGCAGGAGCTAGCAGCTCCGCCACCGGGGGCACGGTCGAGGCTGGCGCGATGGAGGTCGGCGCCATGCCGTCTTTACAGCGCGACGGCTTTTTCGATGACCACGTCTTCCACGGGCACATCGCCGTGGCCGCCGCGGTTACCGGTCTTCACTGCCTTGATGGCGTCCACGACTTCGGCGCCGGACACCACTTTGCCGAACACGGCATAGCCCCAGCCGGAGCTGGAGATGGCGGTGTGGTTCAGGAAGCCGTTGTTGGCCACGTTGATGAAGAACTGGGCAGTAGCTGAGTGTGGGTCGCTGGTGCGGGCCATGGCAACGGTGTAGTTGTCGTTCTTCAGGCCGTTATTGGCTTCGTTGTCGATCGGTGCGTCGGTACCCTTTTGCTTCATGCCGGGTTCAAAGCCGCCGCCCTGGACCATGAAACCAGGAATCACGCGGTGGAACACGGTGTTGTTGTAGTGGCCCTTGGCCACATAGGCCAGGAAATTGGCGACCGACTTAGGGGCCTTTTCCTGGTCCAGTTCAAGGGTGATGACGCCACGGTTGGCAATATGGAGTTCGACTTTGGGGTTGCTCATGGCAGGTTTTCCTTATGGAGGTTGAAAGAGCTTTCGTAGTCCCGGGCTGTCTTGAACCCGGGCGGGAAAGTTAGAGAGGGGTCGCTGATCGGATGCTGATGGTGGTCACGGGCACGTCCTGGAATGGCCCCTTGCTCGCGGTGGCGCTGGTGCGGATCTTGTCGATCACGTCCATACCCGACACCACCTTGCCGAACACCGCATAGCCGTAGCCGTCTGGCTGGGGGGCGTTCAGATTGCTATTGTCTTTGACATTGATGAAAAACTGGGCGGTGGCCGAATTGGGGTTGCCGGTACGCGCCATGGCAATCGTGCCGCGGTCGTTCTTCAGGCCGTTATTGGCTTCCAGCGGAATCGGCGGACGGGTGGGCTTTTGCTGCAAGTCGGGGGTAAAGCCCCCGCCCTGGACCATGAAGCCGTCAATCACACGGTGGAAGATGGTGCCGTCGTAATGCTTGCCTTGCACGTATTGCAGGAAGTTCGCTACGGTCTTGGGTGCTTTGTCGGGGTAAACCTCGACCACGAAGTCGCCGGCCGACGTGGCAAATTTGACCCGGGGTGCATCTGCCGCGAAAGTGGGGGCGGCCAGGGCGCAAGCCCAGATGGCGCTGGAAGCCAGCCAGGCGCGCTTGGAAGTAGAAAAAACCATCATGTAGAAATGCTATGCAAAAGGGGGACGGAAGCCTTTGAAGGCTACAGCTGGGACCGCGGGGTTACTTTGTTTTGGGTGCGGCTGCGGGTGTCAGCACATCTTTCAGCAAAGCAACTTTTTTGGAGGCTTGTGGGTTGCTGGCGTTCAGCTGCAATGACTTGCTGTAGGACTGGCTCGCCAATTTGGCGTAGATGTCGCCCAGATTTTCGTGGGCGGTGGCGTAGTTCGGGTTGATGCGGACGGCCATTTCCAGGGCCGTGCGGGCCTTGTCGAAATCGTTCTGTCCGGCATACAGCACGGCCAGGTTGTTATAGGGCTCAGGCAGTTCGGGGAACTCTTGTGTGAGCTCTGTCAGGGTGGTTATTGCTTCAGCGGGGTGCCCAGAAGCACTTTGCACAGATGACTTCAAGAAGCGCATTTGCGGATCCCGTGGCTTGACTGCCAGGTACAGGTCCACCTTGGCCTGGGCCTCTGTCAGCTTGCCGGTGCGCAGCAGCTGGTTCACATCGCTGTAGTCATCCGCATAGGCCGCCGAAGTCGCCACCAGGGCGCCAGCAGCCAGCACGCGTAGCACAGTAGAAAAACGGAACTTTGGGTGCAGCATAGGGCCTCTTGAAAAGCATGCAAAGACAGGCCCAAACGAGGGCTATATACTCGGAAGATTGTAGCCCAGGGGTTTTGCAATAACGGATCTGCCCCCACCCAGGCGCGGATTTCAAGCTGCCTCCCTTGTCCAGTGTTACCCAGTGAAAAGCCCGCAGGACCTTCATGCGTCCTGCGCCAACCCAAGATTCCATGAGTTTGCGCATATACAACACGCTTTCGCGTGCCACGGAAGAGTTTTCGCCGATCGAGCCAGGCCATGTGCGCATGTATGTATGCGGCATGACGATTTACGATCTGTGCCACATCGGCCATGCCCGCATGATGATGGCGTTTGACGTGGTGCAGCGCTGGCTGAAGGCGAGCGGCTTGCGCGTCACCTATGTGCGCAACATCACCGACATCGATGACAAGATCATCGCCCGCGCCGTGCAGCGCGGCATCACCATCCGAGCCCTGACCGACGAGATGACCCTGGCCATGCACCAGGACATCGGCCTGCTCGGCATAGAGCCGCCCAGCATCGAACCACGCGCGACGGAATACGTGCCGCAGATGCTCAAGCTGATCGGCATGCTGGAACAAAAAGGCCTGGCCTACCGCACGCCGCAGGGTGACGTGAACTACGCCGTGCGCAAATTCCCTGGCTATGGCAAGTTGTCCGGCAAGTCGCTTGACGAGCTGCATGCAGGTGAACGCGTGGCGGTACTGGATGGCAAGGAAGATCCGCTGGACTTCGTGCTGTGGAAAGCCGCCAAACCCACCGAGCCCGCAGATGCCAAATGGAACAGCGACTTCGGCCCCGGCCGCCCCGGCTGGCATATCGAATGCTCGGCTATGTCTTGCCAGACGCTGGGTGAAAGCTTCGATATCCACGGCGGCGGTGCCGACCTGCAGTTTCCGCACCATGAGAATGAAATCGCCCAAAGCGAAGGCGCATCCGGCAAGCCGCTGGCGCGCTTCTGGGTGCACAACGGTTTTGTGCGGGTGGACAACGAGAAGATGTCCAAGAGCCTGGGTAACTTCTTTACCATCCGCGACGTGCTGCAGAAGTACGACGCGGAAACCCTGCGCTTCTTCCTGGTGCGAACCCATTACCGCAGCCCGTTGAACTACAGCGATGCGCATCTGGACGACGCACGCACGGCCCTGAAGCGCCTGTATACCGCACTCAGCCTGGTCGAGCCCGAAGTGCCCGCGCAGATCGACTGGACCCAGCCGTTTGCCGCCCGTTTCCAGGCCGCCATGGACGAAGACTTTGGCACGCCGGAAGCCCTGGCAGTGCTGTTTGACCTGGCATCCGACGTGAATCGCACCCAGTCGCCTGCGCAAGCCGGTCTTTTGAAGGCCTTGGGTGCTACCCTGGGCTTGCTGCAAGGCAGCGCCAAGGCCTTTTTGCAGGCCGGTGCCGGCCTGGACGATGCCGCCATTAAGGCGTTGATTGTTCAGCGCGCAGAGGCCAAAGTCGCCCGCAATTTCGCAGAAGCCGACCGCATTCGCCAGGAACTGCTGGCCCAGGGCATTGCCCTCAAGGATTCCGCCAGCGGCACGACCTGGGAGGCTGTGTAGTGCTTTTTTTGCGATTGATTTGGCCCTCTGGTGCAAGTGGAATGTGCGATGGCTGCTACTAAAAAGATAGTAAAAGACAGCTCCACCGTATTCACCCCTGCCTACTGGGCAGATGCCCGCAAGCATCTGGTGAAAAAAGACCGGGTGATGAAGCGCTTGATTCCCCAGTTTGGCGATGTTTGCCTGGAAACCCGGGGCGATGCCTTCACCACGTTGGCGCGCAGCGTCGTGGGACAGCAGATATCGGTCAAGGCGGCTCAAACCGTGTGGGGCAAGTTTGTCAAACTGCCCGAACAGATGGTTCCGCAGAGCGTGCTCAAGCTCAAGGTGGACGATATGCGCGCCGCCGGCCTGAGCGCGCGCAAGGTGGAATATCTGGTGGACCTGGCCCTGCATTTCGATGCGGGCAAGCTGCATGTCCAGGCCTGGGAGGATATGGACGACGAGGCCATCATCGCCGAGCTGGTGGCCATACGCGGCATCGGCCGCTGGACGGCCGAGATGTTTCTGATCTTCCATATGATGCGGCCGAACGTGCTGCCGCTGGACGATGTGGGGCTGATCAGCGGCATCAGCCAGAATTATTTTTCGGGCGACCCGGTCAGCCGCAGTGACGCACGCGAAGTGGCTGCCGCCTGGGCACCGTACTGCAGCGTGGCAACTTGGTATATTTGGCGGTCTTTGGCCCCGGTGCCTGCTGCGGACGCAGCGAAATAAACACCTACTAGCTTTCAGGACTGGGGCGCAATGCACCTCCAGTCCTGAAAGTTATCTCACTACCTTAGGAGAATGACCTTGGCAAAAAGAACATTTCTGGATTTCGAGCAGCCGATTTCCGACCTCGAAACCAAGATCGAAGAGCTGCGCTACGTGCAGACCGAGTCTGCCGTGGATATTTCGGAAGAAATTGACCAGCTCAGCAAAAAGAGCCAGCAGCTCACCAAAGACATCTACAGCAACCTCACGCCCTGGCAGATCACCAAGATCGCCCGCCATGCGGAGCGTCCCTACACGCTGGATTACGTCAATGAAATCTTCACCGATTTCGTCGAGATGCATGGCGACCGCCACTTTGCGGATGACCTGAGCATCGTGGGCGGCCTGGCGCGTTTCAACGGTACGGCCTGCATGGTCATCGGCCACCAAAAGGGCCGTGACACCAAGGAGCGCGGACTGCGTAACTTCGGCATGACCAAGCCCGAGGGCTACCGTAAGGCGCTGCGCCTGATGAAAACGGCCGAAAAATTCAAGCTGCCAGTGTTCACCTTTGTGGACACCCCCGGTGCCTACCCCGGCATTGACGCGGAAGAGCGTGGCCAGTCTGAGGCAATTGGCCGCAACATCTACGAGATGGCGCAGCTGGAGGTGCCCATCATCACCACCATCATCGGCGAAGGCGGCTCTGGCGGCGCGCTGGCGATCTCGGTGGGCGACCAGGTGGTGATGCTGCAGTACTCTATCTATTCCGTCATTAGCCCCGAAGGTTGCGCCTCCATTCTGTGGAAGACCTCTGAAAAAGCCGGCGATGCCGCAGATGCCCTGGGCATTACCGCGCACCGCCTCAAGGCCCTGGGCTTGATCGACAAGATCGTCAATGAGCCCGTGGGTGGCGCCCACCGTGACCACAAGCAAATGGCTGCTTTTCTCAAGCGTGCCTTGAACGATGCCTACCGCCAGGTCAGCGACCTGAAGGTCAAGGAGCTGCTGGACCGCCGCTACGACCGTCTGCAAAGCTACGGCCGCTTTACGGACACCAAGGCCGATAGTAAATAAGCAAGTAAGCCTTCAAGCATCTGCATGGATGCCCTGGTGGACCCTGTTCACCAGGGCATTTGTCTTTTAGAGCTGAAAAGCCACCCAGCGTACAGCCGCCTCCAGCAGTTCGCGCGCCAGGCCGGGTGCACGTGGCTTGTAGGGCTTGGCGCTGGCCTGCTGGTGCTCGATCCAGTGGGAGAAGGTCTGCACCACGGACGCGTCGTAAAAGGCCACCATCAGCTCGTAATTGAGGAACAGGCTGCGCTCGTCCAGATTGGCCGAACCCACCAACGCCATGTCCTCGTCGATGAGCACGGCCTTGGCATGCACCATATGCGGCGACAGCCATATGCGCGCGCCTGATGCAGCCAGTTCGCGCAGTGCGGCGTGGCGTGCAATGTCGGCCAAACGGTGGTTGGAATGGGCGGGCATCAACAGGGTCACGGCCACGCCGCGCCGGGCCGCCAGGGCCATGGCCATCAGCAGGGTCGAGTCGGGCACGAAGTAGGGCGTGACGGCCAGGATGCGGCTTTTGGCGGTGAAGCAGGCCGACACTAGCAGCGTATAGACCGTGTCTTCGGTCTGGTCTGGGCCGCTGGGCACCAGTCGGGCCCGCGAGCCCGTAGCATGGGCGACACCGGTTGTGGGTGGCGGTGCGGCTTCGGTTACGCCGGTAGTGGCAAAGTTCCAATCTCTATCGAAGCGTTGCTGCGCCTGCTGTGCCAGGTCGCCGCATAGATCAAAGCTCAGGTCTATCCAAACTGGCTTGTTGCGAAAGGCCTGGGCAGACCTGGTGTCGCCCTCGAAGTACTCCGCAGCCAGGTTCCGCCCGCCGCACCACAGCCATTGCCCGTCGGCCAGCACCATCTTGCGGTGGTTGCGCAGATTGGTACGCCCGCGCAGAGGGGAGCGCAGCGGTGGTACGAACAAGGCTACCTGAACACCTGCAGCGCGCAGCTTGTTCAGCTTGACGGGGCCGCCCAGATAGCGGCCTATGCCGTCCAGCAGCAGCCGCACCTGGATGCCTTCACGGGCACGCCGCACCAGCAATTCGCAGATCTCATCGCCCAGCACATCTTTGCCCAGAATGAATGTGCAAATGTCGAGACGCTGGCGCGCACCGTGGATGCCCATGCGCAAAGCATCCAATGCCTGGCTGCCATGCGCGTGCACTGCCAACTGGCTGAATGAGGCAGCGTCGCCCAGGCCCAGTGCCTTGGCCAGCCGATCGGTCTCGTCGGGCGGGGCGTTGTGACTGGATGGGGTTGCAAGAGGCCTTCTCAGGTGCCTGGGGCTGACCAGCTTGCGGCTGCCAAACACCAGGTACAGCGGCAAGGCCACGTAGGGTAGAAGCACCAGGGACACCACCCAGGCAATACCTGCAGATGGATGGCGGCGCTGCTTCAGCGCGTGTGAACCTGCAGCGTAAATGCCCAGGCCCAGCAGCACGACCAGGCCGTGCAGGGTAATCCAGTGGCGGGCGAATATGTCGTTGAGCACAGCTTGGGTAAGACCGTTTTCAGGCTAGGTAAAGACGCTACAAAGTGATGCACAGTCTAGTGCGTACCCGGTTGCAATCCCGCGCAAACAGGTTTGCAATAGACCATGGCTATGTAAAACGTGAAAGGAAGACGCTATGCGAACCGAACTTTTGCAACCCGCTGCCACCATCGTCGCAGCAATGATCAACAAGGAGGCTGACCGCAGCTCCACCGGCCACCGCCTGAGTTGCCAGGAGCTGCTGGTGGCCACCTACCGCAAACTTGAAGCGGCGGTGGAGCAGATAGAACAGGAAGACAGCAACAAAAACCGGCGTGAGTAGCCAGCAGGAGGCAGGTTGATGGCCTAAAGCTGTAGGCCGGCCTTGTCCAGCCACATCTGCAGGCTGTCGTGCAGGTCGGTGTGGCTGAACGAGCAGCTTTCTTCACTGAACAGGGCACTGGATTCCAGCCGGTCCAGCAGGCCCAATAGCACCTCGGCGTAGCGCGGGGGCAGGGCGGCCAGCAAGTCCGGGCACTGCCGCGCAGATTGGCTGAACGTGTGGATGTCCATGCTTGCATTGCGCAAGGCGTCCAGGCTCTGCTGCAAGCTGGTAAGTTCAGTGCGTGCGCTCATCGATTTGAATAAAAAGTGGCTCTGGCGCAGATTCTATCTGCGCAGGTAGCTAGTAAAAATATAGCATTCGTCAGTCGTGCAGCGAGGACAGGAACTGTTTTAACTCTGGTGTCTGAGGGTTGCCGAACAGTTCGTTGGGTGGCCCCATCTCGTGTACACGGCCCTGGTGCATGAAGATTACGCGGTCGCTGACCTTGCGGGCAAAGCTCATTTCATGGGTCACCATCAGCAGGGTCATGCCTTCGTCGGCCAGGCTTTCCACCACGCGTAGCACCTCGCCCACTAGCTCAGGATCGAGAGCAGAGGTGATTTCATCGCACAGAAGGACGGCCGGCTCCATAGCTAGTGCCCGGGCAATCGCCACACGCTGCTGCTGGCCGCCAGAGAGCTGGTCGGGCCAGGCATCGAACTTCTCGGCCAGGCCAACGCGGGCCAGCAGCTTGCGGGCCTGCTCCATGCCGGGTGCCTCTGCCTGTTGCTTCACCAGGCGGGGGGCCAGCATCACGTTCTTGCCGACCGTGAGGTGAGGGAACAGATTGAAGCCCTGGAAGATCATGCCCACGCGCTGGCGCAGTGCGCGCATGGCCATGGCGTTGTCATGCAACAGGGGCTTGCTGTCTACGGCGAGCGAGCCGCTCTGGAATTCCTCCAGCCCGTTGATGCAGCGCAGCAGCGTGCTCTTGCCCGAGCCGCTTTTGCCGATGATGGCAATCACCTCGCCGGGCTGGACCTGCAGGTCGATGCCCTTGAGCACCTCGTTGCTGCCAAAGGATTTACGCAGGCCCTTGATTTCGACGATCGCGGGTGCGGACACGGGTTTAGCGACGGGCTGCATGCAGCTTCCTTTCAAGCATCTTGGCGTACAAACTGACGGGGAAACACAAAACGAAATACATCAGGGCCACACAGCTGTAGACCACAAAGGGTTTGAAAGTGGCGTTGGTGATCATGGTGCCGGCCTTGGTTAGCTCGATGAAGCCGATCACCGAGGCCAATGCGGTTCCCTTGATGACCTGCACCAGGAAGCCCACGGTCGGGGCAATGGCGATCTTCACCGCCTGGGGTAGCACCACGTAGCGCAAGCGTTCACCAAAACTCAAGGCCAGGCTGGCAGACGCCTCCCATTGCCCCTTGGGGATGGACGCCACGCAGCCGCGCCAGATCTCGGTCAAAAAGGCGCTGGTGTACAGCGTAAGGGCTGCGGCGGCCGCCACCCATGCGCTGGTGTTGATGCCAAATAAGGCAATGCCGAAGTAGGCTAGAAACAGCTGCATTAGCAGCGGCGTACCCTGAAACACCTGCACATAGATGCCTACTGCTGTATCTGCACCTTTAACTTTGCTGAGGCGAGCCACCAGGAGTAGGGCGCCGACGATGCCACCGCCGATAAAGGCCATCAGCGACAGGCCCACTGTCCACCGCGCAGCTAGCAGCAGGTTACGAAAAATGTCCCAAATAGAGAAATCAACCATGGTGCAAATCCTTGGGGGTTAGCGGCCAAACACGAAGCGCGGGCCCAGCCAATTCAGCAGCTTGCGCATGGACACCGATAGCGCCAGGTAAATGGCGGTGGCGATGATGAAGGCCTCGAACGCGCGGAAGTTGCGGCTCTGGATCAGGTTGGCGGCGTAGCTGAGCTCTTCGGTGGAAATTTGGCCGCACACCGCTGAGCCCAGCATCACGATGATGATCTGGCTGACCATGGCCGGCCAGACCTTTTTCAGGGCAGGAGGCAGCACTACACGGGTAAAAATTTGCAGCCGCGACAAGGCCAGGCTCATGGCGGCCTCGATCTGGCCCTTGGGCGTAGCGTCGATGCCGGCACGGATGATTTCCGTGGCGTAGGCGCCCAGGTTGATCACCATGGCCAGTACCGAAGCAACCTGGGGTGATAGCTTGAAGCCCAGCGCGGGCAGACCGAAAAAGATGAAGAACAGTTGCACGATGAAAGGCGTGTTGCGAATCAGCTCTACATAGATACCTACCAGCCATTTCAGGGCCAGCGGCGCGGGTGCGTTCTGGCTACGCACCCAGGCGCAGGCGATGCCAACCACGGCGCCAATCAGCGTGGCCAGTAGAGTCAGCAGCAGCGTCCAGCCCACGCCCTTGAGCAGCAGCGGCCACTGCTCCAGCACGGCAATAAAGTCAAATTGGATGCGCATGGGCTGCCTCCGAGGATGGTTTTGGCTGAGGTCGCGCGCCACACGGGCACGCGGGTTGGACTTTGCGTGGGCTTGTCCCGCGGTTTGCGGAGCGGCCTGCTTATTGCGGCAGATCGCCTGCGGGGCGGCCCAGCCAGCGTACGGCCATCTTGTCGATGTCGCCGGATTTCTTGGCTTCGGCGATGATGTCGTTCACCTTCAGGCGCAGTTTGTCTTCACCCTTTGCCACGCCAATGAAGTTGGGGGAGTCCTTCAACAGCAGCTTGTATTCGGTGCCCAGCTGCGGGTTCTTGGCCATCAGGTTGCCGGCCACCGAGGCTCCCGTGGCAATCACCTGCACCTGGCCAGACACGAAGGACGACACGGTGACGTTGTTGTCTTCAAAGCGCTTGATGTCGGCACCGGCGGGGGCCAGCTTGGTCAGCTCCTGGTCTTCAATTGCGCCACGGGTTACGCCGACGCTCTTGCCGTTCAGGTCGGCAAAACTCTTGATAGCCAGGGACTTGGGCGCAAACACGGCCTGGAAGAAGGGCGAGTAGGCGGATGTGAAGTCGATAACTTTTTCGCGCTCTGGGTTCTTGCCCAGGGTGGAGATCACCAGATCAGCCTTTTTGGATTGCAGGTAGGCAATACGGTTGGCGCTGGTGACGGGGGCGAGCTCGATGGCCACGCCCAGCTTCGCGGCAATGTAATTGGCCATGTCTACGTCCAGGCCTTGGGGCTTGAGGTCCGTGCCGACAAAGCCGTACGGGGGAAAGTCCGTAGGAATGGCGATGGTGATCTTCTTGGCCTTCATCACGTCGTCCAGGGCCGTTTGGGCGTGGGCACCCAGGCTGGAGAGTAGGGCGATGGTGGCAAGGCCTAATTGAAAATGGCGGCGAGAAGTGGTCATAGCAAAGCTCCTAGGTAGGTGGATGGGTCTTCGGTGGGGTTCGCAGGTTTTTTGCGAGTTTTTGATGATCTTGTATGCAAGACTTGTGCCTCAGTTGCAAGCGCCGGTTTGCCCAACGGCGCCAGCGCATCGCGCAGCTGAGCCAGCGGGTCGGCGTTCACAGGCAGCTTCAGCGCGTGCTGCACGCTGCCGATGTGGGCGGCCATCAGGGCCTCTGCACGGGCGATATCGCCTTTTTCCAGGGCGCTGACGATCTGCACATGGTCCTCGCAGGACTGGGCGGCGTTGTGTGAAGACTGGTACAGCATGGCGATCAAAGTGGTGCGCGCGGTGTAGTCGCGCAGGGTGTCGGCCAATAGCGTGTTGCCCAGGCATTCGGCCAGGCATACGTGAAAGTCCCCCAGCAAGAAGCTGCGCGTGCCAACGTCGCTCCCTTCCACGGCCGCCTGCTCTTGCTTGAGGTGCTGTTTGAGCCGCTTCAGGGCGGGTTTTTCAATGCCTTGCAGGCTGCGTATCAAGCCGGTTTCGATGACGCGGCGGGCCTCAAAGGCTTCACGCGCTTCTTCTTGCGAAGGCTCGATCACATACCAGCCCCGGCGCGCGCTGACAGTGACTATGCCGCGTGCGGCCAGGTGGGTCAGCGCCTCGCGCACGATGGTGCGGCTGCAATCGAACAGCATGGCCAAAGGTTGCTCGCCCAGGCGGGAGCCAGGGGCCAGCTTTTGGGCCATCACGGCTTCGATAATGCGTTTGCTGATGTCGGATGCGGTGCTCATGGCCGTAAGCCATGCAGCATTTGTGCCAACTGGTATGCAAGATAGGTGCACTTATTTGGTGTGCTTTGTCTCCTGATTCCTAAATTGGGTCGGCCTAAGTTGGTGCCATCGGTGTTGGCGTGGGATTTGCGATAGTTCTAAGATGGCGTTTTATTGAAAGGTCCACCATGTCGTTGCTGTATTACGGTAGCGCGCTGCTTGTGCTGTGCGCCTGTGGTGCTTGGGCCTTGTACCGGGTGCTCAGTCAACAGGTGCGCGGGTTGCGCTTGCGCTTTGATGCAGTGGCACGCAGCTCGGCGGATGCGATCTGTCTGGAGGACGCCCAGGGCGTGGTCCAGTACTGGAGCCCAGGTGCGGTGGTCATGTTTGGCTATACCGCCAAGGAGATGCTGGGACAACGCAGCCAGGTTTTGGTGCCTGTGGACCGCCTGGCAGAAGACGAGCAGTTGCGCAGCCATACCGGTGAATCGGTCCAGACCCTGGAAACCGTACGACTGCACCAGAACGGTAGCCTGGTTCCAGTGGTCATTGCGGCGACCGCCATGGTGGATGTGAGCGGGAAGCGGGTGGGCTTATCCAGGGTGGTGCGGGATACCTCGATGCAAAAGCTGGCAACCGACTTGGTGCGCACCATGTCGATGAATGACGCTTTGACCGGCCTGCCCAACCTCAGCCTGCTGCGCGACCGCTTATGGCGGGCACAACTGCACAGCAACCGGCAGCGCAGTTTTTTTGCCGTACTGTACGTGGACCTGGACCAGTTCAAGCAGGTTAACGACAAGCACGGCCGCGCCATTGGCGACAAGCTATTGGTGGAAGTGGCTGTGCGCATGATGGCGGCCATACGCCAGAACGATACGGTGGCCCGACTGGGCGGGAATGAGTTCGTGGTGCTGCTGGAGGACTTGGGTGCCGAGGAGCCATTTGCGGTAAACCACGTCAACGCCGTTGCGGACAAGGTTCTGGACCTGCTGGACCGCGACTATCTGTTGGGCGAATTGCGGTTACGTTGCACGGCCAGCATCGGCATCCATTTGCTCCAGGGCGGCAATGGCAGTGTGGACCAAATTATCAAGGCCGCGAATGCGGCCATGCGGGTGTCGCGTGAAGGGCGCCAATCGGTAGCACTTGGCGTTTTGCGGGGAAAGGTCTAAGACAGCATCAAGGCCTTGAACTCGCGGTCCAGCAGTGCGGGATCAGTGAGGTTCAGCTCAATCAGGCGGCGCAGATGGGTCATGCTGTCCAGGTCGATGCTGCGGCACATCAGGCCGATATCGTTGCCGCTGATATGTGCCACCTCGGTAGACATTGCGATATGCGCCTCCAGCTTGGCCAGCGGGATGCTGAGCTGGCTGAACATGCCCACCCGGATTTCTGCCGGAGCGGCCAGGCGTACCAGAGCTCCCTTAAACGACAGGTCCAGCACCTCCACCTGGTGGCGGGCCATCGGCGTAGTCAGAAACGCCGGGGCATCAAAAGACACACGCAGAAATTGGCGGCGCTCGTTGGACATAGTTGTCTCCTTAATCTGTCTGCTGATTTTGCGCCAAATCAGGCGCCGTCCAACGGGTTTAGGGGCTTTTTCGCATGGCGCTGGTGGTTGCAGTGGTCGTGGCTGATGGCCAGGTTCTCCTGGTGACTGCTGCCGCCCTCGCTCAGCGGCTGGATATGTTCCAAGGTCGCGGCCTCAGGGGGCACATGCTCGCCACACAGCCAGCACGGTACCTTGCCATGCAGTTGGCGGGCCACGGTGTTGTAGATCTTGATGCGAGTGTGGCCAAGTCGGCTCATGTGGCGCCTGCGCTGGAATGGGTGGAAAAACGGGGGGGGGGGCGATATGCCCGAGAATGCTATGTAGTTTATAGCAGCTAGCGCAGGTAATACTTGCGCTGGAGGCTGAAAGGGCTTCAAGCCTGTAGGTTGATGCCGCGGGGCGCGCCTTGGAGGCGCTGGAACACGTTCAGCGTTTTAGACAGGCTGTGCACGCTTTGCAGGTCGTTGCGGTTGCGCGCGTCGTCAATGCCGGTCTGCAGGCGGGCAATGATGTTGTTGGGTTGGTCGTAGATCGAAGGGATCTTGCCGTTGAAATTGGTTTTGCTGGACGCCGTGGGCATGGTGTCTGCCAAGGTGACGGTGTCTTCATGGTCCAGCTGGCCCTTGCTGACCAATTCCCCCACGGTTTGTCCCAGCTGGGACGGCGTGAGGCTGGTGAAGTCGTAGGTCGAGGATGCGTTATTGGCGCTGGTACGGCTTGCAGATGCCGTATCGGTATAGGCGGCGGAAAGCGCAGCCGCACTCGCCTTGCTGACCGGCGTTGCAGCGTACATATTTCCGCTAACACCCATAACCCTCATACACGCCTCCATTGAACTTACCCACAGTTTCAACGAAACGCGCCCAGCCAATGCCTGGATGAACGCCGGAAAATGCCCTTATTTTAACTTTCAGACCGTTGTAATCAACCATCAAAAACAATAGCGCCCTGCGCAAGCATCACTTGCGCAGCGGCTACTAAAGCATGTGTATTTTTAGGTCGATTTGGTTGCTTTTGCAAGCTTGGGCGCGGCCTTGACCAGGTTGCAGTGCAATTTCAGTGCCGCCATGGCCTCGACCAAACGGGTGTCGCGCTCGTCCTTCAGGTCGCGCTCGGTTTCCGTCACAAAGTTCTGCCAAAGCGTCTGGTAGTCGTTGTGGTTTTCGTGCGGGGCGTATTCGCGGATGAAGTCACTGGCCAGTTGCGGTTGGTAGCTACCTTTGCGGATTTTGCGGACCAGGCTGGCCGCCGCTGTTTCTGTCAGAGTGGTCTTGCGCGCCACCCCTGTGGCAATGCACAGGAAGAGGGTGATCAGCGAACTGTCATCGGTATGCCGTTGGGTCAGCTTCAACCACTGGTCGGAGATGGCGCGGTCCAATTCGCTGACATCCTCCACCCCCTCGTCCAGCCAGAAGTAGCGGCCCATGAAGTTCAGCGACTGGATAAACAGCTTGCGCGGCTTTACCGAGGCGTCCAGCACCTTGGGAAGATCCTGGTCCAGCATGGACTCCAGCGTGGCCTGCAGCACCGGGCGCAGGTGGGCGGGGGCATCCTTGGGCAGGGCGAGGTCCACCGGCTTGCCGGCTTCGGCCCGCTTGCGCAGCAGATTCACCACGGTTTCAAACTGCGGCCAATTCGGCATCAGGCTGCGGCCTGCCGCCAGAGACAACAAGCCTGTGCGGATGACGGCCTCCGAGTCGGTGTCGGCGGCTAGCAGCTCGCGTCGTGCCACGCCTAATTTCTGGGCCAGCCAAAAGGCGGCGTCCAGGCGGGTCTGGATGGCTTCGCGTTTGGCCAGTTCCTGCTGGTATTCGGGCAGGGTCTTCAGCGTCCATTTGGCCAGCACCGGGATCATTTCGTCGCGGAAGCCGCCGCTATCGATCATGCTGAAATGGGTGTTGTCCGGCATGGACAACAAGCCCTTGAGCATGTCTGAGCCTGCTTTGGAGCGCGACAGAAAGGAGTTCTCCCGCAGCAGCTCGGCCGCCTGGCGCAGGTCGCCCGCGCAGTCCTGCTCCAGATGCAGGCTGATCAGGTTGACCATGCGTTCACGCGACTTTTCCAGCTCTGGTCGGAGAAACTCGGTACCAAAGTAGCGCGCGATCTGCACCATGCCCTTGGGCGCATCGTTGCGGATGGACTCCAGTTTGGCGTCGTCAATCAGTCCGTTCTGCAAGCCATAGCGCAGCGCTTTCTCGAAGAAGGGCCGGTGGTCGTAGACCGAGATGCCGGCACTGGTTTCTTGCATGGTCATGGGCTTAGATCGCTGATTCTTCATCAGGGTCCGCAGCTTTGCGCTGCGAGCCTTCACCTTCGCCGTGGGTTTCGCGAAAGGGCGTGTGGCCGCCCTGGTGCAAGCCGTCGTCGTCGTCTTCCGATTCCTCCTCGAAGGCTTTGACCCGGGCGCGCAGAATCACCATCACCTCAATCAAGATGTCCGGGCAGTCGTTGCGCAGCAGCCAGGTGAACTCCATCCAGTCGCGGTCGGCGATCTCGTCGCGGTCTACCTTGGCCTCGTTGTACATCTGTACGACGAGCTCACCTTCGGTCAGCACGGCGCCTGTGTCTTCCGAGGCTTCAAAAGTGCCGGTACGCAGAAAGCTCTCCACCCGGCCCCAATGGTCGGCCAGGTAGTCGGCCAGCGCATCGCAGCCGCCATCGCGCTCGCCAATGGCGCGCAAAAATTCCACCGGGTCGTTGTCGTCCCGGAAGATGACCGAGTTCATCATGCCGCGCAGATGGGCGTGGGTCAGGTCCTTGTACTGCTTCTCGATGACCACGGCGCGCGAGAACTGCTCGGGCGTGACCAGCAGGTTTATGACCGAGTCCTTGGACGGGTCGTACTCGCGTATCACGGCCAGAAGGTCCTTGGGCGGTAACTGGTCCAGTGCCAGCACCAGGGCCTGGTCGCCTTCTTCGTCAGCGAGTTCCACCAGGGCGGATTCGGCGCCAACGATGTCGCCGGCCAGGATCAGACTTTGGGCTTTGACGATTGCGGGGTAATGCATGGGGTGCGGCCTTTACTCTTGACGGAATGGACTTGGCTTGGTTTGCTTAGGCTTTGGGAGGTTTGGGGTCAAAGCCTTGCTCTTCCATCCAGGCCGCACCTGCATCTTCGCGGTCGCGGGCATCCTGTTCTTCGGGGTCGAAGTCTTCCTCGTCATCCTCGGGCTCGTCCACGGCGGCGCCGCGGTCGTCAGCACGGGTGTACAGGTATTCCAGGCAAGCCGCGATGGACATGAATCGTTCGCCGGTCGGCTCGTTCAGCACGCGTGCGGCCAGCGTCTTGGCCCAAGGCGCCAGCTGGATGGTCTTCAGCAACTCGGCCCAGTCAGGGAACTCTTCGGGCTCAAGGGCGACCAGTGCGTCCATGGACTTGGTGTTGCTGAAGCTGAAACCTTGGTGGAAGGCGGCCGCCAGCATTTCAGGGCTGTCGTCCATCATGTGGACCAGAAAGTCCACCTGGCTGCGCTTTTCCTTGAGGCGCTTTTCCAGCACGTTCTTGCCTTCGGAATCGGACACCAAGTCGTCCATTTCCGCGTCGTAGGCGCGGGCGTGGTCGGCAAAGTAGCGGGATAGTTTCATTTCAGGACCTCATTCAAGTAGTTGTGCCAGATGCTGCGCGCGGTATCCAGCGGGTCGTCCAGCAGGCCGCGGCGGCGGTTGTCGTCATAAGTCTTGCGGCGTTCCTCGTCGGACAGCACTTCGTAGGCGGTTTGCACCGCGCGGAACAGCTGAGGCGCATCGGGCGAAGCATTGCGGTCCGGGTGGTACTGCGAGGCGCGTAGCCGAAAGGCTTTTTTGATCTCGGCCAGCGTGGCGGCACTGGACAACCCTAGCGCAGCATAGTGGTCTTGCATGGTTTTTCTTCACAAAAAAAGACAGCCCACAAGGCGGGCTGTTTTTACATCTCGGCGCAATCGCGGATGTGCGATTTTACCCGCCGTATTCCATATGAGGGCCAAAGCCAGATTGCCAAGACATTTGCAAGTAAAAATGCTGCTGGCGCTTATGCACACTCCATTGACAGCTATCAAACACATAGCATCGGCGCAGCGGGCCTGAACATCAGCTCTGGCTCCCCGCGTATGAATACATTCGACCTGAAATGGAAGATGGCAACCCGAAATGCTTCCCTAATGTTGAGCATGAACACGAGTCCGCCGAATATCTATACACACCCTTGTTCTAAAGGAGGACATCATTCGGGAGGATAATACGAGCTTCTGTGTGGCCTGCGTGCCGTATGACTATGCCTCAGGGCATCCCGATAAAAGGTTTTATCCATGGCGAAAGCTGAATCCAAAACTGCCATGCTGGCCGACGGACTGCGTTACAAGTCCAAGGCTTCCGGCTCGCCCTTTGCGGCTGCTGCATCGTTTGGCGGTGCCACCATGTCGTGCTTTTTGTGCGGCAAGCACCGTACCCGTTCGCTGATGGGCACCCGCAAAGTGCTCGGCAAGTCCCAGGCGGTTTGCTCTCCATCGTGCCAAGCGATGGATGAAGCCGCCAGCTAAATCCAACACCTGACCCCTTTTAAGGCAAACTGCGTTCGCGGTTGTGGCCTAATTGCGGGTTAACCAACTTTAAATGGAGTAATTGATGGCTAAAGAACCCCGCACCGAAGCAGAGCGTCGCGCTTCCCCCAAGCCCACGCCACTGCCCGGCTACACGAACCCCGTCAGCCGCGGTCAAAAGCGCAGCCTGGAACGCGGTGTTGCAACGCGCAGCAAGAAGAATCCTGGCAAGCGTCCACACAAGGGCGGTTAATCCATCCAGGTGGCAGTAACGCCGCGTAGGCGGGCCTGTATGGGTCGCCTACGCGGCGTTGCTGTTTCTGGCCTATTAATTTCAAGCAAAATCAGCCCCATGGTCAAACACAAATCCGGTCCTAGCGAATGGGTGACGAAAATGCTGGCGCTGATCCGCAGCGGAAATGCGACAGCAGCTATTGCGCAAATCAAGGCTGCGCACAGCGCCAAAGATGTCGCCCAATTGCGTACGCAACTGCAACTGCCTACTGCACCAGCTAGGCATCCCAATGTGGATACTGCGCTGGACGAGCAGTCCGTGGCGTTGGCCAGCCCCCGACTGCACCGAGCACCTTAGCCATGGTTGAAGTCGATACGCCGCGCATACGGGGCTTCCACGCCCATGTGTATTTCGACGCCAGCACGCTGGAGCAGGCACGCGCCCTGTGCATTGAGGCAGCCAGCAAGTTCAAGGTAGCAATGGGGCGGGTACATGAACAGCCTGTAGGGCCACACCCGGATTGGAGCTGCCAGTTGGCCTTTGCTCCGGCTACGTTTGGTGAGTTTGTGCCCTGGCTGGCATTGAGGCGCCAGGGCTTGGTCATCTTTCTCCACCCCATCACCGGCAACGACCTGGTGGATCACCGGGACAGATCGATGTGGATGGGAGCCGTCAGACCGCTGAACTTGTCGGTACTTTCGGGCTCGGACATCGCTTACGATATTCCTGAAAATTGACTATGCGATTTGTAAGGTCTCGCCAGCTGTTCGGGGCGTTGTGTGTGCTGTGGGGTTTGTCTGGCTGCTCTGCACCCATGAAGCCGATTGCCCAGCAAGAGGATTTCAATTCGACAGAGAAGTTCTCGCGCATGTTCGATGCGTCGCCCGCGCAAACCTGTGAGGCAGCGCGCCGTGCCTTATTGAGCCAGGGCTATGTCATTTCCTCGGCGGGTAAGGATCTGGTGCAGGGGCAAAAAAGTTTTCAGCCCGAAAATGAAACCCATGTGCAGGTGGACATTCGAGTGGTCTGCGTGTCTGATAGCCGTGACGGCAAGCTGAGCCTGGGTTTCGTCACCGCTCTGCAGGACCGTTATGCGCTGAAAAAAAGCAATTCGTCCGCTAGCTTGGGGGTCGGCGTATTGGGCTCACTGTCGGTACCAGTGAGCTCCAGCAATGATGCGATGGTGAAAGTGGGCAGCGAAACGGTTGCATCTGACAAGTTCTATGATCGATTTTTCACCCTGGTGCAACACTACCTCGTCCAGGATTTGGACGAGCCGGATAGTGATGTGCCTGGCGCAGTGAAGCCTGTCAAGCCTTAGCGCGACTCCGGGCCTGTATGCGCAGTGCCATTGCGGCAATTTCGACGTTTGCCTCGACTTTTGTGGTCGAAGAGTCCATTTGTGCCTGTACGAGACGCTGTAGCGTCTCGGTTTGCGGTGTGATGCTGCCAAAGAAGCGCACCTGCTGATTTGCCAGCACCAGTAGTGTGGGGAAGTTGTCTACCTCGATCGGGTCTACCAGATCGGCCTGGTCTTCTATATCAATCCACACAAATTCTGCGCCGGGAAAGCTCGCTCCCACCTGTTCAAACCGGGCTTGGTATTCACGGCAGCTGCCGCACCAGTCGGCACATAGGCAAGCCACCCATAACGAAGGGTTGCTTACTATAGATTTAATAGCTTGTGACATAGGTTCTGATTGCGCTAGCGGGCTATTTTAGGTCGAAGTTTGTGGCTGCAATACCTCTGCGGCAATGGTTTCCAGAGACTGGCGCAGCCAGCGTTGTACTGGGTCGTGTTGGTGCCGTAAATGCCACAGCATATACATGGGGAGACTGGGGCAGGGTAGTGGCAGCGCACAACTGCTGAAGTTGCGCAGCATGGCCCGGCCCAGGAGCCCAGGCACGGTAGCTAGCCAAGGGCTGTCCTGCAGGAAGGCGGCAATTCCAGCAAAGCCAGGCACAGTGACAGCCATGCGGCGTTGGATACCCTGTGTTTGCAGCCATTGGTCTATATCCAGCGTGCGGCGCGGCTGGTACAGCACGCTTACATGCTCGCTGGCCAAGTAATCGGCTAGTGTGCTTGGGGCGGTTCGCGCGGTCGCGTCATAAAACACCCTGTAGGGCGTTTTAAACAAACGCTTTTGCATGATGTCCGTGGCATCGGGCGGGCGTGGCGACAGCACAAGGTGGCAGCTACCATCCCGCAACATCTCTGGGCTTGGAACGCCAGAGGGAATAGTGTGCAAACTCACCATGGGTGCTTGCTGCCGCAGTCTACGCAGCAGCGCGGGGAGCAGTAAATCGCGCTGCATATCGTTGGCGGCGATGGTGAAGCGGACTTGCAGGGTACCGGGGTCAAATTGCTCGGCGGTAGCGAGCCGATGCATGTCTTCCAGCAATAGACGCGCAGGCTGGGCCAGGGCTTCGGCCCGGGCTGTGGGGATGATGCCGCGCCCCGACTTCACGAACAGAGGGTCGCCTGTAATGGTGCGTAACTTGTCCAGCAAGTGGCTGACGGCCGATTGCGTCACACCCAGGCGCTGGGCGGCGCGGGTGACCGAGCCCTCTTCCAGCACTGCCAGGAGCAGCTGCAGCAATTGGCCATCCAAGTGTAAGTAATCGAATTTGCTCATGGGTTTGATCTGAATTATCAGCTTTATTGAATGAGTGGCGGCAGGAATACTTCCCATCACCTACTTCACAGGAGACAACCATGGTCCAAGTCGATATCCCCGGCACTACCTTGTTTGATGGCGTCCAGGCCCGCAAGGGCTACGCGCTCAACAAGATGTGCTTTTCGTTCAACACCGCCGAAGGCCGGGCAGACTTTCAGCGGGACGAAGAGGCCTATATGCGTGCCTTTGGCTTGAATGCCGAGCAGGCAGAGGCGATTCGCCAACGCAATGTACTGGCACTAATCGCGGCTGGGGGCAATGCTTACTACCTAGCCAAATTTGCGGGCATCTTTGGCTTGGATATGCAGGACATAGGCGCACAGCAAACCGGCTTGAGCAAAGAGGTCTTCAAAGCCCGTTTGCTGGCGGCGGGAGCTTAACCATGGCACATATCGTAGGCGCCATTACCACCTCCCACGTACCGGCCATCGGCCGTGCAATCGCGAGGGATTTGCAAAGCGATCCATACTGGAAGCCGTTCTTTGACGGTTTTCCACCCGTGCGCCGGTGGCTCAATGAAGTCAAACCCGATGTGGCCGTGGTCATCTACAACGACCATGGTCTGAACTTCTTTCTCGACAAAATGCCAACCTTCGCAGTGGGTGCGGCACCCACATACCGCAATGCGGATGAGGGCTGGGGTCTGGCCGATATGACGCCATTCCAGGGCAACCAGGATCTATCCTGGCATTTGATCAATAGCTTAGTGGGCGACGAGTTTGATATCACCAGCTGCCAGGAAATGCTGGTGGACCATGCGTTTTGCCTGCCCATGGCACTGTTATGGCCGGATGCGGATGCACAGGGCCGTTGGCCCGTCACCACCGTGCCGGTGTGCCTGAACACGGTGCAGTTCCCGTTGCCGACGGCCGCCCGTTGTTACAAGTTGGGTGAGGCCATTGGCCGAGCCGTGGCGTCCTGGGACAGCGACGCCCGGGTAGTCATCATCGGCACCGGCGGCCTAAGCCACCAGCTTGACGGTCAGCGCGCCGGTTTCATCAATAAGGAGTTTGACCTGCAGTTCATGGAGAGCCTTATCAGTGATCCGGCCAGGGCAACCCGCTTCACTATCCATGAGTTGGTGGAGAAAGTGGGTACCCAGGGGATTGAGCTGTTGATGTGGCTGGCCACGCGGGCAGCTTTGCCCGGACAGGCTCGGCTGCTGCATTCGAACTACCACATCCCCATCTCCAACACTGCCGCTGGGTTGATGTTGATGGAGCCCGCGACCTAGGCTGGGCACACATAAAAAAAGCCCCTGTCGGCGTGAACCGGCAGGGGCCTTTTTATGCAGCGCTTTTACAGCGTGTCGATGAAGCTACGTAGCTTGTCCGAGCGACTGGGGTGCTTGAGCTTGCGCAGCGCCTTGGCTTCTATTTGGCGGATGCGCTCTCGGGTCACGTCGAACTGCTTACCGACTTCTTCCAGCGTGTGGTCGGTGCTCATCTCGATACCGAAGCGCATGCGCAGCACCTTGGCTTCGCGTGGCGTCAGGCTGTCAAGGATGTCCTTGACCACGTCGCGCAGGCCGGCCTGCATGGCGGCTTCGATAGGTGCTGTGTTGGCGCCGTCTTCGATGAAATCGCCCAAGTGGCTGTCATCGTCGTCACCGATCGGCGTTTCCATGGAGATGGGCTCTTTGGCGATCTTCATGATCTTGCGGATCTTGTCTTCCGGGATCTCCATCTTCTCAGCCAAGATGGACGCATCGGGCTCAAAGCCAAACTCTTGCAAGTGCTGGCGGCTGATGCGGTTCATCTTGTTGATGGTTTCGATCATGTGCACCGGAATGCGGATCGTGCGTGCTTGGTCCGCGATCGAGCGCGTAATGGCTTGGCGAATCCACCAGGTGGCGTAGGTCGAAAACTTGTAGCCGCGGCGGTATTCGAACTTGTCCACCGCCTTCATCAAGCCGATATTGCCTTCCTGGATCAAATCCAGGAATTGCAGGCCACGGTTGGTGTACTTCTTGGCGATCGAGATCACCAGGCGCAAATTGGCCTCGATCATTTCCTTCTTGGCATCGCGCGAGGCGGCTTCGCCTTCGTTCATGCGCTTGTTGATGCCTTTCAGCTCGTCCAGTGGTACCACGACGCGGGCTTGCAGGTCGGTCAGCTTTTGCTGGATGTCCTGAACCGGCGGAATGTTGCGGCCCATGATCGCGCTCCAGGGCTTGCCTGCAGCGGTTTGCTTTTCAATCCACTTCAGGTCAAGCAGGTGGGATGGCACTTTGTTGCCCATCTTGTCGCGCCCGCTGAAGTCGGCGATGAAGTTTTCTTGCGGGTAGCCGCATTTGTCGACCAGGATGCGGCGCAGCTCGCGTTCTTTCTTGCGCACGTCATCCACCTGGCTGCGCAGCAAGTCGCACAGTTTTTCAATGGTCTTGGCGGTAAAACGGATGGTCATCAGCTCTTCGCTCAAAGCCGCCTGGGCCTTGACGTAGTGCGGTGTGCCGTAGCCTTCCTTGTCGTAGATCTTGTGGACTTTCTCGAACAACTCGCGCAGGCGATCGAAGCGGGTCAAGGCTTCGTTCTTGAGCTCCTCAAGCTTCTTGGTCAGCGCCTTGGAGCCGCCCTTGCCGTCGTCATCATCGGCCGCGTCGAATTCGTCGAAGTCTTCTTCGGCCACGTAATCGTCAGCTTCATTGGGGTTGGAGAAGCCGTCCACGATGGTGGAGATGACAACTTTGCCTTCGCGGATCTGTTCGCCCAGGGCAAACACTTCGGCCAGGGTGGCAGGGCTGGCGCTGATGGCTTCCATCATGCGCATCAGGCCGCCTTCGATACGCTTGGCGATTTCAATTTCGCCTTCACGGGTCAGCAGCTCAACCGTGCCCATTTCGCGCATATACATGCGCACTGGGTCGGTCGTACGTCCGAATTCGCTGTCTACAGTGGAGAGCGCTGCTTCGGCTTCCTCTTCGGCTTCTTCTTCGGTTGCGGCCGTCGGTGCGGTGTTATTCAGCAACAGGGTTTCGGCGTCGGGCGTTTGCTCGTAAACGGCGACACCCATGTCGTTCAACATGTTGACTACGACTTCCAGCGTTTCTGCATCGACCAGCTTGTCGGGCAAGTGGTCTGAGATTTCGCCGTGCGTCAAATATCCACGGGTCTTGCCCAGCTTGATCAGGGCCTTCAGGCGCATACGGCGCTTGGCCATGTCTTCTTCGGACAGGACGGTTTCATCCAGGCCGAATTCCTTCATTAGCGCGCGTTCTTTCGCCTTGCTGATCTTCATGCGCAGAGGCTTGATCTTCTCGCCGGTGGGGCTGAGTTGAACCGGCACTTCTTCCACCGGGTCTTCTTCGATTTCGATCAGATCGTCAAGATTGATTTCCGTCGAGATGGAGCCCTTGGGCTTGGGACCGCGCTTGGCGCCAGTCGGCTTGGGCTTGGCCGCTGCCGCAGTAGTGCTGGTGGTTGCCGCTGGAAGTGTTACGACCTTGGGTGGGCGACCTGGTTTTTTCTTGGCTGCGGAGTCTTCAGCGGCTGCTACTACTTTTACGGCAGGGGTCTTCGATACGGGCACGGATTTCACTTTCAAGGCGGACTTGGCCACGACCTCGGGCACGGCTTTTGCCGCACTTTTGGTTTTTGCTGCGGGTGCTTCAGCGGATTTGACGGGCTTCTCGGACTTTTGAGCGGGCATGGGCGAAAACCTCAGGACAACAGCAAACAAACGAAATAAACCCGGAAACCGCAGGTTACCGGCGCGGGCGCGTGGGAGAGAGAGTTTCTCGTTGGCAAGATGTCTGGGCGATCATTTGGCATGCAGTCCTTGCGGAGGAGCCGGCGCGCGCTGTGGCGTCGATTGGCGGTGTCCGGAGGTGCTGCTGTCGCTCTTGCCGAGCAGTTAGCCTTAGATTATAGCCTGCTGGCTTAAATTCAAGTGCTAATTGCGGTTTATGTCACTTTGGTGGCCATGAGCTCCAGACGGCGCCGATTGATGGCCCGATAGCGCTCCAGGGCCTCTGGATCAAAGGCTGCTGCGGCAAGAGCTTCGGTTTCCTGTTGTTTGAGCTGATCGATCAGCATCAAATTCAACAAGGCCTTCAATTCGTTTAAAGCCTCACGCCCAGGTGTGGCGCCAGGGTCTATGGGCTCCGGCGGAGGGCTGGCCTCTAGCCCAGACATGAGCTTCAGTGCCAGGCTTTCGAACGCTTCGTCTCGCAAGCCCTCACGGAGATTGCCCCAAGTTTGCGGTCCGTGCTCGTGTTGCTGTATCTCTAGCCATACGAACAGCGCGCCGTGGGGCTGGGGCAGGTCGCACAGCAGCGCATGCTCTTCATGGGAGAGATCATTCCAGGCCGAGCTATTGGCCAGTAGCAGCCGGGCCGCATGGTCGGAACGGCTGGCGGGTTGGCGGCGGCCTTGGCGATCCGATCCAATAGGTGGCGGTTTGGGTTCGTAGCGCTTGCCTGGCGTATACAGGCTGCTATTTTTTTTATAGCTTTTGGTTTCGGTACGGGTGCTGCTGATGGCTTTACCTTGCCAAACGTCATTGAGCTCGCTGCTGCTGAGTTGTACCAGGTCGGCGATTTCCGCCAGCAGTTGACGTTTGAGTGCGCCCTCGGGCAGTTGCCCCCATAGCGGCTTGGCATTGCTAGCCAAGTGGGCACGCCCCTCGGCGGTATGCAGCTCGCAGCCCTCACGGACTGAGTCGATCAAAAAGCGGCTCAGGGGAATGGCCTCGGCAATGTATCGGGCAAATGCGTCCTGGCCAAAGCTGCGGATGTAGCTGTCGGGGTCATGCTCCGGAGGCAGGAATAGAAATTTGCAGCTACGCACATCGGTTGCCATGGGCAGTGCACCGTCAAGCGCTTTACGTGCGGCGCGCCTGCCAGCCGCATCTCCGTCGAAGCTGAAAACGACTGAATCGGTAAATCGGAACAGCTTTTGGAGATGGTCGCTGGTGCAGGCCGTGCCCAGTGTGGCGACCGCATTGGGGAAACCCAGCTGGGCCAAGGCCACGACGTCCATATAGCCTTCCGTGACAAGGGCATACCCGGCATCGCGCAAGGCATTGCGGGCTTCAAACAAGCCGTACAGTTCGCGCCCCTTGCTGAACACTGGGGTTTCGGGAGAGTTCAGGTATTTGGGTTTGTCGTCGCCCAGTACCCGCCCGCCAAAGCCGATGCATTCGCCCTTGACATTGCGGATGGGAAACATGACACGATCCCGGAAACGGTCGTAACGCTTGTCCTCCCCATCTTCTCCGGTGATGACCAGCCCACTTTCCACCAGCAATGGGTCGTCGTAGTGGGGGAACACACTGGCCAAGCTGCGCCAGCCCTCCGGTGCGTAACCCAGGTCGAATTGCTTGGCGATTTCACCGGACAAGCCGCGGCCTTTAAAGTAGGCAATGGCACGGGGTGACTCCTTTAAGTGTTTTTTATAGGCCAGGCATGCCTTTTCCAGAACATCGGTCAGCGTAGTCTGCTTTTGCTTTTGTTCCGCTGCGCGGGCCCGGTCTTGCGGTGATGCTTCATCTTCGGGTACTTGCATGCCGTATTGCTGGGCCAAGTCTTGAACCGCTTCGACAAAAGTCATGCCAACGTGGTCCATCAGAAAACGCACGGCATCTCCATTTTTTCCGCAGCCAAAGCAATGGTAGAACTGTTTGGTGGGGCTGACGGAAAAAGACGGTGATTTCTCTGAGTGAAAAGGGCATAAGCCCATGAAGTTGGCGCCCCCTTTTTTGAGTTGCACGTAGCGGCCCACGATTTCGACTACATCGGCGCGGGCTATCAGTTCCTGGATGAAGGTATGGGGGATGGTCACCTAGCTATTGTCCATGCAGCGGGGGAGGTGCCAGCTTCAAGGGCGATTTTTATGCATTTGCGGAGTGGGATGAAATGCACTGGCTTAGCCGCTTTCTGCACTTATTCAAGTTGCCACGCCAATCTGATAATCTACAAAGGCTGCAATCCAGTGCTAAACCAATATAGTTGCCTTGGTAAATCCATGACTTTTATGGCGTCTTTCCTGATTTTTCACAATGGTTAGAGCTTTTTCCCTCCAATTTGACGACAAAAGCAAGCTTGAGGCTCAGCTGTCTTTGAATGGATTGCCTCCTAGTCGGCGCACCACGGTGGTGCGGTCGGCAGTCGGCAGCGTGGCACCGGTTTTGCAGCCACGGATTCGATACACCGTCGGAGCACCTGCCGCGCAGCACCCCCAGCAAGCCCCGCGGCACTCTGAGCCCCAGTTGGAGCGCCTTCGTGTCGATCCATCTTTGCGCTCGCAGGCTTTGCCCGCCCCCTTGCTGGCATACACGCCCATGGGGATGCGTTCGTTCATTAGTGCAGGCGAGGGCGGGCCTGCCGTTATATTCGAGTCAGGCCTGGGGGATGGCAAGGAGATATGGGGCAACATTTTTAACGAGGTTAGCGCTCTCACCCGGGTATTTGCCTATGACCGCGCCGGCTACGGCGGAAGTGATCCGTCTGACTTGCCTCGTGACGGCCTCCACGTGGTGCATGAGTTGCGGGCATTGCTGCAGGCGGAGGAAATCAAGCCGCCCTATATTCTGGTGGGGCATTCCTTGGGTGGCACATTTGTTAAATTGTTTGCCCGCATGCATCCAGGTGAAGTCGCAGGCGTGGTGCTAGTCGATGCTCGTCACTCCGAATTTGACAAGCGCTGTAAGCAGCAAGGTGTACACCGACTGCTTTACCAGCCTCCACAGCTTCTGTTTGCGCTGTCTTCACGGGCGACCCGTGCGGAGCTGGCGGCATCTGCACTCACCATGCGTCAGGCACGCCGAGCAGGGCCTTTCCCATCGATTCCTTTGATTGTTCTTTCGCAGGGCAAGGCCACATCTAACTGGCCCGAGCGCTTGGGCAAGGTTTGGAATGCCAGCCAGCGCAATCTGGCAAAGATGTCCAAGCTTGGTCGCATGCGCGTGTGCGAAGACAGTGGACACAACATCCACCAGGAGCGGCCAGAGATGGTCACAACAGCTATTCTGAGTGTGCTGGCCGCTGCGCGCTATGCAAAGGCCAAGGCGAAACGCTAGTGCTATTTATTTGATAGCTACTAACGCAGGTATTTAATGCGCTAGAGGCTATTTTTATGTATCTTTCAGAATGCTGCTTCAGGGCAGTGTGATGGTGAGATTAGCTGGGCGTGGAGCCAGTCGCACAATGTCGTTGTAACCGTTGATCCCATCCTGAGTTGATCGCTGCAGCATCCAGCTTAGAACGCCGTAGGCGGACAAAGCCATCAAGGCAAAGATTGCGCCTATCACCCATAAAGGAACGTCATTGCGCAACCGGTTGGCAATGGCGTCAGGTCGCGCCCAATGCGGGGCGAAACCTGCGCTTTTGCCTTTGATATGGCTGATTTCGTCCCCCAGGCGGGCGGTTATGTAGTTCAGTTTTTCCAGGCCCTCAATGACGTACTTACCTTGAAAGCCCATCAACAGGCACATATGAAATACCTCCAATGCATGGATATGAGCGGCACCCTTGGCCCGCATGGCTTCCAGTTGGTTGAAGAAGTTTTCACCTGCCAGCTGATCGCCAAACAACGCCAACTGCAAAGGTCGGCGCTCCCAGGCATCACGGATGGGAAATTGCGAGCGCAAAACGATTTCATCCACGCAAGCGCAAAAAGCATACTTTGCAGCGTGTACATCGTCGGCAGAGACATTCAGCTTCTTGGCTCCTTGCTCTACGACGGTCAAAAATTTCTGCATTCTTGCCAGCAAGGTCTCGCTATCTTGCGGCGCACTGCCTCCTTTGAGCAAGAACAGCGCGTAGAAGCCGTCGTACATCAGGTCCAAGAGGGAATTGGCGTGTACAGGAGCTTCGCTTGCAAAAAATGGGCTGGCGGATGGCGTTGCAGATATGCCAAGCAAAGAGGGGGCGGATGAGGTCATGCGGTGACTGCCAAAAGTTCAAGCTTGAGTCCACGAATACCGGAGGGTACGTAGATGCAGATGGACTGGGCCTGCAACATACGTTCATACATGGCCCCTTTAGGGTCAATTGCAAAATAATAGGTATCAGGCCGTACCGGCACGGCAGCGGGCACCTGGGGTGAATACACCAGTTTCACACCCGGCATGGCCGCCAGCACAAACTTCTCCACATCATCTGGTGCTCCGGTCTTGAAGCGAAGCGGCACGATGTCAATCAGTTCGACTGCGGGTATGTCGGCCCCTACCGCAAGGTACAAGGCTGTCTTGTCGTCGATTTTCCCAGAATCCAGCATGCCATGGTGGTACGACGGCTTTGCCTCTGATAGCGCTATTGCAAAGTAGCGCGATGAAATAACGGTGTCCAGCAGCTCTCGAATGATGCTGTCCAGTCTGGCAAAACCGGGGCCTGGATCCTGGTGCACATAGGACGGTAGATCGCTCAACGCGTAGTTTTTGGAGAATGTCATCAACGAGCCGGTAAGGGTCAAGAGTTGCTCGTACAGCCTCTCGGGATGCAGCAGAGGATGGTTTTGGTAATGGCTCAATGCAGCATAGGCTGTACTTGCGGTGTGTAGCAGCCAAAACGACGATATGTCTCCAGAGCGGAATTCGACTACGTTTTTACTAGGCTCTCGATGGTGCCCGTACAACGCGTTGACCTTGGCCTGCAAGGCCTCCATGAGGCGCCGCAGCTTAAGTACCAGGTGCGGCGTACTGCCAATCGACAGGCTGGGTGGAATGAAATTCGGGTCAAGTTCAAAGCCGCCTTGACTGGAGCGGCGTAACCGAGCGACAGGCAGGCAAACCATGGCATCGCGCGGCTCCAGCTCGGACACCAGGCGAACAGCTTTCTTTAAATAGACCACTTCGGCTTTGGCTGCATCGGTGAATAGGTCTGGTGTCTCGCGGTTAGCCTGCGTATAGCGAGACGACTGCAATGCCTTTGTGTTTGCTGTGAAGTTGCCACCCAGGCCTTTGAGTGCGGGTAGTGCCGCGTAGTAGGTGATAGTTTGCAGCGCAGGCGGTAGGTCGGCCAAACTAATGGCTTCTGGCAAATCGTCGTTATCTGGAGCTCGGTAGATTTCTCCATCCTGAAAAATGGCAGATAGATCCAGCAGACGCAACGAGTTATGAGCCAATGCATCGCGATCAATCTTGATTTGAATCAGGCCCCAGGCGTATGGATGCAATGCTGCAACCGTCTGGTGAAGTCGATCTTCGTGGTAACTATCTTGGCGCTGAAAATGCTGAGGGCGCAGGAACAAGCCTTCACCCCATAAAACTTTATCGAATTGGTTCATGGTGCGGATTTCTTTTCAATCGACTATGTAGATGGGCCGTGCGCCATCATGGGCACCGCACGGGTGCGAGCATAGGACTCTTGCTTTGACTGTCAGTGGACGTCGCTCCTACGCCAACAGTGAGCGCGCAAGCATGCAAGCCTATAACGATGCCAGATTTTTCAGCTTGTGCCGCCGGAAAATCAACCCGCCACCGGGTTGGTGCCGGGTTTCTAAATAATGCGACGATTCCTATATATCCAGCTTCATAGCTGACTTTCTCTAGGACCTCATAGCGTTGTCCAGGAATAAGCGTAATTTCTCGTACCTCTAGCAAATCTGTGCCCAAGACTTCTTTTTCCTTCTGTGGATTCAGAAACGTGTCGTAAGGCACTTGGGAAAATGTTGTGTTTTGTTTTAGCTTGTAAATTTTTGCAATAACCGCAAGTGGTCGTCCGGCCGGGTCCATATTCAAAACATCACTGGCGTGCAGTTTGATGGCGACGTTCCGGGGGATTTTTAAGGCATCGCTTACCTCTGGTGCATCTGGTTTTTTGAGTCCTGTTGCTTCAAGTGCTGAATTTGTCACGCTTCCAAGAATAGTCACGGCCGACGTGGCAGAGCAGCCAGTCAAGATAACAAACACAAGACTGAGCAGTGGATAGTAAATTTTTTTACACAACATTGTGGAAGATCTTCTAAGTCCATTCAGGTGAAATGCACACGCATGGAGCGAACAACTGATAAAGCCGTCGAGGCAGTTCGCAGCCAATCGTGGCAAAGAAATTATGTACGACGACAGAGGGTCAGGAAGAACATTTGAGCTTCAAATCTTGAAGCTTTCTGAGCTTGCTGAAATCGTCTGAAGGCTTCTGAAAGAGGGGGGAACGCAATGTAATGACTGATCAATTGCAGCAGTGTCCTGCGCTAACATCCCACCATTCCATTTTTTCAAAGCAAGCGTGGTCTTGTATTAGGAGCATTTCTCGTGCACGTTCGTCAATTGAATTACGTTTATTGCGTATTGTTAGCATCTCTCTTGGGGGCATGTGCTGCACCAGTCAAAAGTCCTGAACCAGTGAAAGTAACTTTGGAGTCTGTTGTAACGGAAGCCAACTCCGCACAGGCGGCAGGACAAACTGACCAAGCATTAAGTCTTTTTAAAGATGCTGCTAATAAATTCCCTACCGATAAAACTCCATGGCTGCGTATAGCTCAAATTAAATTTGACAACGCCAGTTATGGCGAAGCCATCACAAATGCACTTGAAGCTTTGCAACGAGATCCTACGGACAAGATAGCTAATAGCATCGTGACAGTAAGTGGCTTACGTCTGGCGACAAAATCCTTGGCCGATTTGCGTACGCAAAACGCGTTGTCTGGCACCGTCAAAAACGAGGCCCAAGATCTTGCCAAATTGCTGCGCGAAAACCTTGGTGAAACGGTCCTCGTGCCGACCTCATCGACCACCGCGACCCGATCAAGACTATCACCACCTGCAGCAGTCAAACCTTTGGCAGCAGTATCCAAGCCTACCAGTGCAACTGTAAAAGTGGATACACCTGAGTCAGGGAAATCTAATCCATTTGGTGGACTAAAGTAGATCGTCAGTCTGCTGCTGGGGATACATTGCTCCCCGCAACGTCTTAAATTTTGTTACCTGTGGAGCAAACATGGCTAAAAGTGAAAGCATTCAAAAGAAACTTCAGAAAGTGCGTCCACCACGGGTGCAAATGACGTACGACGTAGAGATCGGTGATGCGATCGAAAAGAAAGAATTGGCATTCGTAACGGGCGTGGTCGGCGACTTTAGTGGCAACTCTGAGGTTGCTATGGCCAAGTTGAAAGACAGAAAATTTGTTCAGATTGATCCTGATAATTTCGACGAGGTTATGAAAGGTCTGGAGCCTCGTGCTGTTTATCGTGTGAAGAATGAATTGAGCGATCAAGGCGGTGAATTTGCAGTGGATTTGAAATTTAAATCCATGGGCGATTTCCGGCCGGAATCTGTGGTCCAACAAGTGGAACCGCTCAAGAAATTATTGGAAGCGCGAACCAAGTTGGCCGATCTGCGGAACAAACTAGCTGGCAGTGAAAAGCTTGAGGATATTTTGAATGAAGTTCTCAGCAATACGGAAAAGCTTGCTGAATTAAGTCAAAAGACAAACAAGTGATCGAGGTAATGATGTCCGAACAAAAAACTGTAGCAGAGCCTATTATTGCGACACATTCAGAAGGCAGTCTATTGGATCAGATAGTTGAACAGAGCAAAGTTGCAAAGTCAACGGCTGAGCATGGACGGGCAAAAGATATTATTTCTGAGCTTGTAAATCAGGTCATGGCTGGCACTGTTGTCCTGTCTGAAAACTTGACGGCCACATTGGATGCGCGAGTTGCGGAAATTGATAGACTGATTTCTGACCAAGTGAGTGCCATCATGCACGCCCCTGAATTCCAGAAGCTCGAAGGCAGTTGGACGGGACTTAACTACTTGGTTAAAAACACATCTTCGGGTCAAAATTTAAAAATTAAAGTTTTAAACGCAACAAAAAAAGAACTCATTAAAGACTTCAATTCGGCGCTGGAATTTGACCAGAGCACGATGTTCAAGAAAGTATACGAAGAAGAGTTTGGTACCTTTGGTGGTGCTCCGTTTGGCAGTTTGATAGGTGATTTCGAAATTACCCGCCAGCCAGAGGATATGTATTTTATTGAGCAAATGTCGCGCATAGCAGCTGCGTCACATGCTCCATTCATCTCTGCCGCTTCTCCGGAGCTATTCGGCTTGGAGACCTATAGCGACTTGGGTAAGCCAAGAGATCTGGCGAAAATATTCGATACGGTTGAGTATGCCAAATGGAAGTCTTTTCGGGAGTCTGAAGACTCACGTTATGTGGGTTTGACACTCCCTAGATTTCTAGGGCGTTTGCCGTTCAATCCCAAAGATGGATTGACAGTGGATGGCTTTAACTTTGTTGAAGACGTTGATGGTACAGACCATAGCAAATACCTGTGGTGCAACGCTGCGTACGCATTCGGTACCAAGTTGACCAAAGCGTTCGAAGATTTTGGTTGGTGCGCAGCCATACGTGGCGTTGAGGGTGGTGGCTTGGTGGAAGACTTGCCGACCCATACCTTTAAAACTGATGAAGGTGAAGTGGCACTTAAATGCCCGACTGAAATTGCAATTACGGATCGGCGTGAAAAGGAATTGAGCGATCTAGGTTTTATTTCGCTAGTGCACTGCAAGAATACGGATTACGCGGCATTCTTTGGTGCGCAGTCAACCCAGAAGGCGAAAATTTACAACACAGAGTCCGCTAATGCGAATGCGGTTTTGTCGTCACAGCTGCAATATATTTTTGCGGTATCACGCATTGCGCATTACATGAAATCAATGATGCGGGACAAGATTGGTAGCTTTGCGGCAGCTTCCAATGTCGAAGATTTCCTAAATCGCTGGATTGCGCAATACGTATTGCTCGATGACAACGCAAGTCAAGAGGCTAAAGCGCAGTTCCCGCTACGTGAGGCTTCCGTGCAAGTTTCAGAGGTACCAGGTCGGCCTGGCGTATACCGGGCCGTATCCTTTTTGCGCCCGCATTTTCAGCTTGACGCGCTATCGGTTTCTCTCCGCTTGGTGGCTGAATTGCCTCAGTCCTCCAAGTCTTAACCGTTGTTTTAAACAACATAACCGAAAGGTAAATTATGGCAATTGACGTATATGTGCAAATTGATGGCATCAAAGGTGAGTCCACTGATGACTCACACAAGGATTGGATTGAATGCCAATCCGTAGATTTTGGTGTTTTACAGCCAAAATCTGCGACAGCTTCCACGGGTGGCGGTCATACCGCAGAACGTTGCGAGCATAAGGATATCTATTTCACCAAGCTTGCCGATTTGTCGACCCCTTTGCTTCTGCAAAATAGCTCCTCGGGCAAGACGATTGCCAAGGCAAAATTTGAGTTCTTGCGAGCCGATGGCAAGGGCGAGCGCGTGAAGTACTTTGAAATTGAAATTGAAAATTTAATCATCAGCAGCATTTCTTCTTCGGTTTCTGAAGGCAGCATCTTGACGGATGTTGTCTCTTTGAAGTACTCGCAGGTCAAGTGGAAGTACACCCAGCAAAAAATCGGTGGTGGCGCAGGCGGAAACACCTCTGGCGGCTGGGATCTTTCAAAGAACAAGGTCGTTTGATCGTTTGAAGTGCGAAATAGCTGCCTGCAATCCATGGCAGCTATTTCGATTCAAATAAAGAAAATATGAAAGGTTTTGCTCCGGGTTTGTTTGACAAGTTACTAGGTGATGGTGCTGGTGCTTCATTTCATGGGCTTGTAAAGCTGCTATCTCTAGAAGAACTAAAAGACGAGGTGGCAAGAGACTTGGAGTCTCTATTAAATACCCGAGCTGTTTTTGGGCTTGATAATTTAAAGCGATATCCCGAGTGTGCAGCCTCTATCATCAATTATGGGCTATATGACTTTGCTGGTATGAGTTTGGCCAGTACAGACGACAGAAGTAGCATTTGTCGTAATTTAGAGCAGTCCATCTCCCGCCACGAGCCGCGCTTGAAGAACGTTCGAGCTTCCTTAGAAGTACAGGCGGGAAGTATCAATAAACTCAATTTTTCTATTTCGGCACTCTTGGTTGTCAGAGCAGCCCAGGAACCGGTGAGTTTTGACGCAGTATTGCAGCCATCGTCTCTGCAATACTCAATCAGTACATCTCGATATACGGCAAGGATTGGAATCTAAGTTGCAAGAGCTACTGCCTTACTATGAGCGCG
This sequence comes from Rhodoferax sp. SPJ21, assembly GCF_058216335.1. Classification (NCBI taxonomy): domain Bacteria; kingdom Pseudomonadati; phylum Pseudomonadota; class Betaproteobacteria; order Burkholderiales; family Comamonadaceae; genus Rhodoferax; species Rhodoferax sp. SPJ21. The sequence continues at coordinate 144,059 of NZ_JBYZMO010000005.1, forward strand.
AACTCGGCTTTCTAAGACGTTATTCGCGAGAGTTTTCAGAGCGATATCCGAAAATTGCGGGTAGCTTGTTGATGGCAGGAGAGGTTTGCGAGGACCCCCATATCGAACGCATGATCCAGTCATTTGCGTTGCTGAGTGCACGGGTTTCCAAACGAATTGACGACGACTATCCTGAATTTACCGAGGCGTTGTTTGAAGTTCTTTATCCACATTATTTGCGACCATTTCCGTCTTGCTCGATTGCACGCATGGACTCTGGCGTCAATGTATTTCAGTTGACTACAGCGGCAACTATGCCGCGTGGGACTGAGCTTGTGACACGTCCGGTAAAAGGCGTAGAGTGCAAGTTTCAGACTGCCTATGACGTAGTGCTAGCCCCGATTCGGCTGTCACACGCTCAGTTTGACGCGATTGCCATCGTTCCCGATTCGGTCTTGCTGCCTTCAAATATCACCTCAAAAATTAGTATCCATATCGACGTGCTATCAGAACAGCTGGGTCTGGGGCAGATAGGTATGTCCAAGTTGCGCGTGTTTATTGATGGTGAACCGTCTTTTTGCGCCGCCTTGCGAGACGCTTTGTTTACCCGGACAGCGCGAGCCTATGTGGAGGCATCTGACGGACAGCAGTGGAAAAGCCTGCACTCTATTCCTATTCAGGAGGTGGGATTCAATGAATACGATGCGCTTATTGATTTCCCTGCCAACGCGCACCCAGCTTATCGTTTGTTAACTGAGTATTTCTCATTCCCGGAGAAATTCAATTTTTTTGATATAGACCTAAAGCCGATCCTGGGAATGCTGCCGCTAGCTTGCAAAGGATTTGTTCTGCATCTTGCCTTGGAAGGCCTGCGTTCTGATTCCAATACTGCTCTGATGTTGGGTACGCTTTCTGCCAAGAATATGCTGTTGGGGTGTACACCCGTGGTCAACATATTTAAGCAGCACGGAGACCCTATCCGCCTTACGCATGCGGGTGCGCAGTATTCGGTGGTGGCAGACTCACAAAATGCATTTGCGTTCGAGGTATACGCTATTGATTCAGTGAAACTGGTCCGGCAATCGCCACAGGGCGAGTCTGTGACTGAATTCCGCCCGTTCTACTCCTTGCGCCATGGCCAAGTGCCGGCCAAGGCGGGCCACTATTGGGTGATGCGCCGCAATGAAATTGTGGCGCTTAAAAGCCCGGGGTATGAGGCGGAGATTTCGATTGTCGATATTGACTTTGATCCTGCCGAGATTGAAACGCAAACCTTGAGTCTGGAGCTCACTGCCACCAATCGCGACCTGCCTGCCGCCTTGGCCTACGGGCTACCTGGCGGTGATCTTTTCCTCAAGGGCGGGACCTTGGTCAAGTCCATGAGCCTGTTGCGCAAACCGAGTGCACCTATGCGCTTTGAACGGGGGAGAGGCGCCCATTGGCGCCTGATTTCGCATCTGGCATTGAACCATTTGTCTTTGACCAAGGGCGGCGTAGATGCCTTCCGCGAAACTTTGACTTTGTATGACTTGTCGCGTTCGGCGACGACGCAGCGGCAGATTGGGGCAATCACCTCCATAGAACACCGCGCGGCCACTGCATGGTTGCCTGGAAACCCATTTGCCAGCTTGGTGCGCGGCGTCGAGGTGCGTTTGACACTAGATGAAGAGGGCTTTGTTGGCAGCGGTTTGCATGTGTTCGCCAGCTTGATTGACCGGTTTCTAGGGCTGTATGTGCACGTCAACAGTTTTACGCAACTCGTCATTGCATCCAAAAGAAATGGGGAGGAACTGTTGCGATGCCGACCACGAAGCGGAGATTTGAGCCTAGCGTAATCCAGCGCCTGCTCGGCACGCCGCATCGCTTCCAGTTCTTCCAGGCAGTTCGGCTGCTTGAGCTGTGGTTCAAGAAAAAAGGCGTGGGTTCGGAGCAGATGCTGTCCAACCACATACGTTTTGCGAATCGGGTGTCGCTTGCTTATCCGGCCAGCGAAGTTGAGAGTCTTGCGGTTTATCCGCCGGCGCCGGATGCATCCGTTGCGGATGCTGAGTTTGCAATGCAGAGCGAGGCTTTCCAGCATTTCAGCTTGACTCCGACCTTTATGGGGTTTCTGGGCGGTAATGGTGCGTTACCAAACCATTACACGGAACGTGTTGCTGCGTACCAGGCTTCTAAAAAGGATGAAGGCCCGCGTGCCTTTTTGGATACCTTTTCCAATCGTGCGTTGGCATTGTTTTACCGTGCCTGGCGCAAGTATCGGCTGGAGTTGCACTATGACCAAGCCGAGGGGAAAGACGGGTTTCTCCCGCTATTGCTTTCCCTGTCGGGGTTAGGGCAGAGTTCTCTGCATGGACGCCTTGGGCGTGACGGCGAGGGTGTTCTAGATGAATCCATTGGGCGTCTTGCCGCCGCCGTACGGCATCGCCCTACATCTGCGGCGCTGTTACAGCGCGTTTTGAGCGAATACTTTGCGGTGCCTATAGCGTTGGAGCAGTTTGTTGGCATGTGGTACCACGTGCCACGCGAGCACCAGACGCAGCTGGGCTCAACCAACGCCGTGCTGGGCACGGCGGCAATGGTGGGCTCGCGGGTCTGGCAACGTGACCTGCGGGTGCGTCTGCGTGTAGGCCCACTGGCCCGTAAAGATTTTGAACAGTTCTTACCAAGGGCTAAGGCAGCTGTGGCCTTGCAAAAAATACTCACTCTTTTTACCGGCGTATGTCTGGAGTACGAGGTGCAATTGGTATTGCGCGCGTCCGATGTATCCGGTGCCCGTTTAGGCGCAGATGGCCCCAGCGGTCGGCTTGGGTGGGATTTATTTTTGGCCAGTAAACCAGAAGTGCAGGACCGCACGGACGTCTGTTATGACATCCATGCGCTGGCTGCAGATTTTTAGACGCGAAAGTAGGCGATGGGCACCAATCTCAAAACACTGATCAGTAAACTTAACGACCACGCACGGCTGGCGACAGAACGCGCGGCCAATATGTGCACCAGCCGGGGCCAATACGAAGTCGATCTGGAGCATTTGTTTCTGGCTTTGCTGGAGCAACCCCAGAGCGACTTTGCTGTGATTGCCCGCAAGTCCGGTATCAGTGTCGAGAGCCTGCAATCAGATCTAGAGGCCGAAATCGGCAGCTTCAAAACTGGCAACACGCGCACACCCGTGCTGTCGCCGCACTTGCAAACCTTGTTCGAACATGCCTGGCTGATTGCCTCACTGGACAACCAGTCTGCGCGCATACGCAGCAGCCATCTTTTGCTGGCTTTATTGACCCAGCCCGATTTGACGCAACTGGCTTACAGAGGGTCCAAGCTGTTTGTCAAATTCAAGTTGGACGAACTGAAGCACAACCTTGCCAAATTGACCGAGGGTTCTGAAGAAGGAGCCCGTGTGCAATCCAGTACGCAAGAGCAGGGCGGCGATCCTGTCGGTGATCTGTCCGCTCGAACAGGCACCAAGACTCCTGCCTTGGACCAGTACACCACCAACCTCACGCAGCGTGCGCGCGAAGGCAAGGTAGACCCGGTGATCGGCCGCGATATGGAAATACGCCAGGCCGTCGACATCTTGCTGCGACGCCGGCAGAACAATCCTATTCTGACCGGTGAAGCCGGTGTGGGTAAAACCGCCGTAGTAGAAGGCTTGGCCTTGCGCATAGCGCAGAACGACGTGCCCGAAGTTCTGCAAGGCGTAGAAATCCACACCTTGGATATGGGGCTGCTGCAGGCTGGTGCCAGTGTCAAAGGCGAGTTTGAGAACCGGCTGAAAAACGTGATTGACGAGGTGAAGAAGAGCCCGCACGCCATCATTCTGTTCATTGACGAAGCCCACACCATGATCGGTGCAGGCGGTCAAGCCGGCCAGAACGATGCGGCCAATTTGCTCAAACCGGCTTTGGCTCGGGGCGAGTTGCGCACTATCGCGGCGACCACCTGGGGCGAATATAAGAAGTATTTTGAAAAAGACGCTGCGTTGGCGCGGCGCTTCCAGGTGATCAAGGTGGAAGAGCCCAGCGAAGAGCTGGCTTGCGCCATGCTGCGCGGCATGGCTGCGGTGATGGAGAAGCACTTCAACGTGCGCATTTTTGACGAAGCCATTACCGAGGCCGTGCGTTTGTCGCACCGCTACATCAGCGGTCGCCAACTGCCCGACAAGGCGATCAGTGTGCTGGATACGGCCTGCGCCAAAGTCGCCCTGGGGCAAAGCGCCATGCCGGCAGTGCTAGAAAATCTGCGCAAGCACCTGGACCGCATGCACACCGAAATTGCCAACCTGGAGCGCGAGCAGGCCAGTGGTGGCCAGCACGGTGAGCGGCTGCAGGAACTCTACGCCCAACGCGATGCCGCCCATGCGGACCTAGAGCTGCAAACCGTGCGTTGGGATACGGAACAAGCCCTGGCACAAAAAATCAAGGCCGCACGATTTGCCCTGGAAGCGGTTGCGGCGCAGGCACCTGCCGCGGCTGCAGATGCTGTCTCCAAACCAGTCAAAACCACCAAGAAACCAGCCAAAGCCAGCGACAGCCCGGAGCTGGCGGCGCTTCAGCAGCTCTTGGCAGAACTCAAAACCCACCAGGGCGAAACTCCGCTGGTTCCCGTCCAGGTGGACGGCCACGTCGTCGCTGAAATCGTTGCCAACTGGACCGGTATTCCTCTGGGAAAAATGGTCAGCGACGAGATTAAAACCGTGCTCAAGCTCAAGGACCTGCTGCAAGAGCGCGTGCTGGGCCAACCCCACGCCATCGAAGCGGTTGCCCAGCGTGTACGCACCTCGCGCGCCAACCTGGACGACCCCAACAAACCCAAGGGTGTGTTCCTGTTTGTCGGCCCTAGCGGTATCGGCAAAACCGAGACTGCATTGGCCCTAGCCGACGCCCTGTATGGTGGCGAGAAAAAGCTCATCACCATCAATATGAGCGAATACCAGGAAGCGCACAGCGTGTCGGGCCTGAAAGGTTCGCCCCCCGGCTACGTGGGCTATGGCGAAGGCGGCGTATTGACCGAAGCCGTGCGGCGCAACCCCTACAGCGTGGTGCTGCTGGACGAGGTCGAGAAAGCCCACCCCGACGTGATGGAACTGTTCTTCCAGGTCTTTGACAAAGGCGTCATGGACGACGCCGAAGGCCGAGAAATCGACTTCAAAAACACCATCATCATCTTGACCAGCAACGTTGCCAGCAGCCAGATGATGCAAGCCTGCCTGAACAAGACAGCCGACGAGCTACCCAGCACCGAAGCGCTGGAGGCCCTGATCCGGCCGCAGCTGATGAAGGCCTTCAAACCCGCTTTCCTGGGGCGGCTGAAAGTGGTTCCGTACTACCCGATTGGCGATGAGGTGCTGGCGCAAATCATCGCGCTCAAGCTGTCGCGCATCCAGAAGCGCATTGCTATCAACCACAAGGCCGAGTTTGTGTACGACGACGCGCTGGTCGATGCCATCCTGGCCCGCTGCACCGAGGTGGACTCGGGCGCCCGCAACGTAGACAACATCTTGAACGGCAGCCTGCTGCCTGAGATTTCTGAGAGCGTCTTGGCCCAGATGGCCGCTGGTGGCGCCATCCGCAAGATCAAGGTCAGCGCCAATAAGAAGGGCGACTTCAAGTACGCCATCCAGTAAGAGAACCGGTAAGCACCGATACACATCTACACAGCTACACAGCACATGACCGCGCTCAGCACCATCGCCAGTCTTGGCCCACTCAGTGGCGTATTCAGCAGCATGCTCGACAGCTGGGGCCAGTCCGACCGTTTGCTGCGTCTGCACACCACGCTGCCGGGGCAATTGCTGCTGGCCGAGCGCCTACACGCGGTTGAGTCCCTGTACCCCGGCAACCTGGGTCTCCAAAATGAAGCTGGGGCCAGCCTAGCCGCAGACGCCACGTTCTGCGGCACCCGATTGCACATCCGCTGCCTGAGCCAAGACGCCCAGCTCGACCTGTCCACGCTATTGGGCCAGCCCGTGCTGCTGGAGCTGCTCACCGATGCCAGCCGCACCGACCTACGCCCCTTTCACGGCCACGTCACCCGGGTAGACAAGCTAGGCGCCAACGGGGGATTCGCCCGCTACCAGCTGACGGTAGAACCCTGGCTGGCCTTTCTGGCGCAGCGCCAGGACAGTGCCAGCTTCCAGGACATGCAGGTCTTCGACATCCTGGACTCCATCTTCCAGGACTACCAGGGCCAGGGTGCTCTGCAGCCGCAGTGGCGGTTTGACATCGCAGACAAGTCCGCGTACCCCCAACGCAGCCTGACCACCCAGTACCAGGAAACCGACCTCGCCTTCATCACCCGGCTGATGGCCGAAGAAGGCCTGTTCGCCTGGGTAGAGCACACTGGGGATGCGGACAGCCCCGCGCTGGGTGCCCACACCGTGGTGATCGCCGACCACAACGGCGCCTTCAAGCCCAACGCCAGCGCCGAGGTTGCCTTCACCCAGCCCGGCGCCGTCATGCAACGAGACAGCATCGACCGCTGGCGCAGCCGCAGCAGTTGGCAGGCCCGCACCGTACAACTCAGCACCTGGGACTACCGCGGCGGCACCAGCCGCCCCGAGCGGGCTAGCAGCACCGGCAAGGCACAGTCTGACGCCGATGACGCCACCGGCAGTATTCCCCTTGCCCACCGGGATGCTCCCGGCGCCTACGCATTCGAGACACCGACCCAAGGCCAGCGCATGGCCCGCAACCAGCTGCAAGCCCTGGACGTCGCCCGCCAGCTCTATACCGGAGCTGGCACCGTACGCAGCTTCGCCCCCGGCACCCACTTCGTCCTCAGCGGCCAGGCAGATTTATCCACCTTGTTGGAAGAACCGTCTGAGGACGAACGCCGCTACACCTTGCTGCGTGTCGTCCACCTGGCCCACAACAACCTCAGCGCCGAGCTGCGCGCCGCAGTCAACCAGCAGCTAGGCGGGGAAGAGGAAGATGCCGCAGAAATAAGCGCCAAATCGGCCTCTGGCGCAGGTAATACCAGCGCAAGCAGCTATCTATTCAATAGCATTCAAGAAGCGTTGAGTCGCCACTCCGGCAACGACAAGCCCTTGTACCGCAACCGCATAGACGCCATACGCAACACTACCCCTTACCGAGGCTCTCAGGTCGGCAGCCAAGGCCAGCTGCTCCACCCCAAACCCAGCGTCTACGGCCAGCAAACCGCCATCGTGGTGGGCCCCGCCGGGCAGGTGGTCTACACCGACCGCGACCACCGCGTCAAAGTCCAGTTCCACTGGCAGCGCGACGCTGCCGGCCAATACGGCAGCCACAGCCGCCAGAGCCATCCCAGCCAGCAAGGGCAGGGCGGAACCCACACCGGCGCCCCCGCCAACGAGCAAAGCGGCACCTGGGTCCGCGTCGCCGCCAGCCTGGCCCCCACCGCCGGTGCCAACTGGGGCGGCGTCGCCATCCCCCGCATCGGCCAGGAAGTCTGGGTGGACTTCATCGAGGGCGACATCGACCGCCCCGTCATCACTGGCAGCGTCTACAACGGCCAAGGCACTGCCGACGCGCAATACAACCAAGTCGCCAGCGGTGCGGGCAGCAGCACCGGCAACGCCCCCGCCTGGTTCCCGGGCGAGACGGACGGCCATGCCCACCCCGCAGCGCTGAGCGGCATCAAAACCCAGGCTCTCTCCACCAGCCAGCAGGGCGCAGGCGGCTATAACCAACTGGTGTTTGACGACAGTGCCGGCCAGGCCCGCACCGCACTGCAAAGCCACGCCAAACCGCACCAGGGCACGGCCGAACTCAACCTGGGCCAGCTACGCCACCAAAGTGACAACCAGCGCCTGAACCCGGTCGGCTTCGGCGTCGAACTCAAAACCCCGCACAGCCACGCCAGCCGGGCCGGTGCCGGCATGCTGCTCAGCACCGATGCAAGAGCGAATGCCAGCAGAACCCAACTCGACAGCCAGGAAGCCATAGCCCAGGCCCAAGCCAGTCAACAGCTTCATACCAGCCTGGCCGAGACAGCACAAAAGCACAAAGCCGAACTGAAAGCCCAGCCTGCCCCCGCCAAGCTGCCCGCCGTAGAACAACAGGCCCGCAACATGGACACCCAGCAAACCCAAGACCAAGGCGTCACCGCCTACAGCGAACCCCTGCTCCAGCTCAGCAGCAAAGGCGGCATCACCACCGCCACCCCCGAGAGCGGCGTCTTCAGTGCCGGCAACACCAGCAGCATCACCGCAGGCCAGGCCATCAACCTGGCGGCCCAAGGCAACAGCCACCACCTGGTCAAAGACGGCATTAGCTTCTTCAGCTACGGCAAAGTCAGCAACCCTAGCGAGCCGAACCAGGAAGTCGGCATCGCCCTGCACGCCGCCAGCGGCAAAGTCAGCAGCCAAAGCCAAAGTGGCCAGACGCGGCTGACGGCAGACCAGGGGGTAACGGTAGCCAGCGTGGCCGCCAGCATCCAGATCGCCGCCAAAACCCACGTCCTGCTGACAGCGGGTGGGGCAGGGCTGCGCGTTGAAGGGGGAAACATCACCATCCAGGGGCCGGGGACGATGGAGTTCAAGGGCAGTACTGTGGAGTTGACCGGGCCGGGGAGCGCTAGTGCCCCAGGCAGCAACTTACCCAAGCCCTCAGTCTTGCAAAGGTACAACGAGGCGTTTGTCGTCAAGAATGAAGAAACGGGGGAAGCCATGGCGCATGTGCGGTACCGAGTTGAAGACGACAGCGGCAAGATGCTGGTGGAGGGCGTAACCGATGCTCTCGGAAAAACCCAGCGTGTACACACAGCCAAGGCACAAGGGGTCAAAGTTTTTCTTCTTGACAACTGAGTGGCCTGTAGTTGCCCTTAGTCTGTTTCCCCTTTGCCTCGTTAGCTAGTGTGGCAGAACTGCCCCGAGCTGGACAAACAGATTTACGTTAAAGCGAAAACCGCCATGACCGAAGTACTGCAACCCAATAAGGCCGTCAACACAGACGCCAAAAAGAATACCTTCATTGACGTAACCCACACTCTGGGTGACGGCTACTTGCTGTATCGGCCGGACGAAAATGCTTTCATCGCGCTCTACCCGGACGAGTTTTTGGCGCTACGTGCTGAAGGCGAGGCGAACAATACGGCGATTGAGGAGCTGCAAGCCGCCAATCAGGATGTAACAGAAAAGTCTCTTGCATTGACAGAGCTATTGCGTAACCCGAATCCAGCGAAAGCCGATCTTAAAAAGGCCCAAGATGAACTTAACAAAGCGCTGGCTACTTTGGATGTAAAAAGCGAAGCCGCCAAGACCAAGATAGACAAGCTGACAGACATTAAGGCCGACCAAAAGAAGTTTGTAGAACTGCTGCCGCTGACCCAGGCGCGCAATGCGCGGGACAAGACCTATTACGTGTCTGCGGACAAAATTAAAAGTGCCTGGGCCGACAAACGCGTCTATTTGGTCGAGGGTAAGGCAGAACGGCAGAAGGGCCCCAAAGACAAGTTGCTCAACGGCATGGCACTTAACGGCAAAGAAATCAAGCGTCGGATTGCAGAAACTGCGATCGACAAAGCCAAGTTTGAGATGAAATGGAAGCTCAAACCCAAGGACGGTGACGAATATACGGGCCTATTTTTTAGCGACTGGTCCAAGGCTATGGGCTCTACGGCTCAGACGTTTCTAGAGCGTGAGCAAAAGGAAATTGTGGAAGGCATCTTCGGTCCTGTGAATGCAGACCCGAATGATCCCCATCGCAAAGTAGACCTGAAGGCAGAAGCCCAGCTGATGCGATGGGCCGCCGGGGCAGGACTGGAGGCCAACGTGCAAGGCTTCCAAGGCAACATCTTTGACAAACGTGACAAAGATTGGAAGAGCCGCTTCAAACGAGCTGCCAAAGCCGCGCAGTTCAACGTCAAGGCCAATGCTGAGGCGTCGATGGCACTGGGCGAGGCCAAGGTGACAACTACCCTCTTTATGCCCCACTACGCAGGTTGGCACCTGACCCCTGCCGGTGCAGGAGTGGCGCTGGACCTTGGCCACTTTAGGCTGCGGGGCGAGATGGCCCTCTATGCATTGGCGGGGGCCAGCTTGGCTTTGGAGGCAAATGTAGGCCTTATGTTGACCGCGAGTAAGCAGGGGCTGCGAGGGGTACCCAAAAACGCCAAGGCCGCAAAAGCCAAGGCTAGCGCCGGGGCCGAAGCCAAAGTGTTCGCCGGACTCAAAGAAGGCGTGGACCTGGCAGGTGCTCTGCAATGGCTGAATCCTGAGGGTTTCACCGATGCCAAAAACCCCAAGCGTAAAGACCCGAGCAAAACTTGGGCCGAGTATGTGGATGTTGCCAACGTGGGGGCGGGTATAGCTGGCATCGAAGGTTTGGCCGCTTCGCTGGGGTTTGAGGTCGGCTACAAAAACGGTAACTTTGTGATTGCGGCCAAGGCCGGAGCTTGCCTGGGGTTGGGTGGGGAGGGTAGCGTGTCTTGCAAGGTGGCGGGGAAGACGATTTTTGACTTCGTTGGATGCGTAGCGCACCAGTTGAAGCAGGCGGATTACACAAAGTTGCAAGGGTTGATGGCGAAACCTATTTTTTACGCCTTCAACCAAGTGCTTTACATGGTGCAAGCCGGTGAGAAGACATTGCAGGATTTTGTGGATTCAGCATTGGAAGACGTACGGGATATTGGGCAAATCTATGACAACGCCGTAGATGCAGTTCGTCAAAAAGGCGAGCGCTTCATCCGCGAAATGGAACAGCAAATGCGCAGCGGTTGGGGGTGGTTTGCCTACATGCCACCCGAGGCCCGTGGGGCCATGATCGCCAGCATTACCGAGATTGCTAACCAACCTCAGTACGCGGGGAACCGCGAGTTGCGGCAGATGGCCGCTTTTAGCGTGGATAGTTTGTTGGCAACCACGCAAACGCGGGGGCATTTAGATAACACGCTAGACCGTATTACTACGGCGATGGGAGAGCTGGGCAACCGCAGCAATGTGGTGGCCATGAATGATTTGCTGGACGGGTCCAGTTTTGCGGGCGGGCTGGACCGGGCGAGTGTCCAGGTAGCCAAGGCTGAGCCGATGATTCAGCGCCCGTTTATGCGTAACGACGATCCTAGCTTTGCCTACGCGCAGTTTCCGCTGTCTCACCCTAGTGCGCAAGCTTGACGTGAAGCAATCGGTGTACTCAGAGGTCGGTGGCTTTGCCGCCGTAACTAAGATGCTTGGTAACGGGATTCGCTGGCTTTTGTGGAGCCCCTTTGCTTTGATCGGTTGGGTTGCGCGGCTGGTTTGGAGCGTTGTGAAGTGGTTTTTTTTAGGGTTGGTGTTTGTGCTCTTTTGGGCATGGACTTCGGACGAAGATGACCTAGTGGTGTTTGACAGCAATGACTCAAATCGCAACGAAACACTTCGCAGCACTATTCGCAAGGCCAAGGCATCTCGTAAAAAGCGCAATTAGTACCCTTTACGGCGATAGTATCGACTTAGATTAGTTGACTGCGCAACGGAACTGAGCGGTGGACCAGCCACTAAAACCAGGGTATTGCCCCGCAAAATCAGGACGAACCTCTTTCGGAGTTTTGCCCCCCCTAGAAAAAACAAATCCACCGAATGCAGGGCTATTTCCCGGCGATGAGTGTCCCCTAATAACTTTTCCCGGTCCAAATTCGGGATGGCTCACTTGCGCTGGTTGCCCCACCACTGGACCTTTGGGATTGTGTGTGGGCGAGTTCTTGTAATAGTCTGGGTCGTACCAGTCATTGACCCATTCACTGGCAAAGTAATCCAACATTCCATACAGACCCGCAGGGTTCGGAGGGTAGGTGCCGATATCCGGTGTGCGTTGGTCCTCGGTGTCCCAAGGGTAGTTCCTATTCTTATCAATCTTCCCGTTATCCGTAGCAAACAGTACTTTCTTACCGCCAGAGCGAGCCGCGTATTCCCATTGCGCCTCGGTCAGCAAATCAAACGGCATGCCGGTAAGCTGGCCGAGCCATGCGCAATATGCCTTGGCTCCAAACCAGTTCACTCCGGCAGGCTTGCGTGGGGCGCGGTACTTGAGGCTGAATTTTGTCTGGTCGATGCGCTGCTCACTCACGCTATCGGTAAACAAATCGAAGTCGTCGTAAGTTACCTTGTAAGCCATGACAGAAAAACCGTCCAGAGTGACGGCGTGTGCAGGCTTGTTGTTGGTTTCCGCTTCGTACGGCAGCCCATCGGCATTGCCCCAGTCGCCCATTTCAAAGGTGCCGCCGGGTAGGTGCACAAGCTCTTTTACAACCCGCTCAGCCAAAGTCTTCGCGGCTGATGATGTCGGGGCGGTGGCAGCTTGGGAATTCGCCGCTGCGGGCGGTGCTGATGCACTGGGACTCGTTTGTCCGCAAGCTGTCAAACAGGTACTAAGCAACAAGCCAAAGAAGCCCAGTGATTTGCCAGAAGTAGAGGTGTGTGGGCGGATGGAGTCGGTCGAGAAATGCATGCGAGGATTCTCCCCGAACTGGCCACCATCCGCTTTAAAAAAGGACTTCAAAAAACATTCAAATGTAAGTGCACAGAATTTGTAGAAAGTCGGTCTCTCACGCCCACTCTATCTGCGCTGGAAGCTATCAAAAATATAGTAGTCAGAGCCTTATAAGCAAAAGGCGTGATGGACGACGCCGAAGGCCGAGAAATCGACTTCAAAAACACCATCATCATCTTGACCAGCAACGTTGCCAGCAGCCAGATGATGCAAGCCTGCCTGAACAAGACAGCCGACGAGCTACCCAGCACCGAAGCGCTGGAGGCCCTGATCCGGCCGCAGCTGATGAAGGCCTTCAAACCCGCTTTCCTGGGGCGGCTGAAAGTGGTTCCGTACTACCCGATTGGCGATGAGGTGCTGGCGCAAATCATCGCGCTCAAGCTGTCGCGCATCCAGAAGCGCATTGCTATCAACCACAAGGCCGAGTTTGTGTACGACGACGCGCTGGTCGATGCCATCCTGGCCCGCTGCACCGAGGTGGACTCGGGCGCCCGCAACGTAGACAACATCTTGAACGGCAGCCTGCTGCCTGAGATTTCTGAGAGCGTCTTGGCCCAGATGGCCGCTGGTGGCGCCATCCGCAAGATCAAGGTCAGCGCCAATAAGAAGGGCGACTTCAAGTACGCCATCCAGTAAGAGAACCGGTAAGCACCGATACACATCTACACAGCTACACAGCACATGACCGCGCTCAGCACCATCGCCAGTCTTGGCCCACTCAGTGGCGTATTCAGCAGCATGCTCGACAGCTGGGGCCAGTCCGACCGTTTGCTGCGTCTGCACACCACGCTGCCGGGGCAATTGCTGCTGGCCGAGCGCCTACACGCGGTTGAGTCCCTGTACCCCGGCAACCTGGGTCTCCAAAATGAAGCTGGGGCCAGCCTAGCCGCAGACGCCACGTTCTGCGGCACCCGATTGCACATCCGCTGCCTGAGCCAAGACGCCCAGCTCGACCTGTCCACGCTATTGGGCCAGCCCGTGCTGCTGGAGCTGCTCACCGATGCCAGCCGCACCGACCTACGCCCCTTTCACGGCCACGTCACCCGGGTAGACAAGCTAGGCGCCAACGGGGGATTCGCCCGCTACCAGCTGACGGTAGAACCCTGGCTGGCCTTTCTGGCGCAGCGCCAGGACAGTGCCAGCTTCCAGGACATGCAGGTCTTCGACATCCTGGACTCCATCTTCCAGGACTACCAGGGCCAGGGTGCTCTGCAGCCGCAGTGGCGGTTTGACATCGCAGACAAGTCCGCGTACCCCCAACGCAGCCTGACCACCCAGTACCAGGAAACCGACCTCGCCTTCATCACCCGGCTGATGGCCGAAGAAGGCCTGTTCGCCTGGGTAGAGCACACTGGGGATGCGGACAGCCCCGCGCTGGGTGCCCACACCGTGGTGATCGCCGACCACAACGGCGCCTTCAAGCCCAACGCCAGCGCCGAGGTTGCCTTCACCCAGCCCGGCGCCGTCATGCAACGAGACAGCATCGACCGCTGGCGCAGCCGCAGCAGTTGGCAGGCCCGCACCGTACAACTCAGCACCTGGGACTACCGCGGCGGCACCAGCCGCCCCGAGCGGGCTAGCAGCACCGGCAAGGCACAGTCTGACGCCGATGACGCCACCGGCAGTATTCCCCTTGCCCACCGGGATGCTCCCGGCGCCTACGCCTTCGAGACACCGACCCAAGGCCAGCGCATGGCCCGCAACCAGCTGCAAGCCCTGGACGTCGCCCGCCAGCTCTATACCGGAGCCGGCACCGTACGCAGCTTCGCACCCGGCACCCACTTCGTACTCAGCGGCCAGGCAGATTTATCCACCTTGTTGGAAGAACCCTCTGAGGACGAACGCCGCTACACCTTGCTGCGTGTCGTCCACCTGGCCCACAACAACCTCAGCGCAGACCTGCGCGCCGCAGTCGAGCTGCGCTTAGGAGGAGAATGGGATGAAGCCTCGGGGATAACTACAAAATCAAATGCCCAATCGGCCTCTAGTGCAGGTAATACCGGCGCGAGCAGCTATCTATTTAATAGCCTGTAAGAGGAGTTGAATGACACATGGGCAGGCACATCGGCAACGACAAATCGCTGTACCCCAACCGCGTAGACGCCATAGGGCCCGCCAAGCACTGCCGCGCTCTATGGCGGTCTCGCGATCTTTCGAATGTGCCAGGAAGTTTGGGTTGACTTTGTGGAGAGCTACTTCGACCGCCCCGCCATCACCATCCTCCTCTACAACGCCTGTCAGATGTTTTTTGTGTGACATACACCCTTTCAACAAGTAGCATGAAAAATCCGCAGAGCCCTACGCCGCTTGAGTGAAAAGTGATCTGAAAATAGCAGGCTGTTGTACCAAGGTACGGCGTCTAGGAATGCACTGCAAAACTCAGGTGAGGATGCGGTGGCGCGGAGTCGCAGTTATGAACCGGATATGTAACGCCGCATACTGCCCGAGTCCGCAGGGAATTCTGCGAAGCGACCCTAGAGCATTCCAGTTACTTTCTACCGAATGTGGCTTCGCCCATCATTTTCAGCAACCCGATATTAAAACTAGGAAAAAATGATGCCGCCTGTTGTCTCGAATGCTTCTACCAAGTCAGCGAAGCTCCATGCGCGACGTTGGCGGCGTTGGCTGGTTTTTCTGCTTGCCGGAGTCGGGACATTAGCGCTGGGCCTTATTGCCATCGTTGCGGTGACACGTCCAGATCAGGCCGCGCCGGTGCATTTTTCAGCTGACGACACGATTGACCAAATCATGCTGAGCACCTACGGCAAGTATTCCGATACCAAGCAAGCATGGATGTATGTTGCTGAAAACGGCTTGAACTACGCCGTACGTGTAGTACATCGAGCCAAGATGGTAGATGCGGAAGGTCATGAAGAGCTCTATTTCATGGCCTCCGGTAGTTCAGTTCCGCCTGGGAACGGCGCAATTACCGGAGCGTTCAAAGTTATACCGAATCCAGACAAGCCCGACGGCACACTCATGCAGATAAGTGATCCCCGACATGTGCTGGGAGACGCCGCGCTTGCGCCAGAAGACATTCATTTTGAAGCGCTCAGTGACAAGACCTATGGCTGGGTGGTCAAAGAGAAGCACGATTGGGTGCGTGACGGCGAAGGTGAAAGTGTCAGCGAGACGTGGAACGTCGTACTGGTCCCCAAATCAGACTCAATTGCTACGGTAGCTCGTTTTCGTGCCGTGAAACGTAACAAGTTGAGTATTGACTGTGCAGCAGCCGAAACACGCTATGTGAATTGGAAAACGCAGCAGGCTGCGTATTTAGAAAAAGCGAAGGCCCCGACGCCTCCGGCATCTGCCGGTCAAGAGGGCGAGACAGATGAGGACTCACCTGAATACGACGAGGACAACGCGCCCTTGCGCTGTAATGATGCAACTTTCAGCTACCGAACCGGGGAGGTGCCTGAAGACGGATTTGTCACATTCACTGTGACTGGCGGCGGGCTTATAGATGGCCAACAGCAGCCCTCCAAATCATGGAAATTGGTGTTTGACCATAAGAGCTTTGTGTACCGCGTGCCAGCGGAATTGGAATAGCCGAGCGCGGTGGAGCGCAGGCTTAGAAACTTGCCTTCACCGTACATGCGATCTGCCCGTGCAGCCATAAAAATATCCATCGCCAGCTACACTTCCGCCCCACCGCACCGCGCGGCATCCCCTGGAAGCGCATGGAGTTTTTCACCCTATCTTTGTTGAACGGCCTGGCCTACGGGCTGATGTTGTTCATGCTCAGCGCAGGCTTGACGCTGGTGTTCAGCATGATGGGGGTGTTGAATTTGGCCCATGCCAGTTTCTACATGCTGGGGGCGTATCTGGCCTTTAGCTTCACGCAATGGCTCGGTTTTTGGGCGGCTTTGGTGTTGGCTCCTGTCATAGTGGGTTTGCTGGGTGCGGTTTTTGAAAAGTTCATATTGCGCCGCATCCATGCCCATGGGCATATCGCTGAAATGTTGGTGACATTTGGGTTGAACACGGTGCTGATCGAACTGGTGCAGTTGGTCTGGGGCAGGGGGCCGGTGGACTACCGCATTCCAACCCAACTGGCAGGGCCTTTGTTTTACGTATGGGGTACGCCGTTTCCAGCCTACCGTGGTTTCATGGTGCTGGTGGCTTTGGCCATGTTGGGTGGGCTCTGGCTGGTACTGGCGCGCACCCGGATTGGCCTGGTGGTGCAGGCTGCGCTGACGCACCCGGATGCGGTGCAGGCCTTGGGGCATAACGTGCCACGGGTGTTCATGGGGGTGTTTGCTGGCGGTGCTGCGCTGGCCGGTCTGGCGGGTGTGGTGGGGGGCAATGCTTTTGTGACGGAGCCGGGCATGGCTGCCACCGTGGGCTCCGTCGTATTTGTGGTCGTGGTGGTGGGCGGCATGGGGTCTTTGAAGGGGGCCTTTCTGGCGTCTTTGCTGGTGGGCATGCTCCAGACATTGGCTGTGGGCATTGATGCGCCGGTACTCGGATGGCTGGTGGATACAGGCACCTGGGGTGATGCCTTGTGGCGTATCAAGGTCAGCCAGATTGCGCCACTGTTGCCGTATTTATTGCTGGTGATCGTTTTGCTGGCCAGACCGCATGGGCTGTGGGGGCGACGTGCTGACTAAGGCCTTGGCGTGGGGCGGCGCGGCGGCGCTTCTGCTGGTGTCACCGTGGGTGTTCCACAGCAGCCTGGGCCAAAGTTTGCTGACGCAGATGGGCATTGCCGCCATCGTCTGCCTCAGCTACAACATTTTGCTGGGGCAGGGCGGCATGCTGAGTTTTGGCCATGCGGTGTATGCCGGGCTGGGTGCATTTGCCGCCATGCATGCACTGAACCTGGCGCTGCTGCCGGTCAGCCTGGTGCCTTTGTTGGGTGGGGTGGCCGGGGCTGTGCTGGCCTTGCTGCTGGGCTGGATGAGTGCGCAGCGCTCGGCTACCACGTTTGCCATGGTGACACTCGGTCTGGGCGAGCTGGTGGCGGCAATGGCGTGGCTGTTCCCCGTGATCTTTGGCGGCGAATCAGGCCTGGCTGGCAACCGCGTGCAGGGCGCCGCGCCCTGGGGCATCAGCTTCGGTCCGCAAATCCAGGTGTACTACCTGGTGGCGGCCTATACCGCCGGCTGCACCGCGCTGATGTACTTCTTTACGCTGACCCCGCTGGGCCGCATGCTGAATGCCGTGCGCGACAACGCCGAACGCGCCGAGTTTGTGGGCTACAACGCCCGCCGCGTGCGCTTCATAGCGGTGGTGGTGGCGGGCTTTTTCGCGGGTATTTCCGGCGGCTTGGCGGCCTTGCACTTCGAGATCGTGACGGCCGATGTGCTGGGCAGCCAGCGCTCGGGGGCCTACCTTTTGTTCACGGTGCTGGGAGGCACGGGCTTCTTTTGGGGGCCGGTCATTGGCGCAGTTTTGATGGTGCTGTGCTTTGTGTTGCTGAGCACCGTGACCAAGGCCTGGCTGCTGTACCTGGGTGTGATGTTTCTGGCCATGGTGGTTGTGGCGCCAGGGGGTATCGCCAGCCTGCTGGTGGCGCACCGGCTGCAGTGGCGCCGGTGGCCGCGTTATGCGGCACTCACACTGTGTGCAGCGATAGCCCTCGCGGGCTTTTCCATGTTGGTAGAGATGGCCTACCAGCTGCAACTGCAGTCTTCGCTGGGGCCCGAATTACGCTGGATGGGCTTGCAACTGGACGCAAGCCGCTGGACTGGTTGGTTGGGCGCTGTGCTGGCGATGCTGGGGGGCGGGGGCATGTTCATGGGGGCACGGCGGCTATGACGGCACCCGTACCTGCGCTGGAGCTGCAAGAGCTGCGTAAGAGCTTTGGCCCGGTGGACATCATCCGGGGTGCCAGCCTGGCCGTGGCGGCAGGCGAGCGGGTGGCGCTGATCGGCCCCAACGGTGCGGGCAAGTCCACCTTGTTCAACCTCATCAGCGGTAAGCATGCGCCAGACAGCGGCCGTGTTCTGCTGCAAGGCCAGGCTATTCAGGGAAAAACACCTTTCCAGATTTACCGCGCAGGCCTTTCTCGCAGTTTCCAGGTCAGCAATGTATTTGCGCGGCTCAGTGTGTTCGAAAACCTGCGCTGCAGCGTGTTGTGGAGCCTGGGCTATGGCTACAGTTTTTGGCGCCGCCTGTCGGGCCTGAAGGACGCGAACGCCCTAGCAGAGCACTGTATGACCCAGGTACGGCTCAGCGCCAAACGCGATGTGCTGGCCGGCGAACTGGGCTATGCCGAGCAGCGTGCGCTGGAGCTGGGCATCACCATCGCCGGCGGTGCCCACACGGTTCTGCTGGACGAACCCACAGCCGGCATGGGGGCCACCGAGAGCGCCCATTTTGTCCAGCTGATACGCGATGTGACCCAGGGCAAAACGCTATTGATAGTGGAGCACGATATGCAGGTGGTATATGCGCTGGCAGACAAAATAGCTGTGATGGTGGCGGGGCAGATCATTGCCTGCGACACACCGGCCGCCATACGCGCCAACCCACAGGTGCAAGCCGTCTACCTGGGGGGCGCGGCCTGATGTTGCAGGTACGCCAGCTCCATGCCTACTACGGCCACAGCCACGTGCTGCAGGGCGTGTCGTTCGACCTGCGACCGGGCGAAATCGTTGCTCTGCTGGGGCGCAATGGTGCGGGCCGGTCCACCACGGCCAAGGCGCTGATGGGCCTGGTGCGTAGCGAAGGCTCTGCCATGTGGATGGGCCAGGAGCTGCTGGGGCTGCAGCCGTTTCAGATTGCGCAGCGCGGCGTGGGCTATGTGGCCGAAAGCCGCGACATCTTTCCGCGCCTGAGCGTGCAGCAGAACCTGTTGCTGGGCCAAAAGTCTACCGGCCCTATAGATTCCAAAGGCCCGTGGAATCTGGATGCCATCTACCAGATGTTTCCCCCGCTCCAAGCGCGCCAGCATGCACCTGGCGGCGTGCTGTCTGGCGGCGAACAGCAGATGCTGGCCCTGGGGCGCACCCTGGTGGGCAACCCACAGCTGCTGCTGGTAGACGAGCCCACCGAAGGCCTTGCGCCGCAGCTGGTGGCGCAAATGGCCGCCAGGCTACAGCAGTTGCGCAGCCAGGGCATGGCGATTTTGTTGGTGGAGCAAAAACTGGCGATTGCACTGGACATTGCAGACCGTATCTTGCTGATGGGGCGAGGGCGCATCGTGTTCGAAGGTACGCCGCAGCAGTTGCGGGCAGACGCGCCCCTACGCCGCGAGTGGCTGGAAGTCTGAAAACCGTGCTGCAAACCAGACACCAATTGACAAATAACTTTATACGTGGGTGCTACTGTCGTTTCCATAAAAGAAACTACGGAGTGAGCTTTGAACACACAGCACCGCAATGGCCTACCATTTTTAATTACCTGCGCCACGGTTGTCGCCTTGGCTTCCTGCGGGGGCGGTAGCAGCGACGACACCGCATACACGTTGGCCGGCACGGTCAGCGGCTTGAGCACCAGCGGGCTGGTGCTTGCCAATGGCTCGTCCTCGCTGGCGGTGGCCTCGGGTGCCACCAGTTTCACGTTTAGCAACAGCATGACGGGCAGCTATTCGGTCAGCGTAGCGACGCAGCCCGACGGGCAGACCTGCGTGGTCAGCAATGCCAGCGGCAGCGGTGGCAGCAATGTGTCCAGCGTGGTAGTCACCTGCCGTAGCTATGTCGCCTTTACCAGCAACTGGTACAGCGGCAGCTTGGGCGAATTCAGTGTGGGCAGCACAGGGGCCTTGGCAGCGCAGTCGCCGGCCACGCTGTCCACCAACACCTATCTACCGTCGAGCATCAGCACCAGTGCCGATGGCAAGTTTGCTTACGTCAGCTTCCAGAACAACAAGGCCATCGGCGTCTACAGCATCTCGGCCAGCACCGGGGCCTTGAGCCTGGTGGGCACCGGCAGCGCGGATAGTGCAGGGTACGGCCTGGCCATCAGCCCCGACAGCAAATACCTGTACGCCGCCAACTACGGTAGTGCCACGGTATCGCAGTTCACCATCGGCTCCACCGGCGCCTTGACCGCCATGTCCACGCCCAGCGTGGCAGCAGGCGTGAACCCCTACGCGGTGGCGGTCAGCCCGGACGGCCTGTACGCCTATGTAGCCAATGCCAGCGGCAACAGCGTGTCGCAGTACAGCATTGGCAGTACCGGCGCACTCACCGCCTTGTCACCGGCCACAGTCAGCCTGAGCTCGGTAGGCAACACGCCGCAGGCGATCGCCATTACGCCAGACAGCAACTACCTTTACGTCACCCTATCGGACAGCGCCAAGCTGGCCCAGTTCAGCATTGGCAGCGGCGGCTTGTTGACGGCCTTGTCGCCGGCCAGTGTCAGCACCGGCACCTCGCCCAGCGGCATCGTCGTCAGCCCCGGCGGGCGCTATGTCTATGTGGCGAATTCGAGGGACAACACCGTATCCCAGTACAGCAGCTCCAGTGGCAAGCTGACCGCCATGGCGACCCCCACGGTGGCCACCGGAACCGGCCCCAGCGGCATGGCCGTGTCCCCCAACGGCAGCTTGGTGTATGCGGCCAACTACAACGATGCAACGGTCACATCGTTCAGCGTAGGCTCCAGTGGTGCGTTGACTTCTTTGGGTACAGCGTCCACCAACGGCTCGGGGCCCAGCGGCATTTCGGTGCGCTAGCCTCGGTAGCTCAAGTTAGCTTTTCGTCCTGATACCGTTCTAGCTGGCGGTTCGTGTACGCTGGCTTCTTGTGCGCCCTAGAGCCGAAGTCTACGATTGCCTCGCTCAGCAGATAATTGCAGCTGGGTGAATTGCCCATGTTTTTTGGGGGACCCAAATCTCTGAGCGAATTCGTCAATCGCGACGAAGTCGACACCGGTGCTAGGACTGGCACCATGCGAACCGACTTCGTAATCGACGCTCTGGAGCAGGCCTAGTACGCTAAGCAGCGTGAGCCCAATGGAACATTGACCCATTATTCGGACAACGGCTCGCAGTACGTTGGCGCCCGTTACATTGAGAGACTGGCCAAAGCCCGAATTGCTCCCTAGTGGGTAGCAAAGGCGGCAGCTACGACAACCCTTGGCCGAAACGATCAACAGCCTGTACAAAACCGAGCTGGTCCATAGCTGAGCCTCCTGGAATCAGTGGAGCTGGCAACCCTTGAAAAATAGGCGTCCTAGTTTAACCACCATCGACTATTGAACCCATCGGGTACGTCCCGCCCGCATAAGCTGAGGCAAACTACTATAGACAACTCGCCAGTCAGACCATCACTGCGGCAGCCTGATTTAAACCAACTGGCCTTCGTGAAATCCAGGACTACTGATTGCAACAGCATTATCCAGGGAGTATTAATAGTGACAGTATCGGACAAGAACCGGATCAAGTTTGCCTATTTCAGCCCGAACTGGGCCATTGAAGTGGGAGATCGTGATGTCTTACGTGCTACGGCAGAACATATACAACCGACTGAGTACGAACAGCATATGGCGAATCACCTTTATTGCCCAAGCTGCTTCACAAACCTGTCACGTACACCCTCAGATGCGCTCTTTTTCACCAACGGGCGTAAAGCGTGTTTTAAACACTGGCCGTCCTTCAAACATGTGCCTTGTGATCTTCGTTCCCCACTTAGCGAAGGTAAAAACTACCTCAATGAAGAGGAGGCAAAGCAAGCCATCGAAAACCATGAACTAGTAATCGTCAGTTCGTTTCTTACCTCCCAACCAACTACCCAAGGAATCCAAGCTGCCCCATACGACCAATCCGCAATAGAAGATATAGCGGGGCCTGTCGAGGACGTTGCAATCGGCCGACACACCGGCGATGTCTTCCGGCTACCAACACGTCTCACCACAGTGAGGGGGCTGTGCCGAAACTTTAACGACAACTTGTATCGGTACTATTTGTTCCCAGGGTACAAGTTACCTATGCGGCTTATTGATGCACTTATTGACGTAGCCAGCCTTACAGATGTGGATGAAACTCCGCGTCTATATTTTGGAAGAATTAAACGCTTTATTATTCCTGCGACGCAAATTACCCCGCAAAGCAAGCGTATGACTTATTTGCAGCATGATCCTTCGGTCAAAGATTTTGTTTTTAAAAACTCCATAAAAACGCAGTCTGAAAAGGGAATTGATGACAGTTCACTTGGTCGAACCATTCTCTTTTGGGGAAAGGTTGAACAAAGCGGTTTGGGTTTGGCATTTGAGCGACTGCAGTGGGGGGAGTTCGCCCTATTGCCCGAAAAATATACGTCTCTTCTAAGGTGAGCTTACGACTGGCTGAGATGTCGCCTCTGTAAATTTGACGGGGTTTTAACTGGGTGCCAAAGTGAACATCAAAGCACCGAAACCTGCGTAATATTTTTTGTCAAATGCAATACAAAAACATATCAACGCGTGCGGGGCGCTATTAGAGACTTGTCTGTCCCGACTGGGACAAACCAGTGCATGCGCTGACATGCACGGGGCCTAGAATTTAAATCGCACGATCGTTCGATTTAAACCTGAGGTTCCCCCATGGCGGCGCACTACCAAGTTCACGGCGACATTGCCGTAATAACCCTGAACAACCCACCGGTCAACGGCCTGGGCCTGGCAACCCGCCGCGCCGTGACCGATGGCTTGGCGCAGGCGAATGCCGATGATGCCGTTAAGGCCATTGTGCTGACCGGCGCCGGCAAGGCGTTTTCTGGTGGGGCCGACATCAAGGAATTTGACACGCCTGAGGCCCTGCGTGAGCCGAATTTGCTGAGCATGATTCTGGCCATCGAGCACTCGGCCAAGCCGGTCGTCGCGGCCATCCATTCGGTCTGCATGGGCGGCGGGCTGGAGACCTCTTTGGGCTGCCACTACCGCATCGCCGCGCCTGGCTGCAACGTGGCTTTGCCTGAGGTCAAGCTGGGCCTGATTCCGGGTGCCGGTGGTACGCAGCGCCTGCCGCGCGTGCTCGGCGTGGAGGCCGCGCTGAACATGATCGTCAGCGGCGAGCCGGTGAAGAGCGAATTGCTGGCATCGCTGCCAGGCCAGAAGCTGTTCGACAAGCTGGCCGCATCGTCTGATTCGCTGATGGAAGAAGCCCTGGCTTTCGCCCAGTCGATTGTCGATGTGCGGCCCCTGCCGCTGGTGCGTAACCTCCAATGCAAGCACCCACAGGGCGATGCCTATTTCCAGTTCGCCCGCAACATGGTCAAGGGCATGGCGAAGAACTACCCGGCGCCGCTGAAATGCGTGGACGCGGTCGAGGCCGCCACCAAGCAGAAGTTCGACGCTGGCATGGCCTTCGAGCTCAGCACCTTCTTGAACCTGATGTGGACGCCCGAGAGCAGGGCGCTGCGGCATATCTTTGCGGCAGAGCGTGCAGCATCCAAAATACCGGATGTGCCCGCAGATACTGCTCAGCGCGCTATCAACAGCATAGCAATCATCGGCGCTGGCACCATGGGCGGCGGGATTGCGATGAACTTCCTGAACGCCGGCATTCCGGTCAAGCTGCTGGAAGCCAAGCCTGAAGCCCTGGAGCGCGGCCTGGCCACCATCCGCAAGAACTACGAAGCCCAGGTGACCAAGGGCAAGCTCAAGCAAGACAAGCTGGACCAGCGCATGGGCTTACTCAGCACCACGCTGAGCTACGACGACCTGGGCGATGCCGACATGGTGATCGAAGCCGTGTTCGAAGACATGGGCGTGAAGAAAACCGTGTTCCAGGAACTCGACCGCGTGATGAAGCCCGGTGCCATATTGGCGTCGAACACCTCCACGCTGGACCTGGACGAAATCGCCAGCTTCACCCAGCGCCCGCAGGACGTAGTGGGCACGCATTTCTTCAGCCCGGCCAATGTGATGAAGCTGCTGGAAGTGGTGCGCGGCAAGGCTACGGCCAAGGACGTGCTGGCCACGGTGATGGCGCTGGGCAAAAAGATCAAAAAGACTGCGGTGGTGTCCGGCGTGTGCGACGGCTTCATCGGCAACCGCATGATCGAGCAGTACGGCCGCCAGGCCGGCTTTCTGCTGGACGAAGGCTGCACGCCAGCCCAGGTGGACAAGGCGCTGGAGAAGTTCGGCATGGCGATGGGCCCGTTCCGCATGGGCGACCTGGCGGGTAACGACATCGGCTGGGCGATACGCAAGCGCAAGTATGTGGAGCAACCGGGCATGAAGTACAGCAAGACGGCGGATCTGCTGTGCGAACTGGGCCGCTTTGGCCAGAAGACCGGCGCAGGCTGGTACGACTACCAGGCCGGCAAGCGCGACGCGGTGCCGAGCGCGCTGGTCGAAAAAATTGTGGCGGACCACCGCGCATCACTGGGCATCACGCCGCGCAAGATCAGCGATGAAGAAATCGTGCAGCGGCTGGTGTACGCCATGGTGAACGAGGCCGCACACATCCTGGAGGAGGGCATTGCCTCCAAGGCCGGCGATATCGACATGGTGTATCTGACAGGCTACGGCTTCCCCATCTACCGCGGCGGCCCCATGCATTACGCCGACCAGGTGGGCCTGTTCAACGTGGTGCAGGCCATGCAGCGCTTTGCACAGAACCCGCTGGACGATGCTGCTTTCTGGACGCCCGCGCCGCTCTTGGCCAAGCTGGCCGCCGAAGGCAAAACCTTCAACTAAGGACAAGAACATGACCGCCGCCGTAATCGTCTCCACCGCCCGTACCCCTCAGGCCAAAAGCTGGAAGGGCTCTTTCAACATGACCCATGGCGCCACCCTGGGTGGCCACGCGGTACAGCACGCCATACAGCGCGCCGGCATTGAGGCGGCCGAGGTCGATGACGTGATCATCGGCTGCGCTACGCCGGAAGGCGCCACGGGCGCCAACATCGCCCGCCAGATCGCCTTGCGCGCCGGCTGCCCGGTGACCACCTCTGGCGTCACCGTGAACCGCTTTTGCTCGTCCGGCCTGCAGACCATTGCCATGGCGGCCCAACGCATCATTGCCAACGAGGGCGATGTCTACGTCGCCGGCGGCGTGGAAAGCATTTCCTGCGTGCAGCAGGAGATGAACATCCACATGCTGAACGACCCCTGGCTGGTAAAGAACAAGCCCGAGATCTACTGGAACATGCTGCAGACCGCCGAAACCGTGGCGCAGCGCTACGGCATCACACGCGAGCAGATGGACGAATACGGCGCCGCCAGCCAGCAGAAAGCGGTGGCAGCCTTGGCCGCTGGCCTTTTCACCGCCGAGATCGCCCCCATCACCGTGACCATGGGCGTGGCCGACAAGGTGCGCGGCCTGTTCACCAAAGAGGTGACCGTCAGCCAGGACGAAGGCATACGCGACGGCACCACCAAGGAAGGCATCGCCGGCCTGCGCTCGGCTTTGCCCGGCGGCCTGATTTCGGCCGGCAACGCGAGCCAGTTTTCCGACGGCGGCGGCGCCGTGGTGGTGATGAATGAGACGCTGGCCAGCCAGCGCGGCCTGCAGCCGCTGGGCCGCTTTCTGGGCTTTGCGGTGGCCGGCTGCGAGCCGGACGAGATGGGCATAGGCCCGGTGTTTGCCATCCCCAAGGTGCTCAAGCGCCTGGGCTTGAAGGTGGAAGACATCGACCTGTGGGAGCTGAATGAAGCCTTCGCCGTGCAGGTGATCTACTGCCGCGACAAGCTGGGCATTCCGGCCGACCGGCTGAACGTGAACGGCGGTGCGATTGCCGTCGGCCACCCCTACGGCGTGAGCGGCCAGCGGCTGACCGGCCACGCGCTGATCGAAGGCAGGCGCCGGGGCGCCAAGCGGGTGTGCGTCACCATGTGCATAGGCGGCGGCATGGGCGCGGCGGGCGTGTTCGAGGTTCTGTAGATCGAATTGCTATTGAATAGATAGCTGCTTGCGCAAGTATTACCTGCGCTAGCGGCCTATTTCTTTTAAATGCGATGGTGCCGGTTCTGTGGGGCCTGCGGGCCATAATCCCCGCATGGAACTCCACCAACTCCGTGCACTTTTGGCCGTGGCCCGCAGCGGCCAGCTCGTCAGGGCGGCCGACCAGCTGCACCTGACCCAGTCCGCGCTGTCCAAACAAATCAAGAGCCTGGAAGACGAACTGGGTGTGCTGCTGTTCGCCCGCACGCCCACCGGCATGGTGCTGACAGGGGCAGGGCGCCGCCTGCTGCCGCTGGCCACGCAAACCCTGGACTCGGTACAGGACATAGCGGCACTGGCCGCCTCGATGCGCGGCACCGTGGCTGGCGGGCTGCGCCTGGGCACCATCATCGACCCGGACTCCATCCGCCTCGGGGCCTTGCTGACGGCGCTTCTGCAGTATTACCCGCAGGTAGACGTGTCGCTGCAGCACGGTATCTCGGGCGGGGTGCTGCAAATGCTCCGAGACGGAGAGGTGGACGCCTGCTTCTACCTCGGGCCACTGAAGGACACCGACATCGCCGTGCGCCAGCTGCTGCTGGAGCATTACGTGGTCATCGGGCCAGCCGCCTGGGCCGAGCGCTTACATACAGCCGGCTGGGAGGAACTGGCCGCCATGCCCTGGCTGGCGTCGCCCCCAGGTGGCTCGCAGTACGGCCTGGTGACCCAGATGTTTGCGGAGCGGGGTTTGGCCTACCGCACCGTGGTGCAGGCCGACCAGGAGGCATCGATTCTGGAGCTAGTGCAGGCCGGCGTGGCCCTGGGCCTGATGCGTGAACGCACGCTGGCCTCGGCGCTGGAGACCGGGCAGGTGGTGGCTTGGCAGGGTGCGCGCCTGGCCTGCCCGCTGTCGCTGCTGTACCGACGCTCAAAAGAAGATTCGGCAACCTTGCAGGCCTTGCTGGCCACCATCGATAGGGTGTGGCCGGGGGATGGCGTCAGCCCTTAGCTGCGTCGATCACGATGGCGCGAAAGTCGTTCACATTGGTCAGCGTGGGGCCAGTGATGACCGAGTCGCCCAGCCCCTGGAAGAAGCCGTGGCCGTCGTTACGGTCCAGGCTGGCCTTGGGGTTGATTCCCTGGGCCCAGGCGCGCTCCAGGGTGTCCGGTGCCAGCGTGGCGCCGGCGATTTCTTCCACACCGTCCACGCCGTCGGTATCGCCCGCAATCGCATGCACGCCGGGCAGGCCGTCCAGCGCCACCGCCAGTGACAGCAAGAATTCCACATTGCGCCCGCCACGGCCGTTGCCGCGCAGGGTGACCGTGGTTTCACCGCCCGACAACAGCACGCAAGGCGTCTGGAAGGGCTGGCCGTGCAGCACGACCTGCCGGGCCATACCGGCCATGGCCTTGCCCAGGTCGCGCGCCTCGCCCTCCAGGCTGTCGCCCAGGATGTAGGGCGTGTAACCGGCCGCACGCGCCACCTGGGCAGCGGCCTCCAGTGCGATCTGCGGCGCGGTGATGGTGCGGGTAAGGTTGGCGTCCAGCCGTGCATCTTCGGGCTTGATGCTTTCGCCCTGGCCGCTTTCCAAAAGCGTGCGTGCCGCAGGTGGCAAGGCAATCTGGTAGCGATTGACGATGGCCAGCGCATCCGCGCAGCTGCTGGCATCCGCCACCGTGGGGCCGGACGCGATATTGCTGGGCGCGTCGCCCGGCACGTCGGAAATCAGCAAAGTGTGTACGCGCGCAGGGTAACAAGCTGCGGCCAGCCGCCCGCCCTTGATGCCGGACAGATGCCGGCGCACGCAGTTCATCTCGGAGATGCTGGCGCCACATTCCAGCAGCGCGCTGTTCACGGCCTGCTTGTCGGCCAGCGTTAAACCCTGGCCGGGTTCCACCAGCAGCGCCGAACCGCCGCCCGATATGAGGGCGATGACCAGGTCGTCAGCGCTCAGGCCCGCCACCAGCTGGCGTATGCGCTGGGTGGCGTGTGCACCGGCCGCGTCGGGCACTGGGTGGGCGGCTTCGACAATCTCGATGCGCTGGCAAGGCACGGCGTAGCCGTAGCGGGTGATGACCAAGCCCTCCAGCGGGCCGTCCCAATGCGCTTCCAGGCTGTGCGCCATGGCCGCCGATGCCTTGCCCGCACCGATCACGATGGTCCGGCCCTTGGGGCGGGCGGGCAGGTGCGGCGGCAGGCACAGCGCGGGCTGTGCGGCGGCGATGGCGGCGTCAAACAGGCTGCGCAGCAGAGCGCGGTGGTCGGCGGAAGAGGGCGTCACGGGGCGGTTTCCTTTCCGCACGATTGTCGGTGCAGCGCGGCGCATGCCGATTCAACGCCCTGCTTGCTTGCGGGTGGCCAGCAGTACCAGGATGCCGCCCAGGAACAGGCTGCCGGCCAGCACATACAACCCCGCCGTGGTGCTTCCGGTGGCGTCCTTGATGCTGCCCACCATGAAGGGGCTGACGAAGCCGGCCAGGTTGCCCAGCGCGTTGATCAGGGCGATACCAGCGGCGGCCGCCGAGCCGCGCAGCATGGCGGTGGGCAGGGTCCAGAACAAGGGCAGGCTGGTCAGAATACCCATGGTGGCCAGGCTGAGTGCGGCCATAGCCAACACAATGTCGTTGCCAAATAGGCCACTCAGCACCAGGCCCAGGCCGCCAATGAAGGCCGCGCCAGAGGTATGCAGGCGGCGCTCGCCGCTGCGGTCCGAGCTGCGGCTGGCGACCACCATGGCCACAGCGGCCAGGCCATAGGGAATCATGGTCAGCAGGCCCACGTCCAGCACGTCCTTGACGCCCGCGCTCTTGATCAGCTGCGGCAGCCAGAAGCTGATGCCATACAGGCCCATGATGCTGCAGAAATAAATGCTGGCCATCAGCCACACCTTGGGGTTGCCAAACACCTGCTTCAGGCTGTGGTCGCCCCGGCCGCTTTCGTCACGGCGGATGTTGTCTATCAGCAGCTGCTTTTCCTCCTTGGTCAGCCATTTGGCACCAGCGATGGAGTCCTCCAGGTAGAAGAAGACGCAGATGCCCATGAGGATGGAGGGAATGCCTTCCAGCAGGAACAGCCACTGCCAGCCATGCCAGCCGTTTACACCGGCAAAAGCCTGCATGATCCAGCCTGACAGCGGCCCGCCCACCACACCCGACAGGGCAATGGCGGTCATGAACAAAGCCACCACGCGGGCACGCCGCTCCATGGGGAACCAGTAGGTCAGGTACAGGATGATGCCGGGGAAGAAGCCAGCCTCGGCAATGCCCAGCAGGAAGCGCAGCACATAGAACATAGCCGGCGTGGTGACCAGCATCATGGCGGACGAAATCACGCCCCAGGTCACCATGATGCGGGCAATCCACACCCGGGCGCCGGTGCGGTGCAGGATCATATTGCTGGGCACTTCAAACAGAAAGTAACCCACAAAGAAAATGCCCGCACCCAGGCCGTACACGGTTTCGCTGAACTTCAGGTCGGTCAGCATCTGCAGCTTGGCAAAGCCAACGTTTACCCGGTCCAGATAGGCCACGACGTAGCAAAGAAACAGGAAGGGAATCAGCCGCCAGGCGACTTTGTTGTACGCCGATTTTTCGAGCGCGCTGCCCGAGGCGGTGGAGGGTAGGGGGGCCATTGTTGTTTGTCTCCGTAAGAGGGAAATGTGTCTGCTGCCATCAGCTTGCGCGCAGTCTAGTGGCGTCTGCTCTGGACATCGCATGACATATCGGCAACCACATCTGGATGCGGCGGAATACCCTTGCTGGACAAGGACTTACGCGGCTCCTCAAATTGCCCATTAGCGCAAACCCCTAGGCGCACCCCGTGCCAGGTGCCCAGGTAAACCCTGGGTAAAAACGGCCGAACCGTGGCGAACCGAACCTGCTTTCGTTACAGTGGTTGGCATGTTGAACCCTAAAACCATCGCCAGGCTTGAAAACACCATCTGGGTCCTGTTGTACGGCGGGTTTCTGACCCTGGTGCTGGGCCTGTTCACCCAGCGCGCAGACGACGAGCTCGGCCTGAACCTGGTGGTGGGCGGTGGTGCTGCTGCGGCACTGGGCGCGGTGCTGATCTATGTACGCTCCCGCGTACGCTCTAGCGACGAATAGCGGAAGGTATTTGCCATGGCCGACCTGATCCTGCACCACTACACCATCTCGCCGTTCTCTGAAAAAGTCCGCAAGGTACTGGCCTACAAGCAGCTGGACTGGCAGTCGGTCACCGTGCCCAGCATCGCGCCCAAGCCGGACGTGGTGGCCCTGACTGGCGGCTACCGCAAAACCCCGGTGCTGCAGATCGGCGCCGACATTTACTGCGACAGCGCGCTGATCTGCGACGTGCTGGAGCATCGCCAGCCCAGCCCATCGCTGTCGCCCCCGTCGCACAAGGGCCTGGCCCGGGTGCTGGCGCAGTGGGCAGACACCACCTTGTTCACCGCCGCCATGGCCTATTGCTTCCAGCCGCGCGGGCGCGAACAGCTGTTTGGCCACGCGCCGCCAGAGGTGGGCCTGGCTTTCGCCGAGGACCGCGCCAAGATGCGTGGCGGCGTGCCGCACCTGCGCCCGGGCGATGCCACGTCGGCCTACAAATCCTATTTACGCCGGCTGGCCAGCATGCTGGAAGACTTGCCCTTTCTGGTGGGCACAGCGCCCTGCCTGGCGGACTTTGCCGCCTACGCGCCGTTATGGTTCACCCGCTTTAACGTGCCAGCGCTGGCGCCCATTCTGGATGCCACGCCGAACGTGCTGGACTGGATGGACCACATGGCGGCGCTGGACCACCCGCCCGTACAACAGCTGAGTGCGGAGGATGCCGTCGCGCTTGCTGCGCAATCCACGCCGCTGCCGCTGGCGCCCGAAGTGTTCCAGGACGACCATGGCATCCCGCTGGGCAGCCGGGTCAGCATCCAGGCCGAAAGCTTTGGCCCAGAAGCCAGCGAAGGCGAGCTGGTGGCCGCCACCCGCATGCACATCACCCTACGCCGCGAAGATGGGCGGGCCGGCACCGTGCATGTGCACTTCCCGCGCATAGGCTATGTGCTGAAGGCAATTTAACAAGGCGCAGTGATGGCCTGCAGCGTCTTGCCCGTCTGCGGGTCGAACACCACCAGATTGATCTGCCGGCTGTGATCCGGTGTGCTGGTAATGCTGCGGAAAGTCAGTCGCTGCGCAGCCTCGCCGGTGTAGACGCCTGCACCGGTGTATTGGCGCACCACAAAATCGTGCTGCAGAAATTCGCCCGCGTTTTCACCGGCCTGCACCTTGGAGCTGTAGCCGTTCTCCGTCACCGTCCAATACGCCGACCAATGTGCGGGCGCACCGGCCACCGGCGTCACCGTGGCCTCGAACTGGTCAGGCCCCAGCTGGCGCAGGCTGATCTGGGCCAAGCCGGGCTCGGCGGCCTGCTTGTCCAGCGTGCCGCCCCAGTTTCGCCAGTCCTTGCCGTCCAGTACCGCCTGCGGCGTGTAGATGGAGCTTTGCCGGTTCCACGCGGCCACCTGACGCTGCCGCACCGTGTGGGCGGGTGTGGCGAACCGGTCCACCCAGCCCAGCTGGTCCCAGTAGCCCACATGGAAGGCCTGCACCACGGCTGACTGGCCCTTCAGGTGGCTGAGCCACCGGTCGGCCGGCGGGCAGGAGCTGCAACCCTCAGAGGTGTACAGCTCCACCACCGGCAGCTTGTTGCGGCCAGACTGCAGGCTGCAAGTATTCTCTGAAGAAAAAGCGGCTCCAGCGCAGACAATACCTGCGCTAGCAGCTACGAACTTGATAGCACCCCACATAGACGGCTCCTGAAAATAGTCATAGGCTTTGGTCGCAGCAGGCCGCAAAGTCTTACAGGCTTACAACTGGAAACACATGCGCAGGTAGATACCCTGCGATCGGCCAAGCTCCAGAGCTTGGGCACCGGATTGCTGTGGTTCAATATTGTCGAGAACCACCCATCCAAGAACAGGACACTCCATGCCCAACAGCCCTCTGGCCGGACACATTGCGCCCACATCCATGCTGGTCAACCTGCCCCGGCTGGTAACCGCGTACTACAGCCTACAGCCAGACCCGGCCGAGTCCACCCAGCGCGTGGCTTTTGGCACCTCGGGTCACCGGGGCAATGCATTCAATGCCAGCTTCAATGAACACCACGTGCTGGCCGTGACCCAGGCCATCTGCATGTACCGTGAAAAAAACGGCATCACCGGCCCGCTGTTTCTGGGCATAGATACGCATGCGCTGTCCGAGCCGGCCGGTGCCACCGCGCTGGAGGTGCTGGCCGCCAACGGCGTACAGGTCATGCTGGCGGTGAATGACGACTACACGCCAACCCCCGCCGTGTCGCACGCCATCCTGGTCTACAACCAGGGCCGCACTACCGGCCTGGCCGACGGCATTTTGATGACGCCGTCGCACAACCCGCCCGAAGACGGCGGCTACAAGTACAACCCCACCAACGGCGGCCCGGCCGACAGCGACATCACCGGCTGGATCGAAAAAGCCGCGAACGAAATTCTGCAAAACAAGCTCCAAGGCGTGAAGCGCATGCCCTACGCCCAGGCGCTGAAGGCCAGCACCACGCACCGCCACGACTATCTTGGCCATTACGTGGCCGACCTGGGCAATGTGATCGATATGGATGCCATCCGCAGCGCCGGTGTGCGCATGGGCGTGGACCCGCTGGGCGGCGCAGGGGTGCACTACTGGGCCCGCATCGCCGAGAAATACCAGCTTAACCTGAGCGTGGTGAGCGAGCAGGTGGACGCCACCTTCCGCTTTATGAGCGTGGACTGGGACGGCCGTATCCGCATGGACCCTTCCAGCAAGAGCGCCATGGCTTCGCTGATCGGCCTGAAGGATAAGTACGACATCGCCTTTGCCTGCGACACCGACCACGACCGCCACGGCATCGTGACCAAGAGCGGCGGCCTGATGCAGCCCAACCACTACCTGGCGGTGTGCATCGACTACCTGTTCCAGAACCGCCCCGGCTGGAGCGCCCAGGCCGGCGTGGGCAAAACCCTGGTCAGCAGCAGCATGATCGACCGTGTGGCGGCCCGCCTAGGCCGTAACTTGTACGAGGTGCCGGTGGGCTTCAAATGGTTCGCAGCCGGCCTGTGCGATGGCTCGCTGGGCTTTGGTGGCGAAGAGAGCGCCGGCGCGTCCTTCCTGCGCCGCGACGGCAGCGTGTGGACCACCGACAAGGACGGGCTGATTCCATCCCTGTTGTCGGCCGAGATCATCGCCCGCACCGGCGACGACCCGCACCAGGCCTACCAAAAGCTGACCCAGGCCTTCGGCGCACCCGCCTATGACCGCATCGACGCACCGGCCACGCCCGAGCAGAAGAAGAAACTGGGCAAGCTCACGCCACAGCAGATCACCAGCTCGGAACTGGCGGGCGAAGCCATCACCCAGGTGCAAACCACGGCCCCCGGCAACGGCGCCAGCCTAGGTGGGCTGAAGGTGTCCACCGCCAATGGCTGGTTTGCCGCGCGCCCGTCTGGCACGGAAAACATCTACAAGATCTACGCCGAAAGCTTCCACGGTGAAGAGCACTTGCGCCGCATCACCCAGGAAGCGCAGGGCATTGTGGACAAGGCGCTGGCGTAACATAGCCACACTTTTGCTATGGTTTGGATAGCTTCTCGCGTAGGTAAATACTGCGCCAGAAGCTATTTTTATATATGAAATTTGAGGGGCCTGTGTGCTTGTATTGATTCTGGTGGCCGGGCTGTGGGCCGGTTTGCAAAATTCGCTGGCCGGTGGCGGCTCTTTTGTGACCTTGCCCGCGCTGATCTTGTCGGGCATGTCGCCTCTGGCGGCCAATATCACTTCCACGGTGGCGCTGTTTCCGGGACAGGTGACGTCCGGCTTTGCGGGCCGCAAGCTGGTCACGGGCGCGGGGACATTGCCGTTCTGGGCATTGCTGCTGGTAAGCGTGTTGGGCGGGGCGCTGGGCGGCCTGTTGTTGTTACACACCCCGTCGGACATCTTTACCCGCCTGGTGCCCTGGCTGGTACTGTTTGCCACCACGGTGTTTGCCTGGGGCAGCTTCTTTCGCAAGCCGGGTGAGGCTTCGGTACACATTGGCCCTGCGGGCGCGGCGTTGGCGCAATTTTTTATCGCCATCTACGGCGGCTATTTCGGCGGTGGCATTGGGTTTCTGATGATGGCGGCACTGACCATGGCCGGCTTGCCCACCCGCAATGCCGGCGCCACCAAGAATGCGCTGGCCGGGGTGATGAACGCCTCTGCCGTGGCCTTGTTCATCACCTCGCCGCAGGTGCAATGGCAGCCCGCGCTGGTGCTGGGCGCAGGAGCCATCGTTGGCGGCCTTGTCGGCTCCTGGGCGCTACACCGGGTGAACGAGCGCTACCTGCGCATCGCCATCGTCTGTATCGGCGTGTGCCTGACCATCGGCCTGTTCGCCAAACCTCTATGAACTAGCTGGGTGCCACGGTGTGGCGCAGCTCCTGAAAAGCCTGCAAACCCCAGGGCCCCAGTTCCCGGCCCAGGCCGCTGTGCTTGAAGCCACCCCAGCTGGTTTGCGGGAAGATCAGCTGTGGCGTATTGATCCACACCGTGCCCACCTCGAGCCCGGCAGCCACCTGGCGTGCGCGCGCCACGTCGCCCGCGACGATGGTGGCCACTAGGCCGTAGTCGCTGTCGTTGGCCACCGCCACGGCTTGGGCATCGCTGTCGATAGCGCGCACGCAGGCCACCGGACCGAAGACTTCTTCTTGCCACAGGGCCCGACTGTGCTCGGCGTGGCTGAACACCGTGGGCGCGATGGCGAAGCCGCCCAGGCCGGGCAGGGCGCTGCCGCCGGTGAGCAGCCGGGCACCGTCGGCTACGCCGGTCTGTATGCGCAGCAGCACGGCCTGCTGCTGTTTGCGGCTGATGATGGGCCCCAGCGTGGTGTCGGCATTCTGCGGGTCGCCGTGGCGCAGCGCTTGGGCGGCGGCCACAAAGCGCTCCACAAAGTCGGCGTACAGCGGCCGCGCTACGCTGATGCGCGAAGTCGCCGAGCACATCTGCCCGGCGTTGAAGAAGGCCCCGCCCACGGCCAGGTCCACCGCCTGGTCCAGGTCGGCATCGTCTAACACCAGCAACGAAGATTTGCCGCCCAGCTCCAGGCTGACGCGCTGCATGCGCGGCCCGCAAGACTGCAAGATGCGCTGGCCGGTGGAGTTGCTGCCGGTGAAAGACACCTTGGCAATGGCCGGGTGCTGTACCAGCGCCTGGCCCACAGCCCCAGCGCCATAGACCAGGTTGACCACGCCCGGTGGCAGCCCGGCGCTTGCGAAGATCTCCAGCAGAGCGATCTCGGCCAGGGGCGTGAGCTCGGACGGCTTCAGCACCACGGTGCAGCCCGCCGCCAGCGCCGGGGCCAGCTTCCAGGCGGTGGTGACCATGGGGAAGTTCCAGGGCACGATCAGGCCCACCACTCCAACCGGCACCCGCTCCAGCGTGGCCTGGAAAGCACCGTCCGGCAAGGCCACGGCCTGGGGCAGTAAGCCGGTACCGGTGCTACACAGGTCGGCGTAATAGGCCAAAGTAGCCACCACGTCCGACACGTCCAGCCCGGCTTCAAAGGCGGGTTTGCCGCTGTTCAACTGCTGCAAGGCTTCCAGGCGCGGGCGCTGGGCCTCCACCTGCTCGGCCATGCGGCGCAGCAGGGCACCGCGCTCGGCGGGTGCGGTGCTGCGCCAGGCCGGCAAGGCCCGCTGGGCGGCGCGCACGGCGGCATCCACCTGGGCAGTGCTGGCGCAGGCCACCTGGGCGATGGGTGCGCCAGTGACCGGGTTGGATATGCCGAACAGCTCGGCCTCGCCGGTGTGCCATTGGTTGTCAATCAGCACGCCCGTCACAGCTGTCTGCGCGCTCATACTGTCACCTCGGCGGCCACCGGCATGGGCGACAGGTGCTCGTGCACCGCCAGCCACTGGCCGTCGGCATAGCGCTGGAAGACGATGGTTTCGCGCTCGTCCAGGGCTATTTCTCCATCGTGCGTGCCCACCACGGTGTGTACCTGGTGGCAGAACACGCCCACCTCACCCAGCATCTGCACCGTGGCATCTTGCGAGCGGCACGACAGCACCCGAAAGCCGATGGCGCGCTCCCATTCGGCCCACAGCGCCTGGTAGGCCGCCCGCGTGGGCAGCACCGTGGCGTAGGTATGGAAGATAAAGCTGGCCTCAGGTGCAAAGGCCGCAAAGTAAGCCTGCGTATCGTGGCGAGAAAATGCATCTACCAACGTTCGGGCAGCTTGCAGTACGCCATCGGCGTGCGAAGGGGTTGTTGCCATGTTGCTCACGCGCGATATCCGACTGGGTTGCCCACCGCAACGGCCTGCTCTTCTGTGCGGGTGGGGGCAAAGTGCTGGGTCTTCAGCTCACGCTCGCTTTGCGCCACCACCACGGCCTCGGCGGCCAGGTCGAGCGAGCGGCTCAGGCCGTAATACACCAGGCCTGACAACACCAGGCCGACCAACCAACCCAGGTCCACGCCGCCTAACGCTTCAGCCGCCGGTCCGGTGTAGATGCCGGGCAGCACGAAGAAGGGCACGGTGGCCACAAAGCCAAGCAGGTAGGCCGCAATACCCCGTGCACCCCACAGGCCGTAGATGCCCTCGGGTTTAAACAAGTGGCTGATGGCGTAGCGGCCCCGGCGCACAAAGAAGTAGTCCACCAGGTTGATGGCCGTCCAGGGCACCAACAGGTAGAGCATTACCGTCAGCACGGCAAACAGGATGCCGATCGCGTCGCCGCTGATCGACAGCGAGATCACCAGCCACACCAGCGCCAGCGCCAGAATCGTCAGCACCCGCAGGCCTTTGCTGGGCGTGACCTTGCGTAATGAATCGATGGCCGTCACCACGGTCAGCATGCCGCTGTAGGCGTTCAGCCCCATGGTGGCCACCATCGCCGCCACCGAAGCCAGCGCGATGGCCGTGCCAAAGCCGGGGAACACCGCATTGCCCGAGGCATGCAGGGCCACCAGGCCGTCGGCTGCGCCCAGATGGGTTGCCAGCCAGGCACCTAGCGCAATCAGCCAGATGGCAGACGTGGACGCGCCCAGAAACACCGAGGCAATGATGGCCGACGGCCTGGTGTTGCGCGGCAGATAGCGCGAGTAGTCCGACACATAGGGTGCGTAGGTAATGTTGTAGCTGGCGCTGGCCGCAATCTGGGCCACAAATGCCACCCAGGTAAAGCCGCTGACAGCCGGAGCCGTGCCGCCCGCATGGCCCAGCAGGATGGCCAGCGTCAGCACTACATACAGCGGCAGGCTGATGACAAAGCACCACTGGAAGATGCGGTGCAGCCAGTCGTGGCCGTAGATGGCCAGCAGTGTGCCGACCACGGTGATCACCATCGCCACCTGGGTCTCGCCCCAGCCAAAAATCCCGTGCAGCCCACCGGCAACGAGCACCGTGTCCACTACATTGAAGCCAACAAATGTGAACAGCGTGCCGATCAGCACCAGCACCACCCCGCGGTAGCCAAACTGCGCCCGCGACTGGACCATTTGTGGCAGACCCAATTCGGCCCCCTGAGAGGCGTGGAAGGCCATGAACAGCGTACCGAACAAAATGCCGATAGCTCCTGCCAGCGCGGTGTAGCCCAGCGACAAGCCCATGCCCGGGCCGATGAAGCCGATTGCGATGGTGAAGAACTGGAAGTTACCCAGGAACCAGAACGGCCCCTGGTGGCTGACCTTGCCGTGGCGCTCGTTCTCAGGCACATAGTCGATGGAGCGGGTCTCGATGCCGCTCGCGGGGCCGGGAGGTTTGGGCGCGGTGCCGGAGGGATGTGCTGCCATGTTGCGGTGTTCCTTGGTGTTATGCGGGTGTCGAAATAAGCGCATTGAATGCCGTGGGAATGATAGGAATGGATGCCGCTTCGGGTCCATGTCAGCCTGCGTATGTAAACATCGATCCGCATCGATGTAAAAATAGTGGGAACCCTGTGAGTGCAGGGACCGCGTGTACCTATCCTTCTAATTTTTTAAGCGCCACATCCTATGCTGACCACCGTTTCCGACATGGACCTGCGGTTGATCCGCGTCTTTTTGGCCATCGTGGAGGCAGGCGGCCTGTCGGCAGCACAGGCCAGCCTGAATGTGGGTCAGTCCACCCTCAGCAGCCAACTGGCCACGCTGGAGACGCGCCTAGGCTTCACCCTGTGTGAGCGCGGGCGCGGCGGCTTCCGGCTGACCACCAAGGGCGAGCGCTTCGTGCAGTTGGCCCAGCGCCTGGTGTATTCGCTAAACGATTTCAGCGCCGAGGCCCGCAACATGGACCGCCAACTGGTCGGCGCACTGACCGTCGGCCTGATCGGCCATGCGCCCATGAACCAAAACGTGCGCATCGGCCAGGCGATTGCGCGTTTTCGCCAGCGCGACGAGGCTGTACGCTTTTCGCTGCTGGTGCGCGGCCCTAGCGAGCTGGAGGTGCTGCTGCTGGGCGGGCAGATCCAGGTGGCGGTGGGCTACTTTTGGCACCGCGTGCCCACTCTGGACTACACCCCCTTGTTCGTCGAGCGCCAGATTGCCTACTGCAGTCCCTCTCACCCGCTGGCCGCCCGCGCGGGCCAGGTGGCTCTGGAGGACCTGGTCGATGCCGACTGGGCCTGGCGCAGCTACCCGCTGCCCGAAGCCCGCCTGTCGGCCCCGAGCCGGCGTGTCACCGCCGTGGCCGACAATATGGAAGCTGTGGCCGTACTGGTACTGTCGGGCCGCCACCTGGGCTATCTGCCCGAGCATTTTGCGGCTCCTTATGTGCAGGCCGGCCTGCTGCTGGCACTGAACCCCAAAGAGCTGCACTACAACGTCACCTTCCACATGGCTGCGAAAAAGCGCGCCTACCTGGACGACATAGCCCGGGCCTTCATCGAAGACATGCGGCATGTGCACCTGGGCCTGCTGGCAGACGAAGATGTGCCCCAGAAAGAATAGGGCCACCATGCAATCCACCGTCCAGTTCCGCCTGCGTATTTACCGCGATGCCAGCATTGCCATCGGGCCGGGCAAGGTCGATCTGCTCGAAGCCATTGCCGCAACCGGTTCCATCTCCGCGGCCGCCCGGCAGCTAGGCATGTCTTACCGGCGCGCCTGGGTGCTGGTGGACGAGATGAACCGCGCCCTGGTGTCGCCCGCCGTGACCACTGCGGCTGGCGGCGCGCAGGGCGGGGGCACCGCGCTGTCGCCCCTGGGTGAACAGTTGGTGCAGCACTACCGCGCAGTGGAGCAGGCCGCCCGCACGGCAGCCGCTGCCGACATCGCCGCGCTGCAGGCGCTGCTGGCGCCCTGAACATTTCTTTCTCGCTATATACGGCTGGATACAATGCCTGCCATGCCCGCGCTCCTCGCCTCCATGGACTGGTTCCCCCTCGTCTTGTCGCTGAAAGTGGCGGCGGTGGCGACCTTGCTGGCAACGCTGCTGGGCGTCGCGCTGGGCTGGGTATTCGCCCGCAAGCAGTTCCCCGGCAGCACCGTGCTGGAGGCCTTTTGCATGCTGCCGCTGGTGCTGCCGCCCACCGTGATCGGCTACGCAATTCTGGTGGCCGCCGGGCGGCGCAGTCCGCTGGGCAGCTGGCTGCGGGCGCACTTGGATTACACGATTATTTTCAGCTGGCATGGCGCGGTGGTGGCGTCCAGCGTCGTCGCTTTACCGCTGGTGCTCAAGTCGGCCACTGCAGCGTTTGCGGGCGTGGACCGCTCGCTGGAAGCGGCTGCCAGCACGCTGCGCCAATCGGCTTTCTCGGTTTTCATGCGCGTCACGCTGCCGCTGGCCTGGCCGGGCATCCTGGCCGGCACGCTGCTGGCGTTTGCGCGGGCCATGGGCGAGTTCGGCGCCTCGCTGATGGTGGCTGGATCGATCCCGCAGCAGACGCAAACCCTGTCCATGGCCATCTACGACGCGGTACAGGCCGGGCAGGACGACAGGGCGCTGCTGCTGGTGCTGGTGACCTCGGTGCTGTCGATTGCGGTGCTGGTGCTGTCGAACCGATTTTTTTCTCTACGCTAACTGTCACGTTAAGGAAACCCATGATGCGTCTTTTCAGCCTGCTGTTGCTCTTGCCGTTTGCCGTGGGTGCCCAGCAGATCACAGTCTCCACCGCCGCCAGCCTGACCGATGCGTTCAAGGAACTCGGTCCCAAGTTCGAGGCCATCCAGCCTGGCGCCACCGTGCGCTTCAACTTTGCGGCCTCTGGCGTGCTGCTGCAGCAGATCAACCAGGGTGCGCCGGTGGACGTGTTCGTCAGCGCCGACCAGGACACCATGGACCGGGGCGCAGCCCAAAAACTGATCGACACCGACACCCGCAAGGACTTCGTCAGCAACAGCCTGGTGCTGATCGAGCCCGGCAAAGATGGTCTGGGCCTGAAAAGCCTGCAAGACCTGGCCGGCGCCAGCGTACGCAAGATCGCCATCGGCAAGGTCGCCACCGTACCCGCCGGCCGTTACACCAAGCAGGTGCTGGACAGCGCCCACCTGTGGACCGCCCTGGAGCCCAAGTTCGTGCAGGCCGACAACGTGCGCCAGGTGCTGGACTATGTGAGCCGTGGCGAGGCCGAGGCCGGCTTCGTCTACCGCACCGATGCCACGCTGCTGGGCGACAAGGTGAAGATCGTGCTGACCACCACCGGCCACAGTCCCGTGTCA
Source organism: Rhodoferax sp. SPJ21 (assembly GCF_058216335.1). Taxonomy (NCBI): domain Bacteria; kingdom Pseudomonadati; phylum Pseudomonadota; class Betaproteobacteria; order Burkholderiales; family Comamonadaceae; genus Rhodoferax; species Rhodoferax sp. SPJ21. The sequence continues at coordinate 184,901 of NZ_JBYZMO010000005.1, forward strand.
TACCCCTTAGCCATCGTTGCCGACAGCAAGCAAAAGGCCTTGGCCAAGAACTTCATCGCCTTCCTGTTCACCGATGCGGCGCAGCAAGTTCTCGCTAAATACGGCTTCGCTAAACCTTGATCGACATAGACATCCAGCTCACGGTCGCCGACCGCCGCCGGCGCTTTGACCTGGCCGTGCGCTTTTCGACAGACGCGCCGTTTGCAGCTCTGTATGGTCCCTCGGGCGCGGGCAAGTCCCTGACCCTGCAGGCCATTGCCGGCCTGCTCAAGCCCCAACGGGGCCATATCCGACTGGACGGCCGCAGCTTGTTTGACGCAGGGCAGGGCGTGTACATCCCACCGCCCCAGCGCCGCGTGGGCTATCTGCCGCAAAACTACGCGCTGTTCCCACATCTGTCGGTGCATGAGAACATTGCCTTCGGCCTGAAGTCCTGGCGCAAAAAGCGCCTTTTGCCGATTGAGCAGACCCATGTGCAGGCCTTGATGGACAGCTTCGGCCTGGCCGCCCTGGCAGACAGCCGGCCCATCACCCTGTCTGGCGGGCAGCAGCAACGTGTGGCGCTGGCCCGCGCCCTGGCCTGCCAGCCGCAGGTGCTGCTGCTGGACGAACCCTTTGCCGCCTTGCACCCCAGTCTGCGCCACAGCCTGCGCGAAGAGCTGGCCCAGGTGCGCCGCCAATGGGGCATACCGGCGCTGATGATTACCCACGACGTAGAAGACGTGCTGGCCCTGGCCGATGTGGCCTTTGTCTTCGAGCAGGGCCAGGTGGTGCAGCAGATTGATCTGCAGGACGCCAGCAGCCGCAGCCTGGCGCGGCAGGAGCTGGGCGGAGCAGGCCCTGCAGAGCCCACGGCTTTGCAACATAAGGTACGCAGTTTGCTATTGAATAAATAGCTGCTTGTGCAGGTTCTATCTGCGGCAGAGCTACTTTTTATATACAAAATATAGGGCAGGGCGGCTGTGGCAAACTCACGCCCCTTGCCTTATTAGTTCCCGCCCATGCAGAAAATCATCCGCCAGCTGGCCACCGAGATCCAAGTCCGAGAAGAACAAATCCGCTCCGCTGTAGAGCTGCTGGACGGCGGTGCCACCGTACCGTTCATCGCGCGCTACCGCAAGGAAGTGACCGGCGGGCTGGACGACATCCAGCTGCGCGAGCTCGAAACCCGCCTCGGCTACCTGCGCGAGCTCGAAGACCGGCGCGAGGCTATCGTTTCCAGCATCGAAGAGCAGGGCAAGATGACCGACGCGCTGCGCGTAGCGATCTTTTCCGCCGCCACCAAGCAAGAGCTGGAAGACCTGTACCTGCCCTTCAAGACCAAGCGCCGCACCAAGGGCCAGATCGCCCGTGAAAACGGCATCGAGCCGCTGGCCGACAAGCTGTTTGCCAATCCCACGCTGGTGCCGGCCGATGAAGCCCAGGCCTTCGTCAAAGCTGAAAAGGGTGAAAACGGTGACGACTTCACTACCGTGCAAGCCGTGCTGGACGGCGTGCGCGACATCCTCAGCGAGCGCTGGGCCGAAGACGCTGCGCTGATCCAGAACCTGCGCAGCTGGCTGTGGAATGAAGGCCTGCTGCGCAGCAAGCTGGCCGCAGGCAAGGACGAAAACAACCCCGACATCGCCAAGTTCCGCGACTACTTTGACTACGACGAGCCGATTGGCCGCGTACCCTCGCACCGCGCACTGGCCGTGTTCCGTGGCCGTGGGCTGGAATATCTGGACGCGAAATTGGTGCTGCCGGTCGAGCCGGAACCGGGCAAGCCGTCCCTGGCCGAAGGCCGCATTGCCATCCACCTGGGCTGGAGCCACCAGGCCCGCCCGTCCGATGATCTGATCCGCAAATGCGTGGCCTGGACCTGGCGCGTCAAGCTCAGCCTGTCCACCGAGCGCGATCTGTTCGCCAAGCTGCGCGAAGACGCCGAGAAAGTGGCCATCAAGGTGTTCGCCGACAACCTGCGCGACCTGCTGTTGGCCGCACCGGCCGGCCCGCGCGTGGTGCTGGGGCTGGACCCGGGCATCCGCACCGGCGTGAAGGTCGCCGTGGTGGATACGACGGGCAAGCTGGTGGAAACCGCCACTGTGTTCCCGCACGAGCCGCGCAAGGACTGGGAAGGCTCGCTGCACACCCTGGGCAAGCTGTGCGCCAAACACGGCGTGAACCTGATCGCCATCGGCAACGGCACGGCCAGCCGCGAGACCGACAAACTGGCCGCCGACCTGATCAAGCTGCTGGCCAAAATGAGCGAGCAAGCTGGTCTGCCGCCGGTGGAGGTGCAGAAAGTGGTGGTCAGCGAAGCCGGCGCGTCGGTCTATTCGGCCAGCGAATTCGCTTCTCAAGAAATGCCCGATGTAGACGTAAGCCTGCGCGGCGCCGCCAGCATTGCGCGCCGCTTGCAAGACCCGCTGGCCGAGCTGGTGAAGATAGACCCCAAATCCATCGGCGTAGGCCAGTACCAGCATGACGTGAGCCAGAACGACCTGGCGCGCAGCCTGGAAGCCGTGGTGGAAGACTGCGTGAACTCGGTGGGTGTGGACCTGAACACCGCCAGCGTGCCGCTGCTGAGCCGCGTCTCCGGCCTGTCCGCCAATGTGGCCAAGGCCGTGGTGCGCTGGCGCGAAGCCAACGGCGCTTTCAAAAACCGCAAGCAGCTGATGGACGTGAGCGGCCTGGGCGCCAAGACCTTCGAGCAAAGCGCCGGCTTTTTGCGCATTCGCGGTGGCGACAACCCGCTGGACATGACCGGCGTGCACCCCGAGACCTACCCGCTTGTCGAGCAAATCATTGAAGTGACCAAGAAGCCGGTCAGCGAGCTGATGGGCCGCGCCGAGATGCTGAAGACCCTGCGGCCCGAGCTGTTTGCCAACGAGAAATTCGGCGTCATCACCGTCAAGGACATCCTGGGCGAATTGGAAAAACCCGGCCGCGACCCGCGCCCGGACTTCAAGGTGGCCCGCTTCAACGACGGCGTGGAAGACATCAAGGACCTGGTCGAAGGCATGGTGCTGGAGGGCACGGTCAGCAACGTGGCGGCCTTTGGCGCCTTTGTGGACCTGGGCGTGCACCAGGACGGCCTGGTCCACGTCAGCCAGCTCAGCCACAAGTTCACCACCGACGCACGCGAGGTCGTCAAGACCGGCGACATCGTCAAGGTGCGCGTGGTCGAGGTCGATGTGGCCCGCAAGCGCATCGCCCTGAGCATGAAGCTGGGCGAAGCACCGGCCCGCCGGGATGGCCCTCGCGACAACCGCTTCGAAGGCGCCAGCCGTGGCCAGCAGCAGCCGCGCCGCGACAACGGCCCGGCGCCCCAGTCCGCCATGGCGTCGGCCTTTGCCAAGCTGCAGCCCAAGCGCTGATCGACTCGGTAAACCCCGCGCGACCATAGCGCACAGCAGGCGGTTTGCCGTACCATGTATACAAATGGAGACACAACCATGGAGTTGAAAGCGCTGCTGGCCTCTGAGCTGGCCTTGCCCTATGCGCCCAAGGTGGTGGCCATGTTTCTGAACGAGCTGGCCCATCCGGACCCCAACCTGCGGGTGCTGGGCCAACTGGTCGGCGCAGACCCGGTGCTGACCGTGCGCCTGCTGGCGCTGGCCAATGCAGCTGGCACGCCCATGGCTGGCCATGTCTACAGCATCCCCGAGGCGTTGGCCATCCTGGGCACCGAGCAATTACGCGGCCTGGCGCAAACTGCCACGCACAGCCTGGGCCCGCAGACGCTGGCCAGTTTGTCGCTGCCGCAGTTCTGGCATTTCAGTGTGGACGTGGCCAAGCTGTCCCGCGCATTGGCCGGCACCATACGCAACAACCCCTGCACCGCCTATGCGGTTGGGCTGGTACATGCGGTGGGCGAATTGGCAATGCACATCGCCATGCCCGAGGAGATGGAGGCGCTGAACCAGACCCAGCCGCCATTCGACCTGCGCCGTGCCCGGCTGGAACACAAGCGCCTGGGCTATAGCTATGCCGATGTATCCGCCGGCCTGGCGCGCCAATGGCAGCTGCCTGAGCGCCTGGTGGACGCGCTGCAGTACCAGATCGCACCGTTCGACAACGAAAGCTACGAACCCCTGGCGGGCGTGCTGCACCTGGCCGCCTGGCGGGTACGCGCCAAAGAGGGCGCGCTGGACGACAACGCGCTGGCCGTCAGCTTTCCCGGAGAAGTCGGCGTGCCCCTGGGGCTGGACATCGACATCGTGCTGCAGCAAGACCCGCTGGACTGGCACGACCAGAGCGCACCGTTCCTGCCGCGTCTCTAGTTCTATTTGCTATTTATTTGATAGCTACTTGCGCAGGATTTACCTGCGTCAGAGCCGGTTTTAACTACATGCCTTCTGATTCCCACCTGACTGCGCAGATGCGTTCCGTGTTGAGCCGCATGGCCCGTGCCCGGCGCCCAGCACTACACAGCCTGACTCCGGAGCAGGCGCGTGCCGCCTATGCCCAGGGGGCGGGCGTGCTGGAGATCCCTTCGCCCGCCCTGGCCCGAGTGCAAGACTTGCAGATTCCGGCGCGCGATGGCCATGCGCTGCAGGCCAGGCTGGTAGCGCCGTCTTTCGAGCCGCTGCCAGTGCTGCTGTACCTGCACGGCGGCGGCTTTACCGTGGGCAGTGTGGCCACGCACGACATACTGTGTCGCGAACTCAGCCGCTTGAGCGGCTGCGCCGTGGTCTCGCTGGACTACCGGCTGGCGCCGGAGCACCGTTTTCCCACCGCCGTGCACGACACCTGGGACGCGCTGGCCTGGCTGGCCGCCGAATCCCACCGCCTGGGTCTGCAGCCCGGCAAGGTGGCCGTGGCCGGGGACAGCGCCGGCGGCACGCTGGCTGCCGTGGCCGCCATCCAGGCGCGCGACGCGGGCCTGCCGCTGGCGCTGCAAATGCTGTTCTACCCGGGCACGACCTCGCATGGCGATACCGCATCGCACACCCGCTTTGCCAGCGGTCTGGTGCTGGAGCGTGAACACATTGATTTCTTTTTCGGCCAGTACCTGCGCAGCCCGGTGGACCGGGAGGACTGGCGCTTTGCGCCGCTGCAGGCACAGGACGTAGAGGGCGTGGCCCCAGCCTGGTTCGGCCTGGCCGAATGCGACCCGCTGGTAGACGAAGGCCTGCAGTACGCCGACAAACTGCGCCTGGCCGGCACGCCGGTGGATTTGGAAATCTACCGTGGCGTGACCCACGAATTCATCAAAATGGGCCGCGCCATCCCTGAGGCGCGCCAGGCCCATGCCGATGCGGCCAGGGCCTTGCGCGCAGCGTTTGCTTTAGATGTCGGCGAGTAGCTCGTAGGGCAGGGGCAGCAGGCTCAGTGCGGCGCCATCCGCTGCGCCCACATGCAAGCTGCCGTCCTGCATGGCGGCCAGTTGCAGGGACACGATGGCATCCCAACCACCCTCCGGCGCTGCAGCCGCTTGCACCACCACGCCGCAAGGCTGCTCGGCATCGCTGGAATGGAAGATTTCCTGCCCCGGCAGCATGGCCAGGTCGGCATGGCCTATGGCCGCACGGCGCTTCAGCGTGCCACGGAACTGGCTGCGTGCCACAACTTCCTGGCCGGGGTAGCAACCTTTTTTGAAGTTCACCCCGCCGACCGACTCATAGTTCAGCATCTGGGGCACCAGGGCTTCAAAAATCGGCTGTGACACGGTGGCCACGCCACTGCGCACCTCGCTCCACAGCCACAGCTCTGGGCTGAGCGCAGGGCCGGCGGGCGGCGGGGTTTGGGCGGGCGCAATCCACAGCGCGCGAGCCTGGCCATCGGCCGGGTACAGGGCGATGGTGGTGGCGTCGCCAGCGCTGGCCAGGGTCCAGGCGGGCTGGGCGGTAGCAATGCCGTCGCCTACCAGGCCGTACAGCGCGAAGTCGGCCGTGGCGTCGGTCAGCTTGGCTTTGGCGCGCATCACAAACATGCTCAGGCGCTTCAGCGTGGGGGCCAGCAGGTCACGGTGGCATAGCAGCAGGATCTCGGTCGGGCTGCTTTTGAAGCCGATAAAGCTGGCCTGCATGCGGCCCTTGGCGTTGCAGAACGCAGCCAGGCGGGCCTGGTCCTGGCCCAGCAGGGCAAAGTCCTGGGTCAGCTGGCCGTGCAGAAACTTGGCGGCGTCAGCGCCTTCGGCGCGTATCACGCCCAGGTGGGACAAGGGTGCAATTCCGATAGGTAAGGTGGTCATGGGCTGAATTATCATCAATGGCTATTTGTCCGGTTTCACAAAGGTCTACTGTGCGTCGCCTGTTTTTGAGTTTGTTGCTGGTCGTGGGCGTATGCGCGGCAGTGGCCGCATGGTGGTTGCACCAGCCCTTGTCCCTGACTAGCGCTACGCTGGATCTGTCCATCGAGCCCGGCACCAGCCCGCGTGGCGTGGCCCAGGCGGCGGTGGATGCGGGCGTGCAAACCCCGGCCGTGCTGCTGTTCACCTGGTTCCGCGCCTCGGGCCAGGCCCGCCAGATCAAGGCCGGCAGCTATGAAATCACCAGCGGCACCACGCCCCTGGAGCTGCTGTCCAAACTGGTACGCGGCGACGAAGCCATGCGCGCCGTCACCCTGGTAGAGGGATGGAACTTCCGGCAGGTGCGCACAGCACTGTCACGGGCCGACCAGCTCAAGCCCGATAGCGCCGTGCTGAGCGACGACTCCGTGATGACAGCCCTGGGCCGCCCCGGCGTGGCGCCCGAGGGCCGTTTCTTCCCCGACACCTATACCTATTCCAAGGGCAGCAGCGACCTGGCCGTGCTGAAACGGGCGCTGCACGCCATGGACAAAAAGCTGGAGGCCGCCTGGGCCCAGCGTAAAGCGTCCACCCAGGCGCGTACGCCGGACGAGGCCCTGATCCTGGCCAGCATCGTCGAGAAAGAAACCGGCCAGCCGGGCGACCGCCCCATGGTGTCCGGCGTGTTCAACAACCGGCTGCGCATAGGCATGCCGCTGCAGACCGACCCCACCGTCATCTACGGCCTGGGCGCGAACTTTGACGGCAATCTGCGCAAACGCGACCTGCAAACCGACGGCCCCTACAACACCTATCTGCGCGCAGGCCTGCCGCCCACGCCCATCGCCATGCCGGGCAAGCAAGCCCTGCTGGCGGCGGTGCAGCCGGCCCCCACGGCGGCGCTGTACTTTGTGGCGCGTGGCGACGGCAGCAGCCAGTTCAGCGCCACGCTGGAAGAGCACAATCGCGCGGTGAGCAAATACATCCGAATGAAATGACCCAGCACGGCCTTTTTATCAGCATCGAAGGCATAGACGGTGCGGGCAAATCCAGCCATATCGAGGCCCTGGCCGCGGCGTTCCGGGCGCAGGGCAGGGCGGTCACGCTGACGCGCGAGCCCGGCGGCACGCCGCTGGCCGAAAAGCTGCGCGCCATGGTCTTGAACGACAGCATGGACCCGCTGACCGAAGCCCTGCTGGTCTTCGCCGCCCGCCGCGACCACCTGCAGCAGGTGATAGAGCCGGCGCTGGCGCGTGGTGACGTGCTGGTCTGCGACCGCTTTACCGATGCCACCTTTGCCTACCAGGGCGGCGGGCGCGGCTTCCGGCTCGACGTGCTATCACAATTAGAGCGCTTTGTGCAGACAGTATCTGCGCCAGAGGCAGATTTCATCCGCAATCCTGATCTGACCCTGTGGTTCGAGCTGGCGCCTGAAATCGCCGCCGAACGGCTGGCCGGCGCCCGGATGCCCGACCGATTTGAATCCCTGCCCACCGAATTCTTCCGCCGCGTGTCAGACGGCTACGCACGCCGCGCTGAAGGCTCGCCAGCCCGCTTTGCGCGCATCGATGCTGCGCAGCCGCGCGAGGCCGTCTGGCAACAAGTGCACGCGGTGCTGGTGCAGCGCGGTTACCTGGAGGCCCGCGTATGAGCGAAGCCCTGGTGCCCCCGTGGGTGGCGCGGCAGCGCAGTACCCTGCTGGCCCAGCGCGGCCACGCCTGGCTGCTGCAGGGACCGTCCGGCCTGGGCCAATACCGGCTGGCGCTGGAGCTGGTGCGTGCCTGGCTGTGCGATGCGCCCGGCGAACACGGCGCCTGCGGCCAGTGCGCCAGCTGCCACGCCATCGACGTACATGGCCATGCCGACCTGTGCCTGCTAATGCCCGAAGCCATGATGCTGGAGCTGGGCTGGCCGCTGAGCGAAAAAGCCCAGTCGGAGATCGACAACAAGTCGCGTAAACCCAGCAAGGAAATCCGCGTCGATGCCATGCGCGATGCGGTGGAGTTCTCGCAGCGCACCAGTGCGCGTGGCCGAGGCAAGGCGGTGCTGGTGTATCCGGCCGAGCGCATGAACCACATCACGGCCAATGCGCTGCTGAAAACCCTGGAAGAACCACCGGGTGACGTGAAGTTTGTGCTGGCCACGGGCGCCGCCCACCAGCTACTGCCCACCATCCGCAGCCGCTGCATGGGCCACAACATGGTCTGGCCCGACACGGCCGAATCCACCACCTGGCTGCAGGCCCAGGGCGTACCTGCCGCCGATGCACCGGTGCTACTGGCTGCCGCCGGTGGCCGCCCCGAAGATGCGCTGCAGTGGGCCCAGGCCGGCCGCACGGCACAGAGCTGGTCTGCGTTGCCACGCGCCGTGGCCCAGGGCATATTGACCACGTTTGCCGACTGGGCCCCGGCCCAGGTGGTGGACGCGTTGCAAAAGCTTTGCCACGACCTGCTGCTGGTGCGCGTGGGCGCTGCGCCGCGCTTTTTTGCCGCCAAGGATCTGCCGTCGGCACCGTCCGGCAAACTACTGACCCAGTGGGCCAAAGACCTGAACGCCACTGCACGTACGGTGGAGCACCCGTTCAACGCAGGGCTGCTGCTGGAGTCTTTGGTGGGCCGAGCCCAAAACGTCCTAAACTCGCGTCTTTAACGCTATCCATGGTGCTTGCCAATGAGCAGTAACAACGCCTCGCCCCGTCCCAGCGTCATCCAGCTTGCCATCAAGGAAAAGGGTGCGCTGTATGCCGCCTACATTCCGATGTTTACCCAGGGCGGACTGTTTGTGCCGACCACGCGGGAATACCAGCTGGGCGACGATGTGTACGTGCTGTTGTCCCTGCCCGATGACCCGCAGCGCCACCCCATTGCCGGGCGCGTGGCCTGGGTCACGCCACCGCGCGCCGCCGGCAACCGCACCCAGGGCGTGGGCATCCAGTTCCCCAAGGACGAAAAAGCCCGCTTGCTCAAGCTCAAGATCGAAGAGATCCTGGGCGCCCACCTGGCCTCGGACCGGGCTACGCAGACCATCTAGTTGCGCATCCCCAGGCTGCAGTGCTGCGCATCTTTCGCCCACCCCCCTCGCATCGGTTTGAAAAACCGATGCGACAAGCAGGGGGCAACACCTGCAGCCTGGCTAAGCCAGTTCTGCGGTGTTCCTGGAAGGGCTGCGTTCTGGCTCAAAGCTGGTTTTAGGCCTTACGATTTCCTATTTTTCGCCCGCTGGGCGACCGCCATGTTCACCGATTCCCATTGCCACCTCAGCATGCCCGACCTGGTCGCGCAGCTCCCCGCCATCCGTACCGCCATGGTCGCCGCGCGTGTAGACCGCGCCCTGTGCATCTGCACCACGCTGGAAGAGTTTGCCGACGTGCATGCCCTGGCCACCGGCTACGACAACTTCTGGTCCACGGTGGGCGTGCACCCCGACAACGAAGACGTGCAGGAGCCCACGCTGGACGATCTGTTGCAGCGCGCCGCCCTGCCGCGCGTAGTGGCCATAGGCGAAACCGGGCTGGACTATTACCGCCTGGGCGAGCGCACCGTGGCCGATATGGAATGGCAGCGCGAGCGCTTCCGCACCCACATTCGCGCCGCACGCCAGACCGCCAAGCCGCTGGTGATCCACACCCGCAGCGCCTCGGACGACACCCTGGCCATCCTGCGGGAAGAGGGCGAAGACGGCTCGGCCGGTGCGGCAGGCGGTGTGTTCCACTGCTTCACCGAGACCGATATGGTGGCGCGCGCTGCGCTGGACCTGGGCTTTTACATTTCCTTCTCGGGCATCTTGACGTTCAAGACGGCGCAGGACATACGCGATGTGGCGGCCCTGGTGCCCATGGACCGCATCCTGATCGAGACCGACAGCCCGTATCTGGCGCCCGTGCCCTTCCGTGGCAAAACCAACAATCCTTCGTACGTGCCCTATGTGGCGCAGCAGATCGCGCAGATCAAAAACATCCCGGTGGAAGAAGTGGCGCATGCCACCAGCGCCAATTTTGACCGGCTGTTCAGCGGAGTTTTGGCATGATGCAGTACTTTAAGAAACTGGCTTATCTACTTGTTTTAATAAGCTTTAGTGTTGCGCATGCGGGCTCTTTTGAGGACTTTTTCACCGCCATCAAACGCGACAGTGCCAGCGACGTGCGGGCCCTGCTGCAGCGCGGATTCGATGGCAACACCAGCAACGAGCAAGGCCTGTCCGGCCTGTTCCTGGCCATCAAGAACGAGTCCTACAAGGCGGCTGACGCCTTGCTGGACTGGCCCCAGATCGCAGCCGAAACCCGCAACCGCAAGGACGAGAGCGCGCTGATGATGGCCGCGCTGGCCGGCGAACTGGATCTGTGCAAGAAGCTGATCGACAAGGGTGCCGACGTCAACAAGGTCGGCTGGGCGCCGCTGCACTACGCCGCCACGCGCGGGCAGGTGGCCGTGATGCGCCTGCTGCTGGACAACGACGCCTATATCGACGCCGCGTCGCCAAATGGCACCACGCCGCTGATGATGGCGGCGCGCTACGGCAGCATTGACGCCGTGCGCCTGCTGCTGGACGAAGGCGCTGACCCGTCGCTGAAAAACCAGCAAAAGCTCAGCGCCATCGATTTCGCCCAGCTGGGCGTCCGGCCAGACGCGGTGACCGCCATCTCGGCCGCCGTGCGGGCAAAGCAGCCCAAAGGGACTTGGTAAGACCTTTGACTAGGGAGCGATACGCTCCAGCGTCACCACCGTTAGCGCGCCGTTCACGTCCTCGGCGGTGAATTGCACGCGGTCGCCGGCCTTCACCTTGTCCAGCAAGGCCGGGGCTTTCACCTTGAACACCATGCTCATGGCCGGCATGTCGAGGTTTTTGATTTCGCCATGTTTCAGCGTGATCTTCTGGGCGGACAAGTCCACCTTGCGGACCTCGCCATCCACCAGGGGCAGAGCGGCCTGGGCCAGCACGCCAGCACTGAAGACGGCAGATGCGAGAGCGGTAAAGAGTCGGTAGCTATTGCGCATGTGAATTTCTTTCAGGCTTGGCTGGAATGTGTGCGCGGCTTTTGGCAGCGCTGTATGGTTTAAGCGAAACAGGGCTCTGGCGCAGGTAGATCCTGCGGGAGTAGCTATGGTTTTAATAGTGGACATGGAACTCAATGGTTTTCATGGCTGCTGCCGGGTTTGCGGATTTGCACGGCCTCACCCGGTGGTGTTGGGGCCGGGCGTACCGGCTCCGTCAGGGCGCCGGTCCATTCGAACGCCTGGCTGGCGCGGGGCTGGGTGTACCAGCCTGGGTCGGCGTAGCTACCCGGCTTTTGGTCTTTGCGTACCTTCAGCGTGGTGAACATGCCGCCCATTTCCAGCGGGCCGTAGGGGCCGGTGCCGGTCATCATGGGCAGGGTCTGGTCGGGGATGGGCATTTGCATCGCGCCCATGTCGGCCATGCCGCGCTCGCCCATCAGCATGTAGTCGGGCACCAGCTTCTGGATCTTTTGCACCAGGCCCCGGTGGTCCACGCCGATCATATTGGGCACGCTATGGCCCATGGCGTTCATGGTGTGGTGGCTTTTGTGGCAGTGCAGGGCCCAGTCGCCTTCCTCGTCGGCCACGAATTCCAGCTGCCGCATCTGGCCCACACCAATGTCGGTTGTGACCTCAGGCCAGCGGGCGCTGGCAGGTACCGGGCCGCCATCGGTGCCGGTGACCATGAACTCGTGGCCGTGCAGGTGGATGGGGTGGTTGGTCATGGTCAGGTTGCCGACACGGATGCGCACCTTGTCCCCCAGGCGCACGTTCAGGCTGTCTATGCCGGGGAAGGCGCGGCTGTTCCAGGTCCACAGGTTCTGGTCCAGCATGGTGTTGGGCCGGGGCGTGGTGCTGCCAGGGGCGATGTCGTAGGCGTTCAGCAGAAAGCAAAAGTCGCGCTGCACGCTGCTGATTTGCGGGTGGCTGGCCTTGGGGTGCGTGACCCAGAAGCCCATCATGCCCATGGCCATCTGCACCATTTCATCCGCATGCGGGTGGTACATGAAGGTGCCGGGCCGGCGCGCCACAAATTCGTAGACAAAGGTTTTGCCGACCGGTATCTGCGGCTGCGTCAGCCCGCCCACGCCGTCCATGCCATTGGGCAGGCGCTGGCCGTGCCAGTGGATGGTGGTGTGTTCGGGCAGGCGGTTGGTGACGAAGATGCGCACCCTGTCGCCTTCCACCACCTCAATGGTGGGGCCGGGCGACTGACCGTTGTAGCCCCATAGCGTGGCGTTCATGCCAGGGGCGATTTCACGCACCACTGGCTCTGCCACCAGGTGGAATTCCTTCACTCCGGCGTTCATGCGCCAGGGGCAGGTCCAGCCATTCAGGGTGACCACCGGGTTGTAGGGCTGGCCGGTGCTGGGCTGCAGCGGCGGCGCGGTATCGGGTGTGGTGGCGATCACCGGCTCGGGCAGGGCGGCCAAAGCAACCCGGCTGACGCTGGCAGCTGCTACGGCGGAGAAAGCAGCGCCGCCGAAAAAGGTTCTACGGTCCATGTCAATGTCCTTGCGATGTGGGTGCCTCGGCACTGGCGCCAGAGGTGGAGGGCGACAGCGCGGCGGGCGACGTGTCGTTGAGGGCAGCCTGCAGATCGGCCTCGGCCAGCCAGAAGTCGCGCTGGGCTTCCAGAGCGTTGTTGGCGGCCAGAACCTGCTGGCGGGTATCGGCCAGCAGCTCCCACACACTGGCCAGCATGCCGCTGTAGCGCAGCACCATCTCTTCCTGGATCAGTTGGCGCAGCGGCACCACGTCGTCGCGGTAGTGCACGGCCAGGTCATACGCGGTGCGGTAGCCAAAGTAGGCCTCACTGGTTTCAGTGGTTTCGTAGGCTTTGGTGTCGTCCACCACGCTGGCTGCCTTGGGGAGGTCGGGCAGGTGTTCGGCCAGGATAAAGCCGGTTTGCATGCTCCGCAGGCCCAGCAGGCGGCTGAGTTGTGCACGCGCGCTGAAGGCTTTTTGTTCTGCGCGGGCCAACTGCGTTGTGGCGTCGGACAGATAGAGCTGTTCGCGCGCCTGCTCCAAGCGGCTCCAGTTGCCGGTACGGACCATACGCCTGGCCAGCTCGGCGCCGGCCTCGGCCGCCTCTTTGGCATCTCGCAGATAGCGGGCACTTTGCTGGGCGGCCACGGCGTTGATCCAGGCCTTGCGGGTGTTGGTGGCGAGCTGCATCACGTCCCTGGCTGCCAGCGGCTGGGGGGTGTTGCGCAGCGCGATGCGCACGGCGGCTTCGGCCTGCAGCAGCTCGGGCCCGTCCCCTAGGCTGCCATCGGGTTGGGGGGCGGCGGTTCGCATACTGCGTTCCCACTTCAAAACATCCGCGTGGCCTCTGGGAAACTGGCCGACCTGGGCGTTGGCCGCCTTCCAGTCGCGGGTCTGCATCTCCACGTCGGCATGGGGCTCTGAAACCTGGGGCGCCGCCGCTGAAGGCAGCTGGGCAAATACGGGCGCGCACAACAGCGCGCCCGCCACGAAAGACATTTTTTTCACACAATTCTCCTGAACAACACAAGCGAGGTGGCCGGCAGGCCACCGTGATCCGCCCCGCACAGGTGCCATCAGGCAACGTACAGACGGACTACGGCTAGCGAGTTCAGGAAATGGGTGGTTTTAGCGCCAGTGCGGCGGCGGCGCTGGCATACGGCGTGCCGCCCGCATGGGGCCGCACATGGGGTGTCCAGGCCAGAGCAGGGACCGGTATGGACGCCACCGTTGCCACGGAATGGCAGACCTGGCACAGGCTGCAGCTGCCATCGCCGCAGTGGGCCGCAGCGTCGGGATCAGGCTGGCTGGAGTGGCCGGCGCAATCCATGTGTTCGGCTGGCATATCCTCATCAAAATCAGCGCTAGCGCTGGTAATAGCTGCGCCAGTAGCTATATTTTGCATAGCAGATGGATGGGGCTTCAGCATTTCCAAAGCCATGGCATCACCCACCCAGGCGCGCAAGGGCAGCGAGATGATGAGCAGAAACCAGAGCCAATAACGCATGCCCAGGATGATACGGCGCACGCGCTGAAGTTCCCGCACTGATCAAGCCAGTTTGAAAACGGCCACGGCTTGCACCAGGCCGTCGGCCTGGGTCTTGAGCCCGCTGGCGGCAGCGGCCATTTCTTCGACCAGGGCTGCGTTCTGCTGGGTGGCCTGGTCCATCTGGGTCACGGCTTCACCGACCTGTGAAACCCCGGCGGACTGTTCGTTGCTGGCCCGGCTGATTTCGCCCATGATGTCGGTGACCTTGCGAATCGCGCCCACCACTTCGGTCATGGTGCTACCGGCCTGGTCTACCAGACTGGTTCCCCGGGCCACCCGCTCCACACTGTCGCCGATAAGCAACTTGATCTCCTTGGCCGCGTTGGCGCTGCGCCCGGCCAGGCTGCGCACCTCGCTGGCCACCACAGCAAATCCGCGACCTTGTTCACCCGCACGCGCGGCTTCCACAGCAGCATTCAAGGCCAGGATATTGGTCTGGAAGGCAATGCTGTCGATCACGCTGATGATGTCGGCAATCCTGGTCGAACTGTCGTGTATGCCCTTCATGGTCTCCACCACCTGGCCCACCACTTGACCGCCTTGCACAGCCACGGTGGAGGCGTTCTGCGCCAGCTGGTTGGCCTGCTGGGCATTGCTGGCGTTTTGTTTGACGGTGGAGCCCAGTTCTTCCATGGACGCTGCGGTCTGCTCCAGCGCGCTGGCCTGGCTTTCGGTACGTGCGCTTAGGTCGTTGTTGCCCTGCGAAATTTCAGCACTGGCCGTGGCCACACTTTCAGCATTGCTTTTGACGCGGTGCACGATGCCCGCAAAGTTGGTTTGCATATGCGCCATGGATTTGAGCAGTTGCACGGTTTCTTCGTTGCCGGCGGGGTGCACAGCGACCGACAAGTCCCCATTGGATAGCTGGTCGGCGATGTGCATGGCGTGGGCCATAGGTTGCCCCAGGTATTTGGCCAACCAGAGCGCCGCCGCCACCAGCACGGCACTAGACAGGGCCAGGGCCAGACCGATTTGCATCACGGATTGGTTGGCCTGGTCTTGCGCCTCCTGGTTCATGTCGTGGCCGCTTTTCTCGATAGCGTCAGATTGTTCGGCCATTTGCTTTTCCAGGTCGGTGAAGGCTTTCTGGAAGGCGGGCACAGCAGCTTGTGCTGCGGCCAGATCGGTGGATGCCTGGCCCAGTACTACAGCGGCAGAGTCTGTGTAGCTCTTCACCATCGGCAAGGTCTTGTCGATGACGGCCTTGACCTCAGGCGAAATGGGCAGGCCTTGCAGGGTCTTCAGCGCATCGTTAAATGTCTTGGCGTGTTCGGGCAGGCCCTTCTTCGCCTCTTCGATCTGGGCTTCGTCCTTGCTCGTGGCTCCCAGCAGGGCTAACAACACGTCGCCACGCACGGCGTCGTGCATCATGTCTGCCTCCTGGCTGCTTTGCAGCGCAACTTCCATGTCGATGGAGCTGTTGATGGCGGCAGTCAGGCGTTTGGCATTGAGCAAACTTATGCCCCCCACCAATCCGGCCATAAGAATACCGACCAAACCCAGAGAAAGAATTTGGTTACGCAATTTCATGGTGACCTTTCGTTGCACAGTGCCATTCCCATGCTAACGAACATCCAGGGCAGAAGCCAGTGGCTTTTACCAGGGGATAAACGGCTGTAGCGCCGCCCAGACGCGCCTAGCGCTGGCGGGACTTCATGGCGCGTTCCACTTCGCGCTTGCCTTCGCGGTCCTTGATGGTGTCGCGTTTGTCATGCTCGGCCTTGCCTTTGGCCAGCGCAATTTCACATTTGATCTTGCCGCCTTTCCAATGCAGGTTCAGCGGCACCAGGGTGTAGCCCTTTTGTTCGGTCTTGACTATCAGCTTCTTGATCTGCTCCTTGTGCAGCAGCAGCTTCTTGGTACGCACTTTGTCCGGGCTGATGTGGGTGGAGGCCGAATTCAAAGGGTGTATCTGGCAGCCGATAATGAACAGCTCGCCATTGCGCACGACGACATAGCCGTCGGTCAGCTGCACCTTGCCTTCGCGCAGCGACTTGACCTCCCACCCTTCAAGCACTAGCCCGCACTCAATGCGCTCCTCAAAGAAGTAGTTGAAAGCGGCCTTTTTATTGTCGGCAATGCGGGTGTTGGTATCGGGTTTTTTGGCCATGGGGTACAAGTCGGAAAGCGTGCGGTGCAGGTTTTACAATTCCGCGCAGCCTTCCATTCTATGAAAAACGTCCATAAGTCCGTCTTGATCTGGTACAGCGCCGAGGAAATGTTCAAACTTGTGACCCAAGTTGAGCTATATCCGCAGTTTTTACCCTGGTGCGACCACGCCTCTGTGCTGGCCCGGGATGAGAACGGCATGACCGCCGAAGTAGGTATTGCCTTCAGCGGCCTGCACCAGAAGTTCACCACCCAAAATACCCATGTGCCGGGGCGCCGGGTAGGTATGAAGCTCGTCAAAGGTCCGTTTTCCAACCTGGACGGCGACTGGCAATTCACACCCGTGGGCGACGGCCAGCAACGCGCCTGCCGCGTGGACCTGCAATTGAACTACGGCTTTGACAGTATGGCCTTGTCGGCCCTGGTGGGCCCCGTGTTTGATCGCATCGCCGGCAGCCTGGTGGATGCTTTTGTCAAACGCGCCGAGCAGGTGTACGGGTGAATATCCACATCACGCTGGTGTATTCGCCGGCGCCGCGTGAAGTATTCGAAACTATCTTTTCGTTGGTGCAAGGCGCCAGCCTGGAAGATGCCGTGCGTGCTAGTGGTGTATTGACGCGGTTCCCCGACATCCAACTTGCCGAAGCTGCACTGGGGGTTTGGGGCCGTAAGGCGCAATTGGAGCAAGTGCTGGAAGACGGCGACCGGGTGGAAATTTACCGGCCCCTGACAGCAGACCCCATGGAAGCCCGGCGTACACGCTTCAAACGCCAGGGTGCACGTACCACCGGTTTATTTGCCCAGAAGCGGGCAGGGGCTAAATCAGGTTACTGAGTTGGCTTTGCAGATTACTTGCAATCGGCGTTAATCACGTCCTGGATGCGCTGTGATTCGGCGTTGCGCGCTGCGTCGTCCAGGATTTCCCGCTCACCTTTTTCATTGACGCGCGCGATGCGCATGCCTGAGTCGTAATTGGCTTTGGACTGGCGCGCTCGGGCGCAATTTTCAGCCTTGGCTGCGGCATTTTTATCAGTCTCGGCCTTGCGTTTGGCGGCCTCGGCGTCATCCGCTTGCTTCTTTTTCTCCTCCAAAGCCTTGTCCACGCCACTGATCTTGGGGGCGGATGCAGCCGAAGCCGGCAGTTCTGGCGTTGCGGCCTTCAACTTCAGTGAGCCGCCCGGCTGCTTCAAAATATTCTTGGCCGGAATGTCGGGCGGCGGCGGGCGGTCGCTAAAAACCTTGCTTCCAGCGTTATCTATCCACTGCCATTGCGCAAAAGCCGCCAACGACAGCCCACATCCCAAAGCGACTACGAGCGTTTTGTGCAATTTCATACTGCTAGTTTAGCGGTCGCATGCCTGCGTGGATATGAATGCTTTGGCCCTACAGCTTCTCCGGGCGCTGCTGTCTCGCAAAAAATACCCCTGCGGCGGGCTAGTACAATACGACTTTTGGAGCTTTGATATGCGCCTGCTAGGAAAAGCGCTCACTTTCGACGATGTGTTGTTGGTGCCAGCGTTCTCCCAAGTCCTGCCCAAGGACACGTCTCTTGCGACCCGTCTATCCCGCAACATTACCCTGAACCTGCCCCTGGTGTCTGCCGCCATGGACACGGTGACAGAAGCCCGCCTAGCTATCGCCATGGCACAAGAGGGCGGCATGGGTATCGTGCACAAGAACTTCACCCCCAAGCAGCAAGCCGCTGAGGTGCTGAAGGTCAAGCGCTACGAATCCGGCGTGCTGCGCGACCCGGTCATCATTACCCCGAGCCACACGGTGCGCCAGGTGATCGATATGTCGGCCCAGCTGGGTATCTCAGGCTTTCCTGTCTGTGATGGCGGCAAGGTGGTCGGCATTGTCACCAGTCGCGACCTGCGCTTTGAAACTCGCTACGACGTGCCTGTCAGCCAGATCATGACGCCACGCGAAAAGCTGGTCACCGTGACAGAAGGCGCTTCCTTGGCAGAAGCCAAGGCACTGCTGAACAAATCCAAGCTCGAACGATTGCTGGTAGTGAACGACGCATTCGAGCTCAAGGGCCTGATCACCGTCAAAGACATCACCAAGCAAACCAGTTTCCCCAACGCGGCACGTGATGCCCAAGGCCAGTTGCGCGTGGGCGCGGCAGTCGGCGTGGGTGAAGGCACCGAAGAGCGCGTCGAAGCCCTGGTGCGCGCTGGCGTGGACGCTATCGTGGTGGACACCGCCCATGGCCATAGCAAGGGTGTGATCGACCGTGTGCGCTGGATCAAGCAAAACTACCCTCAAATCGACGTGATCGGCGGCAACATCGCAACCGGCGCAGCCGCCTTGGCGCTGGCTGAAGCTGGTGCCGATGCGGTCAAGGTTGGCATCGGCCCCGGCAGCATCTGCACCACCCGCATCGTTGCGGGCGTAGGTGTGCCACAAATCATGGCCATCGACAACGTGGCCACCGCCCTGCAAGGCTCCGGTGTACCGTTGATTGCCGACGGTGGCATCCGCTATAGCGGCGACATCGCCAAGGCCATTGCGGCTGGCGCCAGCACCGTGATGATGGGCGGTATGTTCGCCGGAACCGAAGAGGCTCCAGGTGAGGTCGTGCTATTCCAGGGCCGCAGCTACAAGAGCTACCGTGGCATGGGCAGCATTGGCGCCATGCAGCAAGGCAGTGCAGATCGCTACTTTCAAGAAGTCAGCACGGGTAACCCGAACGCCGACAAGTTGGTGCCAGAAGGCATTGAAGGTCGTGTGCCCTACAAAGGCTCTATGGTGTCCATCATTTTCCAAATGGCCGGCGGTATCCGCGCCAGCATGGGATATTGCGGCTGCGCCACGATCGACGACATGAAGAACAAGGCTGAGTTTGTGGAGATCACCTCTGCCGGCATCCGCGAAAGCCATGTCCATGATGTGCAGATCACCAAAGAAGCCCCGAACTACCGCTCGGAATAAGGCATTCGGTAAGTAACCCCATCCGGGCAGCCCACGCGCTGCCCGTTTTTGATTTTGACCCCACGTCCGCCCATGTCTACGCACCAAAAAATCCTCATACTTGACTTCGGCTCCCAAGTCACTCAGCTTATCGCCCGCCGCGTACGCGAAGCCCATGTATTCTGTGAAGTCCATCCCTGCGATGTGACGGACGAGTGGATTCGCAATTACGCCGCCGATGGCAAGCTGAAGGGCATCATCCTGTCCGGTAGCCACGCCAGCGTGACCGAAGAAAGCACTGACCGAGCGCCCCAGGTGGTGTTCGAACTTGGCCTACCGGTGCTAGGCATTTGCTACGGCATGCAGACCATGGCCCAGCAACTGGGTGGCAAGGTGGAAACCGGCCACACCCGCGAATTCGGCTTTGCCTCCGTGCGCGCCCGCGGCCACACCGCTTTGTTGAAAGATATTGCCGACTTCACTACGCCGGAAGGCGAGGGCATGCTGAATGTGTGGATGAGCCACGGCGACAAGGTGACCGAGCTGCCACCGGGCTTCAAGCTGATGGCCAGCACCGACGGCTGCCCGATTGCCGGCATGGCCGATGAGGCGCGTAATTTCTACGCCGTGCAATTCCACCCCGAAGTCACGCACACCGTGCAAGGCCAGGCGCTGCTGAACCGCTTCGTGCTGGGCATCTGTGCCACCAAGCCCGACTGGGTGATGGGCGACTACATCAGCGAAGCCGTAGCGCATATCCGCGAGCAGGTCGGCGACGAAGAGGTAATTCTGGGCCTGTCCGGCGGCGTGGACTCATCGGTGGCCGCAGCCCTGATCCACCGCGCCATCGGCGACCAGCTGACCTGCGTCTTCGTGGACCACGGCCTGCTGCGCTTGAACGAGGGCGACATGGTGATGGACATGTTCGTCGGCAAGCTGCACGCCAAAGTGATCCGCGCCGATGCTTCCGATCTGTTCCTGGGCAAGTTGGCCGGGGTGAGCGACCCCGAAGCCAAGCGCAAGATCATCGGCGGCGAGTTCGTCACCGTCTTCAAACAAGAGGCCGCAAAGCTGAAAGGCGAGGGCGCCAAAGGTGCCAAATGGCTGGCCCAAGGCACGATTTACCCCGACGTGATCGAGTCCGGCGGCGCCAAAAGCAAGAAGGCCGTCACCATCAAGAGCCACCACAACGTCGGCGGCCTGCCCGCCGAGCTAGGCTTGAAACTGCTGGAGCCGCTGCGCGAGCTGTTCAAGGATGAGGTGCGCGAACTCGGCGTAGCCCTGGGGCTGCCTTACAACATGGTCTACCGTCACCCATTCCCCGGGCCCGGCCTGGGCGTGCGGATTCTGGGTGAAGTGAAGAAAGAGTACGCGGATCTGCTGCGCCGTGCCGACGCTATCTTCATTGAAGAACTGCACAACTTCAAGGACGAAGCCACGGGCAAGACCTGGTACCAGCTGACCAGCCAGGCCTTCACCGTGTTCCTGCCGGTGAAGAGCGTGGGCGTAATGGGCGATGGCCGCACCTACGATTACGTGGTGGCCCTGCGCGCCGTGCAGACCAGCGACTTCATGACTGCCGACTGGGCCGAGCTGCCCTACGCGCTGCTGAAGAAGGTATCTGGCCGCATCATCAACGAAGTACGTGGCATTAACCGCGTGACCTACGACGTATCCAGCAAGCCACCAGCCACCATTGAGTGGGAATAAGCCGGATACACCGGGCCTGGAGCATGCGCGCCATTTTTAGCCTCCTGGGTTTGCTGCTGGTAGTGCTGTTTCTTGGTCTGCTGGCCAAGAACCAGCTGGCGCCTGCGGTGCAAACGCCTCAGGCGGCCGTCTCTGCGCAGAATATGCCTCAGCAAGTCAAACAAGCCGTGGATGCTGCCTTGCAGCAGCCACGTGCCGTGCCCAATGAAAACCCTTGATGTTTTTGGCAGTTGGCGCAGGTTTTATCTGCGGCAGCCGCTACTTAATTCATAGCAAATATGGTCTTGAGCGACGCCGATGCAATGCAGCTGGCCTTGGCTGAAGCAGATCTTGCCGCCGCTGCAGGCGAGGTTCCCGTCGGCGCCGTGGTAGTGAAAGATGGAAAGGTGATTGCCAGCGGCCGTAATGCGCCCGTGGATGGCCATGACCCTACAGCCCATGCCGAAATCGTCGCCCTGCGTGCGGCAGCCCAGGTGCTGGGCAATTACCGGCTGGACGGCTGCGAAATGTTCGTCACGCTGGAGCCCTGCACCATGTGCAGCGGAGCCATGCTGCACGCACGGCTGCAACGCGTGGTGTTTGGTGCGGCCGACCCGAAGACCGGCGCCGCCGGATCGGTATTGAACGTATTTGCCCACCCTCAGTTGAACCATCAGACCCGGGTGCAAGGTGGTGTGATGGCAGAAGAATGCGCCCAACTGCTGCAAGACTTTTTCCAGCACCGGCGTGCTGCGCAACGACAGGCGCGCCATGTGCTGCGTGAGGATGCTTTGCGCACGCCAGAAGGGCGGTTTACCGATCTGGTCGATTTTTCATGGACTACGCAGTACATCAGCGACCTGCCAGCGCTTGCAGGCTTGCGCATGGCGTATGTGGATGAGGGGCCTCAGGCTGCGGGCCTAAACTATGTTTGCCTGCACAGTAAGACCGGGTGGGGCTACCAGTACCGGCAGATGCTGGCACCATTGCTGTCCGCAGGGCACCGGGTGCTGGTGCCCGACCTGATTGGGTTTGGCCGCAGCGACAAGCCCAAGAAAGAGGCTCAGCACAGTCTGGACTGGCATGGTCGCATCCTGCGGGAATGGATGCAGCACCTGGCGCTGCACCACGTTGTGCTAGTCGTGCAGGCGGCAGATCCCTTAGGCCAAGCCTTGCTGACAGCGATGCCCGAGGTTTTTCACGGCTTGTTGGTGTTGCAGCCTGCCGCCGCACACGAGGCAGACAATGCACCGTTTCCAGACCTGGGGCACCGTGCAGCTCCGCGTGCATGGGCCCGCAGGGCAGCAGAGCAGGGCGCTGCAGCTGCAACCGGCATATCGCATGAAAAAATGCGGCAACTGGCTTGCCCGCCGGGCTCGCAAGCGGCGCAACAGGCTGCTATCTATTTCAACCTAGCCTGATTGGCCAATGGGATACTCCTGCGCGTGACCAAACATATCTATATTTATTCTCCCTCTGGCGCAGTGCGCGACAAGGCTGCTTTCAAGCGCGGCGTAGCCCGGCTCAAAACCCTGGGCCATACGGTTGAAATCGACACCGATGCCCTAAAGAGCCATATGCGCTTCGCCGGCGACGATGCCACCCGCGTTGCCGCCATCCACCGTGCGGCCGCTAGCGGTGCCGACGTGGCACTGATTTCACGCGGCGGCTACGGGCTGACGCGCTTGCTGGGTCAGATTGACTACGCGGCCGTGGCCCATGCCATCCACCACGGCACGCAGTTTGTCGGTTTTAGCGATTTCACGGCTCTGCAAAATGCGGTGCTGGCCCAAACCGGTGCCATCACCTGGGCAGGGCCGGCACTGGGCGAAGACTTCGGCACGGCGGAGCTGCCGGACGACATCATGGAAGCCTGTTTTGACGACTTGGTCGAAGGGCAGGGCGAGGGCGCCGGCTGGCGACTGGGTCGCGAAGATGCCCAACTCGCTATTGATTCAGTAGCTGTCGGTGCTGATGCTGATTGCGCTAGCGGCAGTTTTTATATCAAAGATGCCACGTTGTGGGGCGGCAATCTTTCGGTCCTCGTGTCGCAGATCGGTACGCCGTATTTCCCGGACATCCAAGGCGGCGTGCTGTTTCTAGAAGACGTGGGAGAGCACCCCTACCGCATCGAGCGCATGCTGACCCAGTTGCTGTATAGCGGTGTGCTGGCGCGCCAAAGTGCGGTGGTGCTCGGGCAGTTCACCAGTTTTACCAAGGTGCCGCATGATGGCAACTTCCGAATGGCAACCGTGCTGTCCTGGCTGCGCAGCCAGCTGAAAGTGCCAGTCTTGACGCAGCTACCCTTTGGACATGTCCCCACCAAGGTCTTGCTGCCGGTCGGTGCCAAGGTGGAACTGGCCGTGGAAGGGCGCGAAGCACTGATCGTATGGGGTCATTTACCCTCTGGATGCACGGATACCAGTCACGACCACAGCCATCACCACTGAAAGTCGTTCAAGTGCCCAGGGAGCTGGGGCGAGCTTTCAGGCTTCTGGGTAACGAGCCGTGGAACAGCCGAGTGACATGCTCCATCTTGGCGCGCGCATCTATTTCTCCACTCTGGCTGGCCAAGGTGGCCATCAGGTCCGCACGCAGGTACCACAAGACCTGCACATCCTTGGCGTTGCGTATCTTGCGTTCCAAGTAAGAGGGTTCTGACGCTTCTGGGGTCAGGCAAGACAGCATCGTCGAGCGAATCAACTCCAACTGCTGCTCCTGCCGACCATCCACCCGGCCAGACTCCGGGCGGAGAAAGCTGAACAGGCTGAACAGTACGGAGTTTTTAGGGGCGGCCATGGGCAGACAAGCGGGTATTACACAAGAGATAGGACCCTGCGTTTATACCAAGACCTAATGCCCGCGCGCAGCGTTTATGAAGCCAGTCATCATTTGCCGGCTTGATACATACTTGGGCCGTGTGCTCTCCCACCATTGCCCTCGAATACTGTAGATCTAGGCTGCGGAACAACGCTTTGCACGCATAATTTCACGTAGCTATCGGATTTTCTTTTCGCAACTACTACACCGCTACCACTATGGGCGTTCAGGCTACCGTCGTATTTGTCGATCTCACCGGAAGTACTGCTTTCTATGAAGCTCTGGGCAATGCCAAAGCGGCCCAAACGGTGACGCGGCTGACGCAGTGGATAAGTGATGTCTGCGCGGCCTACCAGGGCCGCGTGGTGAAAAAGTTAGGCGATGGCGTATTGGCCGTCTTTGTGGGGGCAGAAAACGCGGTGCGCGCAGTGATCGACATCCAGCGTGGCCACCAACTTCGACTGCTGAAATGGCCGGCAGTGATTCGCATGGAAATCAAGGCCGGCATAGCCTATGGCGAGGTGGTGGAGGTGGAGGGGGATTGCTATGGCGACGCTGTCAATGTTGCCTCACGGTTGAGTGATCTTTCGGGCGCCAATCAGGTCTGGGTGACCGAAGCCTTGGTCGATGAGTTGGGTGACGACGCTGGTCTGCGCTTTTTGCGCCTGGGGCCGGTGAGCATAAGGGGCAGGGCAGAACCCTTGCCGTTGTACCGGCTCGAATGGCAGGACGGCGCGGTGTCAGAATTTTTGACCATGCAGGCCACGTTGCTGCAAACCGAGCACCCCGTCGAGCGCTCCGCTGGGCAAATCCATCTGTCTTATTTGGACCACAGCAGCAGCTTTTCGTCCGCAGCCATGCCTGTGCACCTGGGGCGGGCGGAGACTGCCGAATTCTTCATCGAGGACCCCCGCGTATCCCGCCTGCACGCCAGGATTGAATGGCGTAACGGGGCATTCTTCCTGACCGATATGAGCAGCTTTGGCACTTGGGTTCGGTTTGCCGGTAGCGATAACGATGTACCTTTGCGTCGCAATGACTGCGTGTTGCATGCATCCGGCGAAATTGCACTCGGCGTACCTTTTAATGATTTCAGTACGCCCACGGTGCGCTTCTCGCTGTCGCAATCGCATTTCTCTTTTTTTTAAACTGCACGGTGGGTTTGCGGTGCCAACGAGCAACCAAGCCTGCGGGACTAAAATTTGCGGCATGGATATAGCGCCATACTTCATCGCTGGGTGGCCGGCCAAGCAGTACATATGACCAAGAAGAACACCATTGAATTTGAAGACATGAATCTACAAGTCGGCGTACGACTCCAGATTCTTTTGAACCATAGCGACAACTCCGTGGCGCACTACTCGACGCTGATCGGCTATGTTGCCGGCGAATATCTGTTGCTCACGATTCCACAAGACAGCCGTGCCATGGTTGGCTTGCAACAAAGTATGACGGTGGTCATACGGGTGTTTACGGGCGTATCCGTTTTTACCTTTGAAAGCAGAATCGAGGCTTTGGTGCAAACGCCTCGCGCCTTCATGTTGCTTGCGTTTCCCGTCGCGATCCAAAAAGTAGGTTTACGCAAAGCCGTTCGTGTCAAAGCAAATTTACCCGTGCGCGTAAAAAGCCCGGTAGATGCAGAAGACGTTACAACAGCCACGCTGTCTGACATCAGCCTTTCAGGTGCCTTGATCTCCACCAGCAAGCCCTTAGGCACTATGGGAGACATGGTATCTATTGAGTTTTCACTGACTGACCAAACGGTAGACCAACTAGTCACCATCACAACGACAGCTTCAATCCGTAGTCTGCAGCAATCGGCCGGTAGTACTGCAGACGGGGCCACATTCCAGACTGTGTATTCCCACGGCATCAACTTCCACGATATTGACGCAGCCAAGCAAGTCGTGCTCCAAAATTTTGTGTATGAAACATTGCTGGTGCATCGCAGTTGAGGCTGGATCGTCTTACGGGACGATCCAGCAATTCCATTTATTAACATAATATACATCGTATTAAGTAATTACAACCACGAAGGCAGTCGGATTGATTGCTGCGCACGCACGTAGGTTGCGCGGTGCTGCACGGCTCTGTTGGCGATCTGGCTCCGACTACTGCCAAAGACCAGATCTCGATGCTTGTGGCGAGGCATCGTCCGATCCGCGACACAGGCTGGCAGCACGCTGACCGAGGCCAGATCCACGCATCAGAGTGTTGCATACCGTACAGACGGCGGATGTCATTTGACCTAAGTTCGATACTGAAACCGGTGGCTTCCCCCATTTATTTACGGAAGGATGTCGTGGTTCAAGCCGTTGGCCTGAATACAGGTACTGCCATACACAAGTGCCACGGTAGACCTAACAAGGGCAATCCAAGTCTATCCCGCGAACCAACGCAAGGCCATAACCGCTGGCGATCCTGCGCAATAGCGGCGCGCGTTCACACCTAAAACCGATACAACCCGCCGGGGTACTTGCGGCGGTGAAGGTAAATTGATTTAAAAAAAGGAGGCTGACCTATGTCACAAAGCACCACTGTCAATCGACGCGTAGTTTTAAGCGCCCGACCAATCGGCGCGCCGAATGCAGAGGACTTCCGAATAGAACGCAGTCCTGTGCCGCACGCGGTGGACCATCAGGTTCTGTTACGCACGCTGTACTTGTCACTGGACCCTTATATGCGCAGCCGGATGAGTGATGGTCCTTCATACGCCGCACCCGTAGCTATCGGTGATGTCATGGTGGGTGCCACGGTATCGCGGGTAGAGGTATCACATCGCAGCGACTTCAACGTGGGTGACCTGGTATTGGGATACACCGGTTGGCAGGACTATGCATTGTCCGATGGCAAAGGTCTTAGATTGCTCTATCCCGAGGAATCACACCCCTCTCGTGCCCTGGGCGTGCTGGGAATGCCAGGCTTTACTGCGTACATGGGGTTACTGGATATCGGCCGTCCTGAGGCTGGGGAGACCGTTGTTGTTGCCGCCGCAAGCGGGCCAGTGGGTTCGGTAGTCGGCCAAGTCGCCAAACTTAAAGGCTGCTATGTCGTGGGCATTGCGGGTGGTAAAGAAAAGTGCCGCTATGTGATAGACGTCCTGGGTTTCGACTACTGCGTCGATCACCGCGCAGACGACTTAGCCGGCCACTTGGCGGCCTCATGTCCGAAAGGCATTGATGTGTACTTCGAGAATGTCGGCGGCCTGGTGTTCGATGCCGTATTGCCTCTGCTTAACCCGAAAGCCCGCATCCCGGTGTGCGGGTTGGTCGCCACCTATAACGCCACGGAGATGCCGCCAGGTCCAGATCGATTGGGCCTGCTCGTGGGAACCTTACTGAGCAAGCGCATAAAGATGCAGGGGTTCATTGCATTCGACGATTACGGGCCACGTTGGAGTGAGTTTTCTGGCGCGATGGGCGAATGGGTAAGGGAGGAAAAAATCAAGGTTCGAGAAGATATCGTCTTCGGTTTGGAGAACGCACCGGAAGCCTTCATTGGACTACTTCAAGGCAAGAACTTCGGTAAGCTCATTATTCAATTGGCTCACGAATAAGCAACTCCATTACACACCCAATCCCATCTGGTGCGCATGCAGATGCCGCCATGCGCATCCTAGGGCGCGTGTGTGCTCCATGACTTCGCGGGCAGCGTCGATCTGCGGCCAAGGAATGACAGTTTGAATAGTACACGTTGGAAGCCGTCGGCATTCACACTGGTCCGGCCTACTCCAAGTTTGTTGCGCAGCGACGTAACCACACGCGGCCATACATATCCACATAGCATTAGAACCAGAACTCAATTTATCGCCTGCCTGGAATCTAATGTTCCAGGCTCCCGTCGTCAAGACGATTGCGCCCACCCTGCCCTACCCATCGTATTTCAACCAAGTCATTAGATTTCACGCAAAGAGGCTTGGCGCACAGAGCGTTCGCCATCACACACCTACAGTCTTCATATATACCGGAGGCCAATCATGAAATCTGATAGTCAACTCAAACACGATGTCCTTGATGAACTCAAATGGGAACCAAGCGTTAATGCAACAAACGTAGGTGTGGAGGTTCGCGACGGCATTGTCACCCTTGCCGGCCGCGTCGAAAGCTTCTCGGAGAAATGGCATGCCGAACGCGCTGTGCAGCGGGTGCATGGCGTGAGAGGCCTGGCTGTAGACGTCAATGTCGAACTGCCTGGCCTACGTCAGCATACAGATGCAGATATAGCAGCAGCAGCCAGAAACATCTTAGACTGGGCTACGAATATTCCTAAGAAATCGATCTCGGTCATGGTTGAAAATGGCTGGTTGACACTTTCCGGAACGGTAGATTGGTCGTACCAGCGCCTGGCTGCCGCGCAGGCTGTACGGCATCTACTGGGCGTCACAGGTCTCAGCGACCAGATTGTCCTGAAATCCGTGCCAGCTAGTGACCCCCACGCGGTCAAAGTCGCGATCGAAGCTGCATTGAAGCGTCGCGCGGTCGACAGCGCAAACTCGATTTCAGTCACCATGTTGGGCACGGAGGCCACCTTGACGGGTATGGCGGGAAGCTGGTCCGAACGCGAATTTGCCGAAGAAGCCGCATGGTGCACTGCGGGAGTCAGGTCGGTGGTTGATAGGATCTCAGTCACCTACTAGTAAGTCACGACAGCCAACTGCAGCGGCAGTGGGCGTGAAGTCCGGACATTTCGAAAGACCAAAACGCGAAGGTTAAATTCAGAAAGTACGCCGGTGAATGTTATCCAGCCGAACAGCGCAAAATATAAAAGCGGCAGTAAAGAAGCATGTTAGCCAGACACTTCGACCTGCTGGCGCTAACGCCGACTGCTCAGTGCATGCATTCTCATCAATAAATTAAGGCGACCTTTGCGTGGAAGAAGCTCAATCAAGTGATTCTGTACGTTAGGCAAAATGTTCTTTCGAGCTGGCGGCTGGCCACGACGGCAAGTTATGCGCAATCCAAATGGCACCGCCCAACCATGCAGTTGGCTGTATCGCCATAGGTACCACCAACTTTCTACGGCGAAGATGCCCTCCTCCGTGCAGCCATTGGCATAGAAAATCAGCGAAAGATGCCTTGCTGCGGTTCGTATGGCGGTCACATCAAACCGGTCAGCGAGTTGCTCCGTAACGCCCAGGACGCGTTGTTTGCATCCGTATAGGTGTAACCCAACGACTTGGTGGGTGTGGCTCACTTTAGCGGACTGGCTGAGCCACCGTGCCCGAACCGCCACCCTGAAGACAATCATGGCTAAATACGCTCATGTCTTCTCACCGGATAAGTGCCGGGTCTTGGATTCTATTCACCAGTTGCGGGTCGGCGGGAGCATACCGCCCACTACAAGCAGGTCGCTTCATGGCGAGTTTCCGGGGTTTTTTGAATACTTTAGTCACGTAACACAGCGTAGTGACGCTATGCGATGTTGTCCGTGCGCTATCGTACCCCGCCGCCCGCGCACGATCTGCGAAGCCAAACCGCTATGGTCCTGGGCAGCTGCGCCGGACCTCAGTCGACTCTATGTGGCAAGTTTATGTGGCAGTAGTCGGTCGTACTCCTTCTTGACCACGGCGTAGCACTCACATGATCGCTGCTCCAAGCCGTCCCGATCAACTACGGTGATATGACCGCGGACATAACGAATCAAGCCCGCATTCTGCAATTTCATGGCACCTTGCGTAACGCCCTCTCGGCGAACACCGAGCATGTTGGCGATAAGTTCTTGAGTCATCACGAGCTCACTGCCTTGAAGTCGATCCAGACTCAGTAAAAGCCAACGGCACAGTTGCTGGTCTAATGAATGGTGGCGATTGCACACTGCAGTTTGCGCCATCTGCGTAATAAGGGCTTGTGTATATCGCAACAGCAGGTGCATCGCCGGCCCGGTGCGGTTGAACTCGTTTTTCATAAGCTGAGACTTCAATCGGTAGCCCATCCCCGCACTTTGCACGACCGCACGACTGGGCGTCGACTCACCGCCCATAAATAATGACACGCCTACAAGCCCTTCGCAGCCGACCACGGCAATCTCAGCAGAGGCGCCATTCTCCATTACGTATAGGAGAGACACGATAGCGTCTATGGGGAAGTACACATGACTCAAGGTTCGGCCAGATTCGCATATCACTTGACCCAAAGGCATCTTTACCAGTTCAAGTTGGGGGAACCAACGTTCTCTCTCGGCATTCGGCAACGCGGCCAGTAGTCTATTGTCGATGGGGTTAGGTGAGATAGCCATTCAGATGCTCCATAACTATTCGTGGGTGCAACGCTGATGTGGCTCTGCGCTCAAGTGCTTTGAATATTAGCTCCTACCCATCGACCATTTGTACGTCTATTGATAGATAGACCAATTCGCGGCGTGCACCTGCGCAAACAATCGCTGAATGAGGCGTGCAATACGCGGTGTTCACCTACAGACATAGCGCCGAGTTGGCATTTTCTGGAAATTTCAATGGTCAATCGGCAATTGCCACTCTAGTCAGGTTTGGATGCCACCCTGAATGATCGCCGTCATGCAACCAGGTTCGGCTATACCAACATAGGCTGAAGAATGGAATGCAACGGATTCGGCTCTGAGATTTATGTGGTCTGGCGCACAGACCTTCGCCCACCGGTGCGCAGACGATAGGGCATCTTTTCCAATGGATACCAATCGATGAAAACCTATATGCGACTCGGGCAGGATGTTCTGGATGAGCCCGAATGCAAGCCCTCAGTCCATGCCGCGCAAATCGGCTTCGAACTAGAAGATGTGTGGTGACCCTTGCCCGCCTGGTGGAAAGTTATGCGTAAAAATGGACGACCAAGATGGATGTGAGGCTTCCCGCGCTTGGGATGCGCGCCGATGCCGACATTACCCCTTCGGCCGAGACGGCCATCGGTTGGATTGCATCGGAGCCAAACGGCGTAATCCGAGTTCTAGTTGAGAGAAGCTGGATCACCCTGAGCGGCGAATGGGCGCAGGCCTCCATGACAAGGCTCGGGCAGGCTACATCTGCCAGCCTGATCACACAGCACGCCACCCACAGATGGCCGGTACAGCCGGGAAAGCGTCTGAATGTGATCTTTGGGGTGGAGATACCGCCAAGTGCTTGATGTGCACGCGTTCGAGCGACGTCAGCGCCCGTCATGGCAACGTTGGTTAAGAGAGCTTGTCCTACTTGCCTGCTGCGCCTTCATTCTGCAGGCTCCGGTTCGGGCAGAACCGGTGGAACCCAACCAAGTAGAACTCGACGCGGTAACACGGATCTTCATGAAGGAAGTCGATCATCTTCTCTCTGTACCCACTGCTGACCAGGCGCTTTATGCCAACCGCCTGCAGCAGTCGCTGGTTGCGGCTAGCCTGAACGAGTTACCTACACAGGCTTTTGTCGTTGTGGATCGCAACCCGCAAGTCCAGGCTGTATTCGTAGTCGTGCGGCTGCGCGGTGGTAGCCTACACTGGATCGGCGCCACGTCGGTATCGACCGGCAAGCCAGGCCGGTTTGAACATTTCTATACGCCCCTCGGGGTCTTCGCACATTCGTTGGACAATCCCGACTTCCGTGCCGAAGGCAGCTTCAATAAGAACCATATTCGCGGCTACGGCCTGCGTGGAAGACGGGTCTTCGATTTCGGCTGGCAGATCGGCGAACGCGGTTGGGGCAAAGGCGGCGTGAGCCAGATGCGGCTCCAGATGCATGCCACCGACCCTGATGTGCTGGAGCAGCGCCTCGGCCAGGCGGACTCGGAGGGCTGTATCCGGATTCCCGCCACACTGAATCTTTTCCTCGACAGGCTGGGCGTATTGGATTCGGACTACACGGCCGCGATCGTCAACGGCAACCCGTTGTGGGTCATCCAGCATCAGGGTGCAACGCTGCCGTGGCCCGGCCGCTACCTGGTGATCATCGACTCCCGGGCTAGCGGACGGCCCTCCTGGTCGCCAGCACCTGGGCTGCGCAAAGCAATCAAGCCAGCTTCGGCACCAGTGGTTACGCCGTTTCGCGTCAGCCCCGGGGCCGTCATAAAGCCGTCTACGCCTATCGATAGGCCGGCTCAGTCAGAGTCAAACGTTGTCGTCCATATCCTCCTGGCTACAAGGCTGCTATTTGTAGACAGCCATGCTTAGCAGGCTGCTGAAATACCGCCCACCGACATGCACGCCGACCCCGCCGTTGCCGGAATTTTGAGGATTCGGCGCGCAACGAAGGTCAGACTGCTCGCTTCGAAGCCGATTCGGGCCTTCT
>NZ_JBYZMO010000006.1:0-55138 GCF_058216335.1 Rhodoferax sp. SPJ21
AGGCCCGAATCGGCTTCGAAGCGAGCAGTCTGACCTTCGTTGCGCGCCGAATCCTCAAAATTCCGGCAACGGCGGGGTCGGCGTGCATGTCGGTGGGCGGTATTTCAGCAGCCTGCTAAGCTCCCGGCCGGTTTTTCAGCCAATCCAGCATCTGCGGCAAAGGCATGGGCCGGGCGAACCAGTAGCCCTGCATCCAGTGGCAGCCCAGGGCTATCAGTGCATCGCGCTGCTGCTCAGTTTCTATGCCTTCGGCGATCACCCCCACGCCCAGCTCACCGGCCAGCGCCATGATGACCTTGGCGATATGC
Source organism: Rhodoferax sp. SPJ21 (assembly GCF_058216335.1). Classification (NCBI taxonomy): domain Bacteria; kingdom Pseudomonadati; phylum Pseudomonadota; class Betaproteobacteria; order Burkholderiales; family Comamonadaceae; genus Rhodoferax; species Rhodoferax sp. SPJ21. Next base: position 309 of record NZ_JBYZMO010000006.1, read on the forward strand.
GCATCGCCACGCCCCAGCAGGGTGACGAAGGAGCGGTCCAGCTTGAGTGTGGAAAACGGCAGGCTTTGCAGGCGGTGCAGCGACGAGTAACCGGTGCCGAAGTCGTCCAGATGCAAGTGAAAACCCGCCTCGGCCAGCAGCTGCAGCTGGCGCTCGGCCAGTTCAGCATCCTTGGCCACGGCCGACTCGGTCAGCTCGAAATGCACGCAGGAGCGGGGTATGCCTTGGCGGTCTAGAAGCTCACACATGTCTTCCACCAGGGTGGTCACCATCAGTTGCTTGGCCGACAGGTTGATGTTCACCACCGTGTACGGGTTCTGCGCCAGCAGGGTCGGCAAGGCGGCGGCAACCTTGTTGGCAATCGCCATACCCAGGGCCACGATCAAACCGCATTCTTCGGCGATGGGGATAAATTTATCCGGCGGGCAAAAGCCGCCGTCCATCGGCCAGCGGGCCAGGGCCTCCATCATGGGCGCAGCGCCGTTGCGCGCGTCCACGATGGGCTGGAACCACACCTCCAGCTCATCCAGGCGCAGGCATTCGCGCAGCCGCTGCTCCAGCAGCATGCGTTCCTGCACATTGCCGAGCATCGATTCACTATAAAAGCTGTAGCGGCCCTTGCCCGCCCGCTTTGCGTCGTACATGGCCAGGTCGGCATTGCGCAGCAGGTCGTCCTTGTTCGTCGAAGGGCCGTGGGCGTAGCAAATGCCCATGGAGCAGCTGACGGTCAGGTAGGAGCCCTGGTATTGCCGGGTCTGGGCGATCGTCTCCTGCACCCGCTCGGCAAAGTGCCGCACGCCCAGCTCGTCGTCCCGGGCCACATACAGCAAAGCGAACTCATCCCCCCCGAGGCGCACCACCACGTCGCTGGTACGCGTCAGCTTTTCCAGCGAGCGGGCAATGCTGGTCAGCAAAAAATCACCGGCCGCATGGCCCAGGGAATCGTTGATGAGCTTGAAGTCGTCCAGGTCAATCAGCAACACTGCCAGAGTCAGACCCGGCTGACGTTGCTGCAAAGCCAGCAGTTGGTCCAGCTGTTCATGCAGCATGCGGCGGTTGCCCAGTTCGGTAAGGGCATCGGTGCGCACATCGCGCTCCAGGCCGGAACGCGCCTTGCCCAGTGCCGCCATCATGGTGTTCAGCGACAAGGCTAGCTCGTCCAGCTCGTCATGGCCCTGTACCGGCCATTGCTGCATCAGAGCCAGGTCGGTGCTGCGCTGGCTACGCGCCAGCTGGGCAAACCTGCCAAGGCGTTTGAGCACTAAGCGATCCAGCAAAAGTACCACCGCCAGGGCGCCCAGCACCACCAGCACCAGCGCGTTGGCCAGCAGTAGAAGCTGACTGGTTTCCTTCTGGGTCTGCATTGTGGGCAGGGTATCCACCACCAGCTGCAGCTGGCTGGGCCCTGCCGTGTCTTTCAGGATGGCGCTGCTGTCATTGCTGACCTGCACCCCGTCCGCCAAAGCGCCCGAAGGACGCAGCACAAAATGGCTGCCGGTTAGCTTCATCAGACGTGTCAGCCGCTCGCCCTGCCATTCGCGGGCCATCAGCATCCAGCCCACAACCGGGGAACCCGTCTGGCGCATGCGTATCGGGCTGAAAACCAGCAACACCGGCTGGCCCTTCAACCAGCGCTTGAATTCACCGCCCTTTTCACGCACCTCAGGAGGCAGCGCAAAAATAGCCGCCATCGCGCCTGCCAACACCGGGTCGTTACCCGCCAGAGGTTCCACCCGACCGCGCCGTATATCCACACTGGAATGCAGATGGCCCGCCAAAGTCAAGAATGCGACATAGTCCACGTCCAGGTTGCGCAGCGACTCCACCGTGTAGCTTTGTGTCAGATAGCCGAGATTGAAGTCTTGCATGTGCTGGGCCGACTCGTCCCACACGCCGTAGTCCAGTGCCGTACGTAAAAGCGCGGTGACCTCCTGTTGCAGCCCCAGGTCCACGCGCAAAAACTGGTCATGCGCCGCGCGCTGGTCAAAAGTAGCGCGCCGTTTAATTTGATCCAGCAAGACGTTTGAATTGATCCAGCATTTTTGGCAAATTTAACGGGCGCATCGGCAATGCTCAGCTAGAACAGCTGAGCGGGCTCTGCATCACGGTCCCAGCTGTAGATGATCAGTTCACCACGCTTTACCGCTTTCCCTCCACCGCCGACGGTGTAGTCGATCTCCTGGTCGCCCTGTTTTTTTTTAGGCCGCTTCGGCCAATTGGCTCTTGAGCGCGTAGCCTTCAAGCGGCCAAATCTTTTGCACTGCATTGGCACGGGCGATCTTTCGGCCAATCGCTGCGTCGAAGTTCTCCGGGCTGGCACATGCGCTTTCGCCGGTGACCGTAAAGCCATTGCGCAGGACCAGCACACAAAACGTCAGGGTGTCCAGCGCTTGTTTTTGGGTGTCATCGCCTAATTCATGGTGCCGCGTTCCCGTGCTACCAGCCGACAGCGCACCATCCCAGCCGGTGAAGTAATGCTCGGTGGCAATCACTTCTTCAATGCGTGCAGGCGTTACGCGGGGAGCTGTCAAGCCCTTGGCTTGGATTTCGGCTTCAATCGTGTTGTCAGAGGTGGACATACCGTGCTTTCGTAAAGTGCCGCCTTCCGGGCGGTGCGGGTTTTCGGATTCAGGTGCTTTGGTCGTGATCAGCACCCAGTTGAGCAAGTGCCCGGCAGTCCGGTTCTTGAATAGGTACGTCACCTGCGCCAGCTTCAGCTTGCGGCGCATCAGCCGCAGGTGCGCATCGGACACGGCTGCATACATGTAATGCAGCCCCAGCTTTTCAAACTCGGCCAGGCCGTGCTCTGCCAGGTGTTCATAGAAGCCTGGCCCCATCAAGCTATATAGAAACGCGCATTCCCCCATGATGGCCACCTGTACGCTGGCTACAGGGTTCATGGTGCCTTCGCGGCCAAAGAACAGGATGGAGCTTTGGCGTGTGATTGCGATGGGACTCATGGTTTAAACAGCTTTCAAAGTCGCTTCAAACCGCGCTTATTGAGGCGCGATAGCCGGTGCTGGTGGCAGCATGGCCAGAAGTTCGGCTTCGGTGGGTACGGGTAACGCACCCGCTTGCACCTGCGCCAATAGCTCATGGCACTTGGCCCAGACAAGCGAGCGCCAAGCGCGAAAAGCTTGGCCATCGACCTGATATTTGGGCACAGCAGGTTCGTCTGCGTAGCTGATGGCCGACAGCAGGTTGTCGTAGCCGTGGGTGCGCGCCTGTTTGTCCATGTGGTCTTGCACCGCCGAAGTCATGGCTGAGGCCGTAGCCGCCATCACGTCGGCAGCGCTTGGCGCTGGGGCAGGCACGATGACAAGTGCGCCGTTGATTACATCCAGCTTCTCGCCGGCCTGTAGGTGCATGGCTTGCAGATATTCGGCATCTGTGATGTCAATCACATCAGCGGGCAGCGCTGGATAGCTCTCGAATTTTGGGTAAAAACCGCAAGTTGATAGTGAAAATCGCATGTCAAACCTCCTTAAATTAGTAGCCAGTAGCACGCCAGTTCACCGTCTGTGACCCACCATTTGCCGCGCAAAGGGCTATTTGAGACGTGGATAAAAAGCGGGCGTTAGCAGCAGTGGCATAGCTAGCATTCCCGCTTGAGCACACGACATTCAGTGCCACGTTAGGGAACGTGATCGGGAGCGACTGAGTGCGTTCGACGTTTGTAGTCCAGGCCGCGTCCGCCAGAGTTCCCCACTGCTCAATCGTGCAGCCTGTCGGACTGTTGAGGTCGGGATATTTTTTCCACCCGTTGGCCGCAAGACTCGATGATGTAATCCCGGCCCCAAGGAAGACCTTCCAATTCGTGCCGTCGGATACAAAGTCGGCAGAAACGCGTGATGGCAATACCACCGTCGCTACGCCACCGGGGTAACCCGGTCCATAAAAAATCCCCCCCGCACTTGACGCAGTAAGAGTGCCGGACGATTGGTTGTTGCACAGCGAAACAACTCCGCCTGGATAAGCAGCCGCAGACGGCAATTGGCACGTGAGCGACGACGAGCCGCTCGACTCGTAAACTCCGCCGAAAGCCGCGTTACCGAGTATTTGATTGGCGTTAAAAATCACATACCCGCTGCGATTACCAAGTGCCCGCTGCACCGCAGCCATCGTCGCCACCTTCGTAGTGCTATCAAACTGGGGTGCGGTCGTAAACACCCCAGCGCTTCGCAATGCCGCCAAAACTTTGGTGTAGCTGGCAGGTACAGCCGGATCAAACTGCGCCCCCACCTGCCCACCAGCCGTCACAACCGCCATCAGCTCCCAAATAAGCTGGTTCATATCCAAGTCAGACACTGCCGTAGGCACGGCCTGCGCCTGCAAGTGCCTGCGAAACCCTGTGCCAGCATCGGTGGCATAACTATTACTGAGCGTGTAGTCCATCGTTCATCCCAATCAAACAAAAATCACATTGAGGGCATAGCGCGCAGGCACCACCCGTTTCAGGTAGCACATCAGCTCCCCGCCATTCAGCTGCCCTTGCAGTAGCCGGTTACCCACCCGCGCAACACCGACGCGGAAATACGTGGATTGCAGGGTCACCGTCACGTACAGCTGGCCGTCCAGCGCCCCCAGTCGGTCACCCACACGGTTCACGCCGCAGCGGAACGGCGTGTTGTAGGCCACGGTGGCCTGGTAGCCCAGCCAGGCGCAAATGGCCACCAGCGCACCCGTGCTGGCTGGGCTGGAATCGGTATAGGTCAGCACCGGGCCGCGCAAGCGCGACAGCAGCAGCTTGCGGCGCAGGTCATCGCTCTGGCTGGTGCCGAAGCAGGCATCGGGCAGGCCCGTGGCTTCTTCCCACTCCGCTAGGCGTGTGATGGTCTGGTGCGGCTGCCACTGCTTGGCGGTCAGCTTGGTGAACTCATGCAGTTCGTTAAAACTGAACGCCAATGCCCGCATGACCTGCATCAGGGTCGAATTTGGATTGCGTGGCCATGCGAAGCCGGTGGGCAGCAGGGCGGCGAGGGCTTGCCAGAACTTATCCATATCAGACGAAGCCCACCGTACCCAGCACCAGCAACCGGTCAAAGGTGCTGACCGTGAACAGCCCGCCCTCGGTCAAGGCCGGGGCGCTGATCGTATGGTTGTATTCACCTGTGACTTCGCTGATCACCTGCTTGAGATGGCTGTGCGGAATAGAGCCTCCCGGTACCGCCTCTCTAAAAAACAGGTCTTGCAGCGCCGTCACCACCCCGGCCCGGATCGCCGCCGTGTCGGGCGATACGTTGAGCGTGACATTGACGGTCACCGGTGTAGGAATGATCACAAACAGTTCATCCGGTGGACCGCGCTTGGGGTCGCGGATGTAGTCGCGCACCAAGCCCTGCTGCACCGTGGTGGGCAGGCCAGGCGATGCGTTGCCATCGGCCATGATGATTACCCCAGCAGTCGTAGCTCCAGCCGGATTGCGCAGGCCCCAGGCACGGGTGATACCAGCCACGCTCAGCGCCCAGCGCGCATAGTCCGCAGGGCAACCACCCATGGGCTCATTGCTCAGGCGCTGCTGCAGGCGGTAGATGGCCTGGGCATCCGTCTCCAAATCGGCCCCAGCGCTGATACCCGCAGCAGTGGCGAAAGCCGCGTCAATGCCATTGAGGGCAGACACCAGCGTCAAAGCGGTGGCGGCATTCAGGTTGCTGGCCGCTCCGGCTACCAGGGCAATCACGCTGGCCGTCACCGTGCCGTCCGCCGCTACGGCCACATCGGCACTCACCTTGTATTGCCGCCCGTCTGTGGTCTGCAGCACGGTGCCGGTGGTCAGCAGCGTGGCCACAACCCCTGTGCCGCTAACAGTGCCCATGGCGGCGGCGGCTTCCTTGCGCTGCATGCCATAGGTGGCCAGCCAGCCGTCCAGGAATTCACCCGCTGACTTGATGGGGATGGCCTGGCGGGCAATGAAGTCGCGCAAATAGCGGTACGCACCATGCAAGCCCATGGCCTCTACAAACGCCAGCGCAGCTATGTTGCTGCGCGCCAGGTCCAGGTCGGCCACACTGGTTACCGCTGCAGGGCCAGCTGACTGCTGTGCGCTGGCCAGCGACTGTTGCAGCAGCCGGGCTGCATTCTGTTGTAGGTCGGATATAGACGGAATCGTGGTGCCCAGAGGTGTAGTGCTCATTGCGCAGCCCTCTGCACGCTGGTGCCCCACAGCACGTCATACACCGGGCGGGTTTGGCGCGGCTGGTAGATGGTGGGCCGCACGGCCAGGCGGTCCATGCGCTCGCCTACCCACTGCGCCGTCACTTCCACCTTGCTGGCAATGCCAGCCTGCAGCATCCAGTCCAGCGACTCAGTTGCCGCAAAGCGTGCCGCCTCCAGCACATCGCCACTGGCCTTGCCCCAGTAGCACAGCCACAGGCGCGAACCCCAGGGGTCGGGCCGCGTATCAAAGTCGGTGGCCATGAACTCATCGCCCACCCAGCCGCGACGGTCGGTATCGTGCAAGGGCAGCTTGTCGTCCACCGTAGCGCGGCGGTCGGTGAACAGGGACAAGATAATGGCCGTCTGTAGCGAGTCCTCCAGCGCCAGCGCATAGGTGGCCAGCACATCGGCATACACCAGCGGCACGCCGCTGGGCTGTACAAAGTCCTTCCACGGATAGCTGCTGGCCGGGCTGGGCGTTACCAGCCGCCAGTCGAACGGAACGCCGAACACGCTGGCCGCGTCGGTGGTGTTGGGTTGGGGGCGGGTGGCTACATCAAACATGCAGCCAGTGTCTTTTTTACCCCCCGTTTTGGCCTGGTGAAGTGGTTCACCAGAGGCCAGTCAACCGCTGTTAGGTCGGCCCGCCCGAAGTGCCCGAGCCCGGCTGCACATTGCTGTGCGTGTGCCCACCACCGATATTCTTGCTCGCGTGCGTGATGCTGGCACCGCTAAATGCCGCATTGCCCGCTACATTCAGCGCAGCCGACACGTTGGTCACCGGGCTTGTCAGGCTGGCGCTGGTGCTGGCGCTCACCTGGAAGGTGTTCGCATTCACCTGGTAGGTTTTGGTATTGACCACATAGGCATCGCAATCCACCTGCACCAGCCGCCCGGCCTTCAGCGTCACGCTGTGCCCTTCTTTGTGCCACACGCTCACGTCATAGGCCGCCAGCGTGGGCCGCTCGGCAATGCGGTCCATACGCAAAATGATGGTGTGGCCACCGGCATTGATCACCAACCCCTGCCCGTCGATGGGCTGCGCGCTAAAGCCGTAGTCCTGCCAACGCTCTGCGGCATCCTTGGCATCAAATTCCAGCATTTCCACCCGCCCGGTCTGCACCTTGCCCTCTTTCAGGCCCCGGATGCGTGCCCGGCGCAAAAAGTTACCCATCATCATGTCAGTTTGCCTTGTCCGATGGGCCACGTGGGTGGTCGCTGGTGTTGCCCCTGTTGCCCCAGTTGCGGTGCTTCATTTTGGTTTTGAGCGGGGCCGTGTCATAGGCCTCTACAGGGCGCACCGTCAATTCGGTCACGTCGCCGTCTTGCAAGCTGCACGTCTGCTTTACCCCGCAAATCAGCCATTCCTGCCCACTGATGCACGCCACATCGTCATAGATGGCCACACGCTGGTTCAGTGGCCAGGGTGCACCCTCAAAGGTCCAGCCCTCCACCACGTAGCGCAGGCCCATGGCATGGCCACGGCGCACCCGCATGGTGTGCGCCACCAGCGTTTGCAACTCCGCCTGCGTCGTGTTGCCATCGGCGTTGATCACCAGGGGCAGATAGCGCTGCATCTCGTCATCCAGTGCCACCGCCTTCAGGCTGCGCGCCGCCTCAAAGTCGGCCACCGTGTTGCACTGGCCATAGGCAAAATAGTGGCTGTGCCGGTTGTCGTCAGAGCCCATGCCCTGCATGCTGATCACGTTCTGGCCGCGCACGATGGCGCCCTTGAAACGCAGCTTTCCCGCCTTGGTCAGCAGCAGCCGCCCGGCGTTGTCCCGCGTCACCAGCACACCGCGCAGCCGGGCCGCACGGGATATGGCATCCAGGGCCGTCTCGCCATGCCACAGCTTGAAGTCTTGCACCGGGTCGCCAATGTCGGTATCGGTCTGCACTTTCAGGCCAAACGGGCTGGCAATGTCCTTGATGATCCGGTCGATCTTGGCTCCACGCCACTGGCCGCCCTTGTAGATGGCAGAGCAGCGCACCAGGTCGCCCGTACGGTCCCGGCCCACAATCTGCATGCCGCAGTCATCCCGACGGTAAAACGGCTCCGCAGACAGCACATAGCCGGTGATCACCACCTCGGTGCCAATGCGCACCTGCACCTCATCCTGGCGCTTTATCTTGGGCACATCCCCCGGTACCATCGACACCGGAATGCTGAACGTGCCCGAGACATTCTCCAGGTTGCGGTCCACCTCGCTTTGCAGCCAGCCCGCGTAGGCCAGGCCATTCACCACCACCTCGATCTGGGCCTGGTCACGGGTGTAGCGGTCTTCACCCGCCTGTGCGGTGCTAGCCATGTAGCGGCACCTGTAAAGCTACGCCAGGCTGCAATAACAGTGGGTGCGTGATGCTGGGGTTCAGCGCCAGGATTTCATCGGCGTAGCTGGCTGTGCCATACAGCTTGTAGCTCACCAGCCATACCGGCATCCAGCTACTGGGCGTGTAGGTTGTCAGCCTGGCCAGGTCACGGCTGCGGCCCTGGATGTCGGCCAACGAGGCCACCAACAGCCCCAGCATCGCGTCATGCCACGGCGGCACCGCCTCGCCATTCACCGTGCTACCCGTGGTGGCCGTGCCACCCACCGTGCTGGTCACCACCGTGGTTGGCAGATCGTTACTCGCCGCCTGCGTCGATGCCCGCAGCAGTAGCCGGGTGCACTGGGTGTTCACCGTAGCCCGCAAGGTCAGCGCATCCCCATAGCTGGTCAATTCCGCCGCCGACACCGCCTGCGTCCAAGCAGCAACAGCCAAGGATTCAAACAGCTGATCGCTCGCCACCGTCAGCGCCGCAAGCTGTGCCCGCGCAGGTGTGGCCAGTCCCAACACGTCGGCATTGCCCGTGCCGTAGATCACCAATCCCGCACCCACGGCAGGCATGATGGACACTTCAAAATCCTTTTTTGTGACCCTTTTAGTCACGTCAAAAATGCTTTCAAAGGCCGTTGCAAAGTCTCGCGCCGCAGCAGTGGTCAAGTCATGCGGCAGGGTAAACAGCGTCACCAGCGCATCGGCCAGGAGGCGGGGCGTGCGCACCAGGTTGTTCAGCCCGTCGCGCAGTGCCTGGTAGTTGCCAATCACCGTATTCGTAAAGTCGCCCAGCCCATCGGTAACCCCCTTGATGCTTGCCCACGTTGCGCCAAGCGAATCGGTAATACGCGACACGGCCCGATCAGCCACCCAGCCTGGCTTATCCGCCACGCTAAAGGCGGACGCAAACGCATCTGCGCTGGCCTGCTTTGCCAGCTCGGCCTTGCGGAATGCCTGCTGCGGGGTGTCCGGCACGCCTGCTGGGTAGCGCCGCGTCTCCGCCCGCACAAACGTCAGCTCAAACCGGGCCATGCCTCCCTCAGTGGTGGGCGCTTCTTTGATGCTGTACTTGCCCAGCACAAACACCTTGACCGTGCCAGCGGTCGGGTGCACCAGCTCACCCACACCCTCGGCATCCAGCGCGGCTCGCAGCTCGTCACGGTCTGCCGTGTACGCGCCACCAATCACATAGGCGCTGAACTTGATTTCTTCCGCAGCCTGCCCCATGCGGAACACTGTGGGCAGGTCTTGAAACGGATATTCCCGTAGCACAGTGTGGTAGCCCGCAGAGTGCTCAATCGTGTCTACCTGAAAGGCCACGTTGCGAAACTTCGCGGGTCGCAGTTGGTCTAGCCATAGGTCGGCCATCAGCGGTTTCCTCCTGGGTTGGTATTGCCGGGGTTGATGCGGATCAGCGATGGCTGTTGCAGCACGCTGGCCGTGGCGCTGGCGGTCGGGTCGCCAGATACACGCACGTCGATCACCATGCGGCCTTCGCCCACCTTGATTTCTGTGCTCTTTCCAGCACCAAGGCTTTGTGGGCTGGCACCTGGCGCCGTCAGTGTCAGAAAGTCCATGGGTGGCATTTGCCACGGCGTAGCACCAGAACCAAAGCGCAGGGCGCTACCACTCGCTGGGGCCATAGCGGCATCACCCGCTTGAAGACGGGCACGAGCCTCCGGTGTCAGCGTTACACCGTCACGAGATTTAGCCTCATGCAACTGGTTTACCGCATCCCCTAACCTGAATAGCTCATAGCCCGCAAACAGACCCGCAACCGCTGTTGCAGCTGGCACGGCTGCAGCAAGAGCCGTCCCGCCGGTAGCTGCTGCGCCACCTTCCGCAGCGGCCGCCGCTGCTGCGGGAGCGCCACGTAGTCCCAGCATCTTTAACAAAGCACCACCCGCGCGCCCGCTGATATACGCACCCAGCGCCCCACCAATACCCAAAGCCGCCGTGCCCGCAGTTGGGTGCGCGTCTAGAAACCCCGCAACCGGTCCACCCAGCGCGTCGTTTGCTGTATCCATCACGGGCTTCAGTGCCTTGCCGGTTTGCCCACCGATCTGCGCCATCACGTTCTCAATCGTGCCGCCCAGGGCTTCCAGCTTGGATGCGAAAGTGCTCAGCTTTACGTCAATCCGTTCGTCCAGGGACGCCTGGTCGGTCACCCGCGCTTGAGCGGCTTCAAACCCGCCCACACCCGCCTGGGCCATGATCAGTGCGGGCCGTCCGCCTTCACTGCCGAATAGAGCCTTCGCCACCTCCAGCTTTGTCTGGTCGTCCGAAGTCCCATCTTTGTTCTTGATCTGGTTGAACTTCTCCAGTTCCGAAAAAATTCCCTTTACCGCGCTGCCATCTTTCTTTTTAAGCTGCCCGTTTTCATCAAAAAAGTCGAACTTGATATTGAGCTTGTCCAGCCGCTCGCTGGCGTCCGCCTTAATACCCTTCTTGGCCTCTTCCAAAGCCTTTGGCCCAGTAGCCAGGCGCGTCAGCATTTCGGCAAAGTTGGTGCCGAACTCCCCGCCATTCATGCCTTTTTGGTTGGCCATGCCCTGGACCGTGAGCACGTCATTCATCCCCTTCAAGCCACCCATGCCTAGCGCATTGATGATGGGGGCCTGGTACTTCGCGGCCATCACCAGCTCTTCAGGAGAAATGCCGCCAGCAAAACGGTTGCGCTGCACTACGTCGGCCATCAATGGCAACTCTTCGTCTTTTAAGCTGTAGGCCTCTCGCAACTTTGCAGTAGTCATGGCCGCACCCGTTTGCGGCATGCCCAGCACCACGCCCAGGTTGGTCGATGCCACCAGGCCACCATTCTTGACAGCCTGCGGGGTTATACCCAGGGATATCAGCTCTGTGGCTGCTGCCGTCATATCCTTGGTAGAGCCTGGCAGCTTGTTGCCTTGGTCCACCGCAATCTTGCGGATGGCGTCATAGTCAGCAGACACCTTGCCACCCTTGCTCATCATGGCAATCTTCAGCTCGGTTTCAGCCGCTTCCAGATTGGCAAACGCCCGAATCGGCGGGGCCACCATGGCTTTGGCACCGTAGTAGCCCGCTGTGGCCTCTGCAAATTTCTGCGGGGCTTTGTCGATGCCCTGGGCCAGTGACTGCTGCATGTGCCGCACTTTGTTCTGGGCCATGTCCGCCACGCTGGCCAGCCGCTGCAAATAGCCAATCTGGCGCTCTACGCTGGTATTGGTGCCCACCTTGGCCAGCACGCGGTCCAGCGCGTCAAACTTGTTCACCGCGCCAGTGATGGCCCCCTGCAGAATCCCCAGCTCCTGCCCGCTCTTATGCGTCAGGTTGTTCCAGTTGGCGAACTTGCTGGATGTGCCCGTGATCGCCTGCGCCATTTGGTCCTGCGCCTGCTTCATCACCTGCGCGTCGGCCTTGGCCCGTGCGCCGATGTTGCTCACCAGATCGATGACGTAACGCAGTTTGAGGTTGGATGCCATGGCGCGTCAGGCTTTCTTGCCCAGCTCAGCCGCCATTGCTTTGAGGCGTGCCAGTGGCAGCATCTCCAAGGTAATCGGTGAGCAATGCAGGGCCTGGGCCAGGTGCAGCAGCAGCTTGTCCCAGCTCTGCACTCTGGCCACTGGGCTGTGGGGATGCCGGGGGCACACCCTCGGGCGCTTTGCCCGCCACCAGGTTGTCAAACGCCGCCTGGGTGATATTCCCGTAGCGTAGCTCCGCCGCCAGCGTGATCAAAAACACGCGCTGCTCAATAAGCCCAAAATCGTGGGTGCTCAGCTTGCCCAGCATGTCCAGGTCCAGCACGGCCTGGGGAATCTTGGTGCCGTCGCACGACAGATACTCGATATGCCGCAGCGTCAAGGCATACCGAAAGTCTGCTTCGCTTTGCAACAGCTTTGGGGCACCGCCCACCATCACCACCCGCTCGGCCATACGCTGGGCTGCTCGTTCATCGGCCACCGTGGTTTCACGCAGCCCCACAGTCCGGTAGCGCAGCGTCTTGCCGCCACTTTCGACTGGTAGGCCGTCTACCAGGATCAAGGTATAGAGGTCGCCAATCGACTGGACTGGTGCAGAGAGGGGTGTTTGTGTATCCATGCCTCGTACTGTGCCGGGGCGGGGCTGTTTGGGCCTGGTGAAGTAGTTCACCAAAGCAAAAGGCCGGGGGATACCCGGCCTTTTTCGTCGTCAAAGTTTGCTCAGCCTACAGCCACTGCAATTCCGCGTTCAAGATGAATGCAATATCCACCGTGCCTCCACCAATATCACCCAGCGACTTGAACGTCGCCTTAGGTGCCAAGCACTTACGCCCGGTAAAGCTGTCACGCATCGCAATCTGGATATTGCTCATGTTCGCGTATGTCTTAGGGTCCGCTGTGGTGCCCCACTGCAGCTTAGCCTTCAGCATGCGCACTACGCGTTTGCGCAGCACAAAGTCGTCGCCGCTAGCGCTGAGCTTCTCGTCATTCTCAAAGCCCGCGGCACCCGAGATGGAGCCCGAACTATCTTCAAACGCCAGCACCTGGCCGTCTGCAATGATCGTGTCGATATGAAATAGTTGGTTTTCGCCTGCCATGGTTGGCTCCTTTTAGCGTCGGTTTTAAACTTGGCCTGCCACCACGCCGCTGCTGATTTCGGTCTGGTAGTGCTGGGTCAAGATCACGGGTTCATCGGTGATCTTGAGCTTGCCGTTAGGGGCATCAATCTCGGCGTTCAGGGTCGAGATGTAATAAGCCATGTTCTGGCACAGCCCGGCGTCAATAAAGATTTTGTACAAGCCAATCATGATCTCCTTGGCCAAGTCCACCGTCATGATCTTCTGGCCGGGGATGGGCTGTGTCACGTACTGCCCCAGCTTGTAGCCCATGTTGTTGTACTTGTTCTGGAACTCGGTCACCCGGTACCAGCGGTAGTAACTCATGGTCTTCAGCCAGCACATCTCCGCCATGCTGCGGTCAGGGGCACCACCCGCGCTGGTCTTGTAATTGGTCACCATACGGAACAAGCTAGCCGTGTAGTCGGCAGCGTTGTTCAACGGCGAACCACCCTTTGTCAGCAGGTTGTTCATGCTGTCCGTTACAAAGCCTGCACCTTGCACCGGCCCCATGTAGCCCAGCAGCTTGGCCGTTGGCCCCACCGCAGGGTCAATGGCTGCACTGCTTTCAATCGCCGCACCCGCCATCGCGGCAGTCTCCCATGGGTTGGTGCAGTCATTGGTTACCGCGATGGTGTGCACATGTGGGCTATTGCGTGTGTTCAGCCATGTCGTTACCACGGCCTCGGTGCCGCGCACACAGTTCACCACCATGCCATCCTGCATATTGTTTTGCAGCCAGCGGGTTGCCAGCTCCGTCTCCAGCAGCAGCATATTCGTACTGTCGGTGAAGGGGCACACGATTTCTGTAGCCCGGTACAAGTTCATGGCCACAATTACCGGGGTCACATCGGGGGTTACCGCGCCACCGGCCATGCCGGGGATGGTCAGCGTCACACCGGTGGCAAGGGCGTCGCTGGCGTAGTACGTCGAGCGCACATTGATGTCATTGCCCGTGGTGCCGCCCCAGTCTGCCGTCAGCGTCACCGTGCTGCCCGCCACCGCCGCAGTCACCGGCAGCTTCGGCAAAGCATTCACTGCCGCTGCCAGCTTGGTGGCAATCGTGGCGCTGGTATCGCTGGTGGTAACGCCCGTGCTCACCCGTTGCCCAGCGATATACAGCATCACTTCACCGGCAGCACTGGGTGCACCCGCAACCACAATCGCACAGGTTGCCGCCACAGGCGTATTTCCTGGGGCAATTGCAATCACGTCAATCGGCAGGCCCAGGTCGGCGTTGGCCTTGGCTGCACGCCACATAGCCACCAGCATGCTGCCTTCGCCCAGCTTCACAATCGCATCTGCCTCATTGCTGATAGTCGTCAGCGTGTTAACCGCCAAGCTGCCAGTCGCCAGCTTATGGCCCACCAGCAGCAAGCGCCGTGGCATGCCACGCTGGCCGCGAATTGCGCGGGTGAAGTCAATCTTCCCGGCCACAAAGGGCACCAGGAAATTGAGGCTCATCAAATTGGTAATCGCCATTTAAATACTCCGTTGTTTCGTTTTAAACCGTGGTTGATCGCGTGGTGAAGGGGCGTTTAAACAGGGTTCACGCGCACCAGGTCACCATCGGCCAAGCGGCGCAGCGTGGTTACCGTCACGGTCTGCAGCGTGGGCACACCAGGCACAAAGTCCTGCCCGGTTTCGTTGTTCAACAGGCTCACGCCCTCTGCAACCTGCACCGTAATCAGCTCGTGCAGGCGGGGCGGGTCTTGCGGTACTGCTGCAGGCACAGGGCTGGCTTCGGTTGAGGCAGCAGAACTAGTAGAGGTGTCGGCGGTGTTTTTAGCCATTTGAAATTCCAATCAAGGGTTTGCAATCAGGGTGATCTTTTCCGTCACCACCAGCGTGCTGCTAGCAACAGTGGTGGCCGCCAGCGTGGCGCGGGCCGTGTCTTCAATCTGCAGCGTCAGCCAGTTCACCAAGGCAGGCATGGGCAGGTTGGGCCGCTCGGCCTGCTCCCACCGCACCAGCCATAGCGCCTGGCCCTTTTTGTCCATGGCGCGGCCATACAGGTTTTCTGCCGTGGGGTCTGCTTCCAGAGGCGCAACCTGCATCGGTTGCGCGTTGTCCACCGTCGGAGTCCATTGGCGCAGCACCAGCGATAACTTGTCTGCCAGCGCCATGGCCCCGCGCATGCGCTGTGCACGCTTGGCGTGCTTGTAGACCACAAACGCAGCCAGACGTGCCTTGCGTGCGTATTTGCCGCTGAACCGTGTGCCGTTGTCTTCCTCGCTCCAGCCCAGCACCGTTACAAAAATGGCCGGGCAGCTGTAGCTGATCTGGTCCACTTCCTCACTGCTGAACTCGCCACCGTAGTCCTGCACATCGGCTACTTCGGTTTTGCTGAACTGGGCACGTATGTAAGCTACGGCCTGGTCTAGTAGCGTGGTACTCATTGCAGCCGCCGTATCTGGTCAATCAGCAGGTCGCCGATGCGTTTTTCATGGGCGTCGGTCATACCCATTACCGGTCGCGCCTCGATCTTGGTTTTATGGCCACGTCCCGTTTCACCACCAAAGTGATGGATAGCGGCATAAATGCTGTTGGAGCCCACTTCCAGCCCGTTTCCTGTCAGCTGGCGTATGTAGCTGTCATAAAGGTGGTGGTGCTCAATCAACGTTTTTCCAGCGCGGTCAATGGCAGCCTGGCTTTGTGGCATTGGCGTGCCATCAAACAGTTTTTGTCCATCCAAGCAGTCCTGGATTTCGCCTACCAGGTAGTCACCTATTTCAAGCCGAACCGCCTTAAATCCGGTCGCATCTGCAGCCGCCAGGCGTGACAAATGGCTGGTCAGCGCAGCATCGCCAAAACCAATGGTCAGTGCAATACCGCTCACCGCATGCCCCCAAAGCCACCCCAGCAAAACCCGCTCACTGCCTGCCCGGATCGCGTCTTACCGCTCACGTTGCTGGTTGCGCCCACACCCGCTGGGCTCACCAGTTGGGTACGGCCTGCGGCCACATCTTTCAACCAGGCACGCCAGGTGTCGGCCACTTTGTCCATTCGCTCCGTGGCGTTGTCGCTGTCGTCTGCTATGGCATAGCGTGCCAGGCCCAGGCAGCAATCCTCCAGCGTGCCAGCATTGGCGTCTGCTGGGGCCAGCGGCAGTTCCACCGCGCTGCGCAGGTAGCCATCCATGAAGTTGCTGGTGGTGCCCAGCACCCTCACCAGCCGGGCCAACCCAGCGTTGGCAGCGTCCATTTCCGCCTGGCTAGGCGTGCCAGCCCACGCACCGCCACCCGCCACGTTGATAGCGCTCTGCAGCAGGTCCGTGGTCAGCAGCTGTTGTTCATCCGCTAACAACTGGGCGGCCTCGGTCAGGCCAAAGCGCTGTACGAACGAGGCGGGTGTGGCGTAGGCCATGGCGTCTTACTTCTTGGCCTTGGCCGTAGCAGCGCTTGCTGCGTCGTCCGTGGGCGTTTTCACCACGCTGGCCGCACCTACTGCCACCAGCGCATCAGCTTGGGTGTCGGGCACTTCCAGCGTATCGCCGGGTTGGTAGATTTCGCCATCGTGCTCGATGGGAGTGATAGCCAGTAGGGCCACCATCACAATTGCTTTCGCCATAAGTCTCTCCAAAAGTTTAAAAGGGTCAGGGCTTGCGTATTGCGCAAGCCGTGGGTACTCAATCAGGCAATCGCGTTCTGGAAGAAGTAGCCCAGCGCCGGGCTGCTGAACACTTCTTTGACCGACTCCGCCACCCGCACCCGTTGCGAGCCGCGGATGCCCATCTTGGGTTCGGGCATATCGCCCGCCACCTTGTCACCCCACTGGGCCGTAAAGCCCCAGCACGGCTGCTGCGCCATTGCCGCTTCAGGGTCGATGTACAGCAGGGCTGCATGCTTGCCCCACACACGCTGGTTGTTGACGGCCTGGCCTTTGCGGGCCGTGTTCACAAAGCCAGCGCCCACCACCACCTGTTTGATTTCCAACACCTGGGCCAATTGGTCACGCGTCACCACGCCACCGGTCTGTGCCGTGCCAAACACCGCCTGCACGATCTTCGGGTGCTGGCGCAGCTTGGTAAACGTGGCCTGGCCGAACACCGCCAGGTTGGGCCGAAACACCGGCACATCCAGCGCTGCCAGCAGTGCATCCAGTGGGTTGCTGTTGGCAAAGTCGCTCCACTGGCTGGTGCCGCTCAAGGTAGCGGTATTGCCCCCCGCATAGTTGGCCGTGTTGAACACTTGGCCCGCAACGCGCACCTCTCGGTCCAGGCCCAGCAGCTTGGTCACCAGCATGGTGCTTACGTCCAGCGGGTTGGGTGGGCCACCACGTTCAGGCTTGGGGCTATCCGCCCAGGCCTGCACTTCATCATTGGGCACCACATCGTCCAGGCCGTAGTCCTTCACTTCGTCGGGCACCAGGGTGCCGGTGAAGTCCACCTCGGTCGGCACACTCTTGCGGCCCACCAGGGTCTGTGGCACGGTGTAGCCTTGGGCTACGTCGTAGTTCGACCACATGAACTTTTTAGCGGTGGGCACGCGGGGCATCACCGTATCGGCAATCAGCGTCACCGCTGGGTTGCTGTACACCATCGCAATGGCGGTAAGGGCGGGATTAACGGGGTAAGAGGTCGTTGCCATGTTCTGTCCAGGTAATTGAAAAAGGTGTTTTGCTTACTGCCGACTAGCCTGATTAGCCCTGGATGGAACCTGGCTCAATCATGATGCGGATCACATCGCCCGCAGCCGTGCCGCTTTCATCGGCAAAGCCCAAAATGCGGTTATTCACACCCGCTGCGGGTGCTGCTACCACCGCACGGCCTACGGCATCAGAGGTCACAGGCGAGCCGCGTGGCACAGCCGCGCCGCACTCCACCCAGCCGATACCCATGCGAACCACGTCGCAGCGCTCGCCCACGGCAATGGGCAGTTCATTGACCACGCCCATCACAAAGTCAGTGGCTGCGGTAGCCGGTGTCACCGTGCGATCAGCAGCGCCGTACTTCACGATGCGGTTGATAGGTATGGCCAGTTCGGCCGTGTAGTTGATTGCAAGCAGCGGGTTTGCCATGGAGAACTCCGAAAGTTAGGTGGGTTGGTGTGTGAGGGGCAGGTGCGGGTCAGCTACGGTGTTGGGCCGATACGTGAGCCACAGCCTGCGGCAGACTCACCGTCACGCCCTTGTCGGCCTGCTCCTTCATGTAGCTGCGGGTAGCTTCTGCCAGTTGGCTGGGGTCAGTGGCGTCCAGCGTGCTGCCAACTTCTTGACCGGTTTTGCGGCCTAACTGCACTTGCACCGGCAGCGCAGCCATAAAGTCGGTGAAGAATTGCGCGGGCGTCTTCTTCACTTCGCCGTCGCTCTTGGTGAAGCTGAATTCAGCAGGCGCGCTCTCCAGCGAAGCCATGAACTCGGCCAGGCCGGGCTCCATCGCAGGCAACAGCTTGCCCGCTGCCTTGGCCGCTGCAATCACACCGCCAATCCGGGTGGCCTGCACCGTGGCTTGCAGAGTTGCCAGTTGCTGGGACTGCGCCGAAAACTGGGCGCGGGTGGTTTCTTCAGCTTCCTTGGCCGCTTTGCTTGCAGCCGCCGCAGTAGCAGCATCCAGCTGCGCTTGGGTAAATGACATCACATCTCCTGTGGTGGTTTTTGAGAAAGGCAGCGGGTCTGCCGGGTTGTTGAGGTCTGCAGGGTCTTCGCCTGGGTCAGCCAGGGCGGCTGTCTTCACCCGTTGGGCGGTATCCGCGATGGACTGGATGCGCCAGTTCGGCAGCGTGGCATCGGCCACGTCCAGGCCCTTGTCTGCAATCAATTGCTCTCGCATGCGGCGCAGCAGCTCTGCCGTATCGTCCAGCGCCATGCCAATGTCGAAGTCATCGGCCTCAAATTGGTAGGCGTCAATCTGCGCGCTGTAGTCCAACGGTGCCAGCCCTGCAATGGCCGGTGGTGCAGCGCCCAGCCAGCCCACATGCTGCAAGCGCCAACCGGCATCTGCATCCTTGTAGACCGACACAGACCGGTTGCGGTACGCGCCGCTGGCCACACTGGCTTCAAAGTCGGGATTGATGTCCGAGAACTTGACGTACAGAGATGCACCTTCGCGCTTGGCCCCTTCCGGCTTCACCCAGCCATAGGCCGGGTCGTTGTGCTTGGGGTGTCCCAGTACGGCAGGCACCGCACCCAATGCCAGGTTGCTCACCATCTGGTCCAGGTCGGACTCGGTAAAGGTACAGGCGCGGCCCTTGCTGTCGGTGTGGCTGCCAGCCTTGAAGACTTCAATCCAGTCATTCAGGCCTTTGAACTGGTGGGCGGCGAGTGGGGTAGCAAGTGGGGTGCGGTGCTGTTTTGACATGCCCCGAACTTTGCCGGGATGGGGCGTTTTAATCTTGGTGAACTGCTTCACCAGCCCCAACGAAAACAGGCCCCGGAATGCGGGGCCTGTGGGGCGTTTGGAGGTGCGGGGGTATGCGCTGGTATCAGCCGCCCACAAAAACCGCGCTACGGCGATTGTGAAGTATGTTTAAACGCATTGTTTGAAGCATTCAGCCCTTTGGTTTGGTACTTGTCGCGGGCAATGAGCGAAACCGTGGTCAAACCGATACCAAAGCGGCTAGCAACATCACGCATCGCATAGCCACGCTGCACATGGTCTTTAACCATAGCCACCAATCCGCGTGTCACTTTCACAGCCATTCAAATTTCCTTTCACAACCCAAACGGGTTATTGGCCCGCCCCGCGTAGTTCTGCGGCTTGGGTGCATCGTCAAACAAATCCATCGTGAACACGTCCGCCTCGGCGTCGCCATGCAAGATGTTGATCACCCAGCGGCGGCTATAGCCAGTCTCGCGGGCAATGTCATCCATCGACAAGCCTTGGCCGCGTAATTGGCGCACCTGTTCGTGGCGCAGCTCTCGCAAGTAGGCGTCGGCATTGGGCAGCTCCAGCGTCTCACCCTCGTATTCAGCCACCAGCTTGCTAAAGCCCACTTCGCCCAGCAGCACTGCCAATGGATGCGTAGCCGTGGCGCGGTTGCGCTTTGGGATAGTGATCCGTCCACCACCTGCACGGCCTACCAGGCGCAGTGCATCAGCTTCGCCCAGTACGCGCACCAGCTCGCGCAACGCGGGCGGCAGCAAAGCGGTATCAATGTGCACGGTGGTGTGGGTCATGGCGTTTACCTCTGCGCCTGTGTGGCCACAGGTGCTGGGGCCGTCGTAGGTTTTTTCACCCGTAGCAGCCACTGTTTCATTTCCTCGATCAGCTTGCCCAGTTGCTCACTGGTGGCAAAGCGCAGGGCATCCATCGGTCCCAGCTCGGTGCCAGTCAGCTGCCGCTTGGCCCACACCTCCACCGCCGTGTCACAGGCTTTGGCACTGGCAGGGCGTGTTACTGCACCACGCTCAGCCAGGTCGTACCACATGGCCCGCAGTTTGCGGTGCTGCAGGCCGTGCAGCGGCTGTGCGCCAGCGGCCACGGGCTTGACCGCAAAGCCTTTGGCTTTGAAGTGCGCCAGCAGCTTCTCGCGCCCAGCGGCGTCCAGGTCGGCGGCGCTAGCCTTGCCTGTCACTGTGAGCAGCACATGCTGATAGTCCTCGGTACTCAGACCTAGGTGGGCCTTGGCCATGTGGATCAGGCCCAGCTCGCGCTTGCGGTTGCCGTTGACAGGGGTAGAGGTGGCAGCCATCGTTACCGCACCGTGGCCAGTTCTGCTGTAACTTGAATGGCGGCGGCCTCCCAGCACTTCTGGTCTGCAGGCTTCAGCCCTTCCCAGGGGGGAATAGCTTCGCCACGCCCCACGCGCTTGGCGTGCGCCTTGGCATACGCCTCGTAGGCTGCACGGCCCAACTGTTCAAAGCTCTTCATACTGCCTCCACAGCCACTTCAAACGGCGTGATCACAAAATCTTCCACACCCGTCACCAACGTAATGCCGCCCACACCGCGCACTGCATCTGGCTCATTGAGCATGGCTTCCTTGTTAGGCTCTTCCTTGGTGCGGATAAAGCGCTGCAGGCCCAGGCGCTTCAAAGTTTCCAGCACAGCATCGGCACCGCGCACGCTTACGCTAGGCGGGCGCTGGCGCCAGTTCACCTCGCCGGTAATCAGGTTGGCCGTTTTGCCCTTTCCGCACAGTTCTTCACGGTTGGCTTCACACCAGGTTTGAACGCCGTTTTGCAGAAGCTCCATCTGGGTTTTAAGCGCTTCCAAGCTGGGGGTGGCAGCTTTGGTCAGGTTGGCAACCGCGTCGTTCAGGTCTGCCGTCTGCCGGGTCAACTCACGCTGCAAGTCGCCTAGCTTCTTGATGTCGGCCTGCGCCTCGGCCTTGGTTTGCGGCGCATAAATTTGCGCCTTGGATTTCAGCTTGGTAGCCATGGTTTTCTCCTGTCTATGCCTATTCGGCGGTTGGTAAATTGGTTGATGCTTTGGTGCGTTCTTGCACTTGGCGCAGTTCGTTCAAGCGTTTGTCAAAGGCAGTTTTCAGCTTGGGTAAGTCACGCGGCAGCAGCAGTGGCTTGGCCGCGTCTTTGATCGCCACCACTGCGGGCACCGTCTCTGCGTTTGCCATCTTGCGCACCGCCCCAGCCAAGCGCACTTCGCTGGTGAAGAAGCTCAGGCCTGCCTCGGTGCGGTCTGGCATAGGGGTCTTTATGGCAGTGCTCACAGCGGGGCCTCCAGCGCAGCCATTGCGCCCATGGCTAGCGCCACTGCAGCACATACCAGCCATAGGGCTAGGTGATTCAGCACGGCCCGAATCTTGGTATTCACGGCAACCTCCGGGCGCTTATGCGGTGGGCATTCGCAAAGAAGTCCATGGCCGTCAAGATGGCTGCAAAACCATCGGCATACAACCCATGGTGCTCACCCACAGAGCCGTCATCCATCACGATGGTGACCAGGTAGGCTTTCATGCCTTGGCTCCGTTTTTCATGGGCCGGTCCATGAACAGCACCTTGGCGGCAATCTTCTCCACCTTCGGTGCAGTCAGCGGCAGGCTACCCATACCAAAGTCGCGCAGGGCGGGCACCAGGTTCTCTGTCAGCACGCGTGCGCTGCCGCCGCTGTAGTCCCACAGGGCATCCAGCACGTCGTCGGCCAATTCACCCGCTTCCACCAGTGCGGCGCGGGCCATATCGTCCATGTCGTCGCGGGTGATCTGCTCTATGGTCTTGGGCCACATACCTACACGGCTGCGTACCTGGTCAAACTGGCCATGCTGTGGCTTGATCAGGCTGGTCAGCCTCTCGGTTCCAATCAATACGATGCCCACCATGGCCATGTCGCGTATGCGGCGCAGGTACTCCATGGCACTGGGGCTGAGCTTTTCTGCCTCATCCACCATCACCAGGTAGTGCGTGCCGCGCAGCACCCGCACCACTTCACGAAACTTGCGGTCCAAACCTTGCGGTACTGCGTTGTGCAGTTGCTCCAGCAGCTCGGTTAGCAGCACGCCAGGTGTCATGTTCGGGCTTGACTCCACCAGCACTGTCATTGGGTTGGTGGCGCGGTATTCCTTGGCGAAGCGGGTTTTGCCCACGCCCACGTAGCCGGTCACTACGCCAAAGTTCTGGTGCTTACGGGTACGGTTGCACACCACATCCATCAGCCGATGCACGCTGCCCTTGATATAGCCCGGCGTGCCATCTTTCAGGCGCTGGCCTTCCACTTCCAGCACTGCAAGGCACTGGGCCAGCTGCTTGGTGGGGCTGCTCACATACTTGCCGCCCAATATCTGGCTTAGCGTTCCGCTGGGAATGCTTGCCGCCTTGCTCAGCCAGGCCCGGCTCTTGTCATGGTCGGCAAGCCACTTCACTACGACGGCGGCGCGGTCCAGGTCTTGTGCCGTGTAGGCGGCATGGGTAGGCGCTAGGGTTTCGGTCATGGTTTGTCTTTCCAGCTCAAGAGGTCAATGTCAAAGTCAGGTTCGGTAGCAGCGGCAGGCGTAGGCAAGGCACGTGGTGTCAAATCGGCAATGGCCTGAGCCTGGTCTTCGGCGGTAATCGCGTCGCTGCGCCGGGCACGGGCCTCGGCCACCTTGCGCTCCAGTCGTTTTTCCTGGCCTGCCAGGCGGCGGTTGCGGCCTTCTTCCAGGCGACTGGTGGGCAGCACACTGATCGTCTTGGTCAGCGTGGCCTCGGTGACTAAACGGCCCTTCAGGTCGTACACCCACACCTTGCGGTCATCGTGCAGGTCGTACTCCACATGCACGCGCTGGGCGTCGTACAAGGCCAAGGCCTCCGCGAAATAGGTACGGCCATGCAGGGTGACCACCTGGCGCAGCACCGTGCGTTCTTCGCGGGGGCGCACCATGGCTTGGGCTTCCATGCCTGCTGCCACGGGCACCAGCTCGGCCCACATTTGGGCAGGCGTGCGGCCATGCAGCTTGGGCTGGGGCTGGTTGTGGTAATGCTGCAACCACTCGGTGAAGCTCTGCACATAGGCCTGCAAGCTGGGTAGCGTGCGCTTGCCTTGTGCCAGCTCGGCGCTCAGGCGGCGGTTGGTTTCGGGGGCCATGTCATCCCCGCAGTACACGGTGCCGTTTGCAAAGAACTTGTCGTGCTTGTCGCGAACGGTGCGGAAGAAGCGCTCAATCCAGCCCTTGCCGTGCGGGTTGCCCGGCAGTGCACCAATCACACCAATGTCAAACCGGGCGTAGAAGCCGGTGGTTTCATCGCTCAGCAGCTTGGCGCGGTAGCCAGGCCCCCGGTCCACATACACCCAGGCGGGCACGTGCTGGTGCGTAGCCATGGCGTGGCTCAGGGCGAACATGGTGGACACGGTGCTTTCCGCTTCCGTCATGTACCAGCCCGCCAGGTAGCCGGTTTTGATGCAGATAAACGCTGTCAGTTCGGGGCGGAATGGTTTGCCTGTGTTGGGGTGGGCCACGTAGCAGTCTGCCGTATGGCCATCGCCTGCGTAAATCTCGCCCACCAGCACTTCGTCCAGGTGGCGGTGCTGGTACTTTTGGCGCGTGAGCTGGTGCAGGTGCTTGCCAATGCGGGCCGGGCTGTTGGCCCCCAGGGTGGCGGGCAGCGCCTTCAGGTAGCGCTTCACCCGACTGGGCGTAGCGTCTTCAAACCCCTCTTGAATCAGCTTTGAAGACACATCAGCAAAGCCGGGTTTGCCTGGTATGTTGTACAGCTCTATGGCGCGGGCATCCCAGCTGTAGCCCTTGCGCACCCGGCCTGTGTGGGCTGGCAGCAAGGCGTTTTTTCCGCCCTTGATGTAGTCGCGCAACCAGCGCTTGATGGTGGGCTCGCTCAGCGTGGCATCGCTGTGCAGGCAGGAGGCCAGGTGGCGCGTGCGGGTATCGGCCACGCCACCGTGCAACTGCGCTGCCAGCAGGCCAGCCGCACGGTTGATACTGGCCCCTTGGCCCACCAGTGCCGCCAGCGGAGCCAGTAAGCCCTCGCGGAAGCCCGCTATACGGCGTTGGTCTTCGCTGGCGCTGGCCCACGGGTCCGCCGTCAGCACGGCGGGTAGGTCGGCCATGTTGTCTATGTGTTGAACGAGCTTGAGTGCGCGCATGGGGGAATCCGGTGATAGAGGGATTTAGGCTTTGAGCTGGGGCGCGTTGGCCGGGCGACCCTTGCCACGCGGGCGGGCCGCAGCACGCTCGTGCTGGCGCAGGTCGGCTTCGTGCTTGTGCAGGGCCGTCAGCTCGGCCCATTCCTTGGCAACCGCCTGGACTTCGGAAGGCTGCAAATGGGCCAGCTCGGCAGGCGGCTCCATACCAATATCGGCGTCGATGGATTCTGCGTAGCTGGCCACTAGTCCGGCTAGCTGTACCTGCAGCGCCACCAGCCCGGCCAGCACCAGCCGGGTGCTGGGCTCTACCCAGGGGCCAGCGAGGTCGTGCCCGCGCAGGCCCGCCAGTTCCACCCCCAGGGGGTAGATGCTGGTAAGCGCCAGCTCGGCCTTCTTGACCAGGGCTGCGGCTTCGGCACGGATATCCAGCACCACAATGGGGGTGCCGGAATCCTCTTCGCTTTGGCTGCGGCGCTTGAGCTGCCTGGCCAGACTGTCGCGCTCGGCTTTGAGGGTGTCGCCATCTACGGACAAGTTGGCTTTTTCTGCCTCCAGGGCATGGATACGCTGGCGCAGCTCACGCACCCCCAGCAGCGTCAGGTCGCCGCCTTCCTCCAGAATTTCCTCAACCACAGCCGGGTCTGCCGATGCCAAGGCCAGCACCTTGGTCTTGGGCAGGTTCAACATTTCTGTGCGCTGTGCCTCTGGCAAAGCGGTCACAAACTTAGCCATCCGCATCAACTCGCCAGCACGCACCGCGCTAAACCCCAATGCTTCGACACGGGGGCCGAATTGACCGTGTGCCACCTCGGCTTTCACACTCAGCAGCAGGTAGCCAACCTCCACACCCATGCGGGCCATCGTGTTGTAGGTCGCGACGGCGCGAGACAAACGCTCATCCACAGAGCCCGCCAAAACGATACCCAGTGATAGCGCCACAGAGGCATCGTCTTGCTGTAAATCCAAATTAACTAACGGACGTAAATTTAAATCAGCGTCCACTACGGTGATTTCAGTTGCTTTATTTTTGGGCATGTTGTTGTTCATCCTTGGTTGGTTTTGTTGAATGCACGGGTAAATTGGCCAACGAGATAGACCGCAAAGTCGGCCGTATCGGCCCCGTCGTTTTCTTGGGTTGGTCCAACATCCAACTCCACGCTGGTGGCCTTCCAGTCGCGGCCATCGGTGGGCAGGGCTTCGCCCAGGT
The DNA here is from genome assembly GCF_058216335.1 of Rhodoferax sp. SPJ21. Lineage (NCBI taxonomy): Bacteria > Pseudomonadati > Pseudomonadota > Betaproteobacteria > Burkholderiales > Comamonadaceae > Rhodoferax > Rhodoferax sp. SPJ21. The sequence goes on from NZ_JBYZMO010000006.1 coordinate 26,036, forward strand.
CGGCCAGCCACATCAGCGTTTCGCCCAGGCGGCGCAGGGCGGCGGGGCGAATCTCTAAGCCGTTGAACGGCTGGCCGTCCAGCTCCATCAGCGGCTTGCCGTCGCGGCAGCGGGTGAACTTGGTGAAAAACTTCATGCCGCCATGCCCATAGTCACGGACTTTTTGCGACGCAGCACAGTCTGTTTTTTGGGCGGCCAGAGCGTATCCACCGACTTACCGGTCACGGCAGAAATAGCTTTTTTGATGCGCTCCGATGTGCCGCGTCCGCTCATGACTTGCGAGACGGTGGAGCGTGAAACACCCAGCTCATCCGCAAGGGCGGTGGGGGTTTTTCCAGCCATTCGCATGGCTGCCTTTATTTCTTCGATATGCATGGGTTATCCTTTGTCTAACTTGTTGGACTCGCGGTGTTATTGCCTGTGTTGGGTTTAATTATAGGAACCAAACGGTTCCATTTGCAAGAAATTTTTATGAATCAAACGGTTTCTTTTGGAAATAGGTTGCGAGAAGAGCGCGGGCGACTTGAGCTAAACCAGTCCGAGTTCGGCCTGCTCGGTGGTGTCACAAAGAAAACTCAGATGCTTTACGAATCGGATGAGCGGGCACCAGACGCGCACTACATGGCCTCAATCGCACAGGCAGGTGCAGATGTCCTGTACGTGCTGACTGGTAAGCGCAGCGAGTCAGACGATGAATTTGCAGCCCGTCACCAGCGCATTCGGCGCATGGTTGAGTTGGTCAACGCTATGCCACTACGCGAGTTCACCCGGCTGAGGCTCAGTGCCTTGATGCAAGGCGATGTGGCGCAGGATGGCCTCTACATCGCCAACGCCATCCGCAATGAGGCGCTGGGCATTGACTTCGTGACTGGCAAGCCCATCGACACAAGTCCGGCCCCAGCCCCAGTGAAGGTCAAACAGAAAGCCAAAGGCCCAGGCTCCAGCATCCAGGTGGGCGGCTCAATTGCAGGTTCAACAGTTTTTAACGGAGAGATGGATGGCGACAGTGCAGCGGCAGAGCGGAAGCGGGCAACACGTGCAAGTGGGGCGGGACGTAAGCGGGGGTAGTGCGGTCACTGTCGGCGGCGTCACGATCATCATCAACCAAGGTTCTCAACAGGAAGTTAAGCGCGAGCTGCCCACCACGGTGGGCGATTTGCTGGGCTTAATTAGTGAACTCAAGCCCGCAGAACACAAGTCGTTTTTGAAATTCCTGCACTCGGTGCTGGGCGATCTACCGCTGGACAAGGTGGACGCATCGACTATGCGGCGGGTGAATGCGTATGTGGGTGCGATTTTTGAGAGACGGCAGTGATGTGGGAAGCAACTGCGATATGGGTCGCTGTTACATTCTTGTGGGCCGTGTTTGATTACCGTAAAAATCTACGAGTAAAAAATCCCGCAAAGCCACAGCCGCAAGAATCAGCCAAATCGCAACCATCCCCTGCCCAGGCTGCACCTATGCAGCGTGCGCAATCCCAGCCTCCAGCCGCGCCCACCATTTCCGGCAAGTCTTACACCAAGGTGCTGGCCGAGTGGATTGAGGATGCGTGCCTGGATAAAAGCGTGATATTGCCTGTGAGCGGGCCATTACACCAAGCGTGCATAAATGGTGACCCACGCTCACTTGACCGCCTTTTGAGAACGCTCGTACCCGCTGAAATGTGGGAGTGGCCTGGGTACTCCGCATGGGCCAAGCGAGTGGAGCAAAAGCCTACCCGCATCCGTATGGTGGCCGCTGCTGCCAACATGTTGCAAAGCCGCGTAACCCGGCAAATACGCCTGGCCCAAATGCTAGATAACGACCGCTATCCGTTCTGGCAACTGCGCTCTGTGGGTGGCGCTGGCGACTGCCCGGAATGTGCTCAGCACGACGGGCGCATTGAGTTATCCAGTAGTGATTTCTGGCGCACCCATGGCCCCTTTGTTTGCAGGAAGGTCGGCTGCACATGCTGCGTGCGGGCGTACAACGAGCGGGACATGCAAGACAAGAAATTGCGTCTTGGTGTCAACGCATGACATAGATGTGCAAGTAATTTTTAACCAACCGAGACAAACCAATGGGTGAAGAAGAACAAGGTCAGCTATTTAAAGAAGGCGGTCTCTATGTCTTCAAGGCATCCCACCGGGTGTACTACAACACCACCAAGCCCGTGCCGATTAAGGAGGTCATCCTGGCCCTGCAAGGGCTTGAAGGTATCTTGAAGCCGCTCCCCAAGGTCGTGTCAGGCATTACAGGCATTGCAGCCGACAACAGCCAGGTTCTGATACAGAGCATAGCCTCTGGCAGTCTGATAGAAGACATCGCCATTTGGTTCTTCTTCAAGGACAAAGAAAAGGCTGAGGCCTTTGTGAAGAAGCTGGGCGAGAATAGCGCGGTGCGCTACACCGTCATTACTGCTGCGATTGCTGCCATTGCAGGCTACGGCCTACACATGGCTATGGCAGATAAAACCGCTCCAGGCCTGACTGCCACCAACAGCGTCATCATCAATGCAGGGGCAGGCACGGTCAACATTACGCCCGAAGCTTTTTTGGCAGCGGTGCAAGCTGGTGTGACGGATAAAAAGGGCGTAGCAGAAAGCGCACTCAAACTCATCGGCCCAGCCAGGGCCGATCCCGGCTCTAAAGTTGAGTTTGATGGGCTGGAAATATCTGCATCCGCCATTGCAGAAGCACCTGCACGCATTGAGCTGGAAGCCAATGAGCGCATTGAAGAATATAAGGCAGCCCAGCTTACTATTCGTGCTACCAATTTGGACAGTAAGAAATCAGGTTGGGCTGGAAAATTGGGCCACAGAGAAGAGCGCTTGCCCATTGAACTAGACCCCGCCGTAGCAGAGGCCGATATTTTTGGTCGTTCCGCAGTGATTGTGGATGCAGCTTTGGTCTTCAAAGAAAAAGGGCGTTCCCGTGAGCTAAAACCGGCTCGAATTTACGTGCGTAAGGTCATTAAGTAGGTCGAGCCCCCCCGCCGGTGAACTAGTTCACCAGGCCAAAAAAAACCCCACTCCCGACACTCAGGGCACCCTCACCGGTGCCCTTTTTTCTTGTGTCTCAAAGGAGTGGAATATGTTTAAAAATGCCCCGCGCATGCTCTTGTGGTGTGTGCTGACCCTGGTACTCATGGCCGTGTCGCTATGGGTCCAATCCCGCGCCCCTGGCAGCGTGCTCACCGTCACGCTGTACAAGGCCCACCTGATGGCCCTGGGCGGCTGGGGTGGCTACTGGCTGGACCGGGCGCTGTTCCCGTATGACCGTCCACACCAGTACTTGGAGTATGACGGCACGCCAGAGGAACACGCAGAAGATGAAGCCAGTGTAGAACTGGTATCCGGGTATGCGTTTGGTCATGCGATGCTGCGCCGCGCCATCATCGTGGCAGCCTGCTTGATCTGCGTGGGCTTGGGGGCCTAAATGCGCAGCCCACAAGCCGATCTGCTGCGCCTGGAGCACGCCAGCTTCTGGCGTCGCACCATCGCCATTCTCAGCACCTACCTTGCCACGGTGCTACTGGCCGCCAGCTGCACCACTCCTATCCCCGCCCACAGTGCCAGCATTCCCGCCCAGGCGCAGCACCACAAGCTAACGCTGAAGCGCGAAGCCCAGCGGGTCTGGGGCCTGCAAGCCCCGGTGGCCAGCTTCGCCGCACAGGTGCACCAAGAGAGCCGGTGGAATGCATCCGCCCGTAGCCAGGTGGGTGCGGTAGGCCTCACCCAGTTCATGCCCGCCACGGCGCAGTGGATTGGCGGCTTGTCACCCGACCTGGCAGAACGCGCACCGCTGAACCCCACATGGGCACTGCGCGCCCTGGTGGTGTATGACCAGTGGTTGTGGCAACGCATCCGCGCCGACAACGATTGCGAGCGCATGGCCTTTGTGCTGAGCGCCTACAACGGCGGACTGGGCTGGGTCTACAAGCGCCAGAAGTTGAGCCCGCAGCCTGGCCTGTGCTTTGACCACACCTGCGCGATCAACCCTGGTGTGACGCCAGCAAGCCAGGCAGAAAACGCCCATTACCCTGCCGTCATTTTGCGGACCTTTGAGCCGCTTTATTCCGAGTGGGGTGCTGGCTCTTGCACAGGGGCGGTGCTGTGAGTGCCGCCGTGAAGTGGGCTGCGGCTGTGCTCACCGCCCTGATCCTGGCCGGGCTGCTGCACGCCCTCTACAACACGGGCCGCTTGGCAGGCAAGGCTGAATGCGAGGCCACCCAGGCCAAGGCTGTAGAAAAAGCCGAGGTGGTGGTTCACGCCCAGGCCAAGACCGACATCACCCGCGCCCACACCACGGGACGCCAGCGTGAGCAGTCGCGCCAGCACATCGATACCGTTTTTACCCAACTGGCAACAGAGGCCGCCCATGAAAAACCTGATCCTGTCGATAGCTGTGTGCTGCCTGCTGAGCGCCTGCGCATCTGGAGGGCTGCGAACGTCGGAGCCAACACTGGTACAGCCGATAGCCGTACCGCCACCAGCCAACCTGACGGTGCCACCGCAGCCCCTGCCTCAGCCCCAATCGGGCCAGATGCTGGAGCTGGAAGCCAACCACCGGGCGGTGGCCCAGGCCTACCACCAGCTAGCGGCGCAGATGTGCGCACTGCTGACCTTCCTGCAACTTGAAACCGAAGGCTGTGCTCCGTGGATGAAAAGTTTCTAGAACAAGCCAGCGCCCTGGAGCAGGTGCAGCGCGACAACGCATTGCGCAATGCCCAGGACCAACTCAGTGGTTGCGGCCGAAGTGAGTGTGAAGACTGCGGCCACCCCATTCCACAGGCGCGCCGCGCAGCGCTGCCTGGTGCGGTTCGCTGCATTGCCTGCCAGTCCATTTTTGAAAATTTGAAAGTAAGAAAACATGTCTGATAACTCCAACGCAACCGCTACCGCCGTGCTGGTTGAACTCGGTCAAGTCAAGGGCCAATTGCAGGCCATGACAGACCTGCTGCGCCAGAACCATGCGGCCACGCAAACCCGTATTGAAGACTTTTCAAAGTCGGTTGGTGTGCGGTTTGACGGCATCGAGAAACGCCTGGGCACGCTGGAAGAAAACGAGCGTGGCACCGCCATCCGCGCAGCCGGTACCGGCGCGCTGGCGGGTGCCATCGTGGCCGCAGGTGTTGCCATGATCAAGGGCCTGGGCCACTAAAACCCATGGCCTACACCCCGCAAACCCGCGCCAAGGTGCGAGCCAAATACGTGCAGGGCGCGCCCCTCAAAACGGCGGCTGAAGCCTGCAAGGTGCCCTACAACACCGTGCGCAACTGGAAGCGCGAAGACGCCGAAGCCGGTAACGACTGGGACATGGGCCGCACCGCTCGCCGCATGACCAAGAGCGGTGTGGAAGAGATGGCTAACGAGGTGCTAGGCGAGCTGGCCGACCAGTTCCTGGTCACCCTGGAAGCGGTTAAGAAAGACCCCACCATGCCCGCCGCCACGCGGGCGCAAATCCTGGTGCAGCTGATGGACGGCTACGGCAAGTCCATCAAGGCAGCCAGCACCGCCATGCCCAACGCCAACCGCTTGGCCACAGCGATGGACGTGGTGAAGTTTCTCAGCCAGTTCATCACCCAGCACTACCCCAAGTTCCGCGAAACCTTTATCGCGGTAACAGAGGCTGCTGGAGCCGACTTTGTACGTGAATTTGGAGGCCAATCCCATGCTTGAAAACCTGTTTTCCTTGGTGCTAATGCCATTTCGCTACGCCGCGTTTGCCTTGGTATCCATCGCGGCGAATGTGCTGGTGTGGCTGTTATCGCCCGTGCTGGCTTTGATGGTGGTGGTAGAGCCCTGGGACGGTGCCCCCAGGGAGTTTCTGCCGCGCTGGTGCCGCTGGTTGCAGACGCACGACAACCCGCTAGATGCCTGGTGGCGCGACGGCTATTACAAAGACGCATTCGACTGGAGCGCAAAGCTCACTGATGCGGACTTTGAACAGTCTGCCTGGTTGCGCTATGTGGCGCGCATGTGCTGGCTGCAGCGTAACCCGGCCTATGGCTTGGCCACCTATGCGCTGGGCTATCGCAAGACCAAGGAATACAAGGAGGCCCGGACAAAGCGCGGCGAATGGGACACGGCTAGCACGAACATGGAGTTGGTGGTCTCTAAGTGTGACGATAGTCCGCTGTGGCAGCGTTGGGCATTTTTGTTTCATGCACAGCTCTACTACACCCGCACCCGCTATGTGCGCATCCAGATTGGCTGGAAGCTGCAGCGTGACGAGCCCAAGGTGATGCTGGCCACCCACTTCAATCCATTTCGCAAGTGGGCTAGCACCTAATGGCAAAGCAGCGCCAGCTCAAAGAAAAGCAGTTCCTGGAAGAGCTGCGGGCATTTGCGGATGAACAGCGCAAGCTGGTCGAGGCCGAGTGCGACGGCTTTGCCACGGACTTCGCGGCACGCGATGTACGCCGCACCCGCGCCCAGGTCGATTACGAGTTTTTCTGCCGCACGTACTTTCCGCACTATGTCAAAAGTGAACCCAGCCTGTTCCACCGTTGGTTCTTCGACAATGTACCCAAGCTGATCGACGAACCCCGAGGCAATTGGGTGGACATCTCCGCGCCTCGTGGTGAAGCCAAATCCACCCTGGGCACCCAGCTATTGACGTTGTGGTGTGTGGTCACGGGTCGCAAGCACTTCGTGCCCATCGTGATGGATAGCTTCGACCAGGCAGCCACCATGCTGGAAGCCGTGAAAGTCGAGCTGGAAAGCAATCCACGCCTGGCGATGGACTTCCCAGAAGCTTGCGGCGCTGGTCGCGTGTGGAATGCAGGCGTGATCCTCACCGCCAACGGGGCCAAGCTGCAAGCCTTTGGCTCTGGCAAAAAGATGCGCGGCCTACGCCACGGCCCGCACCGGCCCGACCTGGTGCTGCTGGATGATATTGAAAACGACCAGAACGTCACCCAAAAAGACCAGCGCGACAAAGTGGAAGCCTGGGTCAAGAAGACCGTTGTCCCCCTCGGTCCACCCGAGGGGACGATGGATATCGTCTACCTCAATACCATCCTGCATTACGACTCGGTGGCGAACCGCTTCCATAAAAACCCGCTGTGGAAACGCATCAAATTCCGCGCTATCACCCGCTGGCCAGACCGCATGGACCTGTGGCAGGCCTGGGAGGAAATGTTCATCAATGACGGCGAAGAAGCCGCCGATGTCTTCTACGCGCAGCACCGCGCCGAGATGGATGCTGGCTCCATAGTCAGCTGGCCCACAGTGCGCCCGCTGGTCAAGTTGATGAAGTTGCGGGCCGGTGACCACCACGCCTTCGACTGCGAGTACCAGAACGACCCAAGCAACGACGATGCAGCGTTCTTTACTCACATGCAATATTGGGTGCAGCCCCAGCGTGACTGGGTGTACTACGGTGCACACGATCCAAGCCTGGGCAAAAACAATAAAAGCCGCGACCCATGCGCCTGCCTTGTAGGTGGGTTTGACCGGTTGAGCGGCAAGCTCAGCGTTGTAGAGGCCGCAGTGGCCCGCATGGTGCCGGACCGCCAGATCAGCAAGATCATCGAATTCCAGCGCGAGTACCGCTGTCTCGTATGGGGCGTGGAATCCATCCAGTTTCAGGAGTTCTTCCGGCAGGAGCTGGTGAAGCGGTCCGCACAGCAAGGCGTAGCCGTGCCTGCCGTGGCCCTCACGCCCAACACCGATAAAGCCCTGCGCATTGAGTCGCTGAGCCCGCACGTAGCCAACGGCCTGATCCTATTTAGCCAGGCGCACACGGTACTGAATGAGCAACTTCGCCACTGGCCCGAGGCCGACCATGACGACGGCCCCGATGCTCTGCACATGCTCTGGATGCTGTGCACGAGCCGGGCGGGCGGTATCCCAAGAATCATCACCGGACCAAGAAAATGACCCCAGCACGCGGCCTACTCAAAACCCTGGGCGGATGGCTTAGTAAGCCTATTGCCACCGCTGACAGTGACCCCCAGCGCTTCTTTGGCACGCTGTACGCATTGCCCAACCCCGACCCCATCCTGCGCCAGATGGGCGAGGCAGACAAGGTGTACCAATCCATCATGGCCGATGCGCATGTGCTGGGTGAACTTCGCTCGGTGCGCGGTTCTTTTCGCTCGCAAGAATTCCGGCTAAAAGAAGGCGATGGCTCGGATACGGCATCCGCTGCAGCCTTGGAGTTGTGCCAGCAATGGCTAGCCAAGCAGCAGCCAAACGCCGTAGCCGATTGGTTGGAGGTCATGTGGCAAATGACCAGCTCCATCTTCACGGGCTACAAGGTGCATGAGCTGGTGTGGGACTTGGTAGACGGCAAATACCTGCCGGTGCAGGTGCTAGACCGGCCCAATCGGCGGTTTAAGTTTGATGTGGATGGCAAGGTGCTGCTGGTCAGTCGCGGTAACTTCCAGGGTGAACCAGTAGAGCCATACCAATTTGTGGTCAGTCGCAACATGCCCACCAATGACAACCCCTATGGGGTCGCACTCTTATCCAGCTGTTTCTGGCCGTGGACTTTTAAAACGGGTGGTTGGCGTTATTTCGTCAAATACTGTGAGCGGCATGGTTTGCCTTGGCCCGTAGGGCGCTACCCAGCGGGTACACCTGAAGACCAGCAAAACGAGTTGGCTACTGCGCTGGCCAGCATGGTCGAAGCGGGCTATCTGGTTACCCAAGAAGGCAACGGCATTGAACTGCTGGTGCCCAACAGCAGTGGCGGCAAGCTGCCACAGCAAAGCCTGATCGACCTCTGCAATAAGGAAATGTCCAAGGCCCTGACCAGCCAGGCTATGGTGGGCGAACAACTGGACGTAGGTGCACGGGCAGCAAGTGATACCGCCAAAGAGCGCCAGGATGAAGTCCACGACTCTGACCGCGACATCGCTGCTGCCGGTATGAACCAGGTTTTTGCCTGGATTACCCTGTTCAATTTTGGTGAAGGTGTTGCGGCGCCCACTTTGGAGTTCTACAAACGCGAGACGGCCAACAAGACCCGCGCCGAAACCTACCAGATTGCGGCGCAAATGGGTGCCAAGCCTTCTCGCAAGGCGATGCTGGATGAGTTAGATATACCTGGTGCAGAAGACGATGCAGATGCTTTGCTGCCAGTTGTGGCACAGGCCACTACTTCGGCAACTGCCGCGAAGCCGCCCCCACCCAAAGTGAACTTTGCAGCCATGCAGGGATTCACTTTCGCCAAGGCTGCAGGCATGACGGAAGACGAAGCCATGGCACTGGCCAGCGATGCTGCAGACCAGGCTATCGAAGACCACATGATTGCCCCGGTCTACGCCATGCTGGTGCAGTTTGAGCAAGACGGCAAGACACTGGCCCAGTTCAAAGACGCACTGGCCGACCTGGTAGGGCCGATGGACGATGAAGCCTTGCGTGAGGTGCTGGACCGGTCGCTGACATATTCAATCTTGCGTGGTGCAGCCACGAATGCAGCATGATGCGCGTCTACATTGCCGGGCCGATGACGGGGCTGCCTGATTTCAATTACCCCGCATTCAACGTTGCCGCCGCCAGCTTGCGGGCCATAGGCTACTGCGTGGAAAACCCCGCAGAAAACCCGGTGCCTCCGTGTGGCTCATGGGATGGCTATATGGCCATGGCCATAGCGCAGCTGGTGACATGTGATTGCGTGGCATTCCTGCCTGGCTGGACTAGCTCTAGGGGCGCACGGGTAGAGAACCGCCTGGCGCACGACCTGTTTTTGAAGGTCATCACCGTGGCGGCGCTGCTGGAGGGCGTGGGCTATGGCGAATGAGGTGCAACCGTTCGGTGTGAAGTTCAGCGAGGCCATCGCCTATCTGAAGGGCAAGCTGCCCGAAGCCACGCTGAAATATGACGATCTGGCCGGGCCAGTGCATGGCCCCATCTTCGCCGTGGCTGGGGCTACCCAAGCAGACGTGCTAGCAGACATCCATGGTTCGCTGGCACGCGGCCTGGAAAATGGCACCACCATCACCCAGTTCCGCAAAGACTTCGATGCCACCGTGCAGCAGCACGGCTGGACCTACAAAGGCAAACGCGGCTGGCGCACCCGCGTCATTTTCGACACCAACATGCGCACGGCCCACATGGCCGGGCGCTGGCAGCAAATCCAGGCCAACAAAGACCGCTATCCCTATTTGCAGTACCGCACGGCGGGTGATTCCCATGTACGCCCCCAGCACCGCCTGTGGTCTGGCCTGATCTACCCAGTGAACTCGCCCTTTTGGGATACGCACTATCCGCCCAACGGCTGGGGTTGCCGCTGTACCGTTCGCGCCTACGCCCAGCGCGACATCACGGACAAGAACCTGCAAGTGCAGCCCCCGTTCGACCCCGCCAAGATGAAAACCCGCGACGTGGTGACCTTGGACGGTGAACTGAAAGACCGCGTGCCCGTGGGCATAGACCCCGGCTGGGACCACAACGTAGGCAAGAGCTGGATCACACCAGAGCTGGCCCTGGGTGAAAAGTTGGCCCGCCTGCCGCTGGAATTACGCGGCCCCATGGTGGACAAAGCCATTTCACCCGCGTTTCAAACGGTGTTGAATGACCGTTTTAAGGCCTTTCGAGCCACGCTTAAAGTGGCAGGCCGCCCAAGCGGCGAAGCACAGATTGTGGGTTTCTTGGATAGCGCCACCCTGGGTGTGCTGTCCCAGGAACTGCCCGCAGTCACTCTGGAGTCCACCGCTGTGGTCGTAATGGACAACAAAACAGCCCACCTGGAAGGCAATCACAAAGCTGCATCGGCGCAGCAATGGCCCGACGACTGGATTGACGCACTGCCAGAGCACTTTCGCAACTACCGGGCTGTGCTGTGGGACATTAAAAGTGAAAGCTTGGTGGTGGTCCCGCAAGGCAGCTTCAACAACACCGTGCCCAAGATCACCGTAAGGCTCAATCAAAAGACCAAGCTGGGTAAGGCGGTTTCTGTGGTGTCTTTGGGTAGTGGCCGAATCGCCAACCTGGGAGATAACAACGCCTACAAACTGTTGGTAGGCAAGCTGTGAAGAGGGAGGCCAGGGAGTGCGCTAGGTTCCATAATCAAGTCGCCCTGCGGCGGATTGGGGCTGGTGCATTTCCAGTCCACTGACCTGGCTCAATTCTAGTCTTTGGGCATTTAACCCGCAAACTTCAAACACCCACCGGGCATTTTCTGGGCATTAAACCCACACTTTGCGCCCAATTTTGGTCACTCGCTGGATCAAAATAAACGTTTCTCACCCAATCGACCAATTTGGCCCAACCTTTTGATTCCATTGGGCTTTTTTGGAATTCCAGCCTGCATTCGGGTGGATCAATCCAAACGTCTCCCCCCTTCAAACGATGCCTGGCTACGGTCCAGCAGCGATGAGCTGACCCAAAAGCTGGCCACACCGACCACGCAAAACAGCAGCGCCAGCAAGCCCAAAATGCGTGTGCGCAAGCTGCTCATCTTTGCCTGAAGGGGTTAAGTAGCTGCATCACAAATTCCGCATCAGAATGACAAACATGCCGAATATGAAATACAAATTATTACATTTCGCATGTCGTTACCCGAACCCATCACAGCGCCGCGTTACGACTGGGCTTGGCCGCCACGGGCGGACGGGTATGGCGCAGCGTCATGCCCAGCAAAAGCACCAGGTAAAACGCAAAGGCCAGGCGGGGCACATCCAACAAGCTATCGAACAGGCCAACGACCACAAACCCGACTAGGCCGCCAGCAATGCCGGGAGCCAGCGGGTGGTCCTTGGCCCGCCCCAGGGTGACACGCCACAGCGCCGCCAGGCCCATGGCAACAAACAGCGCCAAGCCCACACCGCCCTGGTCAAACAGCTCGTTCATAAACACGTTCTTGATGTGCCAGGGCAAGTGGTTGCGGTCGCTGGAAAAGAACCAGCGCTGCAGGTCTTGCGAAAAATCTCCGTTGTCCAGAAGCTGACGACCGTCCGCGCTATTGAGCTGGATGTTGTCTACGTCCACCAGCCCCAACACGCTGTCGGTAGCAACCGAGAACGACACAATCCGCGGCGCAAACCAGGCGCCACTGGACAGCTCGCCGCCCTTGAGCGGCACCTCGAAGCTTTGCCAGTCGGTGGTCTTGGGCTCGACATACACGCCGCCCAGCAGGCAGCCAGCGCTGTACAGCAGGTGCTTCTCGCACACCTCCAGGTGCACATTCACCGGTTTGGTAACGCGTACCGACAGGCTGACTGTGACCGGCCCCTTGGGCGGCAGAATGCGCTGCGAAACGCGCAGTATCTCGCCCCAACCCATGTATTGCTGCTTGCCGCCGGCCAGCACCAAGTAGTTGTTGCCAGCCTGGCTGGACAGGCGATAGTCGCCAGGGTGCTCTATCGAGGAACGGGCAAAAAAGTAGCTGGACGGATAACGGCCCAGGCCCTTGCCCAGCACCGGGTCCAGCGGCGCATCCAACATCTGCCAGCCTTCGCTCCAGTGCGCCAAACGGGTATCCAGATCGCTGCTGCTGGTTGAGAAACGGTCCCCCATGTAGGCACCGCCACCAAAGATACCCACGATGCCCCCCACCAACAGCATGGCGGCCCCCGTCGTGGCATGCCAGCGCAGGCGATCGGGCCACAGGCTGACAGGCGCCGCACCTGCCGCAAATGCCAGCAACACTAGCACCAGCAACACCGGCAATGTGGCCTCCAGCCCCCGGCCATAGCCCCAATGCTCAGCCACCAGACCCATGCCCATCAACAGCCCCAGATAGCTGGCAAACGCCAATTGCGCCGCCAACCCCGTAGGCTGCCTATGTCCCGCTGGCGCGGCGCTACGACTGCTGGCTAGCAGCAGGCCAGCCGTCAACAAGGCACTGACCGCATAGACCAGGTACGCCCCCTTGTCCAGCGCCAATGCAATGCCCCACCAGGCTGCACACAGCAAACCACCGGCCACCAGGCCGACGATCCAATCCGCCTGCGTGAAACGTCGCAGCTGGCTAGCCAAGGGCATCAACAAGCCCATGGCGCCCAGCAAACAGGCCAATCCACGGTAGCCGCTGGACGGAAAGGTCCACCACACGCCCAGGCTGAATATGACCAACAAGGCAAGCGCCGACAACAGCCTCGCAGATGCCGGCTTTGCAACCGATGCCCCCGCCTGCGCCACCCTGCGCCGGTTGGCCAACAAATACAAAGCCCCCGTCACGCCGACCGCTATGGGCAGAGCCAGGTAGACCCCGCGCGAGAAAGTAGTTAGGCAGGCATAGGCCCCCATGCCCAGACACAGCGCAAAAGCACTCCAGCGGCGCAGCGAGCGGGCCACCAGCAGTTCACGCACCACGAATGGCAGCGTCAGGGCCAGAAAGCCGTCCAAAGCCGCGCCGCCCACATGCATCTCCCAAAACAGGGCGGTAGTCCGGTAATCGGAAGAAAAATTGAACAGATCCACAAAGGCGGAGCGCTCCCACATCGTCGCCCAGGACGCGGCGGCCAGGCCCAGAGCCAAGCCCGCTGCCAGCCAGCGGCTGGCCTGCTCGCCCCGGCGCACCACAGCGGCCCGCCACAGCGGAAACACCAGCAAGGCCAAAAAGAAGCTTTTCGCCAGACGCAGGCTATTCATGGACTCGTGGTAGCCCTGGTACCAGCCAAAACTAAAGCCACCGGCGTTGTCAAAACCCCGGACCATGGATACCAGAATTGAAATGCCGAACAGCAGTACTAGCAGCCATACGCCCCCAGACGCGTGCTGGCCGCTGCCCCGCCTGTGCTCTGCCGTCAATGGGTATAGAGTGCGCCGGGCGTACCCTCCTGCGGCCGCCGCCAGCACCAGCATGTCCAGCTCTTCAAAGGTCAGCCAGCCCGTCCAGGGTGCAAAGCCAATCAATGGCAGCAAACCCGGTATCGCCAGTAGCCAGGTATCGGGCCAGCGGTAGAAAACCGCGCAGGCCAACGCAAACAGTGCGAGCGCCACAGAAGGCAACACTGGGTAGTGCAGGGCCAGCGCCAGGCCGGCACCACCACTGGCCAGGGCCAGCAGCGCATAACGTGCGCGAAAGCGCAGAGTGCGAGGCTCTGCGCTCGCGCCGGCCAAAAGCTGCTGTTGGGAGTCCATCCTGGTCCGCCGCCGTCCGTGTTGAAGTGGGGTGATGGTATCGTACGCAAGTCCTATCCGATCGGATACGCCAGCCCGTGCCACTGCGCATCTGGCGCTGCTGACGCCCCTGTTTATGGCCCTATGAGCTCCAACCTACCCCGACGACGCTTCTCTCTACTCCGGCTCATCCGCAGCCGCCCGCGCCTGTTTTCCTCGGCTTTGGTGGGCATACTGGTCGTCCTGGTCCTGGCCTATTCGCCGGACTTTAAAACCGCTACCCGCTTGATACTGGGCTGGAACACCTTTGCTCTGATCTACCTGGCATTGGCAGCACGCATGATCTTCTATTCCGACCACGACAAGATGCGTAGCCGCGCGCTGCAACAGGACGAAGGCCGCGGCACGATACTGGCCCTGGTGGTGCTGGCTGCGCTGGCTACGCTAGGCGCCATCATTGCCCAACTGGGGGTGGTGAAAGACCTGCAAGGCTGGCTGCGCTATACCCATATCGGCCTGGCTGCCCTGACCATCGCTACATCCTGGGCCTTTACCCACGTGATGTTTGCCCTGCACTATGCCCATGACTTCTATGCGGCGCAGGTGCGCTGCAAGCCCGTAGGCCTGTCGTTCCCCGGCACGGACAAGCCGGACTATGGCGATTTTCTGTATTTCGCCTGCATCATCGGCACCTCAGGACAGACCGCCGACGTCAGCTTTACCACCTCGGCCATGCGGCGTACCGGCCTGCTGCACTGCGTGCTGGCCTTCTTCTTCAACACCACCCTGGTGGCACTGACCATCAATATTGCATCCGGGCTTCTGTGAATACACATTCCACCACGTCTTTATCCCGCCGGCTGAACAACCCAGCCCTGGTCCTGCTGTTGCTCGCGCTGTGGCTGCTGGCGACTCTGGGCGTGCGCCCACTGCTGCTGCCCGACGAAGGACGCTACGGCAATGTGGCGCGCGAGATGTTGCTGGGCGACGGCCTGGTGCCCACGCTGAACGGCCTGCCCTTCTTCCACAAGCCGCCGCTGATGTACTGGCTGGACATGGCAGCTTTTCAGGTATTTGGGGTCAGCGCCTTTGCCGCGCGTTTTGGCGCCTTCGTAGGCGCCTGGCTGATGGGCGCATCGCTGTTCCTGGCGCTGCGCCGCTGGGTCGGCCTGCGGTTTGCACTCATTGCACTGGGCATACTGGCCACCTGCCCATTCTTCTATGTAGGCAGCCAATATGCCAATCTGGACATGCTGGTGGCCGGCATGCTGACGGTGGCCGTGCTGTGCTTTGTACGCGCGCTGGAGCTGCCCAAGATAGACCTGGCCTGGCTGGTCGCTGGCTGGCTGGCCTGCGCACTGGCGATGTTGGCCAAGGGCCTGATCGGCTTCGTGCTGCCCGCACTGGTGCTCGGCCCCTGGCTGCTGGCACAGGGCCGTTGGCGGCAGATCATCGGCATGCTGCATCCGCTGGGCTTGCTGGCGTTCGGCCTGGTGGCTGCACCCTGGTTTCTGTGGATGCAGCAACGCTTCCCGGGGTTTTACGACTACTTCTTCATAGAGCAGCATTTCCGCCGCTTCGCCCAGGCCACGTTCAACAACGTCCACCCCTTCTGGTTCTATATCGCCGTGTTGCCGCTGCTGACCCTGCCGTGGAGCTTGTACTTGCGCAGCCAGTTGCAACCCAGTCCTGACGCACAAGCCCAGCCACTCAAGGGGCTGACCAGCCTGATGGTGTGGTGGGTGCTGGCCATCGTCGGATTCTTCTCGCTGCCCAGCAGCAAGCTGGTGGGCTACATCCTGCCTGCGCTGGCACCTTGGTGCGCGCTGCTGGCCGTGACAGTTGCGCGTGGCCGCGCCTGGCGTTGGCTGATACCCACCAGCGCAGCACTGTGCGTGGCTGTGGTGCTGGGCCTGGCCTGCAAGGCGCCGGGCTCGCACCGGGACGCGGCCCAAGAACTGGCCCGCGTGCAGCAAGCCGAAGACCATGTGGTGTTCGTCAACGACGCGTTTTACGACGTGCCGTTCTATGCCCATTTGCGCCAACCCGCCATCGTGCTGAGCACCTGGAGCGATGCGGATATTTCCCAGCACGACAACTGGCGCAAAGAGTTTGCCGACGCCGCCCGCTTCGACACGGCCCAGGCCGCAAAAGTGCTGTGGACGCCGGATCGCCTGGCCACGCTACGCTGCAGCCCCGGCACAACCTGGTTGGTCGCCGAGAAAAACTACAGTCTGCCGGCAGAGTTGGGCACTGCCAGCCCGGTCTTCACTGGTGCCAACGCGCAGCTGCTGCGGCTGGAAAAAACCGGCTGCCCTTAAATCGTCCCCAACACCACGTCCGCGCTGCGCAGATCCTGCGCAAAAGCCTCGCTGCGCAAGTACGCCCATTCGCGCAGCCTTGCCGGAGCAATCGGGTCCACCACAGTGTGCGCTGGGCCTTCCACGCCAGGGTGGCAAAACAGCAAGCCGCCCTGTGCGGGCAGGGCTGCCAGCCAGGCCCGCATGCGCCGGGCGTAGTCGGGATCGATGAAGTCGTAAGCCCCGGTCAAACAAGGGTTGTGGCGTATGCCCTGGCGGGCCAGCGCGCTTTGCAGCGCACGGCCACCGGTTGCCTGGATAAGCCAACGTTTCAGCCCTTCGCCCGGCCCTAGTAGGCGGCCAGTGGCGCGCACGGCCGGCATGGGCGATAGCGACGTGACCAGCGCCAGCAGCTCCTGCCTCACACCGGGCAAATGGTGTACGTGCTGGTGGCCATCTACGAAATGCGGAGCAGCGCCAGTTGCATCGGCAAACGCCTGCCACTGCGCCCGCAACTCCAGGGCAATCGCAGCCATCGGCAGTTGCCGCAGGTGCGCAGCCAGAATCAGCTTCGGCAAAGCCAGGAAGCGCGGCCAATGGCGGCGCAGCTCAGGGCTCAGGGGTTGGCCCTCCGTCAGGTTGAAATGCAGTCCGCGCTGCACGGCGGCTGGCATGGCCGCCAGCAATGGCAAAGAAGCTTGCCAACCCGGCGCCTGGGGCATGCAAGACACCAGATTGATGCGGCCGGCCTGGGCCAGCTGCGCAATCCCTTCCGAAATACCTGGCGTCAGACCAAAATCATCGGCGCAGATGGCCAAAACACGCGTCACCCGGCCTGCCCTTCATCCGCACCATCGGTAAACGTGCTGCGCCCTTGCTCAGACGCCACGATGTAGATGGGCCGGTGTTTCACCTCGTCAAAAATCCGCCCCACGTATTCGCCCAGTATGCCGATGGACAGCAGCTGCACGCCGCTGAAAAACATCATGCTGGTCGCCAAGGTGGCCCAGCCGGGCACGGCCTCGGAATCGATATAGTGCTCCATCACGATCCAGCAACCAAACAACAAGGCGCCCAACGCGATCAAAGAGCCCAACGCACTCCATAAGCGCAGCGGAAAATTGGTAAAGGTGGTGACACCGGTAAATGCCAGCCGGGCCAGTCGCTTGAGCGAGAAGCTGCTCTGCCCGGAAGCCCGTTCGTGCGGCGTGTAGGGCAGTATCTGCGTGCGAAAACCCACCCAGGCAAACAGGCCCTTCATGAAGCGGTTGCGCTCAGGCAAGGACTTCAGGGCATCTACCACGCGGCGGTCCATCAGCCGGAAATCCCCGGCGTCCACAGGTATGTGCACCGAAGAATTGGTGTTGATCAGCCGGTAGAACAACCAGGTCCCGAGGCGCTTGGCCACGGTTTCGTCAGCGCGCGACGAACGTGCAGCACACACCATGTCAACGCCTTCGCGCCAGGCATGCAGCATGGGGCCCAGCATGTCTACCGGGTGCTGCAAATCGGCATCCATGCAGACCACTACATCGCCCTGGGCGTGTTCAATACCGGCGGTAAGTGCACATTCCTTGCCGAAATTGCGGCTCAGGCGCAGATACCGCACGCCGGATGCACTGACCCAGGGCAACATGGCCAAGGGCGTGGCGTCCCGGCTGCCATCGTCCACCACCAGCACCTCCCATTCGTCTGTCAACTGGCGCAATGCGTGCGTTAGCCCAGTCAGCATGGCAGGCAGGTTGGACGCCTCGTTATAGGCGGGCACCACCACGCTCATGCGCGGGCGCAAGGAACGGGTTGAAGAAGATGCCTGCGCCGCAGCCGGTTCGTTATTCATAAAAACTATATTATTCAAGCCCTCGGAGCCCCTGTCCGATTCGCGAGGCCCAAGTGTAGGTGTTCGCCGTAACGCTGCCGTGAACGCGCGTATTGGTGTTTCCTCTCCACTTAAAAGAACAAGCAACTGCTATATTGCACTGCAACAATACTTTCCCCCTGCTGAAACCACCATGCTCTACCAAATCTACGAAACCCAGCGCGCGTTGATGGAGCCGTTTGCAGATTTTGCGCAAGCAGCTTCCAAGCTTTACAGCACCCCCATGTCCCCCCTCGGGAAAACCAGCCTGTCGCAGCGCGTGTCTGCCGGCTATGACCTGCTCTACCGCCTGGGCAAGGACTATGAGAAGCCCACATTCGGCTTGCAAACCATCGAGGTAGATGGCACCAATATCGCCATCCACGAGCGTGTGGAAATCGACAAGCCCTTCTGCGAACTGCGCCGTTTCAAGCGCTTCACTGACGACATACACACCCTGACCCAGCTCAAGGGCCAGCCCGCCGTGCTGATCGTGGCCCCGCTGTCGGGCCACTACGCTACGCTGCTGCGCGACACTGTCAAAACCATGCTGAAAGACCACAAGGTCTACATCACCGACTGGAAGAATGCCCGCCTGGTGCCCTTGTCCGAAGGTGAGTTTCACCTGGACGACTACGTGAACTATGTGCAGGAGTTCATTCGCCACCTGCAAGGTATTTACGGCAACTGCCATGTCATGAGCGTATGCCAGCCCACCGTGCCGGTGCTGGCAGCCGTGTCGCTGATGGCCTCGCGCGGCGACCTGACCCCTCTGACCATGACCATGATGGGCGGCCCCATCGACGCCCGCAAGTCACCCACGGCGGTGAACAACCTGGCCATGAACAAGAGCTACGAGTGGTTCGAAAGCAATGTGATCTACAAGGTGCCGTCCAGCTTCCCCGGCGCAGGCCGCAGGGTCTACCCGGGTTTCCTGCAGCACACCGGCTTCGTAGCCATGAACCCGAACCACCACGCCAAGAGCCATTACGACTACTTCCAGGACCTGATCAAGGGCGACGATGTGGGCGCCGAGGTGCACCGCAAGTTCTACGACGAATACAACGCCGTGCTGGACATGGACGCGAATTACTACCTGGAAACCATCTCCACCGTTTTCCAGGACTTCAAGCTGGTCAACGGCACCTGGAACGTGCGCGGCATAGACGGCAAGATCGAACTGGTGAAACCGCAAGACATCAGCCAGACAGCCCTGCTCACCGTGGAAGGCGAATTGGACGACATCTCTGGCTCCGGCCAAACCCGTGCTGCCCACGATCTGTGCACGGGTATCCCCACCAGCCAACAGCAGCACTACGAAGTCCAGGGCGCAGGCCACTACGGCATCTTCAGTGGCCGCCGCTGGCGCGAAATGGTCTACCCCGAGGTCAAGGCGTTCATCAAGGCGCACAGCCAGGTTGCCGCCGCCTCGACACCCAGCACCACCACACCTGCGACGCCCGCTGCACTGGCCAGCCCAGCTCCAGTAGCAACTGTGGCGGAGAAGCCGGCAGCCGCCGAACCTGTGGCCCGCAAGGCGACGGCACGCAAACCTGCGGCCCAGAAAGCCTGATTCAGCGTAAGGTCCAGGTGCCAGTGCTTTCACCCCCCTCGGCACGCATGCTGCAGGCCGAGCAGATCAACGCTGCGCTTCCCCAGACCCAGTGCACGCGTTGCGGCTACCCGGACTGTGCATCCTATGCACAGGCCATAGCCGCTCTGGAAGCCCCCATCAACCAATGCCCACCCGGCGGAGCCGAGGGCATTGCGCGGCTGGCACGCATTACTGGGCAGGTGGTCGTACCGCTGAACCCCACCTTTGGGGTGGAAACCAGCCGCGCTGTCGCCGTGGTCGATGAAAGCTGGTGCATAGGCTGTACGTTGTGCTTAGCCGCCTGCCCCACAGACGCCATTCTGGGCAGCAACAAACGCATGCACACCGTCATCGAGGCGCATTGCACCGGCTGCGAACTGTGCCTGCCCGTCTGCCCTGTGGACTGCATCCAGCTAGTGAACGCCAGTGGCGAGCGCACCGGCTGGGACGCCTGGTCAGCCGCCGAGGCACTTAACGCCCAGGCTCGCTATTCAATCCATAGCAGCAGGCGCAATCAGGATATGCGCCAAGCCGAGAAAACATCTGAAAAATCTAGCCAAGTAGCCGCCCCCGCCACAGTAGCTGACCCGCTCCCGGCTGCAGACTCCAAGCAGGCCACCATCGCCGCCGCTCTGGCGCGTGCGCGTGCCCGGCGCCAGCCCAGCGGCAGCTGACCGCACCATCCACAAAGGGGAGCATGCCCCGGGGCCGATAGCAACTAAAAGCCTACAACGCGGGAGTCGGCCTTGTTATAGTCAATTGGCGTTACAAAATGCCACATCGATCAGCCGTGCCCAGGAGCCTGTACATGCAAAACTCTCTGCGAAACATCCGAATCTTGGCCTGCACCCTGGGTGCTTTCTGGACGTTCTCGGTGATGGCCCTGGACAAACCGGAGGGGCGCGTCATCCTGACCATCAGCGGCACCATCACGCAGGCCAATGTGGGCGCCAATGCGGAGTTCGACATGAAGATGCTGGAGAAACTGCCGCAAAAAACCTTCACCGTGCAAACCCCCTGGTATGCCACGCCGGTCAGCTTCACCGGTCCCTTGCTGCGCGATGTACTAGCCGCTGCGGGTGCGAAGGGCAACAAGATCGTGGCTACGGCACTGAACGACTACAAGACCGACATCCCGTTTGACAATGCCGTCAAGTTCGACACCATCGTCGCCCGCTTGATGAACGACAAGCCTATGCCGGTGCGCGAAAAAGGCCCACTGTTCATCGTCTACCCGTTTGACACCAAGCCCGAGCTGCGCACTGAAATCTATTACAACCGCTCGGCCTGGCAGCTCAGCGGCCTGAAGATCCAATAAAGTCTTCGCGGTCACCGGGTATGTCCAGCAGCCCCCAAGCCAGGCCCAGGCCCGCCACCGCCAGAACCGGCATAGACCGGCCCGCTCTTTCACACGCTCTGCAGTAAAGCGTACGTGCCAGCCATGCACGTACCGAACGACGAGGAGATCCTATGAGCCATCCATCCGATGCGCCAGACAGACTGACAGTACTGGTGGTAGACGACACGCCAGACAATCTGTCATTGATGAGCAACCTGCTGCGCAGCGTGTACCGGGTCAAACTGGCGCCGAATGGCGAGCGCGCGCTGAAAATTGCCCAGGCGGATGACAAACCCGACCTGATCCTGCTCGACATCATGATGCCCGACATGGACGGCTACGAGGTCCTCCGCCAACTGCAGGCACAAGCAGCAACCGCGAATATCCCGGTCATCTTCCTCACCGCGATGAGCGCCACGGAGGACGAGAAGATTGGCCTCGACCTGGGGGCCGTGGACTACATCACCAAGCCCATCAGCCCCGCCACCGTCATGTCCCGGGTACGCAACCACCTGGAGCTCAAACGGGCCCGCGACTTTCTGCAGAACCAAAGCCGCTACCTGGAGCTGGAGGTGCAAAAACGCACCCGCGAAGTTGCCGCCATCCAGGACATTACCGTGCGTGCCATCGCCCTGCTGGCCGAAACCCGCGACAACGAGACCGGCAACCATTTGCGGCGCACCCAGAAATACGTGAAAGCGCTAGCGCAGCAATTGCAGACCCACCCGCGCTTCAGCGACGAACTGACCGATGCGGCCATCGAGTCGCTGTACAAGTCTGCGCCGCTGCACGACATCGGCAAAGTCGGCATACCCGACCGCATTTTGCTCAAGGAAAGCAAGCTGGACTTCAACGAGTTCGAGATCATGAAGACCCACACCACGCTGGGCCACGCAGCGCTGGTCAAGGCCGAAGAAGGCGCCGACTACGCCACGGCATTCCTGCGCTACGCCAAGGAAATCACCCTCTGCCACCAGGAGAAATGGGATGGTTCGGGCTACCCGCAGGGCCTGCGGGGCGACGCCATACCCATCTCCGCGCGGCTGATGGCGCTGGCAGATGTGTACGACGCACTGATCTCCAAACGCGTCTACAAGCCCGGCTTCAGCCATGCCGAGGCCAGCGGCATCATCCACCGGGGCAGTGGCTCCCATTTCGACCCGGATATCGTGACGGCCTTCGGCGCCATCGAGGCGCAATTCCAGAAAATTGCCATCGATTTCGCCGACGATGACGGCATGGCGTCGGCCGAGGTATACCGCATGGCCCAGGAATTCGCGGCCGAATCCAGCAGAAAAGTTTAGGCCGGCACCTGCGCCCAGCGCGCGAATGCCCCCACCACTTCGGGCGGCGCCTGCACCAGTTCAATCAGCACGCCCTCGCCCGACACCGGGAACGCCTCGTTCGACTTGGGGTGCACAAAGCAGATGTCAAAGCCCGCAGCCCCTTTGCGGATGCCGCCTGGCGCAAAACGCACGCCCTGGGCCGTCAACCACTCCACGGCCAGCGGCAAGTCGTCCACCCACAGGCCCACATGGTTCAGCGGCGTGGTGTGCACCGCTGGCTTTTTGTCTACGTCCAGAGGCTGCATCAGGTCCACCTCGACCTTGAACGGGCCACTGCCGAGGGCGCAAATATCTTCGTCTACGTTCTCGCGCTCGCTGACGAAGTTACCAGTGACCTCCAGGCCCAGCAAGTCCACCCACAGCGTGCGCAGACGCTGCTTGTCGGGGCCGCCAATGGCGATTTGCTGGATGCCCAGGACTTTGAATGGCCTGTCCTGAGCCTGTCGAAGGAGCCTGTCCTGAGCCTGTCGAAGGAGCCTATCCTGAGCCTGTCGAAGGAGACGGGTCATCGGTTTAAGCCGCCAGCATGCCCGACGTAGGCAAGCCCAGCTTGGCCAGCAGTTGGCGGTCGGCTTCCACATCCGGGTTGCCGGTAACCAGCAGCTTGTCGCCGTAGAAGATCGAATTCGCACCGGCCAGGAAGCACATGGCCTGCACGGCCTCGCCCATCTGCTGGCGGCCGGCAGAAAGACGCACGCGGGTGGTCGGCATGGTGATGCGGGCCACGGCGATCACGCGCACAAACTCCAGCGGGTCCAGCGGGGGGGCATCGGCCAGCGGCGTGCCCTCCACGCGCACCAGGTTGTTCACCGGCACCGATTCGGGGTAGCTGGGCTCCAGATTCGCCAGCTGGGCCACCAGGCCGGCGCGCTGGGCGCGGGTCTCGCCCATGCCGACGATGCCGCCGCTGCAGACCTTCACGCCAGCGCCGCGCACGCGGTCCAGCGTGTCCAGGCGGTCCTGGTAGACGCGGGTGTCGATGATGTCGCCGTAGAAGTCGGGCGAGGTGTCCAGGTTGTGGTTGTAGTAGTCCAGGCCGGCATCGCGCAGCTGGGCGGCGTGGCCGTCTTCCAGCATGCCCAGGGTGGCGCAGGTTTCCATGCCCAGAGCCTTCACGGCTTTCACCAGCTCGGCCACGTTGTCCACATCGCGGTCCTTCGGGCTGCGCCAGGCAGCTCCCATGCAGAAGCGCGTGGCACCGGCCTCCTGGGCCGCCTTGGCGGCTGCCACCACCACGTCCACGCCCAGCATCTTGGTGGCCGGGGTCCCGGTGTCGTAGTGCACCGACTGCGGGCAGTAGCCGCAGTCTTCCGGGCAGCCACCGGTCTTGATGGACAGCAGGGTCGACAGCTGTACGTCACCGGCGGGGAAGTTCTCGCGGTGCACGGTTTGGGCGCGGTGCATCAGCTCCAGGAAAGGCAGCTCGAACAGCGCCTCGACTTCGGCCAGGGGCCAGCGCTCTTCGGAATTCGCCACGGGTTTCGGAGCCGCACGGTGCAAAGTGATCGGCTGTTCAAGGGTCGCAGTATTCATAGGTGTTGCTTATTCAAATCGGACAATGGGCTGGTCTACAGACAGGGATTCTCCCTTAGCTGCCAGGACCTCTTCCACCACGCCATCGGCGGCGGCAAACAGCACATTTTCCATCTTCATGGCTTCGATCACAGCGACGCGCTCGCCGGCCTGCACTTTTTGGCCCGGCTGCACCGCCACATCCACCAGCAAACCCGGCATGGGCGAGAGCACAAACCGGCTCATATCCGGCGGCGCCTTGTAAGGCATCAGGGCATGCAGAACTGCGGCGCGCGGCGACAGCACCAGGGCATCCAGCTGGCGGCCATCGTGCGCGATGCGCAGGGCCAGCGGGTTGCGCAAGGTGCCGCGTTCGACCTGTGCCGTGAAGGGCTGGCCGTTGCAGGTGCCGTGGATGCGCGGTGATCCCAGGCGAGCATTACTACAAAATTTATAGCTGCTTGCGCCTATAGATACTGCGCTAGAGCCAGTTTTTCCTTCAAAGTCCTGCACACGCACCTGGGTGTGCACCGCATGCCCGCCGGCGCCCAGGGCCACCACAGTAAAGTCCTCGCCCACCTCCACCTCGTGCCCGACCACCTGGCCGTGGATGCCGCTGGCGCGGTCGCGGTAGCGGCGGTGCACAAAGGCGGCCAGGGCCAGCAGAAAGTCGGGGTCTGCATGCGGCACGTCCTCGGCACGGAAGCCACTGGCGTATTGCTCGGCGATGAAACCGGTGTTGAAGTCGCCGGCCACAAACTTCGGGTGGGCCAGCAGCGCCGCCTGGAACGGGATATTGCTGCTCACGCCGCGAATCACAAAGCCGTTCAGCGCCTCGCGCATCTTGGCAATCGCATCCAGCCGGTCCGTGCCGTGCACGATCAGCTTGGCGATCATGGAGTCGTAGTACATCGGGATCTCGCCGCCGTCCTGCACGCCGGTGTCCACGCGCACGCCGTACAAATCCTGCGTGTTCGCCTGGAACATGGTTTCCTTCGGCGGCTGAAAGCGCACCAGGCGCCCGGTGCTAGGCAGGAAGTTGCGGAACGGGTCTTCAGCGTTGATGCGGCACTCTATTGCCCAGCCATTGCGCTGCACGTCGGCCTGCGCCAGCGGCAGCTTCTCGCCAGCCGCCACGCGGATCATCAGCTCTACCAGGTCCAGGCCGGTGATGCATTCGGTCACCGGGTGCTCCACCTGCAGGCGGGTGTTCATCTCCAGAAAGTAAAAGCTCTGGTCCTTGCCGACCACGAACTCCACCGTGCCCGCGCTCTGGTACTGCACGGCCTTGGCCAGGGCCACGGCCTGCTCGCCCATGGCTTTGCGCGTGGCGTCGCTGATGAAGGGGCTGGGCGCCTCTTCAATCACCTTCTGGTGGCGGCGCTGGATGGAGCATTCGCGCTCGTTCAGGTAGATCACATGGCCATGCGCATCGCCCAGCAGCTGGATCTCGATATGGCGGGGTTCCTCGACAAACTTTTCGATGAAAACGCGGTCGTCGCCAAAGCTGTTGCGCGCCTCGTTGCGGCAGCTGGTAAAGCCCTCCAGCGCCTCCTTGTCGTTATAGGCCACGCGCAGGCCCTTGCCGCCGCCGCCGGCGCTGGCCTTGATCATCACCGGGTAGCCTATGCCCTGGGCGATTTGCACCGCGCGCTCGGCCGTTTCTATGGCGTCATTGACGCCCGGGATGCAGTTCACACCTGCGGCAGCCGCTAGCTTTTTGGAAGCAATCTTGTCGCCCATGGCCGCTATCGAATGGTGCTTGGGGCCGATGAAGACAATGCCCTCCTCCTCCACCCGCTTGGCAAACTCGGCGTTCTCGCTCAGGAAGCCATAGCCCGGGTGCACCGCCTGCGCGCCGGTAGCCTTGCAGGCGGCGATGATCTTGTCGGCCTGCAGATAGCTCTCGCGGCTGGGTGCTGCGCCTATGTGCACGGCCTCGTCGGCCAGATCCACGTGGCGGGCGTCCTTGTCGGCGTCGGAATACACGGCCACGGTTTGGATGCCCATCTTGCGGGCGGTGGTGATGACGCGGCAGGCGATTTCGCCGCGGTTGGCGATCAGGATTTTTTTGAACATGGAATAGTCCTAAGTTTTATTCTTCAGCAAGGCTTTGCGTTCGGCGGTGAAATCCCACCAGGGCTGGCGCGGGCCGCCTTGCATGAATTTCTTGGCCGCCATGAAGGTGTCCAGCACGCAGGGGTCGTGGCGCTGACCCATGGGGCCGCGCAAGGCCTCGTACACCTGCAGCGGGTCCATGGCGGCCACGTCGGCTGGTGTCTGAACCCCTAGACCACGCAGATCCTGCGCAATCGAGGCGCCGATATTGGGGATGTCGGTCAGCACGCGGGCTTGGGCCGCAGTCTCGGCTTTGGGCATGGCTTTCTGACCGGCTTTACAGCGGAATATTGCCGTGCTTGCGCCACGGGTTTTCGATCTTCTTGCTGGCCAGCATGACTAGGCTGCGACAGATGCGCTTGCGGGTCTCGTGCGGCAGGATCACGTCGTCGATATAGCCGCGTGCGCCGGCCACAAAGGGGTTGGCGAAGCGGGCCTTGTACTCGGCTTCCTTGGCGGCCAGCTTGGCCGGGTCGCCCTTGTCGTCGCGGAAGATGATTTCCACCGCGCCCTTGGCGCCCATCACGGCGATCTCGGCGTGCGGCCAGGCGAAGTTGACGTCGCCGCGCAGGTGCTTGGAGGCCATCACGTCATACGCGCCGCCATAGGCCTTGCGGGTGATGACGGTGACCTTGGGCACGGTGCATTCGGCGTAGGCATACAGCAGCTTGGCGCCGTGCTTGATGATGCCGCCGAACTCCTGGCTGGTGCCGGGCATGAAGCCGGGCACGTCCACGAAGGTGATCACCGGAATGTTGAAGGCGTCGCAGAAGCGGATGAAGCGCGCGGCCTTGATGCTGCTCTTGATGTCCAGGCAACCGGCCAGCACCAGGGGCTGGTTGGCCACGATGCCGACCGTCTGGCCCTCCATACGGGCGAAGCCAATGAGGATGTTTTTCGCGTACTCGGGCTGGATCTCGAAGAAGTCGCCGTCGTCCACCGTCTTGGTGATCAGCTCCTTCATGTCGTAGGGCTTGTTGGGGTTGTCTGGCACCAGGGTGTCCAGGCTGTAGTCCATGCGGTCGGCGCGGTCGCCACTGGGGCGCAGGGGGGCCTTTTCGCGGTTGTTCAGCGGCAGGTAGTTGTACAGGCGGCGCAGCATCAGCAGGGCCTCCACGTCGTTCTCAAACGCCAGGTCGGCCACGCCGCTTTGCGTGGTGTGGGTGATGGCGCCGCCCAGCTCCTCGGCTGTCACTTCCTCATGCGTCACGGTCTTCACCACCTCGGGGCCGGTGACGAACATATAGCTGCTGTCCTTCACCATGAAGATGAAGTCGGTCATGGCCGGGCTGTACACCGCGCCACCTGCGCAGGGACCCATCACCATGCTGATCTGCGGCACCACACCGCTGGCCATGGCGTTTTTCAGGAACACATCGGCATAGCCGCCGAGCGAAGCCACGCCCTCCTGGATGCGTGCGCCGCCCGAGTCGTTCAGGCCGATGACGGGCGCGCCGACCTTCATGGCCTGGTCCATGATCTTGCAGATTTTTTCGGCATGGGCTTCGCTCAAAGCGCCGCCGAACACGGTGAAGTCCTGGCTGAAGACGAACACCAGGCGGCCATTGATCATGCCGTAGCCGGTGACCACGCCGTCGCCGGGAATCTTGTTGTCGGCCATGCCGAAGTCGGCGCAGCGGTGCTCGACAAACATGTCCCATTCTTCGAACGTGCCTTCGTCCAGCAGCAGCTCCAGCCGCTCGCGGGCTGTGAGCTTGCCCTTGCTGTGTTGCGCGTCTATACGCTTTTGCCCGCCGCCCATGCGGGCTTGTTCACGCTTGGCTTCCAGCTGTTCCAGGATGTGTTGCATAAGAATGGTTGCTCCGTTTTTGATAGCTAGCTACGCAGATATTTGCTGCGCCAGCAATAGATTTCGTGCTGCAGTGGATGCGGGCAGCCGCCCTGCCGCCACCTCGGCCTGCAGCTGCGGCAACAGGGCCTGCACCTGCGGGTGCTGGCGAAAGGCCTGCTTCAGCCCCGCGTCAATGCGCTCCCACATCCAGGCCAGCGACTGCTGCTGGCGCCGGGTCTGCCAGTTACCGTTGGCGGTTTGCAGCTTTTGGAACTGCAGGGCTGCGGCCCAGAACGCCTCCACGCCCTGGCCACCCAGTGCGCTCAGCAGCAGGGCCTGCGGCCGCCAGTGGGCGTCGTCGTGCGGGCCAAACAAGCCCAGCAGCTGCATGGCCGAGGTCATTTGCAGCTGGGCGCGCTGGGCTGCCAGTGCGTCGATGTCGGCCTTATTGATCAGCACCAAGTCGGCCAGCTCAACCACGCCTTTTTTGATGGCCTGCAGGTCGTCACCGGCGTTGGGCAGCTGCATCAGCACGAACATGTCCGTCATGCCGGCCACGGCCGTCTCAGACTGGCCCACGCCCACGGTTTCCACAATCACTACGTCATAACCCGCGGCCTCGCAGACCAGCATGGCCTCACGCGTCTTCTCGGCCACGCCGCCCAGGGTGCCGCTGCTGGGGCTGGGGCGGATGTAGGCGCGCTCGTGCACCGACAGTTGTTCCATGCGCGTCTTGTCGCCCAGGATGGAGCCACCAGATACCGTGCTGGACGGGTCGATGGTCAGCACTGCCACGCGGTGGCCCTGGCCTATCAGGTACAGGCCCAGCACCTCGATGAAGGTGGACTTGCCCACGCCCGGCACGCCGCTAATGCCGAGGCGGAAGGATTTACCGGTGTGCGGCAGCAGCGCGGTCAGCAACTCATCCGCCTGTGCGCGGTGGTCGGCGCGGGTGGATTCGAGCAGGGTGATGGACTTGGCGATGGCGCGGCGCTGGGCCATCGGGCTACCCACCGCAATCACCTGCTCAACCCCCACCGTTCGCCCTGAGCTTGTCGAAGGGCCCGTCCTGAGCTCTGTCGAAGGGTCTGAATAGGCTTCGACAGGCTCAGCCCGAACGGAATTATGAGACTTGGCTACCTCTTTGATGTTGGCTTCGACAAGCTCAGCCCGAACGGTTGGTGGTGGCGAGTCTGGTGATCCTTGAGGTAGGCCCAGGAAGGCGTCGACAGGCTCAGCACGAACGG
>NZ_JBYZMO010000007.1:0-1383 GCF_058216335.1 Rhodoferax sp. SPJ21
CCCCCCGCCTGGCACGCATGCTGCTGAGCTGAACGCATCGCCACCGAGCCGAACCACTTTGCACCATGCGCGGTCCCGACACCTTCACCGAGAGCCTGTTCAGCGTCAAGAAGCTTGACGACTTCGTGCCCGCATCGCATCCGCTGCGACTCATCCGCGTGATGGTCAACGAAGCGCTGGAGAAGCTCGAGGCTCTGTTCGCCGGCATGTACGAGGACGCGAGCAAAGGCGGGCGCCCCAGCATTGCCCCGCAGAAGCTGTTGCGTGCGATGGTGCTGCAGGTGCTGTACTCGGTGCGCTCGGAGCGGTTGCTGATGGAGCAAGTCCAATACAACCTGCTGTTCCGCTGGTTCATCGGGCTGTCGATGGACGACAGCGTGTGGGTGCCCACGGTGTTCAGCAAAAACCGGGATCGGCTGATCAAGCACGACACGGTGGTGGCGTTCTTCAACGAAGTGCTGGCGCAGGCCGAGCGCAAGAACTGGCTGTCCAAGGAGCACTTCAGCGTGGACGGCACCTTGATCCAGGCTTGGGCGGGCCACAAGAGCTTTGTGCGCAAGGACGATGACAGCAACGATGCCGATGGCAACGCCACCGACACGGCCGTCACCAATGCAGCCACCAACGAGTCTCCTGGCGATGACGCCAACAAGGTCGGCAGTGGCAAGGACTTCCGGGGCCAGTCGCGCAGCAACGACACCCACGCCTCCAAGACGGACCCGGACAGCCGGCTGTTCCGCAAGGGCAAGACGGCCAGCGAACTGCGCTTCATGGGCCATACGCTCATGGAGAACCGCAACGGCTTGATCGTCAATGCCACCGTCACGCAGGCTGATGGCTACGCAGAGCGGGTGGCGGCAAAGGCCATGATCAATGCCACCCGGCAGGCACACCCGGAAGCGGCGATCACCCTGGGCGCTGACAAGGGCTACGACGCGGCGGAGTTCATCGCCGAGCTGCAAAAGATGCAGGTTACGCCTCATGTGGCGCAGAACAAGTCCGGGCGACGCTCGGCAGTACCCGACGAGATTGCCCAGACCGATGGCTACGGCATGTCGATGCAGTGCAGGAAGCGCATCGAGCAAGGCTTCGGCTGGGCCAAGACCATCGGTCAGATTCGGCAAGTGATGGTGCGCGGGCTCCAACGCGTCGACCAGATGTTCGTGCTGAACATGGCCGCCTACAACCTCGTGCGCATGCGCTCGCTGGGACAAGTCCGTCCGCAGGAGGCAGGATGAGCGGTAAAGGGCCCCAAGGTGGCCTTCAGAAGGCCCGAATCGGCTTCGAAGCGAGCAGTCTGACCTTCGTTGCGCGCCGAATCCTCAAAATTCCGGCAACGGCGGGGTCGGCGTGCATGTCGGTGGGCGGTATTTCAGCAGCCTG